>CAWCCU010000004.1:0-411118 GCA_963794195.1 uncultured Acidobacteriaceae bacterium
TTTGCAAAAGCCCTCGGTGTTCCGTTGGCCCGAGATGTCGTCCTCGGTCACTCGAAATCGGATCAAATCCTCAAGCGGCAAATAAATGCGTCCCTTGCCGTAATCATCGCTCACGTCCTGCCAGAAATTCGCCAGTTGCAGCGCGGTGCAAGTAAAATCCGAGAGCGCTTGCCGCTCGGCATCGCGATAGCCACACAAATACAAAACTAGATGTCCCACGGGATTCGCGGAATTGCGGCAGTAGTTCAAGAACATCCTGAAAAACTGGAAAGCGTGTGATCGTTTGGTCCTGACGAAAAGCGGTTAGCAGATCTAAAAATTCCTGCTTGGGGATGTCGAACTTGCGGACCGTCTCCGCCAGCGCCACAAACACCGGATGCCGCGGACTTCCCGCATAACAGGCGTGCAGTTCCATCTCCCATTGATCGAGCAATCGTAACGACGCAGCCGGATCTCCGACTTCATCTCCAAGGTCATCGGAGATGCGGCAGTAGGCATAAACGTTAAAGAAATGCTGTCTCAGGCGTGCCGGCAGGAACCAGAAGCTACCGAGAAATTTTCGTAATGACTGCGTGCCAGCCGGCGGCAATATTCCTGGGCTTCAACGAGAGTTGGGGCTTGTAACGGAATCGCGTACTCGGGAGGAAGGCTGATCCCAGCCCGCCGTTTAAGGTCAAGCGTTTCAAGCCGGGAGTCGTTGCTGGCAATGGATGACATAGTCAGTTCCGTCCCCGATGGCTCTGATGATGTCTATCAATGGCCAGGAATAATTGCGGTCTTGATATCGCCATTGCGATTCAGCATATGGCTGAGAACCTGCTGCAATCGCGATAACGGCGCTTCGCCAGTAATGTAATCGGTCGAACGAATCTTCTTCTCGGCGATCAGTGCAAACGCCCGGCGTACAGTCTCTGGCGTGTGATGGAATGTCGCCTTCAACGTCACTTCCGAATAGTGCAGACGATTGGTATCAAGCTGAACTTTCGTCCCGCTAGCGCATCCACCAAAGAAATTGACGGTGCCGCCTTTGCGAACCATGTCGATGGCCCACTCCCAGCTTCAGGACGCCCGACGGCTTCAATCGCCACATCACTGCCTCGCTTTTCGGGCGAAAGCATGCGAACGGCTTCGACCGGATCTTTTACCTTGGTGATTTGCACGACGTCATGCGCGCCCATATGTTTCGCAGCGCAACCTGCGAATCGCGTTTGACCACGGAAATCACATTGCAACCGATAGCTTTGGCGACTTGCATAAACATCAATCCAATCGGCCCGCCGCCAATCACAGTGACGGTATCGCCAATTTCGACGCCGGTCTCATGCAATCCACGCAAAACGCAAGCCAGTGGCTCGACCATCGCAGCCTCTTCATAGCTGACATCGCGGCGGAATGGCCAGCATGTTAAGTTCAACAATCCGTCGTGGAATCTGATGTACTCCGCATAAGCGCCGTTATTGAACAGCAGATCTTCGCAAAGATTGGCCTGATGCTTCGAGCAATAGAAACACATCTGGCAGGGCGCGGAATTCAGCGCCACCACGCGCATGCCTTTTTTGAACGAGCGAACGCCGGGGCCAACTTCTTCAATCACGCCGGCCAGTTCGTGTCCGAATAGCGCCGGAGGCACAATCATGCGGGCATGGTAGCCGCGCTGATAGACCTTCAAGTCGGTGCCGCAGGTCAACGCCACTTGCACTTTGACCAGCACTTCGCCTTCCCCAACCCGTGGGATGGGAACGCGTTCAATCTTCACGTCCTCTTTACCGTAGAGGACAGCCGCTGTCATTTTTCCGTTCACTCTGGGTTTCCTTCCCGAATCGCTGAGAAGACATACCTGGTTGAACCACAATTTTCATGGAATCCGCTTTAGGATGGGCCGCCAGTTCCAATGCTTCCAAACCGTCTGATAAAGCAAAGCGATGACTGATCAATTTTTCCAGATCCATTTCGCGTCCCATGACAAACTTTACCGCCGCTTCCTGCAAATCGACCGAAGCGCTGTACGAACCCAACAAAGTTTTCTCGTCCACACAAACCGCCGCGGGATCAATGGTCGCTTCCCCGTGTACCGTCTGCGCAAAAAACAAAACCCGCCCGCCCGGACGAACTGCATCCATCGCAGTCCGGATCAGACCGTTGCCCCCAACGGCCAAAATTGCTGCGTCCGCGCCCCGGCCTTCGGTCTGCTTGCGCACTTCCTGCACTACGTCCGCGCGCGAAGCATTGACTGTATTCGTTAACCCGAGTGTTATTGATATTGTAAGCCTCTGCTCGTATAAATCGGAAGTTATTACCGAGGCCCCTGCCTTTTGGGCCAATGCGCTCAATATGATACCGATAGGCCCCTGACCAATGACTAGAACGGTTTCGCCCTTGGCTGAGCCGTAAAGCTTCGATCCCCTTCATGCAGGTATTCACCGGCTCGACGAAGCAAGCTTGCTCGAACGAAACGCCATCGGGGATGCGAACCGTACCGCGCTCGACAATCCAGTCCATCACTCGGACATATTCCGCGAAGCCGCCGCCGGATGGTTCGAAGCCCGCCGTGACTCCGACTTTTTTGTAAGTCTCACACTGGGCGAAAGTTTTGTGCTGGCAGTAAAAACACTCACCGCACGGAATGTGATGAAACAAAATCACGCGGTCGCCGGGTTTGAAATTCTTCACGCCTTTGCCGACGGCGGCAACTGGTGCCGGAAGTTTCATGTCCGAAGATGCGTGGCGCCGAATGCGATCCGGTGGCGATTTTCTTCAGATCCGTTCCGCAGATGCCGCAGGTATGAACCCTCACCAACAACTCGCCGGTCCCAATCGCCGGGACTGGGACCGTTTCCAGCCGAACATCGTTCACGCCGTGATAGACGGCAGCCAGCATGGTCGACGGAATCGCCTGCTTCAATTCATCGACCGCAAGTTGATCTGCCATTGCCATCTTCAAACTCGAGCTTTCAGGATTGGATGCGCCTCAACCCCGGAATTATCCAATTCTTCTGTTGTATCTTTCAACCGGGCTGCCAAAAACTTGCACAGAGCCCTCGATGCGATAGAGCTGTTTTTCCACAGCCTGATCACTCGCATCCAGAGCCAGGGCCGGAGCAGCACAAACGCAGCAAATTTGCCGGTCCTGAAACTGTCCGTCCACGCTGATGAATCGCTCCATCGACGGCAGCTCGAAATCGACTTCGTCCGAAATCACTTTCACCGCGGAAAACGCCACTCCTCGGGCCTCCGCGCCTTTAGCCACCGCCGCAGCTTCCATATCGACCGCCTGCGCCCCGTAGGATTTCGCCAGCTTCTCTTTCTGCTCGACGCCGGCAACTGTGGCGACGCTGACCAGAACGCCTTCGCCATAGGCCAAGCACGATACGACTTCCATCCTGCGCATCGATCACTTGAGCTCGGCGTCATAATCGCGCCCACTTTCCAGAAATCGATCCAGCGCTCCGGCAAACCCAACCGACTCAATCTTACTTGGCTTGTACAAGGCAATCACTGCTTCGGTGGCACGCCGAGCCGCTTGCGCCCGAATTCCGCCGCAGACTAAAACCGTCCCTTCATTCTCAAAGAACTTGAACTTCTTTCCTTCGTATTCCCGCTCGGAAACTTTCCAATCGTTTACCAAAGGCCAAACTTCCCGCTCCAGCGCGGCGACGATTGCTAGCTTACGCGCTGACATATCCATTTGCCTTGAACCACTCTGCCGCCCGCGCCAATGCGCCGTCCACGGGCACGATCTTCCACCCCAAATCCCGCTCCGCTTTGGCCGACGAAACGAACATTTTCTTGCGACCCATACGTACCGCGTCGATGGTAGCGCGAGGCTCTCGTCCAAGAATACGGCCCGTCACCACTTCGTCAACCACGCCAGTCGCCAGTGCCACAAAATACGGAACTCGAATGGTGGGCGAGGGCAACCCGGTGATGACCCCAAGTTTGTCCAGAATTTGTTTCAGCGTTAAATTTTCTCCGCCCAGAATGTAACGCTCGCCACTCTTCCCTTTTTCAAGGGCCGCCACATGACCGCGGGCGCATTCCTTTACATCGACCAGATTCAATCCCGTATCCACATACGCTGGGAATTTCTTCTTCAGGAAATCAAGGACGATGCGTCCGGTAGGCGTCGGCTTGATGTCCTGTTCGCCAACCGGAGTCGTAGGATTCACCACCACAACATCCATCCCGCTGCGCCCGGCTTCAAGCGCCACTTCTTCCGCCATGAATTTCGAGCGTTTATAGTGGCCAATCATATTGTCGAGCGCAACTGGAGACGCCTCGTCCGCCAGATTGCCGTTGTAATTCGCCGCAAATCCCATCGTCGCCACGCTCGAGGTATAAACCACTCGCCGCACACCAGTCTTCAGCGCCGCTTGTAAGATCGCCCGCGTCCCCTCAACATTCGCCCGGTACATTTCATCGGGATCCCGCACCCAGAGCCGATAATCGGCAGCCACATGAAACACGACATCGCATCCAACGACAGCCTTCTCAATCGAAACGGGATCGCGAAGATCACCAATCACACGGTCAGCATTCAGCTTTTCCAGATTCCGTAAGTCGCTGCCAGCACGAACCAAGACCCGAAGATCAGCCCCTTGCGCAGCCAACGCAGCAGCCACATGGCTGCCCACAAAACCCGTAGCCCCTGTGACGAAAGCGAGCATTCAGAATTGAGGAGGGGTGGCTGAAAGCTGAGAGCTAAGAGCTGACGGCTGCGTCGTCATCACCTTCTTATACGCAGTCAACGCGATCAGCGGAAAATACTGCCGGTACATGTGGTACTTCAAATAGAACACTCGCGGAAAACCAGTGCCGGTGAAGTGAGGTTCATCCCACGATCCCGATTTTTTCTGCGTCTTCAGCAGATAAGCAACGCCCCGCGCCACACAATCGCTGCGAGTATCCCCGGCAGCCAGAAGTCCCATGATTGCCCAGGCGGTTTGTGAAGGAGTGCTTGGCCCAACGCCCTTCGTGTTCGGATCATCGTACGATCCGCAAGTTTCGCCCCAGCCGCCATCTGGATTCTGCATCATTCGCAACCACTCAGCCCCTGATTGAATGCAGGGTTCGTGATTGTCCACGTCCATGGCTTGCAGGCCGCGCAGCACCAGCATGGTGCCGTAAATGTAGTTCACGCCCCAGCGCCCGAACCAGCTTCCGTCAGGCTCCTGCTCGTCGTAAATAAACTTTAGAGCTTTTTTCACCGCCGGATGCTGCTTGTCATATCCATAAGCCGCCAGCATCTCGAGAATGCGTCCGGTAATGTCGACCGTCGCTGGATCCAGCATGGCGTTGTGGTCAGCAAAAGGCACGTACTGAAACACCATGCGGTCGTTATCTTTGTCGAACGACGCCCATCCGCCGTTCTTGCACTGCATGGTCAAAATCCAATCCATCGCCCGCTGTACCGACTCATGCTGATAGCGCCCATTCGGATGTTCCACATGCCCCAGCGCCAGGCAAAGCATCGCGCTATCATCGACATCCGGATAAAACTCATTGTTAAACTCGAAGTACCAGCCACCCGGCTGTCCCTTTGGGATTTTTTACTTTCCAGTCGCCGACATTGCGAACCTGCTTTTGCAAAACCCAATCCGCGCACTTAACCATCCGAGGATCGTCAGCCGGCACGCCGCTTTCGCCCAGTGCAAACAACGCATAGGCCGTATCCCATAGCGGCGACTTGCAAGGCTGCATGCGGAAAGTATCGCCTTCTTCGATCCCCAGCTTTTCAAATTCATCCAACGCGCGAATCACTTGCGGATCATCGACGGAATATCCCAGGCAGCGCAGCGCGATGATCGCGTTCATCATCGAAGGATAAATTGCGCCCAGCCCGTCACTCATCTCAAAGCGTTCCAGCATCCACTTCTCGGCTTGCCGCAGCGCAACCGAACGCAACGGACGAATATGCACCCGCTCAAACCAATGCGTCAGCCGATCCAGACCAAGGAAAAAATTCCGCCACGAGAAAAGATTCTTCTTGTCCCAGCGCAGGCGCATGCGGGACTTATCGCGACCGCCGACAAATAATTCCTCAACGCTCATCTCGTCGGGAATTTTCTTAAACGGCTTCTTCGCGTAAGCGATCGACAACGGCACCAGAATCGCCCGCGACCACGACGAAATTTCGTAGATATTGAACCAGAACCAGTTGGGAAACAGCACAATCTCCGGCGGAATCGCGGGGACGGCGTCGTACTCATACTGCCCAAAGAAACAGAGATAGATCTTGGTAAAGGTATTGACTTCGGTAATCCCGCCCATCTCAGAGAATCTTCTTGCGCGCATTCGCCAGCGCCGGATGATCGGCCGTATAGCCGGCCAGCTTCAATCCGAAATAAGCCTTTACTGACGCGCTGATATTCGAAGGTCCGCCCGCATAAATCGCCCAGCCGCCGTCTTCGTTCTGATTCTTGAGAATATAGTTCGCAGCTTTTTGAAAACGCGCGGGATCGCCCGTGCCCAGCAGCGTGTGCAGCAGAATGTAATCGGATTCGAGAGTTGTGTCGGCTTCGAGTTCGCCGCACCAGAAACCTTCTTCGTCTTGCTGGGAAAACAGGAACTGGCGCGCGCCATCAATTCCGGCGGCTACACGGCTGGCAAGGTCATCAATTTTGCCAAGACGCAACTGCGGCCCGGCAGATGCCAGAGGACTAAGAGGGGAGGTTTCGTCCATAATTTACAAAATAAAATTACTAGTCGCCACCTGCGACTGCCGGTGCGCTGGCGATCGCCTGCACAATCTCAGGCGGCAAACCAAAACGCACATTCTCGGGCATCACTTCGAGCTCCTGTACGTTATTGAAGCCCTTCTCGCCCAAAAACTTCACCACTTCTTCCACCAAACATTCCGGAGCCGAAGCTCCGGCCGTCAGCGCAATCGTCTTCACGCCTTCCAGCCATCCGGCTTTGATGTCCCGATAGCTGTCGATTAGATGCGAACTGGTTCCCAAATTACGAGCCACCTCGACTAACCTGTTCGAATTAGAACTGTTATCTGAACCGACCACCAGTAGCAGATCGGCATCCGAAGCCACATGCTTCACCGCAACTTGCCGGTTTTCGGTCGCATAACAGATATCCTGCGCGTGCGGCCCCGTCATATTGGGGAACTTCTTGCGTAGAGCCGCAATGATGTCTTTGGTCTCGTCGAGACTCAACGTCGTCTGCGTCAGATAAGCCACGCGGTCAGGATCAGGCACAGTCAGCGATTCCACTTCCGCCGGTGATCCCACCACTTGCGTCACAATCGGTGCCTCGCCCAGGGTCCCAATCACTTCATCATGGTCGCGATGGCCAATCAGACACCAGCGAATACCCTTCACGGGCAAACTTGACGGCCTCGACATGGACCTTAGTGACCAGCGGACAGGTCGCATCAATCACCCGTAAGATTGCGGCTGCTTGCTGGCCTCGCGCACCTCGGGAGAAACGCCATGTGCGCTATAAATCACGCGTTCCCCGGCAGGCACTTCTTCGACGCTATCGACAAAAATCGCGCCCTTGCCCTGGAGCTCCTCCACCACAAAGCGGTTGTGGACGATCTCCTTGCGCACATAAATCGGCGGCCCAAAAGCTTCCAGCGCAATGCGGACAATATCAATCGCCCGCACCACCCCGGCACAAAAGCCGCGCGGCTTCAGCAAAAGGAGCGTCTTATCGTCAGAGTTTGGCACGTAGGTTCCTTGATTCATTTTCGTACCTTGAGGATACACTTTTTTCACTGGAAAGTTACTTACAAGGCTAGCGAAAAGAACCCATTTGGTCAACGTAAGCCACAGAAATGGCAAGGATTAGCACCAATCTGGGAATTCCAGCCAGCGAACGGGAATGCCACACATTGGCAGAACGCCGGTTAGCGTAAGGATAGACGCCCAGTCTATCCAGAAGCGTAGCTCCGCAGCTCTTGGGAACCATCGCAGCACCAAAATATCTTGTCATTCCGAAGGGGCGCCAGCCCCCGAGGAATCTCGCGGCGTGGGTGATCCCGGGCGTCCGCAGCGGCTACGCCATCCGACTATTCTGAATCAAAGACAATGAAAGGAATCCCCACATGATCACCAGAATCTGGCACGGCACAACGCCCGCCGCCAAAAGCGACGAGTATCTAAAACTGATGCGCACCGTCGCCATCCCCGATTACCGCTCCACTCCCGGCAACCAGGGCGCCTATGCGCTACGCCGTATCGAGGGCGACACCGCCCATTTCCTGATGATCACATTCTGGGAATCCGAAGCAGCCATCCGCGCCTTCGCCGGCGACGACATCCGCGTCGCCAAATACTACGACTTCGATAAAGACTACCTGCTCGAACAAGAACCGCACTCCATCCACTACGAAACCTACGACCGTTAGTCGGCGCAGAATGCCCTGTTTTTGATCTCGCCGAAAATTACCAAACCGCAGATGCCCCATAGCCTGCCCTGAGCGGAGCCGAAGGGTCTCGCCGGACTTGCGAAACGTGGGAACCACGAAAGCGGCTCGTTTAGGATTTTTGCGTGAAGCCACCGTGAAAAAGAGCGGCCCTTTCAGGGCCGCGTAATCGAGAGCGGTTGTTTAATGCGGCGTTGAAAACGCCGCTCTTCCACGGAATTTCCGCAATGTGGGGATCCCAAGGGGGCGATGAGCGAAGTCGAACGGTCTCATCCGCATCCGCGAGAGCCGGGGAACCAATGGCATCTGCCATAAGAAATGGGCTCCGGCTTCAGCCGTGCCATCCAATCGCCGATTTCGATTCACGCTCCCGCGAGGGCGCATCCCGCGATTCGAAGCTACAAGCCACGTGTCCAGAGTTTTATTTCGGATGCAGGAAGTTGGCCCGCTCATCTTCAAACCGTGGAAAACGTGGCTGGACGCGGAATGATCGGTCGCACCGGCGAACGACGACGCTTCTCTCGCGCCATCCGGCTCCGAATTTCATCCATGGTCCGCCAATAATCTTTAATTTCCGATCCACCACGATCCGAAAGCCTCACCGTTGTTCGAGTTTTCTTGTCGATGATTTCCTTGGTGATGACCACCAATCCCGCATGCTCGAGATTAGTGAGTTGTACGGACATATTTCCTTTCGTAAGTCCGGTAATCCCTCGCAGAAAAACGAAATCCGCAGAGGCACAGGAAGAAAGCACCGTCAGAATGGCCAAACGAGCGGGCTCGTGGACCAAGCGGTTCGGCGAAGGAAGTGGGTTTCTTTCGTCGTTCATTCGTTGTCGTCCTCTGAAATTTTGTTAGGTATCGATCGAACCAGCAGAAGGTGGTCGTACAGGCCAGCGGTGATCAAGAAAATCCCGATAGCCCCGGCATTCAAAATCTTCCAAAGTACGAATTGCCTAGCATCCGGATGCGAGATCAGATGGAGCCCCAGAAGGGCATATGCCAATGCCCCTATGAAACTGATGCCGGTTTTTGGCCAGTCGGTTTTTTGCATGCGCCATCGAATGCTCAGGCAAAAGAATAAGGACCACATCAGAAAAGGAGCGATGTCGACCTGCCCGTTGGGATCTGAAAGCAACAGGTGAATATGTCGTAGCGCGCCGTCGGCGATCCACTGCAAACGCTGGCCAATGAATAAGAGCACAATCAACGATCCGAGCAAAAAAATGAACTGTTTATTGCTGATACTTTTTTGCTCAACTTTGCCAAAACGTTGCTCGTAGTATCGCGGCAGATGACGTATGGCGTAGACCGCAGTAGCCAACATTACCATCTTCAAGGATGATTCGAAAATCTTCCCAATGGTCGAATTAACGTCAAAACCGTATATAACCCGAAAAAACAGGAAGATGGTACCGAGGATGACGGAGTTCAAGCCTCGGGCACCGGAAAACTTCCGCGTCAGATACCGGAGTCGCTCTGGATCGAGATTATTTTCCGGTTCGGCAATGCTTCTCATCGAGACCTCCAATGATCCAAACGACGGATTGAAGTAGAGAATCAATCAATGTCAAACCGGTTTATATCATAAACCTGTCAGGGATAAAATATTTAAATTAGACCAAGCCTAACTAAAGAGAAAAGCTCCACTTCCAGACATAAACGCAAGTCCACTTTCGCGGGTATGCAAAAGTTTTCGCGATGCTCCACGAACAGCCCTCAACCCTTTTCGAATCATTGGTTTCCCATTTTGGACTGTTCCACGGGGAACATTACTCCATTTATTCCATGGGTTGTCGCCTCAGGTATACTTCACGCTCCAAGGTGTTTAGGAGGTGGTCGCAATGGATTGGCTTAGAGATGTGAACCCAGGGGTCGTGTCGATGCTCATCCCGATCGTGGCCATTATTTGTGGCGCGGCGTATGTGATCACGATGGCCGTCATCCATCATCGGGAGCGCATGGCGATGATCGAACGCGGCATGAATCCAGACACCATTCGGCAGCAGAAATAATTTCAGGCGTTGGTCTTGAGCATTTGCTCGGCGTGCTTGAGAGAAGTTTCGGTGAGCTTGGCGCCGCTTAGCATCCGGGCCACTTCTTCGGTGCGCTCGCTGCCGGTGATGGGACGGACCGAAGTCCGGGTGCGGCCGCCGGCGTTTTTCTTTTCGATCAAGTAGTGATGGTCGGCGAAGGTTGCGATCTGCGGCAGGTGAGTGACGCACAAGACTTGATTCGCTCGCGACAAAGCTTTCAGTTTTTTCCCGACCGCTTCCGCGGCGCGGCCTCCGATGCCGATGTCGATTTCATCAAAGACTAATGTGCGTTGCGCGGCGGGATTTTTCTTGCGTGCTTGCGATTGTCCTGACTCGACGCTGACTTTCAACGCAAGCATGACGCGCGACAACTCTCCGCCGGATGCGATGTGCTCGAGTTGCCGCATGGGCTCACCGGGATTGGTGGAGATCATATAGACGACCTGATCGAAGCCGGAGGCGGTCCAGTTCCCTTCTTCGTCGGTGCCGCTGACGTCGATCTTGAAATTCGATTTCATGGCGAGGTCGTTGATCTCGGCCTCGACTAATTTTTCCAGCTTGCGCGCGGATTCGTAGCGCTTCTTTGAGATCGTCGCGAGCTGCCTTCAAATATTCTTCGGCGGCGTGTGCGAGTTCGGCGCGTAGTTGCTTGAGGATCTCGTCTTTGTTTTCCATCTCGGAAAGTTTGCGGCTGACGTCGGCGCCGTGGGCGATGACATCCTGCAACGTCGCGCCGTACTTGCGTTTCAGGCGATCGATGGCAGGCGAGACGGTCTTCGACTTCGGCTAGATGTTCGGGCGATGCCTGGATGCCTCCGGCATAGTCGCGGAGAGTAGCGCCGACATCTTCGACGCTGATGCGCGCGGTATCGAGGGCGGCGAGAGCTTCCTGAAATTTTGGCTCGTACCGCGTGAGTTCTTCGAGATGTTTTTGCGCGGTGCGCAGCGAAACTGAAGTCGAAGCGTTGCCTTCATAGAGAAGATCGAAGGCATTCATGGCGGCACTGTAAATTTTTTCCGCGTTGGCGAGGACACGCTTCTCGGACTTCGAGGCGCTCGTCTTCATCCTGCTTTAATTTCGCGTCTTCGATTTCGCGCTTCTGAAAACTCCACAGATCGACCAGTCGCAGACGATCTTGTTCGCCTTGCTCTAACTCTTCAATTCGGTTCGCGATGGTTTTCCAGTTGGAAAACGCTTCCCCTGTCGCATCGAGATGAGTTCCCGCATAGGTATCCAACAAACCAAGGCGCGCTGCCGCATCGAACGAAAGAATCGATTCGCTCTGCGCGTGGATATTCGCCAGATGCGGAGCGAGTAAACGTAGAACCGCGACTGTCGCCGGTTGGTTGTTGACGAAGACGCGTCCCTTGCCTCCTGCGGCGATTTCGCGGCGGAGGATGATGGAATCGTCTTCGCGGTCGATGCCGTTGGTTTCGAAAATTTCCTCGACTGATTTTTCGGCTGCGCCTTCGATTTCGAAAACTGCGGCGATGACGGCACGGTCGGCGCCGGAGCGAATTACGTCTGCGGAGGCCTTCTCGCCCAAGAGGAGAGCCAGCGCGTCGATGAGGATGGATTTTCCTGCTCCCGTTTCACCGGTCAGGAGGTTGAGACCGGGGGCGAATTCTACAGCCAGGTTATCGATGACCGCGTAATTTTCGAGGCGGAGTTCGATGAGCATATCGTCAAGGAATGTGCGCAGGATAGCACAGGGTGGTGGGCCCATACAGTGAGATTCCTATGGGCCTGAAGGCCCTTCGGAATGACAAGGGGCTGAGTGATGGGCGAGTGATGGGCGAGTGATAGGGGTCCTTCGACTGCGTGAGTAGTGCGCTTTGCGCACTACTCACTTCGCTCAGGATGACAAAACTTTATAAGTTAGTTGAGGAGCGTTGGCTTAGGGGCTGGCTTCTGGGTCGGGATTTTGGTGGGTTTTTTGGATTTGGAATTGGATGCCGAAGTAGCCGATGAATTGGGATTGGCCGCTGGAGGGGCCCTGGAAACTTCTGCCTGCCATGAAGAGGAATAACATGCCGCGGTGAAATTCGTAGCGTCCGCCGAAGTCGAAGGTGTCGTCGCGGACGGCGTTGCCGACTTCTCCGAAGTCATAGACTTCGGAGAGGAGTTCTAATTTCTTTGTCGTCTGGTGGCCTACGGCGAATCCTAAGATGTGTCCGTCTTTCAGGTGTTGGGAGAACCAGTATCCGGCTTCGAGATTTAATTCCAGCGGGCCCAGCGTCTTGGTTACTTCAACAGGTAATAGAAAATTGGGTGCGCGGTCCACCAGGCCTTGTCGCAGCGAATCATTGGGATTGTTGAGTTCGAGATGCGGATAGGTGGAGATGTTCCATCCTGCTTTTTCGTTTTGATAGAAGCGCCATTTCACTCCCACTAGGGAGTTTCCCAATCCACTCTCCCGCGGGCTGCCATCGCTGGTGGAGTAGAGATAGGGGATTTGAAAGTTGAGCTGGATGCGGTCGCCGGCGCCGTAGTTCACGTCGAGCAACGGGACGGCGTAGGAGTTGCCATCCGCACGGCGGTCCTGGGTGTAGGCGACGTTGATTTCCCAGTTGCGATTGCCGGGGGTGCCGGGGTCGTCGGTTAGAAGCGGCGGGCCGCCCTGGGCGAGGGCGGGGATGGTGAGCAGAAGAAGCTGCGGCGATCTGCCATGCCTCGCCGCAAGATTCTCGCCCGGTTCATATTTCTTAGGATAAATCGTAGGTTGGAAACATATCAGTGTGTTTCGAAAAATAAAGCCCACGGCACTCGAGAGATTTGGTTGCTGTAGGGGTCCTTCGACTTCGTGAACGTTCGCTTTGCGAACGTTCACTGCGCTCAGGATGACAGGGAACTTATATTTTCATTCGAGCTTATATTTTCATGGGCACTTATATTTTTGGGGAGAAGTCGGTTAGCGTCATGAAAGTGGAATCTACTTTTTCTACCAGCTTTCCATTGGCTTCTGATTTGGCCTGGACGCTTTGCCAGTCGGGATCGGCGCCGAAAGCTTTCCAGTTGGCGGTGGCGGCGTCGCGACTGGGGTGCGAGAGGATGTAAATCAGAGTCTTGTCTTTTATGGGGTCGTCTGTGGGCGTCCAGTAGGCGATGTTTTTCATGCCGTGCTTTTCGAAGAGGCGCGTCGTGTGGTCACGAAATCGGGTTAGCAGGTCAGGGAGCTTGCCGTCGTAGCAATGATAGATGCGGAGCTCGAAGACTGATCCTGGTGTTTGGGCGGCTGAGAAGCTGGCTTGGCTTAGGAAGGCCAGGGCTGGGATGGATTGCAAAAGTGTGCGTCGGTTCATGGCCGACATTCTACATCGGAAAGTGGCGCTCGAGCGGCGCTCAGCTGGACGGACGAATCCGAGTTTTGTCGGCAGCCTACGTGCCCTGAACGCACTTTATTTGGGATGTCCGTCCCACCCGTATTGGTGGCTTAGCATGTATTAAGTATTGTTAATGCATCGGATGCGCCTGTCTAAGCAACCTGTTTTGGTGGACTATAATCGAAGGCTAAGGATTCCCTGAAAATACATGCACTTTCCCTACTTGTTGGCATTCCTGATCGGCGGCGAAATCACTGACTGGTGGGCGAAACCGGGCCTGTCGCCAAAGCGGTCCTCTTCATCCTGTTGGTTTTTAGCCTGGTGTCGTGGTCGATCATTCTTTCCAAGTGGAGTCTGCTGCGGCGGGCGCGAGTGCAGAGCGGACGCTTCGTGCGCGCCTTTCGCAAAGCGCAACGCCTGCAGGATGTCGGTGCCGTGGCTGAGCAGTTTCGTCCTAGCCCGCTGGTCGGCGTATTTGAAGGTGGATTTGAAGAGTATCGCCGGCAGGGTGGGGTTTCCGGCGGCGCGATCAAGAATCCGACTGCGGTGCAGCGCGCCATGCAGATTGCGAATTCTGAAGAACTCACGCGCTTCGAGCGCAATTTGCCCTGGCTTGCAATCACTGCTGCTGTGACTCCGTTCATCGGATTATTTGGAACGGTGTGGGGCATCATTGATGCGTTTCATGGACTGGGAACCGCGGGCGCGGCAACTTTGCGCGCGGTGGCTCCTGGAATTTCTGAAGCTTTGATTACTACTGCAGCCGGCTTGGCAGCCGCGATTCCTGCCGTGATTGCTTACAACTTGATTGGCGGATCCATCCGCGAATTTGCTTCTCGTGGCGACGATTTTTCTCTTGAAATGTTGAATGCCGTCGAGCGTCAACAGCCTCAGCTTGCCCGGGCCGCGGAAGCTGCGGAGGTGCGCCGGTAATGGCCTTTACGGCTTCCAATGGACGTACGCAGACTTCCCTCTCCGACATCAACATCACGCCGCTGGTGGACGTTGTACTGGTGCTGCTGATTATTTTCATGGTGACTGCTCCGGTTCTTCAATCCGGGATTGAAGTCAACGTGCCCAAAACGCGCAGCGTGAAAGAGATCACCGAAGAACGACTGGTGATCAGCATTAACAAAGAGCAGCAGGTTTTTCTGGGCAATGATCCCGTCAACATCAATGAAATTGGGGCCAAGATCAAACAGAAAATTCGCGATCCCAAACACCAATCCATTTTCATTCGCTCGGATGAAGACGTGCCTTTCGGCGCGTTCGCGACTGTGATGGATGCGGTCAAGGCGACCGGAATTACCAATGTGAGCATCGTTACGCAGCCACTGGATCAACATGGCAGCCAGCGCTGAGATTTTTTTCGAACACGAACGTTGGGGACGCAATCTGGCGTGGTCAGCTGGATTCCATGTTGCGATTGCCGTCTGCATCATTGGATATGCGGTGGTGGTACACAGCGGGCGGCGGGACCTGGGGTACTGGGCGGTGGAGGCGACGCGATGGGCGTCACGCTGGTGAGCAATGTTCCTTTGCCGGCGAATCCGAACCAGACGCAGAATGTGCTGGCCAACGAGTCGAAAGGGCTGACGCATTCCGAGCCGAAGGCAGTAGTAAAAGAGCCGGACGCGATTGCGATTCCCGACAAGAACGCCAAGAAAAAGCCGAAGCCGGTCACCAGCGAGAGCCATGCCAAACCGCAGCCGGAGCCCGAACCGGAAGCCAGTAACGTGATTCCTTTTGGCGAAGGCGGGCCGGTGAGCGGACCGTACGGCGTCTTCAATGCTGGCGGCGCCAAGGGCGGATTCGGCGTCACCGGGAGCGGCGGCGATTTTGGCACGCGTTTCGCTTTCTACGTACAGCAGATTCAGCGGAAAGTTTCGGAAAATTGGCTGAAGTACGAAGTGGATCCAAGTGTCAGCCAGTCGCAGCGGGTGTACATCACATTTGATGTGAGCCGCGACGGCCACCCTAGCAATATTCAGATAGAACAATCGAGCGGTGTGCCATCTCTCGATCAGTCGGCGGCACGGGCGTTGCAAAGGATTGACACATTCGGCCCACTGCCCTCGGAATATTCGGGGAATAAAGTTTCGGTGGAGTTTTGGTTTGATTACAAAAGATGAAGAGAAGAAATTTTAGGTTGGTGATCTTAGATTTCAGATTTGAGAGCGATGCTCCAGATGAAATCCGCAATCTAAGATCTTCAATCTGAAATGTACTTTCATTAGGAAACGGCGGTCCATGAAGCGATTATTGAATTGTTTTGCGGCATTACTCTTATTGGCGGCGTGCGCAACGGCGCAGGACTGGGTGAAGACAGGCACTGGATTGGGTGTGGAGAAGATTCGTCTGGCTGTTCCGGATTTCAAACCCTCTACGCAGGACGCCAAGAACCCTGACCTGCTCAAGACGTTCAACGACACGCTGTGGAACGATCTGGACAATGCCGGGATTTTTGATATGGCATCGAAGAGCTTTTATCCCATGGGCCCGATCGGCGGGCCTCCGGACGTGAAGTTTGACGTGTGGAGCACGGCTCCAGTGAATGCCGCCATGATGGCGTTCGGCAACCTGGGCGTCTCCGGGACCAACGTGGTCGTGCAGGGATGGTTGTATGACGTGAAGAACATCGCGTCGCCGCAAATTCTGGGCAAGCAGTATTCGGATGTGGCGACCAATCCCGCGGTGCGAACGATTGCCCACAAGTTTGCCGACGAAATCATATTTCGGCTGGGCGGCGGAATTCCTGGAATTGCCGAAAGCACGATCTATTTCGTTCGCGGAGGCGGTGGGCATAAAGAAATATGGGCCATGGATTATGATGGCGCCAACCAGCATCAAGTCACGCATTTAGGTACGATTTCTCTGTCACCACGCATTTCGCCCGACGGTTCCCGGCTGGCTTTCAGTTCCCTCACCAAGTCAGGGTGGGACATCCAGATGTATTCGCTCGATCTCAACCGGATGGTCAGCTTCCCCAAATATGGGGGCACCAATCTTTCGCCGGCCTGGTCGGCGGATGGGACGAAGCTGGCATTTTCGTCTTCACGAACCGGCGATCCGGAAATTTATACGGTGGACGCTTCGGGTGGAAATTTGAAGCGCTTGACTTCCTACAAGGGTCCGGATGTTTCTCCGGTATGGAATCGCAAGACCGGCGCACAACTGGCGTGGGTAAGCGGGCGCACAGGGCTGCCGCAAGTTTTCACCATGGAAGCGGACGGCACCAACGTGCAGCAGGTGACCGATCAGGGATACGCAGTGTCTCCGGCGTGGTCGCCGAATGGGCAATTCCTGGCGATTTCGTGGGTGCGGCGTTATGGTCCGGGAGCTCCCGGGGCGGCGGACATCTATATGATGGATATTGCGAGCAAACAGTGGGTGCAACTGACGCACGATGGCGGGCGGAACGATTTTCCATCCTGGTCACCGGATGGCCGCCACATTATTTTTCAGAGCAGCCGCAATGGTGGCGAACAGATTTGGACCATGC
The DNA here is from genome assembly GCA_963794195.1 of uncultured Acidobacteriaceae bacterium. Classification (GTDB taxonomy): domain Bacteria; phylum Acidobacteriota; class Terriglobia; order Terriglobales; family Acidobacteriaceae; genus DATBAX01. The sequence goes on from CAWCCU010000004.1 coordinate 17,240, forward strand.
TGGCGGATGGGACCAATCAGAAGGCGCTCACAACGTCCGGCGGCAACACGCAGCCGAATTGGAGCTGGAAGTAGCAGTGTCACAAGAGTGAACACTGGCGTGGGCATTCTGGAGTTATCTTTAAGACTAGACAGCTTTAAGTCTAAACATTTTTTAATTCTTGCAGCGTTTGAATATTACGGATGTAGAACACTTTGTCGAAGGTATTCCATGAAGTCCGGAGCATGACCGGAAAAACAGTCCTGTCATGTGGACTTGAACCGCGCGTATAAGCCGAAGGCGCGCAACTAAGCTCGGAGGAGAAAGTGAAGCAATTGAGAACGAAGTGGATCACACTTGTATTTGCGCTGGCCGCCATCATGATGTTGGGGGCCTGCCATAAGAAACCAGTACCACCCCCACCACCGCCACCGCCAGCCCCAACTGCACCGACGGCTTCGCTGACCGCGAATCCGGAGTCGGTTGAGAAGGGCGGAGCGACCACACTGACATGGCAGACGACAAATGCCACGGACGTGAGCATTGAAGGAATCGGCGGAGTGCAGACCAGCGGAACGCAACAGGTCACGCCGGCCGATTCGACAACCTACACATTGACGGCCAAGGGCGCGGGTGGAACACAAACGGCCACGGCGCGCGTGACCGTGACCGCAGCAGCAGCGCCTCCGCCTCCTCCGATGGCCTCGGCGACGGAAGAGGAATTGTTCTCGCAGAATGTTAAGGACATCTACTTTGAATACGACAAAGGTGATGTTCGCGCCGACCAGCAATCCGCACTGGCGGGTGATGTTGAATTCCTGAAGGCGCATCCTTCCATCCATTTCACGATCGAAGGACATTGCGACGAACGGGGATCGACGGAATACAATCTTGCGCTGGGCGATACTCGCGCCAGTTCCGTGAAGAATGCTCTGGTGCAAGGTGGAGTTCCGGCCGATAGCGTCAAGACCATCAGCTATGGCAAGGAAAAACCGTTCTGCACGCAGTCAAACGAAGCCTGCTGGCAGCAAAATCGTGTTAGCCACTTTGTTTATCAGAAGTAGTGATCTGGCAGGGGCGGAGAGAACTTTTGTCCGCCCCTGTTTATTTTTGCGGTTGGGACAAATTATGAAAAATCAGCGATTTGCTGTCATTCTCGTGCTGTTTGCAGCCTGCTTCGTCAACCAGACGCCGGCCTGGGGTGTGAGCAAGGAAATTATCGAGCTCCAGACCCAGGTACAGGCGCTGCAGGATCAGATGACGCACATGACGACGTCCTTTAATGAACGCATGGGCGTGATGAAGAACTTGCTGGACCAGAACACCGATGGCATGAATAAGACGGTGACAGCGGTTGCGAATCTTCAGGCCTTTTTGCAGAAACAACAAGGTGACAGCGGTGCGCACGTCGATCAATTGTCCGGACAGCTGCAAACATTGAATGACAGCCTGGACGAATTAAAGGCGCGGCTGGCAAAGGTCAGCAAACAGTTGGAAGACATGCAATCCACGCAACAAAGTCTGGCGGCGCAGCAGAGCCAGCAAACGCAGGCGGCGCAGCAGGCGGCAGCGGCGCCTCCTCCGGATGTTCTGTATAACAACGCACTACGGGATTACAACGCCAACAATAACGAATTGTCCACTCAGGAATTTGGCGACTACATCAAGTATTATCCCAACACCGATCTGGCCGGGAACGCGTATTTTTATTTGGCGGAAGTAGCTTATCGGCAGGGGAATTATCCGGTCGCGGTGAAGAATTATGATTTGGTAATGCAGAGCTTTCCGGACGGGAATAAAGCGGCGTCGGCCGAAATGAAGAAGGGCTTTGCACTGATCGAGTTGGGTCAGAAAGATGAAGGCGTCACTGCGCTGCGGCACGTGATTCAACGTTTTCCACGTTCGAATGAAGCCATCCAGGCGCGGGAGAGGCTGCGGAAGCAAGGCGTGTCTGCGACGGGAACTGCGCGGAAGTAGGAAATCTCGCTAGGTGAGATTCAAATCCCGCAGACAATATTTGATCTCGGTCGCGACCTCTATGATTCGCATGCCTTCCTGCACCATCAGCTTGCAGGAGATCGCCGCACGGACTTTGGTTCCCTCTCCTAGATCATAAGTCACGCGGCAATACTGACAATCCTCATTCCAGCAGAATCTTCCGTACGAAACGGTTTCCGGCGCCAGGTATTGAAAGCAACGCAGCAACGGATTGTTGTCCGGAACTTCGAATTTGTGGCCAAGAATACTGATTTTGACCAGCCGGTCATAAGGACGGAAAAGAATGGAAGTTGCGGTCATCTAAGGCAAGTTTAAACTGCGAACTCGCGGCGCGGAAAAACGAAGATGGCTGAACGCCGGAAACCACGTGCCGCCTTCCCGCGCCCGAAGTTATGCACCTCGATGCACACGGCGATGGCGATGGTGGCCTACGCGATGATGATGATGCCGACGGGGATGGTTGGCGGCAAGCCGATAGTGCGCGCCGTCAAGAGTTGAGGCCGCCGCGGACGGGGCCCACGTGCCCAGTGCCACTACCAGCATCGAGAATCCGAGTAAGAAGAGGCGTTTCATGGCAACTCCAAAAATATTCCTTAGGGATTTTTCTACGACTCCTACAGCATAAACCTTGTCTGGCCGGAAATGTTGCGGAGTATGCTGGTTACGGGTTTGATTCTCCGTTATAGGAGCGTGCGATGTCGATCAAAAGCGAACAGGAAGATCTGGCACATAACGATCAGGACAACGGTAAAGGCGCGGTAGAGACCGATGGCCGGGATGCGGGATCCAATACGTCGATTGAGGGGCAGCAGGGGCATCGTGGAAATTTGACCGGAACGGACAGCGATTTCCCAGAGCCTGATGCCGGGCCGGAGCATAGTGGCGAGCCACTGGTGGCGCCGGCGTTTGATGGAGAGGATACGGTGGCGTGAAATGCGAGGACGACTCAAGGTAGGGTCTTTTCTCTTAACGCAATTCTTCCATCGCCTGATCGAGTACTTCCCTGCCCGGCCTTACAACCGATTCCGGCAACGTGGCGAGCGGCTGCTCGGTCATGTTGAGCATATCGACGAAGCTTGGGGCCTTGGTATTGACGTAGAGAACTCCGGTAAGCACTTCGCCCTTCTCGCTGGCTTGATGCAGGCGGGTAATGGCTTTTATTCGGTCGGTGGCGTCGTACTCTTCCTCTAGCTTTCGTAGACGCAAACGTGAGCCGTCGTGCATGGTGACTTCGACGGTCGTCCCCGCATCGTACTCGACGGAAATATCTTCGAAGACCGGAACAAAATTCACGTCCTGCAAAACTTCCTCGTGTTCTTTCACGTATTTATAAGACTTCGTTGAGCCTTCGTGATCGTTGAAAGTCACGCAGGGTGAGATGACGTCGAGCATGACTGTGCCGCGATGGGCGATTGCGGCTTTCAACATGGCATTCAATTGCTTCTTGTCGCCGGAGAACGAGCGTCCTACGAATGTTGCGCCCAACGTAATCGCCATCGCACACGTGTCGATCGGCGGCAGATCGTTGATCACGCCGGTCTTTAATGTCGATCCAAGATCAGCGGTCGCCGAGAACTGGCCTTTAGTTAATCCGTAAACACCGTTGTCTTCGATGATGTAAATGAGCGGCAGATTGCGGCGCATCAGATGAATGAATTGACCGATGCCGATGGAAGCTGTGTCGCCGTCTCCGCTGACGCCGAGAGCCAGCAGACTACGATTCGCCAGCACCGCACCCGTTGCCACGGAAGGCATGCGTCCGTGAACGGTATTGAAGCTGTGCGAGCGGCTCATAAAGTATGCGGGACTTTTCGATGAACAGCCGATGCCGCTCAGCTTGAGCAGACGCTCGGGCGATACGCCCATTTCATACATCGCTTCAATGATGCGCTCGGAAATGGCGTTGTGGCCGCATCCCGCGCAGAGCGTGGTCTTGCCACCTTTATATTCGAGGACCGTCAGTCCGATGCGGTTGGTCTTTGGAGTTGGTGGAGTGGTGGTTGCCATTTACTTGCCCTCCATGGTCATCACTTCGTCGGTGACCGAGCGCGCGTCGAGCGGCAGCCCGTGAATGTGGGCGATGCTGCGGAGACGAACGACCAGCGGGGGATCGACGTCGAGCTTCAGCAGGCTTAGCATTTGCGCGTCACGGTTTTGTTCGACGAGATAAACGCGGTCGTGGGACTTCACGAAGTCGTGGACTTCGCGCGTAAACGGATACGCTTTCAACCGCAGATAGTCAGTTTCAACTTTGTATTCGTTGCGGAGTTGATCGCGGGCTTCGGTTAGTGCCCAGTGCGAAGTCCCGTAGCCGATGATTCCGATCTTCGATTTACCGTCGGAATATATTTCCGGACGCGGCACAAACGATCGCGCGGTTTCGAATTTGCGATTGAGACGTTCGAGATTGCGTTCGAAGTCGTCGGCGCGCTCGCTGTATTGCGCTTTTTCGTTGTGTCCGCTGCCCCGGGTGAAGTAGGCGGCCGCATGATGATCGGTACCGGGTAGAGTGCGGTAGCCAATGCCGTCGCCGTCGACATCTTTATACCGGGCGAAACTTCCCAATCGGTCCAAATCTTCTTTACTGAGGACTTTGCCGCGATCAATCGGCTTCTCAGGATACTTGAAGGGATCGGCCATCCAGTTGTTCATGCCCAGATCGAGATCGGACATCACGAAGACAATGGTCTGAAACTTCTCCGCTAGATCGAAAGCGTCGGCGGCCATGGTGTAGCACTCTTCCGGCGAACTCGGCAGCAGCAGAATATGTTTGGTGTCGCCGTGCGACAGAAATGCGGTGGAAAGAATGTCGCCTTGCGAGGTACGGGTCGGCAAGCCCGTAGAAGGGCCCACACGTTGAATATCCCAGACCACTCCGGGAACTTCCGCGTAGTAAGCGAGGCCCGTAAATTCCGCCATCAGCGAGATTCCCGGTCCAGCGGTTGCAGTCATGGAACGCGCTCCGGCCCATCCCGCACCGACTACCATGCCGATGGCAGCAAGCTCGTCTTCGGCCTGGATAATCGCGAATGTAGCTTTGCCGTCCGCACCGACGCGGAATCGCTTGAAATATTCGATGATCGTTTCCGGCAATGACGACGACGGCGTGATGGGATACCAACTCACAAAAGTCACACCGGCGAACATGCAGCCGAGGGCGGCGGCGGAGTTTCCATCGATGATAATTTTGCCAGTGTTCTTGTCGAGGCGGCGAATGATGTAGGGATCTTGCTTGGTAAGACTGGTAGTCGCGTAATCGAACCCGGCCTGGACCGCGGCCATATTCAGATTTGCCGCTTTCACTTTCTTCTTAAAATGGCGGCGAATGGCGATCTCGACTTCCGCCATTTCCAACTCAAGCAGCTTGGCGGCGACGCCCACGTAAATCATGTTCTTGACCAGCTTGCGCAGCTTGGCGTCCGGGCAAACTGGCGCGACTAGCTTGTCGTACGGAACAGGATAAAAAGTCAGATCATCGCGCAGAACATTCAACTTCAACGGTTCGTCGTAGAGAACAGCCGCGCCGGGCGCCAGCGATTTGACGTCTTCCTGCGCCGTTTCCGGATTCATCGCAATCACGAAGTCGATTTCTTTTTTACGGGCGATGTATCCGTCTTTATTGGCGCGAATGGTGTACCAGGTAGGCAGGCCCGCGATGTTCGAAGGGAAAAGATTTTTGCCGGAAACCGGAACGCCCATCTGAAAGATCGTCCGCAAAAGGACAGTATTCGAACTCTGCGAACCGCTGCCATTGACCGTCGCCACCTGAATACTCATGTCGTTGACGACAGGTTTGCGTTCCGCCGAGCCCGAAGCCCCGTGGAGCGCGACATCCGTGGTTGCCATTCCCTATCCTTCCTGGACCGGAGCAGGGTAACCCGCTCAATATGCGATGAAATAGGAGTAAAGCCGAACTTTTTATTATACGTGAATGGGCGACGATGGAGAATTCACGAACCATGCCGATAGTGGTACAGTTTGAAATTCTTGCAGATGGGGGACTAATGCACGACCTATGGAAGTAGCAGTAAAGTTATGAGCAAATTCACAAAAACGCGGCGCGATCCAGGACGCTCATAGACCGATGAGGACAAGCTTCAGCGCTCCCGCAGAGTGCTCGCGAAGATTCAGGAATTAGTGGAGTACGGTATTGAAGCTGAACCGGAATTGGTAGAAGTTGCTAAGGAAGCTGATCCGGATATAATGCCCGAGAAGTTGAAAAGATTGATTAAGCAGTTTCGCGACGCCGTTTACGAACGGCAACAGCGCGATCGACAATCTCGTTAATCTTTTTTTCGGACTTGCGAAGCTGCGCGTCATCCATCTTTCGAGCGCCGGAATCGATCACCTCTTCAAATGTTTCGAGGAATGATTCCATCGCCGACTTTCCCTTGACCGATGATGTAGCCATTTCAGTTCCCTCTTACAATTATTCTGTCAATACAGTCTATCGTAGCCCGTCAACGAAGGGTCGGTCACCGTCACTAAAGTGTTATTTATTAACTACTGGACGGTTCCCCGATTATTGCTCCGACAGGCCGCAACTTATTGGTGTTTATGGCTTTACCGAAGATCCCGCGTGAGATCCCTCTGCCTGAATTGCGCCGGGTCTTCGGGATAGCCGAGATGAGGTGAAATTACGCAATCACCAGAAACTGCGCCATCTTGCGGAACTTGTCGTAGCGTGTCGTCAGCAGATTCTCGATCGGCAATTTCTTGAGTTCAGCTAAGTGCCTGACCAAAGCAGTATCGAGCAACGCCGCCGCCGCTTCGTGGTCAGCATGTGCCCCGCCTTCGGGCTCGGGGACGGTGTCGTCGATGCAACCTAGCTCTTTCAAATCGGGAGCCGTGATTTTCATGGCTTGGGCTGCTAGTTCTTTTTTCGTGGCATCATTCCAGCGGATGGCCGCGCATCCTTCGGGAGAGATTACCGAGTAGACGGCGTTTTCCATCATGAGGACGCGGTCAGCGACTGCGATAGCGAGTGCGCCGCCGCTGCCACCTTCTCCGGCGATTGTGGTGATAATCGGAACTCGCAGGCGGGACATCTCACGCAGGTTGCGAGCAATGGCTTCCGACTGTCCGCGTTCTTCCGCGCCCAGACCGGGGTACGCGCCTGGAGTGTCGACGAAAGTAAACACTGGACGTCCAAACTTTTCCGCGATCTTCATTGCGCGCAAAGCCTTTCGGTAGCCTTCCGGATTGGGCATGCCGAAATTTCTATAGACTTTTTGTTTGGTGTCGCGGGCTTTTTGATGGCCGATGACCATGACTTCCGCGCCATGGAAACGAGCCATGCCGCAAATGATGGCGGGATCGTCGGCGAATCCACGATCGCCGTGGACTTCGCTCCAGTCGGTAAAAATTCGCTCAATGTAATCGAGCGTGTAAGGACGCTGTGGATGCCTGGCCAATTCCGTCTTTTCCCAGGCGCCGCGCGGGGCGGTCACCTGTTTTTGCAACGCCTGGACGCGATCATGCAGCGCCTGAATCTGGCGACGGGTGTCTTCGTCATGCCCATCGATCGACTCCAGCTTGACCATCTGTTTCGCAATTCGTTCCAGCTCCTGCTTTGCTTTTGGTCCCGATTCCATCTTCCGGCTGTCACCATTCCTGACGGTCCACCGCGCTTCCACCATCGACACGAGAAACTCCGCGCCGGTTACCACTAGCACGGCATTGGTAGGGACCATCGCCGCTGGAGCGCTCGTACGCCTGTTGATGAAAGCCGTCATCCGCCGCAGATTTCAGTCAATGATTCGCACCGCTCCCCGTCCGCACAATTCCTCGACCCGCGCAATGAAATTGCGGTCTGGAAGCACATTATAGCCTTCCGCTTCCATGACCACCATGAAATCGTCTTTACGTTCCACGTCAAACAACACCTTGGCGTCGCCTTTTCGCTGGGCAAATAACAAGTGGAGATCGTCGACTATAGCCTCATTTGCCGATTCCACAGGGATACGAATGCGCAACGAACGCGGCAGCGGAATCTTCACATCCTCAAGCGGCTGGATGTCATTCACCATCAGCTTGGGATTCGAGCCTTCTTCGACACGCAGGCCGCCTTTAACGAGAACGGGGACTTCGAGTTTTACTTTGTCGCCGAGCTTTCGGTAGGCGTCCGGAAAGACAACCATTTCGACGGTGCCCAGCATGTCTTCGAGCGCGCCTTGAGCGTAGAAATCGCCCTTCTTGGATTTCAATACCCGTATGCCGGTGATGATGCCGGCGGTCAGAACGTTTTCGTCTTTGGCAGTCGACGATTTCCGCGCGCCAATTTCGGCTGTGCTCAGCGTATGCAGGTCGGTCAGCTTGTCGCGATACTTTTCCAGCGGATGCCCGGTGATAAAGAAGCCGAGAATTTCTTTTTCGCTGGCGAGGCGTTGATGTTCATCCCAATCCGGCGTGTCGGGAAGTTGCTGACCGTTAGCATGGGTCTCTTCCTGCTCGAACACGCCAAACAAGCCATGCTGGCCAGATTCGGCGTCGCGTTGAGCTTTTTGGGCGTTCTCCATGCTCTTATCGAGGACGGCCATGAGCTGAGCGCGGCGGCCGAGAGAATCCATGGCGCCGCTTTTGATCAGCGACTCCAGCACTCGTTTATTGAGCAGACGTAAATCCACGTTCTCGCAGAATTCGTAGATGGATGAATATTTGCCTAGCTTCTTGCGCCCGGCGACAATCGATTCGATTGCGTTATGGCCGACATTCTTTACTGCCGCCAATCCGAAGCGAATGGCTTCTCCATGCGGAGTGAAGTTGGCGTCGCTGACGTTAATGTCAGGCGGCTCGACGGCGATTCCCATTTCGCGGCATTCGTTGATGTACTTCACGACGTCATCGGTATTGCCGGTGACGGAGGTGAGCAACGCAGCCATGAACTCGATGGGATAGTGCGTCTTCAAATACGCTGTGTGGTAAGCCAGCAGCGCGTACGCGGCGGAATGCGATTTATTGAAACCGTATCCGGCGAATTGGGCCATCAGGTCGAAAATCTTTTCGATCTTCTTCGGCGGGAAGCCACGTTCCTTGGCGCCGCTAACGAAGCGGTCGCGTTGAGCGGCCATCTCCTCGGCGATCTTTTTGCCCATGGCGCGCCGCAGCAGGTCGGCTTCGCCGAGTGAGTAGCCCGCCAGGCGATTGGCAATCTGCATCACCTGTTCCTGGTAGACGATGACGCCCAGCGTTTCTTCGAGAACTTCTTTCAGCTCAGGCAGTTCGTATTCGATCTTCTTGCGTCCATGTTTGCGATCGATGAAGTCGTCGATCATGCCGCCTTGAATCGGACCGGGACGATACAAAGCGTTGAGTGCGGTCAGGCCTTCGATGGAACTCGGCTTATAGCGCCGCAGCACGTCACGCATGCCGGAAGATTCAAACTGGAAGACGCCGGAGGTGAGTCCGCTATGAAAGACTTTTTCGTAGGTGGTGACGTCGTCGTATGCAATTTCTTCCAGGACAACTGTTTCGTTGCGATGCTGTTTGATCAGCTTTAACGAGTCATCGAGGATCGTCAGCGTGGTCAACCCCAGGAAGTCCATCTTGAGGAGGCCGAGCTTTTCGATGGCCGTCATGTCGAAGGCGGTCACGATTTCGTCGTTCTTGGTCTTGTGCAACGGAACCAGATCAGTAAGCGGACGCGGCGAGATCACCACTCCTGCGGCATGTACGCCGGAATTGCGCACCAGGCCTTCGAGGCGTAGCGCCGTATCCATCAACTGCTTAACTTGCGGTTCGCTCTCGTAGGCCAGCTTGAGAGCGGGAGAATCCGTAAGCGCCTGCGCCAACTTGATGTTCAGAGTGGGCGGCACCATTTTGGCGATGCGATCCACGTCGGCGTACGGGATATCCATGGCGCGGCCAACATCTTTGATAGCGGCCTTCGCGGCCATGGTGCCGAAAGTAATAATTTGCGCGACGTTTTCGCGGCCGTATTTCTGCGTCACATATTGAATGACTTCGCCGCGACGGTTCATGCAGAAGTCGATATCGATGTCGGGCATCGAAATACGTTCGGGATTTAGAAAGCGCTCGAACAGCAATTCGTGTTGTAAGGGATCAAGGTCCGTGATCGACAGCGCAAACGACACCAACGATCCAGCCGCTGAGCCACGGCCTGGCCCTACCGGAATGTTCTTCTCACGGGCATACCGGATAAAGTCCCACACAATCATGAAATAGCCGGGAAACTTCATCTGTTGGATGATGCCCAGCTCTTCGGCGAGGCGCTTTTCGTATTCATCCAAACTGTGCTTTAGGCGGCCTTGATCTTGCAGTTTCCGCAGAACATCCAGTCGCTTTGTAAAGCCTTCTCGAGTGACGTGCTCGAAATAACTGTCGAGAGTAAATCCGGGCGGGACATCAAAATGAGGAAACGGATTGCTGACTTTCTCCAATTTCATGTTGCAGCGTTCCGCGATGTCAAGCGTGCGCTTCAACACTTGCGGTGAATCTTTGAACACTCGCAGCATCTCGTCGTGGCTCTTGACGAAGAAGTTCGTGCCGTGGAACTTCATGCGATTGGTGTCCTGAATCGACTTGCCGGTCTGGATGCAGAGCATCACGTCCTGGGCGTGAGCGTCGTCCTCGCAGAGATAATGACTGTCGTTGGTGGCGACCAGCGGAATGCCGAGGTCTTGTTCCAACTGAAAGAGGCCGGGACGGATGCGGTGTTCCTGCTCAAGTCCTTGGTCCTGAATTTCGAGAAAAAAGTTCTCTTTGCCGAAAATGTCGGCATACGTGCCTGCGGCTTTACGCGCGGCGTCGTACTTTTCTTCCATCAGAAATTCAGCGACTTCGCCCTTCAAGCAGCCGGAAAGGGCGATGAGCCCCTTGGAATGCTCGGCGAGAAAATTCTTACTTACCCGGGGCTTGTAGTAAAAACCGTGTAGAGACGCTTCCGAAGTAATCTTGGTGAGGTTGCGATAGCCTTCGTCGTCCTGCGCCAAAACCAGAAGATGATTGTAGGTATCGCCTTCGGGCGGGGTACGGGAAATCCGGTGATCGTCTTTTTTGCAGACATACAACTCACAACCGACAATTGGCTTGATGCCCGCTTTATTGGCCGCATTAACGAAATGTACCGCACCGAAAATGTTGCCGTGGTCCGTCATGGCGACAGCCGGCATCCCTAGCTCTTTGGCGCGATGGACAAGCTTGTCGACGTCGCAAGCGCCGTCGAGCATGGAATAGTCTGTATGTAAGTGCAGGTGGACGAATTGAGACATGATTGTGGCTGTTGTTATTCTATCTGCTTGAGGCAACGATGGAAACGGCTGGGAACTGTGCAAAAGTCGGGCAATTGGCGTTTAGCAATTGGCATTTGGCCCCTGTTGGTTCTTGCCGGCATCGGCACGATTGCCACCTGATGACCAGGCCAGCCGCAAACTTTCACACTCCCTTAACATTTTGATCGCACCGATTTGATACCTTTTTCTGTCGTGACTTCAGGCCTCTCGGTTCGATCGTTCCTCCTCAAAGCGCTATTCGCCGGAGTGTTGTTTTCCTCGTTCGCATTCTGCCAGGATCCGCCGAAGGATGCATGTTCTCGCTTCCCCGCCGGAAATGTTTTGGTCTCTCCGCAAGATTTCCGCAGCCAAAACGGAGTCCTCGAAGTCAATCTATCCTTCCGTAACTCTCTCGACGCCACCGGGCAAATGCGCTACTGCTACATCGCGGAGGGAGGCATCCAGTCGCCAACCTTGCGTGTGCATCCGGGTGATCTGCTGATTTTGCATCTGAAGAATGAGCTCACACTTCCCTCTCAGACATCTATTCACGAGCACTCGATGCCAGGATCATGCGGAAGCGCAATGATGAGCGAGTCAGCCACCAATCTGCATTTTCATGGTCTGGTGATTCCGCCGGTTTGTCATCAGGACGACGCACTTAAAACGCTGATCCAGCCGACTGATCCACCGTTCGAATACCGAATTCGAATTCCGCAAGACCAACCGCCCGGACTTTATTGGTATCACCCTCATCCTCATGGATTCAGCGAAGCGCAGGTCTTGGGTGGTGCCTCGGGCGCTTTGATCGTGGAGGGAATCGAGCGGGCAAACCGGTTGGTTGCCGGGCTTCCCGAGCGCGTTGTCGTAATTCGTGATCAAAGAGTGACGAGCACAAAAGTGGATCCCAATAAGCCGGGAAAAGATTTGTCGCTGAACTTTATCCCGATCACTTATCCGGACTACGCCCTCGCGATCATTCAGATGAAGCCATCCGAGCGGCAGTTCTGGAGGGTCCTGAATGCGTCGGCGGACACCTATGTCGATCTGAAACTACTGTTTGACGGCAAGCCACAATTTCTCGGCGTGATTGGCCTGGACGGAATTCCAATCGGCTTCGAAGACGGCAAACCGCGCAACCGCGTGCTGTGGGAGAGTCATATTGCTCTGCCGCCCGCTGGACGAGCCGAGTTCGTCGTCAACGGGCCGCCGGAAGGCGTATCTGCGACCTTCGCTACACAAGCCGTGGTCACAGGGCCGACAACCGGTCCCGGTGCGATGGCACCGCCCCCGACGACCGCGGCAGGAACTCCTACCGGTGACGACGACAATAGTCCTCCTCGAATACTGGCGACAATTGTTACTTCCAGTGCGTCGCCCGAACTAGCGTCATCGTTGCCGGCTGCGCCAGTTGCGCTTCCGTCGCCAAATCTTCCACCGCTCGCATCGGTGAAGCCGGTCCGTGAACGAAAGCTTTATTTTTCAGAAGAGCTGCAAGACCCTAAAGATCCGAACAGTCCGACAATTTTTTACATTACCGAGGAAGGAAAGACACCCAAAGCGTTCGATCCGGCGTCGCCCACCCCCGATATCATCGTCCATCAAGGCGACGTCGAAGATTGGACGATTGAAAATCGCAGTCACGAAACCCACGCCTTTCATATCCATCAAACTCATTTCCTTGTGTTGGAAAGTCACGGCGTTCCCGTCGATCAGCCTTACCTTCGCGATACCATCAATGTCCAATTCTGGAATGGATACTCGGCGCAGTTTCCGAGTGTGAAGTTGCGCATGGATTTTCGCGATCCTAATATTGTAGGGACCTTTCCGTACCACTGCCATATTTTGCAGCACGAGGATGGGGGAATGATGGGGACGATTCGGGTAGACCCAATTTCGAAGTGACGAGAGAAATGAACCGTGGAAGAGAGGCAGCCATTGAGACCGGATGGCAAGAGCTTCGGTTTTCTTGGTGGCTCGAACTCCTTCCCGCTGTAAACTAATCTTCGTTCGACATGCCTACTTTTGCTGCGGTTGATATCGGGTCCAACTCCGTTCGTTTGAAGATTTCCCGCCTGAGCGGACACCGTCTCCACGAAATTCTTGAAGATCGCGAAGTGACCCGGTTGGGCGAATCTGTCTTTCGGGACGGGTTTCTTTCTCCTGATGCCATCGCGAACACGGTCAAAGTACTGCGGCGTTTCCATCGCGCGGTACAAAACGAAGGCGTGGATTCTGTTCGCGTAGTGGCTACCAGTGCACTGCGCGATGCGCGCAATTCACGGGCGTTTCTGGAGTGGGTTCGTTCGACTACGGGATGGAAAGTGGAAATCATCTCCGGGTTGGAAGAAGCACGACTCATCCACCTGGGGCTGGTTTCTACCTTGCGGGTGACTGCCTCGCCGGTGTTGATGATCGATTTAGGCGGCGGTAGTTGCGAAGTAACGGTTTCGAGCAAGGGGCACATCCGCGACACCGTGAGCTTGCCTTTGGGAGCAGTGCGGCTGACCAATGAATTTCTGAAACATGATCCGCCGCGCAAGCCCGAGTTGCTACAACTTCGCGGGTTTATTTCCCGCGAGATCGGGCGCATCGCACCACGAATTATTCGGGCCCGTCCAACCATTGCCATTGCAACTTCGGGAACAGCGGAATCGCTGGCTGCGGTTTGCCATGGGTTGTACAAAACTAAAGGCGCCCGGGCCGCATCAGTGTCTCGAAAACAGTTGCAGCGCATTGCCAAACTGCTGGCACGGTCTCCGCTCGAAGCAAGAAAGAAACTCTCTGGAGTGGGCCCGCGCCGGGCAGAGATTGTGGTCGCAGGGGCCGCAGTTTACGCGGAGTTGGTAGACCTCTGCCGATTGGGTGGATTCCGTTACTCTCCGCTGGGCTTGCGCGACGGGCTGCTGGCACAAATGGCGGCGGAGTACGATCGTGGCACTCGCTCGGGAAAACAGATCGAGTCGGAACGATGGGATTCGATTCGCGTAGCCGTCGAACACTATCGCATTGATCTCAACCACGCTTTGCAAGTGCGAGCGTCGGCCATGGAGTTATTTGCCGGATTGAAGGCGGTACATCGATTGCCGCCCGAGTATGCGGAATGGATTGCGGCCGCGGCCATGCTCTACGAGGCGGGCGATTACTTGAATCGCAACGGAAGGCATCGGCACACGTACTACATCATTTCGCATTCGGAGATTTTGGGATACACGCCGCAGCAACGACAGATTATCGGGGCGATTGCCCGGTATCTGGGCAAATCCCGGCCCACGCCGGAAGATGCTTCGATGAAAGTTCTTCTTCCGGAAGATCAGGAATGTTTACCCAAGGCATCGGTGCTGCTGCGGTTGGCGCGGGCGTTGAATCTGGGTCGTGGTGGCGCAGTAAGGACTACGAAAGTTCGGGCCCGTGCGGGAGAAGTGAAACTGACACTGGTGCCGAAACCACACGCCAGCGTGGACTTGGAGCTGTGGGCAGTGGGAAAAGAAAAAACTTACTTCCGGGAGGTTTTCGGCCGCGAACTGGAAGCCGCGGCGTCATAGAGTTCGCGCAGGACTTTCGGAGTCAAACACCATTGCAGGGCAGCCGAGTGACGTCCCAGTTCCACTTTCGCGATTGCACCCTTCTTCAGATCGACGACCGCTTCGCAGCCAGCCTCGCTGATACAGCGTCCCACAAACTCACTCAAGTTTGGATTGTGTCCTACTACCATCAACGATTCATACTTTGCGTATTTGTCGAGCAGCTTGCGGAAGTCGGCGAAGGATGCCGACGGGCGCAGCGCATCTTCAAACTGCAATTTTCCTTCGTAGCTGAGTTCGTTACCCACCAGCGATGCGGTTTGCGCGGCGCGCTTCAGAGGACTGGAAACGACGACGTCCACCTGGACGTCGAGCGCAGCCAAGGCCCGTCCCACGTATCCGCATTGCTCAATACCGGCTTGGTCGAGGGCGCGCTGTTCGTCTTTTTTGGGGTTGGACAAACGCTCACCGGCATTGGCATGACGCAAAAAGTAAATGATCATGGGGCCTTATCGATCCTTTCGCACCAGTGCTTTTCTGCTCTTTTTCACGGGAACAGCCGGAATGTTTTCCGGCGACTGCTTCCCTTCCGCCAATCCAATGAGAAAATCCTGCGCGCTGAAACCTGTAGTGGGCTTTCGTTTCCCCTGTGCCTGCCAGGTCCTCACGTAAGTTCCATCTTTTTGCAAAAGGCGCGCTTTAAGCGTATCAGCTAAATAAGATTCCAGGATTTCGCGGCGGACACGCTCCTGCAGCAGCGGATCTTTAATAGGAAACATGACTTCGACGCGTTCATAGAGATTGCGTGGCATCCAGTCGGCGCTGCCTAAATAGATTTGTTCTTCGCCGCCATTCAGAAAATAGAAAATACGGCTGTGTTCGAGGAAGCGTCCCACGATGCTGCGCACCCGGATTCTGTCGCTCACGCCTCTTACGCCGGGCCGGAGAGCGCACATGCCGCGAATAATAAGATCGACTTCCACACCCGCCTGCGACGCTCGATACAACGCTGTGATGATGTTCTGGTCGAGCAATGCATTCATCTTGGCGATGATGTGCGCGGGACGTCCGCGACGAGCGTGTTCGGTTTCCCGTGCGATGAGCGCCAGACAATGTTCCGCCACGTCGAGTGGCGCAACAAAAAGTGGCTCGTAGCTGGGATGTTCGGCGTACGCGGTCAGGAAACTAAAGACGTCGTGAACGGCGCCCGTGATCTCGGGATCGGCCGTGATGAGGCTCAGATCAGTGTAGAAGCGAGCGGTAGTCGCGTTGTAGTTGCCGGTCCCCAGATGCGCGTAGCTGCGAGTGACGCCGTCGGGATCTTGCCTCACCAATAGAGATAACTTGCAGTGAGTTTTGAGCCCGACCAGGCCGTGGAAGACTTGCACCCCGGCGTCTTCCAGGTCGCGTGCCCAGCGGATGTTTGAAGCCTCGTCGAATCGAGCTTTCAATTCGACGACAGCGGTCACTTCTTTTTTCTCGCCCGCCGCGATCAACGCGGGAACAATCAGCGAATGCTCGTTGGTGCGATAAAGGGTCTGCTTAATCGATAAGACTTTGGGATCTTCAGCGGCAGCTTCAATGAAGGAAACCACTGCGTCGTACGAATCAAACGGATGATGCAGCAGGACATCGTGGCGGCGCAGTTCCTCGAACAAGTCCTGCGATTTGGCGGTAAGCCGAAGTTCGCGTGGGGCAAACGGCTTAAACTTGAGTTCGGGACGGTCGGCCTGCTCGTAAATATTAAACAGGCGAGACAGGTTTACCGGGCCATGCACGGAAAATACCTGCCAGGGATCCAGTTCGAAATTGGTTCGCAGGCGTTCGATGATTTCAGGATCGGCGTCGGCATCGATTTCCAGACGAACAGCATCACCTTTGCGGCGATTGTGTAGCTCGGTGCGAACCGACTCGAGCAGGCTGCGGGATTCTTCTTCCGCCAAATACAAATTGCTGTTGCGGGTGACCCGAAAAGCCGCGGAAGAAACAATGTCATAACCCTGATACATGCGAGAAGCGTGATGGGTAACAAGGTCGGCGAGGAAAATGAAATCCGTAGTGCCTTCGGACGGCAGCCGCACCAAACGCGGCAATGCGCGGGGTACTGTAACCACGCCGGTATAGGTTAGGGCTGAGCGGCGGCGGCGGCGCAATAGAAACGCGACGCATAACGCCTTATTGATGACCCGCGGAAAAGGATGGGATGGATCAATCGTGACCGGCGTGAGCAGGAGATCGAGATCTTTTTCACAATACTCATCAACGAAGGCTTGCGCCCTGGCATCCAGTTCGTGGAGGCCGAGAACGCGAATGCCGTTTTCTTTGAGCAAGGGACGAAGTTTGTCATTCCAGCTTTGGTATTGATCGTGGACGAATTCGTGAATGACTTGCGAAGCTAAATCTCTCTCTTCGACCAGAGTCAGGCCATCGGGTCCGGCTTCGGTGTATCCGTCTTCGATTTGCTGAACTAGTGCGGCGATGCGGACTTCGAAAAACTCGTCGAGATTGCTGGCTGTAATGGAAAGGAATTTCAGGCGTTCCAGCAGCGGATTGTTTTCGTCCTGGGCTTCTTCGAGGACGCGACGGTTGAACGCAAGCCAAGAAGCCTCGCGGTTGATATAGCAGGACGGACTATCGACAGCGATCTTAGCCATATCTCAATGCTCTACACCCAAAGTACCCGTCCTTCATTTCCGCGGAGGCGCCGCCCTGTGCCGGGTAATTGCAAATTCCAATTCCTGGCCGTCTGGTCGCTTTAAAAACATGGAATGTTTTTCGAGTCGAACTTTCACTTCTGATTCGGGCTTCCAGTCGCTTGCCAGAAGGTCAGCCGCATGACGCGCCGTATATTCACCGGTGTATATCTTGTCTTTTATTTGGATTTGAATCTCGAAATACGGATCGTCGCGCGTGATCGGGGTATCGACCACATAATAGAGGACCCTGGTGTGCATTTTCTGTTGAGCGTCCAGAATCGTGCCCATTACATAAGTGTTTTCGACCGCGTACAGACAGGTGAGAAACAGAGGAAAGGCCACCGGGATGAAACTGAATCTCCGCTTCATAGATACCGCCAGTATAAAACAGATGGAGTGCACGGCCCAGATGGAAGTCCCGAGAGAACTCAAGGCCTCCGCATGGAAAACATTTTCCCCTGTGAAGGCCCTGGATGGCGATTCAATTTCAGCATTACTTTATTTGCTTGATCGCTTCTTTAACCTTCGCCACGACGCTGTCCGGCAGTGGAGCATAGGTCAGATCGGCAGTCATTTTTTGTCCGTCGGAAAGCATCCAGCTTAGGAAGTCAGCAAGAATTTTTCCCTTGGCTGCATCTTTTGACTGAGCCGGAATGAGTAACCAAGTAAAGCTGGAAATTGGATAGGCATCTTTTCCCGGTGCATTGGTGATGGACACCCGGAAGTCCGCCGGCATTTTCGGAGCGGAGGCCGCGGCTGCAGTTACGCTCGCGAGACTGGCTTTTATAAAACCGCCGGCAGAGTTCTGCACGCTGCCGTAGGGAATCTTGTTCTGCACGGCGTAAATTAATTCGATGTAACCGATGGAACCTGGCATCTGGCGGATCATGCCGGCAACGCCTTCATTGCCCTTGCCACCGAGCCCCTTGGGCCATTTAACGGACGTCCCCTTGCTCGGCCCGCCCTGCCATTCCGGACTGATTTTGGAAAGATAGTCCGTAAAGATGTAGGTGGTTCCGCTGCCATCGGAGCGGTGCAGCACGATAATTTCCTGGTTGGGAAAATTCATGCCAGGATTGACGCTGGTAATGGCTTTGTCGTTCCAGGAAGTGATCTTGCCGAGAAAGATATCAGCCAGTGCTTGCGGAGTGAACTTCACTTCGCCGGTCACTCCCGGAATGTTGTAAGCCGGAACGACTGCACCCAGCACAGTGGGAATGTGGAGGATTTTTGTTTTGGATTGGGCCAGTTGTTCATCGCTCATTGGGCCATCGCTGGCGCCGAAATCGACGGTGCCAGCCAGTACCTGGCGGATTCCGCCGCCGCTGCCAATCGACTGATAATTAATTTCAACGTCGGGATGAGCTTTGTGGTATTCGCTAAACCATTTTGAATACATCGGATAAGGGAAAGTTGCGCCCGCCCCATTTAACGTGGTCTGCCCTAAAGCGGGTACCGCCAAAGCCAGACACAAAAGCGCAAGTCTTCGGATCAATGGTGCCTCCTTGAGAAATTCTTGTAGCTTGGTTCTACGTTCCGAGTGTTACAGGAAGGTTACAAATCCATAAATTTCCGATGAATCGGGGAGAATGGGTCAGCCTTCGCAACAACTTAGCGGGCGACACAGTCGGCTTGGAGCGGCTGCTCGGCCCTAATTCTTCCACGATCCGATTGCGGCATCCAACCTCCGGCGTTCTCTTCGATAGCAACTTTCCCTCTCCATGTCATTTCGAAGCGGAGCGAGAAATCTGTTTTTTGCTTGAGCCCGGCAGACAGCGGATTTCTCCCTGCGCATTCGCTTGGGTTCGAAATGACAAGATCTAAGGGTTGACCGAAAACCCGTTAATGCCCGGAATCGAGGCGGGCGATTTCGCGTCCGAATAAAGGATTGCTGGGAAATTCGTCACGTAGTCCGGCCAGGAGTTCGCGGGCATGCGTCTTGTCTTTGTCGCGGACGTAAGCGATGGCCAGCAGGATTCGAGCGAAAGGTGCGAGATAGTGACCGTGTTGGGCAGTCTGTTGCAGCTCGGAGATCCCGCCTTGCTTATCGCCGGAGACGCCGCCCATCCGCACCAACCAGCGGACCGGTGCTGACATGCTGCCGATAATGTATTTGCTGAAGCCGGTGGCCACGCGCGCATCATCACAATGGGGATCGAGAGCCAGCAGTTGTTCCGCCCAGAGGTTGGCTTCCTTGGTGAAATGCAACGAAGCGAGATTGCGCTTCTCGATCAACGCAGCGTAGTCGGCTTGCAGACCGGAAGAGAGCGTCAATGCAAACAGCGCATTTTGATCTTTGGGATCTTTGGCAAGCCGGGCATGGGCACGGGCTTCAGCCAAGCCGATCGCGGCATTGAACCTGTCGTGCACGGCCGGATCGGGATCAAGCTTCTTGCGATTATCGAAAGCATGGTCATCCGAATAAAACTGTCCTTCCAAAACGCCCAAGCGATTGAATTCCGAGAACAACGATCCCGCGGCATCACACGCTGGGCCCAAGGGATCGTCCGGATGCAGTATTTCCCAGGAAACAAAGACCTGATGCGCGTGCTCGAAATCGAGATTGTAGAGCAGATGAAATCCCTGTTCCAAAGATGCCGGCGGAACCGTACTGGTAGCCGCCGAGAGTTGGCACGCGCATACAACCACCAGTGCCGCGGTGAGAAGAAGAAACCGGGTTCGATTGAGACGAAAGCGCATGGCGTTGCAAGACATTGTGCAATGGGTCTCCCGTCAAAGCAAATGACGTAAGTCTCGACTTTGCCTCCTAAGACATTAGTTGCATGTTTTGGCATGGACGAAACAGTCTTCTGTCAAAAGATTGTAAGAAGTGGTTATGTCGATTCCGCAAGACATTTCGAGCGCGAAATGAGTAGAATGCGTGGCCGTAGCTTGAAAGGGAAAACTATGAAGAAATTTCTGGCGGCTTTTGGGATCGTGTTTGTGGCGTCTACTCTCCTTAATTTCGTGATCCATGGAGTTCTGCTCAAGCCCCTGTATCAACAGAGTTCCCAGCTCATGCGCGATGAACTGGATGCTAATTCCCATGCAATGTTCTTGATGGTGGGCTTCTTCTTTTTCAGCCTCGGCTTTGTGTGGATGTATGCTCGCGGCGTCGAAGACAAGCCCTGGGTCGGACAAGGTCTCCGTTACGGCCTCGCGATTTGGCTAATCGCGTCGGTCAGCCGTTATTCGATTTATTACGCTATTCAACCGTGGCCCGCGCATGTGGTGTTACAACAAATTGGGTATGAGTTGGTGTTGACACTATTGCTTGGATTGGGCGCGGCGGTGGTGTATCGGACTCGTTACTAAACTTGAAGGCTTTCCATGAAAATGGCAGGCGTCCTTATTTTTACCGGCCAGATCGACAAGATGAGCCAGTTCTACGGAAAAGTGCTGGGCCCGCAGAAAATATCAAGTGAAAAAGACTGGCGGGAGTTTGCCGCAGGCGCCGCGGCAATTGCGTTGCATTCCGGTCCATCATCGCCTGGGCGCAAAGGCCCGAAGATCGTATTCCGCGCCCAGGACGTTGCCGCCGCGCGCGAGACAATGGTGGAACGAGGCGCAAAATTCGGCAAGGTTCGGCAGGGCTATCCGACAGGGTTCCAGTTTGACCCGCCTTCCGGCGCTTTGTTAGCCTAAAGAGTTTCCTCTTCCCTTTTATCTGCGCCTGTCGCAACGAAGAAACAGAATCGAGAGCAATCATGGCCATCAAATTTCGCGGAGTGGATTTCATCGACTTCGATACCCTGCTGAGCGACGACGAGCGCCTCGTCCGCGATACTGCCCGCAAGTTCATTGAAGACAATCTGATTCCGATTATCGAAGAATGCAATCGAGCCGGCCGCTTCCCTCGCGAGTTGGTCAAACCAATGGCCGAGATGGGATTCTTCGGGGCCAGCCTTAAAGGTTATGGTTGCGCCGGAATGTCTAACGTGGAGTACGGACTCGTCACGCAGGAGTTGGAACGCGGCGACTCCGGAGTTCGATCTTTTGTCAGCGTGCAATCGGCCCTGGTGATGTATCCCATTTATGCCTTTGGCAGCGACGAACAGAAAAAAACATGGCTGCCAGCGCTGCAACAGGGCGAAAAGCTTGGCTGCTTTGGATTAACCGAGCCTGACTTTGGATCGAATCCCGGAGGGATGAGAACGCGCGCCCGCAAAGCCGGCAATGAATATGTCCTAAACGGCGAGAAGATGTGGATCACTTCGGGATCGATTGCCGACGTAGCTGTGATCTGGGCAAAGGTCGAGAATGAAGATAACAAGATTCGCGGATTCCTGGTCGAGACCGATCGGCCGGGATTCAAAGCAGAAGACATTCACGGCAAGTGGTCGCTACGAGCTTCCGTAACTTCCGGGCTTTCTCTGCAAGACGTGCATGTGCCGGAAGCGAACCTGCTACCGGGCACCGGCGGCCTAAAGTCGCCGCTCATGTGTTTGAACCAAGCCCGCTACGGAATTTCCTGGGGAGCGATAGGCGCGGCCATGGCGTGCTACGACTGTGCCTTGCAATATTCTCAATTGCGCAAACAGTTTCGCGATCAGCCCATTGCGTCGCACCAAATGGTGCAGGAAAAACTGGCATGGATGATCACAGAAATCACCAAGGCGCAGCTTCTCGTGCTCCAAGTAGGCCGATTAAAAGATGCCGATAAAGTCCAACATCAGCATATTTCGATGGCCAAGCGAAACAACGTCTGGATGGCGCTGGAATGCGCTCGACTCTCCCGCGACATTCTGGGAGCGAACGGAGTGGCCGACGATTATCCGATCATGCGCCACATGATGAATCTGGAGTCGGTGAAGACGTATGAAGGGACACAGGATATCCATACTTTGATTATTGGGGCGAGTGTTACCGGGATTGATGCGTTTTAGGGGAGCTGTCAGCTCTCAGCCTTCAGCTATCAGCGAAAATCGTGCAGAGGCAGCCGAGGCTGCTGTCTCTACGCGACCTCAAACGTTGTTTGGCCGGTTACGGATGAGCGACAAAAATTCCGACCGTGTTTCCTGTTCATCACGAAAACATCCCAACATCGAAGAAGTGACCGCGGCGGAATGCTGTTTCTCCACGCCCCGCATCATCATGCATAAATGGCGCGCTTCGATCACCACGCCAACGCCCTGGGGCTGAATTGCACTCTGGATCGTCTCCGCAATCTGGGTTGTAAGGCGCTCCTGGATCTGTAGACGACGCGAGAAGATTTCGATCAGTCTCGGAATTTTACTCAGACCAATTACCTTGCCATTCGGGATGTAAGCTACATGCACCTTGCCGAAGAACGGCAGCATGTGGTGCTCGCAGAGGCTGAACATTTCGACGTCTTTGACGATGACCATTTCGTCGTAATCGACCGTGAACAGGGCCTTCTTCAACATTGCGTCGGCATCTTCTTTGTAGCCCTTCACCAGATGCTGATAGGCGCGATGCACGCGCTCGGGGGTGCGCGCCAGTCCTTCGCGTTCGGGGTCTTCACCCAGGCGAACAATCATTTCGCGCACCAGATCTTCGAAGGTGGCGCTGGTTACCGTGGTCGGTTCCGTGGATAGTGTCATGGTCTCCTTTGCGGCTGACATCCGAGGGCGCTGTCGCTACGTGTTCCGAGTCTCCGCGCCACCTGCGTATTCGAATGAATTCATCATGGTCTCTTCTATTCGTACTTTGTCTAGATGAGCCTGAATGAATCCGCGCTGCAAAATATCGTAGATTACGGTACAGAGGTTCTCAGTACTAGGAATGACCGACGCGAACTCGGGCAGCATATTCAGGTTCTCAATATCGAAGCGATCTAGAATCTCGCGTAGCACAAATCCGTCGAGATCGGCCAGGTTGCAGACCATGCCTGTACTCTGATCCACTTGCCCGCTGACTGTAATCGCCACCGTATAGTTGTGGCCGTGTCCGTGCGGATTATTGCATTTGCCATAGATTGCCGCATTCTCCTCGGCGGACATCGCGTCATTATGCAGGCGATGTGAAGCAGAGAACATATATCGGCGAGTGAGATAGGCCTTCATGCTTCACCGTAGAAATCGACAAACAAATCCGGGGTTTCGTAAACACGAACGCGATGCAATCGGGCGGCTTCCAATTTGGGTGCGAGCCTCTGCCAGATCGTAATCGCGAGGTTCTCGGTAGTCGGGATGAGCTTTGAAAATTCCGGAACCTCTTTGTTGAGGAAACGATGGTCCATGGCATCCAACACTTCGCGCTGCATGGTTTCTTTCAACTGCTTCAGATCGACAACAAACCCTGTATCCGGATTGACGTCACCTTTCACCGTGACTTCCAGGGTGTAGTTGTGGCCGTGGCCGTTAGGATTGTTGCACTTTCCGAAGATGCGGCGGTTCTCTTCCGGAGAAAAATCTGGATTGTGATAGAAGTGCGAAGCGGCGAATTCGGCCTTGCGCGTTAAATAAATCATTCGATCCTCAGTGCTGGATAATTCTTGCCGGTCTCCGGTCGGAGGGACGACCGATGGCGGCTTTCTCCAGGTGACCCGCGTAAATCCTTCCCTTCCAGCTTATCTGGTTCCTGTCATGAAAGAGTCTGGATCGGAGCAAAAGATACGAAAAAATCGGCAGGCCGAAGATCGACAATAAATTCGCATCCCAGGAGAAATGGGCGCGACGGATTCTCCTGAAAAATAACCCCAACATGGCTACGGTGAAAATGGCTGCAAGCCCTGCCAATCGCCGCCGATCGAGGATCGCCGCTGCAATCGCTAGACATCCCGCACCAAAGATCAGGAGAAATTCCACTGAGCGCGTTAGCGCAAGTTGCACTGGCGAGTGAAACAATAACACCAGATTCTTCGTCCAGCCTTCTCGAAGTTGAGCAAAACTTCGATACATGCGGGTGCGGACCATATCCCTTCCGTATCGAAAAAATATCTTCCGGCCGGACGCTTTCACGGCGCGGGCGAGTTCGACGTCTTCCAGCAGGCTGGTTCCCGCGGCCGCATGACCGCCGACCGCGTCATAGGCTTCGCGCGAAATCAAAATGTACTGACCATTAGCCGCAGCAGTGGAAGAATCGGGATTGCTGACATCGGCCAGACTGTAGGTCGCAGCCAGTTCCGCGAAGATCACTGGCATTGCGGCCTTCTCCCAAAATCCATGGACTTCCTGCTCCGGTGAATAAGAAAGTAAAGATGCTCCATGTCGCTTGGCCTCAACCAGAGCCGCGGCCAACGAGCCCGGATAATGAACCGTGTCGGCGTCTGTGAATAGCAGCCATTCACCACGCGCTTCCCGCGCGCCCGCGAAGACAGCGGCGTTTTTTCCGGTCCAGCCCGGCGGCAACGAACCGGGAATATCGACTTGAACTCCCGCGAAAGATTCGGCAATTTTTCGTGTGGCATCGGTCGAACCGTCATCGACGACGATAATTTCGAAGGTCACGCCCGACTGCACCGCCAGAGATTCCAGACACGCGCCCACGCTGACCTCTTCATTGCGCGCCGGTACGATCACCGACACTCGAGGCTTGCTGAAGGTCGGGGGCCGCACTGCAATGGACATTTCCATAGTCTGAATTCTGTATTATAGCTTTGTGAGACGCCTCTTATTGCCCATCGGGCTCCTGACTCTTCTATTGTGCGGATGCTATCGAGGCTCCCGTCCCGCCGGCATCGGCACGGCCGCGCCCGATTTCACGGTGGTCGACTCCGACCGGCAAGTCACGCTGAGCGAGTTTCGCGGCAAAGTGGTGGTGTTAAATTTTTGGGCGACCTGGTGCCAGCCTTGTGTCGCCGAGATGCCGTCTTTGGTGCAGATGCAGCGGCGAATGAAGGACAAGGGAGTTACGGTTCTCGCCGTAAGCATCGATGACAGCGACGACGCTTACCATAGATTTCTGCAAAACTACGGCATCGATTTGCTCACCGTTCGCGACGCCGGACAAAAAAAGCAACGCGCTTTATGGGACGTTCAAGTTTCCTGAAACCTACATCATCGATCGCAATGGGATCGTCCGGCGAAAATTTATCGGGCCTGTGGAATGGAGCGATCCCGAGATCGTGGATTTCCTGAACAAGTTGTAGAGATTTTCGCTGCGACTCGCGATCTCTTATCTAACAGATGCAAAGTCGATAAGCGACCAAGACTCTTGGGACGTCATCATTATCGGCGGAGGAATTATCGGGCTGTCGCTCGCCATCGAGCTCCGCAAACGGCAAGCGCGGGTATTAATGGTTGAGCGCGGCGAACCTGGACGGGAAGCTTCACACGCCGCTGCAGGAATGCTGGCAGATTGCGGGATGGAAATTCCTCCGGCGCTGCGAACTTTGGCGACGGCCAGCGCCCGCATGTATCCCGAATTCGTGCATGAATTGCAGGATGAGTCCGGGGTGAACATTGATCTTCGGGATGATGGGACGATTTTATTAACTTCTAAGAGCGCCACGGAATTCGCGGATTTTATCTGTGCAACACTGCCGCCGAGCATCTGGCGGAGATCGAGCCCGACCTGGCTACTTTCGATCGGCCAGCAATTTATTTGAAAGAACGAAGCGTGGATCCTCGCGCGTTAACACTTGCTGCCCTGAAGGCCGCGAAACATCGCGAGGTGGATATCGCTTCGGGCACAACCGTGACTGAAATAATTGTCTCCGATGGACGAGCCATCGGCGTCTCTACCGAAAAATCACGTATCACGCACCGATCGTCGTGAACTGCGCCGGCGCATGGGCGGGGCAAATCGGGCCGCATCAGTTCCCTACTCGTCCGGTGAAAGGACAAATGCTTTCGGTCATCGGCGGCCCAAACATACGACATGTGATGCGAGCCCCGGAAGTTTATTTGGTTCCACGCAGCGATGGACGACTCGTGATCGGCTCTACTGTCGAACATGCCGGATATGACAAACGTGTGGATGCCGACACAATTCAGCGCCTGCACAATGCAGCTGTCCGATTAGTTCCAGGTCTGGCACAGGCGCGTCGGCACGAATTGTGGGCCGGATTGCGGCCTGGAACTCCCGATGAACTGCCGATCCTCGGCGAGACTTCGACTCCCGGCTACTTCGTGGCTGCTGGGCATTTTCGTGATGGGATCTTGCTGACCCCGATAACGGCGCGGGTGATTGCCCAATTGGTGACGGGTAGCAGGCCAGATTACGATCTGACGGCTTTCTGGCCGAGTCGATTTCGGGGCTAGAGAGATAATCCGAATAGTGGATGCGGCGTTATACAATCCCAGCCCACGGGTGAAATCGTGAAACGTTCTCTTCGAGAAGTCCTGGCAGACTCTCACGTCGCTGCAGTTACGATTGCAACCCTGCTCCTTTGGACCATCGATCCGGATTTCATGCTCTATGGATACCGTTGTCCCAGATTGCCGTTTATTTATTTACCGCCGCAGCGATCCACGACATCCCCTATTTTTCCTATCCTCTGAACATGGGGCAACGCTCTACTTTGATAATTGCGGCCTCGTATTCCCTAATTACTACGTTCACCTTTACCGCGGCATGGATTCTCTCGCGCTCCGTCTACGGATTGAGTCCGCTGCGCAGCCTGGGCCAGTATCGTGCCAGGCTAGCAAGGAGAAATAATGTTTGAACGGCTGAAAAAGGCTTTAGCGGACAGCTTCGTTGAAGCCATCGCTCTCGGCTGGATCTTTGCGCAAGGCATTTTGCATTTCACAGACGTATTCTCTGCGCCCTTTGCTAACTGGATCATGAGACGAGAATATCCAGGACTTGTAGACGGCGTCACAGGTTCAACAGGTTCCTCTCTTCAATATGCTTTGCCCGAACTGGCGAGGTCGGTCTGCCTTCTAGCGCTCGGATATATTTTGCTGCGCTGGCTGTACTTCAAACCCGTCGTCAACGAAATATCAGAATCGATGGCTCATCCAGATCAACCTGCATAGAGTGCATATATCGCCTTTCGGTATACTGAATCGGTTTCATCGCTCGCAGGAGTCCCTTCGATTTCGCTCAGGGCAGGCTCTTTTGCGCGCGGATGACAGAACCTAGGATTTTGTTTTAGACGAGAAAGGTCACATTTATGGCTTCCCCGGCAGTTGATTACGCCCGTCAGAATCAGCAGCGTTTCTTGAATGAACTGAAAGATTTGCTTCGCATCCCCAGCGTCAGCACGCTCGATCAGCACAAAGGCGATGTGCAGAAAGCTGCTGAGTTTGTAGCCAACGATCTAAAGCGCATTGGGATGGAGAATGTGGAAGATCATTCCGACCAAGGGACATCCGCTGGTCTATGCCGATTGGCTCCATGCTCCCGGCAAGCCGACCGCGCTTTGCTATGCGCACTATGACGTGCAGCCGGCCGAGCCGTTGAATGAATGGATCAGCCCGCCGTTTGAGCCCACCGAACGCAAGAACAATATTTACGCGCGTGGCGCGGTCGACGACAAAGGCCAGCTTTGGATGGAGATCAAAGCGCTCGAATCGCTGATGAAAGGCCACGGCGGCAAACTTCCAATCAATGTAAAAGTCATCATCGAAGGCGAAGAAGAAGTTGGCGGCGAGTCGATTGCCGCATATGTTCGCAAACAAAAAGCCAAGCTCAAAGCCGACTTCGCGCTGGTTTGCGATACCGAATTATTTGCGCCCGATCTTCCCACGTTATGCGTAGGGTTGCGCGGGTTGGTCTACACCGAGATCGAAGCAGTCGGAGCCATGACCGATTTGCACTCCGGCATGTACGGGGGCGCCGCGCCCAATCCGCTCTTTGCATTGATCGAAATCATCAGCAAGTTGAAAGATTCCAAAGGCAAGGTTCTGATTCCCGGGTTCTACAAAGGCATAAAAGCGCCGAGTAAAGCCGAACTGAAAGCCTGGAAAAAACTTGCCCTTCAACGAAGAGCACTATCGCAAGACCGAAGTCGGATCGACCGTGCTGACCGGCGAGCCGGGATACTCGGTGCTCTATCGCACCTGGGCGCGGCCGACGCTCGAAGTCCACGGCATGCCCGGCGGCTTCACCGCTCCCGGCGCAAAGACAGTCATCCCCGCCAAGGCTTCGGCAAAAGTTTCCATGCGTCTGGTGCCGAATCAAGATGCCGACGATATCCTCAAAAAATATTCGAACTTCGTGAAGAAGCTCACGCCCAAAGGAATTCAAATCAAAATCAAGACCTGGAGCAAGGGGCCGGCGTGCGTGGTGGGGACGGACAATCCTTACGTGAAGGCGTCCACCGAAGCGATGCATGAAGTGTTCAAGAAAGACACGGTCTTCATCCGCTCCGGCGGCTCAATTCCCATCGTGACCGACTTTCAGGATGTGCTCAAGATTCCCAGCGTGATGATGGGCTTCGGCTTGCCCGATGACAATCTGCACGCTCCGAACGAGAAGTTTCACATTCCGAATTTTTATCGGGGGATTGAATCGATTTGCTTGTTTTTTGAGAAGCTGGGAGAGTGAATACCTTTTGTCGGCAGCAATTCACTGAGCAGTTTGTCTATTCCGAAGAGCGGCACCATTCGCGCAGGACATCTGCTGTGGCAGATGCCGAGGAAAGCAGATTCCTCGCCGATAAACCTGGCTTCGGAATGACAAGTTTTGATATTTTTTTTCCCAAACTACACACGTCACGAATCGCTTTTAAGATTTGCATCCCTTCCGTCCGTGCGCTAGCCTAATTCTGCTCTCGCGAATCTCCCTTCCTCCTTCCCTCACCACCCATTTTTCGACCAACTGCTGCATTGTGTGTGCAATCTGACGGGGTTCGGCGTAAGGTCATACTAGATATAGTGTTTTCTTACTTGACCCCGGCGCGATTTTGATCGGTAGAGTAAGGGTAATTTGTGCCCGCCCTACCCAGCCTTTGGTCGGTGTTGCATCGAGTTTGACGCCACGGAATCTAGTTAGTAACCCAGGGTGGGTGAAGTCCGTCTATCGACGGCTTGCCCCATCGCTCGACGGTCACCGTCCACGTACACGGCAAGAAGGAGTGAAGTTGCTCAAACTGAAAAGGCTCCACATTCTCGGGTTCAAATCGTTTTGCGACCGCACCGAACTCAAGTTTCACGGGGACGGCATTGCGGCCATTATCGGCCCCAACGGTTGCGGCAAATCGAATATTTCGGACGCCATCTCCTGGGTGCTCGGCGAGCAGTCGGCCAAGACCCTGCGCGGCTCGCGCATGGAAGACGTCATTTTTGCCGGCACACGCGATCGCAAGCCGACCGGCATGGCGGAAGTGTCGCTGACGCTGATTGATCCCGAAGTGTACGACGCGCCGGATCTCGCCAATCCCACCGAAATTGAAGTCCAGGAAGAATTCCCCAATGGGCCGGTCAGTGATTGGGACGAAGCACAGGTTCGCGCGACTGCCGCCGAAGAAACTGAGCGTCTTACCGAAGAGGCGCAGCCCGGAATGGTAGAAGGCAGCGAACTCGAAGAAGAAGACGAGCCAGGATTTGCGCGTGGAATGATTGCGCCGACCGCTGTAGGACCAGTGCTGGTGACGGCCGCTCCCGGACAAGTGGTATTGAAGATTCGCCGCCGCAAGTTTCAGCAGCATTTCAAAGCCGGCGAGATTTCCGTAACTCGGCGCCTGTTCCGCTCCGGGGACAGCGAATATTTGCTGAACGGAAAACTTTGCCGCCTGCGCGATATTCAGGAGTTGTTTATGGGCACCGGCCTGGGGCCGGAATCGTATGCGCTCATCGAGCAAGGCCGCATCGGGCAGATTCTAAGCAGCCGTCCCACCGATCGCCGCGCGATTATCGAAGAAGCTGCTGGCATCACGAAATTCAAAACCAAGAAGCGCCTGGCGGAAGCGCGTCTTGAAGATGCCAAGCAAAACCTCGCACGTGTAAACGACATTTTTGAAGAAGTCACGCGGCAGATGAATTCGCTGAAGCGGCAGGCTTCGAAAGCTGAGCGCTATGCCAAGTTGCGCGAGGAGATGCGGGCGAAGCTGCGGATCGTGCTGGCCGGAAAGTTCGCGCAATTGGATTTAGAAAGCGCGCAGATCGATGCGCAGATTCATGAGCTCTCGGAGGCAATGCGGGAGCAGACTGAATCCGTTCAGTTGCTGGAAGCCGAGCACGGCGAGCGGATGCAGCGTGGCTACGCCATCGAATCGGAGATTCGGGAGAACCGCGAGCGCCTGAATCAGATCAAGCTGGATTCCGATCGGGCGATCGCGCAGCGTCGTCACAATGAAGAGCGTTGCGTGGAATTGACGGAACGGTCGGCGGCTTCTGATACCGAGCTGGGACAGGCACGGCTGCGCCTGACTGCGCTGATTGCAGAACGCGATTCCAACCAGCAGATGCTGGATTCGGCGGCGTCCGAAGTGTCAGCCGCCCAGGCGGAACTCGCGCACTGCCAGCAAGAAGCGTTCGACGCTACCAATGCGCTGACGGCTTTGGAAGTGACCCAGGAACAGTCTCGCGTCGCAATTATGGAAGCGGTGGCGGCGACTGCCAACCTGCGCAATCAACTTACGCAGGCCGAAGAGCGCATGGCCGCGGATGATCGCGAGGCCCAGCGTTTGCAGACCGAAATGGCGTCAGCGAATTCCCAGGTCGAAACCTTCGGCGGACAGCGCGGACAAATTGCCATCGAATTTGAAACCGTTTCGCAAAAGCTTTCAGGATTGAGCGGGGAAATTTCGCAAACTCGGGAACTGATCGAGTCCAAGCGCCGCGACGAAACGCTGGGCAAGAGTCAGCTCGACGGCTTGCGCGCCGAGTTTGCTACAGCTCTGGGGAAGCGCGGCTCGCTTGAAGCGGTCATCGCCGAGCACGGATACTCGACGGAATCGGTTCGCCGCCTGTTTCAATCCGGCGTGATGGAAAGCGGGCTGGCCCCGGTTGGCGTGCTCGCTGACTTCCTTGAAGTGGAAGGAAAGTACGAAGGCGTCGTCGAAGACTTCCTGCGCGATGAATTGAACTACATCGTAGTGAAGTCGTGGGATGCGGCCGATGAAGGCTTGCGATTACTTCGTACCGATGTCGACGGACGCGCGACCTTCCTGGTTCATCCGGAAGATTCGCAGGCGAAATTTTCTTTCAAGGTGGACGAAGCCGCACATCAAGCTCCGCCAAGCCACTCGATTGTGCCGTTGAAGAGCACCATCCGGGTTTTGAATGGATTTGGGAAATCTCTCGAAGTAATTCTGCCCAAATTGCGCGACGGCTACATCGTGCCGGATCCTGCCGTAGGCCGCGAACTGGCACTGGGAAATCCAGATGCATTCTTTCTCTCGCAGTCCGGTGAATGCTTCCACAACGTGACCGTCACCGGTGGCAAGCAGCGCTCCGAAGGTCCGCTGTCGATGAAGCGCGAGTTGCGGGATGTCACGCGGCTGCTGGGCGAACTCGAACAAGCCCTGCGCCATGAAGAAACTCGCGTGCTCACCTTGGGACGCGAAATCAAGGAATCGACTTCCCTGCTGGAACGTCTCGAAGGCGAGAAGCGGGAAGCCGACAATCAGGCGATGGCTTCAGGTCATCTTTTAAAACAGCTTGACTCTGAGATGGGCCGCGTCAGTGAACGCCTGCTGACCAGCCGGAACGAATTGCAGCGGTTGTCTTCCGAACGTTCTGAACAGGAAGCATTCATCGCCGGGCGCCAGAGTGAAATCTCTACCCAGCAGCAGAAGCGGGACGTACTGGAAGCTCTCGCAATCAGCGCACATGAGCAGTTAAACGGCCTGAGGGAACGCCGCGACGCCGCCGCTCAGAACGCTTCGCAGCATGTGGCTCGCGTCGCCACTCTGGAAGAGCGGCATCGGTCAGCCGCAGCGGTTCTGGAAAGAATCGAATTGCTCGTCGTCGAAATGCAGGAGCGCGAAACGGCTCTCCAGTCGCAAATTGAGGCCGCGACCGCAGAAAAGCTACGCCGCGAAACCGAGAACGAACAGCTCGCCAAGCAACTCATCGAACTCGAAACCGAACGCAATGCAAGCCAAGCCCGTGACGGATTACTGCAAGTCGAATCCGAGCAGATGCGGACCCGCCTCGCGGAAATCGACGAAGCCCTGCGTCATGGTCGTCAGTTGCTGGACCAGGCGCGCGACCGTCGCGGTGAACTCCACGCGGCCGCGGCCAAGCTTCAATCCGATGCCGGCTACATGGCTGAAACTTGCCTGAACGATCTGGGAATCCAGCGCCAGGAATTGCTGGCTGACACCACGATCCCGATCATGACGGGGGATCTGCTGACCGTCGAAGACCAAATCTACCGCGAAATGCGTACCCGCCTCGACGCCATGGGTCCCGTGAACATGATGGCCCTTGACGAGTACAAAGAAACCGCCGATCGGCACACCTTCCTTGAGGTTCAGAGGAAAGACCTGCTGGATTCGATTGAGAACACGCAGGCCACGATCAAGGAAATCGACGTTTTCTCACGCCAGAAATTCGAAGAGGCCTTCCACAAAATCAACGAAAACTTCCAGACCACGTTCAAGAAGCTCTTCGGCGGCGGACACGCCTTCATGCGCCTAACCGACGAGGAAAACAGCGCAGAAAGCGGCATCGATGTAGTCGCATCGCCTCCGGGCAAAAAGCTGCAAAACGTGTTGCTGCTCTCAGGCGGCGAGAAAGCTCTGACCGCGCTCTCCCTGCTGGTCGGAATCTTCCAATATCAACCGAGCCCGTTCTGCATCCTGGACGAAGTCGACGCGCCGCTCGACGAAGCCAACATCGCCCGCTTCACCGAACTGGTCAAAGAGATGAGCGTGCAAACGCAGTTCGTGCTCATCACCCACAGTAAGAAGACGATGAGCATCGCGCCAGTACTCTACGGCGTGACCATGCAGGAACCCGGCGTTTCGAAACTGGTCTCGGTGCGCTTCGGGGCAACGGCCTAACCCAAAGCGATAGGTCTTGCACGACGCGCAAGCGTCGTGCTTTATTTTTCCAAATTAAATCTTCCCGATTCTCCTCAGTTTTTCCACAACGAATGTGCCCGAAAAGCCGTGCCCGGTGCCGGATTTCGGGGCACCTCAGTCTTGTCAACTGTTTTCCCTCGAATAGGATGCCTGCTTCTTCATGAACTCCGACTTAAATCGTTGACAAATATTTTCGTCGCGTTAGAATACGCATCGTTTCCTGCCTGTAGAATTCCAACATGAGCCCCGAACTTTTAGATACCGTGTTGTTGCGCACAGATTTCCCGGAACTAGAACTGCACGCCAGCGGCAAAGTCCGCGACGTATATCTAGTCGATAAAGACCACCTCCTCTTCGTTGCCACCGATCGCATCTCAGCCTTCGATTATGTTTTGGCAACCGGCATTCCGCACAAAGGCCGCGTGCTCACCCAGATTTCGCTTTTCTGGTTCGACTTTCTGAGCAAAGTCGTTCCCAACCATCTAGTCACCGCGGATGTAACCAAATATCCCGCATCCATTCAGAAGTACGCCGACCAGTTGCAGGGTCGTTCCATGCTGGTCCGCCGCGCCGACATGTTCCCGGTCGAGTGCGTGGTGCGCGGATACATTTCCGGCTCGGCCTGGAAGGAATACAAGGCCAGCGGCGCGGTTTGCGGCATCAAGCTGCCCGCCGGACTGAAAGAATCGGACAAACTGCCGGAGCCGATTTTCACTCCCGCAACCAAGGCGACCACGGGACACGACGAAAATATTTCGTTCGAAGAGATGGTCAAACTACTCGGCGTGGACCTCAGCCAAAAGCTGCGGGACGCAACGCTGGAGATTTACCAGAAGGCTTCCGACTTCGCGCGCGGCAAAGGAATTATCCTGGCCGACACGAAATTCGAGTTCGGACTCACGCCCGCAGGCATCACCCTGGCCGACGAAGTCCTGACCCCTGATTCATCGCGCTTCTGGCCGGCAGATAAATATCATCCGGGCATGGCGCAGGAATCTTTCGACAAGCAATACGTTCGTGATTATCTCGAGGAAATTCGATGGGACAAGAAGCCACCGGCTCCGGCGCTGCCCGCGGAAGTCGCTTTGAAGACCAGCGAGAAGTATCTCGAAGCCTACAAGCAGCTCACGGGGCGTGATTTGGATGTGTAGCAGAAACGGCGTTCGCGGGGCGTCCCGATGAATGCCGCGGATTGGATCATCATTGTAGCGATTTTGTTGTCAGTGGCTCAGGCGGCCAGCTCGGGCTTCTTCCGGGAGGCCTTTGGCATCGCTGGCCTGGTCATCGGATATCTCGTAGCGGCGTGGCAGTATCACCGCGTTGCGGAGCATTTTTCGCCGTATTTGAAGTCGATTTGGCTGGGAGAAATCGCAGGCTTCCTGCTCATTTTTTTTGGCATCATGATTCTCGCCGGGATTGCCGGCAGAATCACTCACTGGGCAGTGAAGGAAGTCGGTCTTAGCTTCTTTGACCGGCTTTTGGGTGGTGCGCTCGGCCTGCTGCGCGGAGCGTTAGTGGTAGCGATTGTCCTGGTAGGCATGGCGGCATTTACGCCGACATCGAAGTGGTTGGAGAATTCAACGCTGGCTTCCTACTTCATGGTGGCCGGACGGGCTGCGATTTGGGTTGCCCCTTCGGAGTTGCGGGGACGTTTTTATCAGGGACTCGACTTGTTGCGCCAGGAACGACAGGCGCCGAGTCCGGCGAAGTAACTAAGAAAGAGAGACATCGTGAGAGATCAGCTCGAAGCACTCATCATGCAAATGTACAAAAGCAACATCCTCTATTCGGAGGCTGTTCGCGAGTTCAAGAAACGTTTTATTTTGACTGTGCTACAAGAGAATAAGGGCAACCAGTGCCGCGCCGCCCGCCAGCTTGACATGCATCGCAATACCCTGAGCCGGACCATTGCGGAGCTCAAGATCGATGTACGACAGCTGCGTGACGGCGGCAAACGGCCTCCCCGCAGCGCGCGTCCAGTTCCCTACGAGAAGAAAGCGGCCCGCTAGAATTTTCGTGCCTTGATCCAAGAAATCAAAGGGCAGCCAAATAGGCTGCCCTAACTGTTGCCGCCCCTATCAACTCCCCGTCAATCTTGTCATTCCGAGCGCAGCCTTATCGCGAGAGGAATCTGCTCTTTGCCAACGCCGATCACCAGCAGATTGCTCGCTCCGCTCGAAATAACGATTGGAACGGAACCATCAGGGCAAAACAAGACGCGACCGAGCCAAAAAAGGGCAGCCTCAAGAGGCTGCCCTTTAATCTCGCCAGCAATGAACTACTGGGCCGCTGGTTTGTGGTGTACCACCGGCTTCTTGGGAGCCACCGGCTTGGCTTTGGTAAGCAATGTGCCGTTCTCCATCATCATCATGAACGGGCTGGCCGTGTAGGACGCCGGAGTCCCCTGGAAGTCTAGCGTACCTCCCTCGGTCGGCATCAGCTTGGCAGGAACGGGACCAGCCATGGTAAGCGTGATGTCCACTTTCTTGGCGTCGATATCGTCGGAGCTCTCGGCAATATCCATCTCTGTGGGCGATGCCTTGATGACGATGCCTTCCATCTGCAGAGCGACACCCTTGATCACGCTCCAAACCTTGTCGGCATCCTCAGGCGATCCCGCAGACAACGCCAATTCCCAATCCGCGAAGCTCATCTTCTTGATGTCCTCGGGCGTCTTGTCTTTTACCAGGTCGTGCGCCTGCTGTGCCGGGGTGGGAGGAACGTACTGGGCAATCGTAAATCCGACGGGAGGAATCGGAGTCGTAGCAGTCAGGGCCAGCAATTCATTCCAGCCATCTTCCGCGCCATGGTACTTCAAGTATCGGCTGTGGCCGAATTTTACGACTCCGGCCTTACCAGCGGGATCGGTAATCAGGTTGGCAGCGCGGGCGATGAAGAAGAGTCCGTTTACATCGTCCTCAGGCGTGGCGGTCAGGTAAGCCAAGGCCAGCGGATAGACATTTTCGACATTGGCCTGGTCGGCTTCTACCGCGGCCCGCAGAAATTTCTGGGCGTTGGGGAAATCTTTTACTTGAAGCGCTGAGAAACCAGCGACGCTATCCAGCAAAGCTCCCATCTGGGATTTCTGCTTGCCGAAATCGGCGTCCGGAGTGTTGTCCGGCTTGGGCATATTGGAAAGGTTGTCCAATCCCTTCTCTGCATGCTGTTCTGCATCGGCAAATTTGTTGGCTGCGCGTTCGTTGTAGGCCAGCAGGACCAATGCCCGAACATTGTTGGGGTTCGCCGCAAGAAGACGGTTTGCGGTTTCGATTACCTTGGCCTGATTGCCTGCCTGCTGATAGGTCCCCATAAGCAATTCCAAAGCGTCTTCCTTCATCACGCTGTTGGGATAGGTCACCAGGAAAGCTTCCAAGCCACTGATCTTCGCCGTCGGATCTTTCTGCTGTAGTGCGTTCACGTAGGCGTTATATTCCGCGGGGTCTTTGATTTCCTTCTTCGGCGCTTGAGCAGCCGGAGCAGGGGCGGCGGTGGTTGCCGGTTGCTGCGGTGCCGCGGGTTTCGATTGCGGCGTTGCTGCTTGCTGGCTGGATGCGACTCCAGCAAATGCAATCACAAACGCCACTAAACTGGTCTTCATTCGGATGGCTCCTTAAAATATGGGGAAATTTAATTTCCGGAAATCGATGACAACGCCCTGCCAGACTACAACTTTAAGTCTGAGCGGCCGAGTTGTTGTTACATCTCTGGTGAGCGGGATTATAAGTATGTCCTTCCCCGAAGGCAAGCTTTCCCGTGCCCGTTCGCTGTTTAGTAAGATGCAAAACGGGACAAGTCCGATAGTTTCGGTGCAAAATAGGGCGCGTCCGGGATGGTTCACAATGTCGGGAAACAAGGAAAAAACGCTGCTCGCACAGGTCGCGGTCATCACCGGGGCAGGCCGCGGCATCGGCGCATCGATTGCTCGCGAACTCGCGGGAATGGGAGCCACGGTAGTGTTATGCGGCAGGACTCGCGAGCCACTCGATACAACTGCTGCATCGATTTCGAAGGCCGGCGGGCATGCGGATGCGGTGAATTGCGACGTCTCCGACCTGACGTCCGTGAATGCTCTTGCTGCCCATGTAGAGAAAAAACATGGGCGCGTCGACATCCTCGTGAACAACGCCGGCGTAGGTGCTTTTAAAACACCGCTGCATGAGATGTTGCCCGAAGCGTGGGATAAGGTTCTCAACATAAATCTGCGCGGCGTTTTTTTCTGCATACGCAGCTTCGCACCCATGATGATCAAAGCCCGTGGCGGACACATCGTGAATATTTCCTCGCTGGCTGGAAAGAACGCTCTGCCGAACGGCGCCGCATATGCTGCGTCCAAGTGGGGATTGAATGGCTTGAGCTATTCGGTTGCGGAAGAGTTGCGGGTGCACAACATTCGGGTTTCGGTCGTTTGCCCGGGATCGGTGCATACAGATTTGAGTCCGCATGAAGGGAAAGATCCAGCAAAAATGCTTCAGCCGGATGATGTGGCGCATGTGGTGGCAATGCTGGTGACTCAGGCGCCACAATCGTTTGTCAGCGAAGTGTTGCTCAGGCCGACATTGAAGCCATAGGGGGCAAAGAGTTGAGCGCCTATTTGGTAACGACCTGCTTCAGAAACCCGGATCTGCACGCTGCATAAGTGACGTCACCTGAGTATCTGGCCAGAATGTTATGGGTTCCTGCCTTGAAACTCGAGGTGCTCAAGGTCGCGAGCCCTTTAATCATCGGCACGACCGCGAGAACGGTGGATCCCGATATAAACGTCACGTTTTCCCCATCTGGCGGCGGCCCGGCGATCGAAGTGACGGCTGCCGTGATCGTCGCTCCCTGTCCAACCAAAGAAGGGTTCGTCGGGGATGTCAGCGTGATGCTCATCTTTGGAGTTAGAAGAAACGCAGATCCGTAATTCCAGGCCACGATCTGCCCAGCATCATTAATTGATCCCACCCGGGTAAGTTTGATGTTCTCTCTAACCAGTGTGCTCAAATCCTGCATGCCGGCTGCCAGACTCCAAACGAATGGGACTTGGGTAAGATCGCTCTTCTGGCGAATTCCGACGACCTGGCCCTTCCCGTTTATGGATGGTGTGGAGTTGTCGCAACAGCCCTCGGCCGGCCCCAAATCCAACATGCCGCCAGCTTGGCTCCAGAAAAATACGTTCTCGTTGACATCATCCAGAGAAAAGAGTCCGACGACCTCGCCGCTGTCGTTGATTCCGGTTGCGAAGCTTTCGTACGTAGAATCGAGGATCGCAGTCATTCCAGCCGCTTCGGTCCACACAAAAGCAACGCTTAAGTTTGGCGTGCCTCCAGTCAGGCTCGAACCCACCACTTGCCCGTTATTATTTAGCGCGATGCCGAAACTGGAGTTTCCTCCTAAGGTGCCGAGGTCCTTTACTCCGGTACTCTGACTCCATAAAAAAGCATGATTCGCAAAGGTCAAATTGTAGGTTCCCGCAACCTGGCCATTGTTGTTGAATCCCGCTTGACCGTAGCAACAATCTGAGGACACGCCCAAATCCTGCAAACCTCCCGACTGCGTCCAAACAAATGCGTGATTGCCCGTAATTGCACCCGGCTCTCCAGTCGTAGACGACCCGGTGACTTCGCCGCCGTCATTCAAAGCGTACGCAGCGGAGCCACCGGCGCCCAAAGATCCTAAATCGACCATTCCCGCAGCCTTGCTCCAGAGAAACGCATGGCAGCACGTGATGTCTGCCTTATGTAAAATTGCAAATGAACCGGCAACCTGGCCGGAGGCATTGACTGAAAAGCTTGTGCCTCCGCCATTGAGATACGGGATCTCCAATTTTGTAGCCGTGTACGCCTGTCCGGTCGCCATCGCCACAGCGAAGAACGGCAGCAAAAACACTATGCATTGAATTGGCTTTTTCATCCTCGCCCCCTGACCGCAAATTCGGCCCGCGTGTCTCTGATCGAGCCGAAACACAATATCACTTCTTGTCACTTCTTGAAGAGATTTTCAAACGCCTGCCGCGCATCCATGGGACGCGCCGATGCCGGGGTCGAGGTCTGCTTTTCCACCCGCACACTGGTCGAATAAAACGTGCAGTCGTTCTTCTCATCCTTGCGGGGAATTCTTGCCGGGATGGGTTGCGTGCATTCAAAGCGCGCAGAGGTATCGAAATACGTGCACTGCTTGCAGGAATGAAGTTCAAATCCGCACTTGGAACATTGTCCGACCGGATCAGGAAGAGGGTTCAGCAACGTGCCGCACTGAGCACAGCGCGTGACGTTGTGCGTGCCTGGCATTTGCAGGGCGCGGGGCCCGAAAGTTTCTTTCTTGGGGGGGCGATCGGCGGAGTCGCGCGGGCGATCACTCTTCTCTCGGCGCTTCTCGCCGCTACCACCGTTATAGCCGGGTTGACTGTATTTCTGGTCTGACAATCGCGACTCCCAAACTTGGATAACGATCGGATGACATTGTCTCGCTTGTACGCGGTCCTTACAAGTGCTCGGTTAACGGCGCCGTGGGTGGTTCGTCGTTGGTCGTTGGCCAAGAGCAACAGCAACCTCAACCGCCAACTGGCTGACCGAAACTTGTAATCGTTCATTCGCCAAACTCGCGAACGACCAACGACGGACGACCAGGGACGGACGACGAACGACCGCGCTGAATTGTATTTCGCGAAAACCGATGCTACCATCCGGTCAGCGAAAGCATCTCAGTTGCAGTCATCGGCGGAGGTCGATTTTATGTCAGATCGAGATAATAACGGCATTTTGTGGTTTCTGGCTGGTTTGGGTATCGGCGCATTGGCGGGTGTTCTGTATGCGCCTCAGTCAGGCACCGAGACCCGCGATGCCATTCGCGTTAAAGCGGAAGAAGGCAGGGAGTTAGTGAAGGCACGAGCCCGGCAGGCCCGCGAACAGGCTGCGGAATGGACCGAACGCGGCAAAGACGTGTTGAACCAGCAAAAAGAGAAGATTCGCTCGGCGGTGGAGACCGGCGTCCAAACCTATCGCGAAACTACTGCGGACGCGGCTTCGGCAAAGAATCTATAGTGGATCTGCCTGACCGGGCCGGTTCCATGGGGCCCGGGAAGGCAGCGAGATCCTTATGGTCGACTATCTACCCTATTTCGTTGGCGTGACTGCAGCGGCGGTCGTGCTCCAGGCGGGCATCCTGGTGGGCCTGTTCGTCACTGTCCGCAAAACCACGGCGCGCATGGAAGTTTTGGCGACTGATCTCCAGACCAAAGTCCTCCCCACCATCGACATCGCGAATACGATGCTGACGGAATTGCGCCCAAAAATCGAAATCATGGTCGAAAACGTCAGCGAATCGAGCGCTATGGTTCGTGCCCAGATTGAACGAATCGACGCCACAGTCAGCGATGTCATCGATCGTACGCGGCTGCAAGTGATTCGCGCCGACGAGTTGGTCAATGGCACCATCGATCGTTTGGAGCAGACTCGCGATGTTGTACATAGGACAGTGATCTCGCCGATTCGGCAGGTTTCCGGGTTGATCCAGGGAGTCACCGCCGGTCTGGAGTTCCTGATCGGATCCAGACGACGACAAAGGGACGAGGCTGATGTGCCTCAAGATGAGATGTTTATCTAGATCCCAATTACAATTCGAACGAATTAAAGCAGCGCCTGGGCGCTGCTTTTTGACGTTTAGCGTAAAATGGCTGACGATTTGTGCCTGAAGGAAAGGAAAAAGGGCAGTCGCGAAA
Organism: uncultured Acidobacteriaceae bacterium; assembly: GCA_963794195.1. Lineage (GTDB taxonomy): Bacteria > Acidobacteriota > Terriglobia > Terriglobales > Acidobacteriaceae > DATBAX01. Next base: position 58,189 of record CAWCCU010000004.1, read on the forward strand.
TAGTGGGAACTCCCCAGTCTCCGCAAAGATTTCAGCGCTGCCCCATCCTGCTCCGCAGACCCTCGCATACGGAGCAAACTCAAAATCGATGGTTGAGATTCAGCAGCGGAAATTGCAAAGAAGGATGGAAACAGCTTCGGCGGACTCCGCGACAGGTAAAAATAGTTGGTCGTTTCTACTGAACGACGGACCGTCGCCTCGATGTGTCACGGCCGCTACAACTGCAAAAACCGGCGGGGCGGTAAATCGTGCCTTCAGGGCAACTGGTGAGCTGCCCCGATGAAATGCGGTATCCAGCAGATCTACCTGAGGCAATACCAATATCAGGAAAATGATGACCAGCAGACCTGCCAGAATCATTACCGACAGCGGATTGGCATTCCACTTCTTCACTTTAAGGAAAGTAATTTTTCAGGTCTGTTAGAAGCAATGGCACTAAAGTGCCATACCACCATTCTGCCAGATAAATTCATTGTCAATTGCAAATAATTTCAAACTTTCGCCGCTCAAGCGATCCAGCCGCCACCCACCACCACATTGCAATCATAAAAAACTGCGGCTTGGCCGGGGGTAATGGCCCGCTGCGGTTGATCGAACGTCGCCGTAATCTCATCGTCGCCGGACTTCTCGATCACCGCCGGAGCGCCTTCGTGACGATGGCGAATCTTTACCGTGACATTCATCGGCTCGGTCAGGCTTTCCACAGAAATCAGATTCGTTCGATGTACCCGCAGCGTCCGCGAGTAGAGATCTTCCTGCTTACCGACGACAACCTGCCGCGATTCGCCCTTAATTTGGATTACGTATAGGGGCGAACCGGTGGCTACGCCCAGTCCCTTGCGCTGACCGACGGTGAAATTGTGGATGCCGCCATGTTCGCCGACCACCTGCCCATCCGTCGTCACCAACTCACCGGCAGTGTCCGGCAGCGACTCGCCCTGCTCGCCGAGATAGGCGTCGATAAAATTCTTGTAATCACCACCCGGGACAAAGCAGATCTCCTGTGAATCGCGCTTTTCGGCGAGAGCGAGCCCTTGCCGCCGCGCCATCTCCCGAACCTCTGGCTTCGTCATTTCCCCTAATGGGAACAACGTGCGGCTGAGCTGGTCTTGGGTCAGCCCGAAGAGAAAATAAGTCTGGTCTTTGGCGGTGTCCGCAGGACGCCTCAGCAACCAGCGGCCGCTGGCTTCATCCAATCCGACCCGGGCATAGTGGCCGGTGGCCAAGGCATCCGCGCCAATCTGTTGAGCCGTAATGAGTAGCTGATCAAACTTCAAGTGATTGTTGCAGAGGCTGCATGGGATCGGCGTGCGTCCTGAAAGATACTCGGCAACGAATGGACGCACCACATCGTGCTCAAAGCGGTCTTCCTGATTGACCACGTAATAGGGGATGCCAATGGTCTCCGCGACGCGGCGAGCGTCGTAAACGTCATCCAGCGAGCAGCAGCGGCCATGCACGGCTTCGGGCATGCCTTCGTGTCCCGCCAGCCGGCGCTGGTTCCAGAGCTGCAAAGTCAGGCCGATGACGTTATGGCCTTCCGAACGCAACAAGGCTGCAACCGCAGAGGAGTCGACTCCTCCGGACATGGCGACAGCGATGGTTCGGGCTTGATTCATTTAAGAATTCGGCGTTCGTGGATGAGCTTCTAGCTGCTAGCTTCTAGCTAAACCTTCGTGGGCTGTGGCTAGAAGCTAGGAGCTAGTAGCTAGAAGCTGCCTTATTGTAAACCGGCGACAGCTCTCGTAACCGAGTAACTGTTTGCGGAATTAGACTTAAAGCGAATTCCACGTCTTCGGCTGTGTTTTGCTTGCCCAGGCTAAAGCGCAGACTGGCCCGGGCGCGATCTGGCTCCAGACCCATCGCCACGAGGACGTGCGACGGCTCCAGCGCCCCGGACGAGCATGCCGCACCCGTGGAAACGGCCAATCCCTTTAGATCGAGCGCGATGACCAAAGCTTCCCCTTCGATGTAATCGAAATAAATGTTGGTGGTGTTGGGGACGCGGGACGCGCCTGCGCCATTGACGCCTGTCGCTTCGACCTCGCGGAGAATCGTTTGTTCGATGTGGTCGCGCATGGCGGCCATTTTCTTGTCGTCTCCGCGCTGGAAACCGGCGATAGCGAGTTCTGCCGCTTTGCCTAAACCTGCGATTCCTGGGACATTTTCCGTGCCGGCGCGACGGGAGCGTTCGTGACGGCCTCCGTGGAGCATCGGCTGCAGCAGAGTTCCCTTGCGTACGTACAACGCGCCCACTCCCTGCGGAGCGTGGATTTTATGTCCTGAAATCGAAAGCAGATCACAGGCGATGCGCTTTACGTCGATCGGTACCTTGCCGGCGGCCTGGACTCCATCGGTATGAAAATAAACGTCGGCTTCGGCGGCGATTTTTCCAATTTCATCAACTGGCTGCAGCACGCCGGTTTCGTTGTTGGCCATGATGATGGTAATCAAGCGGGTATTTGGACGAAGTGCCCGACGGACGTCGGCGGGATCAATTTGTCCGCGGCCATCGACGGGTACGTAGGTGACTTCGCAGCCCGACGCTTCAAGCTGCTTGCAGGAGTTCAGAACTGCGTGATGTTCAATTGTCGAAGTGATGACGTGATCGCCAGGGCGGGCGAGCCCGAAAATTGCCAGGTTGTCCGCTTCGGTGCCGCCGCTGGTAAAGACGATTTCGGAGGCGCGGCATCCCATGAGCGCTGCTACCGCTTCGCGGGCGCGCTCGACTGCGGCGCGCGTTTCCTGTCCATGATGATGGATGGATGAAGCGTTGCCGGCGTGCTCGGCAAAGTACGGCAGCATGGCCTCCAGAACTTCGGGGAGGACGGGGGTGCTGGCGTTATTGTCGAGATAGACGCGGCGCATAAGTCATTTTACGCCTTGGATGTGGATTGGGTTGCCCATGGTCTTTCATCCTGAACGTAATAAGTCTGGGCGCATCGCGACCAAACTTATGGAGTCGAAGGACCCCTGCGTGTGTTTCTGATGCCAAGAACTGTGGGCTTCTCGACGCCATCAATCTCGTCATTCCCACCTTCAAGTCTTGTCATTCCGAGAAGCGCAGCGACGAGGAATCTTCCATGGGTCGAGGCGCATTCAGACCCTCCCCACTCTGTCATCCTGAGCGTAATAAGTTTTGGCGCATCGCGACCAAACTTATGGAGTCGAAGGACCCCTGCGTTCTGCGCTGAAGACGAAGACTGTAGGATTCTTCCAGCTTCAACACCTGCCCTGGCACGTGCGTCCACCCACATGTCTGTTATGTATAGAAAGGAACTACGCGACGGTTAAAACTTCAGCAGAAGCACTTGGTTGGGGGATAGGCAACTTATCTTCGCGCAGGCCTTCAAGATGGAACTCGATTGCTTCCCGGATCAGCACTTGGGCTTCTTGCTTCGTCTCGGCGGTCGTGACCACTCCGGGAAGGTCGGGTACGTAGGCACCCCAGCCAGTCTTCGATTTTTCGTAAATTACCACATAGTTGATCATTTCAAACCTGCCTTCGTCCTTTCGGAAACGGCCGGCGGTTGCTACCCTTCGAGAAACGAAGGGTGGATCGGCCACCGGTACTGAGTTATGCTCCCGCCGAAAGCGGGCACGCTGGCTCGCAACGGCGATTCGATGATTGATCTGATACTAAACGACTCCAAACTCCGTCCCGATCTGTTCTTTTGGCGAGGCAGTATACCCATTTCCGAAGTAGAAGAATGGAAGCATGAACACGCGATTACCGCTCCGCAGGATCTGGAGCAACTCTGGCACCTGAATGGTGGCGGAGACTTATTGGAATCCGAGACCATGCTTCAACCGATAACGTGTACCGAAGACAATTTAATTCTGCCAAGATCGAAATGGCTGTGGGGGACGGGGCTCAATTCGGACTACTACGTTTTTCACGAGGGCCTGCATGTTTCAGTTTTTCGGAACTCTGACCACTCATTTCGCTCTCTCAACAGTACAGACTTCAGCAAGTCGGCATATTTCAAACCTTGGACGAATGGTATTTGCGTACCCTGCGAGCGGAATATGGCGACAGGTATGGCCTGCCGCGCATCTGAGTCATACACAAGACTTCTTAGGTCCGGTGGCGAAGGTAGGGGTCCTTCGACTGCGTGAGTGTTTCGCTTCGCGAAACACTCACTCCGCTCAGGATGACAGGGGGTGGAGTTTGAATCGCTGCCGCCGGCGTTTTCAAGGTTCCTTGCTCGTCTTTGCGTTCCTTTGCGGCTTTTCTTAGCGTCCTTTGCGGTTAAAAGCTCTACCGCTGCTCTATCGGAACGTACTGATTCGGATACGCGGGTCCAATGTAATCAGCTCGGGGGCGGATCAGGCGATTGTCATCAAGTTGTTCGATGACATGGGCGGTCCAGCCGCTGACGCGGGAGACGGCGAAGATTGGGGTGAAGAGATCGACATCGATTCCCAGCGTGTGATAAGTCGAGGCGGAATAAAAATCTACGTTGGCGTTTAGTTTCTTATCGGCCTTGATGAATTCTTCGATCTGATGGGACATGTCATACCACTTGTCCTGACCGCTGGAGTGGCACAGATCGTGAGACATCTTTCGCAGATGCGTCGCCCGTGGGTCTTCGGTGTGGTAAACACGATGGCCGAAGCCGGGGACTTTTTTCTTTTCCGCCAGCATTTTCTTAATGTATTCGACCGGATCGGCTTTGGCGGCGTCGATGGCTTCCAGAATATGAAACACAGCTTCATTCGCACCGCCATGCAACGGGCCTTTCAGAGTTCCGATGGCGGATGTCACCGCCGAGTGCATGTCCGACAATGTTGCCGCTGTGACGCGAGCGGCAAAAGTCGAAGCATTCAATTCATGATCTGCATGAAGAATTAGAGCGATATCCAAAGCGCGCTCGGCAGTTTCGCTGGGCTTGGTTCCATTCAGTAACAGCAGAAAATTTGCCGCGTGCGAAAGCGATGGATCGGGATCGACGACATTCTTCCCTTTGCGGATTCGATCGTACGCCGCGACGATCATGGCGATCTGCGAAGTTAGGCGGATGGCTTTACTGACATTGGCATCGTGATCGTTCTTCTTGGCTTCCGGATCGTAGAAAGAAAGCGCGGAAACCGCTGTACGTAGGACGTCCATGGGCAGGACGTCCTTGGGGGCGGTCCGGAGAAGATTGATAATTCCGGGATCCAGCTTGCGCTCGGCGGCGAGGCGGCCTCGCAATTTCTTCAGTCCATCTTTACTGGGAAGTCTACCGTTCCAGAGGAGATAGCAGGTTTCTTCAAAGTTCGACTTGTCCGCCAACTCGTGAATATCTATGCCACGATATGCCAGAACTCCTTGATCGCCATCGATATAGCAGATGCCGGATGTTGTGGCAACCACTCCCTCCAACCCCTTGGGAGCTTGCATGGTGGTGGACATAAAACCTCGCTCAATCGCTGAATTTTGGTTGTGGCCGCACGGGAAGGAAGTGCCGTCGCAACTAACTTTTATACGCTTTTCCACCGAGTTTTTCCATCCGCTCCATCGATCTTGCAGGTTACTTTCGCCGTGCAAGTGGGCGATGCAGCTGCGTTCTAAAGACACCAAAGGTCATGGCACCACCCGAAATGCTTGTATGACTTTTATTCCCGGTTACAATCTCTGCATGCGTTGGGTATGGTTCATCTTCGCGATTATTGGAATGGCGGTAGCGGCTTTCTGCGCGGACGTGCCCCAGAATCTGACAGTGCTGCCATGTTCTGAAGGCGATGCCAGCCATCCCTCGTGTACCCCTTCCAGGAAAGAGATCAAGGAAGCACGTTCCGCCTTCTCGAAGGGCCTTAAGCTACAGAAGGCGAAGCGTAATGATGAGGCGCTGGACGACTTTGAAACCGCTGCCCGCCTCGCTCCCCGGAATATTGACTATCTGACCGCTCGGGAACTGGCTCGCCAGCAAATGGTCGCAGGATATTTGCAACAAGGAAATGCAGCCCTGCTGGGCGGCCGTGACATCGAAGCTCTGGCTGATTTCCGCAGCGCGGTCCATCTCGATCCGCAAAATGACTTCGCCCAACAACGGCTGAGGGATGCCATTGGCGACGGAATTCCGAAAGCTTCGGGACCGCCACGGGTGATCGAAGATGCCGGGGAGTTGCGCGTTTCGCCCGGGCCGGAGCTGCACGATTTTCACTTTCGCGGGGATTCCCGGCAACTGCTGACTCAAGTCGCGAATTCTTACGGGATCACGGCACAGTTCGACGATTCAGTTCTTTCCCGAAGAGTTTGGTTCGACATCGACCAGGTCGATTTCTATACCGCCATGAGCGCCGCCGGGGCAGTCACCAAAACCTTCTGGACGCCGATGGACGCCAAAACAATTATGCTGGCGCAGGAATCGACGGAAAATCATCGTCAGTTCGATCGCATGGGATTGCGCACGTTTTATGTACCCGGCGCGACCGCACCCACGGATTTGACCGACATCGTGAACTCGCTGCGCAATCTGTTTGACATAAAGTTCGTAGTGCAACATGCGGACAATGGAACGATTGTGGTACGCGCGCCGCAAAATACACTCAACGCCGCCACCCAATTCCTTGAAACTTTAGGGGATTCGCGTCCGCAAGTCATGCTGGACGTCCAGATTTATCAGGTCAGTCACAACTTCACTCGTAACATCGGCCTGCAGATCCCGAATCAATTCAACCTCTTCAATATCCCGGTGGCAGCGCTGGCCGGGCTGGGCGGCCAAAACATCCAAGACCTGATCAACCAACTGGTTTCCGGGGGCGGCATCAATCAGGCGGGAAATACGGCCATTTCAGGGTTGCTGGCGCAACTTCAGTCACAGATAAGTTCAATCTTCAGCCAGCCACTCGCAACCTTCGGCGGCGGACTCACCTTTGAGGGATTGAGCCTGGGAACTTTGACTGCGCAATTGTCTTTGAACGAAAGTTGGGTCAAATCGTTGGACCACGCCACGCTCCGTACGGCACAGGGCAATGACGCAACTTTCAAGATGGGATCGCGATACCCCGTGCAGAATGCCAGTTTTGCGCCGATTTTCAATACCGCGGCGATTTCCAAAGTGATTCAGAATGGCAGCTTTCAAGCACCATTTCCTTCTTTCAGTTATGAAGACCTGGGATTGGACATCAAAGCCAAACCGACAGTGAATGGCAATTCCGACATTAGCCTGCAACTGGAAATGCAGCTCCGTTCGCTGGTGGGACAATCGGTCAACGGAGTGCCGATCATTGCCAATCAGGAATACAAAGGAAGTATCACCCTGCAAGACGGACAGCCGGCGGTGGTCGCGGGGGCGGTTTCCAAGACCGATCAACGCAGCCTGAATGGAATTCCCGTGCTCGGCGTAATTCCGGTCGTGGACAGCGCCAGCAAAGAGGATGACGATGATGAATTGCTCATGGTCATCACGCCTCACGTGCTTCGTAATGATAGACCGACCGAAAGCAGCGAAATCTGGATGACGAAATAGCCGCCGTCAATCGGGATGTTGGATAGTGTAGTCCACCAGGTTCTTCAGCGAATCATAAGGAATCGCTCCGATTCCAATTAGCCGTCCATTCACGAATAGGGACGGCGTACTGGTCACATTGACCGATCTCCCTAATTCCACGGACCGTTCCACTCGGCCTACCGTTTCGGATTTCGCGGCACACACGGCGATATCGGCACTCTTGACGCCTGCAGCATCCGCAATTGCGTTGAGCTTTTCATCTGCGCTGCTCTCTGTAATGTCGGACTGGGCATCATAAGTACCCTGAATGAATTTCCAAAACGCTGGGTTTGAAGTGCGACCTATGCAATCGGCATAGGCGGCGGCTTTGGCTGCCCAGTTGTGCATGGGCAACGGGAAATTCTGAAACACCAGGCGGACATTCTTCTCTTCCGACATAAGTTTTTCCAAGGTGGGCTGCGCTTCCTTGCAATGCGGACACTGCAGATCGCTGAACTCCACGAGCACGACCGGCGCATCGGCCGGGCCGCGAGAAGGACCGTCCATTCCTTTCTTCAGCTTTTTGAAGTCGGGCACGAAAGGATGCGCTCCAAAAGGAATAATGTCTCCCACCAGCGCGTGTTCGCCGTCGGGAGAGACGTAAAATTTATTGGGCTGCTCCCCTTGCGGACTGACCACGATCACATCGACTTCGGCTAGGCCCTGTGCGTCCGAAGGTTTGATGTCCTGAATTTTCCAGCTCAATTGGGGGTTGTACCCGAAAGTCTCCTGTAGAAAGGCGTTGACCGTCTCCTCGGAAGGCAAGCCGCCCTGGGCCTTGGCTTTCGCAGTCGTGGCGGCAGCCGGCTTCGCGGCAGGTTTCTGTTGAGCGGCGGCGAAAACACCGGCTATCAGGAGGATCGACAAAAGGGTCAATTTACGGTGCATGTGTTTCCTTTCAAAATGATAACGGAGACCTAGACATCGGACTTGGCGGCAATGGGAAAACGGCGGCCGTAGCCAAAAGCTTTGGCAGAGATTTTAAGTCCTGGAGCAGCTTGTTGACGCTTGTACTCGCTCCTGTCGACCATACGAATTACTCTACTCACCAAACCCGGATCGAAGCCGTGATGGGCGGCAATCCATTCCGCCGGGTGCGACTCTTCCACGTAGTCCTCAAGGATAGCATCGAGGATTTCATATGGCGGCAGACTATCGCTATCTTTCTGGCCGGCCCGCAGTTCCGCAGACGGCGGCTTTTCCAGGCTGGCTTGGGGAATCACCGCCTGCCTCGAATTTACGTAACGGCTGAGCCGGTAAACCATGGTCTTAGGAACATCCGAGATGACCGCCAAGCCGCCCGCCATGTCGCCGTATAGCGTGCAATAGCCGACACCTAATTCACTCTTGTTCCCGGTACTGAGTACGATCGCGCCAAATTTATTGGAGAGCGCCATCAGCAAATTTCCCCGGGCACGCGACTGCAGATTTTCTTCGGTAGCATCTTCGGCAAGGCCGGCGAATATGATCTGCAATGTTTTGCGGGATGCCGCGACCATGTCCGTGATCGGAAGAAGCTCAAAGCGGATGCCGAGATTTTGGGCTAATGCGCGGGCATCGGCGATCGATCCTTCCGAGGAGTACGGTCCCGGCATACCGACTCCGATTACATTTTCCGGCCCCACCGCATCGGCAGCGATAGCGGCAGTGAGTGCGGAGTCGATCCCGCCGCTGAGTCCGATGATCACTTTCTGGAAACCGCACTTGCGCACGTAGTCGCGAGTGCCCAGCACCAGCGCGGCATAGACACTGGCTTCTTCACCCTCGATCTGCTCGTGCATTTCCCCGGTGAGCTTGTCGGAGTCGAAATAAATGAGGTCTTCTTCGAAGGACTTTCCTTGGGCGATGACATTTCCGTCACGATCGAGCACCAGACTCGATCCATCGAAAACCAGGCTATCGTTGCCTCCGACTTGATTGACCATGGCGACCGGAACTTTGTTATTGCGCGCGATCGCGGCCAGCATATCGCGGCGTAGCTCGCGTTTTCCCAGCCAGAATGGCGAAGCGGAGATGTTCAACAAGAAATTTCCGCCGGATTGGATCAAGGACTCGACCGGATCAAAAGTGTAGAGACGTTTATTCCAGAACTGCTTGTCATTCCATGCATCCTCGCAAATGGTAAGCGCCATCTGCTTGCCGCAGAATGGAAAGAGCGACTGATTTTTCGCGGGAGCGAAATTCCGCATTTCATCAAAGACATCGTAGGTGGGCAGGAGCATCTTGGATTGCAGGAAGTCGATGCGTCCGTCTTTGAGCAGGGCCGCTGAATTCATCACTGACTTGCCGGTTTCCGCATGGGCCGGCGTCACCAATCCGCAAATGACGGCGATCCCTTTCGTTTCCGACGCAATGCGTTCGACGGTTTCCCGATTGCGGGTAACGAACGAAGTCCGCTCCACCAGATCGCGCGGCGGATAACCGCTCACCGAAAGCTCCGGAAACATGACGAGACCTGCGCCTGCGCTCTGCGCGCGACGCGCGAAGTCTATGATCCTGGCTGCGTTTCCGCTGAAATCACCAACTGTAGGATTGATCTGGCCCAGCGCAATCTTCACCCTTCCAGTGTAAAGGCGCGAAGCCGGGGAGCCAAGCAATGAACGCGACGCCAACGACTCCCGGAAGATAGTAAGATACCTGCGCGGAAGTCAGGGTTCATTCAGGAGGGAAGAAATGGCTGCTTTGTTTAGTCCCTTGCACCTGCTGATTGTGATCTTGGTGGCGCTAATCACTTTCGGCATACCTCTCTTAATCGTCTATCTCTTGGGTCGATCGTTGGATAAACGCCTGCAAAATCGACCGGGCCTGAGAGTGTCAGTTATCGGTGTAGCAATTGGCGGCATCACCGATGTTGCCTCGTCGATTCTTCTTGGAATTTCTGTGGGTATTTACGCGGCGGGGAAATCTCAAACTGTAAAGTCTTTTACGCGAGGGGCCACAATGAAACCTTCGGCCTGGTTTTTCGCCATATTGATTTTCTCCGCGGTTTCGGGCCACGCAGCGGGTTGTCCGCCCAAATCTGATTTTCGTTCCGACCAGAAGGGTGGAATCCTGGTTGAAGATGTCGTCATCACTGGAACCACGACACTCGATTCGAATGAAATCGCCGGCATTTCTGGAAATTTCGCCGGATCTTGTTTCGACGAAAACGCAGACGACCTTGAGGAACGCGTTAAATCGCAGTTTCAGAACCGCGGCTTTTTCACATCGAAAGTGAGCGGACTGCGCATTAAGATCCTCGACCCACTAGGATCGCCAAAGCCGGTCAGCATCGAGGTTGAAGTTCAGGAGGGGATGCGTTACCGGCTGTCAGCCTTACGATTCACCGATAATCGGTCATTCAGCTCCAGCCAACTGCGTGCCGTTTTTCCCATGCACATACGCGATCAGGTAGAAAGGGACAAGATTGCCTCCGGCCTGGAAAGTCTCCGGCAGCTATACCAGACGAACGGATATATGGACATGGTTTCATTCCCTGCCACAACCTTCGGATCCAATGCGACTGTGGCTCTGATTGTGGACATAGACGACGGTAAGCAGTACCACATGGGAAAACTTGGGATTATCGGAAAAAAAGAAACAGCGGAAGCCTTGCAAGCTCAATGGACTTTGCCGGAAGGCGCGGTGTTTGACAAAACGTATGTCGGAAAATTTGTAGCTGACAATCAGGCCATGCTCGGGGAGAACTTCGACCCATTCATTGGGCTGCAGGTGGTTCGGAATTGCAGTGACAGCACAGTCGATGTTCGCATTCTCCTGCCGGACAGCCAGGAAGCGATGTCCGGGCTGGCCGCCAAGGAGATCGATTGTGATCGGCAAACCGAGGAACCGCGCAAGTAGAATTTGTTGACCGGAAGAATCCCGAAACTGTAAAGTTTTGTGATGTTTCTTCAAAATTTGTGCGGGCTGCGACCAATATCCATTCGCTTGCATCACAACCTCGTATCCGTCTGTCTGTTCTAAGTTTTTCTCGACCCAATTATCTTTGGAGATCTGGCCAATGTTCACCGAAGACATCGTACTTCCTGGCGTACGCACTCGCTCCTTGGCGGCAGCGTTGCTCGTCGGAACGGTTTTGCTTTGCCACCCTGGGACAATACTGGCCCAGCACGGCGGCGGCGGAGGGCGCGGCATGGGTGGCGCCGGCGGCGCCGGCGGCGCCGGCCGTCCTTCTGGAGTCAGCCCAAAAGACGATCTCCAGGATTTTCATCGCCTGATGGCATTGCAGGCCTCGACTGAGCAAAAGGCGATGTTTGCCCGCGTCGTTGAAGATACGCAGAACGCCAGCGAGCGGCTGAAAACTCTGCAGGAACTCTTGCCTAAAGGACCCACGCCTGCGGAAATGTCCAAGCCCGCGGCGAGTTTGCAAGACGCCATCGAAGCAGTTCACAACGACAATCAAGGTTTTGTAGCATCATTTTCTGCGACTCAAAAATCCGGATTGAAGGACCTATCCAAGAAATTACTCAAAGCCGATTCTGATCTGGGCAAGCAAGGGCAAGAACTGAGCCGCATTGCCGAGGCAGCAGGCGCTGCCGAACATTTCGGCAATTCAACGGGCGCTCTCGACAAAACTCTCGATACGCTCCGCAGCGATCAACTCGCGCTCGCCACCGAGATGAGCATTACCGTCGCGACCAGCGGACCGGATCTCGCAGTCACACTTCCCGCGGTAACCAATTCAATCGAGATTGGCGGAGAGACTATCGCAATCCAAACTTCAGGAACCGTCTCTCCAACTTCGGCAGAGGACATCCACAGCTTCAGTCTCAAACTCACTGCCGATCTTTCTGACCTGCAACAAGAGATTGCCAACATTCTGCGCTCGCAACTCAATCGCTCACCCAACTGCGGAGAACGGATTGAGATTCAACGTGCCACGCTCACTCCTTTGGGGACTGCGAGCCTCCTGGCGATGCACGTACATTTCGAACGCTGGTTCTGTCCGCCCGGCCAGGGCGGGGCGAACCCTTCGGAGCTGGCATCGGGCGACGGGAGCATGGAAATCAAGCTCACCCCGGCAGTCGGCCAAAACGGCGGCTGGCGGCTGGCATCCGAAATCGGTCGTGTCGATGGCGACATCTCCATCCGCGAATTGCTGAGTTCCGGAACTCTCGGGGCGACGCTGCGCGATCAAATCGCAGCCGGGCTTTACTCTATGCTGGAAAAAGGGACCGATCTCAAGAGTGCCATGCCGCCTGCGGTACCGGAATCTGCCACCATCGAAAAAGCCAAATTCAACGAGGATGGCGCCGGACGGCTAAACCTGGTGCTTGAGAAGCAACTGCGGTTTTCGGATGAGCAGGCAAAACAGTTTTCCGCGCAACTGAAGCAAAGCCTCTCCGCGCAAAAGGCGTCGGCTCCGTAGATTATTGGAATCTGGCCCGCAAAGAAGAGTGTCTCGCAGCTCGCCTCAAATCTCACAGCCTTGTCATCCTTCGACTCCGCAGATGCTCACTCTGTGCGCATTGACTGCGCTCAGGATGACAGCTCGGTGAGCTTTGATCGCGACTTACCGAAGCGTGCTGACGTAGTTCGGTCCCGAAGTACCTGGCCCCGGATCGGTGCCGCCGGGCAATCGGCATGGGAGCCTTCCCATCGGAGTTGCCGACCGGATGGTTGTCCGGCATCTCTTCGCCCGGGCGCCGAATGTAGGAGCGGCGATGGGACGGTCGGCTGTTCCGGCGCCTTGGCGACAGTGGGCTGATCCAGATCGACCTCCTTGGCGGTGCGAATGACTTTCTCGCCATTTACTTTCATGGTTTCTACGCGTACCACTTCGTCGCCTACCATGCGGACAAAATCCACGGCTTGCGGAGGGTCGCCGTAGATCCAGTCTTCATATTCGGTTTCGCCATCTTTCTCGCGGATCTTTTTTGGGGCGCGGCCTTTGGAATAGATCACCATCTCCCGATTCATTCCGACCAGGACCTGATGATTTTGGATGGCGTCTTTCACCTTGGGTGGAACTGTCTCCAGGTAGGATTCAACGATGTTTTGGAGTTGAAGTCAAAAACAGGCCAAAGCAAGGTCTTGAGATCCTGTGGCTTTAAGTCTGGAACATAATGATCAAAAACCAGATCCACATACGAACCACGAGGATTCGCCTGGGCATCACTGGGTGCGATGGGAGTGTCTCCGCCCCCGGCACCAACTGAAATATGCTGATACCACTTTTGCTTTTTGACAGGCCCGCCGTTTACTTCGAAACGGATGCGGTCACGCTTGATGGCGATCGCGCTGATGCGGGCCAAATCGCCGGGCTTGACCGACGGGCCCCACATTTCGAGCATCCGTTGCAGGTCTTGACCGTTGGGTGAGAGACCATCCATCCTTAAGGGTGAGGCCTCTCGTTTGCCCATGGGAAACTGGGTGCGGATATAAACCAGTTCCGCGTTGAAAGCATGGATGAGATCTTTCCGGGTTTCCGCCGAAAGATGGGGAAGCGATCTTGGGATCGTCGGCATTGGCAGCGACCGCACAAACTACGCAGGAAAGCGAAAATAGCCGGAAGGTAGCGTGACTTCATAAAACACCCCAGGGCCGCTGTTGCCTGATTATAACGCCGGACTCACAAAAATCGAAGCCCATCTCTGGCCACTTGCAGCGGCAAGAACATGGCCGCCATTTTCGCCAATGGTCGCTGCCACCCGGCTGGCTGCGCCCTTTTCCACCAGGAAAATTACACAACCTCCGCCGCCGGCGCCGCAAGCTTTTGCGGCCACGCCGCCGTTTTGGCGGCCAGAGAGATCAACTTGTCAATCAATGGGGTGGTGATGCGGGGAGCGTTGGTGCGGCGCAATTTCCACTCCTCCCGGAGAAGCCGCGCTACTCCGTCCCAGTCTCCGTGGGCCAGTGAGTTGTGCATGGCGCGAGCGATTTCGGCGATGCGCTCGAAATTGCGGAATACGCGCTTGTCGCCATTGATATGCGCCTGGAAAACCTCCCAATTATTGATCCCCGACTGCCGGGGCGCTCCGGTGTAGGCCAGCACGAAACGGGATTCGATCTCTTCCGGCGTGATGGGCACAGCTTCCCGGTGAATGCCGTCCGCGTCAAGATGGATTGCACTCACTCCGCCATAGAGCGCCGGATAGTAGTCCTGGCAGCCGGTGGGGACGTTGATAATTTGCGCTTCCACATTTTGAGCGATTACCCGCATTTGTTCGAGGGTCAGATTCCTGTCGGTGAAGCGGGCCAGGGCGGCGGTGGTAGCAATCATCAGGGCGGACGAACCGGAAATGCCGGCGCCGGCGGGAGATTCGGAATCAGTCTCGATCAGCAAGCCTTCCTTGGGCGCAAAGAACTGCAGCAACCGGGCGGCCAGCGGCAAACGAAAACGGCGGGTGTTACGCAGAGCGTCAAAGCTGGCGAAATGCTCTTCCTTGTTGGTGTCGAGCGACCGCAGGTAGATGCCCGGCCTTTCAGCGGCGTAATCCGACAGGTGGTGAGAATATTCACCGCAAAATTCAGAGTGATGGCGCCTGGATGAAACAAATATAACGGCCAAAAATCGATGGTACCTCCGGCCAGGTCGGCGCGGCACGGAGCTTGCGCCGTAATCGATGGCCCACTGGCAGTATAGATCGGCTTTTTCATGGAATGTTTGTATCATGACATGACTTGATTGCTTAATACCGACTTTAGGCCTTTGCAGTCCAAGAGCGTTTAACCGAAAGAACGGTAAGAAGTGCCGCCAAGATCGCAAAGACAAGTTAAGTAACCCTGAAGCCACAAGCGCGACTTGTACAAAAAAGGCTTCTCATTGCGATCTTTGCGGATGTTCTTTGCGTTGTTTTGGGGTTAGCAGCTCTTTACCGCAAGGGACAGTAAGGCAAGGTTCTTCATTAGTAACCGAATTTCCTTGCCCAGTGCGGGTTTTCACGTGTTTTTCGTTGACATCAACCGGCTTTAGAGACAGACTTCATAATTACTTTGGGCTACTTCTTTTGAGTTCTCTGGCTGACGGACAATGACGGATACCTCCCAATCCGACTTCCCTTCCGGAGCGATGGAATTTGTCGCCTTCTTACGTCAGATCGCCGAATCTGCCCGGTCAATAAGTGGGGCCAGCGGATGTGCAATCGCTATCCGCAACGGGGACGATCGAGACGGCGAAGAGGTCTTGTGCGTCGCACGCAGCGGCGACACTGCCCCTCCGCTAGGATCGCGGCTCGATGCGAATTCGGGAATTTCCGGAGAGTGCCTGATCACCGCTCGAGTGTTGCACTGCGACGACACTGCAACCGACCATCGCGTTGATCCTGAAGTTTGCCGCCAACTGGGACTGCGCTCAATCGTCGTGCTTCCCGTGCGCGGTCGAAGCAGGGCGGCCGGCATCCTCGAAGTTTTTTCGACTCAGGCCCACGCTTTCACCGATGAACAGATCGATTCATTGAAACGCTTGACGGAAATGATCGAGATGGCATGCGCTTCGAAGCCGGCCGAAGAACCAGCTGCACGCACTGGAAGTCCCGATCCGCGCCGAATCCGAAGCAACCCCAGACGTCACGCTCTGGCCGTGCTCGACTACCGTTTCCGTTGTCGTTTCTTAAAGACAGGCGCGATTACTGGATCGCAGGCGGAGGGCTGGCGATGATGCTGTTATAGCCCTGACCGGGCTGGTGGCATTTCATTCGTCAACGAATGAGGCCGGCACCAAACAGGCTGCTCAATCGACGTTCAAGCCGTCGCGCCAGAGACGGCCGAAATTGATCTCGGGCCTCCGCGGGAGAATACGGGTCAACGGCGACGCGGCATATCGCCAACAATTCCAAAGCGAAAGTCACACTCTGCAAAAAGCATCAAAAGTGGAGGTCCTCAAAAACCGCGGAAATGCGCCATCTAACGATTTGCGACTCGGGGTCTTTGAGACTCTCGCCGACGTTGAGAGTCACGACAGGACATCCACGGTGATTCCGATCCGGCGCCTCCATTATCGGGCGGCGAATTCGGTCCCGCCAGAAGGATTTACTGACTCCGGTCGGCGACAATGCCAAAACTTATCTCCGGCAATTTCGCAAGGAGTGTCCGGAGGGATTCTGGATCATCGAGTAAATCCCATATACCCGCCGGAAGCGCTGGCCATGCGGATTCGAAGGTGAAGTCGTCCTGGCGGCAATCATTACGAAAACCGGGCAAGTGCGTGACTTGAAATTGTTGAAGGGGAGTCCGATCCTGGCACGGGCAGCCATGGATGCAGTGAAGCAGTGGCGCTATCAGCCTTATCGGCTGAACGGCGAGCCACTAGAATCCGCAAACCGAGATTACAGTCCAATTCCACGCGCCAGTAACTTCTAGGAAAGATTCAAGGCGCGTTTCATAGTGCCGCGTTCTTTCTGGATTTTTTCCTGAAGCAGCGTAATCGCGTAGATCAATTGCTCAGGACGCGGCGGGCAGCCGGGAACGTAAATATCCACCGGAATGACTTGATTCACACTCTGCACCAGCGCGTAGTTATTGAACACACCACCCGAAGTTGCGCAGGCGCCCATCGAAATCACCCACTTGGGTTCTGGCATTTGTTCCCAGAGCGTGCGGATCACCGGCGCCATTTTGTTGGAGACACGGCCGGCAATGATCATCAAATCCGATTGTCTCGGCGATGGCCGGAACACTTCCGCGCCAAAGCGGGCGATATCGAAACGTGAAGCGCCCATGGACATCATCTCGATAGCGCAGCACGCCAGACCGAACGTCATGGGCCAGATGGAATTCTTGCGCATCCAGTTGACGACGTTGTCGACCGTAGTGAGCACCACACCCTCGGGCGTGGGATTGCCGAAGGTCAGGTCGCGGACAACTTTTTTGCCGTCTTCGACGGCGACATACGGGCCGAAATTGAGATCGTTTGCCATGTGAATTCATTTTAAACCACGGAGGGACTGGAGGCCCGGATTCGTTGACATTCCCTAAAAGCCAAATTAACCACCAAGGACACGAAGGAACACCAAGGAAAATCTTCGGGGAATTCCTTGGTGTTCCTTCGTGTCCTGGTGATTGAGCTCTAGGGGTTCAACACAATCTTGCCGAACATTTGACTCTTCTCCATGTGCTCGTGGGCGGCGCGGGTTTCTTTCAGAGGAAATGTCCGGTCCACTACCGGCTTCAATCGTCCAGCGAAAACGTGTCCCAAAACTTCATACAGTTCGCCCATCGTGCCCATGTAAGAGCCGAGGATGGAGAACTGGCGTGAATACAGGAAACGGAGATCGATAGCGGCGGCGACGCCCGGTGGTTGCGCCGCACGTCACCAACGTCCCGCCGGTTTTGAGCGATTTCACGCTTTCCTCCCAGGTCGCCGCGCCGACATGCTCGACCACGATGTCCACGCCTTCGCGGTTGGTGATCTTCTTTACTTCCTCGGAAATTTTCTGGGTGTAGTGGTTGATGCCAAAGTCAGCCCCCAACGCCCGGCCTCGTTCCAGCTTACTCTTCATCCCCGGCGGTAGTAATCACGCGTGCACTGGAACAATTTCGCAATCTGGATCGCGGCGATTCCCACCCCGGAACTTGCACCCAGAATCAAGACAGTTTGTCCGGGACGAATTCCCGCTCTTCCCACCAGCATGTGCCAGGCGGTAAGGAAGACCAGCGGCACACTCGCTGCCTGATTGAAATCAAGACTATCGGGAATGGGGATCACGCTCACCGCCGGAACTGCCACCAATTCACAATTGCCGCCGTCGACGCCATTGCCCCGCACGGTGAATTGGGGACATTGATTTTGCAGTCCCGCCGTGCACTTCGCACAATGATTGCAGAAATGCATGGGCGCGAGCAAAACTCGCTGTCCGGATTTAAATCCAGTGACGTACTCGCCAACTTCGACAATCTCGCCGGCAACGTCGCTGCCGAGAATGTGCGGGAGCTTCACTCCCGGCAATCCCTTGCGCACCCAGATGTCGAGATGATTCATGGCGCATGCTTTCACTCGGACCAGAACCTGATCTTTTCGCAGGATGGATCGGGAGCGTCTTCCTCGTAGCGAAGCACTTCCGGGCCACCAAATTCGTGAATGCGAACGGCTTTCATGGAAAACTCCTGACGAAAATAACCTAGCATAGTCAGATTTTCCCAATTCGGGAAATTCGGGAATCATCGCGATTGTGACATCCATCACAGACATGACAATGCTGAGTTGATACATTCAACGCGGCAGGCCAAGTGTTTGGAGCGTGTTACCAGTGGGTACTGGACACGGCCCTGCCGAGCCGGTGAGTGGCACATCAGCCACTGCAGTTCGACTCTGCCACCCTCAGCATTGTCCACTCACCAAAATAATCTTGACATTGATGCGCGGGTCGGGCGACGATCAAAGAGCTTGGCAGGCCGTTCGTAATTCACTGGAATCGCAAAAGCCCCGGAGTGATGATCCGGGGCTTTTGCTTTGGGTTTGTAAGATTGACTTGCTCCATTCACCCACGGATAATCAGCATCAGATGGACATCTACGAAGAGATCGTCAAGCTTCGCAAGGAGGGCCGCCGAGGCGCGGTGGCCACGATCGTCAACGTCCGCGGATCCATTCCTTCCTTCAAGACCGCGAAAATGCTGGTGCGCGACGATGGCTCCATCATGGGTACCATCGGCGGCGGATGCGTGGAAGCCGAAGTTTGGCAGGCTGGCACGCGAAGTGATGGAGAGCGAGAAACCTCGTAACCTGACTTTCAATCTCAATCAAAACCCCAAATACGATACTGGGTTGGTTTGCGGCGGAACTCTCGAAATTTTTCTGGAGCCGATCCTGCCGCCAGCGGTCCTTTATATTTTCGGGGCCGGGCATGTGGCTTTAGTCTTTGCAGAAGCGCCGGACATGCGGGATTCGATGTAACGGTCATCGATGACCGCGAAAGTTATGCCAGTCCCGAACGTTTTCCCGAAGCCAAGAGCAATCGTCGCCCTGGATTTTGAGAAAGCCATGTCCGAGATCATGCCGAATGAGTCATCGTCGATCGTCATCGTTACCCGGGGCCATCGCGACGACATGCGCATCCTGCGCTGGGCGGTACAAACTCAGGCGCGTTATGTCGGCATGATTGGCTCGAAACGAAAGACCATCACAATTTTCCGCGAACTGACGAAAGAAGGTTTGTCGCCGAGTCTTTTCGAACACGTCCACGCTCCCGTGGGATTGGATATCGGCGCCATCACGCCGGAGGAGATTGCGGTGGCTATCACCGCTGAATTGATCGCAAGCCGCCGACACTCCGAAGGCGTCCTGCGGCACATGAGTTGGTTCCATGCCCAAAACTGATGAAGAATCTAAATGAAGAAGAGACTTCTGAAGTGGAAGAGAAGAAGAAAAGATCTGTCATCCATCGCAGTGCCTCTGTGGTGAAAGATTTTGGACGGAGCAATAGAATGGCAACCCTGGGACTCATCGAATACAAAGACGCCAGCCCGGAAGTGCGTGCGGTCTATGACGACATCATGGCGACTCGCAAAACCGACTGGATCAATAATTTCTGGAAGGCGATCGCGCACGATCCGGTCGACGTTGAAGCGGACCTGGGAAGATATCAAGCAGATCATGGCTCCGGGCGCGCTCGATCCTCTGGTGAAAGAATTGGTTTATGTTGCGGTTAGCGTCAGCAATCAATGCAATTACTGCATTGCTTCCCACACGGCTTCAGCGCGAAAAAAAGGCATGTCCGACGAAATGTTCAAAGAATTGATGGCAGTGGTGGGGATGGCGAATGAGACCAATCGTTTGGTTGCAGGATATCAAGTAGAAGTCGACGAACAGTTCAAGGTGTAGGTATGGCACTCAAATTCACGAGTTCTTATCTCGAAGATTCCATCGCGCTATTCCATCAGTGCAAGAAAATAACTGAAGGGGCGATTGAACAAATCAGTGACGATCAATTGTTCGCCACGTTGGACGACGAAATGAACTCAATCGCAATGGTCATCAAGCATATGACAGGAAACATGCGTTCGCGGTGGACCGACTTTCTCACCAGCGACGGCGAAAAACCGGATCGTAATCGTGACACCGAGTTCGAACAACCGCCGGGGTCGCGCCAGGAATTGATGAGGGTTTGGCAAGAGGGCTGGCAGCTTGTGTTCAACGCGCTAGAACCTCTCACCGACGCGGACTTAAGCCGCGGGGTGACGATCCGTGGCGAAGCGCACTCGGTGATGCAGGCGATCAACCGCCAGATTTCCCATTATTCCTATCATTGCGGCCAGATTGTGCTTCTGGCAAAACACTTTAAGGGACGGGAATGGAAATCACTCAGCGTGCCCAAAAGAAAATCTGACGAGTTCAATAGCAGGGTTTTTGCGAAGGAACTTAGCCAGCGCTAGCTAATTTTCTTTGCCTTCTTGCGCGCCGGTTTTTTGGATTTTGGCCTTACATCGCGAAAACGGTATTCAAACCGCTTCATATCCACGCGGCGGCCTCGAAACAGTACGCCCTCGGATTCCAGCCGAAAGCGTTGCTCCATGGCGTAATCGCCGGGCACCTTGATTTCGCCTCCAGCTCCCACCACCCGATGCCATGGCAATCCAGAAGACCCTCGCAGCACTCCGCCAACCCGTCTTGCGTTTCCAGGAAATCCGGCGGCGCGAGCAACCGCACCATAGGTGGAAACTCTTCCGCGAGGAATTCTCCGGATGGTGGCCAGTATGCAGCCGTGGAGGGTCATGAGGGTTTGACGTGACCGAGGGTGGACGCAGTTGCCTTATGCCACTTGTCGAAAAGAGTCGACCGCCTGTTCCTCGCTGTCATAGACCTCAAACACTGTCAGTAGCTTGGTGACCTGCAACAAATCTCCTACCCGAGGCGTCAGGTTGGCCAGCTTGATGGAAGCCTCGCTGCTGCGCGCTGTGATGTAAAGAGCCACCAGGGTTCCCAATCCGCCGCTATCGATGTAGGTGATTTCCGCGAGGTTCAACACGATGCGTTTGTTCGAGGTAAGCAGTTTCTTTACCGTGTCGCGCAAACTGGCCGACTCTTCGCCAAACACAATCCGGCCCGCGCAATTGAGTACCAGAATGTCGTCGTGTGTAGGCTTAATACTCATTTGTAACTGCATGGGAACGCTCCTTCACCCGGCGGGAAGACCGGCTCAAGCAAAGAGCCTATCGTGTCTGATGCAATTTTCGCAAGGACTTCGTTGCCCGGCGGCTGATGCTGGGAATTCATCACGTATAATCGAATAGTCTTCCCATCATGAGCTATCAGGTTCTCGCCCGCAAATATCGTCCGCAAAAATTCTCCGAAGTCATTGGGCAGGATCACGTCACCCGTACGCTGAAGAACGGAATCCAGCAGGGACGCACCGCTCACGGCTACATTTTCAGCGGACACCGCGGCATCGGCAAAACAACAATCGCGCGCATTTTAGCCATGGCGCTCAATTGCCGGTCTTCGGACAAGCCGGTGACCGAGCCTTGTGGAATCTGCGAATCGTGTACCGAAATTCGCGCCGGAAATTCTGTCGACGTAATCGAGATTGATGCTGCCACCAACCGCGGTATCGACGAAATCCGCGAGTTGCGCGAAGCGGCACGTTATCGTCCGGCGCGCGACCGGTTCAAGATTTATATCCTGGATGAAGCGCACCAGATTACCGACGCGGCTTTCAATGCGCTCTTAAAAACTTTGGAAGAACCTCCATCCCACGTCGTTTTCATGCTGGCGACCACCCAGCCGGAAGACATTCCCCAGACCATCCGCTCACGTTGCCAACATTTCAGTTTCCGCGCGGTGCGGTTCGAGGAGATTCTCGGACAATTAAAAGATCTGTCATCGCGCGAAGGTATTGACGCTGACGAAGATGCGCTCGCGTTACTCGCCGAAGCCGGCGACGGTTCCATGCGCGATGCGCTTTCCATTCTTGATCAGGCCATTGCTTCCTGCGACGGCCGGCTCACCGCTGAAGCGGTGCGGCAACTGGTGGGCTCCGCACCATCCGGAGTGTTGGAAGAAGTCATGCAAGCGGTGGCCGAGGGATCGAGCGAAGCGGTGTTGCGACATGTGGATCGGCTGATCAGCGATGGCCAGAACCCCTCGCACTTCGCAAAACAGATGGTCCGGTTCTTGCGCAACACGGTTGTCGCCAAAATTGCTGGAGGCGAATCTTCCCTGCTACAGATTTCCGGCGATGAACGTAATCGAGTCATGCGCGTGGCGGAACTATTCAGCGAAGAAGATCTGGCGCGGCATTTGCAAATCATGTTGCGAACCCACAGCGAGCTCGGATACCGGCAGGAACAGCGTTTTCATCTTGAGTTGGGACTTCTCAAGCTGGCGCACGCCCAAAGGCTATTGCCGATCGAACAATTGTTGAGCGATGCCGGGATGTCGAGTGCATCAACTCCGCGATTGCCCGGCAAACCAGCGATGGTTCCCGATGTCCGAAAACCGGAGTTGGCCTCCGCGTCACGTCCAGCCGCAGTCTCGCCATTTGCCGCGGATTCGGCGCGCAAGGCTGGATCAACACCGCAACTCTCGGCGGAAGATATCTCGTCCCCCACTTCCCGCAGTGTTGGGAGTCCAACCACCGCGCAGATAGTCATGGGATCAGCGGCCCCCGCCACCATCCGCGAACCGGAACCGCTGGTGTTGCAGGCGCCTGAGGAAGCAATTCATGCAGTGCAAACTCCGCCGCTGCCGGCCGCACAGGATCCAGCGCAGGGCGGCGCTGCCGCTATCGACAATCTGCGAAGCGCCGTGCTCAATGCGCTTTCAGCTCAGCGCATGCTGGTCGCGATGCTCGAAACCGGTGAATGGAAAGTTGAAGGAAATGAACTTGTGATCAAAGTTTCAACTTCACCGACCGTGATCGAGATGTCGCTGGGGGCCGATGCCAAACGACTGGCGATTGCGACGGCAAGCGGCGTGCTCGGCCGCGCGATAAAGCTGAAAGTGACTGCCGGAGGCACCGAACAAAGCGTGCCGGAAAATCGTACCCCATCTTCGAGTGGTGGCGGACGCAGCCGGGCGGAGCAGGATCCCATCGTTCGCAAGATGGAAGAAAAGTTTGGCGCGAAGATCAGAACCGTGATTGATTACACTAAGCGAGTTTGATTTCGGAAGGAAATTTTCATGGACGGAATGAACATCGAGGAACTGATGTCGCAGGCCAAGAAGCAGTATGAAGTCCTGCAAAAGAAGTTGCAGGAAACAGTGGTCGAGGGCACATCCGGCGGCGGCAGTGTGACCGTCAAGATGGATGGCCGGAAACAGGTTCTAGGCATCAAGATCGATCCTGAAGTGGTGAAAGATGGTGATCTGGAAATGTTGCAGGATTTGATAACCGCAGCCGTCAATGGCGCAGGCCACAAAGTGGATGACGCCATGCAATCCACGATGGGCGGGATGCTGGGCGGCATGGGACTGTAAACATGATTTTAAAAAGTTAGATTTCAGAATTTCAGACGATTCGAACTCTTCATACCCGTCTTTTCCAAGGACACTTTCGAACTCATGTCTAAATTTGCAGAGCCCATGGTGCGGCTGATCGACGAATTGAAGAAGCTGCCCGGCATTGGCAGCAAGACAGCGCAACGCCTGGCGTTCCATATCCTGCGCTCCAGCGACGATGATGCCGAAGCGCTCGCCGATTGCCGTCCGCGACGTCAAAGCCAATCTGCGATTGTGCTCGATCTGCAACAACATCACGGATGTCGATCCCTGCGTCTATTGCAGCAGCGCCACCCGCAACCAGCGCCTGGTTTGCGTGGTCGAAGAACCAACCAATATTGCTTCGCATCGAAAAGACCAAGAATTTCAACGGCGGTTACCACGTGCTGCACGGAACCATCTCGCCGCTGCATGGCGTAGGGCCGGAGCATCTGCGGATCTGCAAACTTGATGCAGCCGGGTTGAAGATCAGCAGGTGGATGAAGTCATCATCGCCACCAATCCGACCGTGGAAGGCGAGGCCACGGCGACCTATCTCTCCGGACAGCTGCGGCGGGTCGGCCTCCGAGTGACTCGGATCGCCATGGGATTCCGGTCGGCAGCGACATCGAATACGCCGACGAAATCACCATGCTGAAGGCGATGGAAGGCCGCCGGGAGCTGTAGAGGTTTTCGGGCTTCCGGTAACGGGAGTCTTTTCGTTTTCCCTCTCACACCTGTCATTCTGAAGCTACGGTTCGGAATGACAAGATCTGACGGATTCGGTTCGGAATCGTGCTCGGTTTAGGTATCCGCAGTGTGCAAAGAGTTGCGGTAGAGCCACCCAGGAGCCATTGGGATTCAACGGCGACCGCTCAGCTTGCACTCCACGTGCTTTTTATTCATAGACTTAAGCGCAATACAATCAACCCTTAGTTTCGCGATGTCACGGCCCTAGGCTTGCATAAGCCTAGACAATGTTTCCTTCTCTCTTCTCGATGAATTCGGTTCGGCTGACGCGAGGAATTGCCGCGACAGCCAGCGCCGCGCTGTGATGTAAACGCATCTCAACCGACGCAATGAGAAACCGGGCCAACCAGCCCGGTTTTTTTGTCGGATATCCATCCACATCTAGTTGTCGTTGCTTGCCTTCTTGGGATTAAGATCGCAAGCCGCGTGGACGGCATCCAGATTCAAACCTGCGGGGGTAAAGCTAGCAATGTCGGGACCGTCGGGGGTTCTGAATTCGACCTTGAAAACGTTCGCGCCAATTAACTCGCGGACGCTTCCCTTATCCATGGAAAGCGACCGGCCGCGGAGCCAATTCCATCCGTGATTGCTGTGGCTCTCGTCGACTCGCACCAGTACTTCCAACTGGGGCTGTCCCCAAAACCCAGGCCGATTGGGGGGACCCAGCTTCACATTAGGAACCAGGTCGCCGAACTTGTACTTACCGTTTTCGCAGGTGATCACGATCTTGGGCTTGTGGTAGGAACTGTCGCGAAGGAAATTATCGGCTTCGAGTTCAAAGCGAGTTCTTTTGACCAGGGTCATCTGGTCCTGCGACCCAAACTGTACCCATTTGCCTCCTGCGTTCACCGGTGCAGGTTTCGGCGCGTCTTGCGCAAAGGCTGATAGTCCAGTTGCGAAGCTCAAAATAACTGCCGCTAGCAAAGTTCGCTTTCCAAATGTATTTATAGATGTCTGTCCCAAAGTATTTTCTCCTTCCGTTCTCACCGCTTCACTCGCTGGATCAATCGCCGCTAACCGGCTCAAGTTCTGTATCCAGAAAAAAGTTCGCTTCTTTCTCTATCGGCTGAAGGCCTTCCGGCATGGCGCCGCGGTTGTATTCGGCCATACGGTTCTTCCATTTGAGGAAGTCCGTAATGGTCTGCGGTTCAATGCGGATTTCCACCCTCCGCAGGCTAGCCAGCAAAAGGTTCATCTCATAGTTGAACCCGACGGCCGTCCGAAAGTTCTTCGCCGAACGTCGGATTATCTCGACTTTTCGCTCCCGGCACTCCAGCAATCCCCACCCGGAGGGCAGTTCTGCCACCTGAATCATGCCAACTGGAGCCAGATAAAAGCGCTCGCAGCCCACGCCGCTTTCAGGCTTTTGGCGGAAGAGCTTTCCCCGATCGGCAAGAAAGTCTGCCCGCGAGACCTTGCACTCAACCAATACAGAATGAGATGCCTTTTTCCATCCGATTGCATCGGGCATTTCACCGCTGGCGCAGGCTTGCTCGGAAAGTACGACTCCGCAGCGATAACTCCGTAACCAGGCAATGGCTTTCGAGACTAATTGGGCGTGGGTCATGAAATCGGTAGCTTTCGAGCAAATAATTGTTACTCATCCAGGGACTGGCGTGGAAGTGACGGAAAAGCTTCTACTCCTTAGCTTCCAGCTCCTAGTTTCTAGCTAATGCCCTGCCGCCTTAACTCTTAGTGATTTCACGATGATTGGCTTTCGATAGACCAATTCGAGTGGGTGGCGGGCGGAGGCTATTTTTTGCGCGTTGCGATCTCGCGCTGAGTAGCCTTGCATGGCAATAACAATAGAGCCATGATTCTGGCTGATTTCGAGTCGCCTGGTTTGGCCGCTCCGGTCCGAGTCAAAGGCACATGCGAGACGAAGGATCCCGGAGAGATGGAAAACTGTCTGTCGCTGTGCGGGATCGAGACCCACCAATGCTTTTTGACCGACTCTTGGCAACGCTCCACGATGGTAACGAGCGACGATTCCCGCGAGTTTGAAATTGATCGCGCTCCATCCCAGTGGCATCTTAAGCCGCAGAATCAGGTGGTAAGTCGATTTCTCCGGCTTCTTCTCTTTGATGGAGCGGCCGACACCGTGGAGTAAAGCCGCGACTTGCAGAATGATGCGATGATCTTCGTTCTGTGAATCCTCGATCTTCGTCGGCCTTCGTAAACCATCGTAGAGTTGCAGCGCCAAGCGAGACACATACTGTGAATGCTGAAACTCAGGATCGAGAAACGAAGCCCACTGTTTCAAACGACGCAGCGCGATGGACTCGACCTCCTTACCCTGAGGCAACGCAGTCCGCCAAACTTGCCAAAGTGAATCTGCACCCAGCATTCTGTCGCGATACTTCTCGACTCTCTGCGCGCGTTCTTCGATAATTCGGGCGTGCCAGCTGTGATCTCGCTTCTTCATCAGGGAATGCATTCGCCTGTGACGCCATCGCCCAGAAAACATCCAAATCGTGAATTTCGCCCAGCAAATCCTGCAGTTCCTTGAGATCGCGTTTCCACGCCGCATGTTGCTCGGGCAGAAAATTCTCAACGATATAGCGGAAGCGCTTCAATCCAATTCGCAGGGTGTGTAGAGCCACCTGTGAACGATTACGCATGGCTCTGCGATGCAGGTCGTAAGCGCTCGTCCAGTGCTCAAGCGCCAGATGCTTGAACAGCGGACTTCCCTGCCGCAGCCTGGCCGCTCGGCGCGGCAACGCTGCTCCCCATCTTCTCCACTGTTTGCGATCAAACTCCTGCAAGGCTTTTGCCGCTTCCATCTTGAGTTGGATTTCCCGGCCTCTCAACGATTGCAAAATTGTGGCGGTCACGGGATCGTCCGGATTGCCGAGTCGCTGTGTCCACTCGTCCATCACTTGCACATCGCGCAATTCTCCCAAGCTTCCGAAAAGCCGCTTGCCGGCTTTCTTCATTTGTTTCCATGCAGGAGCCGGGTCGAGAGCCATCACACCGTCGGCGAGAGATCGACAGCGGCGAAGAGCCACCCGCAAATCGTGCACCGGATCGGCAGCCAGATCCATAGCCGCACGATCGCATTCCTCGAGCACGCGGTCCATCCAGAGAGCGAGGCCAGCTTTCTTGCGAACGACTTTCCGAGGTGGCGCGGGAATGGAAATCATGGCGTTCATTTGGATTGATCATTGTCGCCGGAAAATCGAGTTCATGCCAGCGGAAGCAATAGCCGACGGAACAGAACTTCCAAATGCAAGACAAGTTCTTCGTGAACCTACCGAGAATTAAAAGCTCCCATGTCATCCTGAGCGGCGTGGATGTTTCGCGCAGCGAAGCATCCACGCCGTTGAAGGCGCCCTGCTATCGGCAGTCTGCTTGAAGTAGGGTCCTTCGGCTGCAGAAATCCGCTCAGAAGCGAACGGATTTCCTGCGCTCAGGATGACATGAAACTTTTTGGTTTCTATACTGGCTTCCCAACAAGAGCTTTCAACTGCAAAGCTAACAACATCGCTTCTATCATCAATTCTCACAACCGGCCCCACTGTGGCACACTAACATGATGGCGCTAACAGAATGAACGTTCTCGAATTCACTTTCCTGGTGTGCATCGGATCTATGCTTGCCGGTTTACTCGGAGCGTTGACCGGGCTTGGCGGTGGGGTGGTCCTCGTCCCTCTGCTGACGATTTTCTTTAAAGTCGATCTGCATTACGCGATCGGGGCATCTTTGGTTTCGGTGATTGCGACTTCTTCCGGAGCCGCAGCAGCTTACGTCAAGGAAGGTTTCTCGAATATCCGCATTGGCATGTTCCTTGAGATCGCCACGACGCTGGGCGCACTCTTAGGAGCGTTTCTGACCGCCAAAGTCCCCACTAGCGCCATCGCCACGATTTTCGGGGTGGTGCTGATGTACTCGGCGTATGTTTCCCGCCGCACCCGTCCCAGGTCGCTCGGCGACGATCCTCCGGATTCACTGGCCACTCGTCTGCAACTCAACGGCAGCTTCCCGACCACCGAAGGAATTCGCCATTACAACGTCTACAAAGTGCCGACCGGCTTCGGACTCATGTTCGGGGCGGGAGCCTTGTCGGGGTTGCTGGGCATCGGTTCCGGCGCAGTGAAAGTACTCGCCATGGATCAAGCCATGCGAGTTCCCTTTAAAGTCTCCACCACGACCAGCAACTTCATGATCGGAGTAACGGCGGCCGCCAGCGCCGGAATTTACTTGAGCCGCGGCTACATCGATCCGGGACTTGCCATGCCCGTGATGCTTGGCGTGCTTGCAGGCTCGCTCGTCGGTACTCGCCTTCTGGTGCGGACAGAAACCAAACAACTGCGACTCGTGTTCAGCATCGTGATTGTTTTGCTGGGGCTGCAGATGATCTACCAGGGACTCGCGGGGAAAATATAAAAGTGAATACCTCCGACACAAAATCCTCGCTTGCTTGGAACGATCAACGGTTTGAAGAGCTGATCGCAATCTTGTTGCGGACCGGCGTGTCGCTATCGGCCACAGTGGTTTTGCTCGGCGCAATTATTTATCTGGTCCGGCACGGTTTTGAGCCGGCAGGTTATCGAGTGTTTCACGGTGAACCAGACCAACTGAAGAGTGTCCACGGCATTGTTCGATGCGCCTTCCACCTGCACGGCCGCGGATTGATCCAATTGGGATTGCTGCTGCTGATCGCCACTCCCGTAGCCCGAGTGATTTTTTCAGTATTCGGATTTGCCAGAGAACGGGATCGAATGTACGTCGGATTCACTCTGGTCGTGCTGGTCGTCCTACTCTACAGCCTCTTTGGGTCGTTTCTGATCGCGTAAGGCCCAAAACCGTCATTGGTCGTTGGTCGTTGGCTTATCAGGCGTCGAATTGCTAAGACTAGAAAAGCAGGTCAGCATTTCGTTTGACTTTCAAGCGGTCCGCGGCTTGAAGCAAGCGCTCTTGCCCTCGCCAACGACGAACCGCCAACGACGTCTTTGGGCATTTCCATTCTGGAATTCCGTTTACGAAGTTTTACGCGCTTTTACCAACTCTTTACTCGTTTCCGGTCCCAGAAGTGTTTGTATTGGATAGTGGGTTCCCCCGCGCTGAAGACTCTTTCGCGTATGGGCTCAAAATCAGAGTTGGAGGCATATCAATGTCACATTCAAAAATCAATCAAGTGTGTTTACGCCTGGCCGCAGCAGCATTCATAGCCGTTATGAGTTTGACGATCTGCACCGGCATGGCTTTCAGTCAGGACGAGCAACCAACTCCTCCTCCGGCGCAGGGTGGAGAAATGGGCGGCCACGGAGGCGGTCATCGTCAGATGCCGTCGGTAGACGAGCAACTCAAGCACATGACCAAGAAGCTGGATCTTACCGCTGATCAACAACCCAAGATAAAGGCCATTCTGGATGATCAGCACGCCAAGATGGAAGCTCTTCACAACGATTCGTCCATGTCGCGGGAAGACAAGTTCCCCAAGATGCGCGAAATTCACGAAAACTCAGCCACCCAGATCAAGGCTGTTTTGAACGAAGATCAACAAAAGAAATTCGACAAAATGCAAGAGGAACAGCACGACCGGATGGGTCATCAAGGCCCACCGCCGCCGAGCAACTAATACGGTTCGTGATGGCAATTCCGATCAAGCCCGTTTGTGCGTTTGCAACAAATCTCCTGTCTCAGGCGGCCCTGGCCTTCCCTACGTGGGCCTGGGCTGTCTCGAGTCTGGGGATTCTGATCGCTTTCGGACTCGCCCCGTTCGGTGTGCGAACGAATTCGTTAATCGCCAAGAAGTAATTTCCCAAGAATCGTAATTGCGGTCGAAGACTGAGAAGCGGACAACCGAGGCGGCCGCCCCTACCTAAGGCGCTCTCCAACCGTGTCTTCCGTGACACAGCGTCCATCTCAGAACACGACCCGACCCTCCGTTATCGAATACAACTATCTTTTAATCAATAACTTACAGTCTGGCTCTCAACCTGCCATCTCGTTGTACGTGATCAGCAACGAGGTGGAAATCATGGAACGGACAGTAAGCCGACGTAGACCCAGCAAATTTAGCCAACGGGTCCTTCTAGCTCTGGTTGTGGTCCTTAGCACCGCCGCATTTGCGCAGGACGCGATTGTTCCTGCCGCAGACTCTGCCAAACGCGCTCCCCGCCTGGTTCTGGTCAGCGTCTCTGACCGGAAGCTGGCTGTGCTGGAAAACGGCAAAGTCATTCGAACCTTTGCCGTCTCCGTCGGCGCGGCTGTCAGTCCCAGCCCGACGGGGGAGTTCCAGATCATCAATCGCCTGGCAAACCCCACCTACTATCACCCCGGTACGGTCATCCCGCCAGGCAATGACAACCCTATCGGCCCACGATGGATTGGCCTGAGCCAGAAAGGCTTCGGCATCCATGGGACGAACCAACCAAGGTCGATCGGCCACGCCGCGTCGCACGGATGCATACGCCTCAAGAATCGCGACATCGTCCAGTTCTTTCAAATGGTGCGCGTGGGCGACACGGTGTCTATTCGTAGTGAGCGAGACGAACAGATCGCACAGATTTTTGGCGGCGTCGCGGATACGGATGAGTCGGCAATGGCGGAAGCCAACGGACAGTAATCACGAATTCATAGGAGAAACGTTATGCAACTCGCAATCACAGCTATGGCAGTCGTAGCCGGAATGGTTTTCTCACTGGCAATCGCACTTCTGGTGGAAGAGCTGATTTTCGGCAAAGTCTTCCGTCTGGTCTTTATCCGGCAGGCGGCGCAGGTCAAATCTGGTCAACCGCGTTAGCGAGCTAATCGCACAAGGAGATCGTTATGTTGTTCTTGAAATATTTGCTGATGTGGGGCGGCATCGGAATGATCGCGACCGCCGTGGGCATTCTCACCTATGACGTGTATCTGGAAATACTTTATCGGAGGGCGCTTGCAAGTGCTGGATCTGCACCTTTGCCGCCGATTCCTCATGTGCGGTGGCGAGGAACGCTAGGTCTCGCCTTGCTGGCATGGGGGCCGATTCTGCTGGCCCTCGGCATCGTCGTAGTGCCGAGTGGCATGGCCGGGGTTCGTGTCAGCCAGACCAGCGGCACGCTTCCGGGAACGCTTTATCCCGGCGCGCACTTTGTCACGCCGCTGGCAGAAAGCGTAGTGCTGTTCGACACTCGCGATCAGATGTTCACCACCGGCGAACTGGAAGATGGCAAGAACGAAGACGGCAAGAAGCATGAACAGAAAGAAGCGCTCTCGGTGATTAAATCCGAACCGTTATACGTTCAGGCAAAGGAAGGCCTCACCGTCGGATTGGCGATTACGGTGCGATATCGCCTCGATCCCAAGCGCCTGGACTACATCCAGAGCAACCTGCCGCAGCCGATCGAGAAAGAAATTGTGCCGGCGGTAGTCGCCAGCGCCTGGCGCGAGTTAGTGCCGAACTACACCGTCCGCGAAGTGTTTGCAGCCAAGCGCGAAGAAGTCCGCAAGCGGGCGGCTGATGTAATCACTCAGAAACTTTCAGCCGACGGCATCCTGGTAAAAGAAGTGATGTTGCGGGACATTCAATTGCCACCGGAATACGCGAAGGGTTTGGAAAACTTATTGCTGAAAGAACAAGAAAGCGATCAGATGGGCGTGGAGACCGACATTCAGCAGAAGCAGGTACGCATCGCGGAACTCGAGGCGGAAGCTAACAAAGCTCGCCAGGTAACGCAGGCGGAAGGCGAAGCGCGTGTACATGTCTTGCAAGCGAAAGCGGAAGCCGACGCGATGCAGTACACCTTGCCCTTAAAGCAGAAGCAGATCGAACAATCGAAACTCGAAGCCGAAGCGCGGAAAGAAGCTACCGTGAAGAATGCCGAAGCTATGGCCGAAGCAAAAGTGATCGACAGCAAAGCTGAGATGGAACGCCGCAAAATGTTGTCGAACGCTGAAGCCGATCGCATTCGCGTGACCGCCGCTGCCGACGCCGAACGAATGCAGAGTGAAGGGGCACAACTGAAACAGAATCCGTTGTTGATCAATAAAATCATCGCCGAACGGTTATCCGACAAGCTGCAGATCATGATGGTGCCATCGGACAGCAAAGTTTTCTTTGCCAACGACGTCCTGCGCGGCATGAATGTTGCGAATCGTGCAGTGCAGGCCGACGAAGCGGAAGCAACGCAGAAGTAAGGCCGGCGCGGGCTGCGGTATCGAAAAACGGCCCGCGCCGACTTAATGACGACTCAGACCAGTACAGGGCTTATGCGAAGCGCACGACATCTCGCGGTTTATAATGCGCGCATTCCCAACATGCTGATTGCGCCATCACGTTGCCCGCGCACCGCCGCCCTTCTGCTCGTGCTCCTCTTCGTGCCTCGTCTTTGGGGAACGGATTGGAAGGCGCCACAGGAGCAACTCGCCGAGAAAATCGTCGCCGTCACCGGACCCGGCGCAATTTCTCTCGAAGTCACCAATCGATCTTCGTTAAACCATGCCGACGTCGATCGAATTCGCCAGGGGCTCACAGTGCAGCTGGCATCTCTTGGCGTCCGCTTCGTCAATCCCGATCAGGCCAACGCCACCGTGCAGGTTTTTCTGTCCGAAGATTTTCAAAATTATGTTTGGCTGGCTGAAATCCACCAGGGCACAACCGAGCCGGCGGTTGTGATGATCAGCACTCCGCGGCCCGATACCCTGGCATCCACACAGGATGTTTCGGCGATGGCCATCCATAAAACTCTGCTATGGTCTCAGGACGCTCGCATTCTCGACATCGCCGTTGTCAGCAGCAATCCGCCGCAGATGGTTGTTCTCGACTCGGACAACATTTCGCTTTACAAGTACGACATCAATCGCTGGCAAGTCGAACAGACTCTCGCCATTTCCCACATGCATCCCTGGCCACGTGATCTTCGCGGGCGCCTGGTTCTCCGCAAAGACCACCTGTTCGATGCATACCTACCCGGCGTTTTCTGCCGCAGCGGCATCGCAGAGCCGCTGACCGTCAATTGTTACGAAAGTGACGATCCCTGGCCACTTGGCACCGATCAATATTCCGTGAATGGTTTCTTCGCTCATACTAGAAATTTCTTTACCGGCGCGCTGGCCCCGGGTATCGGCAAGCAGACTACAGCGCCAGCGTTTTATTCGGCGGCCGCGTTGCCGCGCGAGAAATATATTCTCTGGCTTTTCGCGGCGGTCGATGGCCAAATCCACATGCTCGACGGCATGAACGACTTAACTATCAGCAAACTTGGTTGGGGCAGCGATATCGCCGGAGTGCACAGCAACTGCGGCGGGGGGTGGCAGGTCATGGCCACTGGAAGCGCCGACGCCGCAACTGACAGCTTGAGTGCCTATGAAATCGCAGATCGTGAGCCGGCATCTGTCACGCAACCTGTGGAGTTCAGCGGAAGCATCACGGCCCTGTGGCCCGAAACAGACGGCCGCAATGCGATTGCAGTTGCGCGCGCGCCGGAAACGGGGAAATATGCGGCGTATCGCCTCACTATTACTTGCGGTCAGTAGCCTGCTGCTGGTGATCCACTCGAATGCGGCTACACGTCCGCGTTATGGCGGTACTTTGCGAGTTGCCATGCGCGCTGCTCCCACTTCGCTTGATCCCGGAAAATCCAGTTCAACCGAAGGATCCCGCAATCTTTCCAGACTGCTCTTTGAGACTTTGGTCACGCTCGACGACAGCGGCAAATCGCGACCTGCACTCGCCACGTCGTGGCAAGCCGAGCCCAGCAATCAGCGCTGGCAATTCGCCATTCGTCGCGGCGTCACGTTTCAGGACGGGACCGCGCTTACCAGCGACACCATCGCAGCTTCGCTCCGCGCAGCGAACCCAGGCTGGAAAGTCTTGTCAGCCGGTGAATCGGTGATTATTGAGCGCGAGACCGCCGCTCCCGGCTTACTGGCGGAACTGGCTTTGCCGCGCAACAGTATCGTCCGGCACGAGGCCGGAAAGATCAGCGGCACCGGGCCTTTCAGCGTGTCCCAATGGGATCCCGGGAAAAAACTCCTAGTCTCGGCTCGTGAAGATTATTGGGGCGGGCGCGCCTTCGTCGATTCCATAGAGATTGAACTGGGAAAGAATTTTCGCGACCAAAGCATTTCCCTCGATTTGGGAAAGGCCCAGCTGATCGAAGTTGCGCCTGAGCAATTGCATCGCGGCAACTCGGAAAACAATCGTGTCGTGCATTCTGAACCTGTGGAATTAATGGCATTGATATTTTCCCATGAGCGCCAGTCCGCGGACGATGGACGCCTCCGCGAAGGTCTCGCTCTGAGCCTCGATCGCACATCGCTCAATAATGTCGTCCTCCAGAGCGGCGGTGAGCCTTCCGCCGCTCTGCTGCCCAACTGGATGACGGGATACGCGTTCGTCTTCCCTGCAACCGTCGATCTCACCCATGCTCGGGAGACTATCGCAGGCCTCCGGCAAACCGCTCCCTGGACGCTCGGATACGACGCCACCGATCCCGGAGCCCGTGTTATCGCTGAAAGAATTGCGCTCAATGCTCATGACGCCGGCCTTTCCATCCAACCCACTTCCGGTAACGCCGACATTCATCTGGAGCGCGTCTCGCTGGCTTCGCTCGACCCTCACATCGCCCTCGCCGAATTGGCAAAATCACTCGGCATTTCCCAACCCAAGTCAACCACTGACGATCTATACGCCGGCGAGAGTGGCCTTCTGCAAACCCAGCGCGTTATCCCGTTGCTGCATTTGCGTAACGCCTCCGCCCTTCAATCCACTGTCAGAAACTGGCACGAATCTCGAGACGGTCATTGGGACCTGTCAGACCTCTGGCTGGGAAGTCCCGGGGCCGACAAGCCATGATGTTCCGGCGCAAACTGCTGGCCGTGTTTGCTCTGACGGTTTTTCTATCCGTGGCCACGGTTGCCGTGATCGTCTCCGCCATGACCCGCCGCAGCTTTGAACGGGCCAACAGCGCCAGCACCACCGCTTTGGTGGCCCAGTTCCGCCGTGAATTCAGCCGACGCGGCGAAGAAGTCGTTCATCGCGTGGAAACTATCGCCTCCAGTGAAACCACAACTCGCATGGCTCTCAAGCTCAGCCACGGCACGCCTGACTATGGCGCTTATCTCAACGAAGCGAAATCTTTGGCCGACAATCAGCAATTGGACTTCCTCGATTTCATCGATAGCCAGGGCACCATCATTTCGTCGGCCCAATCGCCTGCCACCTTCGGATACAAAGAAAATTTCTCCTTCACCCCCAACATCCCCAAAGATGCCTTCCTCAATCCGGAGGAAATTACCGGAGATCCCGCGCTGGCGCTTTCCGCCGTGCGCCAGGTAAATATTGGCGATCGACCTCTCTACGTAATCGGAGGCCGCCGCCTCGACAAGGATTTTCTTGCCAGCCTCGAGCTTCCCACCGGCATGCGCGCCATGCTTTATCGAAATGTAGGCGACATTCCTTTCACGCCCCAATATTTAACCGACGCGTCCGGTCCCGTTCCAAACGCGGACCGCCTCGCGCAATTGATCGAGCAAGTCGAACGGCGGCATCAGGAAGCCAGCTCGCTCATCCATTGGTCGCCCAGTCCCGAGGATGACGAAACTGTCCATGCCATCCCACTCACCGGACAGACCAATCAACTACTGGGAATTCTGCTGGTGGGAAGTTCGCGCCGTCCTTATGTGGAACTGCGGCAACATATCCGGTCGGCGTCCCTGCTGGCTGCAGGCGCGGGAATGATTCTTGCAATCTTACTCAGCGGATGGGCCGCCGCCCGCGTCACTCGCCCGGTCGAGCAACT
The DNA here is from genome assembly GCA_963794195.1 of uncultured Acidobacteriaceae bacterium. Lineage (GTDB taxonomy): Bacteria > Acidobacteriota > Terriglobia > Terriglobales > Acidobacteriaceae > DATBAX01. The sequence goes on from CAWCCU010000004.1 coordinate 94,499, forward strand.
CGCTCAAGCCGCTCGCGAAGTCGCCGGCGGAAACTGGAATACCCAAGTCACCATCCAGTCGACCGACGAATTGGGAGAGCTGGCTGCCTCTTTCAATCGCATGACTCACGAGTTGCTCGAGCAAAAAGAAAGATTAGTGCAAACCGAAAGAGTCGCCGCCTGGCGTGAACTGGCCCGCCGCCTGGCTCATGAACTAAAAAACCCTCTCTTCCCACTGCAGCTGACGGTTGAAAATCTACTGCGTGCCCGCCAGCAAAGTCCCGAACAATTCGAAGAAATTTTTCAGGAAAGCTCTTCCACGTTGCTGGCGGAAATCTCAAATCTCAAGACAATCATTTCGCGCTTCAGCGAATTCTCGCGGATGCCGCAGCCGCATCTTCAGCGCATCGACTTGAACGAGATCGTCCAAAATGTTTCCCGTCTCTTTCAGGCCCAACTGCATACTCCCGGACGCGAGCCCATCGAATGTAAACTGGAACTCGCCGAATCCATGGAACCAGTCGCCGCCGATCCCGAACTGATGCATCGCGTTCTCTCAAATCTCGTTCTCAATGCGATGGACGCCATGCCCGAAGGGGGCACGCTGACCATGCGTACCCGTCAGAACGAGCAACACACTTTTGTCGAAGTTTCGGACACCGGCACAGGGTTGACGCCGGAAGAATGCGAGCGCTTGTTCACTCCCTATTACACCAGCAAATCTCATGGCACCGGCCTGGGATTAGCAATTGTTCAGTCGGTAGTGAGCGATCACGGCGGACGAGTAAGCGTCCGCAGCCAAACCGGACACGGCGCAACTTTTGAAATTGAGCTGCCGAGAAATAAAAGTAACTTGTCATCCTGAGCGGAGCAGGCGTTCACAAAGTGAACGTCTGCCGAGTCGAAGGAACCCTGCGATCACCACAGCAGCAAGGGAGCTAGCAGGGGTGCTTCGACTTCCTCGCCGCGCGATCCGTGAACGACTCCTTCGCTCAGCATGACAAGGAATTCAGAGGAATACGTGGCCAAGAAAGCGCACCTGTTAATCGTCGACGACGAAGCCAACACGCTGGCTTCCCTTTCCCGCGCATTCCGCCTTGGCGGCCACGAAGCCACAGTCTGCGACAACGCCGCCAAGGCTCTCGATCTGGCCAAATCCCAAAACTTCGATCTCATCTTTTCCGACGTCGTCATGCCTAACAAAGACGGCCTGTCTTTTCTCGAAGAACTCCGCGCTCAAGGCATCACCACGCCGGTCGTGATGATGTCCGGCCAGGCGCACATCGAGATGGCGGTCCGCGCCACAAAACTAGGCGCGCTCGACTTCCTGGAAAAGCCGGTCTCCACGGAAAAGCTGCTGCTCACCGTGGAGAACGTCCTCAAACTGCAGCATCTCGAAACCGAAAATCGAGAACTGCGCCAGCAACTCGGCAAACATGAAATCGTCTGGACCGGCCCGACCATGCGGAAAATCATGGCCCAGGTGGATCGCGTGGCCGCCAGCGAAACCCGAATTTGCATTCTCGGCGAAACCGGCACCGGCAAAGAACTCGTCGCCCGCACGCTGCACGAACGCAGTCCCCGCGCCTCCGGCCCATTCGTTACTCTGAATTGCGCCGCCGTTCCCGCGCGAACTCATCGAGTCCGAACTCTTCGGCCACGAGAAAGGTTCCTTCACCGGCGCCGCCGGACGTCATCTGGGAAAATTCGAACAAGCCGAACACGGCACAATTTTTCTCGACGAAATCGGCGACATGCCTCTCGCCATGCAAGCCAAGCTCTTACGCGTGCTCGAAGAAGGCGAAGTCGAACGCATCGGCGGAGATAAATCGATTCGCGTCGATGTCCGCGTCCTGGTCGCCACACATCGCAATCTGGAGACGCTGGTCCGCGAAGGCAAATTTCGTCAGGATCTCTTCCATCGCGTTTACGTTTTCCCGCTGGTGCTGCCGCCGCTACGCGAGCGCCGCGAAGACATTCCCGCCCTCATCGAACACTTTGCCCGCCAGGTCTGCACACAGAATAATTGGAAGCCGATTCCCTTCACTCCCGAAGCCATTGAGGCTTGCAAGCGCTATCCCTGGCCGGGAAACGTCCGCGAACTGCGCAACGTGGTCGAACGCCTGATGCTGCTGGCGACCGATGACCAGGTTGATCTGGACACCGTCCGCTCCGCCTTGCCGCAAACCGTCGACACCGCGCAAGCGCTCCCAACCGTCTCCGGCCCGCTTGCCGAACGTGTACAGAATTTCGAGCGCGAAGTATCTGCTCGCTGAACTCAAGCGCCACAGTTACCACATCACCAACACCGCCAAAGCGCTCGGTCTGGAACGCAGTCATCTTTATAAGAAAGCAGAGCAGTTGGGAGTGGACATTCAGAAGAGCCGCCGGGAAGAAGAAACATCAGACTAGCAGTTGGCACTTCGCACTTGGCCAACCCAGCACCCTTGCCATCCTGAGCGCAGAAAATCCGCTCGTTTTTGAGCGGATTTCCGGAGTCGAAGGATTCCTGCCCCTCAACCAAAACTTCAAGCCTGAGTTTTTTGACGGAATAGATCCAGGAATATTGGCTGCCCCCAGGGATTCGAACTTGAGCCGTTAGCAGGCGCGAGCAAAACGGGAGCCTGCTGGCGAAATCCCGAGCCCGAGCGAGGGACCTCGGTCACTACAGGACTTCGGGAAATATTGGCTGCCCCCCAGGGATTCGAACCCCGATAACCTGCTCCAGAGGCAGATGTCCTACCATTGAACGAGGGGGCAACAGCGGATGGAAAACGGCAGTAACCTGCCGCCTGAAGCAATTCTAAGGGCACTCCCGCCCATGGTCAACCAAAACAACTCACGCAGTGAACAGCCGAACCCCGCTGTCCAGGCAGGCAGCACCGCAGTGGTTTCCTACTCCTTGGCCTTCACCCTCACCACCGTAATCTTCCCAAACCCCTCTTCAAACGACGGCGCTTTCAGCTTGCCCGCCATCCGCCGCATCACATCTTCGGCCACGACGCGTTCCCGCTTCTGGTTCCGCTCCAGACAAACTTCCACCGGGACATCAAAGAACACGGCTTGGACTTCGTAGCCGTAATCCTTGGCCAGCTTGATCCAGCCTTGGCGTTCATGCGGAGTTAGATTGGTAGCATCCAGATAATTCGTAGGACGCCGCGCAATCAGTCGCGCCTTCAGCATTGATCGTAAATTCGAAAAGACCAAATCCTGAAAGCGCTGCTCGTTCGGCATCGTCGAACAACATCGCTCGCAGCAGATCACTCGAAACGGCGTGATTTTGTTCCGCTTAAACCAGGAACTTTTCCCTGAACCAGGCAGCCCTATGGCAAGGATCACCACACCCTTGGAGGGACGTGGAGACGCATCGGGAATCGCCGCCTGATCCGCGCCGGAGTGCACCCGCTCAATCGATCCGCTGGCGAGGCCACTGCTTCGGAAGCCCCACGGCTTCGTCCCCGTCCACCACGGCCTCTGACGTCTTCGTCGGGCCGGGCCGGTTGCGGCGCCGGGTGGGCGCGTCGTATTCGGTTGTGACGAACGAGGCTGCGCTTCCAACGATTGCGCTTCCGGGCTGTCTTCTGATTCGACGGCGCGGGACGCTTCCGCATGCGCGCGCTGCAATTCCGCATGATCCTCAGGATGATGATGCCACCGCAGGCCGGGATGCTTCCACTGGCGGCGTATCATAGAAAGACGGCTGTAAAGGTGCTTGTGCTTTTTCCCCGGTAGCTTTCTCCGGCTCTTTTTTTCGGCGCTTTAAACGCTCGGTCATCCATTTCCGCATATTTGGCTTGTAACACACTGTGAGCCCGCCGAGCAATGCGCCGCCATCACAACCGAACCAAAGCCGCCAGCACAATTAAGGCAGCCGCAGACGCCCATGTCACGTGGGTAAGGCGGCCCCATCACACGTGGCCGCAGACGCCCCGTCTTCGCCGCGAGCGTAAGCTCGCCGCAAACCCAATCCCCGGGCCCCCGGCCGTTGTCTCTGAAGTAAACCCGATGCCCTCCTGCATGAGATAAACTGACTTCCTGAATGGATCCGAAACCGAACTCCGCCATTGCGGATCACCGCCCATCTGAAATAGTCTCCATGTCTCGACGATGGTTCTTCGGATTTTTCTTCATCTCCGGCCTATGTAGCGTGCTGTACGAAATTGTTTGGCTGCGTCTCGCCATGTCGCAGTTCGGCGTGACCACCGCCTTGGTCTCCATCGTCCTTTGCATGTTCATGGCGGGCCTCGGAATCGGATCATGGCAGGGTGGCAGATTCATCCGCCGTCGCAGCTCACGATCGCTGTTTACCGCTCTCCGCCTCTATGCTTTGGCTGAAATACTAATCGGCGTTTCCTCGATCGCGGTGCGCTCCGAATTTATTTGGGGACGCAGCTTGCTTCATCTCGCGCTCCATCCCCCTTATCGGCTGCCGTTCTACTATTTACTCGCTGGCCTCTGGATGATGATCACACTCGTCCCCTGGTGCGCCTGCATGGGCGCAACTTTCCCCTTTGCCATGCGCGCCGTCCAACAACAGACTTCCCGGGATGGCGCTCGCTCTTTCAGCTATCTCTACCTGGCCAACGTATTGGGCGCGATGGTCGGAACCTGGGCGCCTCTGTTTCTGATTGAGCTGGTTGGATTTCGTTCCACCTTGCGCTACGCCGGAGGGTTGAATCTCGCGCTGGGAATCTGCGCCTGGATCCTCAGCTCATCGTTTCCGCCGCTTGAGGAAGCATCGGTACAACTCAAAGCCATTCCGCCCAAGCCTGCCGGAGCTCAAAAGCTATGGCTGTTATTCGGCACCGGCCTCACCAGCATGGCCATGGAAGTCTTGTGGATCAGGATTTACACGCCAACTTCCGGCACCGTCGTCTACACTCTGGCCCGCATTCTCGGATACTACTTATTCGCCACTTATCTGGGCTCGATCATCTATCGCAAATGGGGGAGTCGCGCGCGCTATCAATCCGGAGCATTGTGGGCGGTCCTCGGATTGGCTGGCGTGCTCCCCATGCTTACCGCCGATCCCCGGTTCCATCTGTCGTCCACTCTCCGCGTTTTGTTCGGCATCCTGGCCTTCACCGGGCTTCTGGGATTCATCACGCCCATGCTCGTGGACCAGGCTTCCGAAGGCGATCCTGATATCGCCGGCAAAGCCTACGCGATGAATGTCCTTGGCTGCATTCTCGGCCCTCTCCTCTCAGGATTTATCTTGCTGCCCGTCATGAGCGAGCGCGCTTCCCTCTTTTTGGTTTCGGCGGTGTGGCTGCTGGTTGGAATTATTTTTTCTTACACGACGGAACAACCGGCACCCAAAACTCGCCGGCAGACTTTCGCATTCTATGGAGTCATCCTGATCGCAGTTCTGGTGGCGCAATTCACCGAAGGCTACGCCGCCAAACTTCCTGTCACGGCGGTCCTGCGGGACAGCACGGCCACGGTCATGGCGCTTGGCGAGTCTCGTATCGACAAACGCCTGCTCGTAAACGGCATTGGCATCACCGGCCTGACTCCAATCACAAAGTTCATGGCCCACTTGCCGCTGGCTTACCTGGGGCATCCGCCAGTGCGCGCTCTCGACATCTGCTTCGGGATGGGAACCACCTTCCGCTCCCTGATGACGTGGGGCATTCAGGTCGACGCGGCCGAGTTGGTGCCAAGCGTCCCGCGACTCTTCGATCAATTTCATTCCGACGCCGACGAAGTCGTGGCCTCCCCTCGCGGCCACATCATCATCGACGATGGCCGCCGGTATCTCGAATGGACATCGGAGAAATACGACGTCATCACTATCGATCCTCCGCCGCCGGTCGAAGCCGCGGGATCAAGCTTGCTCTATTCCAAGGAATTTTATGAGCTGGCGAAACGTCGACTTCAGCCGGGTGGGATCATGGCGCAATGGCTTCCTGGCGGCGATCCTGAAACCAGAGCTGCAGTGGCAAAAGCCTTGAAGGAATCATTCCCTTATGTAAAAGCTTTCGCTTCGGTACACGGCTGGGGCGTGCATTATCTGGCCAGTGATGCACCTCTGGTCGACCACACCGCCGATGAACTAGCCAGCCGTCTGCCTGCAGCCGCCGCAGCGGACCTGGTGGAATGGGGGCCGAACCACACTCCAGAAACTCAATTCGCCGCAGTCCTCAATCAGGCAGTGAATCTCGACGACATCATCGCGCAGTCACCCACAACTCCGGCCATGACGGACGATCTTCCCATCAATGAGTATTATTCCATTCGCCGTCTCCGCCACCGTCAGCAACATCGCAATTCAAAACTTAAAAACTAGAGCGATTCGAACACCCCTATGGCTTTACGTGCGAAACGGCCAGGGGATAAGAAGAAATCAAATACTTCCCCTGATCTCCGTCAATTGCTTCCAGATCATAGACCTCCTGGTATTTCCCGGACAGCCCGGCGCGTGCGGAAGTAATAAACTTTTCCGGCTTCCGCTGCGAAATGCGCAAAAGCGAATAGCTTTCCTCCATCGGTCGAGCAAACATGATGCTCGCCTGGATCCACCAATACGGAAAAATAGGAATTGCGCTGGGAAGCGCCTACCCATTCTCCATCGAGGCCCATTTTCGTAGTTCCGCAGCTTCCCAGACAGTTCATGATGCCTAGGTCGCGAACGAAGTAAACTCGCGCTTTCCCCGAGTCGGGCGGAGTGACAGTGTGCCGCGATTCGTCCCTGCTCACATCGAATGTAACACCCGAAGCGCCGCAGGCTGCGGTCGCCAAACTTGACTGGTCCTGTGCGCATCCAAATACCGTCAACAACATTACAACCAGAACGATTTTCATGGCTTTTCCCCCATTTTGCGCCCTGATCACTAGAGCCGGAACTCCAGTTTCTTCAAGGACGTACGCGGTTTGTACATACACTTCCGCCGGTACAAAATGTTCCCCGTGGAACATTACTCCATTTTGCAGACTCACTTATCGTGTTCTGTTCCGAGGTGCCGGTCAGCAAAATTGAGGAATTGGTCCCAGTCGTAATCGTTGATGCCATGAGTGCCTTTGCGATTGTGGTAGCCAATCATGTCGCCCACAGGAGTCTCGACAGCAGGCATGTCGTCACGGCCGAGTCCAACTTCACCGAAGAGTTTGTAGACAGGGTCAGCGGCGCGGGCTGCCAGGAATGAACCGCGAGGATCGCCCCAATCGTCCTGCTCGGCGGTCGCGATGTACACCGGACGCGGCGCCATCATGGCGATCAACATGTGCCAATCCACCGGGAGATCGTTCACGCGATCGGCATAGCTCTTGAAATTTCCGGCGAACCAGTAGGGAGCAAAACCCGTGATGGACTTCACCGTCTCACCAAACTGGCGGCGCACGATGGTCGCACCGGCGCATCCCGATTCCCCCGAGAAGATGATAGCGAAGCGTTGATCCTGGGCCCCTGCCCACATCACGACCTTTCCGTATCGCGACACGCCAACGATGCTGACTCGTTTGGCATCGATGTCGGGATCGGTGACCAGGTAATCCATGGCGCGGCTCATGCCCCATGCCCAAGCGCCGATCGCGCCCCACTCGTCCGGCTGCGGCTGCTTCCGTCCGGGCGGCGCGAAGAAGGCGCGAATGCTTGTGGCGTATCCGCCGACTTTGTCCGGCTCGATTTGGCCGGGATCGAAACTTGCAAAACCATAGCCGCGAGTGAGGACCTGCTTTGGAAGTTTAGGGAGGCTGGCCGGCATCAGAAAAATCGGCACAGGTTTTCTTGCATTGACCGGCAAATAGATATGCAAGTCCATTTTCGGGCCGTCTTTTTTCCCAACAAAGTAGATCGTCACCGTCTTTGTAAATGCGCCACCTACCGGTTCGTCTTCGGGAGGTGAAACTTCCCACGTCATTCCCTTGGGACGGCCGGCGATGGTGCGTCCGTATACGTTGGTTTCGAAGAGACCGAGAATTTCGGGACGCCTTTTTTTTTCCCAGGTCTTGACCTTGCTGACTTTCTTTCCGTTGAGCAACACCAGCGAATCGGGCAATGTGTACTGCGGCACCTTCGACTCGTCGTATTGTGCCCTGGGATAATTCGGTGGGAGCCGCGGTTCCTGCGCGAGTGCGCCAAGGTTGAACAGAAGCAGGAGCGAAAGAAAATGCTTCATGGTTGGTGGGGATTCTAGCGTATCAATCTCCAACGTGGGCTTCAACGGAGGAGGCGATGATGCAATTCTTTCCTTGGCCCTTGGCGGAATACATCAAGTCGTCAGCGACCTTCACCAGCATCGCAACCGAATCTACGGGCTTTACAAAAGTTGCTACACCAATGCTCAAGGTGACCGGCCACTGCCGGACCTCGACAGTTTCAAGAAGTATGCGACGCAGCTTGGTGACTACGCCGTAGGCTGCATCTTTCTCGGTCTCGGGCAGCAGCAATGCAAATTCATCGCCCCCCAGGCGGGCAACCGTGTCGGTGCTGCGAATATTTGCGAGGATGGTCTGAGCAATCAGACTCAGCAACTCGTCGCCGGTTTCGTGACCCAGGTGATCGTTGATTTGCTTGAAATTGTCGAGGTCGATGTAAGCGAGAGTTAAAGGGCGTTTGTAGCGGCGGCTGCGCGCGGCCTCGCTTTGCAGGACCTCGGCAAATGCCCGCCGGTTGGGTATCTGGGTCAGGAAATCGAGACGTGCAAGATTTTTCTCGTTCTCCAAAGCCTCTCGAAGTTTTTCCTCGCTGGCTTTGAGCGCCCGCTCGGCGCGGATCTGCGCCGTGATGTCCTGAGCGTGACCGACTACATAGGGAGGCTTGCCGGCATCGAGGACGCGCCGATTCCGATAGGCCCAGTAACGAATCGTGCCGGCTTGATCGAGGATGCGCATGGTCCCGGCGTGCTCGCCATGTTTGTCGATCTCCCGAAGATAGAGTTCGAAGTTTGGAATGTCTTGCGAAGGCAGGAACCGGCGCAAGTTGCCGTGCTCGCCATTGCGTGGAGCGTATCCCAGAATCCGTGCCGCCGCGCGATTCACCGAAAGCAGATTGCCCTGCAGATCGTGCATACAGATCAGCCCCTGGCCTTCTTCGACCAGGCGGCGATAAGCTTCCTTGGTCTCGCGCAACTCCTGGTCGGCGCGATTGCGCTCGGTGACGTCCCGAAAAACGCCGACGACTCCGGCAATCTGTCCCGCACCGTCCCGATAGGGAGCCTTGCTGGAGGCAATGATTTTCGTCTGACCGGCTGCGGTGAGGGTCCGTTCATATTCTTTCGTGCCGCCGGAGGCCATTACCTCCCGGTCTTCGGCAACAAGTTTTTGGGCTGACTCCCCATCGAACAAGTCTGCATCGGTCCGACCGAGGATTTCCTTAGTGGGCCAGCCCATAAAGCGTCCACCGGCTTCGTTGATTACTTGATAAATTCCATTGACGTCCTTGGCCAGAATCCCGTCACCGGAACCTTCCACCACGGCTTTCAACAGATTGTTGGCCTTGCCGATCGCGACGGCGAAGCGCGACCGGTTCACAAAATCACGGTATATAAAAAAAAAGCCTAGGGTGAGAAGCACAAACTGAAGGGCAACGTCGGTGGCGAGGAAGCGTTCATTTCTTGAAACGCTAGCTTCATATCTGGCGGTACGGGTGGCGAGAAGTTCATTCTCGTCGTTTTGCATGATGTCGATCAGGCGGCGGATTTGTTCCATCTCCCGCAGCCCGGCGCTTCCCGCGGCGGGGCCGAGGACGGGCGCAGTTCTCTGGTCGCGCAGTTCAATGCTGCGTTCCCACTCCTGAAACTCGTCGACGAGATGGGGGCGCAACTGAGCGATCGATGCCTGTTGACGGGGATTGTCGACGGTCAATGCTTGTAAACGATCCAGGATCAGCCTTGCCTCGCCGACGGAAGAAGCATAGGTCCGCAGATCCGATTCGTCGCCAGTGAGCAAATAGCCGCGATGGGCGCCGGCAGCTTCACGCAGGTTACTGCGAAGCTTCTGGAACTCGTCGAGCACATCCTGAGTATGCGAAACCCAGCGGCGATTTTCTCGAAACTGCAGTGAGTCCTGATAAAGCAGGGCGCTGGCCCACGACAAGACGCATAGGGCCACGACATAACCGAAGACCATCCGAATGCGCGTGTTCGATTGCGATGTCATGCACCCCCTTGGTCTCGGAAATCCACCATCCGGGCACAAGTATACGTTGAAGAAGGACGCGAGACGTTGTGCAGTCAGCTACTTTTACGACAAGCGGAATAGGCGTGTGATGCACACTTGGGCGCGGACGCCCCGTCTGCGTCGCGAGCGTCAGGGCGCGCGATCGGGCGGACTCACGTCCACGGGGCAGGTGAGGGCACCCGCCCCTACACGAGTGTCGCGTAATAGGCGATTTATCTCGTACAATTTGCTATGGCAATTCCAAGCGAAATTGAAGGGCAGAAGTATATTTCTCTGGCGACATTCCGCAAGAATGGCGTGGCAGTTTATACGCCGGTGTGGTTTGGCGAAGCAGGCGGCAAGTTGTACGTGGTAAGCAAGGCCGGCGCCGGGAAGTGCAAGCGGGTACGGAATAATCCCAAAGTGCTGATTGCGCCCTGTAGCGTTCGTGGAAAGATTACCGGGCCGGAGTTTGAGGCGACGGCCCGAATATTGTCTGCGGAAGAAAGTCCGAAGGCGAGAGAGAGTGTGCGGAGAAAGTATTGGATGGCGCGGATTCCTTCTCCGTGGAAGAAGAACAATTTATATTTGGAGATTGAGGCGTAGCTGTTGTGGCGCGGATACTCTTGTCCGCGCCACTTCTTTCTTCAATTTGCCCCTGCCCCGATCCCCTGTTAAGATTTTTAGATCCCTAAGGTTGGATAATTTTTGTTAAGTGTGCGTTCACACTTCTCACTCTGGAGGCGAAATGGCGGTTAAAGTTGGTATCAATGGGTTTGGACGTATTGGTCGCAACGTGTTCCGTGCGTCGTTAAAAGACCCGAATATCGAGATTGTCGCAGTCAACGATCTTACCGATCCGAAAACTCTGGCCCATCTGTTGAAATACGATTCGATTCTGGGCAATTTGCCCAACAAGATATCTGCCGGTGCGGACAGCATTACGATCGACGGCAAAGTTCTCAAAGTATTCGCGGAAAAAGATCCGGCGAAGCTCCCATGGGGTTCCGTGGGCGTGCAGGTGGTGGTTGAATCCACCGGGCGGTTTACCGATGCGTCCGAAGCCAGCAAACACAAGCGCGATACAGTAAAGAAAGTGATCATCTCGGCACCCGCGAAGGGCGAAGACGTCACGCTGGTTCTCGGCGTGAATCATGATAAGTACGATGGCGCCAAGCACCACATTGTCTCGAATGCTTCGTGCACCACGAATTGTCTGGCGCCGATTGCGAAAGTCATCAACGACACTTTCAAAATCATTAGCGGTACCATGACGACCATTCACTCCTACACCAACGATCAAGTCATTCTCGACTTCCCGCACAAAGATCTGCGGCGTGCGCGAGCTGCGGCACTTTCCATGATTCCGACTACGACCGGGGCAGCGAAAGCTTTGAAACTGGTCGTCCCCGAATTGGCCGGCAAGCTTGATGGCTTTTCCATGCGCGTCCCTACGCCGAACGTTTCGGTGGTGGACCTGGTGGTATGGGTCGAGAAGCAGACCACGAAGGAAGAAGTAAATGCGGCATTGAAAAAGGCCTCTGAATCCGGGCCGCTGAAGGGCTACCTGGGATACGAAGAGAACGAGTTGGTTTCGTCTGACTTCAAGGGCGATCCTCGTTCTTCGATCGTGGATTCACCCATGACGCTGGTAGTTGGAGGCAACTGCGTGAAGGTGATTTCGTGGTACGACAACGAGTGGGGATACTCGAGCCGTGTTCGCGACCTGATCAACTTCATGGACAGTAAAGGGCTGTAATCGCGGGTGATCTTTCACCCACAGCAAATCTCGGCGCTCCATGATTTCTGGCATAGAAGTCACGGAGCGTCGAGCACTTTTGATCTGACGGTCCGGAATCCAATCAACGATTGAGAAATTCTTAAGGACTCACGCCTATGTCGAAACTTTCCATTCGCGATCTTCCCCTCAACGATCACCGCATTTTCATGCGCGTGGATTTCAACGTTCCTCTCGAAGATGGCCGGGTGATGGACGATACCCGCATCCGCGAAACGTTGCCGAGCATTGAATATGCATTGCGACATGGAGCGCGCCTGATTTTGGCATCGCATTTGGGACGGCCCAAGGGAAAGCCGAATCCGAAGCTGAGCCTTAAGCCCGTCGCTGAGCGCCTGCGCATGTTGCTGGACAAAGAATTGGCGCGTGGCGAAAACGTGGGATTCTCTCCGGATTGCGTCGGCGAGGAAGCGGTGGAAGTGGCGAGCAAACTGGAAAAAGGGCAAACGCTTCTTCTGGAGAATTTACGCTTTCATGAAGAGGAAGAAGCCAACGACGAACAATTCGCTAAACAGTTGGCCAGTCTCGCCGATTACTACGTAAACGACGCGTTCGGGACCGCTCATCGCGCGCATGCGTCGACCGTGGGTATCACGAAGTTTGTGCAGAAATCTGCCGCCGGCCTGTTGATGGAAAAAGAACTCGAGTACATGGGCAAGGCTTTGCAGGACCCTGAAAAGCCTTTTGTGGCGATTTTGGGCGGCGCGAAAGTCAGCGACAAGATTGGCGTGATCCAGAACCTACTGACGAAAGTGGATACGCTGATCATTGGCGGCGCCATGGCCTACACCTTCCTCAAAGCGCAGGGATACGACGTCGGGAAGTCTCGCGTCGAAGAAGACAAAATTGATTTGGCGCGCCAGCTTCTGGCGGAAGGCAAAGCACACAAAGTGAAGTTCCTGCTGCCTGTCGATCACATCGTCGCCGGCAAGATCGATATCAATGCTATCGTGCGCACGGTCGGCGAGGGAGAGCCGATTCCCTCCGATTTGATGGGTCTTGATATTGGACCGAAAAGCATTGAGATTTTTTCAGAAGAAATTTCCACCGCGCGAACGATTATCTGGAACGGACCGATGGGCGTGTTTGAAGTTTCTCCGTTTTCGAGAGGGACGTTCAAACTGGCGCACGCGATTGCCGAGAATGCTGCGGCGATTTCAATCGTCGGTGGAGGCGATTCAGTGGCCGCCGTTCACGCTGCCGGCGTCGCTGACAAGATGACGCATATTTCGACCGGCGGCGGAGCCTCGCTTGAGTTTCTGGAAGGCAAGAAATTGCCGGGCGTGGAAGCGTTGACGGATCGAAAATAGCTGTCAGCTCTCAGCTGTCAGCTTTCAGCAAAACCTTGTGGTCAGATTTCAATCCGTGGGAAAGATGTTCGAAAGGACACTATGGCGCGCAAGAAAATGATGGCTGGGAATTGGAAGATGTATAAAGTCCCGGATGAGACGCGGGACTATTTGCATCACTTCTTGCCGCTGGTGGCGGGACACGATCGCGACGAAATTGTGATTTGTCCGCCTTACATCGATATCTGCGACGCAGTGAAAGTGACCAAGGGATCCAATGTGGCCATCGGCGCGCAAGATTTGCATTGGGAAAAAGAGGGCGCATACACCGGAGAAATTTGTCCGGCGATGCTGCTGGCTGCGGGATGTACACACGTGATCATAGGGCATTCGGAGCGCCGGCAATATTTTGGCGAGACCGATGACATCATAAATTTTAAGCTGAAGGCCGCGCTGGAAGCCGGTCTTGTGCCTATTGTCTGTGTTGGGGAAGTATTGGAAGAGCGGGAGGCGAATCTTACGGAAGATGTTTTGCGGCGGCAATGCCTGCGGGCGTTTTATGCAATCTCCGGAAAGAAAGCGCATAACCTGGTTGTGGCTTACGAGCCCGTCTGGGCGATTGGGACCGGCAAAACGGCTACACCGCAGATGGCTGCGGATGCGCATGCTCTGATTCGAGGTGAAGCGGCCAAGGCGTTTGGCCAGGAGCTCGCCGATAATTTGCGGATTCTCTACGGCGGATCGGTCAAGCCGGAAAACGTGAAATCGCTCATGGCGGAGGAAGAGATTGATGGGGCGCTGGTGGGCGGAGCGAGTTTGGATCCGAAATCGTTTGCGGCGATTGTGAAGTATTGAGCTGAGCTATTCGTAAAACCAGCTCCGGAAGAGCGGATCGAGAGAATGCGACCGAAGGACGCTGTGGTGACATCCCACTCCAGAAACGACGCTGATTATTGCAGGGGGCTTTCGACTCCGTGACCGCTTCGCTTCGCGAAACGGTCGCTCCGCTCAAGATGACAGGGACCTTTAGGGCGGTCAAGACGACAAAGAAACCTAGGGGGTTGGCCTCTTATATTGAATGCTGGGGACCGGCGTGCCTTCGGTTCCGGCTAGCGGCAAATACACCTGAAAACGCGTGTTTCCAGGCTCGGATTCAACCTGGATCGTTCCTTTGTGCTTCCTCACAATACGCTGGACGGTGTCGAGGCCTAGCCCGGTTCCCTCCCCGACGCCTTTTGTGGTGAAGAACGGTTCGAAGATGTGGGCTTCGACTTCCGGCGAAATGCCGGGGCCGTTATCGGTGATCTCGACTACGACACAGTCGTCCTCGCGATAGGTTCGAATCCGCAAATCGCCACTTCCGTTCATGGCGTCGATGGCGTTATCGATAATATTTGTCCAAATCTGATTGAGCTCGCTGCCAAAGGAATTTACCAGCAGTGGAATCTTTTCGTACTCGCGGTGCACGGTCACGCCGCGTTTGAGTTTGTATTGCAGGATGGTAAGCGTGTTCTCGATGCCTTTGATCACGTCCACATTCTGCACCGGGGACTGATCCATGTAGGTATATTCCTTGATGGCCCGGACCAGATCGGATATTCGCGACGTGCTGCTCTCGAGTTCGTTCAGCAGATTGGCAATCTCCACGGACGCGGCGATTCTCACCAGCGCGGCGCGGGCTGCGTCGGGACCCAGGTTGGCAAACAAGGATTCCAGAACTGCCGGCTTGACGTCTTTGCGGGCAAGGTCGGCGGCCAGTTGCCAAAGGTCGTTTTGTCCGTGACTGCGGAGCAAGGAATCAATCTGGTCTTCGAGATCACTGACAGCGAGGGCATCGGGCGGGAGTTCATTCGGCTGGATGAACGATGCTTCCAGCTTCTCGATTTCCGCCCGCTGCGACGGATTAAGATTTCGACGTCCCAATTCTTGACTGGCTTCCTTGATTCGTTTGAACACCTCGCGGAGCAAGCCGGCAGCGCGTTTCGCGGCCGAAGCTGGATTGTTGAGCTCGTGCGCAAGGCCGGCGGAAAGTTTCCCCAGTCCTACTAAGCGGTCTCGCTGTTGCTCGACCCGGGTGGTTTCGCGAATCCTGTCGGACATCATGCCGACCAGGCGTTGGGTCAGTTCCGGCATTTTCTGGACCAAGTCCTGAAACTGCGACCGTGGAAATCGGAGGGCCCGGCTATCGGTCAAGGCTCGGCCGCTTACGGTGAACACCTTCATTCTGGAAAAGGGCAGGACGCCGGTGATCTCGCCAGCCTTGGTTGTGAAGATGAAGGTTTCGCCGGCAAACTCGCCGCGACCTTGAAGCTCGCCTTCAAGAATTACGTACATTGCGTCGGCGGGATCACCCTGGCGTGAGTAGGTCTCGCCAGCTTTAATATTCATCTCTTTCGATTGGCTGAGAAACCATTCGAGCTGGTCGTCAGGCAGATCGGAAAACGCGGGGACCTTAAGTAGCTCTTCTTTAGTGGCCATTTATACCTTGCTTAAATATTGATGAATGAATTGCACCGCGACGGACCCTTCACCGACTCCGGAGGCCACGCGCTTTACCGAGCCGTGGCGCACGTCACCGACTGCGAAAAGGCCGGGAACATTGGTTTCGAGAAGGAAAGGATCCCTATCCGGTGTCCATCCCTTGGGGCGCTGGCCGTTCTGCATGACGTCGGGACCGGTGAGAATAAATCCGCGATCGTCTCGCTCGACAATGCCTGCCAGCCAATCGGTACGCGGCAGAGCTCCAATAAAGATGAACATGGAACTGGCGGGCACGCGTTCGGTCGTATTGGTGTCCGAACAGAGGACGGAAATCTCTTCGAGATGGGTTTCGCCGTGGACTTCGGCCACGCTGGCGTGCGCCCATAGCTGGATGTTGGGCGTTTCCTTGATCTGGTCAATCAGATACTGCGACATGGTGGCAGCGAGAGAATCGCCACGCACTAGAATCACTACCCGCTTGGCGAACTTGGCAAAGTTCATGGCGGCTTGTCCTGCAGAGTTCGCGCCGCCCACGATGTAAACGATTTCGTCTTTACAGGACATGGCTTCGGTCGCGCCGCCGCCATAGTAGATACCGGCTCCCTGCAAACGATCGATTCCCGGGGCCTCCAGTCGCCGCCACTGAACTCCCGAAGCGATCATTAATGCGTGGCAGGATATTTCGTTGCCATCGACCAACTTGATGATCCGATATGAGCCTTCAGTTCGGACGCCGACCACTTCCTGCGGCGCGAGAATTTCCACTCCGAAACGTTGGGCCTGAGCGACGGCACGACGGGCGAGGTCTCCCCCACTCAATCCCGCGGGAAATCCCAGATAATTTTCGATGCGCGAACTCATGCCGGCCTGGCCGCCAGGTGCTTCGCGCTCGATCATTACGGTGTGCAGACCTTCCGAAGCACCGTAAACCGCGGCAGCCAGGCCAGCTGGACCGCCGCCGACAATTGCCAAGTCATAAAAGTCGGTCTGGGCACGGGTCCGCAAACCGACTTTTTGTGCGACATCAGCGGGAACGCCTTCGAGGAGCTTTGATCCGTCTTGAAAAAGCACGATGGGGAGGCTGGCAGCGTCCGTGCCAAGGGCCTCAATCAGGCGCTTGGTTTCAGGATCGCCGGCAGATTGCTCGACGTCTATCCATTGATAAGGGACGCGGTTGCGGGCGAGAAAATCCCGCAGCTCGTAAGACTTAGGTGCCCAACGAGTGCCCAGCACGCGAATGCCCTCGAACGCCGGTTTATACGTTGCCTGCCAATCATCGAGCAGGTCGTCCAATTGGGGATACAAATGCTCGGCCGGCGGGTCCCAAGGCTTCAAGAAAAAATAATCGATGCTGACCACATTTATGGCGCTGATCGCCGCGTTGGTATCAGCATAGGCGGTGAGTAAAGCGCGCTTTGCTTTGGGGAAAAGATCGGTGGCTTCTTTCAGAAATTCAACACCGTCCATGTGCGGCATGCGCTGATCCGCCAACAGTAGGGCCACGCTGTCATTGCGGACCTGCAACTGTTTCAGGAGGGTCAAGGCGCTTTCGGGCGAGTCGCTGCCTATGACACGGTATTCGGCGCCATACTGCGAGCGTAGGTCTCGCTCGATGGACCGGAGAACGTCGGAATCGTCATCCACACTCAGTAATATTGGTTTCGCCATGATTGGTCCCAATTGGTGAAATGAGATTATTGCAGACTTGCGGCGCGCGAATAATGATTAGATACCAGAACATCGGATTTGGTCGCGTGATTTGGATAAAACAATTTTCGGCATACGGAAGCCGCCTAGATCAGAGGGAGTCGAGAGCACGTAGGGATCCCTCGACTGCGTGACTGCTTCGCTCAGGATGACAGATTGGCGGGTTTGCTATAATTCAGGCTGCCGCTACAAGATCTATTGCGCCGGGTTGCAGAAGTGGCAGACACCGGCTTGAGGGCGTGGCACCATACTTATTTTCCATGGAGATAGAGCGCCAAACAGCCCACTAGAGCAGGGCGGGGCGCGTTGCTGAAATCATGATTATTCTGCTCACCGTCATCCACGTCATAGTGTGTTTTTTTCTGATTATTGTCGTGTTGCTGCAAAGCGGCAAGAGCGGCGATATCGCGGCGGCATTCGGCGGCCAGGGCAGTCAGACTGCGTTCGGTCCGCGCGGCGCGGCATCGGCTCTGTCGCGTGCGACCACCTGGTCTGCGATCATTTTTATGGTGACTTCGATTTCGCTCTCGATCCTGGCCCAGCGTAGAGGTGGCTCCGGATCGTCGGTGATGCAGGGATTGGGCTCTTCGCAAACCTCGTCACAGCCTGCGGCCCCAGTCACCGCGCCGAAGAAATAGGGAAAACGTCGTTCGTCCTTGGTCGTTGGCCAAAGTCCGCACCGGGATTGCAATTCAGGACGGAACGGTTTGTCCGCGACGAACGACCAACGACCACCAACCGTCTTCATGATCCACGAAATCCTTCCAGTTGGTCCGCTGCAATGCAATTGCTCCGTGATTGGAGACGAGACCACGCATGAGGGCATGGTCATTGATCCGGGCGATGACATCGACGATGTCCTGGCTGTGATTCTTAAACATAATCTTCAAATCAAAGAAATTGTCATCACCCATGCGCACATCGACCACGTGGGCGGCGCCATGAAGTTGCGGGCTGTCACCGGGGCGCCGATTCTGCTCAACGAGAACGATTATGCTTTGCTGCAGATGCTGGACGTGCAAGCCACATGGCTCGGGATGGCATCGCCGGGCAAAGTTGAAATTGACCAAAGCGTAGGCCAGGCCGATACCATCAAGGCGGGTCCGCTGGTGGCAAACGTGATACATACACCGGGCCACACGCAAGGCAGCATCTGCCTTTATTTCCCGTTGGAAAAGAAATTGATCGCCGGCGATACACTGTTTGCGGGAAGTATTGGACGCACCGACCTTCCCGGCGGTTCTTTCAAAAAAATTATTGATTCGCTATACGAAAAAGTTCTCGCTTTGCCGGACGATACCCTAGTCGTACCCGGACATGGGCCGCTGACCAGCATCGGCGAAGAGCGAGAGAGCAATCCTTATCTGGCTCAAAAGTGAACCCGGGAACAGCCACCCCGGCTGTCCAGTCGAGTGCAGCGCTCGAAAAGCAAGGCCCCAACCCCACCCTCTCCCGCATTACCACTTTAAGAGCGGACAGCCGAGGCGGCTATCTCTACGTGAGTTGTGGCGGGCAAGAAGATAAAATGCCTAGGCGGACCGAGCAAATCCGGTCCACTCTACCCTGACGAGGTGACTCGATGGATCCGGAAGTGTTGAAACAAGTTCCACTTTTCGCATTGCTCGATGCAGAAGAAACAGCAGTGCTGGCGGGACAGGTCGAACTCAAGAAATTCTCTGCGCGCCAGCGTATTTACAAAATTGGTGATCCCGGCGGGCGAGCTTATGTCATGGTCGCGGGAAAAGTCAGGATCACTACGGTGGATCATGACCATCAAGAAGTGGTCGTCGATGAACCGGCTCCCGGTGAATTTTTCGGGTTCGCATCCATGCTCGAGCAGACGCCCCATCAAACCAATGCTCTCGCCCTGGAGGATACCGAATGTATCGAAGTGGATCGCAACGATATTTCGATTCTGTTGCAGCGCAAGCCGCATGCGGGCATGGATATGCTCACCGTGCTGGGCCGGCAGTTTCACGCATCACAGCAACTGGTGCGGATTCGCGCCAACCGTAATCCTAATGAAGTGATTGAAGAGGAAGCGACGTTTGGACAACGTACGGCGGACTCGGTGGCCCAGTTCGGTGGATCATGGGCGTTCATCATCATGTTTGCGGTCGTGCTGGTGACTTACACGGCCATCAATATCAGCCTGCGTGGGCGTGCCTGGGACCCCTATCCGTTCATCCTGCTAAATCTTTTTCTTTCGATGCTGGCGGCCATTCAAGCCCCCGTGATTATGATGAGCCAGAATCGTCAGGACACTAAGGACCGGGTCCGCGGCGAACTTGATTACGACGTGAACCGGCGCGCCGAGTCAGAAATTCAGGGTCTGGCGAATAAACTGAATTTGCTGGGCGATAAAATTGGTGACGTGGAAGATTTGCTGCGCGAGAAGCTGAAGAGTTGAATGTAAAAGCTTGGGAAGAATTAGGCTTTTTGTCTTGCCCAATTCCTAGGAATCAAATTTTCATGTCATCCTGAGCGCAAAAAAATCTACTCGCCTTTGAGCGGCTTTCCGGAGTCGAAGAACTCCTAGAGATTGCACACTGCCAGCGGTTGAGAGATTTCCTTAAGAGGTTCTGAGATGGCCGCCGTGGAGTGCGGCTCGCAGGGGTCCTTCGACTGCGTGGATGCTTCGTTATCGCGAATCGTCCGCTTCGCTCAAGATGAGAGGGGACTTTTGGCGTGGGGGAAATCGACTCTGTCGGGTCTTTTCAATCTACTTCACTTTTGGTTGAGAAGTTCCAACAGGCGACGGCTTCCCTCCTGAAAATCGGGGGTTGGCGTGATCAGGCTCAACACTAAATATCCGTCTGCGGGGAAATCGTAGAAGTGACCGGGATGGACGAGTACCGATGTCTTGTGCAGAATCTCGATGGCAACTTCTTCATCGGATTGAATCGCAGGGACGCGAAGCACGGCATACCATCCACCTTCGACCTCCAGCCTTTGGCAGGTTTTCTGCTGGGCCAACTGGCGATCGAACTCCCGCAAGTTTTGGCGCACACGATCCATCAATAGCGCTTGAATATCCCTCCGCTGCGCGAGCAAAGTGGGCGCGGCGAGCTGGATTGGGGCATTCATCGAAAGATAAGTATCGGCGATGACTTCGATGCGGTCGAGAGCAGGTCCTACTTTTTCCGGCGGACCGCTGGTCACGACCCACGCCAGCTTCATCTGCGGAAGTCCGGAAATCTTGGATAAACCACTGAGGGTAAATGTCAGGACATCCCGATTGGTGACAAAGCTGGGGCGCGGATTTCCATCCAGCGGATAATCAAGAAATACTTCGTCGGCTAATAAAGACAAGTCGTGTTTCCGGCAAACTTCATTCAACGATTCGCGTTCGGAAGCGCCGGCATAAGAGCCGGTTGGATTGTTCGGATGCACCAGCACAATCGCTCGCGTGCGGGAAGTCACAGCCTGATGTAGTGATGGAAAATCAATCTGCCAGCCATGATCGTAGAGCAGCGGATACGCAACCAGCTTTACATCTTGTAAGTCCGCTAGAAATTCGAACAGCGGATAACTCGGCTTGGGAACAAGGATTTCGTCCTCAGGATTGCAGAGCAGCCGCAGAACGTAGGAATAGCCCTCACTGGTGCTGGTAGTCAGAACAATCGATTCAGCATCGAGATCGAAAGCCTCGGCCTGGTTGCGATAGTAGTCCGCGACAGCTTGACGGGCGCTGAGCAGGCCTTTCGGCTGGGGATCGTAATCCATCGCTTTAGGATTGGAGAGTGCGGCTAGAATTTCGTCGGCGTTGAAAGTCAGTTGTGCTTGAGTGGGATTCGACAATGTCAAATCGAGGACTTCCCTACCGGCACGTTGAAAATGGCGTTGGGCTTCGCTAAAGCGGTTTGGTGTCAGGGCCCAGTCGGTACGACGAGAGAACATAGGCTAAAGATCATACCGGATGGACGAACTTTATTCGGGGCATGCTTTACTTGAGCGTACAATAATTCGTTTGTTACTATGCAGCCAACTATACAAACCGAACTCCGCCTAGCCGAACGCATGTCGCGGCTGGGAACGGAGAGCGCATTCGAAGTTCTCAGCCGGGCCCGCGTCCTCGAAGGTCAAGGCAAGGAAATTATCCATCTCGAAATCGGCGAGCCGGATTTCGACACGCCTGCCAACGTAGTCGCGGCTGGGGTGAAAGCCCTGCAACAGGGTTGGACACACTACGGACCGTCCGCCGGTTTGCCCGAGTTGCGCAAAGCGATTGCCGAAGAGGTATCACGTACGCGGGGAGTACAAGTTTCGAGCGAGGAGGTGGTGGTCGTCCCGGGCGGCAAGCCGATTATTTTCTTCAGTATTCTGGCCCTGGCGGATGCTGGCGATGAAGTCATCTATCCCAACCCCGGCTTTCCGATTTATGAATCGATGATTCATTACGTGGGCGCGCGCGCGGTCCCCATGCACTTGCGGGAGGAAAAGGATTTCGGGGTGGACATCGACGAATTGGCTTCGCTCATCACGGCCAAAACCAAGCTGGTCATTCTGAATTCGCCGCAGAATCCCGACGGGTGGCGTATTGAGCCAGCAGAACATTCGCGACATTGCTGACGCCATCGGCGATCGCAATATTATGGTGCTGTCGGACGAAATTTACAGCCGTCTGGTTTTCGAAGGCGACCCGTACTCTATCATGTCAGTGCCCGGATTCAAAGAGCGAACCATTCTGCTCGATGGTTTTTCGAAAACCTACGCTATGACGGGATGGCGGCTGGGCTATGGCGTGATGCGGCCCGATCTCGCCGCCCACATTTCGCGGCTGATGACGAATTCCAATTCCTGTACTGCCAGTTTTACCCAGGTAGCCGGAGTCGAAGCGCTGCGGGGCGATCAATCCTCCGTCGACAAGATGCGTGGCGAGTTCCAGCGACGACGGGATGTCTTCGTCGCGGGATTAAATAAGATTAAAGGCTTCTCCTGCCGCATGCCGAAGGGCGCATTTTATGCGTTTCCGAATATCACCGGAACTGGCTGGAAATCGAAAAAACTGGCGGACGCTTTGCTGGAGGAAGCGGGTGTTGCTTGTTTGTCCGGAGCATCGTTTGGCGAGTTTGGCGAAGGCTTTATCCGCTTTAGCGTGGCCAATTCGCTGGAAAATCTGTCGAAGGCTTTGGAGCGAATTGATGAGTGGACAATGCGGAATCTGTAGCTGCGAGTTCTGTCTGGGAAGATAATCCGCGACTCGCTGGAGGCTTGGGAAATGAAGGTTTTCCTGGAAAACTATGCCTAAATCCTTTCGTGTTTTTGCCACTTGTGACATCGGGGAATCGATCGATCTGCTACGTAAAAAAGGCTATGAAGTCGAAGTTTATCCTCAGCCCGAAGCACCGCCGAAATCCTTAATCATCGAGAAAGTAATGTCAGGTATCGACGGACTGATCACTACTCTGCGCGATTCCATCGACGCCGAAGTTTTTGAGGCCGGCAAGTCAACCCTGAAAGTTGTGGCTCAGATCGCGGTCGGATTCGACAATATCAACCGCGCTGACGCCAATCGTTACAAGATTCCGTTTCACTAATACCGCCGATGTACTTACCGAAGCGACTGCTGAGTTTGCATTCTTCATGCTGGGTTCGCTGGCCCGCAAAACCTGGACGGCGGAACATCTGACGCGTGAAAACAAGTGGGGCTACTGGCATCCCTACTTGCCTTTTCTGGGCGATGAAGTGACCGGCAAGACCATCGCTATTATAGGCACGGGCAGAATCGGCCTGGCGATGATCAAGAAGTGCGCGGGCTTCGATATGAATATTCTTTGCTACGACCCGGCTTTTCAGAACCACGATTATGTTAAAGCGATCCAGGAAACCATGGATTTGCGCTACGCTCGCGGCATCTCGCGTGAGCAGAACTGGATCAAGTACGTTGCCCTGGACCAGGCCCTGAGCGAGGCAGATTTTGTCAGCGTCCACGTTCCGCTGATTCGTGAGGGTGAAAGCCCGACGCCTACGTATCATCTATTTAACGAAGCGACGCTGCGGACGATGAAGCCTACCTCGTTTCTGATAAACACTTCACGCGGCCCGGTCGTCGATGAAGCTGCCCTGGCAAAAGCACTGCGTGAAAAACGGATTGCCGGCGCGGCGCTCGATGTGTACGAGAAAGAACCGCTGCCAAAAGATTCCCCGCTGCGCGATCCCGCGATCGAAGATCGTTGCCGGCTGTATCCGCATTTCGCCAGCGCCGGTAAGATCACGCGCCTTTCCACCGATCCAAACAATGGTATGGCCGGACGGTGCGTGCACAGGGCCTGATTGATGTGCTGGAAGGAAACTACGGCGGGGATGTTACGAAGATGCCGTATGTGGTGAACAAAGAGGCGTTCGGAAAATAAAATCAACGGGTGCGGACAGGAGTGTCCGCGCCACATAAAATACTACTCGGAGATGGTGTGCTCTTCGCTGCTTTGGGCCCGCAGAACGCGATCCACAGAGTAAGGTGCGCGGCGCGTCGGCTCATGATAATGCCGCACTTGCATCTCACCTAACAAGCCAACTGCCAGAAGATTCAGTCCGGCCAATAGCAGTACCGCCCCGAAAATCATCATGGGGCCGTGTTCGCTCATCACGTGCGAGTGATAAAGAAACTTCGCCACCAGCAACCAGACAGCTACAGCAGACCCGCTGAAAATGCTTAGCATTCCAATCGTGCCAAAGAAGTGCAGCGGCCGCGAAAGATAGCGAAGCAAAAAGCGGATGGTCATCAAGTCGAAAAACACACGGAAGGTGCGGGTAATTCCGTAATGCGAAACTCCGCGTTCGCGATTCATATTGCGAATCGGGACTTCGCAAATCGAAGCTCCGTGCCACGAAGCCAGTGCCGGAATGAACCGGTGCAGTTCGCCGTAAAGCGGCACCTGCTCCAGAATGTCGCGGCGGTACGCTTTGAAGGTAGTTCCGAAGTCGTGAATATCGACCCCGCTCAATTTGGCCATCAACCAGTTGGCGCAGCGCGAAGGTATGCGGCGCAGCCACAGATTATCAATCCGAACTTTGCGCCAGCCGCTGACGATGTCGTAGCCTTCCGCGATCTTTTCCAGAAACAAAGGAATGTCCGCGGGATCGTGCTGAAGGTCGCCATCCATCGCAATAATATATTCGCCGCGAGAGTGGTCGAAACCTGCCGCTAACGCCGAAGTTTGGCCGAAATTACGACGCAGCTTAATGACCGTGACCCGGCTGTCAACCGCCGCGATTTCACGCAGCATATGGAAGGTGTGATCGCGCGAACCATCGTCGACCAGAACAATCTCAAAGCTTTCGCCATTGACCTCCATGACCGCCTTCAGGCGATCGTAGAGGTCGGTGACATTCTCCTGCTCGTTATGCAGAGGGACGACGATGGAGTACTTGGGCATCACAGTTTCATTATACGATTTTGTGATGATTTTGACAGGTGCCCGAAAGGTCTCGGGAGTGGTTGAACCATAACCGCAACTAACCTAAACCCAGAGCCAGGCAACACTTTCGTAATAATATGATTCCCATCGCATTGCGGCAGTAAGCCAGGCACGAAAGGGATTGGGACCTATGGATAACATCGTGATGATTTTATTTGGCAGTGTGCTCTGTATGACGAGCGCTCTGACCTTCATGGAAATCCGGCGCATCCGTAAAAAGCTTGAAGCGAAGTAGCGTGAACTCCTAATCTTTAGAAACAGCCTGCCTGCGAGTCCACACGAAATTTCGGTGGCCGTGATTTGTCTCGCCAAGTTCGGGTACCATCCTTCCTGACATTGTCATTGTCTTGTCAATTTCCTCACCGATGCGGAGCGACGCCCGGGAATCGCCTATAATCTCTCCCTCCAGACGATCAGGAGTTCACTTGAGCAAACAATCGGATGTACCTACGAAACCAGCTTTGAACCGCGACAAAAACATGCTCGCCAATGATGCGATCACGCCGCGCCGTCAGTTTTTGAAGAATACTTTCTTAAGCGGGGTGAGCACCGTCCTGTTGCCGGCATTCGACACTCAATCGCCTTCGGCTCCGCCGAAAGTAAGGCGGTTCGAACTGGATGAAGCCACGATTGCCGATCTACAGAAAGCGCTTGCGTCCGGTACGCTGACCGCGCGCTCGCTGACTCATAAATATTTGTCGCGCATCGAAGAAATCGACAAAAATGGTCCGGCGCTGAATAGCATGATCGAAATCAATCCGGATGCTTTGGCGATTGCCGACGCACTCGACAAAGAGCGCAAAGAAAAAGGCGCACGCGGCCCTCTGCACGGAATTCCGGTCCTGATCAAAGACAATATCGATACCGCGGACGGCATGCAGACCACCGCCGGATCGCTGGCTCTGCTGGGATCGAAGCCGGCGAAGGATTCTTTTGTCGCGCAGAAATTGCGGGAAGCTGGCGCGGTGATTCTCGGGCAAAACAAATCTCAGCGAGTGGGCGAACATTCGCTCGAGCCACTCCATCAGCGGCTGGAGCGGACGCGGCGGACTGACCAAGAATCCCTACGCGCTCGACCGCAATCCTTGTGGCTCGAGTTCCGGATCGGGCGCGGCGGTTGCCGCCAATCTTTGCGCGGTCGCGGTCGGCACGGAGACCGACGGATCGGTGGTATGTCCGGCATCGGCGAACGGAATTGTTGGCATCAAACCCACGCTCGGCTTGGTCAGCCGCGCCGGAATTATTCCCATCGCGCACAGTCAGGACACGGCCGGGCCCCATGGCGCGCACCGTCCGCGATGCCGCTATTCTGTTGGGCGCACTGGCCGGCGTCGATCCTCGCGACAGCGCCACCTCGGAGAGTAAGGGCAAAGTCGCAGACCGATTACACGAAATTTCTCGATCCAGAGGGACTTCGCGGCGCGCGCATTGGCGTGGCCCGAAAGTATTTCGGCGCCACTGACGCGACCGATGAGTTGATGAACAATCTGCTCGAACAAATGAAACAGCACGGCGCGATGATCGTCGATCCCGCCGACCTTGATTCTCACGGAAAATTCGACGACACGGAATTTACCGTGCTGCATGTATGAGTTGAAGAGCGGACTTGAATGCCTACCTGGCCGGCCGTCCCGGAGCGCCGCAATCTTTGAAGGAAATCATCGCGTTCAACGAACGCAACAAAGACAAAGAAATGCCCTACTTCGGACAGGATATATTCGTCAAGCGCGCAAGCCAAGGGCCCGCTCACCAGCCAGGAATATCTGGACGCGCTGGAAGCCAACCATCGCTTCTCGCGCCAGGAAGGCATTGACGCACTGATGGATAAATTTCATCTGGACGCGATCATGGCGCCGACCGGCGGGCCGACCTGGGTCACGGATTTTGCCACGGGCGATCACTCGGTGGGTGGCAGTTCGAATGCCGCCGCGGTGGCGGGCTATCCGGATATTTCCGTTCCCGCGGGATTCGTCTTCGGCTTGCCGGTGGGAATTTCGTTCTTTGGCCGGGCATGGAGCGAGCCGGTCTTGCTGAAGATCGCTTATGGATTCGAACAAACAATCCAGGCCCGAAAGCCGCCGCAGTTCTTATCAACTATACCGGTATAAATCTATTTACTCGTAGCGCAGAGCTTCAATGGGATCCAGATTAGCCGCGCGCATGGCGGGAAACATGCCGCTCACAATCCCCACCAGTGCAAGAATGATCGTCGAAACGATCACGACTTTCGGCGCCACCAGCAAATGAATGTCGCCGGCCTCCGCGTGGGTGGCCAGCGCGCTGTAAAGAGTTATCGTTCCCACTGCGTAAGCCACAACATAGGACAATAGAATTCCAAGGAATCCGCCCACTGTAGTGATCACCATGGCTTCCGCCAGGAATTGGAAAAGAATATCGCGCTTTCTTGCGCCGAGCGCTTTCTCGACGCCGATCTCGCGAGTACGTTGCGTGACCGAGACCAGCATGATATTCATCAGTCCTACGCCACCAATTCCCAGGGTGATGGTCCCAATGAAACCCAGCAATATTTTTAGTCCCAGGGTGATGATGCCAAATTGCGCCAACTGATTCTGCGCATCGAACACGAAGACGGCACGTCCGTCATCCGGCTTAAAGTTATGGGCGACAGCCAGCGCATCACGAATGATTTTAGTCAGCCGGGCATGATCGAGCCCCTGAGAATCCAGCCAGATGCCACCCAGATAATGGTTATCCTGGAGCACATTCATGGTGTTGTAAGGAATATATAGCGTCCGGTTCTGATCGTTGTCCCCCTCTTGCATGCGGGGCTGAATGACTCCCACTACCTGGAAGCTGACGCCGTCAATGCGAATCGATTCTCCCAGAGGCGAGAATCCTGAAAAGAGTTTGTCTTTGGCCTCCGACCCGATCACCACGCTGAAGCCGTGACTCAGATTGTCCGGCTCATCGAGAAATCGGCCATAATCCATTTGCAGGTTCCAAATATCCTCAATACATGGGTCGGCACCAATAACCGAAAAAGTAAACGATCGCGATCCATACTGCACGGTCGATTGCTTGTCCGCCTGACGGCAAACGTGCCGGGCGAGAGGCAGCACATTACGCAACAACTCAACGTCGTCGTCGGTAAAACGAACCTGGACGCCGGCTTTGTTACCACCCGCCTGCTGCGAAGTTCGTCCAGGGAAAATTCCCACGGCATTGGCGCCAAATGCTTTGAAGATATTTTCGATGGCAGTTCCAAACCCGTCGCCGTAAGCTAACAGGAGCACGACCGTGGCAATGCCCCACGCCATCCCCGCCATGGTAAGCAGGGTCTTGCGCAAGTCGTGCCGCATGGCGCCATAAGCTTGTTGTAAGAGGTCCCGTTTCATGGCTATTCCTTGCGCAGCGCTTCGACGGGTTGCAACATTGCAGCTTTACGGGCGGGATAGAGCCCGGCCGCCACGCCGGCGATCGCGAGCGATGCAATCGCGAGTGCCGCGGTCGTGGGCACCAGCCGTGGCGTGTCCCATCCGGGAGGCGATGGCAAAGTGGAAAGCGCCGCCATCAATAGAGCCGCGCCGCCCATCCCGAGTCCGCCGCTAAACAAAGTGAGAAACGCGCCTTCGGTGAAAAACTGAAACAGAATGCTCCGATTGGTCGCCCCTAATGCTTTCCGCAATCCGATTTCACGGGTACGATCGGCCACCGCCACCAGCATGATGTTAATAATGCCAATCGCGCCTAAGGCCAGCGTCACCAGCCCTACGCTGCCCAGGAATAGGTTCATGGCATCGAAGATTTTTCCGACCTGGTCCACGGTGCGAATCGTGTCCCATTCCTCAAAAGCGTCAGGGGTCCGGTAGTCAAAGCCGTGGTTACGAGCAATAACCTTGTGGACTTCCTCCTTGGATATTTCGTGCAACGCCCGCGATTTCGGCTGATAGTTGATGAAGGAAATTGCGTCGTTGATTTCACCGACATTCAGCGGTCGAAAATTCTGCTGCATGGTCTCGAAGGGTATGTAGATTCGCAAATTCTGGGTGTTGTTATCTCCATGACCAACCCGCTTCAGCGATCCAATCACTTGAAAACGGTTGCCATTAAGCAGAATAAAATTATCCAGAAACGGACGCCCCGGAAA
Organism: uncultured Acidobacteriaceae bacterium; assembly: GCA_963794195.1. Lineage (GTDB taxonomy): Bacteria > Acidobacteriota > Terriglobia > Terriglobales > Acidobacteriaceae > DATBAX01. The sequence continues at coordinate 123,380 of CAWCCU010000004.1, forward strand.
AAGGACGCGGCGCGCTTCGTCCCCCAACACAACTACAGCCCGTTTTTGAGCGTTATCAAGCTGATTGAGCCAGCGCCCGTCCTGCATGGGAACATAGCGAATCTCATTAAAGTCCGCCAGAACGCCCAGAAGATTTCCGCTGGTCTGATAGAAATCGCTGACCGCGCGAATGTCGTTGCGTGAAATCACCGGAACAGCAGCTTTCACATCCGGACAAAGCGCAACGATGTCCTGATAATCCTTGAACGTCAGGTAGTAAGGCCGCATGCTGGTAAAGCTGCCATTGAGCGCGGGCGCGCGGCCACCCCAGATGAACATTACGTTCTCGCCCAATTCATCAAACTGCTTTCGATTGCCCGACCGGAAGCCTTCACCCAGGCCCACCAGCAGTAACAACGAGCCAACACCCCAGGCAATCCCGAACATAGTTAGAAACGAGCGCAGCTTGTGGGACCAAAGAGTGCTCAGGGTCTGGCCGAAGATTTCGAACAGCATTCGCATAGGTCGACTTCAATCATACCTGTTTGCCTGTTGCTAGAAACACGCAAGCAATGGACCATAAGGTTTCTGGAACACAGGGTGGCGACGAAGGATTTTCTTAACTCGTCTTTGCGTTCTTTGCGGTCAAAAAGCTTTAACCGCAAAGATCGCAAAGAACACCCGTAAAGTTCGCTAAGAAAGACCTGCCACCGACATTCCTGCCTGCTTGACCAACCCGCCAGTCCCCAATACAGTCCAGACACCAACTATGCCGTTATCGAAAAACTTGGCCCGGCCCCGATTTGACCTGGCAATTGCCACGGGAATCGCCGGAATCGCCTCGCTTTATGCAGCTCAGCTTTTTCGTCTGCCGCAAGGTTACTGGGCAGCCATCAGCTCATTCATCGTGCTGCAATCCAATATCGCCGCAACCCTTAGCGCCGCCCGGAACCGCCTCATCGGGACGGCAATAGGCGCCATGGTTGGTGCCCTTTTCGTGCGTTATGTAGGAACTCATCCGCTGTGGTTGGGCTTGGCCGTGGTGCTCACCGTCGTGATTTGCCAGGCCTTGGGCCTCGAAGACAGCTTTCGCCTGGCCTGCGTAACGGTAGCAATCGTAATGCTTATTGGCTCCGGCCGTTCCGCATGGGTCACAGCCGGGTATCGCTTCCTCGAAGTTGCGCTGGGAATTATCGTGGCCGTGCCAATTGCAGGGATTCTGGAACACAAAGGCAGAGTGGGCCGAAAGTCTAGAGCTGGGAAGCGGTAACCGCTTTTTCCCTTTTCCGGGACTTCTGGTTAATCCTGACTCCCAGAAACGAAATGGGAATCGCGCCCGCCACCGCCAGCCCCATGCTGGAGAACGGTCCCCAGCCCAAGTTGACCGTCCGGAGCAGCACCGCTCCGGCCCAGGTAATGGCGATTAACTGGAACCCGTAAAATAGGACTTGTCGTTTCAAGGCTTCTATTCTGTACCATGCGAAGAACAATACAAAACATCACCAACGTAACCCTTAGAATGGACGCCGCGTCTGTCCTGCCGAGGCGCAGCCCGCCGCGGGTACAATCGAGGGGAAAACTTAAGCTTCTCGACGAAAGATATGTGGTGGCCCCGGGGTGATTCGAACACCCGACCTCCGGTTTAGGAAACCGCTGCTCTATCCAGCTGAGCTACGGGGCCTTGCTTTTCTGACCCATTCAGTTTACAACGTCGATCTTACGCAGCTTCCGATTTTGCGTGGCAGCGGAACCTGATGGCCATTCTTCAAAACCTATGAGCGACAGCGGCTTCGCGTCTTATCCGAGCCTGCGCGATCGTGTAGTTCTGATCACGGGCGGCGGCTCCGGGATTGGGGCCGCAGTCGTCGAGCAATTCGCATTGCAAGGCGCGCGCGTTGCGTTCGTTGATATTGCAATTGACAGCTCAACAGAACTGGTCGCGCATCTCGCGCCAAAATGCTCTCACCCTCCTTTGTTTGTCTCCTGCGATTTAACCGACATCTCGTCTCTGGTCACGGCTATCCAGCAGATCACCTCGCAACTCGGCCCTCCGCGCGTTCTGATAAACAACGCCGGCAGCGACGACCGTCATCGCTTCGAAGACGTTACTCCCGAGTATTGGGACCAGCGGATGAATGTGAATCTGCGGCATCAGTTTTTTGCAGCTCAAGCGGTTGCTCCCGGCATGAAAGCGGCGGGTGGCGGGTCGATTATCAACATGAGTTCGATTGCCTGGATGGTTCCTTCACCCGATCTGCCTGTCTACATCGCTGCTAAGTCCGCCATCATCGGCATGACGCGGTCGATCGCTCACCATCTCGGCGTCGGCAACATCCGCGTGAACTGTGTTCTTCCCGGATCGATCGTGACCGAAAGACAACGTCGCCTCTGGATGTCCCCAGAGTACGAAGCCGAAGTCCTCGACCGCCAGTGCCTCAAACGCCTTCTAATTCCCGACGACGTTGCCCGTCTTTTGTTATTTCTCGCCGCTGACGACAGTTCCGCGATCACCAATCAGGCCCACATCATCGATGGCGGCTGGATCTGATTCAATCTTGTCCAGCTGCGCAGCGGCTTGCGAAAGAAGATGGCGTATCTTTGAACCAATGGATCTCGGTGGCCGTCGCCGAGAAAGTGGCGTCGTAGAGACCGCTGCCGATTTCTTCAAGAAACGCGCATGAAAAGCCGCCGGCGAAGGACTCATCCGGTTTCTTCGCACCGCCCCCAAAGTCAAACCCGAGCCAGAAGACTCCCTCCGCTGGCCAGGTGGTGTCGGCCCTGTCGGTCGACTCCCCGAACCACGAAAGACAACTTCCTGACATTCTTTTTTCAAGAGAGACCAAGCGCGTAAATTCCAAAAACTGTAGCTAGCGCTATTTGAGGACACACGGTCTCTGTCTATGTTGATGATAACTATCTAAAAAATCGTTTTGCAGTTTAGGCATAACAATTGCACAATGTTTCGTTATTAGCGTCTTTCTGTCTCGCCCAGCATGCCTTCCAGGCTGGGACCCTGTAATTAAGAAAACAATTTTAGGAGCCGAAATGAGATCTCCCTCAAGGTCCACGGTTGTAATTTTTCTGCTGGTAATCGTTTTCTGCGCAGCCGCCTTGGCGCAGACGGGTACGTCCGAGATCCGGGGCACGGTCGTGGATCCCCAGGGCAGAGTCGTCTCCGGCGCCGATATCAAGATCACCAACATGGAAACTGGCGCGGTACGCACCAGCAAATCCACCGAGACCGGCGTCTACGTATTCGACCTTCTTCCGCCCGCCAGCTATCGCCTTGAAGTGGAAGCAGCAGGTTTTAAAAAGCAGGTGACAAAGGATGTTCAAGCCTTGATTGGCAAACAAACCGATGTGAAGGTGGCTTTGGAAGTGGGCACAGAGACCACGACGGTCGAGGTGCAGGCTTCGGGTCAGGATGCACTCATTAATACCCAGGACGCCACGCTGGGAAATAACTTCGATTCGCTTCAGATCACACAGCTCCCGCTCGAAGCCCGCAATCTGGTGGACCTGCTGAGTCTGCAGCCTGGCGCCACCCGCGAAGGCTACGTAACCGGGGCCCGTGCCGATCAGTCAAATGTCACTCTGGACGGCGTCGATATCAATAACGCCCAGACCGGCAATGCGGAGGTGCCTCGTACAACCAATAGTCTGATGATCGGCGCTCTCGATAACGATCGCGGCGATATCACCACGGGTCCCGTTCTGCGCCTCAATACGGAAGCCATTGAAGAATTCCGCGTGACCACTGCGAACGGAAACGCCAACCAGGGCCGATCTTCCGGCGCACAGGTAAACCTGGTCACCAAGACGGGAACCAACGCCTGGCACGGCTCCGCCTTTGAGTTCTATCGCTCTCGCGGATTCACCGCCAATGACTGGTTCAATAATCACGCAACCGACTCCAATGGGGACTGGACCCCTGTCCCGCGCACGCCCCTGGTTCGCAACACTTTCAGCGGCAACCTGGGCGGGCCAGTCTGGAAAAACAAAGTATTTTTCCTTTACAGTTATGAAGGACGCCGCGACGCCAGCGGCGAGAGTGAAGTCCGCCTCGTTCCACTCCCCAATCTGGGCGCGGGCACGATCAATTATCAATACTGCACTCAAACCGATCCGAGCGGAAACTGCATTGGAACGGTTGCAAACAGTTCGCTGAATCTTTCCCAGAATCAGGCGGCATTCTCCGGGGCCGGCATAGACCCGGCCGCGCTGAACGCTCTCGCGGCGGCGGCGGCCAAATATGTATCAAACGACAATACTGTAGGTGATGGACTCAATACCGGCGGCTTCCGCTTTAACGCTCCTACCCCAACCAAATTGAATTCACACATCGCCAAGTTCGATGCCAATCTGAACAATCATCAGACTGTCTTCGTCCGGCTCAATGTTATCTATGACCATCAGACTCTTCCCCAGTGGCTTCCCGACACGACCTCTCCTGAGATTTGGAACCATCCCTGGGGACTGGCGGCCGGCCATACCTGGACTCTCGGAAACAACTGGGTGAACAATTTCCGCTACGGCTACACCCGGCAGGCTTTCACCCAGGGCGGCGACAGTACGGGAAATGATATTGATTTTCGTTTCGTCTTCCAGCCGGATGGCGAAACTCACCCTCTATCTCGCGTGACTCCGGTCCATAACTTCACCGACGATCTCTCCTGGGTCCACGGCAACCATACGGTTCAATTTGGAGCGAACCTCCGCAAGATCGATAATAGCCGGGTCAATTATGGCAGCGCTTTCGACTTCGGCGAAGACAACCCGTCCTTCTATCTCAACACCGGCGCGAACATTCCCAACGCATTCCAGGATTATCTCGATTCGGATCCTACCTTGCTTGGCAATGAAGCTCACGGACAATCATTGGCCTCCACCATTGAGGTGCGCAACGCTGCTGCCGCAATCATCGGCAGGTTGTCAGAATTCACCGCGAATTTCACCTTCGATAAGGCTGGTAATTTGCTCCCCGCAGGTACTCCAACCGCGAGGACCTTTGCCACCCAAGCCTATGACGGATACGTTCAGGATACCTGGAAATACCATCCCAACCTGACCCTGACCCTGGGATTACGCTACAGCCTGGAGCGGCCGGTTTACGAAACCCAGGGCTATGAAGTCCAACCCAATATCCCCCTGGGGCAATATTTCGAAGACCGGACGAAAGCCGGACAGCAAGGGACCAACTTTACTGACCTTCTCAGCATTAACCGCTCCGGCCCGGCGAACAATGGCAAGCCGATGTACAACTGGGACAAGAACAACTTTCAACCGCGAGTCGCGGTCGCCTGGTCTCCCAATGGCGGCGATGGCTTCTTCGGTCGATTGATCGGTCGTGGCGGCCAGTCTGTAGTCAGAGGTGGTTTCGCAATCACCAACGATTATTATGGGCAGGCCCTTGCAGTCGATTTTGATTTGAACAATACCCTCGGCTTTACTTCCAATTTCACCGATCCTGCGAACAGCTTCGATATCACCACAGCAAATCGGCCCTTGGCCCCACAGTTCACAGGCTATGGGCAGGATATCCGCTCGGTGATTGGGACGGCGGGCGGTGTCGCGCCGACGGGCCTCGCATTTCCTTTAAGTGAGAGTCCGGCCGACGGTATCAACACATTTGGTGAACGCATCGAATCCTCCATCGATTCCGACTTGCACGCTCCCACGGAATACGTATGGAATGTGACCATCGAAAGGAATCTCCCGAAGGGCGGAGTGTTCACTGCCTCGTACATTGGACGCAAGGGCGTTGGGCTCCTCGCCCATCGCGACGCCATGGCCTTTAACGACATTCGCGATCCCAAGACCGGCATGGATTGGTACACCGCCGCGACTGCCCTCGAGAAGCTCCGGCAAAAGGGTACGGACATCAGTCAGGTCCCGTCCCTGATATCTCCTAAAGTGAATCAGTATTTTAACGATGTCTTCCCCGCCGGCTTGTCGCAGATCATCGGTGACTATGACGGCCTAACTTACGATCCCACCTGGTCAAATGCTCAGGCCTTCTTCGGCGAATACCAGAACAATGACTTTTTCGAAGCCAACGACTGGACCGATGTGCAAGCCGAAGCCGATTTGGCCATGCTGGCCAACGGCAACGGACTTCACTTCATGCAGCCCCAATACGGCACCTTGTCGGCCTGGAGTACGATCGGAAACTCCATGTATAACGCTTTGACTCTATCGTTCCGGCAGCGTCTAAGCAGCGTAACCTTGGATTTCAACTACACATTCTCACACTCGCTGGATGACGCCTCCGGTCTCCAATCCGAAGCCGGCTTCGGCAACAATACTGGCAATGGCTCGTTCATCCTGAATCCCATTCGCCAGCACGATAACTACGCCAGTTCTGATTTCGACGTTCGTCATAACATCAATGCCGACGCTGTCTGGCAATTGCCCTTCGGTAAAGGCCGGACTTTCCTCAATAACACCAACAAAGCAGTCGACGCAGTTTTCGGCGGCTGGCAGCTATCCGGCATCTTCCGCTGGAATACCGGCCTGCCTGTAACTTCGCCGGTGGATGATGGCCGCTGGGCGACTAACTGGGAAGTCCAGGCCAACGTGACCCCGGTCAATCCCATCCAGGCCTGCTCCAGCAAACCCATTCACGGAACTCCCAGCCTGTTCGGAAATTGCGACGTCACTGCAATTTATCAAAACTTCCGCAACGCCTATCCCGGCGAAACCGGACCGCGCAATTATCTGCGTTATCCCGGATACGTCGATCTCGATATAGGATTGGGAAAGGCCTGGAAGATGCCGTGGAACGAGAACCACCAACTACAACTTCGCTGGGACACCTTCAACGTCACCAACACACAGCGTTTGACCGGCTCTGCCGATACAGGTGTTGCCGCCGATCCCGGCCTCACCAGTCAAACGCCGCCCAACGATTTCTACAACTTCACCCAAACTCAGGGCCAGGCCCGCATCATGCAAATAGGCGCACGCTACTCGTTCTAAGAAGTTGAACTCTCGAGGGTACCCGTCCTTCTTTCGCGGGTTTATGCGAAAGAGGGCGGGGCCTTTCTCACCACAAATGAGGAATTCGAAAAAATCTTGCGCGCGCAGACCTACTGAATCACCACGGCAGGCTGGATTCCCGTGTTCCAAACGTCGGCTGGCGGCGTGACGCTGCTAGACAAAGCCCCACCCACACTGGCGCCCGCCGATTTGTCGATGGCATAGCTCACCACGGCCACGGCTCCAGCAATCTTGGCGCAGGTCGCGGTGCAGTTCGTGGTGAATCCCAGGTAGTATCGACCGGCGGCGAGACTGGTGGCGCCTTGCGTCCAGGTCAAGGTATGAAAGCCTCTTGCCGCTGCGAAGGTGGTGCCCGGCGTAGGACCGAGATCGACGGCGAGGTTTCCGGAATTGTCGAACAGCCCAATGTCATAGAGATGGGCGGTGTTGTCCGCGGTCATGATGTCATACGTGATTTCCGTCGAGGTCACGTTGTAAGGCAACAGAATTCCCCACAGAGTGTTCAAGTTTGTGCCTGGACCAATTGTGCTGCCGGTGCGTCCGGAGGCAGTGATGAAGAGCGGCAAGGTCGCCGCCCCACCGCCACTATTGCCGCCCGTCGACGCGATCGTGATCTTTCCCGCGGCGTTGGTGATTGTGACATTGGCGCCCGCCGTCAGCGTTCCCATCACCGGAGCCTTTCCCGTAGAGCCGATCAGAATTTGTCCGTTCTTCGGAGCCGCGGTCGAAGCCAGGGTGGCTGCCTCCGAAAAGTAAGCGAAGCCGTCGGTTGTGCCGGATCCACCCAGTCCCCCGCTGCTGATCGTGCTGCACGCCCATGTAGTGCCGCTCCAGGCGAGAACCTGTCCCGTACTGCACGTCTTTAGCAAACTCAAAGTCACGGCCCCGGTGGTCCCGCCACCCGTAAGGCCCGGGCCGGCGGTAACTCCGGTGATCGTCCCAGCAGCGGTATTGGTGAGCGTAACGGTGCCGCCGAGCGCGACCGTCCCACCTCCCGACAATCCCGTTCCCGCCTTGACGGTAACGGATGAATTCGCCATCATCGCGTTCGTCACCCCTGCTGCCGGAATGCTGATGGTTCCGTTAGAAGTGATCGGGCCGCCGGTCAGACCCGCGCCGGTAGCAACGCTCGTCACCGATCCTAACCCTGGAAAAGTTTGTCCCGGCGCGAAAGAGAGAATTCCGTTGCGATTAATCGACAGGCCGGTTTCAAGCGCGTCTCCGGGGATACCGAAGAGCAGATTCAAAGTCGCGGCCGCGGCCGGCAGATTGTTCTGCGATGGCTCCGCTTGCCAGCGATAAAGAAAGCTGCCGGCGCCGAAGTTCGGGCTGTACACCGATGCTTGAATATCCACCGGATTTGAACTGAATCCCCCCGCCGCTGTCGCCGTACCGGTGGGCAGAATTTCGACCCCCGATTCCGGCGTAAGCACTCCGCGAATGAAAGCGGTCCCCGTAACATCGAGCGCGCCGGCAGGGGTCTTGTTCCCAATACCAACCTTGCCGGCATTTTCGAAAATGGCCGAATTCTCCAGATTGCAGTTGGTGGTGAACTTTGCGATTTGATTGACCGTAGCTGTGCCGTCGCTAGTGATGGTAGTGCACGTGGCCAGCGGCGTCGGGGCTTGTGGAGTGAATCCCAAGGCTGGCGTGCTGTTTGGTGTTACCGATGCAACCGCAACCACCGGCAGGTTTCCCGCCAATACGAACGCGGACGCCGGTTTTCCACCCAGCGTGTCTGCGTCAGCAGCCTTCAGCGCGTAAGCAACACTCAGCAGAAGAACGCGCGGCTGTTCAGTCTGCCCTTCGGGCTGGATTCCCAACCAATGCGCTTCGCCGGAGGCAAAGACCTCCAACGGAAGGCCCTCTTCTCTGGTGCTTCCAAGCAGGACGCTGTAATGTCCGTTGGCATCGGATGCTACGTTTTGAGTCTCCTGCCAAAGGGGCTCGGGAGAGTTCTGATCTTTGTATAGTGCGAAAGCCGTGCTGACAATTCCCTGCTTTTCGCCAGACAGGGTTCCTATGATGCGAATCAAGCGCGGCACAATCGCCGACGACGAAGCCGCAGCAGTCGTATCCTGGACCTGCGCCGCTGCAGGCTCGTGGGCGAGCAAGCCTGCCAGGCCAATCCCTAGGCAAATCGTAAAGAGCTTCACCAGACACCTCCTTGCGTGCGTGAAAACGGGGGCGCAATCACTCCGGCCAATGCCAAGGGTGAGTCGCAACGGAAATTCGTCCTGGGGCCAGGAATCTGGAAAAAGGGGGAGTCGAACCAGTCAATGCCCCTTCAGAAGCTAACGTCGAATCGGGGAGCGGGCCAGACTCCAGGTGGCGTAGGCGAAGCGATTAGCCTGAATGGTTAGTTCGTTCGGGGAGAGCAATCGAATGTGCAGTTGCCATGTCATCCTGAACGCAGTGAGTTCGCTCGTTTTTCGAGCGGACTCACGGAGTCGAAGGACCCTACTATCGGCAGAGGGTTGGGGATAGAGGTCCTTCGACTGCGAGAGCCGGTACGCTTGTTGGGTTGGGTGCAAGGCGGATTTCCCCAACATTCGATACGATAACCGTTCACATGACTCCACCACTCGCAGGGACGAAAGCGTGACCCCAGAAGCCCCCGCCGATTCGTTCCGCAACCTCAGTGACACCAGTGCGCGGCTGTTGCCCTGGCTGGTCGCCGTTGCCTTCTTCATGGAATCGCTGGACACCACAATTTTGAATACGGCCGTGCCTGCCATTGCCGCCGCTCTTAAGGTTGCGCCGCTAAGCATGAAATCGGTGCTCTCCAGCTACACCCTGAGCCTCGCCGTTTTCATTCCCATCAGTGGGTGGATGGCGGATCGCTTTGGAACACGGCGGGTATTCGCTTCCGCGATCGGACTGTTTACACTGGGGTCGGTTCTATGCGGGATCTCGAGCGACATTCATGTGCTGGTCGCCTGCCGGGTTTTGCAAGGCTGTGGCGGAGCCATGATGGTGCCGGTGGGACGGCTCACCATCGTGCGCACGTTTGCCAAGTCTGAGTTCATTCGCGCCATGAGTTTTGTGGCCATCCCCGGCCTGGTGGGGCCCATGCTTGGGCCAATTGCCGGCGGACTGATTGTCGGTTACCTGCATTGGCGGGTGATCTTCTTCGTGAATCTTCCCATCGGCTTGATTGGCCTGTACCTGGTTTACCGGCACCTTCCGGATTATCGCGAAAAGAAAACTCATCCCCTGGACATCATCGGGCTGGTTCTTTTTGGCTCTGGAGTGGCGCTACTTTCCTACGTACTGGAAGTGTTCGGCGAACATACCTTGAGCATGCGCGAGATTCTCGGACTGCTTGCAATATCCTTCGCGCTGCTTTCAGCTTATGGACTTCATGGCGCAAAGACCGAGTTCCCTCTGCTGCGTTTAATGCTATTTCGCATTCGAACCTTTCGGGCAGCCAGTCAGGGAAGTTTTGTCACGCGCCTGGGTATCGGCGGAATTCCGTTTCTGTTTCCGCTTCTTTACCAGGTCGGGATGGGCTTCACCCCGATTAGTCCGGACTTCTCATGATGCCGCAGGCGATCGCCGCCATCAGTTTGAAGATGACGATGCCTGGGATTCTGCGCGCGCTTTGGCTATCGCACGCGTACTGATTTCAAATACTGTGATTATCGGAATGATGATTTTGCTCTTTTCGACGATCGGCATTGGAACTCCGATATGGCTGATCATCCTGGAGCTTTTCAGCTATGGTTTCTTTACCTCGCTGCAATATACGAGCATGAACTCGCTGGTCTATGCGGATGTGACTGAGGAGCGATTCGAGCATGGCAAGTTCGATTGCCAGCACCATGCAGCAAATGTCGATGAGCTTTGGAGTGGCGACGGCCTCGTTGGCGACGGCATTTTTTATCCCAGATCGATTTAAGTCCAGCGCTCCGCAATTAATCCACGGAATTCATCATGCGTTTATTTGTCTCGGAGTGTTGACGATTTTGTCCACCGTGGTGTTCAGGGAATTGCATGATTCGGATGGCGATGCGGTGAGTAACGCAAAAAAGCATGCGGGCGCTACGCCTCTGAGCGAATGATCACAAAAAAGCCCGGCGCCTTCCCGCAAAAAGTGCGGGGAGCACGAAGCGCCCGCTGGTGATGTGGCCCTGCCGGCAGCAGGGCCCCCTGGGTTTCGGCCAACGACCAACGGCTAACGGCCACCGACGATATTCAAAACGTCAGACACCCTACAGACCGGATCCTGGAGATTACTGGATCTTGATATTCTTGGCATCGTCGACCACGATAAAGCTGATGCTGTTCGCCGATGACACCGCGCCGGTCACGCATACTTGTTTCCCGACGTAGGTAGTTCCCACCTGTTCAGGCTTTTTGGGGTCCGTGCCGAAAGTCACAAAATAAAAAACCGGATTCGGCTGCGGCGTGTCGAGATCGACTTCCACGGGTTTGCCGCGGCCTCCAAGGGCATATCGTGGAATTTTGGTATCGACGGCTTTGCCGCACACCGTGACAGTTTCGTTGACGTGGTCCTTCGCCTCGCCGGAGGTGATCTTTTTCGGCGCTTTGCTTTGAGCCACCGCGAGCGGCATCATTCCAGCTAGAAACATTACCAGCACAATCTTTTTCATTGGTTTCATCCCGTAGATTAAATATCGGCTGGAGGCGTTGGGGGAGGCACCAACCGGGTTGTTACAAAACTCGCTGCGCGGGGTCAGCAGCTCATCTCTATCTAAGCACTGCCATCCTAACCTCGCACCCCACGCACGTCAATCGGCCATTCGAAACAAAAAACCAGGCCGGGTATTTGTCAGAATTTCGGCTTTTCGTTGTCCGAGAAAAGCACGTCTCCTGAATCGGAATGCTTAGTCAACGCTCCCGTTTGTGCAGTTCCGCCCGGCACTGCGGTCTTGAACGCAGCCACGCTCATGCAAAAACTGCTGGCGGTTCCGCCCCCGGTCAAGGTCGGCTGATGGGTTCCAGTGGGAGCGTTAGCCGCGTAAACATACGTGCTCTTAAGTGTCCACGGCGCAGGTGTCACGGCACTTGGGGCTACGGCTGACGCATAACGCGCGATAATGAAATCGGTGGCCGTCGTCTTGATCGCGGGACCCGCTTCCATACCATCGCTGCTGCCAGTTCCGTCGGTCACATTTACTCCGCTTCCATCCATTGGAGAAGTCGTCGCCAGATTCGCTACTTCGAGAAAAGTATTGATGCTCATCACGTGGCCTGAAAAATGATATTTCAATTCCGAAACGCCCGGATTGCATTTCTCGCAGTACCAGATATCAAGTGACTCTTTGCCGCATGAGCTCGCAGCCCCCGGCACCTGTTTATACAAGTTGCTTCCAGCCGGCGCGTTGTCCGTGATAGACATGACCTTCACTCCCGCGGACATGGGCCCGGGCATCGCAATCAGCGTGCTGCCGGGGCTGGTCGGTTTGGGAATGTCCATGTCTGACACGTGACTGGCGCCGCCGACGTTGAAAATTTCCTGCACGATGGTTTGCGCTTGCAACTCAAAACCACCCAATAAAAGTAGTAATACGAACATTTTTTTCATGCGCGATTCCCCGTTTAACTTTATGGCGTTGTTCGAAACGAATGAAGACGCTCGAAGGCCGAAGCCTTCGAGCTAAAAAATTTGGGGGAGGGCGGGGGAGGACAGCAAGCTTATTTCTGGACCGTGTTGTTGTTCGTGTTGTTCATGCTGGCAGTTGCCGCGACGGATTCCTTCGATGTCGATGGCATGCCGAGTTCCGCTTCCACGGTCTCGCGCAGCTTCGCATAAACGATCGCGCCGCTCATGAAGTGACCATTGGCGAAGAAGCTGGGCGTCCCGGTAAGTCCGAGGTGCTTGGCTTGTTCGAGGTCTTTCTTCACGGCAGCAGTGGTCTCTCCTGAATCCAGGCACTGGTCAAAGCGTGCACCATCGAGCTTGAGGACGCGCGCTTCAGCTTTCAGATCTGGGACCTGGAGTTTGTGAGTTTCGAACAACGAATCATGGAACTCCCAGAACTTGCCCTGGGCGCCGGCGCAACGGGCTGCTTCCGCGGCCTTTTGCGACGAAGCGTGCATGGGGAGCGGGAAGTCCTTGTAGATGATGGCTACTTTGTCGCCAAACTGTTCGCGAAGCCGTGTCAGCTCGACGTGCACCTTCTGGCAATACGGGCATTCGAAGTCTCCGAACTCGATCAGTTGGACGGGGGCATCCTTCGGACCAAGGCGGAATGCATTCGTGGTGTCCACTTTCGCGCTGGGCTGCCCCAACTCGACGACGACACCAAATTGATCGCGCAGGCTGGTAATGTAATCCGCCTTCGCTTTGCTCATGCGCATGTCGTGTACGGATTCAAGAATCTTGCCGCGCATGGCTTCGTACGATTCTTCGCTACCCAGGCCTTCGTAATAAAACTTCATCTGATCTTCGGTCGGTTCTTTTGCCGAGACCGTAACGTGCTTCTTGAGCAGTTCATCGACGCTGAGGGATTCTTTCGCGGCTTGCATTTCCAGAACTTGCTGATCGATGAGATGGTCGAGAGCTTCACGCTCGGCGAGATAATATTTGTAGCGGGCCTGTAGAAGTTTCCCTGCTTCTTTTTCTTGAAGCTGGGCTTCGGTTAATTTTTGGTTACCAACTTCAGCCACCACCGCAGCATCTTCCTGCGCGACAGCCAAATTGGAAAACATGCTTAGCGCCATTCCGAGTCCCAGCGCCATGACGTAACACGATTTAGACATTGCGAACACTCCCCCGTTTAAAGTCGAAACTTACGACCGGGCGCCGAGTAACCCCGGCGCCCGGTGCATGTTGGATTCTAATGTAGGCAGAGGACTCCCCAACTTTGAGCCATCTCTCCCCCCGTTTGACCTCTCCGCACTTTGAGCAGGAGCTCAACTGCGGTTCGGCCGGTTAAAGACTACCAGGCAGTGTCTTCGTACGTGCAGGAGCAAACTCCATGGCCGCTGCCCAAACGAATCAAGAACTGGCATTCCGTTTCCAGGTCGCTGGTTTCCAAAGTGGTGTAGTTGGAATCCTTCAACGAGGCTTCAGTGATCTGCGGCAGAGCAGCAGTCTTGCCAGCCTGGATGTGCGTGATCCAACCACGGATTCCAGGAGTTACTGCACCCGAGTACTGCGCCGAGGCGCTGCACTCGCTAGGACCACCGGTTGCGGTCGCGGTCGACAGGACCTTGATCACGCCGGCTCTGTTAACGGCTGCGGTCAGAACGTTGCCCAGCAGGTTGCGGTTGACGGATTCAGAAATGATTCCATCAGCGGTAACCGGGCAAGAGCAGCAAGACTGCAGTTCCTGGCTGTTGTCAAAAACGTAGAACGCTGCGCAAAGATCGTTCTCGCCAGCGCTGCCGTCGTTGATGACGCGGACTGTTGTGTCCGGGTTGCCAGTGGTGTTTGCGCCTGAGTAATAACCCAGAGCGTAAACATCATCTGGAGCATTCTGAGCCATCGCCGAGACTGCACCGAAAGCCAAGGCAATAACCAGTATCGGAAGCAAAGTACACACTACTTTCTTCATTGAAGATCCTCCTGTTTTGGGCGCTGCGGGCTGGGGGGAGAAACTGTTCAGCTAACGATGCGCGGGAGAATGATCAACTTCTTTACCAGTCTTTACAATCACCCACCTGGCTTAGTCGGACTCACTAGGTCTGCCAAGTTAGTTCAAAGGGGTTAGTTCAGCAATTGCCCGATTGCATTAGTCGCTGGGATTAAGCAGGGGGACTAGTCAGTTTGGATTAGTGATTAACCATCCAGTTTCCGAACGAAAATTTTCCTGTGGAAAACGCCTATTGCGCCGGCGTACCCGACGCCGCTTCCTGTTCTCGTTGCACTCGGCGCGCATCCCTGCGGGCCTTCATCATGGCCTCGAGAGCATCCGGCGAAAGTGGCTCTTTGGGGGCTTCCATGGCTTCGATAGCCGCCGACTCCGCTGCGGCTTCAGGCGTCAAACCTTTCTGAATTTCCTGAGCGACCACCGGCGCGGCTGCGACTGGCGGCGCTGCTGCTGCCTGCATCGACGGTTCGGCGGCGCCCGGAGTTGCCGGCTCCTCGGAGCTGGTCAGGATCATGCGTTGCAAAATATTCGGATTCGCGGGCGAAGCCAGCATTACATAATTGAAGCGCGATCCATTCAAAAGCGAAGACAAAACTTCGCGCACCGGGCCCGGACCGGCATTTGCGAACAAATGTTCTTGAGCGCGATCGGAAGGAAATTCGATGACCGCTCCGGTCTTCGTACTTACGGCACGTAGAATGTCACCCAAGCTCGCATCCTTCGCATTGATCGTCAACTGTCCGTTGACGTAAGTAACTTTCGGAGAGCTCGGCGCGACCGCCGGGGAAGCAACCGGCGCCGGCGGGTTCTGAGCGTGGAGTAGAAAAGCGCTGCATAGAACCACAGCCGAACTAATCAGGAAACGAAACTGTGAGCGGCTTGCCATGAACTTCATAAAACACTTCCAATTCCGTCATTACCTTGACGGCGCACGATTACTTTTCTTTGGCCTCATCGACGACACACTGTTGCGGCTGATCTGAAGCGGCCCCAGATTTCCCGCCGAGCGACAGTTTCAATTTGTCTTTCATGAAGCCGGAATTTGATTCGCTGGGCGAGTCCGCAGTTGTTTCCGGGTCCGCGGCGGAAGTTCTTGAAGTGGTGCTCGCTTTCTCGTCATTCTCAGCCGTGGGCGCTGCGTCCGGATCCGCGGGCTTAACACAAACAACAGGAACGGCCGCAGGATCTACCGCGGGAGTGCTGGCCGCATCTGCTTTCAATACAGGAGCACTCGATTGCTTGGTGCTTGCGTCCTTGCTCTTGGCAGGAGCGGCCGACAAGGGAGCCACCGCAACCAGCGCCAGGCAAACAACCAACAAATAGCTAACGCGGACCAACTTCCGGGAAATATCGCTCACCATAGACACTCCGGCTCCCATCCAACTTCAATCCCAACTGAAGAGTAAAACACTCTGCGGAGTCGAACGCAATACCGCCCTTGTAGTAGCCTTTTCGACTAGCCTTGTTCATTAGTCCCTTTGGACTACTTCTTAAGAGACGCTCTGCCCAAAACCGTGATGCATCTTGGTTGTTGACTTTTGCCATTGAAGATGCCAAACTCCGCTCGTCTTTATTCTCTCCCCCAGAGAGCTTAGCCCGGCAGTGGAGTTGCAAGTTATGAATCGCCGCGGCTAAAGGGTCTAACTTTCCTGAAGCGCTAAATTGTTTGGAAATCCAACTGCGTGTGCACCGGAGTTTCGGACGTGTTTTTCTTGCGTCCGCCCCCCAACTGGAAATGCCGCGGTTGATGCGGGGTAGAAATCGTGGATGAGCGTCGAGGAGTAAACGTGTCGATCGGAAATTCGGAACCGGGTTTTCTGCTGGTGAGTCCCTCGTTGGATCCTATCGCCTGCAACGCGGGAGCGGTACAAATTCTTACGTTCCCCAGTTCGCCGGACAAAATCAAGAAATTGAATATTTTCTTGACCGACAAAATCCGCTCCGGGCTGGTCAATCGCCAATCTCGGGAGTCGTTGGAATTCGTGAAAGAATTCAAGTCCGGTAAACGCCGATATATTTGCCGGTCTTTTCGTCTGGAAGGCCAGGACAATGGCGCCCAGGCCACGGTCGCCGTCCTGCTTGAAAGATATTCTTCCGGCAGCGCGGCCTTGTCACAAATGTCCGAACAATTTGCTTTGACCGAGCGCGAGAAAGAGACTGTTGAATTGCTTCTGCAGGGCCTCACAAGCAAGGAAATCGCCATCCGGATGAACATCAGTCCGAACACGGTAAAAGCTTTTTTGCGACTGGTCATGGTGAAGATGGGGGTTTCGACGCGTTCTGGAATCGTGGGCCGCGTGGTGGGTCATTCCTAGCAACAGCCGGGCTTACATCCATCGAGATCATCCCGCTGAACTAATACATTTGAACACTTTACGAATCCCCCGGTTCGCGCAATGATTGCTGGCCGTGAAACGCGCCCTGGAATCGGATCGCCGAGTTCATCCCAGATTTCCTCAAATCGTGGAAATCCAGGTCCATGAAGTCCTTCCTCTAAAATCCGACGAGAAGCCCAAGGCCCCGGTGCTGGGCCGCATCCAGAATATGAGCAAAGGCGGAGTCTGCTTTCTCAGCCAGCATCCTGTCACTCGCGCTTCCCTGCTGCGCTGCGAAATTGGTATGTCGGATGTCCCGCTGTCGGTACCGACTCTGGCCCTGGTGCGCTGGACGAAGAAACAGAACCTCGAATCCAGCAGCTACCTCTGCGGACTGCAATTTCTCTTCTAAATCTTGGCCACGGATTACGCGCTTAGAATTCGTCAAGTAATCAGAAAAAACCAAAAAGTGGTTTAAATCCGTGAAATACGCCTAATCAGCTGCTAGATTTTTACCTACCCTTTTGGGTTAGTCATGCCGGTTAGTATTAACTCGCTAGTGCCTTTGCGGTAGACCAAACGGACAATTACAACTTTTGCATACTCGCAGTAAAGTTCACTTGGCCTTCCCCCTTCTACTGCGACCTGAAACCCGCCACTGGGTTTTGACTATGTCGTCCCAGGCATCTCAATTCAGACGAAACAGACCGCTGTCTGCGGTGGCACTATTGGTCTGCACGGTTGGTTTGTATGGTTGCGGGGCGGCCAGCCACTCGGGGACGACGTCCGAAGTCACCCTTAAATCGCTCTCCATCTCTCCGCCCACTTCCAAAATATTGGTGGGCGCCTCCCAGCAATTTACCGTCACCGGATACTACAGCAATGACAGCCAGCGCGATCTGACCGCAAGCGCCAAGTGGACCTCCGTTCAACCTACAATTGCCACCATAAGTTCGGCGGGCATGGCCGTAACCTTACAAGCTGGTAAAGCGACGATCACTGCCGCGTCTGGTTCAGTCAGCATTTCGGCAACGCTCACGGTATCCGCTCCCAGTCTCGTCTCTCTTTCATTGTCTCCGTCAACCGCCACCATCGCCAAAGGCGATACGCAACAGTTTACGGTGACCGGAACCTTCAACAACCAAAGCACGAAGGACTTAACCAGCCAAGCGGTCTGGGGCGCCTCGGCCGCCAAGGTGGCTTCGATTAATAGCTCCGGACTAGCGACCGCGCGAACCGTCGGTACGACGACGATTACTGTAACGTCTGGATCGGCGAGCGGCACCGGGACGCTCACAGTAACTCCGCCGGTTCTGACTGCGATAGCTATTACGCCGGCCGATTCTTCGATCGGGTTGGGAACTACTGAACAACTAAGCACATTAGGGACATTCAGCGACGGCAGTACCCAGGATCTAACCGCGTCCACGGCCTGGGCATCTGCCAGACCTGGAGTGGCCACCATCGCCAAGAGCGGCTTGGCGACGAGCTGGAGCATTGGGACGGCCAAGGTTACCGGCAGTTCCGGCGGGTTTACCGCATCCGGCACCATCGCAGTCCTGCCGGTTGCCGCCACTGACTACTTTTCTAACGCACACAATCCTGTTATTGACGGAACCTTGACCCTGGTCAATACCGGTCTCACGGGCGGCGATCTGTGCGCCATGGTCTACGTGTTCGACAGCAGCCAGGAAATGAACGAATGCTGCGGTTGCCCGGTCTCGCAGGACGCTGGAATGAAAACGCTGTCGATCGATAACGATCTGACCTCGAATACTCTCACCGGAGTGCCACTCACTACGGGAGTGATTCGCGTTATCCCAGCCGACCTCGCCAGCAATCCCACTTGCAACGCCGGCACCGTCACTCCTGCGGGAGTGGTGATGCCCTGGTCGACTCATATTCAATTATTCGCGCCGGGCGCCTACTCTGCCACGGAAACAGAATCGCAAATGCACCCATTGAATAAAAGCGAACTCACGGACCTGGAAAGCGATTGTGCGTTCATTCAGAAGCTTGGCAGCGGCCACGGGATTTGCACTTGCGGGGTTGGCGACTAAGAACGGCTCTTCATCTTCTGGAGAAGTCGCAACTGGATTTAGCTTGCCCGCTTCTTCTTTCGCTGACGCTGTGAGGCCGCGGTCTTCACGGAATTTATCCTGGTCGGCGGTGGAGGCGCTTGCTGCTGCGCAGGCCTGGTTCGAGCGGTAATCTTCCGCAGCGGGACGACCACGGCTTGGGCGATCGCCTTCAGCAGGCTTCTGAACCTTGATTCTTCGGTTCGACTTGAAGCGAGGAGGGCTTCCCGGTACTTTTCGATCCAATCTTGTTCGGTATTACTCAAAACAAATAGTCCTTGAGTGGGGGATCCGATTGGTTGAACTGTGACCGACGGTTTCCTGGTTTTTATACGCTGCTTCGGGGACAACGGCAACGCCTCCAAAAGAACTAATCCTTTAGGTTAAGGATTGTGGCGTAACCGAATAAGAGTAATACAGCTGCGCTATTGAGGCAAATTCCATTTAGAGATTATACTTCGGCGTTCCGGAGGTCACTCCATGAAAGATGCTTACGACGTCCTACGCCAGACCGAATTGAACGTCCTGCGCGTACGAAAAGAAATCGCAGCGCTACTCCTTGTTGCTCCGTTGTTGAAAGATGAAGGCGATCATACCGCTGAAGATGAAGTCGCCGAGTTCGCGATCCGCGCCTGATCCGAACGCGCTATTCCGCCCGGAATACGACCGTCTGATTAATACCGCTCCACGGTCACCCTCATCAGGCCCTGGACGGTTTTCCAATCGTCGGTATCGCGATTAAACTCGACCTGTCTTTGATCGCCTGAAAGTCTCGGATCCAACAATAGAAATCTGTGAACCGCATACTCCCGTCGTCCGCTGTAATGCAAAGTTTCGTCAAAGATTGCACCGTAAACAATATAGAAGTTTGATTTCCACTCAATCACGGTGGGATTATGATCCAGTAGAGCAGTGAGGATGAAGCCAGGATCGACTGCGCCCTGGGCAACATATTGCGTATGGATCGCCTGAGGATGATCGCTCCAAAAATTTCCTCCCTGGAGCGCGGTACTGAGATCCTTTAGAGTTCGTGGGCCGGTGAGGACGACATCCTCAATTGCAGAATCCCTTGGGCAGCACAAATTCTTGCATTGGACGATGGTCTTGAGCGCAGTCGCCAGCACAGCGGAGGGGTCTTCAGAAGCCGCTGTCAGTGAGGGCATATCTGAAAGACGGATTTCCTGCTTGTAGTGAATCCACGAAACCGGATCTGTTCTGTCTGCTTGTGCGACAGCGATGCTGCAAGCGAAGACCAGAAAAGCTGTAACCCAGACGACACGAAGCTTTGCCACGAGCACCCCCAACCCTCTTGATTCTAGCCCGGTCCCGGCCAAGGGCTTGAACCACCAAGGGCACGAAGGTTCCCCCACGGAAATCCCTCAAAAACTTCCTTCGCGTAACTTCGTGTCCTTGGTGGTGGATGCCTTTCGCCAGGGCCCGATTAGAAGATCCTCGCCATGAGGCCCTTGATCTTCCCGAAAAAGCCGTGGTGAGCGTGTTTGGGCGCCATTACGGTGGGCTGCGGCGGCAGATCTGCGATAGGCGCAGAACTCGCCGATCGTTTGGCGGCCCGATCTTTGATATCGAACACAGGGACGGTTCCCTGTCCCTGCCCAGGCTCCTGGGCCGACGCCTGGTAAACGATGGGCGGCGCGTCGATGTGGACGCTCTTCTCGTTCGGCCTCAAAATCGGCACGGCGGCCGTCTCCGATCCTGCCTCGGGGGCCCCCGCGGCAGTCGTTCCGCGGGCTTCGCTTCCCTGACTCTGGGCATCGGACGAATCCGGCTTAGCCACTTCGTTGCGCTGCCCTAAATGCATGGATTGCAGTTGCCCAGGATCGCCGCTGGCGGCCGAAGCCAACAGCACCGGATTGCTGGGCGCCGGGCAGCCGCAATCGGATGGCAACGCGACTTCCATGGCATGCGCGCCTCCGGTATGCAAAGCGGTATCGACAGCGTCCACGCGCCCGCCGTGGAAGACCAGCTGTTCGTTGGGCTGAACTTCGTAGGTGCCGTCCCCCATCAGTTCAGAAACAACTACCGACGCCGTATTGCCAGGGAGGGTGCGCATGCAGGTGTTACCGCGCGCGTCGGCTTTAATTGCATAATGGAACTCTCCCGGCCCCCGCAGCAGGATTCGGAAATCGGGGGTCAGGATTGCGTCCGTTGTCTCGTCGAGCGCGTAATGAGTTTCCATGGCGCCGGTGCTCATGCCCACCATCAGGTCGCTGCCCTTTTGCGATTTAGTGACCGAAACGGTGGTTCCAGGACAGACGCGAATTTCGCCGCCACGTGCCAGCTTAAGGACGGTGGTCTCGTTGCCGCCGGTCACGGCTGCGCCGGAAGCGAGTTTGTCGGCAAACACGACGCTGCCCGAGTTCGCCAGACTCACCGGGACTGCCACCGGTTCCTCGGTCTTCGTGACAGCAGTAACGGTGGCAGGCTTATCGATGACTTCCTCGGTTTCGGCACGCAAGCGAATCGTCAATTTGTTGCCCACGGGCTCGGCGGTATAGCTGAGAGGTTTAAGAAGATCGATAGTGACGCGGGCCACCGGCGGAAACATCAGATATTGCCGCAAGCGAATATCGGCAATATCGTCGCTCTTGACGTCGACCTCTTTTTGCTTGGCCGCCATATTCGCGTTCGGCAGGTCGACCACCAGGCGCAGCGGGTTCTCGAGCTTGGTAATGGTCGGAACGATGGGGTGGTCAGAGGTGATCTCGACCGCCGGGGCGCCGTCCACCAGCGTCAGCTTCACTTTGGAAATGACGGATGGTTCCGCCTGGTTGGCGGCCGCCGCCAGGGCCGCCCGCTTGGATTGTGCCACTCCAAATGCAGGGACGAGGACGGCCACGAGCGCGAGCACGACGAGCTTACGACGGACACGAGGCAGGAATTTCATCTCAACAAACCTACGCCTGAGATAACAGTTTACCGACTATTCCAGAACGGGTGGTGACACCCATTTTTACCATTACCAAACGCACAAACGCCTTGACCGTGTTCGGGCTGATATCCAGGCGGGTGGCGATTTCTTTGCTGGTCAACCCGCGCAACAGTAATTCCACGGTTTGGTTTTCGCGCGGAGTCAATCCAAATAATTCAGATGCCTGCGACAACGCGCCTACGCCAAACGAATTTCTTTCCAGCAACAGAACAATCGCGTTTCTGTACGATTCGCTCATCTGCGATTCGAGCGGAAAAGTGCGGCAGGTGTAGCGGCGATATCCGGATTTAAATTCTTTGGAGAAAGTGTGCTGATCAGCCGACCGTCCCGTCGCCAGGCTGGATTTCACACGGTCCGCCAGGAAGACATCCAGATTCTTGATGCGCTCCGGCGCCGTAGGAAAAGCCAGAATTCTGACCGCTTCAGCATTGAACATCAGCAACTTGAGTTTGCTGTCCACCAGGAGAAAACCTGTTTGCAGCTTTTCGTTGGGCATTAAGACACAGCTCCACGAACAACGGTTATTAAGCTTGAAAGGCCAGGGGAGGGCTCTTTGGAAATATAATTTTATGGTTTATTACACTTCAAGCTTGAAGGGGGTGGGCAGCTTTAAGTCTCTGACGGCAGCGAAGATATGTCAACATGGATTTTGTGAAATGTTGTGGATAGGAGTGCAAAATGTTGCACCTGGGAAGCCAGTTTTTCGTTTCTAGTTTCTAGTTTCTAGTTTCTGGCTGCTAGCTTCTGGCTTCTAGCTAAGAGCCCCGCGCTCGGAATGACCTTGAACGCTTATTTTAACCGTCGGCCCCAACCCCTTGTCATTCCGAAGCGGAGCGAGGAATCTGCTTTCTGCCGGCGGCGAGAGAAAAATTCCTCCCTTCGCTGCGTAACGGTTCGGAATGAAAAAAAAATGGACCGTCGGGTAGTGGCTAGGAGCTAGGAGCTTCCAAGCGTGTTAGCCTCTCTAAGCTCGACACCAATCCATCCTTTGAGGATTTCATGAACGACGTCCGCCCGCCTCACGTTGATCTTCAGGCTGTAGCTAAAGAAATCATGATGCAGTACGGATTCGAACCGGATTTCCCACCCGGAGTGCCACAGCAGGTGGCCGACCTGAAAGCTCATCCCCCGCAAATCGTTCCCGGCCCCGCGATTCGCGATTTGCGAAGCATGCTCTGGTCGTCGATCGATAACGACACCTCGCGCGATCTCGATCAAATCGAAGTGGCAGAACGTCTTCCCAATGGCGACGTCAAAGTGCTCATCGGTGTCGCGGATGTGGACGCGTTCGTCCCCAAAGGCTCGCCCATTGATCTGCATGCCGAAAAGGAAACGACCTCGGTCTATACCGGCGTCCGCATCTTTCCCATGTTGCCGGTAGAGCTGTCCACGGACATCACTTCCCTGCTCGAAAATGGCGACAAGCTGAGCGTGGTCACCGAATTCGTAGTGGCGGCCGACGGCACCTTGAAATCTGAAGATGTTTATCGAGCCATTGTGCGCAATAAAGCGCAGCTTGCTTATAACGCGGTAGGAGCCTGGCTGGAAAATACCGGCGCGGCCCCGGCGAAAGTGGCGGCATCGGCCGATTTGGAGGCCCAACTCAAATTACAGGACGACGTCGCGCAAAAGCTCAGACAGCATCGTGCCCAGGAAGGCGCGTTGAATCTCGAAACTGTTGAAGTGACTCCTATTTTGCTTAATCAGGAAGTTGTGGACGTAGCGAACCTGGAAAAGAATCACGCCACCCAGTTGATCGAAGATTTCATGATCGCAGCCAACGGCGTGGTGGCGCGCAAGCTGGAAAAAGTTTCGTCGTTGCGCCGCATTGTGAAAACCCCTGAACGCTGGGACCGCATTGTTCAATTGGCGGCGACGCACGGCATAAAGCTTCCTGCCACGCCGGATTCCAAAGCGCTCAACGATCTCCTGATAAAACGCAAAGCCGAAGACCCCGATCACTTCGCCGATCTATCGCTGACGGTAATCAAGCTGATCGGGCCGGGTGAATACGTTTTGGAACGTCCCGGAGATCCGGTGCAGGGACACTTTGGTCTCGCCGTCCAGGACTACACTCACTCCACCGCGCCCAATCGCCGTTTCCCTGATGTAGTCACGCAACGATTACTCAAAGCCATGCTCGCGGGCAAATCCAATCCTTACTCCGACGCCGAACTTTCCTCGATCGCCACCAACTGCACGGAAAAAGGCGATGCTGCAAGAAAAGTTGAACGCCAAATGTCGAAGCGCTATGCCGCCATGGCCATGAGCCGCCACGTTGGGGAGACTTTCGACGCGGTCGTCACCGGGGCGTCGAAAAAAGGAACCTTCGTCCGCGTCTTGCAGCCGCACGCTGAAGGAATGCTGGTACAGGGACAACAAGGCGCCGACGTCGGAGACAAGTTCCGCGTAAAGTTGACGCGAGCCGATGTGCAACGCGGATATATCGATTTCATCCGCGCGTAGGGCGCGCTTACAAATCCAAAACCTGTCATTCTGAGCGGGCTATTTTGCTCTATGGTTTTGTCTGGTTGGATTGCACCGCAGTGGAAGTCCGGCCAATAGCGAATTTCAAAACCCAGGCGCTCGCCGCAGCCTGACCGTTCACCTGGGGCGCGGAAAATTTCCAATTGCGGGCAGCTTCTAAAGATTTATTTGCAAAATACGTGCTCGGTCCCGAAGATTCGAACTTCGCCGCGACTACGTTCCCTGACGAATCCACATCCACTCTGACTCTCACTTTTATCCTGCCCTGGATCGTGTGCCGAGCACCTGCCGATACCTGCGGCAATGCCTGTTGAATCACGGAACCATGGACGGAATCGGAAACGGGAAACTTCACCGGCTTCTGCGAGTGTCTCGGCGCAGGGGCAGGCGTCGCGATTGCAGGAGCGGCGGCTTTTCCCTGATCTCCTGCATCCGTCGACGAAGGTGCAACCGGAACTGTCGCTGCATTAGAAGGATGTTGCTGCGTCTCGCTGTGAGGACTCAGCAGTTTTCGTCCACCAACAATCACCACCAGCAAAACAGCAACGGCAACGATGGGACCGATGTAGCGTGATTTCGCGAGAGGTCTGTTGGTCGCCGAACCAGAGACGATTGTCTTCGGAGCTCCGTTCGTGGGCGTTTGCAAACAGGTTGCGATTTCCGCGACGGTCCATCGCCGTTCTGGATCCTGCCGCAGACAGTGACTGGCAATGTTGCGGAAGGGCGGCGGCACGGTTTCAGGAACCACCGGCTCTCCCCGTCCATCCCACAAAAGCGGCCGCTGAGTGAGGACTTCCACCAACGTCATGCCCAGCGACCAGACATCGGATGCCGGCGTCACACCGGTCGCGAACTCAGGAGCGTTGTAAAGGCCGGGCTCCGCTTTCCCTGGCTCGCCGTTTTTTAATAAGCCGTCGCTCGAAATTTTCAGTTGGTCCTGCACCGCCATGACGTTGCCCGGTTTCAAGTGAGCGTGTGCAGATCCCTGATTGTGGATGTAGGACAGTACTTCGAGCACAGGCGGCAGCATGTCCTGCACTTCGCCGGAGGTGAGCGCCCGATGGGGCAGGATTTGTGCCAGGTTCTCTTCCGCGAATTCAGTGACCACGTAAAGCAGGTCCCGGCCCCCGAGATGACAGAGGCCTGCGTCAAAAATCTGAATCAGGTGAGGATGAGAAAGTTTCGCCGTGAGCTGCCATTGCGCAATTTGAGTTTTGGAGCTTTCTAACCCTGCGGGAATAAATTTGATGGCGGCCTTTAGCGCCACCTGCGCTGCGATCTCAGTGAGGAACACAGTGCTGTGGTCAGACCCGCCCAGGTATTGACGCAGATGGAATTTCCCATCGACGACCTGGCCTTCGTACTGTTTCCACGCCTCGCTCATTGCGCTTGCCTGTCTTCCTCAAAGTGGAAGCGTTATTCTATGCGAGCCTTCACGCCGCGAATTACTCCGAAGTTCCTGTGTGCCTCGGCCAGCCTGCGGACAAGATTAGGAAAACCCACATTACCAGAGTACAGGCCGCGCGCGCGCCGTTTGTCTGATTTTTTAGTCGGATTGGCCCACCGACATTCGCGGCCGATCTCGCTTTTCCAACTGGTCTTTTGCTATCTATGCCGCCCGCTCTCCAGGCCCCACACTGACCTTGCTGCAGATCACTTTGAGTTGGTGTGATTGCGGAAGACGAAAATCCCCCGCCGTTCTTTTATCAATTACGGCCAGACGAGAGGTCTTCAGTGTTGGATCTCAGATCGCGTTGGAATGTTCTGCTCCTGATTATGGCCGTGACGCCGATGTTCGGCGGCATTGCGTCCGCTGCTCCACGTTCAAGCCACCTCGCCCGCCTGGTAACCGCCAGACCCTCGATGAACTTTGGCAATGTAGTCGTCGGTGATTACACCGTGGTCAGCAACATGCTGGGAAATTTCACCACCGCCGGCATCACCATTTCTCAAGCCACCGTCACCGGCAGCGGGTTCACTATTACCGGGCCCGCTTTCCCTTTGACTCTCGCGCCGGGGCAACAATCGGCCCTAACCGTTGCTTTCAGTCCAGCCGCTGCTGGGCAGGCTACGGGTTCGATCGTTCTGGCCAACAACGGGTCCTCGCCTGACATCACTGTGAGCCTTGCCGCGACTGGCGTCATACAGGGAGCGCTTGCTGCGAGCCCATCCAGTATTTCATTTGGGACCGTCATGGTTGGGAAAACCATGACCCAGACGGAGACTTTCAGCAACATCGGAGGCACGAATCTCACTATTTTGCAGGCCACTCCGAATGGGCCCGGTTTTCAATTGAACGGCCTCACCCTCCCCCTCACTTTGGCGCCGAACCAGAGCACCGCCTTTACCGTCACGTTTTCACCCACGACCGGTGGAGCAGCCAGCGGGAATATCGTGATGGCAACAAAATCGGCAGGATGGGTGCACGATCGCCGTGGCCATTACAACCGGGGAGATACGGTTCCCAGTGCATCGCTGGAAGCCCAACCGAAAGACACCAGCGACGACCAGACCCTGACCATAGCGCTGTCTGGCATGGCCGGCACGTCGGGGCAATTGCTCGCAACTCCGAATATCGCTTTCAGCAATACTCCGGTTGGTAAATCGCAAGGCTTGCCCGACACCTTAACCAACAACGGCGCCGCCAGCATAACGGTAAGTCAAGTGACCTCGACTACACCCGGATTCAGCATCACCGGATTGAGTTTGCCTCTTATCATCGCAGCCGGACAGAGCACCAGTTTTACGGTCGTATTTTCTCCCCAGTCCGCCGGAAGCGTTTCGGGAAATATTGCGATCACCAGTAACGGCTCTAATCCAAGTGTGAGCACCGCACTCAGCGGGACGGGTGTGGCCGCAGGATCGCTGGGTGCCAGTCCGTCGACGGTGAACTTTGGCAGTGTACAGACCGGCAACAGCCAGACGGCCTCCGAAACATTGACCAATTCCGGCGGATCGAGTGTCACCATCACTCAGGCTGCCGCGACCGGAGCGGGATTCGGATTAAGCGGAATTACGTTGCCTCTGACTCTCGCTGCCGGACAGAGCACCAGCTTTGTTCTGACCTTTGCGCCTCAGGCTAGCGGAGCTGTGAGCGGTGGTGTTTCTATCAGCAGCAACGCCGCAAACGCTTCCCTGGCCATCGCACTGTCAGGTACAGGCCTGTCTGCGGGATCTCTTGCCGCCAGCCCTTCGACTGTGAGCTTCGGGAACATTCAGGTGGGCAATAACAAGACCGCCTCCGAAACATTGACCAACTCCGGTGGATCAAGTGTGAACATTTCACAAGTAGCAGCAACCGGAGCAGGATTCAGTGTCAGTGGAATCACTTTGCCCCTGACTCTCGCAGCGGGTCAGAGCACCAGCTTCACGATTGCGTTCGCACCACAGACAAGCGGAGCAGTGACCGGCGGAGTAAACGTCGCTAGCAACGCATCGAACGCTGCTCTCGCCATTTCAACTTCGGGCACCGGCATAACGGCAGGATCTCTCGCCGCCAGCCCTTCCACTGTGAGCTTCGGCAGCGTTGCGGTCAGCAAAAACCAAACCGCCACTGAAACCGTGACCAACTCCGGAGGATCGAGTGTCACCATCACTCAGGCCACCGCGAGCGGTCCTGGGTTCACTATGAGCGGGCTCACCGTGCCACTCACTCTTGCTTCAGGACAGAGTGCCAGCTTCAGCGTCGCTTTCGCTCCTCAATCCAATGGGAGTGCTACCGGCGGGGTTGCGATCACCAGCAACGCTTCCAATCCGACCATGAACATTGGATTGACAGGCACGGGTGTAACCGCGGGCACGATCGCGGCGACTCAATCGAGCCTGAGTTTTGGCAGTGTTCAAGTGGGAAGCAGCACGGCCGCATCGGAAACCATCACCAACACCGGCGGATCGGGTGTCACGATCACGCAGGCCAACCTCACTGGAAACGGATTCAGCGCCCCCGGACTTGATTTCCCTTTGACTCTCGCCGCGGGCCAGAGCTTCACCTTCAGCACGATTTTTGCTCCACAAACTTCAGGGGCCGTCACGGGAGGAATTTCCGTCGTCTCCAACGCTTCGAATACGACACTTGCGATTTCACTTTCGGGTACGGGCACTGCGCCGGGGCAATTAGCTGTTTCGCCAACTACGCTGAGTTTTGGCAGCGTGACGGTCGGAGCGAGCAAGAGTTTGAATGGAAGCCTGAGCGCCAGCGGCGCGAACGTGACGATTTCTGCCGGCGCTGCCAGCACCTCGGAGTTCGCTCTCAGCGGAATTTCATTTCCTCTGACTATTGCCGCTGGTCAGAGCGCGCCATTCACCGTCACCTTCACGCCGCAGTCGAGTGGAGTCGCATCGGCCGGCGTCACGTTCACCAGCAACGGCAGCAGCACGACTGGGGCGCAATCGCTCAGCGGAACCGGCGCGGCCGCGATTCAGCATCAGGTTGCTCTTAGCTGGAGTGCGAGCACGTCGTCGGTGGTTGGCTATAACGTCTACCGAGGGACAGTCTCGGCTGGACCCTACACAAAAATAAATTCCGCAGCCGATGCAGCGACCACCTATACGGACACGGCCATCAGCGCCGGTCAGACTTACTATTACTTGACCACCGCGATCAATTCGGCGGGAGAGGAAAGCACTTACTCGAACGAAGTCGGGGTCACGGTGCCTACGCCATAGATAGCTTCAGTCCGATAGATGCTCGCTGCAGATCAATCGCTGCGAGAGCATCTTAATCTCGATGGGCTAGTTCTTAAGGGGCCAAAAGCGAAAATCTTTTCGCGAAAATTCCAATCGGAATTTTTTGCACAAAGTAAAGGGGTCTCGAGTGCAACACTTTGCACTTTAGTAAGTAATGCGACCTCGAGATGTACTCTAGAGACCTTCTCCTCTCCTGCGGAAACAATTAAAACTTGCAGACATGAGTTCACTCTCCCCCAGTGCCCTCGGAAGACTTGTCCCGATGAGCATCGCCATCGCGGTCTTTCTAATGTCTACAGCGAACTTCGCTTCGTCCACCCAAAACAGATCGCTGACGATCTCTCAAAATATTATCTGGTTCGGCGGGATCCCCATGGGCTCGTCAAAAAGTCACACCATGACTTTGACGAACAACGGCTCCGCGAGCGTGACCATTTCAAAAGCGGTGCGGACCGACCCGAGTTTCAGCAGCACTCTGAGCGTGCCAGTTACGTTGGCTGCAGGCCAGAGCAAGCAATTTGTGGTCACGTTCACTCCGAAATTCATCGGACACGTGAGCGCCGCTTTCGTGTACACCACCAACGTTTCCAACACGCCCCTGGATCTTTACGTACGTGGCGCGGGACAGTCGACATCGCAGAATTCGCCGGGAACACTCGTGCCCAGCCCTTCCAGTTTGAGTTTCAGCGGCGTTCAGGTGGGCAGCAATCAGACCCTGCCGGAAACGTTGAGCAATACCGGAGGGTCGGGTGTCACGCTATCGTCCACTAATGTGACGGGCAGCCAGTTCAGCATCACTGCGCCGGGCATGCCGATGACATTGGCGCCAGGACATAGTGTGACGTTGAATGTGACTTTCACACCCACCACCTCGAAGACTGTTACTGGAGACGTGTCGGTGGCGTCGACCCTTCCGAACCTGACGATTCCTCTCTCAGGATCAGCGGGCGCAACCGGAAGCTTGAGCGTCACTCCTGGCGCCTTGAACTTCGGCCAGGTGACGGTGGGATCGAGCGCGAATCTGACCGGCAAATTGACCGCTTCGGGCGCGAGCGTCACGATATCCGCCGCCAGTGTTACCAGCAACGAATATTCTCTCTCGGGCATTTCGTTCCCGGTTACCATCGCCGCCGGAAAGAGCGTTTCTTTCACGGCGACGTTTGCTCCACAATCCACCGGCGGGGCCTCGGCGAACTTCACTTTCACCGGCAGCACGTCGCAAGCATCGGAATCGCTCTCGGGAACCGGAACGGCGGCGGCTACGCATAGCGTGGGTCTTTCCTGGCAACCGAGTTCGTCGAGCGTGGAAGGTTATAACGTCTATCGTGGCAGCGGATCGAGCGGGCCCTATTCGAAACTGACCGCGTCTGTGGACGACAACACTTCCTACACTGACACCACCGTCCAGTCGGGCAACACTTACTATTACGTGACGACCGCCGTGGGCACGGATGGAGTGGAAAGTGGATACTCCAACCAGGTGAAGGCAGTCATACCGTAAAGCTGGGTTTGTTCCAGATGAATCGGTAACAGCTGACTTACGAGCAAAAACAACAAGGAGCGGGACCCTCCCGCTCCTTGATTTATTGCTTCTCCAAATGCGCTAGTTCCTAAGATTAGGCACAAAAGTGCCTGGTGTGGAAAACTCCTGCCTGCCGTCGTTTACAATCCAGAAACTCTTTTGAACGATCATGTTAGGAAGTCGCAGTTTGTAGGACTTCCGCTGTTGGGGCGTTGTTTGACTTAGCCTGCCATTCTGCTTTGCGGCCCAGTTACCTAAGTACTTGGTCAAGCCCTTCACGGGAACATGTATCTCGGGACTCTAGCTGCCGCTGGGGGGAACCGGAATAATTGTCTGGAGAGGTATTGCTAGATGCGGAAAGGCTACTTACTCGGATTGATGTGCCTCACCACTGCTCTATTGGCAGGATGCGCCCTTGCGCCTGCCCCTAAGGCGGCTCTGGGCTCGACAGCCCTAACGGTGTCCTCCAGCTCCATCGACTTCGGCAACGTCGCCGTAGGGGGCAAAAAGACCGTTTCCCTCGTCGTTAGCAACCCCGCCAGCGGCACCAGCACTTTGACGGTATCGCAGATTGGCATTAGCGGCGGCGGATTCAGCCTGGGTACGATGCCCAGCCTGCCGGCTACGGTAGCGGCGGGACAGAGCGTCACGCTAAAGGTCATCTTTTCGCCGTCTGCATCGGGATCGGCGACCGGCACGCTTACCGTTACCAGTGACAGCGGAGACTCGAGTATTTCGGTGCCGCTTTCGGGCGATGGATCGTCCAATGCGCAACTCTCCGTGTCACCCGCAACTCTGGCTTTTGGCAGCGTGGCGGTAGGCGGCAGTGAGTCGAAGACAGCCTCACTGACGGCCACTAATGCCGCCGTCACGGTTTCCACAGTTGATGAATCAGGCGAAGGCTATGCTCTGGCCGGCATTACCTTCCCATTTACTCTGGCAGCCGGAAAAAGCATTTCTTTCACGGTGACGTTCTCACCCCAAGCAGCGGGAAGCTCTCCGGGAAGTCTGGCGTTTGTTAATGATGCCTCCAGTTCGACAACCGCGACGCTCAGCGGAAGCGGCACCAGCCAGTCGAGTTCCCATAGTGTGAGTCTTTCGTGGGGACCGAGCAGCACTTCATCGGTGGTGGGTTATAACCTTTATCGTGGTACCGCCTCAGGCGGGCCTTATCCGACCAAGCTGACTTCTTCTCCGGTGGCTGATACCAGCTTCGTGGACAATTCCGTGCAATCCTCGTCGACCTACTTTTATGTGACGACGGCGGTGGACTCGGACTCAGTTGAGAGTTCGTTCTCAAACCAGGCGAAGGCGGTAATCCCCTAGGCTAGTGTGGCGGACTATTCGAAAGTTTCGGCCGTTCCGAAGGACGTACCGAGCTGATCTTTGGCGGAAACGATGGCGTTGCCTTTGAAGCGCCAATCGATCGCCAACTGATCATCCTTCCAGAGAATGGTGCGTTCCGACTCGGGATGGTAAAAATCGGTGGCTTTGTAAAGGACCTGCGCGCCCTGAGATAGAACACTGAAGCCGTGGGCAAAGCCTGCCGGGATCCAGAGCATGCGCTTGTTTTCTTCCGAAAGTATTTCACCGTGCCAGCGGCCGAAAGTGGGAGAGCCGCGGCGCAAATCAATTGCGACGTCAAATATTTCACCGGTAACAGCCCGCACCAGTTTTCCCTGAGGATGAGCTGCCTGATAGTGCAAGCCGCGCACAACGTTTTGTTTGGAAAACGAATGATTGTCCTGGACGAAGCGTTCTGCAATGCCAAGGCCGGCAAAGAACTTTTCGTTGTAGCTCTCCAAAAAAAACCCGCGATCGTCGGCAAATACGCGAGGTTCTAACAGCACAACTCCGGGCAAAGGTGTCGCAATGGATTTCATTGAGCGGCCATCTCAGAACACCTGCTCGGTCAGTAACTGCAACAGATACTTTCCGTAGCGATTGTTCTTCATCGAAGAAGCAATCGTCTCCAGCTGGACGGCGGTAATGTAACCGTAGCGATAGGCGATCTCCTCGGGACAGGAAACCATTAATCCCTGCCGGGTTTCGATGGTCTGGATAAACAGTGACGCTTCAAGCATGGCCTCGTGGGTGCCGGTGTCGAGCCAAGCCATGCCGCGTCCCATGACCTCGACTTCGAGTTGGCCGCGCTTCATGTATTCCTTGTTGATGTCGGTGATTTCGAGTTCTCCGCGGGCGGATGGCTTCAAGGATTTGGCCACGTCGACTACCTGATCGTCGTAAAAATACAGGCCGGTGACGGCATAGCGCGATTTGGGCGCTTTCGGTTTTTCCTCGAGACTCAATGCTTTGCCGGAAGGGTCAAATTCGACAACCCCGTACCGTTCCGGATCGTGCACCGGATATGCGAAGACTCGCGCGCCTTTTGTGCTCTCGCCCGCTTTTTGAATACTCTTGGCAAAATCGTGGCCGTAAAAAATATTGTCCCCCAGAACCAGCGCACAGGGAGCGGAGCCGATAAATTTTTCTCCCACCAGAAAAGCCTGAGCGATACCCTCCGGACGCGGCTGTACTACATATTGAAAATTCACTCCAAAGCGGGCGCCGTCACCGAGGAACTGCTGGAATCGAGGCACATCCTCCGGAGTGGAAATAATCAAAATGTCCCGGATTCCCGCCAGCATCAGCGTGGAGAGCGGGTAATAAATCATTGGCTTGTCAAAAATTGGCAGCAAGCTTTTGCACACTGCGTGAGTCACAGGGTAAAGGCGCGTGCCGGACCCTCCGGCAAGAATAATCCCCTTATAAGCTGAAGCCTTGGTTTCAATCGGCATTAAGTCAAATGTCCACTAAGAAACTCGTTGGAGTTAGGCTCGGATAAATCTGTGTCTATACAGAATATTGCTTCGCGATCCAATTGCGGTAGGTTCCGCTGGTAACTCCCTGGATCCATGCATTATTGGCCAGATACCACTCGATAGTTTTGCGGATCCCGGTTTCGAAGGTTTCTTTCGGCCGCCAGTCGAGTTCAGCTTCAATCTTTCTGGCATCAATAGCGTAGCGGCGATCGTGACCGGGCCGGTCTTGCACGAATGTGATGAGCTTGGCATGAGGCACGACATCATCCTTGGGCCTCAGTTCGTCGAGAGTGGCGCAAATGACATTCACGATTTCGAGGTTACGTTTTTCGTTACGTCCGCCGATGTTGTAGGTCTCGCCCACCCGGCCTTTCCTGAGGACAGTACGGACCGCATCGCAGTGGTCGGCAACGTAGAGCCAGTCGCGGACATTCTGACCATCCCCGTAAACCGGCAGTGCCTTTCCGTTGAGAGCGTTCAAAACCACAAGAGGAATTAGCTTTTCAGGAAACTGGTAGGGACCGTAGTTATTGGAACAATTCGTGGTCAGCGTGGGCAGGCCGTAAGTGTGATGATAGGCTCGGACCAAGTGGTCAGAAGCCGCCTTGGAGGCGGAATACGGACTATTGGGAGCATAAGCCGTGGTCTCGGAGAATGGCGGATCACTGGCTCCCAGCGAACCGTACACTTCGTCGGTTGAAACGTGTAGAAAGCGGAATTCTGTCTTTTGCTCTTCCGGCAAACCCGACCAGTAGGCGCGGACTTCCTCCAGCAGATTAAAGGTGCCATTTACATTGGTGCGCACGAAGTCGTCGGGACCATGGATTGAGCGGTCGACATGGCTTTCAGCGGCGAAATGGACAATAGCTTTAGGCTTATGGCGTTGCAATAATTCGGCGATCAAAGGGCGGTCGCCGATATCGCCATGCACGAAGCTATAGCGGGGATCGGACGCAGCGCCTTCGAGATTGGCCAGATTGCCGGCATAAGTAAGCTTGTCCAGATTGATAATCGGCGCGGTTTCGGCGGTCAACCACTGCAAAATAAAATTGGAGCCGATGAAGCCGGCTCCGCCGGTCACGATAATTGGTTTTGATTGCACGAAAAAAGATCCTTAGCCGAATATTTTCCAGCTTTAAATCAGGGTTTATCGATAGCCAACAAGGACTGAGGAGAGGGATTTTTCTCCCGCAGGCCCAACAGCCACAATAGCAGCAATACAATTAACAAGGCGAAGATAAAAAAAACGATTCCGCCTTTTTCGTGCAAGCTGCCGTGCAAGAATCCTGGGTCCACGTGGACCCCGAGCATGGAAAGCGTAAAAATCCTCACTGCGTTTTTTAGCACGGAGAGTGGCACCGCCAAAAGGACGATCAAGGTCTTGCGCCAGATAGATTTCAGAAATAAATGGGCCAGCACCAGGGTGGTGACCAATAGCATCAGGCTCGATCGGATGCTACTGCATTCTCGCGCCACTTCGACCGTAACCCCAGGTATTGAAATGAACATTCCATTCTGCATGACCGGAATGCCTAACGCCGCAAAGAGCAACCGGGTTGCGTTCGCGGATTGCTGTTGCAGAAAAACAACGATTCGATCCAGCGCGAACAGTGGAAGTGGCACCAGGCAGAATAGAAAAAGAAGGGCAAACAACAATCGGTGCGAAATCCGGCTGCCGAAACAAAACACAAAAGAACCTAGCCACCAGGTCACCAGGGCCGTTATGTTTATTGCGAGATGGACATCCGGCGATAAATTGGGCGTGCTCCATCGGCTGAAGCAACCGATCAGAATTGACAGTAGCAGCAATCCCAGGGCATTTTTCGATCCTTGCGCCGGCGCGGAACTCGCCGATTTCCACTCCAGAAAGATCAAAGCCGCCGCTACCGGCAAGATCAAAAGGATGTGCGTGTATTCGTCGTTGTTCAGCGCCAGCCTGAAGGTACTGACCACGGGACGCCCCCAGAAGACGAGGGAAACCGCCAACAGAAAAACAAACTGTAGCGATGGAGACAGCTTTCTCACTTCACCTCTTGACGGCCCTGATTTCTACGAAAAACGTCGACGGTCTTCCGGTTCGAGCGACTTCTATGGAAGAGGAATTACTGCCTTGATCTCTTCTGAAACAACACTCTGAACTCCGCTCTGCGCAACCGCCTTAACCACATAGTAGTAGGTTGTTTTCGGTGCAACGGTGGCGTCCACGCACTGGGTTCCAGTCAGCGGAAACTTGTTGATCCTGTCGCTTTCGGCGTATGACTTTGATTTCAAGCTGCGAAACACATAATAGCCTCGAATCGCGTCTCCGGGGGAAGCGGAAGTGGGAATGCTTGCATCCCACGAGAGCGTGACCGAGTGTAGTTTCGGGCCGCCTGGGACTTGTGCAGGCGGTGGGGTGGACAAAGCGCCACTGCACGAGGGAATTGCATCCGGCTGTGGCTTCGCTGTGGCCGTGTCCGCTCGAGCACCGGTGACATGAACGGAATATCGGCTCACAAGGATCCCGATTACCACCAGCAGCAGCAGTCCGATTGGAACCAGCAACCTTCTCACGCGGAACCCCTCTCGACAATAGAACTTCGGAACCAGTGCTCGCTACCCTGGCAAGGACCACCTATAAAATCGGGTGCCTTGGCCAAGCTGCGGTTATCAACGCTCCATCCCAAGAACGCTTAGAAAAAAGCTCGAAAGCATCACCTGAAACCCAAGGGTAAGAAACACAATCCCTGGAATTACAATCCTGAGCTCCTTCAGGGGATCTAGTCTACCGAAATGCACCTGGCTCCAGTATCCCAAACCAACCGCCCAGAAGCCCAGGCCGGCCGCCAGCAGCAAGCCGGCGACCAACAGTCCGGTCTCAAGCGTGATATAGCGAAAGGCGCGACTCATTCTTGGATCCGCGGGCAATAGCCCCCGAGTGATCGCAAATATTTTACTGAAGGCTGCAAAGTTAATGGATTGGAAGCCGATCAGAATGGCCATCGCGAAGAACAGAAGAGTGTCCACGTCGAAGCTGATCTTGCCAACCGTCCGGGAATGAGGAAGCAACCAAATGCTGCCGAGGATCCCCACTACGAATACAATAATCCCCGGATACAGAAATAACCATCGCGGACTGTAGAGCAACAGAAACCGAAGATGCCTCCAGCCATCCCGCCAGCTTCGAAGATGAGGTGCTCTGCTCCTCCCGTCAGGGGAAAGTGTGGTCGGTATTTCAGTAATCCGCAAGCCAAATAAGGTGGCCTTCACCACCATTTCACTGGCGAACTCCATTCCCACTGTCTGCAACTGGAGTCGCTGAATGGCGGTCTTGCGAAAGGCGCGAAGCCCGCAATGAAAATCAGCCACCGGGCATTTAAAGAACAATCTTCCGATGGTAGTCAGGACGGGATTGCCCAGGTAACGATGCAGCGGGGGCATCGCTCCCGGCAGAATTCCACCGCGAAATCGATTTCCCAGGACCAGGTCGTAACCCTCTTTCAGCTTGTCGACGAACGATCCCAGTTGCGTGAAGTCATAGCTGTCGTCTGAGTCGCCCATGACGACGAACCGGCCGCGTGCGGCCGCAATGGCACCCTGCGATGCAGCCCCATAGCCGCGTTTTGCGATTGGAATGACCCGGGCACCCAGGTCGCGTGCGATTTGCTGCGAGCCGTCATCGCTCCCGTTGTCGCCAATCACCACTTCCCCGCGCAGTTTGAGCCTTTCCATGGTCTGCTGCGCTTTCTTGATGCAAATCCCGATCGTCTCACTCTCGTTCAGGCAAGGCATGACCACCGATACTTCAATCGCTTCGGAGGGACTTGCGACAAGTGCCGCTGGATCAGAAAGAAGATTAGTTGGGTCCATGAGGAGCTCTAGAGCTTTAGCCGTGCTTCCGCGTACCCGAACCTCTGGGAAGAGTGATCATGTTATAAGTTGAAGCCTGCGTTTCAACAGGCATTCAATCAAGTGTGCAAATAATAATAGCTCGTTCCCCCGTGACAGCCGGCAATTTGGAACGGAAATCGTGACTGGAATGCAATGCGAAATCTTGATCGTGCAGATCGTTCCAGCGATTCTTGCTGTCTCAATAGCACTCGGGGTTACCCATCTAATCGGGCGCCGCTTCGGTACGCCTCTGGCGCAGGGGCGGTTTCACACCATCGACGGATTACGCGGCTACCTGGCGTTCCTGGTGTTTCTGCATCACTCCGCAGTGTGGTATTCGTTTGTTCGCTCCGGACGATGGGAACAGCCTGCTTCAACGCTCTACCGATACTTCGGCGGAGGCAGCGTCGATCTGTTCTTCATGATCACAGCGTTCCTTTTTTGGTCTAAGTTAATTCATGGCCGCTCCCGTAAGATTTTATGGCTGCGGCTCTATGTCTCCCGCGTTTTGCGATTGTTCCCCATGTACTTGGTGGCGGTTCTATTGTTGTTGACGCTGGTCGGAGTCGCAACCAAATTTCAACTGCGAGAAACTCCCTTGCAATTGTTCGGAAATATCCTGCGGTGGCTAAACTTCACCGCGCTGGGAGCCCCTGACATAAATGGCGTTGTTGCCACGAAAAATATTGTTGCCGGCGTAATGTGGTCTTTGCCTTACGAGTGGTGGTTCTATTTTTCACTACCGGCTTGCGCATTACTTTTCGGAGTTATTCCGCCGAAATTCTGGTTGTTTCTGAGCCTCGTCGTGACCTCGGCTGGGATTTATTTCGTGGTGAGGCACTCCACCGCCCCTCTGTTAGCGGCTTTCGGTGGAGGAGTTCTGGCAGCATTTGCGGTCCGTCGAAAGCGATTCCGCGAGGTGGCTTCCGGAGCAGCAGGATCCGTTGTTTGCCTCCTCTTCCTCGCAAGCGCTCCCATTCTTTTTCCAATCACGCATAGCCTTCCGAGCATAGGCTTTCTTTCGGTTGCCTTCGTCATCATCGCGTGCGGAAATAATCTGTTCGGCGTGCTCTCCTGGCCTGCTTCCAGAATGTTGGGAGAGATCACTTACAGTATTTATCTTCTTCACGGAATGCTCTACTTTGTCGTCTTCCATTACGTGATTGGCATTGGCAGGGCTGCCGAACTGTCGCTCGCGGCGCATTGGATGGTGGTTTTTCTATGTACTCCTGTCTTGATTGTTGTCAGCTACGCTACGTTTCGGACGATTGAAGCACCTGGGATGGCCAGGGTTCCTGAGATTATGGCCTGGATCCAGAAGAAACTTGGTCAACCGGAGGAAGGGTCGTCCCGACGCGCGGCTGAATAATTGGCGGCAAAAATTACAATCGCATCAACGATCCCAGATCGGGCGTTAGACAACGGTCATTCGCCAAGCATCGTTAGTTTCCGACCGCGCGTAAATTCCCAAAACGCAAGCTGCTAATCAATGTCCTCGGTCAGGACTTGCGAAGAGCTCTTTTCAGTGGCGGTGTCGCCGTTGTAAATCGCCGCAATCGGATCGCTTCCGACGGGCAGTCTTGACGTACTCAGCATTGCCAGTCCATTGTTCAGCTCCGCCGATCCCAGAGTCTGCGTCCCGTTCTTGAAAGTGACCGTTCCCGTGGGGGCCTTCGGGTTACTCGACTGCACGGTTGCGGTCAGGATCACGGTTTGCTTGTTGATTGACGGATTGGGACTCGCGATTAATGTGATCGAGGAGGGGTACATAACAACGACCTGCTGCATAGTTCCCCAGCTGGTTTTGAAAGTTGCATCACCGGAGTATGTGGCCTTGATCGTATGGGTCTTTGCGGTTAACGCGGACGTGGTGAAAATGGCCACGCCCCTCGCCGCGGTGGCCGTTCCAAGAGGAACCGCTCCATCGAAAAAGCCAACGGTCTCGCCATCCGGGATGGGGCCGATGGTTGAAGTCGTCGTCGAAGTAAATGTCGCTAATTGACCGACATAAGAAACATCGCCGGTCGTGGTAATCCGAGTGGTCGTGATTGCCGGCAGTTTGTAAATAACCTGCTTGAGCACGGCAGATGTACCCGCCTGATGGTTTGTATCTCCCGAATAAGTGGCGCTAATCTGGTAGGTGCCGCTCACGGGGAAAGTTTTTGTAAACGAAGCTTGACCGTTAACTACAGGCAGCACAGCCAGCGTAGCTTTTGCCTGCTTTAAGGTAACCGTACCCGTGAAGGGAGCGCCGCTCGGTGAAGTTAGGCTTGCCGTCAAGATAACTGATTGGTTTACGTAGGAAGGATTCGCATTCGAATTCAGCGCAATGGTCGTAGCTGACGGCGAGACAACGGCCCGCACACCCAAGCCATTGCTGGGCGCAAAACTACTGTCTCCAGCGTAATACGGGACAATAAAGTGCGAGCCCGCGGGCAGTGCCATAACTATTGAAGCATTGCCGTAACCATCGACCGGAGCCGAGCCGATCAAGGCTCCGTTATCGAAGAAATTTACGGCATTCGTCGGAGTTCCGGGACCCGTGTGCTGCACTTGCGCAATAAAGCTAGCGGGCTGAAGCGCGGTATAAGCCTGCGGCGCCGAAGGAGAGATTGTGGTCGTCGTCGCTTCCGCGGCTGCACCAATGTTTAGCAGGACGCTGGCACCCAGGTCGTATTGTAAAGAGCCGACCAGGTCGGGTTTGCCGTCGTTGTTGAAATCCCCAACGCCAAGAAATTGCAACATAATGTCCGGGGCGGTAGCATTTAACAGCGAGCCACCGGGGCAATCGAGAACGTCGCCGCAGCTATTGGCGAAAACCGGTGTCAAGGCGCCCACGCCGAGAAAGTCCGCAGCCACTACTGAAAATTGCGGCGCTCCGCTGACAATGAATGTTCCAGCTGCGAACGTTCCATCGCCATGGCCGTACATAATCGAGCCGGATTGACCGCCGTCGGCGCTTCCCCCAAAGGCGAATGCCAAATCCAGAATGCCATCGTTATTGAAATCCTTTGTGAGTAAAGCGGTTATCCCATTGGTGATACCGCGACTGCTTGCAAAAAAAGAAATGGGAGATTGAAAGGTGCCATCCCCGTTTCCCAGCAGGACATTTACCACGGTTGATTCGAATGGGGCGGCACTAAAACCGACTGCTAAATCGGCAATGCCATCGTTGTTGAAATCACCAGCCACCAGACTTGTCGGGAAGCCGGAAGACATGCTGACCGTATTCAATAAGCTGAACGTTCTGGCTCCATTGCCCAGGTAGATACTCAATGAACCCCCGGCCGAACAGCCGCTGTCTGCACAGTTGTTCAAAACCGCAATATCAAGATTTCCATCGTTATTGAGATCGACGACTGCGAGAGATTCTGCATAGAATCCGCCTGATGGCAAAGCAGCTGCTGTCCTGAACCTGCCGCTTCCGTTGCCTGCCGCAATCAATAGCTGGCCGCCGCCAGAACAACCCGCCGGAACGCATTCCACTGCGGAGGCAACGTCCGTGATGCCCCCGCGATCAAAGTCGCCTGTCGCTACGGCAACTCCGCCCAAAGCGGCGCTTGTCATGGAGCGCAAAGTGCCATCCCCGTTTCCGAGATATACACTCCCATCCGCCAGCACGACGTCGGCGTTACCGTCTCGATTGAAGTCATCGACGGCAACGCCACCCGATCCGCCGGAGACATTCAACGTAGCAACCGGGAAGACGCCACCGCCCTGGTTAACCAGAACACTCAGTTCGGGGGTGTCCGAAAACCACGAATTTACACCGCTCAATACGACGACGTCGGGCGCGCCATCGTTATTTAGATCTCCAATCGCTATAAATGGCCAAGAAAGAGAGCACCCGCCGAAATCGAAAAATACGGCGGGCTGGAACGTGCCGTCACCATTGCCCCGGGATATTCCGAGAGTTCCGAAATCAGATTGACCGCATGACTCACCGCCGCTGGCGGTCAGCAAATCGGTGATGCCGTCGCCGTCCACATCGATCTGGGCAACGACCGTCGCGTTAGGTGAAGCAGGAAAACTTTTTGGCAGTCTCAGACTCCCGCCGGCTTTGCCCAGAAACAACTGGCCATTCGGAAGGGCCACATCCAGAAATCCGTCCTGGTTGTAGTCAGCGATCGCGATTGAATCAATACCCACAGTTTCGGCGACCGTATAGGTACTTGCCACGGTAAATGTTCCAGTTCCGTTCCCG
This sequence comes from uncultured Acidobacteriaceae bacterium, assembly GCA_963794195.1. Classification (GTDB taxonomy): domain Bacteria; phylum Acidobacteriota; class Terriglobia; order Terriglobales; family Acidobacteriaceae; genus DATBAX01. Next base: position 164,854 of record CAWCCU010000004.1, read on the forward strand.
AACATGATGCTCAGGCTGTCAAAACCGTCTGTGACGGCCAAATCCAACCGACCATCCTGGTTAAAATCCGCCGCCGCCATGAACTGAACCACCCCGGTGGAAACTATAGGGGCCTGGAACGTGCCATCGCCATTGCCCAATAACACACTCAAACCCGCGTCGGTATTGGTAATCAGATCCACAATCCCGTCGTTGTTCACATCCGCGGCGAGAACCCGGGCAAGGACATTCTCATTTGTCCCTCCCGAAGAAACGGTGGATCCGGCTCCGAAGGTTCCGTCGCCCTTGCCAAGATAGACGACGACCGCGCCAGAAATCGCAAAAAACACGTCGAGCTTTCCGTCACGGTTGGAATCTGCCACAGCGGCGCCAGTCGGAACTGATGAGATGGTTCCAATCGGAGTCGCACTTTGGAAGGTTCCGTCCCCATTTCCCAACAAAACCACTGGGGGATTGGCGGAGACGACCACATCTTGTATCCCATCCGAGTTGAAATCGCCCAGAGCCACATCGAACGGACTCGCGCCTGCTGCGTACATCGGCGGAATCGTCCGAAATGATGGAAGCGCGGAATCGTCAAGCTTCAACAAAGCACTGGATTTCAAGGCGCGGTGACTTGCAGTACCTTCCCACAGTTTTCGCATCACAGGCGATTTGTATTGGAAAGGGGTTGAACCGGATGGGCGAACTTCTTTCGCTACCTGGGTCGAGCTCGGTGTTTGATTTGCCCCAGGCTGCGCAGTCGACCTCGGGAGGTCTTGCGCAATTGCGCTCCGGAACAGGATACAAGAGAGGGCAGCCAGGGTTCCGAGACGCGAACGTGAAAACAACATACTTCCTCCTGAGGACACTACACTTTGGGGCACAGCGCCGGGGCGCGGCTCGAATGTGGAGGGGAGATTCTGCCGAACCGAAAACGCAGTTTGCGCCGATGACCACCTAATGTCAATAGGGTGTGCTCTCCCTATATACAATATGATTTGTTGCCACCCATAAACCCTCCGCTCAAGAGGTAGGAGCCAGCGACTTTTTTGCGGGTGGTCTCCCAGTGTGCAGAAATATTCACCTGTGGGAAACTCGCCATATAATTTTCCCAACATCATCCGAGATCAGCAAGGATCCGTCGATAGCAACCGCGACACCAACCACTCGACCATAGACGTCCGGGCCGGCTGGATCCGGCACAAATCCGGAGAAAAACGGCATTGGTCCACCGGCCGGCGCGCCGTTATGAAATGGTATGAAAACCACCTGATATCCGCTGCGCAGGCGGCGATTCCAGGAGCCATGCTCGGCTACAAATGCACCATACCGATAGGAGGGCGGGAACTGCTGTTTGTCGTAAAAGGCCACTTGTAGCGGTGCGACATGGGCTCCCAAAAGGACATCCGGAACAATGGTTTTCGCCACTAAGTCCGGCCTCGCCGGAACACGTTTATCGACATGCGAACCCGTATAGGCATATGGCCATCCGTAAAAGCCACCATCCACAAGATGAGTAAAGTAATCTGATGGAATGTCATCGCCAATGTCATCACGCTCGTTTACGCTTGCCCACAGTTCACCAGACTCGGGATCGAAGGCAAGTCCGGCGGCGTTTCGCAACCCGCTGGCGTAGACTCGCATGTTCGTACCATCAGTATCCGCAACTAGAACTGCCGCCCGGCGGGGATCAGATTCGATCGAGACATTAGTCTTCGATCCAACCGAAACAAAGAGCTTTCGGCCGTCCGGACTAAAAGCAAGCGAGCGCGTCCAATGCTGGTGATAACCGTTTCCTGGAAGGTCTAAGATGGGCTCTGCAGCCCCGAGCCGTCTTGATGTTTTGGGGTCATAACGGAAGCGCAATATCTGATTTGCATTAGCAACATAAACGTAGCCCGCGTTGAAAGCGATCCCGAAGGGTAGAACCAAATGATCGGCAAAGACTTCCCGCGAATCAGCTCTTCCCTGCCCCTGCGGATCGTGAAGCACCACAACTTCTCCCTTCGGCGAATCGGCCACGAAGACGTCCCCATTGGGAGCGACCGCCAGCCATCTGGGACCGCTAAAGTCCGTGGCGAAAACGGAAACCTCGAATTCAGGAGGGACAGCCGGATTGAAGTCAACCGGCCGCGGAACAACAACCGGCCAGTTGTTTACACCGGTCAAGCGGTCAAAAATCAGCGACCGCCAGCCCTCCGGGTCCAGGAGGAGGAATGCAGCCAGGGCCGCCGCAACCATGGCCCCGATAACGAATCTTAACGACCGGCCGCGAGTTGCTAACACCGACAAAGGATCTCCGCAATCCGTTCACTTGCGCGACCATCCCACAACGGCGGGACGCCACCTTTTTTCGCTTTGCCGGCCAAGATTTGAGACAGTTCCAATCTCAACTTGTCCCCGTCCTGGCCGACCAAGACATTAGTTCCGAGAGTTACGGTGATTGGCCTTTCTGTGTTCTCACGAACAGTAAGGCACGGCACACCCAAGTACGTCGTTTCCTCCTGAATGCCCCCGGAATCGGTAATTACCGCTTCCGCCCCTCTTATTAAGGCCAGAAACTCGATATAAGGAACTGGATCGAGCAGGTGAAGATTTCGAATTTCCAATCCAAATTGCGCAATCCGCTGCCGGGTGCGAGGATGAACCGGAAAAATGACATTCAAATGTTGGCTAAGCTGGAGAAGCGAATCAAAAATTAGCTTTAAGCTATTGGCGTCATCGACGTTTGACGGACGATGGAGGGTTACAAGAACGTACGGTTTAGGTGTTTCCGTTTGCAGAATTCGCAGAGCGGCGGGCAACAGACGTACAACAGAATCAATCATCACATTGCCGACATGGTGCACCTTCTCTGGCGTTATGCCTTCGCTGAGAAGGTTAGTGTCACCGTCCTCGGAGGGCGTAAATAAAAGGTCAGCCAGGTGATCGGTGACGACTCGATTGATTTCCTCCGGCATTTTCCGGTCGAAAGATCGAAGACCGGCTTCGACATGAGCGACGCGAATCAGCAGCTTCGAACAAACCAGCGCCGCCGCCATCGTAGAGTTTACGTCCCCATAAACCAGCACCACGTCCGGATTTCGTTCCAAAACAACGGGCTCGAACCGCGTCATTACCTCCGCAGTCTGGGCGGCGTGGCTTCCAGAGCCTACACCTAGATTTACATCCGGATTGGGCATTTCGAGCTGCGAGAAAAAGACATCCGACAGCTGTCGATCATAATGCTGGCCGGTGTGGATCAAACTCTGCCGCACATTGTTTCTGGCCGCCAGAGCCCGATGTACCGGGGCGGCTTTCATAAAATTCGGTCTAGCGCCTACAACGTGAAGCACATGCATGGGAGGGTCGGCCCGGAATCGCGTTAATTATGTCATCTACTGACGTTAATTTGCCGGGATATTCCTTCTCGACAAACCGTGCGGGAGGCGCCGCACGGAGAGATCATCTAAATTCAAGTCGACCATTCAAGCTTCGCCAGTGGCGAGTGACGACCGCGCTCTCGGCAATGCTCGAGGCAGCCCTCCGCTTGAAAAGCCGGAGCGAGGCCGGAGCTGGAGAGGTATAAGTAATTTCGTAATTCGATCGAAGCTGCAGGTCGAGAATTGATCCGTTCTCAACCGGAACTTCGTACCCATTTCCCCAAATCAGAACATAATCAACGGTCTTCCCGGTTTGCTTTTCGTAATCTGCGATATCGGTCAATTGAGGAGAGCTGGTAAAACTTCGCCAAGTTGCAAAGTGTAGAGCGGGGTTCACTCCCGGGTTATACATAATGGGAAAAGACGAACCGCGTGCCTCATAGTTAGTGATCGACATCGCGTGCGACTCAAGTGCCGCAATTTCTCCGGCGTGTTCGAAAGGTCGAACTCTCGAGTCAACCAGAACCTGCACCGGATTCCCTTCTGGATTGCAGTAGCACAGGGACAAAATCGTCTTCTGCGGCTCCATCAACCGACCCGCATCACTGTATGCCTTGAGCATTGGAGATAATCGATAACGCCAACTGGTCTGTGCTACCAACCCTAAAGAGACGACAAGGATCGAAACACAAACCACCACCCTGCTGCCACGGATGGACCATGCCTTGGAGCCGAGCCAGAGCAGTGCTCCGCAAATGCCAAACCATGCCATTCGATCCGGAATCAATCCTCCCCCCGAAATCGACCACGGGAGAACGACATATACCAATAGGCAGGTTACCGCTAAAATACCCAAGCCATCGACTGGCGCGAACTTCCGCTGCTTCACTGCCTCAAAGACAACAACCCAGAACGCCCACAGCAGGAAGCCTGCTGACAAACACACTCGTACGATTCCCAGCGCCTCACGAGTCTCCACCAGGACGTAGAGTTCGTGAAGAAGATTGATACGTTGCATGAGCGTCCGGCCGATCGGACTCGGCTCCGGTTGTGACCCATACGCTGATACGAAGAAGATCAACAGGCAGGGGACGAACGCAAGCAGCGGCAACAGCACACGCTTCAAAAGTAAAAAGGAACTCCGGCCGGACGCCCGATTTTCCCCATGAAGACAACATTCCGTGAGCGCAAAAAAGAAACCGACTGCTCCGACAAAAATTACCTCCATCAAGAAGCCAACAGGGTGAGTGAAATACAGCAGGAAGCCCAGCACACACATGGTTAGCAATTGTCTCAGCCCAAAGCGTTCTCGCCACTTCATCCAATATCCGAAGCACAACAGAAAAAACACCAGGCTGTAACAAAAATTGTAAAACCCCATCGCGATGAAATAGTTATCGGCGAGGACAAGACCCCAGATCGCGAAAAGACTCACGTGCTTGGTCAAGACCCGCGAAACATAAGCAAACGACAGGGGAAACGCGATGAAGTATCCGGTAACCAGTATCTTTTCTGCTATAGGCGGGGAAAATACGGAATACAGCGCGGCCAAAAACGCGTACGTAAACCAGTTGGGGATGGGTCGGGAATTCAGCCGATAGAACTCAGGTATTCGAGACCAAGCTGGGTCGTGAAAACTGCGGATCAACGCTGAGTTATATAAATGGGAAGGACCGTCTTGGGTTGCAAAACGAGGATAGATCCACACCAAGACGATTTGCCACGCAAGCAGAAGCGCAAATACGAGCAAAAGCCAAGTTCGGGAGCGACCGCTTTCGAACTCGGGAATTGCGGATTCTGTGATATGGACGGAGGGCATAGTCCAGGAATCTCATTTCAAAATAATGGAATGTAGAACCGTCTGACTTGTCCACTCAACCTGGGGACTAGTAGTGTCCCCAGTCCGGTGCCTAGAATATTATTGATCAGGTCGAGGTAGGAGGAGTCTCTTGTGGGCAAATACGCTTGCAGAAACTCTATCAAGAAACTGGTCAGCCCCCCGAGAACGATCGTCCAGAGGATGGTCTGAGTCCTCGAGAAACTCCCTGCCCGCGATAGATAGAGTGAGACCAAGAATCCGAAAGGGACAAAACCAACAAGGTTTATTAGAGCATCTCCCAGATCAGATCTTTGGAGGCGCGCTGGATCGGTCAGAAATTTTCGGTGCAAGACATAAAATCTTGTGGGAATTAGTAAATTAGGCATGGGACCCGCGTGATTGCGTACTAGATCACCCATCTGTTCGTCGAATGGATAAATTCCAGCGATTCCCTCCTCTTTAGTGAGCTCCTCAGCTGTATCTTCAATCCAGGCTTGGTAGTGACGGCCGACTTCCTCGGAAGTTAGCGATCGATTATAGATCGCCAGGGCGCGCACGGTGCCCGCCCAGGCGCTACCTCCAGAGACAGCGTGGCCGATCAAGAGTCGGCCATCGAAGTTCCCAGGCGCCGGAGTGTACTCATAAGAATGTTCTTTGACCGCGTCGAGATAGACGACCGTACCGTCCTGTCCCGAGGTTATGGTTAAAAAGCGCGGCCGTCCAGTCGCAAAAATGTTGTCCATCCAGATGGGTCGGAATTCCGATCGGCGATTCTGCTCTTGAAAATTTCCACGAACTACGAGATCCGAAAGAGATTGGTCGATCCTAAAGTTCTCGGGTCGCGCCGGATCATAAATGCATAAAATAGTTCCCCAGCTTTGTGCTTGGTCAGGCGTCAACCAGATTTCAATGGTGAACGCGCGGTCCAGCGCAAGGCTTCCTTGTGCTTGCGTCCCCTTCCACGATTGCAGGCCGTAGATTTGGCCGTGCCAATCAAAATGGATGCCATCGCCGTTTCTTAGCCACTGCACTCTGTTTCTGGGAAAAAAATCGAAGGGCCAAAGGCCGATTACCAGGAGAGCTGCCCACATAGCAATGCAAGCCGAAAGCAGAGGGTTTTGATTTTGGATCCGAATTAACATCGATCTCCGCGAGCTGCATGATTGGTTTTTAGCGTTTTTAGCGTTCGCATCGCGGCTTGGCCAAACTATGCACTCCGAGCCGCGCCCTGGAAAAGCCTCTATGAAGACGCAGCCGGACTTTTCGGGTGGCAGCGAGCGGCGCTTAACTACGAGAGCAACCAATCATTCGCTACGGCCGGATTCTCCTGGATCGCTACCCCAGACGGAGTCAGTTCAGCGGTGCTAGCTTGCGGGGATTCACCAGCACGCAACGTAAATAGAGTTACTTCTGGGGGACAATTCAGTCGGATGGGCAAGCCCATGGTGCCAATTCCCACATTCGTATAGAGAGTGAGCCCGCCCACTTTGCGTAATCCACGAGGATATTTTCTTGCCAACCTTGGCAAATAGAGAGGGCCAATCATCGGCAGCCGCACCTGTCCGCCATGAGAATGGCCGGAAAGCTGAAGATCCACAGGATATTTTGAGACAAAGTCGGCGGTGTCTGGCTCGTGAATCAGGATGACGACGGGCTCGTCGGGAGGCACCACCTTTAGGGCTGCCGTTAGATCGGTTTCGTCCGGATTATCGTCAAGACCAGCGATCCAAAGTTTCTTGCCTCCGCGTTCAAGGGGCCGGGATTCATCGTACATCACTGGGAGCCCGACAGATCGCAGAATTGCCTTCACTCTGTCGGGATCCGTATTTCCATCATGATTACCAATGACGGACATTACTCCGAACTCAGCTCTTAATTTGTTGAGCAATTCGCCGCAGGGCTCGGCCGTCTCCGCCGCTTTCTTCATATTTCTATGGAGGCGGTGTCCGAGGAAGGGCTCGGTAACGAAGTCCCCGGTCAGCACGACCAAGTTCGGCTTAAGGTTGTTGACCATTTCCACTGCGATGCGGATAGGTTTGGCGGAAAATTCCGGATCGTAATGGAAATCACTCAATTGCGCGATAGTAAAACCATCAAATACGTCGGGTAGCCGATGCAGATGGATGTCAACGCGATTTAAGACAGGGTGATTGGGCTCGATCAGCAGCGCGTCAGCGCCGACGCTCAAACCTCCGGCTGCCATAACTGCCATGCTACCCTGGAGAAATCTTCGGCGAGTCACAGACACTAATTACCACCTTCGTATCCTACAAAAGATTTTTTTAGCGGTTGGCGTATCTGAGTCTCACGAACAAACGTCGGCAAGGTACACGCCTTCCGCGATCTGCTTGTATTATATTGGACTTTGTCGATTGCCCCCGTCCAGGGGTACTTGTCAGGAGCAGTGCCAATTAACGACGCCACAAAATCCGGAAGCGGCTGGCAGACAAGCCTGGAGACGTGGCCGATTCTCCGTCCGCTGCTTGAACGCTTTTACGAAAAACGCTTCGCAAGAAATGGCTATGGAGCTTTTCGCGGAGTTTTCGCTAGTTTTGAGGAAGCTGAGCGGTCGGCGCCAAATAATAAGCCTTTAGGATTCGCAACCCAAGACTACGCAGAAGAATTCGCAGATCGGCGTTCGCGAATTTTTTCTTTCGACTATCCCGTCATGTTCTGGCTCGCACCTCTGCTGAGCGGTCCGATTAGGCTTTTCGATTTCGGCGGGCATTGCGGGACACACTTTTACGCATACGCCCAATACATCGATTATTCACCCGAATTGCAATGGGTCGTATGCGATATGCCGGAGATTATGAAGTACGGCATGCAAATCGCGGTCGAGCAAGGCAAGAAACAACTGACTTTCGCGGAGGGTTTTGCAGATGCAGATGGCGCTGATGTCCTGCTCGCGGCGGGGTCATTGCAGTATGTGGAATCACCCACATTCTCGGTCAGTCTGGCAAGTCTACGATCCCGCCCCAAACACCTGGTACTTAACAAGCTTCCGCTTTATGACGGCCCTACTTTTGTCACGTTGCAGAACGGAGGGGTGGCGTTTCATCCCATGTACGTCTTCAACCGCAGGGACTTCATCGAATCGATTTGCGGACTGGGCTACAGGCTCGTAGACCAATGGACAGTTCCGAGTCATGCGGGGCGAATTCCCTTCCATCCGGCGGCATCGTTCCCCGCGCATTCCGGTCTGTATTTCCGGCTTGGCAGCTAGCGTCCGAAGAGTAATGCTGACGAGCCTTGGGAAAACTCCCAATGCCTCCCTCGGCGATGCTCATTGCACTTGTCCTGAACGCAGCGACGATCGTGCCTCGAGGTCTCTCAACGCGGCATCGATCTGCAGCAGATTATCCCCGTTAAATTCGGGGTGACGGGTTTGAGCAAGCGACCGGGCAGATCGATACTCTTCTCGCGCTGCGGCTAATTGATTAGCCGAAGCCAACGCATCAGCAAGCGCCCAATGTGTCGCAAACATGTTCGGCGCCAAGGCGGTCGCCTCTCTGGCTTCTGCTACAGCTTCGTTTCCCTGATTGGTTCGTGCCAAATCTCGTGCCCTCTCGATAAGCACCGCCACAAAAAGCTGTGACAGCTTAAAATGCCCACGATAGACAAGTACGCTGCCACCGATGTTAGCAACCGGCGTCACCTCCCGAAGTGGCTCATAGGGATTCAACTCAGCGGGTCCCCATGCTAAACCGGAAAGCTGACTGGCGCTGATCAACAGAGTGCCGTCGAGCCGGTCTCCCGAGAGTGCGAGTCTCTGCCCCTCCTGATAACGACCCGTGGGAAGAAGTTTGCATCCGATGCCATAGTATTCGGGATCAGGTTCGGCATATGTGCTGAAAGGCGCAAACCAGCAATCCTTGACTCTATGAAGGCTGAGATAAGACTCCACAGCTTTAAGACCCTGTGCCCAATCCACATTCGAATCTGACAGAACTTTGTAAGTTTCTAGAGGTCCTCCCCAAACTTCATTTGAATACGAAATATATTCCGGGAAGCTCCTTAATGATGACAATGCATGAACAGCAATCAATAGGGCTACGGCATATCTTCCACGCCGGGATGTACATAATTTCCACGCGCCCACCGCAATAAACATTATGAGAAAGGGATATGCAGGAAGGATGTGGCGGATTCCTATATTGAGGTTTGAATTGAGGGCAGCCATGAGCAAGATAATTGGAGGCACCACCAGAAAGAGCACCTTCCTCCATGATTCCGTCTTGCCCTTATAAGCCCATGAGACTACCGCCAAGGCAAGTAGACCTAGAAATCCCAAAGTCGACTTGATCAAAAATGCCGACGGAAAGTAAAACCAGCGTCCGTGCGGATATATTTTGCCGAAAAGAAATGCCGTGGCACCGCTTCGGGTGACGTGCATCACATTTTTCAATCCATACAAATACGCCTCGGGAAGCAAATGGAACCGGTCAAAGTTTGCAAAAATAGCATTACCGATTCTTAAAATCAGGCCGCTCTTGGCCTCGACGAGAGCATAACCCATCGGGTTTTGATCTGGTGCTGGCAAGAACCTGAAGCCGTAGAAACCCCAGAGGACGACATAAGCGCTGACGCCGATCAGCATAAAAGCGCCGAGCATTCTCGGGGCTCGATTGATCCATCCTCTTGATTTTTCAGCAGAATTCGTCGAGTTGAGAAGATCCAAAAACGCCAGGGTGCCGAGAATCGCGAATACAAGAAACCCGGAGTGCTTGGCCGCCAACGTGGTTCCGGCTAAGAACCCGACTGCGAGTAACCGCCAGTACGAAGGTCGTACGAGGTAAAGATAGAAGGCGTAGACCGTGGCATAAAGGCAACAAGCCATTCCCATGTCAGTTGTAACCAGAAAACCATGGGCCAGAATAGTGGGTTCGAAAACGAAAATGACCAGAGCTAATAAAGCGGGCCCCGGGCCGAAAAGTACGATTCCGGATTCAACCAGGAGCGCAGCCAGAACGATCGCGAATACGCTAGCCAGCAGCCGGGTTTGAAACAGAATTGAATCGGCATCGTTAGCATAGAGGAAGAGGTTGCCCTCCGTATAATCCCTGAATTGGGATGCGGTAGGATAGCCACAAACGGCGGTAGGGGTCTTCAGGCTGCGAAATAAAAGGGGAACAGTCGCAACTAACTTCACCATGGGAGGGTGCTCCGGGTTCGCTCGAAAATCGGAGCACATCCAGTAACGGTAACCGGCGAAAATATGGTTTGCCTCATCCAGCGTCTGCGATTGCTGCCGGCCCGCGAGACACATCTCAAGGATGAGAAACACAAAGAGGGCAAGACCGACAAATATCCACAGAATCCTTCTCTTGGCAGGCCCTGCAATCCTGCCTTCGGTTTGCTCTTTCAAGAGAGAATTCATCCTTGTGAACGGGGCCCAAGCGCGCGGTAAAATCTCAGGATCTTCAGTTTTCTGCCCCGCCGAACGCACGTTCTTAAAACTCGGGATCGCCCTACGTCGACTGTTCTTCGCACCTGGGCAGATTGCTCAAACTAACTGGGTGGAGCGACTTTGGTCGAACTTCCGCTGGTCCCGGAATGGATTTTAGCCGCTCCGCTAAAAACCACAATATAGTCAAACACGTATGCATGTTCGCCAGCCGCTTGGTATGCACCCCACTTTTCAGGTTTATCAGCACAATCGAGACAGATGACCGCACACGAAGGCGCATGGGGTTCGCGGTTTGCATAGCGGATGGTCGAATTGTGCACGCCGGTATACCATACCGTCCGCGCGGGTTCATCGGCATGTATCAAAGCCAGAAGCGGATAGAGGTAAAACGACCTCGGGCTGTGGGCTGTCTGAAGCTTATCGGTGTACGAATCTATGGCAACATTTCGACAATCTAGCTGATTGACAGTGTCCGCCGCCGCTGTGAAAGTCGAGGCATCTTTCTGATGCAAATGTGCGAAATATTGAGTCGCTCGAGGATGATAAACATCGTCGACCCGACTCCAACGCACAAGAGACCGCGTTTTGTTGGCTACCGCGAAAAGCGAAGCGATCCCGAGCAGGACTGCCAGCGTTGCATTTGCGATTTTTCGCGAGAAACACCGTTCAAGAACCAGTCCTGTGAGCGCCGAACCCAGTACAAACAAGGGCAACTGATACCGGCTTGCCCAGCGCTGCCAGAGGATGAAGGCGCAGAAAAACAGGAATGACAGGAGAATTCCGAGCGCGTACCATGAAGCCTTTTTCCATGCCGGATCCCGATGTTTCCATAAAACCAGTACCAGTGAAAGCGCGAGTAAACTCAGATGCAGAGGATTCCCGGCGATCCCTTCATCGGTAGATAGGTGGTTTATGTGAAAGGGTTCGCCCAACCACACCTGGGTTGGATCATCAGGATTAACCCTCATTTCCTGGATGACGGCTCGAAAAAGATTTTCAATCCGCGAGTTGATCGAGTCGCTGGGAGTACCGAAATGGAGCGAAATATTGCGGAGCACATTCGCAGCAGTTTTTATCGGGCCGGGATGGGCCATGACCAATTGCAGTCGGGATCCTGCATCTGGAACAGGGACCCCCAGCGGCGTGCCCGTCAATTCATAACATCGAACAAACTGGGGTGTGTTGATCGCCATGATCAACAGCAGGAATACGAAGCTTCTCTTCAAGAACAAGACACGCGCCGGACCAGACCCAAGCCACCATGAAGCCAGAATAAGATATGGCAAGAAGATGTAGGCTGTACCCTTTGTGAGCACGGCTAAACCTACCGAAAGACCTGCGCAAATCAAGTTGAACCAATTTTGATCTTCGTTCCAACTCAGCAGGAATACCACCGAGCAGACGATCCAGAAAGACACGACGAACGTATTCATCGGACCAGACGCTTCGAGGATTCCTTCCGGAATCGTGGCACAAATAATGGCGCTGAATACTTGACCGCGCGGACCCGCGCCCAACCTTTTGGCGATCAGCGATACGCCAATCATGCTTCCGATCAGGCTGAAAAACTCCACGAGATTGACGAAGCGATCGCCTCCCCAGAGTAAGCATGCATGCAACATCGCGTAGCTTGACCATGGGCCCCAAACCAATTGGGTATAGTCAGGCGTTGGATAGAATTCCACGCTGTGGTTGCTCATCCACATGATCACGCGGGGAAGGTGGTATTCCATCGCATCCCAAATATTGGGTGCCGAGACAACCGCGGTAACACCAACCAGCAACACGATGATCCCGGCACCAGCCAGAAGATATTTTGTGACTTGATCCAGCTTTCCGAGTGGGGACCCTCCGTTATTTTGTTCTTTGAGTGGGGCCAGGGCGGGAGTAACGGCCTTGGCTCGGTACAGGAGGACAGCGACGCAAATTACCAACCAGGAGACCGCCACGCTGGTGCGGGAAAGATGGTGTCCGATACTTAATGTCTCATTGATAGCGACAATACAGCAGGCTACGAAAATGGCGGAGCCCAGTACCGAGCCACGCCAATCTATTCCTTTGTTTTTGCGCAGAACCTGATAGGAGAGAAGGAAAGCCGCAAGAGGTAACAGTAGCAGCATTCGAAGGTCAATTCCTGGATGCGAGGGAGGCTGAGGTATCGTCAGGACCCTGCTGTGAGAAAACTGAGGCGGATATTTTGCAGCTGGTACGATTATCGAACTCGGAATCATAAGATCCGAAAGGCTTTCGCGCTAATATGGTTCCTGAGCCAGAAAGCCGCCCTAAACACGAACACTCGGGAATCTCAATTGAATTCTCGCGCGTCGTTGCATTCTTTGCATCCATGCCTGCCGAATAGGTAGTAATCGTTTTCACTTTGACTCGACAGGACCTGGCGTCCGGGGTGTCGCTCGGCATAATTCCTAAAAAATTGGTCTCCCACGATGAATACAACTGATTCACCAATCCGTTTAATTCGCTGGCCCTATTTGGGAGGGTCTGGTTCCAACTCGTAAAGACTTCCGAAGCAGCCATGAGCTGCAGAGGGTCTATCTTGGCATGGTCAATGGGTTCGCCTTTTCTGCGCATCGGGTCGACCGAGTCTCTGACCCGCCACAACGTTAGACCATTCGTATAAAGAGCATCCAAACGGTCCTTAAGATCGGCCCGCTTGCTGGGCCAGTCACGCCCGGCACCTCTCACTCTGGCTTCCGTTGATCCTAGATTTATTCCGTGCGGAGCTTCCCGGTAGTCGTCCAGCTCCTGCAAGGTTTGCGCAGCGAACGCTGCGGTTGGTGGTATGAAATCCTCGGTGTTTACAAGGCTGCCTTGCTCACTGAAAACAGTGACGTCATCAAATACCGATGCTTTTCCTCCTATTTGCTTGTACTCCGCCCACTTCGCAGGAGCGCTGGCACATCGGAGGCAGATCACTGCGCACGGTACCTTGCTGTCCGGCCGAGCATACTTCGAAGTCAGATTCTCAACTCCCGCATATCGAACCTGCCTGGTTGTATGGCCAGCACCCAAGAGCATCAACATTGGGTAGTCAAAATCTTCCAGCGACGAGTCGATTCCGATGCTGTCACAAGAGCTGGCTTCGACAAACTCCGCGGCAGAGACGTAGGAATGTATCCACCAGCGATGAGAATCGGCAAAGTATGAGTTGAGCCGGGGTTCCCGGAGAATACTGGTGGGCATCCACGGCGCCAGTGGTCTGATCGAATTCAGCAGAACAAAGGGGGCTGCGGAGGCCAACAGGAGCAATGCCAGGGCCGGGACAACAAATCGGGGCCAAAAGCGTTCAACAGCCACGGCCATCACCGCTAGCCCCAGAGCAAAGAGCGGCAAGTGATAACGACTGTTCCAGGGTTGCCAACGAATGAAAGCGCAGAAAAGAGTGAAAGAACCCAGAAGACCGAACAAGTAGAGACGTAGATTCCTGTTACCGATTTTGCTGCCCACGATCAGCAAGCCCGCGAGGCAAATGAGGGCGAGCTGAAGCGGGTTTCCAGCACGGGCCTCGTGACTGGATGGGCCGTTCAGATGAAAGCCGCCTCGATAGGTGGAGGCTTTATCGTTGGGGTCGATCCTGAGAATTCGAAAGATGCCCAGAATGCAGGAATTAATCCGGCGATTCACCGCGTCACTCGGCGTTCCTGCATGGAGCGCCAAGTTCTTAACCATGCTTGCGACCGTAACCGAGGGCGAAAAATGGCTGTTGGCGTATTGACGCTCGGGGTCGTCACCAAGCGGTGAGGAAAAACCCAAAGGAGAACCACTCATCCTGTAGTTACGAGCATACAGCGGGCCGTTTAGAGCAAGAAATATCAACAATATTACGGGCGCGCGCATTAAAAGCTGCTTGCGCGCCCTTGACGAGCCCATCCACCAGCAGGTCACGATGATGCAGGGGAGAAATAGGTAGGCGGTACCTTTCGTCAAAACCGCCAGCCCAAGGGCGGCACCTATTGCTAGAGGTAGTTTCCAGGTCTGCCGCTCGTTCCAGCGTAGGAGAAAGTAGACAGTAACTACGATCCAGAATGCCCCCACATAAGTATTCATCGCTCCCGAGGCCTCGAGAATTCCCTCAGGAAGAGTTGCGCAGGCAAGCGCCGCGAATAATTGCCCGCGCCGGCTGGCGCCAAAATGTTGAGCGATCAGCGACACACCTACCAGGGTGCCGGCCATGCTCGCGAATTCAACCAAATTCACCAGACGATCGCTACCGTACAGGACATCCAGATGCAAGATCGCATACTCTGCCCACGGTGAGAGAAACAATTGGGCCGAGTAAAAAGCAGGGTAGAGATTTACATCCCGGTTGGTCATCCATAGAGCGACGCGGGACATGTGGTACGCCATGGCGTCCCAAGTGTTTGGCGCGCTGAGAATGGCCGTAACACCTATCAATCCAACGAGCGCTCCCAGGCCCGCCAGCAAAAACCAATCAACGCTTTTGAATGGCTGCTGTCTCAATGGGGCTTGGTTCCGTAAGCCTTCGGAATCGCCTGGCTTGAGTTTTCGCCGGATCTTCCATGCGTAGACACCGGCACCCAACGTCAGGAAAAACCAGGCGAACGACAACACTGGACGCGTAATCAAGCGTGGAACACTCATGATTTCCGTGCTCAACGCAAGAAATACACCCCAACAGGTGGCCGCACCCAACGCGGAGCTCCGCCATCTCTCGCCACGCAGGCGAAATATCCAAAAAATCGCGAGATAAGCAGCAAGAGGTAAAAGCGCTAACATGCGACGCTCCTTACGCGGCGATCACGATGGATGTGTTTGAAAGTTAACAAGACAACAAGCACAAACGGGTGCGAAAGGGCTGTGAAACCGGCTGAAAGAATCTAGGATCCATAGAGAGTGCGAAATACACGCATTCCGGTCAGGTATGCTGCCGCGATCGGCCGCACTGCCAAAGGAGCTCCGGAGCACATATCTTTGGTGAGGTCGCCCCAGTTCGACGCGTTCGCCCTATTCACAGAGACTGAAATAGATGGGGTGAGCATTTTCGCGGTATGCCACCAACCGCCCGGGATGAATAAGATTTCGCCGGCTTCCAGCCTGAAACGCATTGGAACCGCTTTCGCGAAGAGCGGGAATTTCTCGTAGTCGGGGCTCTCGATATCCACTAGCGACTGGTTCTTCCGTCCTTCTTTTACGTACAGATAGGGAGCTTGCTCAGGAGCAAAAGCGGTGAATTCCTTTGTTCCGTATATTTGCGAGATGAAAGCGTGAGTATGCCAGGTATCGTAGTGCAAGAACGGAAACTTTCCTCCTCGGCCCCCGATATAAAGCTCTTCACTTCCACCGTGCAATCGCGAACGTAGCATTTGCGAAAGTGGTCCCACTAACCAGTTGGGTGAAAAATATTCGGGCAAAGGGTGGACGGCCGGTAAAAGCTCTGGCATAAACCGATCAAACAACGCATTGCGAAGATAAGGCGCAGGTTTCTCGTCGCTGGAATTCATTACCAGGTCGATGAAATCGGCCATCCGGTAATTTTGGCCGTCGACGCTCACTGGGTGCTCGGGAAAATTTTTGCGAAAGTAGTCGGGCGTCCAGTTCATGGCTTTCCAGGCCCCGAGTGCCCCAGAAATGACGACCGGCTGGTTGGGCTTCAAGAACTCGTTTTCAAATTCAGCATACGAAGGCCGTTGTCGCCTTTCGATCGAGATGGTGCCGGCCGATTGCTGGGTTACTGTCATGTCATTCCTCCGTGGCGCTCTAAAAGTAGTGGTTAGGTGTGGCGTGTACGTTCAAATCAAAAGTTCAAGCGGGGGAATCGTTGATGGTTGGATCTGGTTAGGCTTTCACGAAATATTTCTTGCTAATGAGGTACGGCAGCAATACGAGCTCCGCAAGTGAGGGGAGAGGGTCTTCCGAACTGAACACCGACTCAACGCGAGTGGTCCGAAGAGACTTCCAATACGAGCTCAGATTGATCTGACCATGCAGCAACTCAGAAATCACTGTAGGCACATCGGTGACGGCCCTCAACCAACCTACACCAGGCCTCCCTTGGCCAGGCTCGATGGGTTGTCCGGTTTGGTCTGCAAACAACAGGTACGGGAAGTCCACTCCGGCAGCCGCTCCCAGACTGTGGAAACCCCACGCCCGAGCGTTTACATCGAGCAGCTTGTATTCGCCATCGCGGGGATCCTGCTTAAATTCGACTTCGACTAAACCGTAATAGTTGATTTTCTTCAGAAAGCGGTCGGAAAGCTCCTCGATCGCCGGCAGTTCGATACTCTCCACATAAGTCGCCGCGCGGCCAAATTCTCGAGGATGCTGGCGGCCGCGCCTGGCGACCATCGTGCTGTGCGCCTTGCCGTCCCGGTAGAAAGCACAATATGAGAATTGCTGGCGGCCATCGCCGGGAATAATCTCCTGCACCATAATTTCTTCTGGTTTAATCTGACGGCCAGCCTTCTCGAAAAAGTAGTTCAGTTCTTCAACTGTATTGGCGCGCCAAGCTTTAGCTTTGGTGGCGTAAAAGAAATTTTCCTTGATCGCCGGTTTGATAGCCAACGGTAAACGTGAGTGCAAAGCAGCCAACTCCGCCGGAGTTCGGGGATTCCAGGTTTGTGGAACTGGGATCTTCAATTCCACGGCCAAATTATAAGTATTTTTCTTGTCCCAAGCCCATTTGACCGTTTCCCATTCAGGCGTAGTAACTCGAAAAAAGCCCGTCAGTTCGTCGCGGTACCGGGAGAACGCCGCTACGGTTTCGTCACGCGTGGGAAACAGGACCCAGCCCTCCAACCCGAATCGATGCCCTACTTCGAGTACTGCATCGACTGTCTTACGTTCGTCCAGCAAGTCTTTCACCCGAATCACCCGACTGGCGTAACGAGAGAATGAGGAGATGGAATGCTGGTCTTCGAGAATGTAGACTGGGATACCTCTTCGCCCCAAACTACGGGCAATCCCCAAACCAGGGTGGTCGCCACCGACCACTAGGGCACCCACGGGCAATTTTTTTTCAGTCATAAGAGGTATCTTGAAAGAGGTTTTTTGCGTTCGGCTTGAATCTGTCAATTAGCGGACCTTTGGTCCGCGGCTGGCGATGTGTGAAGACAGTTCGTGGGAGGCGAACTCCGTGCCGGCTACGAAATAAAGTAACGGTCCGAAGGAGCGTGCCGCCACTGCTCCGATAAAGTGCAGGCCAGGTATGGAACTGCGAAATCCGCTTCGCAGTTTCGGATATCCACCGATCTTTTCTATCTCGTTGACCAGCTCCGGTGAAAAGAACTCACACCGAGAAATGTCAACATCGTAGCCTGTGCCCATCAGAACGTGATCCACACGACGCTCACTCCCATCGTCCAACGTCAATTTTGCTTCCCTTCCCAAGGTTTCGGCCCGAAGTACGCTGCGACCGTTGCTCAACTTGACTTTCGTCAAGCGCGCAGGAAGCCATCGCGAACCTGCGGGCCGAACCGCGCGCACTCTAATCTTGTCTCGCGCTGCGAGAGGTACGTACGAAACCAGCTTTGGCGAAGCCACCAGCCGGCTGATTCCCGCTGGTCCCACATCGTGTTTCGAATAGAGCATCTTCGAAATGGGTCCGAGATGATGCAGCCAGGAGTGCATCCCGATCCATCGCATCTGCGGAATTTTCGCCACCACTTCAACGTCAGCCCCAGTCTCATGCAACAGGGCCGCCGATTCGAGCGCACTCTGGCCGGCACCGATCACAACCACTCTCTTGCCGGAGAACTCCTGGAGATCCCGACCTTCGTAACAGTGGGAAGCTTGTTCGGGAGGCAAATCGCGAAAGACGGCAGGTTTGCGTAAAAACGGCCCAATTCCGGTAGCAATCACCACCCGCCGAAAACGCACGATTTCTCCATCTTCCAAAGTGACTTTGAATCGCGAAGACTCACGTTCCACGCTGCGAACTGACCGGGGATCAAGGTCAGGACCCAATTGTTGCTGGAACCAGAGTCCATACTCGACGAAAGTCCCAATGGGAAGCGGCGCTGCCGGCTCTTTCCCCATGGCCGCCTCGAAGTCTTCAAGGGTAAAAGTCCGCTCCGGATCGGACAGGTTGGAAGCTTCGCGTGGCGAGCGCAGAAGCATGCCCTGCGGCATCTTGGTGGCCCAGAAATCCATGGGCTTCCCGAATACTCGAACGGACATACCCTTGGCCCGCAAATGCGTGGCAGCGGACAGGCCATATGGGCCGGCACCGATCACTGCAATGTCATATTCCGCCGAGCTTCCTGCTTGTGCCGGCTTGCCCGATTGCACCACATCATCCAACATAGAATTCGCACTCATGATTCCTTCTCCCCTTTTTTCAGTCGTCAGTCGCTTCTGATTTCTATTGCTATGAAATGATTTTTCCCAACAAATGTCTCGTGGCGCGTACCGGGACATAAGTTGCATTCATCGCGAAACACTTCACCGCGTCCCGTACTCCAGACTGGCCAGGAGGCGTCGGAGAAACGCCGAATTTCCTTAGTAAATAGTTGGCGCGGTACACGTGGGCCGGGAAGTTTTCGCGGAATTGAAAATTAACGCTCAATGTCACTGAAATGTTGTTGTCGTTTTTCACCCAGTGCGGTGCGTTCACGGGCACGTGAATCGCCTTCCCGGGCTCCATGTGATAAACCGTGGCTCTGTCCTGATACTGAGGTTTGTACACGGCTGCGTTATTGTCCACTGTCCAGAAGCGTTCAATTTCTTCTTCCGGCAGCACGTCGCGGTCTTTCTGATTGAAGACGCTTATTTCCTTGGTTCCGTGTATTTGCAGAATGAAATTGCATTCCCGATCGATATGGTAAGCGGTTACACGCTTCGGAGAGGTAATGAAAACGATGGCGTCCTGGACCTTCATCTCTTTCTTCAGATCTTTTCCAAGGAGCGCCTGGATCTCTGACATACACTCATCCAAAATTGCGCCGTACTCAGGGTCCTGCTCAGCCCTGCGAAGAATGATCCAGGCTCCCGCATCCTGGATTCGCCTGATGGTCTCATCTACTGACATAGTCCCCGTCGGAGATTCGTCCCAGCGCTGGTCCACCCGTACTTCGCCTGCGTCGTAATACACACTCCCGGTATGTGCGAGCGTCTTCGAAAGCTCAACCAGTCTGGGTATCTGAAATAACCGATGTTCGGAAAGGCGATGCGTTAATTCAAATGAGCATCGATTGAACTGTTCGCGGAATTCAGTTCGATCACAATCAAAAATGCCAGTAGACGTTTGGTTTGCTATATCTACTTGAGTGGCCATACGGAAATTCTCCTAAATTCAGTTCGCGATAGAGTTAAAGGGGAGGTTAGACAGGAAATTCCAGAATTATGAGTGATGGCTGCCCGCGGACGCCTGCGAGACGTCGAGGGCGACCTCGGGTTCCAGCGTGTATACCAAACGCCCATCGCGTTCGCTGGCGTACGCAATGCGGGCCCGCTCTTTGCCGGGCCCTTCAATTCGCCATTCTTTCCCATCCGCAACCAGCTGCATTTGGGCGCGCTCTCTCCACCAGAAATTGGCTTCGCGAGGAGTTGGAATCCAAACTCCGTTTTTGCTCCTCAAGGAAGCCAGATATGCAAGGAGATCTTCATACACTTTCCTCTCTGGCGCCTCCGTGATGTAGTCGGGATGGATAATGAAATTCATCAGGCCATGCTTTTCCATGATCAGGGCGGTCTGCTGTTTCCACAGATTTATGGTGTAGTCATTGAGGATGTGAAAAAGCGAATAGTCCTGGGTGGTGGTGACTGGCAGTTCCAGCATGGGACCTACGAAATACGGCATGACTGTGCAACATCCACCCCGCTGAGGGTCGAGGTGCGCGACATTCGGCACCGACGTGTCGTAGGAAAACTGGAGCTCGTCAAACCACTCTTGTCTTCGGTATAGAACGGCAGACCGGAATCCCACGGCAGCATATTGTTGCCCGTAATAATTAATTTTCTTGGCGCGCTCGATAAACTGCTCCCGATTCCGGAACAGGTGTCCGTCGTGGTTTAAATCCTGTACATTGACTTCAAAACCCCGATCGCGAATGGAGTCCAAATAACTGGCGGGTACTTCATATCGCCGTTCCGGGACCACCTGAAAGGAAGCCTTAATTCCATAGGAGTCGTTGATATCCATCAAGGTCGAACAGAAATCCCGGCCCTGCGCGGTTTCCACGTCGTGAGTCATTACGGCACAGCTCGAAGCGCCGTCAGGCCAAAACCAGATAAATGGAATACGGTCCAGTTTTTGTGACCTGAGAGAGAGCAACATCAATTGTTCAAATACATTGTCGACAGTTGTATCCACAGGCCACTTGGGGAATGGCAGTTGGTCCCAATTGCTGAGACGGACCTTCTGCAAATACTTCCTGATGCCGACCGGCAAAACCGGGCGGACGAAGTAATACACGCTGGCTACAGCGGACTGGAAGCTGGATCCGCCGTTCCGGGCATCTGTCGCATACACCTCATGCCGCAAACTGTCCACGACCTGTTCGGCATCAAACGGCAAGCTGGTTATTCCGTCCTGTGTCTCTACATCCTGTAGTCCGTCAGGCAGGTTGCCAGTGGGCGAGGCGGAGGGGGCGGTGCCATGGAAATTGCCATAGCAGACGGTGCCTTTGCCAAATTCAAAATAACCATTTTTCGAGGATGGGGATCCTTTCATAGCCAGCGGGACATAACGCTCAGGACACCGGTAGTACTGAGCGAGCGAGTGGTTCATCGGATGGGCTCCACTACTACTAATATGCCTTGCGTCGACGACAGCGGGGGAGGAAGGGGAGGGGATGCCGAGATTCTTCAGAATGTCGAAATACTTGCTTTGGTTACTTTCCCAATCGTAGTCTTTCACGAACTCCGTTGCATTCTTGGCGAGATCGCTACGTAACTGGGGAGCTCTGATAAGATTCAGCATTTCCTTTGCCAAACCTGATTCGTCGCTCGCTGGGAAAAACCTCACCACCGAATCGTTAAAATAATATCGGTCAATCTTCGTATCAGAAACCAGGACTGGCACTCCCATGGCCATGAATTCAAGGATTTTGGTGCTAAATGCCTCTCCTCCAAAAGCGTCATTTCTCTTGGGAACGATGCCTAGATCGGCGTTTTCCATCAATTCCGCGACATCGCCCAGCTTGCGAGGGCCCAGCAGCTTCACCCGACCGCCAAGTCCAAGCTCTTCCGTCAATGTCTGAAGCGACGGCTCGGCCGGACCCACACCGTAGATGTGAAATTCAGCTTCCGGTGCTAGATCTTTAATTTGAGCGAAAGCCCGTACGGCGATATCGAGACCCTGATGCCAATTCAGGGTACCGGGATAGATCATCACGAACTTTCCGTCCGCTCTTGTCCTTCCCTTCGGGCGGAATATCGAGAGGTCGGGAAAATTCAGAATAGTCGTGCACTTGTCGGCTCGTACCGCGCGGGCCACCAGTTTATCTTCCCAAATATGGTTTGCGGCGATCACGTGATCGGCAAATGCGGCCGAGCTTCGTTCTTCTTTGAGCAGAAGGTTGAATATGGCCGAATCGGCCTTCACATCGAACTTGCTGGCGTAGAGTTCCGGCAGCACATCGTGAATGTCGAGTACCACCTTCGCCCCGCGCAGCTTGGGAAGCCAGGCAGCAAAAACCAGGAAGTCCGGAACGGAATGGACGTGCACAAAATCATAGCGTGTTTTACAGCCTTTCCAGGTTGCAAACAGCATAGCCCGAAAGAAAAAGGCCAATATCTTGAATAGATAGGAAAATTTTCCTTTTTCGTCGTGAGTGCGAGGCCGTACCCTGAAAACATTGACTCCATTGATGATTTCGTCAAACCGCCGCTGGTCTCCGCGAGACAGTGCCACCACATCCACCGTGTCTCCCCGGCGGGCCAAGGCCTCGGCATAACGCATCACCCGGCCGTCGGCCTCATAAACCGAATACGAAATCATGCAAACATTCATGCTGGATACTTTCCTATAACGGGTGAGTGAAATTTATTTCCTACCCTATGTGGGGATATAAAAATTTTCCCGCAGCCACCAGTGACGATTCTGGCGCCACCGAAACTACTTTTTCCACAACTCGACTCTTCCAAATGACGCGCTGAGAGTGGCTTTTATGAGGGTACCGCCAATAATTTAACGGCACTCGCGGAGCGCCCCAGTGTTCTTTAAACGCGACCAGGCCTTCGTTATCGATGTCAGAGCGGCCCAAATCGACACTTTCAAATCCGTTCGTTTTGGCTTCTTGAATCATCTTCCAGAAAAGCAGCGGAGTGCCACCCAACTTATTGAATCGAGCGTCACTACAACCGTACTTATAAGTCATGGTTTTTTTGTGCGCAATCGTCAGGATGCTGGCCACGGCGACATTGTCTTTTGAAGCCACGCGAATCTTGAGGCGATCTCCAAAAGCGGCAATGAGTCCGCGAAACCACGCGATCGGCTGCGGCGGCAAATGTTGCCGGCGGCGGGTCTTAACCAGTAGACGGTAAAAATCATTCAGAAGCGACTCTGAAACCCCCTCCGCGTACTGCAACGATTCACGTTCTGCCCGCTTGATTTTTCGTTGCACGCAGTCTTTGTGGAAACTCTGGAACAGCTGCTGCGTGCTCTTTTGCAGGTCGATAGAATGCGAGTAGAAGGTCAAGCTTTTTTGGAAGCCCGTTTGATTGCCCGGCGCCAGAGTGGTCGGTCTGATCTCTATGTACTTCCGTCTCTCAGCTTTCATACCTTGCTTAAGGTGCAGCAAGAGCAGATCTAATTGTTCCGCATTGTCGACCAGCGGATCGCAATGATCGGAAAACGGCAGCGACACCAGGCGCCGGCCGGTCAACCAGCTGTTTACACGACAGAATAACAGTCCATGCGAGAGAGGGGCTTCCCCTGGACAACCGGAAATTACCACGGGATCATACTTGTAAACATCACGAATCGCCCGCAACCAGCTGGTGCTGTGGAACACCGAAGCGCGCGGATGGCGTTCTACTAATGCCTTCCAACGCGAATCGAGCAACGGGTCAATCTCATACATCATGGGAACGATCAAATGCTGGCTACCGAATTCTTTTTTGCCCTGATCACATCGCGATATACCTGAAGCAGCCGTAGCCCGGCCGCATCCCACGTAATTTCATGAACCGACTCTAACGAGTTTGTCCGTAGTCGGCTCAGCAGCCCACGGTCCTCGTATAACGCCGTGATTTGGCGGGCCAGCGCGTCGACGTCGCCCACCCGATGAACCAGCGCATCGTGCATGTCCCTGCAGATGGCGCCCGTAGCTTCCGATACCAGTATGACGCATCCGCTTCCCCGCGCTTCCGAAGTCACTAGAGCGCTTCCTTCTTCAATGCTGGGTAGAACGAAGATATCGCTTTCGCGCATGAGTGCGGGCACGTCGTTCCGAAAGCCCAAGACTTTTACGCTTGGGTGAGACAACATTGGCGAGAGCTTCTCGGCATAGGCGGGCAGGAAATTGCCGGCGATCATGAAGGTTCCGTCATGACTCGCGGGTGACTTCAGCCAAGCCTCAAGAGCAAAGTGCACACCCTTTCTTACCGCGCAGTCGCCGGCGAACAGCATGGTCAAGCCCCGTCTCGCGGCCTCCACTTGCGTGGCTCCCGGATAGTACATGTTTTGGTCGTATCCATACTGATGTCTCATCAATTTGCTGCTCGGAAAACCTTGGTCGAGGAAAGTCTGTCGCACAAAATCGGAAGGACACAATAGATAATCGGCGAGCTGGTACTCCTCCTCCTCTTTGCGGAGAACGTCGGTTTTGTTGGCGTACTCATTGTCAGGCGGCAAAAGCACGCCCAGCCGCGCCGATTCCCGCTGCACTGTCTCGTATGCGTACCGGGTATGAGTATTCGGCCTCTCCAACACGGTGGGAATGCCCAAGCGAGCCGCTACCTTGAGTGTCCTGAGTGCAGCATTCGGCCAGGTATGGACGATGTCGATCTGTCCCGTCAATTTCTCTAACCGGCGGGAGACAAGATAATCATGCAGTGCCAGAGCACGCATATTTCCGACCAGCTTGTAAGAAATCCGGAGCTTGCCCCGAGATAGTGTCGGACGAACCTTCACAGTTGGCGCGACCGGTTTATGAAGGACTCCCGGAAAAAGTAATACGCCCGCTCCGGCCGCTGCCACCCCGTTTACTTGTTGCCAGGCAGTGTGGCAGATCCTACCTGCCCCGATTTTTAGCGGATAGCTATATAAAACCCGAACCGGCTCGGTGGCGTTACCCGCGACAAAACCGGCGCGTGGCTCGTCCGCGGGAAGTGCCATTGCGCCGATCTCTGTTTCGCCTGTGCTTATGCGGGACATATTAAAGAATGGATCAAGGTAAAAGCGATCCTACAGGCTTTCGGCCGCAGCCGAGGAAATTAGTACCGGCGAATCTTCTTCCACGTTGCTTCGTTTGCCTAAGAAGGCTCGATGCCACAATTCCAGGGACACCAGGGACAAAATCTCTTTGGGAAAGGATTCCGACTCTGAGTGCTGCTTGACCATGCTTTCGACGCAACTTCTCTTGAAATATCCGCGCTCCAAAGTCTGCCGATCGAAGAGGACATCATGCACCATGTCCTTGAGTTCCGTCTTTAACCACGAACTGTAGGGGACCGGAAATCCAACCTTCTTCCGATCCAAAATCTCTTGCGGCACTCGCTTGCGTAGAGCGGTCTTCGCAATGTATTTCGTGGTGAAGCCCTTGACCTTGAAGTTTTCGGGGAGTGAGGCAGCAAACTCGAGCAATTTGTGATCAAGCAGCGGTACCCGAAGTTCGACGGAATTCGCCATCGTCATCTTGTCCGCCTTCAGTAACAGGTCGTCGGGAAGCGCGGTCTTGGTGTCCACATACAGCATCCTATTCACCAATCCCCTGGCGGTTCCATCGGTAAGATACTTTTTGGTCGCATTGACGGAATATTCTTTGTTGACCTGATGAGCGAAATCGCCCGAGTACAATTCGCCCGAATGGCTGTTAAAGAAAGTGTTGGGACTCGAAATTCGACTGTAATAGTAAGAGGCGAGCGGAACGTTCATCAGCGGCGCGTACTTTTGCAGCGGCCTGGATTTTACAACCCCATTGAGAAGGGACATCATCGAACCCAACGTACCTTTAAGCGGCCCGGCTGCCGACTTCAGACGTTCCAGCCATAGCAGATTCCGATAGTTCGGATATCCCGCAAAGGCTTCATCCCCGCCTTCCCCCGAAATCAGCACCTTGACGAACTTGCTGGCAAGCTGGGAAACATAATACAAAGCAATTGCCGTAGGTTCGCACACCGGCTCTTCCATGTGCCAGGCATACTTCGGCAGAAAGTCCGCAAATTCATTGGCACTAATAGTCATTTCATGATGATCGGATCCGTACCGGCGCGCGGCAAGGGTCGCATAGGGCCGCTCATCGACGACGCCGGCATCCGAAAATCCAAGCGTGAAACTGCTAAGCGGACGATCGGTCTTGCCCACGGCGAAACCGAGCATCGCCGTGGAGTCTACTCCGCCGCTAAGCAAAAATCCTACCGGCACATCGCTGATCATGTGCGATTGCACGCACTCTTCCAACAATTCCAGTAGTTTCTGTTCGGCCTCGGCGAGGTTTTGCTCGGTAGGCGCGAAATGGAGGTCCCAATATTGCTTGATTTTGACCTTACCGTCCTTCACCACCATGTAGGATCCGGGCGCCAATTTATGAATGTTTCGAAACAAAGTTTCTTCGCCGGGAACGTAATAATAGGTGAGAAACCGGTCGACCATTTGCGGCAGGACCTCAGGTTTCACTTCCGGATCCGCCAGGACGGCCTTGATTTCTGAACCGAACACCAGGCACTTGTCCGTTAGCCAGTAGTAAAGCGGCTTGATCCCCACCCGGTCGCGAGCCATAAACAGCACTTTCTGCCGTTCATCCCATATGGCGAATGCAAACATCCCTCTCAGTTTTTCAACGCAGGCCTCACCGAACTCTTCAAAGAGATGGACAATGACTTCCGTATCCGTCATCGTCTTGAAGGTGTGTCCCTTCGCTTGCAGCTCCCGGCGCAGTTCCTGGTAGTTGTAAATCTCGCCGTTGAATACGATCCAGACGGTTCCATCCTCGTTGGAAATGGGTTGGTGGCCAGTATTCAGATCGATAATCGACAATCGACGAAAGCCGAATCCCAGGGGACCCGAAACGTGGTACCCCTCGTCATCCGGCCCGCGATGATGGATCGTATCCGCCATCGCCTTCAACAGTGAAGGAGACACGTTGGCCGCACTATCAAAATTTAATTTTCCACAAATACCGCACACAAAGACCTCACTTCCCGTAGTCAGTTACTCATCGGTCTTACAGCGCCATACTCTGCCGGCCCAGCGCCCATCCCAGAATCACGCTCCACTTTTTCCTGGCGAACCGGAGCGCATCTCTATCCCATAAAACGTTGCCCAACGGATAGGCAAGGGCAAGAACAGCAAGGCGCCCCACCGCGGAACAACCTATTGCCAGGCGGTAAGTTGCGCCATAGAGCCCGCCCCGCATCTTTTTAAAAAGCTTCCCCATTGCCCTGTACTTCATGATCGTTGCCCAATAACTCACTTCCTGGCGCGAGCTGCTCTTCCCGCCATGATGAATCATGGAAGCTTCGCCCACATAGTAGTTGTTAAAACCGGCCTGCTTGACCTTGTAGTTCAGATCGATGTCCTCTGCGTACATGAAATAGTCTTCGCTGAACATCCCGACTCGCTCAAAAACCTCACGTCGAAGTAACATGCAGGCACCCGAAATGACTTCGACCTTGATCAGCTTGACATCATTCGAAAACAGCGGCGCAATGTCCCACAGGAAACAGTGTGGCCAGCGCAGCTGCAAATATTCCAGGTCCAACACCTGATTCAGGATGGTCGGAAACTTCTGAATCGCCGTTAGCTGCACCGAAAGGTCCGTATTCAATAGCCTGCACCCTACGATCCCTGCATCCGGCAACGCTTTTATATGCGCCAGCATGGTATTGATTGCCGGACCAATCAGCTCGGTGTCGGGGTTCAGCAGGAGTACGTAGCTCCCAACTGACTGTCGAAAACCAATATTGTTGGCCCCCGCAAATCCCAGATTCGTAGCACTCTTGATGATCGTGACCTCGGGGAATTGCTGCTTTAAGGTATCCACATTTTGCTGGGGAGAGGCGTTGTCCACCACGATTATTTCGAACGAAATGTCCCGTGTGTGTTCGTAGACGCTGGCAATGCATTCGCGCAGATAGTCCACCGAGTTCCAGTTCACGCAGATAATGGAAAGTTCCATCGGAAGACTCAGATCGTTCCGCCGCCGTGCCGCAACGACCATTCTCCGTCCAAGCGTGAGAAGAAGGCTGTGCCACTTTGAAACAGGTTTATGACCTGCGGCTTGTTCGAGTTGATTAGCGTCCAACTTCCATGGCGAAAGAAAAAGCAGGATTTGCTGGTTAGCTCCCGCATAAACTGAGGCTCCATCCTACCGTGGATACCGATCAGACCATGTTTCCAGGCGTCGTAAAATAAGTGATCGAGGACGGTGCCAATCGAAGTACTCGTTCCACCGATCTGAAAGACTTCGCCAATGCCTCCTCGAGCTATCGAATAGATATACCAACCGAGAATCTTTCCGTCCTTATCGCGCACCAGAGCTTTTCGAAGGTCTCCGAACACTCCCCGCTTCACAATAAAATCTAGCACCCAGTCCAGGGAATTCTGATCGTATTCAGGAACAATCCAGTGTTTGCCGGGTATTGTGGCCAAACATTCGAGCAGGGCTTTCGTGTCAAGATCCTCATCGTTGGTTTCGGGTTGAACTTGGCGAAGCGGGCTTAGCTTTGTACTCGTTGCCACCGCATCGGCCATGCTAAACAAAGGCTTAGCGACGGATCCCATCACACTCACTGCACGACTGTTTTTTTTAAGACGCGATAGTCCATTGACAGCGTACTGTGACGGCCTCAAGGGACGTGCCCACTGTTGGCTGTAGATCGGGACCACACTAAAGCCCAAACTTCGCAAAAGCGGCTGGCTCATTTCGTTTGCCGAGTCGGTAATGGAGACATCTTGAGTGCCCTTCATGAATGCTCTCACCAGTTGCATCGCAGTCACGGAGGCACGGCTTTCTGGATCCACTACAAGGTTGCTGCCAAACGCCAGCCGAACCGTTTCCCCCTGAATTGACATCCGCCGCGGAACAGCCCCGAAAAAACCCAAAAGTTTTCCCTGAGTGTTTTCGAATACGCGCGACACGATGCCTTCGTCCATCCATGGATTATTCAGAAAAAGATCACTTAGATGGATCCTCAAACTGGCGGGCGCCGGGCCCTTCCGTTCATGCAGGACTTTCCAGATTAAATCCGCGACCGGCGGTATATCATTTTCAACAAACGGTCTCAACCCACCCATAGCTCGTCTTACCTTTTCTCCGTTGATTTGGTATTGCTTAAACCGTACCGCCGCCATCAATAACCAGGGTCTGACCGGTAATAAAGCTGGATTGGTCCGATAGAAAAAACAGAATACTTCCCACTACATCTTCGGGGACGCCCAGACGTCCGAGCGGAGTGCGCCGTAGAATCTGTTCCTTTTGTTTGTCGCTTAAGTTATGACTCATTTCCGTATCGTAGTAGCCAGGGGCGATGGAGTTTACTCGAATTTTTCGTTCGCCCAATTCCCGAGCCAGCGCGCGCGTAAAGGAATCCATTCCGCCTTTTGTGAATGCATATGCAGCCATGCCTCTGAAACCTCGCAGCGAACTGATCGACGAGATATTCAAAATGACTCCTCCGCTTTGTGTGCGCAACATTTTCCGCACCACCAGCCTGGTAAATTGCAGCGTGCCGTCCACATTTACCGATACCAGTTGCCTGATCTTTTCCTCGGGCATTGTCGCTAACACGCCGTCGGCTGCGATCGCTGCGCAATTGATAAGACCATATGGCGAACCGAAAAGGTCTTCCGCCGATTTAAGGAATGACGAGACTGAAGCCTTGTCACAAAGATCGGCCGGCACAAAGAAAAACTTTTTATTCTCCCTCAATTGCTCGGTGAATTCCGAAGCGCTGCGGCTGAATGTGCTGACACAGTAACCAGCCTCCAGCAGGCTGGTTACAATTGCTTTGCCAAGGCCCCGGCTACCTCCACTAATAATGATGTGCCGACCCTGCGGTGTGCTTGCACTGTTCATGAAGTCCGCGTCCTGAGAGTCTTGCCGGCTGACGACAGATCAATCCTGTCAACCATTTTAATCAGCCTTGGCTGTTGCTGGCTGGTGAGATGGGCACGACAGGTTCGCACAACGATTTCTTTGAGCGCCTCGCGATCCTGGTCTGGACTTGCCACAATTTCACACGCGACCAACTCTCCCGCGATCGACGAAGCCTTTCCAAACACCCGGACATCGGACACCCCAGGAATAATTCGAATCACCCGTTCGACTTCGATGGGGAACACCTTGCTCCCGGCCACATTGATCATGTCTGAGCTACGGCCCACGAAGTACACTCGATCGTCTTTGACTTCCACCAAATCGCCCGTCGCAAACCAATCCGAAATGACCGATTGCTGTGACGACAAGGGATCGTACATTCGCATGGAATTTGGAGATCGAACCAGCAACTCTCCATCCGTTACTTTCAATTCGGCCGCACCCGGTGGTGCTGCGTTCAGATAACTCGCAGGAAAGCCAGACTTGCCATCGCTGACCGAAAAGCATCGTCCCAGTTCGGTCGTCGCATAGATATGTAACAGCCTGGCGTTTGGAAAATGCTGTCGAAGCTTATCCAGTATAGGTTGATCGATCGCCTCGCCGCCGAGGGTGATTTGGAGCAGAGGAATCTGCTTCAGCAGTTTTGCATCAGAAAACATCAATAGCCGCCGCCAGTAGGACGGGGTCGCTGATACGAATTGGACGCCGGCCTCAGCCATGAATCGAATCGTGGACTGCGGATCCATATGCGAGCCAGGCATCACCAACGTGCCAAGATCCGAGAAGCACTGAAGCGCAACCTGCAAACCGGCGTAGAGGTGCGGACGATAGGTCATCAGCCATCTCGGCGCACCAATTCCCGCTCCTTTCTTTACCGGACGAGAAATGCTCTCCCAGGAGTGCCGAGCGGCTTTCGGCTCTCCGGTACTTCCTGAAGTAAGAATTGTGAGCGAGCTTTTTCCGCTCCACTCTCCTTCGTTGGACAACCGATAGGCCCTAGATTCCGAAGGCTGCGCGCTGTTTTCAGCGGTGAGAAAAGCCCCCAGCTTCAACTTTTCGGAAAGCCTGAGCGCGTCTTCGACCGAAAGGTTCGCGTCGAAAAGAAAGGCATCGCAGTCCAGCCTCTCCAGCGCTGCCAAGATCGCGTAGCTGTAAGCCTCGGGACGGAATGACAGCCCCACCCGGCGCTTCCGCAACCCATGGTGTCTCTCGAAAGCGCTTTGCGCTTGCTCACGCAAGGTAGACCAATCGGTGGTTTGGTCAGGGGTCACTACAGCCGGTTCGGCAGCGGGCAAAGACTCTTCAAAGAGAAGACGATTCAACATGTATATTTTTCTGGATGTCAGTCGTAGAGGACGGCAAGATCGGAGAGCGTCTTGATGTCATATTCTGCGCCCGTGGCGAAAGGATCTTTTCCGGTAATTTCTTCCATGCGAATCACGGCTTGTGCGAAATCCAGCGATTCCAGTCCCAACTGATCCAACACGGTGCCTGGCGCCAATTCAGGCGCAGCAAGTCCTTTCCCCTTGAAGATTTCAAGGAGCACTTCGGTGATCCGGCTCTGGCTATCGGTAGCAATCATGCGATTCTCTTCTCTCCCGTTTTAAGTTGAACGTTTTTGCCCCCGCGGCCGCGAAGAACCGACAAAATGCGCCGCTTCAGTGAGTAGGCATAAGGAAGCCAGCGAAAGGCTCCAGCCAGTTTCAGCCGAAACTCGATCGGCCAATCGGTAGGTGCTGTGCCTACTCGTCCGGTGACAAACTCTTCAGGTTGCGAGAAGGCAAAAACCGGTAGCGCTGTGAAGACTCGCTCGTAGCCCGCTTCTCGGCTGCTCTCAATCACAGTGTCGTTGAATCCTCCGTAAGGGAAACTCAACAGCTTCACTTCACAATTCAACATTTGCTCCAGCTTCATGCGGGATCCCGCCAGCTCCCGTTCCATCTGACTCTTGTCGATGGAAGGGAGCAAGGGATGAGTCATGGTATGGGATCCAATCGTCACCAGTTCGGGCGAAAGTTCCTTCATCTGCTCGACCGACATCACCTTTTCCTGCCTGGTATCGTCTCCGCCCCGGTGTTCCCAGCCACGATTGCCGCCAAGTGATTCCGTCACCACGAACAATGTGGAGGGAATGCCCCGTTGCTTCAGTTCAGGTAAGGCGTTGTCGACAATATTCTGAAACCCGTCATCGAACGTAACGGCCGCGAAGCGGTCGCCCTGTGACGGCCACGCAGTAATATCTGCCCGGACCGGTTGAGCCGATCGAATCAGCACATCCATTTGGTTCGCAAATTCCGTGCGCTGTGCGTCGCTGACCGAGTGGTAAGCCAGGACCATACATCGCTTGCGTGGTTTCTTTCCAATCAGCCTGCTCATTTGATCCCGCAGCCAATCGCACATCCCGACCAAAATGCTAATGGCCAGGTTAATCATTCGTTTTGACATTACTATTTATCCTTTCGATCTTGGAAAATTTTCATGATCGGCGATTGCTCACTTCCATATAGTTTCCCTGCCTGACAGCTTTGCCAATTGCTGACGCCGCAGGTATTGAATCAATTCGGGATCGTCCACACGCGGGATCCGCTCCCAGTAGGCCGCCAGATAGCCATAGACTAGCGCAAATGATCCGAGGACATAAGGACGCTGAACAAAACGCCGAATCGACTTCGCCAGAACGAAAAGCGGGTGGTATCCCGACACGTAATCGGTTTTTCCGTTCTTAATGATTCCTCCCCATCGCCCGTAGGCTTCTCCTGTCCAGCGATGGTGGTTGATTTGCAAATCGTGGAAGCTGCTTGTGCTCCATCCCAGCATATTTGCTTTGACTTCATCCACCGTGTCCGATCCCGGACCCACCCACAAGCTGCCAATTGCCTCCCAGCATTCGCGCCGATAGATCTTGGCTCCTCCTCGGACATGAAACGTTGGATGGTTTTCTAGGGTCTTCTTCCCATCTTCGATGTGATACAAGAACCCGCCACCGATGCCCAGCCGCGGCTCCTGTGCAAACTTCTTGAATGTGCCCTCAAAATATCCAGGTTCAAAAGATAGATCCCCATCCAGCTTGCACATGAACTCCCAGTCCTGGCACCTGAGGGCGTTGAAACCGTCGTAAAACGCTTCAATGATTCCCGCGCCCCATTTGCGAAATCCTCGATCCTGTCGATGTACGGCACGAATCCACGAGTATTGTTTTGCGTACTCGTCAATGATATCTCCTGTTCGATCCTTGGATCCGTCGTTGACAATCACATATTCCACGGGCCGAATGGTTTGATTGATAATGCTTTCGACCGTGAGTCGCAAATATGCTTCTTCGTCACGAACCGGCGTGATGATGACGTATTTTGTCTGGCTGGCGTTCATTTGCAATAACTTGTCACTTTCGAATGGCTGCAATCCGCTGGGATTTTCCGTGCGCCGGGCTTCAAAAATCGCTGAAACGGGCCCGCGACGCCGGGGTTGAAGCTTGATCAGGGGGAGTGGTTTGCAGTACCGGTTCTGTATAGCCCGGATCTGGCGCCGTTGTCACCAGGTGTGGTTCCACCGATTCAGATGCGACCGAAGCCGCCTTCAATTTCTGGCTTCGCGCAATTGAAGCCGAACTCGCGCAAATCATCGCCAGCAGAACAAACCAGGTCATCTTGACCTGATCGAAATAGTTCACTCCGAAAAAAGCCACCAGGTTCGCGAACACCGCCGCTCCCAGCAGCCAGACCAGCCATTCTTTCTTCAGACCTTGCACAGCTCGTCGCGCCACTCCAAGCATCGCATACGTTCGGGAGATCATCAGGATAAAAAAGACCAGCGCCAGCAGTCCCCCACCCTCGCCTACGCTTACGTACTGGTTTTGTTGGTCCCACATGTCATAAGCCCAGGTCCCGGCATCCTTCGTACCGATGAGCCACCAGTTGCGGATGTGCGTAATAAACTGATCGACGAGTTCCGCCCGATGGTATCCCGAAGAACCGCCCGTCAAATCGATGTGAGCAATGATGAACCAGAATGGCGCTTTCATTACCAATTGCAATCCTATCAGGGCAAATACAATTCCCCAGCGCACTGCCTTCATCTTCTTGCGGATCGGCCACAGACAAACTCCCAACACCCCGGCGACATAACCCAGCAGCGGCGTGCTTGAATTCGAGCAGATCGTCATGGCCGTACAACCGAGCACTCCCGCGGCAGCCATGACTTTGGACTTTCCATTTTTCCACAACAACAAAAACAGCGGTAACAGTGTCGCGCCGAAGGTGCCTGCGGTAAGGGAATGCTGGAAAACAGCCTGCGAACGAATCTTCCCTTCCCGGACCTCCGGATGAAGCCGCGCTCCCCCGCCCAGGGTTCCGAATATGTTTTGCAGGGTCAACTGTTCCCGAACCATGCAAATCCCCAGAACTACGCAGAGAAACGCCAGACACTTCAAGGTTATGTAAATATCGGTCTCATCCTGGATCAGAGCTCGCAGTAGAAAGTAGCCGCCCAGAAAATCGATCAGGACTCCCAGCTGGTTAATCAGCGCCCCCGAATCCATGTACAACAGCGATGTCGCTACCGCCTGCGCCACAACACAAATCAGAAAAGCTTTATCGATCGAATTGAATCCACCGGCAAAGACTCGATTTCTTCGCACTGAACTTCAGTATCACGACCCGCACCAAACCCACCAGGATGACGATTCGTAATACCAGCCAGTGAACCCCGGCCGCGTATACCGACTGGCCGATCGGCGCCAGAAACGAAATCAATAGGACCGGAATGATTACATATTTTCTAGGCAGCACCAGGATCAGCACGATCGCGATCAGCATCGCGACCAGCACGATCGGGCTGAGGATCGTCTCGGCCCCCCCACCGCCGAAATAGTGACTCTGATCCGGTCCTTCCGGCATTAGTCAGCTCTCGTCGTCAATGCGGCCCCGTTCGTGCCTTTTTTCAGAACTACATGAATGCTCTCGCCATCTCCGGCCAACGATGCCATACCATTCAGAACGGGTAACACCGTCAGCCGAAACATTTTCCGGACGACCCGCCAGGCCAGACTTGGCCGCTTGGCCCGGGCGAGCGGAACTCGAGAGATTCCGATCTTCTTCAAAGCGTCCTCGAGCACATAGCGAGTACTGTATTCGATGAACACTTCGCGGTCCGTGGTTAGCGAGACTTCCTCAAGACCGACTGAATTCGCCATATTGCGCAATGACGTTGGCGAAAAATGCGAGAGATGCCGAGGCAGCTCTAACGCGTACCAATGCGACTTAAAAATGTGGGCGCCGGCGGAATCGATATTCGGCATCATGGTGAAGAAAATCCCACCCGGCTTCAGCCACTTCGCGACTTTCTCCAATACCTCGCGCGGATGATAAAGATGTTCGAAGACGTGGAAGCAGGTGATGGCGTCAAAACTGCCCGGCGCGAAAGGTGCATCCAGAATATCTCCAACAAATACCTCGGCGCCGCAGTTCGCCTCGGCTCTCCTCGCCACCGAGTCGGACATCTCAATCCCATAAAGCTTCCATGCCGGACTTTTCACTGAGGTCAGAAATCCGCCAGAACTGCATCCCAGATCCAGAATCGCGCCGCCGGTTTTATAACGCAACAGTGTGTCCCGCCGGCTCGTCCAGTGATTCGGATCATCGCCGGTCCCGGCAATCGCCCGGTCGTAGTCCGGGCCGTAATGGTTCCCCATCTCTTCCGGCGAGGGCGGGTCCTTCAGCCAGACCAACGAACATCCCGGACAACGCAAGAGCTGATAGATCTCTGGCCTTCCATGAAATCGATCCGGCGCTTGCAGCCAGTTCTCTGCTCCGCCGTGTCCGCACGAAGGACACCGTTCCGCGCTGCCAGCATTAGTTTCAACGGCCTCTGGTTGCATGATTTGATTTGAGGTGCTCATAAGTGATTCGGACCGGACTTCAAGATGAAACTCCCGAGACGGGAAAAACTTTTGGGTTGGGCTACCTTAGTAAGGAAATCAACAAGAAGATCAGTACTTCGATTCCAACTGAAGACTGGTTACGTAGTCGGTTGCAACTTGCGCCAACCGCAATCGGAACGGTTCATCTCCCGAGCAGTCGACAGATATTTTCGGCAAGCGCCTCGGGTTCTTTGGGGCGAAAGCAAGCCGCTTACGCCGTCCTCGATGTATTCTCGGAATCCTCCGATATCCGTAGCCACCACCGCACAACCGCAGGCTGCAGCTTCCGCGGGAGGCAGCGGCGATCCTTCAGTCCAACTTGAGCAAGCGAGATAGATCGACGACTTGTTGTAGATTTCGTTGATGATGAAAGCCCTGCGGAGGATTTCTGTGATATTCGGCCCATTCCGGAATCCAAGACTGGCCTCTCGAGACTCCAAAGAAAATCACCTTCAGATCCGGATATTTTTTCACGAACGATCTTCGAGAGCTTCCACCCCATCGGATGATCCCTTTATTTGCGTCGTCGAAAACGGGCATGGAAACCTGCCGAGACCTACCTCAATCGGCTCTGTCAACCGATAAAGTTCATGGTTGATGGCATTTGGAATGTAAGTAAGTCTCCCCACATCCTAATTCTTTTACCCAACCCAACCAACCATTTTGCAATCACGACTTTATGAAGAGTGAGCGCGCCACGTCTCATCCACGAGTTCTTTCGCTGCGTGGTAGGACTCATAGCCTTGAATGAAATAGCATTTCTCGCCCTTTGAGGGCAAACATTCAAGAACCGACTTGACGGTGTGCCACGCGGTCGCGAAGATCACATCCGCATCGGGCAGGTGGCGCGAGTCAGAGTCCGGAACAATCAGCGATTCGACTCTCGGATCGACGGGTTGCCAGTCGATGGCTGGCTTGAAGGTCAGTGCGTTGGCGACGGTCTTCACCGTCTCACGAATGATATCTCGTGCAGTCACGGGTCCGGAGGCGGCGGGAGCATACTTGAGACGCCGTGGCTGTACTACGGCGACCCGATGTCCGCGCGCGACCAGTCGGTTCGCATATTCGTACACTACGCGCAAGCCGCCGGACGGGCTCGTGCTGTAGCCGGGCATTAGAAAGGTAATTTTCATCGCGCAGGAATTTCCCGACTACTTACCCACTTCGACCAAAGGGACAACGTTCGCTGGTGCCCGCCTCAGTCGCAGGAGCCCTTTTCGCCAGAATCCCAAAAGCGTCCCTCTATCCTCCAGGTCAACCGCAACCACCCAGAAAGCCCCCATGTAGAGCAAGAAGCAGACAATCAGCAATAACCCCGACATAATCAGATTTACGTGAACCGAATGAATGAAGTATACCGCCGCAAATACGCCTCCGCTGGTCACAATCGCGCCAAACAGCGGGCCCGAGATCAAATCTCGGACATGGAAAGCCTTCAGCCTCCACGCGAAAAAGTAGAGAACGCCGCAATCGAAAACGGTGACCAGCAATTTCGCCAGCGCGGCCCCATTCACTCCCATGCGACGCTCAGCAACCAGCACCCTACTCCATAGATCGGGAGTGCAACCAGGTCTAGAATCGCTTTCAACTCAGGCCGTCCAAGCGCCTGCACCGAAGTAAAAGGGATATAAGCAAAAGCGTTGACAAAGAAAAGGAGGGCGACAATCTGCATTACTGTGGTGCTCTGCGAGGCGAACTGAGGCCCTACCCACAATTGCAGGATATTGCTGGCGAAGAAAATAAAGATCGCCGTGACCGGCGTCATCACCAGCAGCAGGTATTTGATGGAGCGCGAGGTAACATCTTTGACTTCATTTCCAGTTCCCTCCCCGTGGTAACTGAAATAAGGAAACAGAGCGGGAGCGATGCTGTTGGGGAATATCGCAACCTTGCAGACCAAATCGAAGGGGACGGAATAGTAGGTCAGCATGCCGACCGATAATCCGGACGCAATGAGAAATCGCTCCATACTCCCGCTGATCGGGCCGGTGATGTTCGATACCATGATCCAACCGCCAAATGATGCAAGTGGGCGGATTGCAGCTCGAGAAAAACCAAAATTACCCCGAAGATTGGGGATGGCACGAAAGCAGAGAAACAGGTAAACAACCGCGGTCGTGAGGCGGATCAGCACCAGGATAAACACAATCCCCGCCACGTGAATGCCAAAAGGGATCGCCAGCGCCGCAAAAAGGTAGAAGCAAATGCTGGCCGGCACTTTCACATAGTTGACCAGGTCAAAGCGCTGGGTCGCCTCCAGCACGCCACGCAGCGCGTCGTTGCCCAGCATAATAGGCATCGAAGCGCAGAGAATGAAGAGCGAAGCCCTCGCTTCTCCCATAAACGAGACCGGCATTTTTAGAAAGCGGCTGACAGCAATGGGCACACACGCCGCCCCCAAAAGCCCGCCCACACATCCCAACGCGACCAGAAGACCAAGAGACGTCCACACTAGCTCAGGAACTTTATGTATCTTCTCCGGACTCAGGTTCTGCGCAACGAACTTAACCGTTGCGCGGCTCAGGCCAAGATCAAACATGCTGAAGTAGCCCAGTACCATGAAACCAATCGACAGGATTCCATAACCATTTACGCCCAGGCCCTTGATGACGTATGGGATGGTCACTACCCCTACGAACATGGGCAGAATCTGCCCCAATAAGTTAAGAAGGCTGTTTTCGCAAGAAGGCTTTTGCCCTCTTGTCCATGAAATGTCATATGTGTATTTCGCTTTCGCGGGCGTCTACGGGGAGAGAATAACAAGAAGGGCCCTCACCGAATTGGTGAAGGCCTCAACTGAGGAAGACTCGTTTCTTTAGGAAGCGTTCGACCCGCCGTGTTTTAGACTCTATAAGCGAAACTTACTGGACCACGGCCGCCAGCCCCGCAGGCGGCGTTGGCGCAGCAGCCCGAAGTGCCTCCTCCGGAGTTAAAAGCGCCCGCATCCCATGAACCGCTCGTAGGTCTTGAATTGCCAGCTTTATCGCTGCATAGCGCACCCAATCCAGGATTTGCCTGCCCGCTGCAGATACTGGAAAGATTCGTTCCTGCGCCCACAGCCGCAGACCCCGACTGCAGAGAACCGTCGGCGTTCATCTTATACGCCGACAGAATGGCCATCTGCGAATGAGCGTCATGTGTAGAGGCACCGGGAATAGAAACCCCTTTATAGGAAACGAGTGATTGAGTATCGTCTCCAGCATATCCAAGATTTTCGCCATTTCCGCTCGACGAGCCGTCGATATACGAGTTGTAGTCCATCGAGGAGGATCCGGCCATCGTTGTGTTGCTCTGGATGTTCCACCCGTAGGATTGAGCACCACATATATTGTTTTGCGCGATTGAGATCTTTGAATCGGAGTATCCGATATCGCATCCCACCCCGCCACCCGAATATCCATTGCCAACTACTGAGTTGTTGACAAAGTTAATGGATGCTCCAATAGATGCCGAACACAGCCGGAGAACTTCGATAAGGCACCGTGGTTGCGTAGTTGTTGAATACCCATACAGTTCCACCCGTGCAGCACGTTTTCTCTGCGTAAATCCAGGCAGTCGGGGCACTCGCACCGATGTCCCCGTCGAAAGTGTTGTTATAGATAAATACCGAAAGATAAAAGCCGGGGCCCCCGGGGAATATATGAATACCATCGTGATGGTACGGATATGGTGAACCCGCATCCCAGGTTGCCATGTTCGTTATGTGATTGCCGAAAATCTTTGTGTTTGACCACGAGGTCGAACCGGCTCCCAAAGAAATCCCGTGGTTGGTGCTTGCGATGTAGTTGTTGCTGATCGTAACGTTGTTTCCGTTCGGCGCCAGGATCTCACCTGAGTCGTGCATGTAATTATTGTTGATGGTGAGATTATTGGAAGGGCTAGCATGGATGCAAAAGTAATTCGACCAGTCTGCGGACTGATCGTTAATGGAAGTCTTAAGGTACATGTTCTGAATTACCAGGTTCTGTATCGTGATTCCAGTCGTACCACTTGCAGAAATTCCTGTACTGCCATTGTTCTGAGTGCAGGCGCCTCCGGTGCAAGCGCCTCCGTTAGTTCCGCTAAGGGTCGCCTGGATGATTCCCTTCGGAGCGAACGAGCCTGATCCAGCACTCCCAGTGCCTCCGCCATCCACCGTGATGTAATTGAGACCGTCCAATCGGATTGCTGCGCCACCGGAACCAAAATCCGGGGCCTGGAGGGTTGCATTGGATTCAAACAGAATCGTGATCGGATTGCCGCTGGCGCCTGAACCCTGCGCGGCTAGTCCGGTTGCTCCCGAACCAAAACTAAATGTTCCACACAAATGAACCGTGGTGCCCGGTCCGATCTGATTGGAACCGCTTCCCCAGTTCCCGGAGTTATTGAAAAACGCGGGGGTTTGAGGACTCGAATTGCAAGCTCCCTGGCTGCTGCCGTTAGGCGTGATGTAGATGTTGGCCGCTGAAGAAAACATCAGGGGTGCAAAAGCCAGTAAAGAAACTGCAATGAGGATAAATTTGCGGGGGTGATTCAAAGTTTCCTCCAACCAGTCATGTACTTAATTTGGAAAATCATGGTCACCAGCGACGTCCTACTTGCTGGTTGCCTACTCATCCTGTTATAAACATTGATCTTGCCGAAGGGTAGGTCTCTTGAGTACATGCCCGGTCTCTCGTCGTGACTCGTATTTTCATGAAAACAAGGCGTCTGGGAGGTTACCGGCCGGCCCAACGCTTTATCTTCTTGAGCAAATATTGCGGTTTGGCGACCCAATCATACGATCCAGCTAATTTGGCGGCAAATAGCCGTTCGTCGTCGCAGGAATTCACTGGCAGACGCTCCATGAAGAAAACGTCGCTATGGCTATCGGCGCGGCCCACGGTCGTACACACTCCATCCCCGTATCCGGTTCTGCCGAGCAACTCTCTTAAGTTTTGTTTGAACCCGATATCCGCTTCCGGAAAAGCATACGGATAGGCGAATGAGTCCACCGCAAAGCCACCATTCTGTTCGATCACCTGCTTCGATACCCTCACCTCTTCCTCGATCGATGCGGCCGTCAGGCCGTGCAGTTGAGGATGGGTTACGGTATGCGAGCCGAAACAGATCCCCAATCTTTGCAGCTCTCGTACTTCTCCCCAGGTCATGCAGTCCCGGTCTTTGAATTTCCGGCGGTCGGCGGCAATGTACGCGGTAGGCAGGTACATGGTGGCCTTTAAGCCGTATTGTTTCAGGACAGGAAATGCATTTTGGTAAAAATCCAGGAAACCGTCGTCAAAGGTGATGACCACGCTCTTGGGCAGGATTTCCCCGCTTTGCTCCTTCAACCGGCGCGCCGCCTCCACTGAACTAATCGCCGAATATCCATTTCCATGAAGGTAAGCCATTTGCTCGGCGAACCTGCCTGGCGTTGTGATGGTGCGATAGTAGGGGTGCTTCCCAACTTCCGCATCATCCGCAACACTGTGGTACATCAGGATCGGGATGGCGGCTTTATTCCGTTGGAGAGGATGCGTCAGATAAAGAGTAGCAAAGCGGTCGATCCGAAAATCCATTTAAGTTTCCCGCTCACAAACTCCCGTCAACGCGAGAGGTTTCACACGCATTCCGTTACTTTTTCCCGGCGCGCAAAACGCGTGATCCCATTGACTACATTAGCTTGCTGGGCTGCACTGAGATGCGGAAACATGGGCAGCGAGACAATTTCGGAGGCGACCTTTTCGCAGACCGGAAAATCGCCCGCTTTGTACCGCAGGTTGGTGTAGGCCTTCTGCAAATGCAGTGGAATGGGATAGTGAATCCCGGTTCCAATCCCTGCTGCATTCAGATACTTCATCAATGCTTCGCGATCGTTGGAACGCACCACGTACAGGTGGTAAACGCTGCGTGACCAGGAAGGCTCAAAGGGAGCGACCACGGAATCCGGGTTGGCCTCAAACAACTGATTATAATGAGCTGCCCGTTCCCGGCGCTGCGCATTCCATTCCGCCAGGTGGTTCAGTTTGATCCGCAAAATGCCCGCCTGGATGGTATCGAGGCGCCCATTGTAGCCTTCGACGTCGTGGTAATACTTTTTGGCTTGACCGTGATCGCGGACCATGCGAATTTTGCGGGCAATCTCCTGATCATTGGTGGTCACAGCACCGGCCTCACCGCAAGCTCCGAGATTTTTCCCTGGATAGAAGCTGAAAGCCGCAGCCTGTCCGATGGATCCGGCCTTTCTCCACCGATTCTCCTTACGCGAGAAATATTCGGCTCCGTGGGCCTGGCACGCGTCTTCGACCACAATCAAATTGTATTTCGCCGCCAACGCCATAATCGGGTCCATGTCCGCCATTTGTCCGTACAGGTGAACTGGCACGATGGCTTTGACCCGCTTTCCGGTTTGGTTGTGGACCAGAGCCCCGTTCTTCTGAGAACACTCCATCGTCAGATAGCGTTCCAGTTTTGCGACATCCATGTTGTAGGTTCGTCCGTCGATATCGACGAACTCAGGCAGCGCTCCCGCTTGCGAAATCGCTTCCGTGGTCGCGATGAAAGTATGAGGGACAGTGACGACAATGTCTCCCGGCTCCACCCCGGCGGCCGACAAGGCAAAGCGCAGCGCGTCCGTACCACTGCTGACTCCGACGGAATATTGGGTGTCGCAAAACTTCGCGAATTCACGCTCAAAGTCCTCGACGATCGGGCCGCCAATAAATCCAGCCGAGCGCAAGGCCGACCGAAACACTGCTACTAACTCCTCTTCCAGTTGCACGTGTTGGGTCACCAGATCAAGAAACGGAATGTTGTTGTTATCGGTCATTTGCCTTCCTCATGGTTTTGGAATTGACACTACGAAGTTGCCGGGCGGGGTTTCCGGCAACGATTGCATTGGGTGCGACATTTTTGGTGACAACGCTTCCGGCGCCGACAATAGCATTCGCGCCGATCACTACATTGGAAAGAATGGTGGCTCCGGATCCAATCGAAGCCCCTTTTTTTACCAACGTCGTTTCTACTCGCCAATCCTTTTCAGTCTGCAGACCGCCTTCAGCAGTAGTGGCGCGGGGATAACTATCGTTAATAAATGTAACTCCATGTCCCACAAAAACATTGTCTTCAACGATTACGCCCTCGCAGACGAAGGTGTGGCTGGAGATCTTGCAGCGCTTTCCGATTTTTGCGTTCTTTTGAATCTCGACAAATGCGCCGATCTTCGTTTCGTCCCCAATTTCACAACCATAGAGGTTGATAAACTTGGAAAGCTTTACGTCCTTTCCAAGCTTCACATCAGGAGCAATGCTAAGAAATACATCCATAGAAGATTACGGTCTCTCTTTCAGTGGGATTGTCGCTCGATACCGGGCCAGTTGATAGATCTCTGCGGTTTCTCTAGGCCCGCTCCAGCGCTTCGAAATCAGGAGCCTGATGGCGGTCAAATTGGATTTCGGAATATTGGCTGGGCCGTGCCAGAACGGCCTCAGGCTTGTGGTTCAGATGCTGTTCGAAAAACGCCAAAGTGTACTCGTTGAGAATGTGCATGGCTCGGTTGACCCGTATAGGGCCTGCGTGGGTGAGTCGCCGCAGCGGAGAGTAAAGCGGCCGGTCAGAGAAATTGCTGTGGAACATACCCTCGCCGCGTAAATAATACCCGCCGTGTCTAGCCAGGGAGCGTTCGATCCTCTTCATATCCGTATCCAGTGCCCGCATGTGAACACGGCGCCGCGGGTCCGAGCACTGCAGATCCTCCTCGGTAGGCAGCGCGCCTCCACCACTCATGGTCAGGAATGGTTGCTCTACGCCGTTCTCCGCGGATTCTCCAAAAAGCATGCCGTCCATATTGATTCCGGCTTTCAATCGACGATCCAGCCAGCAAGCTTCAAAAGTCGTCGCGCCCCCGAACGAATAACCGAACATTCCCGTGCGCAAGGTATCGAGGCGACCTTCAAATAAACCTTCCGGATCGTGTTGATTGATAGCCTCGAGCTGGTCCAAAACGGACAAAACGTCGCGCGCGCGAAGTCTAACCTCAACCGAATAGCCTCGCAGATTTTTTTCGAGCGAAGGATCAAAATCGGCTGGCAGGCCCTGCGCCGGGGGATGTTCGAGTGATAGTACGATAAATCCCCGACTGGCGAGCATTTCAAACTGGACCGTATTCTGGGTAAGATGCCCCTTCCATCCGGGAGAAAACAGAATTACAGGAAAACTGTCGGGAGAAGATGCGACGGGAACATCCATCCAGGAGTGGGTGCGAATTAAGCGCAGGTGCGACTTGACCCCTCGAGCGTCATTCGTCCGGTAGGGCGAACGCATGCCCGATCTTGCTTCTGTGGGGTACCAGAACTGAATGGTCAACTTCCTGGGTTTCACATCTCCCTGCCCTGACGAGCCAGGTGCAGTCCAATGCCGTGTCACAGTGCCGATAGCGTATGGCCCCCCCGGCTGGGGGAGGGTAAACACCGGAAGAACCATCGCGGCGATTACCGAACACAAAATCAAGATCGCTCCGATCGCGCCGATGAGCCAACTGTGATGGTTGTCACCGAGCAGGCAATAAGCCAGAAATCCGATGCAGGCGGTGTACGCGGCCATCATCTGCCAACGGCCTTTCTCCACCAGCAAGTGAATCAACAGCAGCAGGAACGCCGCAATGGCGAAACGGCTTGCCCAGCCCGGAGCGCGTTCGATCGCGAATATAATCGCGGCAAAATTCGATAGAACGATAAAGGCTTCGAGGATTCTCATGAGGATGAACAGTGGTGAAAAGCTAAAGGGGCCAGCTAGACTGCCGTTTTGACTCCCGCCTGGGTTGAGTCCTGGGAGCTTCCATCGATCGCAGCTGCAATTGTCCTGGCAATTTCCGCGCGGTGCGGACCGGTCAACATACTATCGTGGACACCCGGAATTTCGTGGACCGTAAGATTGGGTAACATGTGGCCCCACCCCAGAGCGAAATCCCAATACTTCCAGGTGCGATATTTGTCCGATCGAAAAAGAACCACCGGAGCATCGTAAGCGCTCGGCCGATAACTCTTTACAGCAATGAGGAGAAGGTCTTCCTGGGCTTCGATCGTGCCCTTGAACTTTGACCCCACCCCGACCCGGAACAAGCCCGCCAGATCCACGCGCAAATACCTGATTCGATCCATAACAATGGTGCTCGCCTGTTCCCATATGTAGCGAACGGCACCGAACAGACTGTGTTGCTTCAAGTTTCGCGCATGAACCAGAATTCTTTCGGTTTCAAAGGAACGGCGCGCCTTTGTTGCCTCGGTCTTGGAAAAGCGTGAAAGATAACCTGGGATCC
Organism: uncultured Acidobacteriaceae bacterium; assembly: GCA_963794195.1. GTDB lineage: Bacteria > Acidobacteriota > Terriglobia > Terriglobales > Acidobacteriaceae > DATBAX01. Next base: position 209,796 of record CAWCCU010000004.1, read on the forward strand.
AGGTATCGAACATTGCCACCAGAGCGACTTCCTGACCCTGCGCCCGTAGCTGTTGTGCCACTTCAAAGGCCAGCAATGCTTCCCTGCACCAGCCAGCAAGGAAATAAGGACCTTGTGGCTGGACACGCTGAATGGTTTTCAGGTGAATCGAAGCCAGGTCCTCGACGCGAAAGGGAGGGTGCAGAGGGGCGTCTTCGGAGAGATTCACCAGGAAAAACGGCTGGTCTTCGCCGAGGTCCCTGGCCAAAAGCCGCATACTGGGCACACCATGCAAACAGAAGATGGGGGGGCGCGATCCTTTGGATTGAAGAGCCACCAAACCAGGGATGTCCTGAGGAACAGCCTTTCCGACAAGTAAAGCAGAAAGCTGCTGAATCGTGGGAGCCTGGAATAACTTTGCTAACGGAATTTTTTGCCCGAAGGATTGTTCAATGCGTGCAAGCAACCGGGCGGCCAGAAGTGAGTGGCCGCCGATGTCGAAAAAGTTCGCGGCAGTACTGATCTCTGAAAGACCGAGAAGCTTCTCCCAAAGCCCGGCCATGCGCTGCTCGGTTTCATTAGCGGGCGCCACATAAGCGTTTTTGGCTATTTCGGCCAGATCAGGCGCCGGCAGTGCAGAGCGATCGATCTTTCCATTCGGAGTACGGGGTAGCGCTTCGAGACAAATGAACGCCGAAGGCTGCATGTACTCGGGAAGAGTTTTCTGCAAATGGGCGCGCAACTCTGGTGGAAGAGCCGGCCACTGAGGTTTCGCCGAAGTATTGGGAACCACATAGGCCACAAGATATTTGCCGCCCTTGGCGTCATCACGGGCGACCACTGCGGTTTCCTTGACTTCCGGATGCTTCGCGATGGTCGATTCGATCTCCCCGGTTTCGATGCGGAAGCCGCGTACTTTCACCTGATGATCAGTACGCCCGAGGAATTCGAGTTCTCCCTTCGACATCCAGCGAACCAAATCACCGGTCCGATAGAGGAGCGCATTGGCGTGGCTGCTGAATGGGTCAGAAACAAATTTGGCGGCGGTAAGCTCTGGTTGGTTGAGATAGCCAACGGCGACTCCGGCGCCGCCGATGTAAAGTTCTCCGGGTGCGCCCAGAGGCAGAAGCCGGCGCTGGGCATCCAGAACATGAAACTGGGTATTGGCGATGGGTGGTCCAATCGGTACGGGCCCCTTGCCTGGCGCCACCACTCCCGTCGATGACCAAATCGTGGTCTCAGTCGGACCGTACATGTTCCACAATTCGCCTTTGACTGCGAGTAACTGGCTGGCCAATCCGCGCGGCAAAGCCTCACCGCCGCAAAGCATCTTCAATTTCGGATCTCCCCGCCAACCGGCGTCCAACAACAGTTGCCAGGTGGAGGGTGTTGCCTGCATGACGGTAGCGCGTTCGCGCCGCAAGACTTCCAAAAGCTCAGAACCATCCGAGGCCTGTTCCCTGGTGGCGATCGCCAATCTTGCACCCACAATGAGCGGAAGGAACAATTCGAGGGCGGCAATATCGAATGAAAGAGTGGTGACGGCCACCAGCACATCCTTGCGATCCATGCCTGGCGATTGCTGCATCGAAAGCAACAGATTCACCACAGCACGATGAGGAATTTGCACTCCTTTCGGTTTGCCGGTCGAGCCCGAGGTATAGATCACATAGGCGAGGTTCTCTCCGGAAATAACTACGTTCGGCGGTTCGGCGGACTCGCGTGAAATCTGGGCAGCCGCCGAGTCCAGGCTAATCGTCCGAGCATTGTTGGACGGCAGCAACGAGCGCAGTTTTTCCTGGGTCAGGAGGACTGAAAGCTGGGAATCCTCAATCATGTGCGCGAGCCGGGCACTGGGAAAGGCGGGATCGAGCGGAATATAACTTGCGCCTGCTTTAAGTATCCCGAGCAGGCCGACCATCATGCCGATCGAACGTTCGACGCACAAACCGACTTTCATGCCGGGTTGAATTCCGTTGCGACCCAGGTAGTGCGCTAACTGATTGCTGCGCCGATCCAGTTCGCTATAGGTGTATTCCTCCCGGCCACAGGTGACGGCTATATCTTTGCGAGATCGCGCAACCTGACTCTGAAAGAGTTCATGGATCGTTCTCTGCTCAGGCATTGCGAAGTCTGTCCGGTTCCACTTGGAGAAAAGATCCTTCTCGGGTACGGTCAACATCGGATACGAAGAGATGCGCTGTTCCGGATTTTTAGCAATCTCTTCGAGCAAGCGCTGGAAATGATCAAGCATGCGAGCGGCGGTTTGCGGTTCGAATAGGTCGGTATTGAATTGGATGGAGGCTCTCCAACCGTCCGGCCGCTCCACCATCAAACAGTTCAGGTCGTACATGGCGCCCGCCAGACGGGACGGAACATCGATCAGAGAAAACGTTTCGTAGTCGCGGCTGGCGACCAGCGACCGTTGCAGCATGAAATTTACCTGGAACAACGGGTTGCGGCTGAGGTCCCGCTTGGGATTGATCATCTCCACCAGTTGCTCAAACGGGGTGTCCTGATGGGCCAGCGCCTGCATGACGACTTCCTGGAGCCGCTCCAGAAGTTCGCTGAAGCGAGGGTCGCCGGAAAGATCATTGCGTAAAGGCAGAGTGTTCAGAAATAGACCGATGATCTGTTCGTGCTCAACCTGATTTCTGCCGGATACCTGGGTGCCGATGGTGATGTCGTCCTGTCCAGTATAACGATAGAGCAGGGTGAGAAATGCGGCACAAGCCGTGATGAAGAAAGTGTTGCCGTGCTTGCGGCTGACTTCCTGAATTGCGTCCGTGACCGTGCGAGATAGCTGGACCGAGACCACGTCGCCATGGGTGCTTTGCAGGGCAGGCCGCGGCTTATCGGGCATTATCTCGAAAGGCGTGTGGTTGCGGAATTTTTCCAGCCAGTATTGGTTCTGCTCCTCGATGGATTCGCCTTGCAGCAATTCACGCTGCCAGACCGCGTAGTCGGAATACTGCATTTCCGGCTCGGGCAGGGGCGATGGCAGCCCTTTGACGTAAGCGTTGTAGATGTCGCCGATTTCTTTGGCCAGTAAACCGACCGCCCATCCGTCCGCCACGATGTGATGCACAGTGACATGCAGGATGAATTCTTTTTCGCCGATTTGGATGAGTGCGGCGCGGAGCAACGGAAGCGCGGACAAATCAAACGCCTGTTCGCCCATCTGGCGCGTTATACGATCCAGCTCCGCCGTGCGCTTTGGTTCCGGAAGGTCGCGCAAGTCGACGACAGGAACTTTTACGGTGAGCGCGGAAACAATTCGCTGCATGGGCTGGCCGTCCACCTGAATCAAAGTGGTGCGCAAAATCTCGTTGCGCCGGACCAGTTCATTGAAAGTACGTTCCAACAACTCAGGCTGGATTTCCCCCTTCAGCAACCAGCGAATGGGGATGTTGAATGCGCCACTTCCTGCTCCAAGCTGTTCCAGGACCCAGAATCTTTGTTGGGCCAAAGCGGCGGGAACAATTATGTCAGCTTTGGAACGCGGCTTGTTTCCATTGGTGGATGCCTTGCTACTGGAGGATTTCGTGGAATATCTTTTTTCTTCAGTAAATGGTACCGACTCGATGGCCCGCACGGTCTCGAACTGGCTGATCTGCCGATCGGGATTGGCGATCACTTCTTCCAGCAACTGGCGGAATTGACCGAGTAAACGTTCCGCCATCGCTGGGGAATAAAGGTCTGTGTTGTATTCGAGCGAGAAGCGCCAGCCTTCCGGACGTTCGACCATAAAGAAATTCAAATCGTAGGGGGCGCCGGGAGTGCGGGAAGGCAGGTCAGTGAGCTGGATATCGGCAAACTTAATGTTCTCGATAAACGACCGCTGATAAATAAAGTTCACATAATAGAGGCGGTCTCTGCCCAAATCCGAATTTCCCAGGGCTTGCAACACGCGCTCGTGCGCAAGGTCCTGATGGGCAGTCGCCTGGATTACAGTATCGCTGACTTGCGAAACCAGTTCGGTGAACTTGCTGGCCGGTGAAAAACGCGAACGCAGGACCAACGCGTTGCTGAAGACGCCAATGGCATTTTCCAGCTCAACCCGATTGCGGCCTGCCACCTGAGTGCCGATGGCAATGTCCTGCCGCCCGGACAGCGCGCATAGCAGCACATTCAGAGCGCTCAGCGCGGTATGGAACATGGTCGCGCCTTGCCGCTGGCTTATTTGCGCCAGGGCATCGGTCATTTGCCGGGGAAGAAGTTGCGAGACAATCCTGCCGTTCCAGGTTGGGGATGCCGCCTGCGGGCAATCGCCGGCAATCGCCAGAGGATTGAGTCCTCTCAGTTGTTTTTTCCAGTACGCCACCTGTGGTTGCAACGAACCGTTTTCGAAGGATTCTTTTTGCCAGATCACAAAATCGGCAAACTGCACCGGTAGTTCCGCAAGCTTGGGCTCGGAGTTTGTCAGCAAAGCCTGGTAGTACGCGCCCAGGTCGCGGCTGATCAGGCCGATCGACCAGCCATCGACGATGGCATGATGTACCGTGATCAGCAGAATGTGATGTTCGTTCTCAAGCTGCAAAAGCTGGGCGCGAATGAGCGGGCCGTTCGAGAGATCAAACTTTCGCCGTGCGTCTTCGAGCGTGATGCGTTCCGCTTCGGCTTCCTTCTCAGCCTCGGGCAATGCACGCAAATCGTGCAGCGGGAGGTACAGATCAACAGCGGAGGCAACTTTCTGAATCAGCTCTCCCGATTGCAGTTCAAGACAGCTGCGGAGCGCCTCATGCCGGGCGCACACCGCGTTGATCGCGCGCCGGATGATTTCAACTTTCAAGGGACCACGCAAAGACCAGCGCACGGCCACGTTCCAGACGCGGCTTATCGGAAAGGCGGCTTCAAACGCCCAAAATCGTTCCTGGGCGGGCGAAGCCGGCAGCGCAAACACATCCCCGGAAAACACTCCGGCCATCTGATCATCAGGTGGCTTTGGACTGGCTTGGCGTTCTGCTTCGAGTTGAGAATTTACTGGATTCACGGCTTAGTTTTGGTCAGGCGATACTTGTCCCGCGAAACCGGGGCAATGGCAGGAGCATTGGTGGCGCCGTTCTCAGCGCCGCTGCCATTCGCGGGTTTCACTTCTTTCATGATTGCCCGCACGGTGCGCAACTGCAAAACGTTTCTGGGAGTGATCTTCATGCCGGCTTTGCCGGCCCGGGCAACGATCTGGAACACGTGCAGAGAGTCCGCACCCAGCTCAAATAAGTTGTCGTCAATCCCAACCGTTTTCAGACGAAGGACCTCGGCCCAGATTTCCGTCATCTTCCGCTCTTCCGGATTGCGCGGCCCGGCCACTTCGGCGGAAGCTTTCGCGGTCGAGAAATTCGGGGCTGGTAATGCGCGTTTGTCGAGCTTGCCGTTCGGCGTACGGGGTAGCGCGTCCAACTTGACGAATGCGGAAGGAACCATGTAATCCGGCAGAATTTGGCCGAGATAAGTTTTCAAGTCCGCTTGAGAGGGAATGAGCTTGCCTGCCGGAACGTAATACCCGACCAACCGACGATCTCCCGGAGCGTCCTCTCGCACGATGACCGCGGACTCATGAATGCCCGGGGCGCCGTTCAGTACAGATTCGATTTCGCCCAACTCAATTCGGAAACCGCGCACTTTTACCTGGCGATCGATGCGGCCCAGGTATTCGAGCGTACCGTCGATGCGATAACGGACAAGATCGCCGGTGCGATAAATGCGGGCATCGCCACCGCGGAAGGGGTCGGCAATAAATTTTTCGGATGTAAGTTGGGGATCGTTGAGATATCCCCGCGCCACGCCGTCACCGCCAATCCAGAGTTCTCCAGCCACTCCAATGGGTACCGGAGCAGCAAATTCGTCGACCACATAAAGTTGAGTATTGTCCACAGGCCGACCGATTGGTACTGGCCCGGGTCCGGATTGCACCGGACCACCGACTGACCAGATGGTAGTCTCCGTGGGTCCGTACATGTCCCACAACTCAGCGCCGCCCTCAAGCAAAGTGTTCGCTAGTTCGCGGGGCAAGGCTTCGCCGGTGCACCAAATGGTCAGGCCAGGATGACTCTTCCAGCCAGCTTCCCCCAATAGCCGAAAGGTTCCCGGAGTGGCCGTAATGGAGGTGACTTTATGCTTCTCCATTTCTGCTTTCAGCAGCGAACCGTCAGTGACTGTATCAACGTTGGCAATTACGACCCGCGCTCCCCTGCATAGCGGCACCAGCAATTCGCCGGTAGCGACGTCAAAGGAGATGGTGGTGACCGACAGGACTGTGTCTTCTGCTCGCATGCCCGGCTTTTTCTGCGCGGACTTTAGCAGATTGACCAGGGAGCGATGGCTCACTTCCACGCCCTTCGGCTTTCCGGTGGAACCGGAAGTAAACAGGACGTAGGAGGTGTTGCTGGAGGACGCCCGCTCGCTGGGTTTGGTAACCGGTTGGGATTCAATCTTGGTCCAGTCAGAATCCAGGCAGACAAGTTTGGATGGAATGGCAAGTCCAGCGGAAAGACTTTTCTGCGTGACAACGATCGGGCTTTCTGCCTGACTTAGAATGTGTTCAATTCTTGATTTCGGATGCGTGGGATCAAGCGGCACATAGCATGCGCCGGACTTGAGGATGCCCAGCAATCCGACGAGCATTTCCAGCGAGCGTTCCACAAAAAGCCCGACCTTCTTGTCGGGTCCCGCTCCGAATGCCTGCAGGTAATGCGCAAGCTGATTTGCCCGTTGATCAAGCTCGCGGTAGGTGATTTGCTTGTTCTCGAACACCAGAGCAACTTTCTCTGGCGTGCGTGCCACCTGTTCTTCAAACAACTCGTGGACTTTTTGAGTGGTGGAATAATCCACTTGCGTCGCATTCCAATCATTGACCAGTTGATTTTGTTCGGCCACCGTCAACAGCGGCACCCGCATTACACTGCGCGACGCATCTGCCACAAATTCCTGCAGCAGCGTCTTGTAATGCGACAGCCAACGGGCAATCGTGGTCTCATCGAATAGTTCGGAGTTGTAATCGCAATCGATGCTCAGGCCCTGTTCGCTTTCCACCACATTCAAGAAGAGGTCGAAGTTCACGAAGGCCTTTGGATTGGGGTCTACGCTGACTTGAAGTGCGGGGAAGTTCAGAGCTGCCCCGATCTTTTCGAGATTGAATTGCACCTCGATCAGAGGCAGGCGGCTGGGATCCCGGGGAATTCCCAGCTTTCGCACCAGTGTGCCGTAGGTATAGTTTTGATTGTCGTAGGCATCCAGAACAGTTCGTTTGACCTGCTTGGCGAAATCGGCGAAGGAAAGATCTTTATTGAGCTGGGCACGCAGGGCCAGAAAATTCACGCAGTGGCCTACCAGCGAGTTCCCTTCCAGCAATGCCTGCGCGGCCGCGGGAATTCCGACGACTACATCATCCTGGTTGGCGAGCCGGCACATCAGCAATTCATAAGCGGCGAGTAATGTCACAAATAGCGTGCACCCGCGCTGTGCTCCAGCCTTTTTGATGTCACGATAGAAGTCGGCCTGGACCGTGGTGCGATAGGTGGCTCCTGCAAAGCTCTTCATCGCCGGCCGAGGACGGTCCGTCGGCAATTCAAGGACCGGTGCAGGCTTTTCAAACTGCTTTAGCCAATACTCTTCGACTTGCCTGATCTCAGAAGAGCTTTGTTGCTGTTTCTGTTCACGCGCGTACTCGAGGAAAGACTTAGGCTGGGGAAGATTGATGGAGCGGCCTTCCACTTTCGCCGCATACAACTGGGTGAGTTCGTCGAGAATGACGTTGGTCGACCATCCGTCACACACCATGTGATGACTGGTGAAGATTAAAGCGTACGACTGCGCCTCGAGCTGTAGGAGTTTGATCCGTACCAACGGTCCGCGAACCAGATCAAAAGCGGTACGAGCGTCTTCCGCCAGGATTTCGGCGCGACTCTTCTGCCGTGCGGCCGGCGAAAGCCTGGAGAGATCAATCAGCGGAATTTCGACAGCGAGAGATGAGGCAATCCTGATTTGTTCGCCGTCCTCACTGAATGTGGCGCGCAGGGCTTCGTGGCGATTGACGATTTCTGCGACGGAATCTCGTAGTGCGTTTTGGTCCAGGTCGCCTTTTAAGAGAAGTGAAAATGATTCGTTGTAGGAACAAGACGCGTCCGCGCCGAGCTGGTCGGAAAGCCATATCTCTCTCTGGGCTTCGGTGACCGGCGCATTAAGAGCCAACCCGCTTGCCTTGGCAACAATCGGTTGCGGGAGAATTTCAGAAGCTCGGCTCGTCGAATCCGCTCCCGGCAACATGCCGTCAGCTTGCATTTCCGCGATGGTGTCCTGGAAGGCTTTTTCAATTCGCGCGATGTCGGCTTCGGTGTGGGCGGTCGTGAGGAAGCACGGGAAGCCTTCCTGCACATGAATTCCCTTCTCGCGCATGTGGTAGTAGAACAGGCTGCCAAAGCGCATTTCGGCGGGAAAACTGAAAAAGAAGATGCTGCAGAAGTTTTCGATCTTGACCGGCAGCTGGCGCTGTTGCAGGTAGGCGTTGATTCGCGCCACCATTTTGCCGGTTTTGTCGTTGAGGCGCTCTTGCAGTTGCGGACCTTCTTGCTTCAGGTGCTGAAGGACAGAGTAGGTGGAGGCCAGAGCCAGGGGATGGCGGACAAAGGTTCCAGCGAAGAAGGTGACGCCCACTTCCGGGAAAGAATCGTCGCCATACTGCCACATGCCGCCATCGAGCGTGTCCATGAACTGAGCTTTGCCGGTCAGAATGCCGATCGGCAAGCCACCGCCGATAATCTTGCCGTAGGTCGCCAGGTCAGCGCGGATACCGAAAATCGCTTGTGCGCCACCCGGGTGGGTCCGGAAGCCGGTGACAACTTCATCGAAAATAAAAACTGTTCCGGATTCCGCGGTGATCTTTCGAAGTTCGTGCAAGAACTCGCGTGGCTGCAAGTTGGGATGCCGGCTCTGCACTGGCTCTACCATGACGGCCGCGAATTCGCTGCAGTGAGCGCGGATATATTCGAGTGATTCCGCCGTACCGTAATCGAGCACTACAATATTTTCCGCCGCCTGAGAAGGAATTCCGGGCGCGATGGGAATGGAACGCGGCGGCTGGCCGGGACGCTTGACGCCGCGGATCAGCACTTCATCGAACATGCCATGATAGTCGCCGGTGAACATCACGATTTTGCTGCGTCCAGTGGCAGTGCGGGCGACGCGAATGGCGCACAGAACGGCTTCCGATCCGGTGTTGGTAAATGCCACCCTCTCCATGCCGGTGAATTCGGAAACCATCTCGGCCACTTTACCCGCCAGAGGCGACATCGGCCCGATTTCAAAACCAAGATCCAATTGTTTATGCACCGCGTCGGTCACGAACTTCGGCTTGTGTCCAAAAACGGTGGGCCCATATCCGTTCAGAATGTCGATGTATTCGTTGCCATCGACATCGTAGAGTTTCGATCCCTCGGAACGGTCGGTGACCAGGGGATAGACGATTTCTTTCCACTGCGCGCGGAAGCCGGAAACGACTCGTGGATCGGCCATCACGCGGCGATACTTCTGAGTGAGGCTCTTGGAGCCGGCCGTTTTTTTGCTGTAGCGGTCAATGAGCGAGGCGATGTGCTTTTCCTGCGCCGGAGTCAGGCCACCCGAAATTCCCTTGGTCGGTGGTTTGTACGGACCAAATGCTTTGGGTTCTTCCTTGACGGCATCGGCTGCCTGCGCCGCAGGTTGCGCGAGTGGAACGGTGGCTGCCGGTGCGAGAATATTGGCATTGGCTGCAGAAGCGGTTGATGCCACGCCGGAGCCGCGAAGAACTTCAAGCTGCCTCGTCATTAATTCCGACATGGCGCGAATCTGTTCCTTCATCATGGCTTCGATCGAGTTGGACGAGGCCGAAGATAAAGGCATAGCCATTGCCGGCATTGAAGCGCTGGATGACCCTGCCGTCGAAACTTGCTTCGCCACTGAAGTTGCAACCGGCCCGACCGCCTCGGCCGGCTGCTTGGAGTCGATGTATCGCGCTAATGCACCGATGCTTGATTCCTGATCGAGCAATTGCCGGAAGGTTATTTTGACTCCGAATTTGCCCTGCAATTCCTGGGTCGCCTGGGTCAGGAACAAGGAGTCGAATCCCAGTTCCATGAAGCTGGCGCTGGGATCCATGTCTGCGGCATTGATGCCGGACAGATCCTGAAACATCGCCAATAAAGCCTTTTCGATTGTTTCCCGCCTGGAGACAGCGGAACTCACCCCTGCCGTAGACTCGCTCATGAGTTCATTTCCTTGGTTGATTTCGGAAGCAGCCATCATGTCTTCCGCTGGGGGGCGGGACGGTGCTTCGATAACTACTGAATTCAATTCTGAATTTTGGGAAACGGCGCTGGTTGCCGAAACTTTTGGTTCGACCCAATATCGTTTGCGTTCAAAGGGATAAGTTGGAAGCGACACGCGATGCAGCCGGTCATTCTTATGAAATCCCGTCCAGTCAGGCTGCACTCCGGCCATCCACAGGCGGCCCAGCGCATTGAGCATGCTCTCGCTGTCGGTAAGGGCACGCGCAGAATCGGGTAGAGACGGGAGCACAACTTGATCAGGCTTCTTCGCTGGGTGCTGCAGCGCCAGCGTATTCAAAGTGTTCCCCGGACCCACTTCCAGCAGTACCGCGTTTTGCATGGTGGCGAGACTGGTCAAGCCATCGGCAAACCTTACCGGCTCACGCAAATGCGTGGCCCAATATCGAGGATCCGTAGTCTGCTCGGGAGTGACCCACTCGCCGCTCACTCCAGAAACGTAAGGAATTGCAGTGGGATTGAGCTTGATCTGCCGGACCACTTCAGTGAACGGTCCGATCACCGGGTCCATCATGGGGGAGTGGAAGGCATGCGACGTATGCAAACGGCGCGACATCACCTTCCGCTCCGTGAGCGTGTTTTCTAATTTCTCTATTCTCGCAGTCGGTCCGGATACGACGCAAAGGCCAGGACTGTTGATGGCTGCGATGGAAACTTCCGGAGTCAACAGAGCGCGGGTTTCCGCTTCCGGCAAGCGAACGGCCAGCATGGATCCGCCAGGCAGACTCTGCATCATGCGTCCACGACTGGCGACCAGATGCAAAGCGTCTTGCAGAGAAAACACGCCGCCTAGGCAAGCAGCGACGAATTCACCCACGCTGTGGCCAATCATGGCCTCAGGAAGAATGCCCCAGCTCATCCACAACTTGGCCAGCGCAAATTCCGTCACAAAAATCGCAGGCTGCGCAAAGACTGTGGAGGTCAGAAACTTTTGCACATCGGCATCGCCTGCATTTGCGTACAGGACTTCGCGGAGATCCTGAGGCAATAGCGGCTTCAGGATATCGGCGCATTCGTCCGCCCATTTGCGATATTCCGGCTCCGACTCATAGAGTCGCCCACCCATCTGGTGGTATTGCGCGCCTTGTCCGGGAAACATGAACACCACGGACGGACGCGCCTGCTTGGCTATACCGGTACGTTTGCTATCGGAAGTCTCCAATGCCTGAATCGCAGCGGCATTGCTGCTAGCTACAAGAAAGCGCCGATGCTCAAACGGCTTGCGACCAATTTGCAGGGTGTAAGCGACATCCGCCAGGCTTAGTTTGCTGTTCTTCTTTAGGTGTTCAACTAAATTGATACCGGCCTGCTCCAAGGCCGTAGGAGTTTTGGCGGAGAGCACCAGAAGTTGAGATTCGCGGCTTGATTTACTTTCAGGGACGGCCGGCGATTCTTCCACGATGACGTGTGCGTTGGTGCCGCCCACTCCGAACGCGCTCACGCCCGCTCGAAGCGGTCCGCCGTTTCGTTTCCATTCCGTGAGCTTTGAGTTCACATAGAACGGACTCTCTTCAAGAGCAAGTTTAGGATTCGGCTGCGTGAAGTGTAGGGTCCCGGGAAGCTGCCCATTTTCCATAGACAGCACAGTCTTGATCAGACCGGTGGCGCCTGCGGCGATGTCCAGATGGCCGACATTAGTTTTGGCCGTTCCGATGGCGCAAATGCCTTTGGCTTTGGTGCCGGCGCGAAATGCTTTGGTCGCGGCCGCCACTTCGATGGGGTCGCCGAGCGGCGTGCCCGTACCGTGACACTCGATATAGCTGATCGATTCCGGCGAAACCCCCGCAGCTGCCTGTGCCATCGCGATAACTTCCGCCTGCCCTTCGACGCTGGGGGCGGCAAAGCCGACTTTGGCTGAGCCATCGTTATTCAGGGCAAAACCCTTGATGACCGCGTGGATGTGATCGCCATCGGCGATTGCGTCTTCCAGTCGCTTCAGCAACACAACGGCGGCACCGCTGCCGAACACCGTTCCCTGCGCCTGCACGTCGAAAGTCCGGCAATGGCCGTCTGGAGAGACCATTCCATCCGGTTGATACAGATATCCACGTTTTTGCGGGAAGCTGATCGAAACTCCGCCCGCCAGCGCCATATCCGACTGATAGGTGAGCAAACTCTGGCAAGCCTGGCAGACGGCCACCAGGGACGTCGAACATCCACACTGAATGGTGTAAGCAGGCCCCCGCAAATTCAGGCGGTAGGCGATCTTAGTGGCCAAAAAATCAATATGATTGCCAACCAGCGCGGGATAGGAGCCTACCTGATAAGTTCGTGTGAACTCTTCGACAAAATCGCGGTCGCTGCACAAATTACGTAAGAAGTAGGTGTTCATGCTGCTACCGGCAAACACGCCGATCGCGCCCTTGTAGGCCTGCGAATCGTATCCTGCATCTTCCAGGGCCTGCCACGCACATTCCATGAAAACCCGATGCTGGGGATCGGTGGTCTCGGCTTCCTTCGGGTACATTCCCCAGAAATTGGCATCGAACATTTCGACGTCGTCGAGAATGGCCCGGGCTTTGACGAAATTAGGCTGATTCCAAAGCGCGGCATCCCCGATTTCGAGGTCCTCATTCTTCAGCCTGGAAATAGACTCCACGCCGTTGGCGAGGTTCTTCCAGAACTCGTGGACATCCTTGGCGCCGGGGAATCTCCCCGCCATGCCAACGATGGCGATTCCGTTCGAATTGTCTGGGGTTTCTATCTGGCTCATGAAATCTAACGTGTCCGGGATTGTTTTTGCCGTGTCCACATTTGCTGCTGCTTGCGGGCACGTTCCTGGGCTTCGGTAATTGCCGAAGAATTCTGGGACCCGCCTAAATGCTTGGCCAGTGCGCGAACCGTGGGATATTCGAATAAATCGGTGACCACGAGCTCGGCACTTACCGTTTTCTGCAGTTCGGCATGGGCTTCGAGCAGTTGCAGGGAATCCCCACCGACATCAAAAAAATTATCTTCCACGTTCACTAGCTTCAGTCCCAATACGCGCTGCCAGACAGCGGCAATCTTTTTTTCGATCTCAGTCAACGATGAAACTGGCGTCTCAGCTGTGACGCTGGACACGACCTCAGGCACGGGCAACGCCGCGCGATCCACTTTTCCGTTGGGCGAGAGCGGCAGAGAACTCATAAGCACAAATGCCGTTGGCAACATGTAGGGAGGTAGCTTCCCTTGCAAGAAATCGCGAAGCCCGCTAGACGAGCAGCCTTGCGGCTGGGCCACTACGTACGCCACCAGCTTTTTTTCCCCGGGTGCATCCTGTCTGGCCAGCACAACCGCCGATTTCACATTAGGGTGGTGCATCAGCACGGTCTCAATCTCACCCAACTCGATGCGATAACCACTGATTTTCACCTGACCGTCGAGGCGGCCCAGAAATTCGATAATGCCATCCGGACGATACCGGGCCAGGTCGCCGGTTTTGTAAATCCGCGCCCCAGGCTGATTGCTGAAAGGATGCTGAACGAATCTTTCCGCAGTCAGTTCAGGTTGGTTCAGGTAGCCACGCGCCAGTCCGTCACCGGCGATGCACAATTCGCCTTCAGAACCCACCGGCACCAGCTCATTCTCGGAATCGAGTAGATAAACCTGCGTGTTGGCAATCGGCCGGCCGATCGGAATTGAAGTACCCAGCGAGTCGTTCTGCGAAATCGTGTGGCAACAAGTAAAGGTGGTGCCCTCGGTTGGACCGTAGCCATTGATCAGCTTGCATCCGGGCAGGCCTTCGATGGCCTTTCGCACATGGACGGGTGAAAGCGCGTCCCCACCAACCAGCAATTGACGCAACGGCCGCAAGTCATCCAGGCGCTGTTCTGTCATCACATTGAACAAGCCCGCAGTCAACCACATGGAAGTAACACCATGCTGGCGGATCGCCGCGCCAATCTCAGATAGCGCTTGTACTTCCGCCGGCATAATAGCCAAACAACCGCCATTGAGCAGCGGGCCCCAGATTTCCAGCGTGGAAGCGTCAAAAGAAATCGGAGAGAACTGAAGAAAAGTCTCGCGATTCCCCAGTTCGACATAATTTGTATTCTTGACCAACCGTACCACCGCGCGATGGTTGACCATCACACCTTTCGGTTGCCCGGTCGAACCAGACGTGTACATCACGTATGCCAGATTTTCGGCCGTAGTTAAGTGGGTCGGATTCTCACTGCTTTGTCGATCAATTTCGGAAGTTTCTCCGTCGAGCGAGACCTTGATCGCGTTTGTCCAGCCCTTACCATCCATTCTCGATGCAACTCTGGATTGCACCAGCATCACCGGCGCCTTGGTGTCGGCCGCCATGAAGGCCAATCGTTCCGCGGGATAGCTCGCATCCAGCGGAACAAATGCTCCGCCAGCCTTCAGGATTCCTAACAGCCCAACGACCATCTCTAGCGATCGTTCTAACAATGTCCCAACCATGACTTCGGGCCCGACGCCAAGTTCTCGCAGGCGATAAGCCACCTGATTCGCTCTGGCATTAAGCTGGCCGTAAGTCATTTGCTGATCACGGAACTTCAGAGCCACGGCATCCGGACGCTGTGCGGCCTGCTGTTCAAAGACTTGCTGAATACAAAGATCACGGGGATACTCCGTCTGCGTGTTGTTCCACTCAGACAGCAACTGCCGCCGTTCGGCTTCGTTCAGCGTATGAGATGTAGGGAGCGTTGTTGCCATGGGGTGTGATTCTGATTAACCGGAAAGGCTTACGCGAGCAGGATTTCTCGTTCACCAAAAAGCCGCTCGGCCACCTTACCCTGTTGACGGCAATTTGTGATCAGCTTGTTTGACTGAATGATGGGATTCGACTGCTCGGTATATTTCACGCTCATCACGTAGTTCAGCCACGGCTCCTGGCCCATGGCATAGACATAAACTTCCTTGCACCGAAACTGATCGACGATGCCTTGCGCCCGCTCGAAATTGGAACCGGCCAGCCTTCGCGACTGGTCTTTACTCCTTTCCATCTTTTCAGTGAGCAACGGCCCGTAAAGCCAGGACATTGGAGCCCCATCGCATTCCATGCCGACAAACAGCACATCCACATCTCCCGTCAACGCATGCACGTGTTCATACATTTTCGGACTGATGTTGCAGGAATCGGCCGCGAACAGAAGCGAGTGACCACCGACGCGGGCCAGATAGGCCATCTTTGTACGAATGTCCAGATCGCCGTGCTCGCCGAGAAACGGAAGGCCGGTCAGTTCAAGTGGGCCGAACTGCAACTGCTCCATCTCCTCGATCTCAACGACATTCTTGAAACCACAATTCTTGAGAATCAACTTCATCGAAGGATCTTGCAACGATCCGCCGGCATTCCGCGGCACCACGATGGTGCCAATCCTCGATCTCAATTGCAGCAGGGTCTCAAAGAGCAGATGGTCCTGATGATTATGAGTGATCAGAACGCAATCAATCACCGGAGGAAGGTCTTCATAGGTGTAACGCGAAATGTTGTTTTCGTAGGTATAACTCAGCACCGGGTCCATCAGGATGCTGGAGCCTCCGGCTTCGAGCAGAATGCAGGCGTGTCCGAAGTACCGCCAGCGCGCGCCCTTGCCTTCGTACTTCGGATACCGGCGCGGCGGTGTGGCGGTTAAGAACGAACGGAAGACTTCCTCATCTTCGTCCGCCAGATTCAGCATTTTCTTGATTTCCGCAAACGTTGCTGGCTCATCTTTTAATTTGAACAACCAATCAACTTTTTCACTGGCAAACGGGATTTTCAGATGCACATTCCCATCTTCCTTGAAGCGCGGCGTGCTCAAAACAAATGGCCGCTCGTCCTCGCTGATCAGCGATAGCATGAGGGTCTGGGTTGCGGGATCGTAATAAGGACTCTTGTACAGAAGAGGTTCAATGAGCCGAAATGAGGGATTGTTGTGCAGGTCGTAAACCAATTCCACATAACCCTGCAATATTTCTGGAACCTCCTGGTAAAGGGCTTCCAGAGAGTACCCGGTGGCCTTAGCGCGTAGGATTTCGTCCAACTCGCAAATAGCGCGAGAAAGTTCCATCAGGTTCGATTGTCTGGTTTCGGCCGCCAGCTTTCTAACGTCTTCAATTCTTTCGTCCGGCAGATCCACGAACGGGCCGCCCAGCATTTTTGGATTCTTGACGGCCGCGGCATGCGCTTCCGGCGATTGCAGAAATGAATCGATAATCCGCAAATGGCGTTCGGTGGCGTTCCTGGCTGCCGTTGCGGGTGCGATCAAGTGCGACCAGGCATACCAATGGTGTACCAAAGGCTCGACAACAACGTTGGGACGCAGATAAAACAGTTCGGTCATTAGGCTGGAGGCTAAGAGCGGAAGTAAAGCAGGTTACAGATAAACCAGTTCTCCCCGTTTGCCAGCGACACCGTGGCTGCCTCAAGCATTTTGACCACACGCAGACCCGCTTTGCCGTCATTCTTGGGAGTTTGATTCTCGGTAATGCACTCGAGGAAATAGCCTAATTCCTGGCGGAGGGCTTCCAGTTGCTCGAACTGCGGAGACCACATATCGCCTGAGCGGTAGTTCACCAGCAAGTTGTAGAGTCCTTGCCGGGTCGTGATGTGTACGCCTTTGTCGTAAATCTTGATTTTCTCGTCGGCTTCCAGATCGTTCCAAACCAGCATCTTCTTCTCGCCGCCGATCAGCGTGGTACGGACTTTCACCGGCGACAGCCAATTCACATTGATGTGCGCGATGATCTTGTTGGGAAAATAGATGGTGATGAAAGCGACATCTTCGTGTCCGTTCAAGTGGGTCTGCCCGGTGGCCGAGACTGCTTCCGGACTTTCCTCGATGAGATGATCGATGATGGAAAGATCGTGAGGAGCCAGGTCCCACACCACGTTCACGTCATGCTGGAAAAGTCCGAGATTCACCCGGGTGGAGTCGTAGTAGTACAACTTGCCGAGCGCGCCTTCGTCCACAAGCTGGCTGATCTTTTTCACCGCTCCAGTGAACAGGAAGGTGTGATCGACCATGATCTTCAGATTTTTCTTTTCCGCAAGATTAATGAGTTCTTCCGCCTGGGCCGCGTTGCTGGTAAATGGCTTTTCGACAAATACGTGCTTGCCATTTTCGAGAGCGGCTTTGGCCAGCTCATAATGCGTCCAAACCGGCGTTACCACGGCAATGGCGTCGATCTCGGTGGACGTCACGAGCTCGGAAGATTCCGCCGTGACCTTAACGTTAGGATGCGCCTTCTGTATTCGTTTTCGTGAGGTGGGGCTTTTATCGCAGACCGCCACCACTTGAGACCCATCCAACTGGTCAAGGTTTCTAACCACATTCGGACCCCAATACCCGTATCCAATGACACCAAACTTAATCATGAGTTTTTTCCGATGACAGCGGGTCAACTGTCGACAATTGGATTTTTGATTTGAAACGAAAATGGAACAGTAATAGGGAGAGGCATTCAGAACAGGGAGGTTTAAAGAGAATTCAAGAGCTGGCTTAGTGCGCGCCACCAAACATCGCACCTGGAGTGCGGAACAGGATCTTTACATCCATCCAGGGCGACCAGGTTTTCGCATAATGTAAATCCAGACGAACCATTTCGTCGAAGGTCACCCGGCTTCGTCCGTGCACCTGCCAGAGACCAGTAATGCCGGGCTTCGCTTCCAACACCCGGCGGCGATGCCAGAGGTCGTAGGCTTCGACTTCATAAGCGATGGGAGGGCGCGGTCCTACCAAAGACATTTCGCCTCGCAAGACATTAATGAATTGAGGAACTTCGTCCAAACTGCTGCGCCGTAAGAACGCTCCGATTTTAGTGATGCGGGGATCATTGGTCATCTTGTAAACCCCGTCACTCTGGGTAGCGGAATTCTTGCGGTCGGACTGACCGGCAATCAACTGCCGCACATATTCCTTGTGCGCGGTAGGATCGTTATTCACATGCATCGAGCGAAATTTCAAAAACACAAAGGGCACGCCATGCTGGCCGACGCGGTTCTGCCGGAAGAAAACCGGACCTCGCGAGCTCAGCTTGATGAGGGCCGCGATCAAGAGAAAAAACGGCAGGAACAACGTCAGGGCCAGCGCGCTGCCCACAATGTCCATTACCCGTTTCAGGACCGAAAACAGTTTTCGCGACTCGTCGCGTTTGGACAAATCAGGATAAAGCGTCGGATTGCTCTGGCGCGCCGGGAGCTCGTGTGTCCAATCTTCGGGAAACAGATGGCAGCTGATGGCAATCTGATTAAATTGCACTGCGGTTAAATTGGAGCGCAGGGTTTCACTTACCCGGTTCACCATCGAAGTCAGACTCGACGATTTATCGTCGATGCTGATTTCGGTGAACATCACGCCCACCACCGATTGTGTGCTGTACCAGCCGGTAATGTCGGTTTCTCTCGTAGTCAACGAAAGTGCCGAAAGAATCTGGTCAAGCACTTTGCCATTCTTGTCCACTGGAAGACGGTTGCCCAAATCCAGAAGCATCAGTAAGAACGGCTTGCGCGATCGTTCCGTTCTTTTTCGTTCACGCGAAATCATTTTGTGGAAAGAGGCTTCTTCCAAGAGGCCGTGGTCGGGAACTGCGTGGGCGCGGTCCGGCAAAAAACTTGCCCTCGGACTGGTGCGACGTGGATTCACGACTACCTCTCCTGTTTCTGCCCGGCCTTCTTCTTTTGTGCGCGGCGCAAGAACAAACAAATTGTCTGTGAGCTGTGACATGACGCTCCTTGAGACTGTCTGGGGAGGGACTGTCTATCGTGAAACATCTGTACAGCAGAACTTACTGGTTACGCGAAGACGGGGGATCTTCCTGAAAACCATTCTGCAGTGTTGTCGCTGCCACGGGACTGTAACGCTGGTAATAATTCTCGTGGTCAGTATTCTTACTGCTGTTCAATACCATACCAAGTAATTTCGATTGATCCAAGGCCTCTAAGCCTCTTTTTAACTGGCGCTTTTGGGTTACACCTTCGCGCGCCACCAAAAGTATGCCATCCACCAATCGCGCCCAGAGGCTGGTATCGGCCAAGGGAAGCACCGGAGGAGAGTCGATTATGATCCAATCGAATGATGCAGTCAACTGTTCAATTAAACTAGATAGCCTTCCCGACTGCATTAGTTCTAAAGGGTTTTCAGAGGGGTGTCCGGCGGGCAAGAACCAAAAGCCTGCTCCGTCCAAATGATAGATGCTGGTCATGGGCCGCGGCTCTCCCTGCAACCATTCCGTGAGCCCGGTGAGTTTGGGCAGACCAAATCGAGCTCCCAAAACGGGTCGCCGCAGATCACCCTCCAGCAACAAAGTTCTTTGCTGTTTTCTACGGGCCAGCACAGCCGCCAGATTGCCGGAAACCACGCTTTTGCCTTCTTCTGGAATGGTGCTGGTAATCAGGATTTTCTTGAGCGGGCGGGTTTGCTGAATCTGCCGCAACCGAACGCCCAGAAAGCGGAACTTTTCGGCGGCCAGACTTTCATCGTCGCTTAAACACACCAGGCGGCTGCCGTGAAGAATGCTGATCGGGATGCGCGGACACTCAGTGAATTCACTGGGCCCGGTTTCTTCGCGAACCACTTCCGCCGGAGCAATTCGCCCAGGGGCGATTCCCGCAGACGCCTGTTCCGCCCGCTGCAACAATTCCGTGGCCAGCGAAGAATCCGCAAATGAAGTTCCGGAACGCTCTTCTTCGGACCGTTGTAAAGCTTCAAATATTTTGCTCATATTTACTGGGCCCGCGGGGTTACAGCTACTACAGGTTCGGGTTCGTTCGCTCGCATTTTCTTAAGATAGTCGTGCAGGTTCAGCAAAGTCTTGACCGCTTCCAAAGCTTCGCTATTGTCGCTTTTGTTCTCATTTTTAAGGCGTTCCGCCGGCGCCGGACTTACGACGTCCAGGCGGAAATCAGAAGCCACGTCATCCACGATCGAGGGCGCAACGCTGACTAGCTGCTGGGCAAAAGAGGTGATCAAGGCGTTTTCGGAAATGGTATTAATGAGACGCGGAATTCCCCGGGAATGCCTATGGATTCTTTCGATTGTCTCTTCCGGAAACAAAAGCACCGCGCCTTCCGGACTCGCGCCGGCCAGCTCCAGACGGCGATGAACGTAGCCGCGAGTCTCGTCCAGGCTTAACGCTTCCAGCTGCGAGCGCAGCGCAATTCTCTGCTTCAATTGCCGCAATTCGACGGAGTCAAGTTTTTCGTCCAGCTCGGGCTGTCCCACCAGCAGGATTTGCAAGAGCTTTTCCTGCGTCGTTTCCAGATTGGTCAACAGCCGGATTTCTTCCAGAACTTCCGTAGACACATGATGGGCTTCGTCGACCACCAGCACGGTAGTCAGCTTCTTAAGATGTCGCGCAATCAGATAATTGCTCAACTCCATCAGCAATTCGCTTTTGTTCTTGCCCGATGCCGGCAGTCCGAAGTCTCCGGCCACATATTGCAGAAACTCCAGCGGCGATAAGCGGCTGTTGAAAATATAGGCATAGCTCACATCATTTCGATTGAGCAGTTGCAACAGGCAGCGCACCAGCAGCGTCTTGCCCGTCCCCACTTCCCCGGTCATGACCACGAAACCTTTACGGCGGCGCACCCCGTAGTAGAGGGCTGCCAATGCCTCGTTGTGTCTCCGGGTGGGAAACAGAAAGGAGGGGTCCGGGCTAATCTCGAACGGGTTTCGCTTCAGGTTGTAAAAAGCTTTGTACATACTTCTCCAGCTACCCTCGGAAGTAGCTCAATGCTGATCCTACGAGGATGCATGCAAATACCAGGCTGCCAACCGCCCAAGCCAATCGGTCGGATACGGTCCGTCGCATCTGCTCGTCTACGGTGGTCACCTCGGGAATCTCTGAAATGACAGCCACTGGCACCAGATCTTTGAACTCCTTCTCATCGTGAATGCGGTCGTCCATGAATTCGCTACCACCCGCAAACGCGCCCCCCAAAACGATGCCGACCGCCAGACCGATTCCGCAGAGTTTAAGGCGATTCGGAAAATCAGGCTTTACCGGCAGGCTGGGAGGATCGATCATCCGGAAATGCTGTCCCTGCTGGCGCTCCGTCAAATCCGTAGCCAACGCCGAAGAATTCTTCTTTTTCATCAGGTCGTCGAAATTCGCTTTTGATTGATCATAGCCGCGGCTCAAATCCGCGAGTTGTTGTTCCCGGATCGGCTCCTGTCCCAGCCGTCCCTGGTAGTCGTTGATCTTGGTCTGGATATTTGCAATTGAATGTTCGCGGTTGGTGACTTCGATTTGATTACCTTGCAATTGACTCTGCAGTTCAGCCAAGGACATATCACCATTGGAATTCGTGGTGCTG
The DNA here is from genome assembly GCA_963794195.1 of uncultured Acidobacteriaceae bacterium. Classification (GTDB taxonomy): domain Bacteria; phylum Acidobacteriota; class Terriglobia; order Terriglobales; family Acidobacteriaceae; genus DATBAX01. The sequence continues at coordinate 231,348 of CAWCCU010000004.1, forward strand.
CTGTCCGGCGGGGGATTCGCGGCATTCGATTTCAAGCTGGCGGCGAGTTGGTCACGGGTCTTTTCGGTCTCCGCGATCTGCTGCTTCAGCTTTCGCACGTCAGGGTGTTGCGGCGTGTAATGGGCGCTCAAATCAGCGAGCTGGGCCCTCAATTTGTCCAGCTCCTGATCTATCGCGGGCAAGCCGGCCGGGGTACCGCTCGGCCCCTTGGGCGACCTTTGCAAGGTCCGGTACTGCCCAATCAAAGACTGGTAATAGACGGACTGTTGTTTAGCCCGGTTCAGATTATCGTCTTCGGTCTGCAACTGATTCTGCAAGCCCGATAAGATCGCGAGGTTGCTTTGCAGCTGACCGGGCAGATCGGTCGGATGCTGGTCTTTGAAGATCCGGATTTTTTCTTCCTGTTCGCTCAGATTCTTTCGGGCTTCTTCCAGTTGACTTTCGAAAAACTTGGTGGTGTCGGCGGATTCCTGATTCTGCATCTCCAGATTTTCGTTGATGAAGAGGTTGGTAAGCTCACTCGTGACTCGTTGCGCGGTCTGCGGATCACGTGAAGAAAAGGCAACATTGAACGAAGTCAGTTCTTCCCTTCCCGGAGCTCGTACTAATTCGATATCGATATCTTTCCGCATACTGTCCACCATCGCATCAGGCGCGGCTTTTCCCCGCTGAGCGGGATAAAGATCCAAAGTATCGATGATATGCAGGAGCCGGGTCCGGCTGAGAATCTGTTGGGTAATGCTCTGCAGGCGATCCTGCAGATTGTCGTTTACGTTGGACGGCACCAGGTCTTTGGACACAGTGGGTTGCAAAATAATGATTGTGGTCGCTGACTTATAAACGGAAGGCAGCACCCAACTCGCGCTCCACACCACCAGCCATCCAAAGAAAAACGGGATTAGAAAATGCCAGCGGCGGCGGTGAATGATTCCCGTTATTTGACCTAGGTCAAGTCCCTGCGGGCTTTTCTCGTCTAAATCTTCAGCCATAGTTCCCTATCTTCCCAACGATCTTTGAAACTGATATCCGACCGAGAGCCACACCCGATCGCGGTTCGGAGCGATGGAAATAGCCGGGACATCGTAGCTCTGATGCATCCGTAGATACCCTGCCACCATGTTGAAATGCTCTCCAAAGGCACGCTCCAGAGTGCAGGTTCCCGAAACGGTGTGGCCGCCGCTGTTATCCAGGACCGTTGCGTCCAGAATTTTATTGACCGAGTAATCCGCGCTGATGGTGCCGCTCAAAGAAGGGCTAAACTTGTGATGAATCGCCGCGTTCGCGCCATTGAAGCTCACCGCGCCCTGCAACCCGCCACCATCGCTGATTCTGCGCGAATAGCTGGCCAGCAGACTGTTATGTTGTCCCTGCCAATTTACGCTTGCGCCGCCGCCGGGCGACCAGGAGTGCGAGGCGGGCAAAGCTCCGATGATGGGCAATACCAAGCCATAAGTGTCCGAATATTGCGGCCCACCAAAAAGTGAGAACGAAATGCTGTGTTGCAGGTAGAGGGTATAGAAAAGCATCAAGCTCTGAGTGACGGTGGCCGGCACCACTTGAGCCACTGCGGCGCTGGAATGACTGAGGTACTTTTGATACTGATAGGTGGCTCCGACGTAATGCTTGCCTGACAACCGGTGGGTATAGAAAACGCTGCCACCGGTTGCGCTCGAACCGTAGAGACCAGGGGCTTCCGCCTGGTCAGGATAACGTAGCTCGGAGAAATTACCCGTGGCTCCGATCATTCCTCCCGGGCTGAATTGATAGGTAATCTGCGCATTGGTTGCGTCATTGAGGGTATCGGTGATCGGAGCGACCACCGAACTGTTGGGCGAATCCAAGGAGCCACACAGGCTACCGCTTTGACTCTCACAGGGCTGAGCATAACCACCCGAGGTCTTGGAGAAGACTTCCTGAGCGGTGAAGGTCACATGAGGACTCAGGCGATAGCTGAATTTTGTAGCGACGTTTTGGTTCGCTTGATCGAGCGACGAATACTTCTGGTAGAAAACGTATCCGGGCGCGTAAGACAAGTTCCAATGGAAATGAGATCGCGTCAGATCCAGTGCGACAGTGGGCGATACGGTATAGCTGACGTCGCTGAGCGCGCTTCCCGAAGAAGACGACAAAACATCGTCGTCATAGGCCGCGCCAACGACCAGGCCACCGCGCAAGTAATTAGTACGCGGCTCCTCGGAAGCAAACTCCAGAGAATATCCTTCCCCGCTCAACGGCGCCGGGGCGACCATCGCGCCGCTATCGGCGGGCGTAGCCGAAGCCGCGCTGGTCGGATCTGTCTGCGCCCACAAAGGTGAGTTAACGCCGATCATGACGAGACCCAGACCGACTCGAATGAATAATTTTCTGATCACGGAATTACGATCGTATCTCGCGGCTGAAGCCTAACGTTCTGCGCCGCGTTTTTACCTTTGATGACGTCTTTGTAATTGAAATCGAGGTGCGCCTGCGTTCCATCAGGGTTCGCGCGCAGAATGTAGATCGATTTTTGTTTCGCGAAATCGCGAAAGCCACCGGCCAGCGCAATCGCATCCAAAACGGTCATCGAGTTCGTCAGCGGATACGTGCCCGGACGAGTCACCATGCCCAGGACGTTAAACTTCTGGCTCTTGATTTCCAGGACAATGACGGTGACTTCCGGTTCGGAAATGTAATTCTTCAGCTTGCTGCCGATCTCAGCCTCCAGTTGATGGGGAGTATGTCCCGCAGCTTGCACTTCGCCGGCTAACGGAAGAGAAATATTCCCATCCGATCGCACCGGGACCGACCGTGAAATGTCAGGCTCCTTCCAGACATTGATAGCCAATACATCGTCATTGCCTATGATGTAGGTGTTGTCATGGGCCTTGCCATTCGCGTTGGCTTCAGCGACCGGCGGTGGACTGGTGACATTGCCGGCGGGTCCGGCCTGTGCCCATGAGCGGTTGGACAGAAAGGTAGAAAGAAGGGCGCAACTGCAAAGCACCATCCACCGCTTGGAGGAAAGATGCTTTATAGCGTTCGTCATTGCGACTCCATCATCCCGCCTGCGATTTCCATTACTGCCCATGACCATTGCTCTTGATTCCAGGAACCATCTCCGGAAGATATGTCGGCGGGGGAGTTAAATTATACTGCTGAATCTTGTAAAGCAGTGTCCTATAACTGACCTTCAGCAACCTGGCTGCGGCCTTGCGGTTCCAATGGGTTTGTCCGAGGGCACCTATGATGGCGTGCTTTTCGGCCTCACCTTTAACGCTTTGGACCAGCGATTTCAGGCTGGAAGCGGACACGCCGGGGTTGCCGATTCCCTCTGGGCCTTTGACCAGTTCCAACTGCGCTACGGGCCGTTCCGGCGCGCCGTTCCCTGTAAGCTTCCGCTCCAACTCTCGAAGCGACAGTTCTTCATCACCCACCACCAAATAGCGCTTCACAAAACTCTCTAACTCCTTCAGGTTTCCCGGCCAGGTATAGGCTTGACAGGCATGCAGTACTGCCGAAGAGAAGGTCCTGGCCTGAATATCGTAGTGTCTGGCCAGGCGGCTCATGAAGTGGCCCAATAAAAGCGGAATGTCCTCTTTCCGCTTTCGCAGCGGGGGCACGTAAATGCTGAAAGCGCTGAGCCGATAGTAAAGATCCTCGCGCATTTTTCCTTCGGATAGGAGTTGCTCAATCCTCGTGTGGCTCGCAGCCAAAATCCGAACGTCCGCAGCCACTCTCGTATCTCCCCCCACCCGGAAGAAATATTTGTCCTGAAGAATGTTCATCAACTTGTTCTGCAGGCTGGCCGGCATTTCTGAAATTTCATCGAGGAAGATCGTGCCTTTTTCGCAAACCTCGAACTTACCCGGCGTGGTGCGTGAGGCGCCGGCGACAACCCGCCTGTCCTGCCCAAACAGTTCGTTCTCGAGGAGATCGCCCGGAAGGGCCGTGCAACTGATTTTCAGGAATTGGGAGCCGGAGCGGATGGAAAGCTTGTGTAGCAAGCGGGCGACAATGTGTTTGCCGCTGTCGCGCTCGCCAAGAATCAAAACCGGGGTATCGACGTGCGCCAGCAACTCCGCTTGAGCGCGCAGATGACGCATTGCCGGACTGGCGGCAACCATGAACATTTCATTGTCAACCTGCTCGATATTCTCGCTGCCGATTTCCATTTCCGCATCCCCGCAATCGAGCGTTAGATGGCGCCCAATCGCCAGAGTCAGGTGGTGTTCTTCGAACGGACTGGAAAGGTAATCATGTGCACCCAGGCGAATGGCTTCAGTTTTCTGCGAACCATTTTCGGAATGCGATAACACAATGACGGGAAGGTCCGGCCGAATTCGACGCAACCAATGCAGGGTATGGAGTCCGTCGGCGTCGCTTTGCACCAGGTCGAGTAACACTAATCCAGGAGCGTCTTCCGATTGAACCAGCTCGAGAGCTTCCCACCGGCTAAAGGCGCTCTCTACTGTCCAGGAGTTGGCTTCAGCGACGGATTGGAGCAGCGTGAGCACCGACGGCTCTCTGCTGACGACCAATATCCGAGGGGCCTGATTCATGTTATCCGGCAAGGACATTTTCATTTGTGGGAAGGGGAGAGTCTATTTATTAGGAAAAACGCGGTTACACAGTTTCTACGTCGTAACCCTCAATGCGCACTGATAAAGAGCGTTGGATCGCATCCACAGAAACCACCAGGGTCCGGTCACCATCTCGCCCGACTAATATGCCTTCCACGCCATTGAGGGCGCCGCTCTTTATTCGAACTCGTTGACCGATTTTGAGGAACGGATGCTCCGACCATGTCAACTGTTGCGAAGTAATGGTTCGAACCGCCTCAATCTGGTCGTCCGGGATCGGGGAGCCTTCGCCTTTTCCCCCTACGATCCTAAGGACCCCATCCACGCAGCACACCCGCAAGCGTTCTTCTCGACTGGCGGCAACCTTTACAAAGACATAGCAGCCGAACAGTGGTAGCTCGACCGTTTTCTTACGATCGCTCCAGCGGCGAATCTCGCTTACCAGAGGCAGAAAAATGGGAAGACCTTGCTCCCGGAAGCGCTCCGCAACCCTCTTTTCGTGGCGGGCGCGGGTCTGAACCGCGTACCAATTAATTTGCCCGGGTTCTGGCACGCGAGTCTTTCACGAAAGTTTCAATCAATTGGATCGTGTCAGCGCTCACAGCTTCGCCCTCTGAGTCACATGCAGCTGTGACCCGGTCAAAAATTACTCTGGAAACTGATGGTCTCTTACAGGGGAGGGGAAAACAATGCTGGAATTGGGGGTTCCCAGTGACTTCGGTTTTAAGAGTACGAAATGCTGCAACGGACTGCAAGAGGTAAAGCGTCTCTAGTCTACATGACCCCTGACCACCGTGCCATAGAGCTCATGAGCCACGACATTCAAGAATGTGACTGGAGGCACGGAATCCTTAATCCTAGGAGGTCTGTTATGCATTAACTACGACTCGAAGCAATCATTGTAAGTTGATGATAAAGAATACATTGAATCGAAGTAAGAGTTCCAATTGCTCGCGCGCGGCGTCTGTCGTTCGACAAGGCCTTTGCCTCGATTCCAAGCTGGACTCCCCAGCCCTGTAGTAATGCAAAAGTTTTCAACTTCCCTCTTTGATGTAGCAGTATGGTTCCGTTACACTGTGCACAGCGGATTTCTTCAGAGCGCGGACACTTCGGCAAATATTTCCCCAATTCGGGAGCCGTTCCATCCGCACTTGAAGTAGCTCTTTTCGCCATCGGCGTGCTTAAGATCCGATCCGGTTTTTTTGCCAGGGAATTAGGAGAGATATTTGCACCTAGACAGCAAGCGCGAGGAACAACAGACCAATCGCGACGTCATCCGGGTATTGGTGGCAGACAGCACTCGCATGCATACCCAATTGCTGGCGGAAGCCCTGGAACGTGATTCTTACCTCCAAGTGATCCCCGCTCATTCTTCGAATTTGACAGAGGCGGCCAAACGGAACAACGTGAACGTATGTGTGATCAGCTCGCATTTGGACAAAGACCCCATCCGCGGTTTGGAAGCGCTACGAGAACTTCGGGGAGCGATTCCGAAGGTAAGATTAGTCCTCCTTCTGGACTCGTCCGAACGGGAGACCGTTCTGGAAGCCTTCCAAGCCGGCGCAAGAGGGGTATTCAATCACTGCGAGTCGCTTGAAACCCTAGGCGAGTGCGTTCGACAGGTCCATGCTGGCCAGATATGGGCGAACAGTGAGCAGATTGCATTTGCTGTCGATGCGCTCGCCGCCACGCCAACAGTGCGTGCAGTTGATGCCAAGGGTTTCGATCTTCTTTCCAGACGAGAACTTGAGGTCGTACGCAGCCTCGCCGGTGGACTTACCAACCGGGAGATCGCGGAGCGACTGGGATTGAGTCAGCATACGGTGAAAAATTACTTGTTTCGTGTATTCGATAAGCTGGGCGTCTCCAGCCGGATGGAACTTCTTTGTCTTACCTTGACCCAACCTTCGTCCCAATTAGTGGAGAGCTCAAATAGTCCAGGCATGGACGGAGGGCGGCCCGACCTGGCCTGGCATGAGAGAGCGGCAGAACAAGGTCTGCCCAATGCTCAAATTGCTTTAGCGGAGATGTACTCGCAGGGGAAGAGCATAGAAAAGAATGATGTCACAGCGTATATGTGGTATCTGATATCGGAGCAGACGGCGATCGAGATCAAAGAAGCCGTCATTACCGCGAAGAGGAGATTGGCCGAATCTCTGACCACTGAAGAAATCCTGGAAGCACAACAGAAGGCGTCAGCGCATTTGAAGAAATCAGCAAAGCCAGCTTCGTCCAACTCTCAAGACGGCATCTCTGCTAAAACCCGCGTACTTGCCTAGACTCCGCGTTCGGCAGAGTTTAGATTAGGCCGGCCTTGTCCGTAATCGCTCCGAAATGTTGAACCAGTTGTTGTCCGGAGGCGGTGAATCGCTGGTGGATCTGAGAGGCAACAGCAAAAACAGCATTGGCAGTGCAAGCCAGCAATAGCCTCCCCCCACTAGAAAAAGCATAGAAGGAGCCGCAAAAAGAAAACAAACGACATTTCTCGACCATAGGCGAAGCCTTCCTGAGGTCGTGGCGAGGCGGGAATCAAGCACCATTGCAATGGGGACTACTAATATGGCCGCATCACTCAACCGTCCGCAGGTGCTGACCAGCACCGCAACTAGAATTGCGAGGGCAAAATTAGCTGGCTTGGTGGCGGCCCATAGAACCAACAGAATCGAGAAACACACTAACAACAAAGTCAGCGAAGTTGAGGATAAGAAATGGGAAGCCAGCGCATTTAGCAGGCATCTCAAATCGGGTATGCCCGCGGTAAAAGCCAATCCCCTTATCGGCTCGCTTGGCCACCCGAGTCGAGGATTCCGTGAGTGCAGCAACAGTTGTAGATAGATCTTGAAGCCCGCTGGTCCAGTTAGCCATGCCGACACCAATAGGTCTCCGACCGCGACGACGCAGAATCCGGCCAGGATGCGCCATCGTCGCCAAAGTAGAAATAGCAGAGCGATGGGTATAGAAAACTGAGGTTGAAACAGAGTTAGACCGAGCAGGCTGCCGGCTCTTAGATCCCGATTTTGGTAAAAGCAAACCGCTGAAGCCACCAACAGGGCTAACAGAACAATTGAATCTTCTCCTTGAATGAGAGCGATAACGACCGGGAAGAAGCATAAAAACACCGCACAGGGCGCCCAGATCCAAACTTCTGCAAGTTTGCCAAGGTAGGGACGCAGCAACCAGATAGCAAGGCCAAGAAACACCAGATTCAAGACGAAGAAGGCAATGTAAGCGCTTCGGTACGGCAGAAATGAAAATGGCACAAATAGTAGGGCCTCGTACGCTGGGCGATCGAATGTTAGGGTTTCGTCTTTCTGACTTACCAATCGATCCTGAAAGCTTTGTGTGCTTTCGTGATCGTAGATCTTGCCGCTGGCGCCAATACGAAGCATGAAGGCGGCCGAATAGAGGCCGCGAAATCCAGATTTACCACGGAGCGCCTCGGGTAAGCCTTCATATAGAGCGAGAAGCTGGATAATAAGCAGGAATACGGCGACAGAAGTAGTACATAGTCGCAGCCGGTTCGTGGTGGACATGGTTGTGGGTTGCTGTTTACCAGGGAATGAAAACAGAATTCCATTTCACAAAAAGAAAGCCGCTCCGAAGAGCGGCTTGTTAAATTCTTGGTGGTTTCTCTACTGTGAAAACTTGCGCCTCATTACACCAAAGAGCAGCAGACCGCTACAGGCCAGTAGGCTGAGTGAACCAGGATCCGGCATGGCCGAGGTAGGAGTGACTCCACTGGCAACCAGCTTGAGCTGGGTGATCGCGGCCGAGAAATCAGCTTCTGCATCGCGTTTGTCGTGGTTCGCCCACAAGATCAAACCGACAGCATCCAACAGGCCCGCAGTCACGTATTCGGATTGCAGAACCTTACTGGATTCGAAGGTCTTCAAGTTTTGGTTGATATCGCCGTTCGTCACGGCGAAAGCAGCAAGAACGTCGGCCGGCTTTACCGAATCCGCCCACAAGGATCCGCTCAAGCACAGCACCAAAACCGCAGCCAGAGAGCACATCTTAGTAATTCGCATATTTTGCCATTCCCAAGCTAACAAATACTTGACTTCACGTGCTGCTACTCTACAAGACCTACAAATCCTGTCAAGGGTGATAGTTATTGCAACCTGTATTGCAATTGATTGCAACTACCCTCTAGATCATTTAGAAACAATGAGATATTTAGCAATTCCTCTGTTGAAACAAGACAAAACTTTGACTTAAATAATCTTCTTGAATCTGTCGAGCTTCTCGATTTCCTCTAGCAGTGGACGACTTTCGGGCTTTTGATGCCTTTGGTGGCGTTGCGAGTGTCGACCACCAGTTGCGATTCCTTGACGATCTTGGCGTAGTCGTAGTCGGAATGATCGGTCACGATCAGCGCGCAATCGTATTGGCCAAGATTTTCCAGCGGCGCGCACTTCATCTGCAAATCGTACTTACGTCCTTTGCCGACGGTCGGAAAGTAGGGATCGTTGTAGCTGACCTGGGCGCCCTCTTTTTGCAGCAATTCGATGATGGTCAGGGCTGGAGATTCCCGCAAATCGTCGATGTCCCTTTTGTAGGCCACGCCCAGAACTAACACCTTCGCGCCGTTCAGCGCTTTCTTGTGCTGGTTCAGCGCTTTCACTACAGATTCCAGAACGTGGTACGGCATATTGCTGTTGATCTCGCCCGCCAGTTCGATAAAGCGAGTGTGGAAGTCCCACTCTTTCGCCTTCCAGGAAAGATAAAAAGGATCTACCGGAATGCAGTGTCCGCCCAACCCCGGCCCCGGATAAAACGGATGAAATCCGAAAGGTTTGGTCGAGGCCGCCGCAATGACTTCCCATATATCGATTCCCATGCGCAGCGACAACAACTTCAATTCATTCACCAGCGCAATATTCACGCAGCGATAAATGTTTTCCAGCAGCTTGGTCATCTCCGCCGCCGCCGGAGATGACACCGGCACTACGCGGTTGAAAATCGTGCCATACAGCGCCGCCGATAGTTCCGAAGCCTGGGTATCGAGGCCGCCCACCACCTTGGGAATATCGCGCCGGGCTACGCTGGTATTGCCGGGATCTTCGCGCTCCGGCGAAAACGCAACATAAAATCCCTGCTGATCGTCTTTCCCGCGGACCGCTTTTAACCCGTACTTATTGCCTTTTTCGAGAATTGGCACCAGCACTTCTTCCGTCGTCCCGGGGTAGGTCGTGCTCTCGAGAATGACCAGATGCCCCGCCCGCAGATACGGCGCAATGGACTTCGCAGTGTCCGTGATGTAACTGAGATCGGGCTCATGATATTCGTTCAGCGGCGTAGGAACGCAGATGATGACGGCATCCATTTCCGTAAGGCGCGAATAATCAGATGTCGCTTCGAATCCATGTTTCTTGGCTTGCGCAATTTCCTCAGCCGGAATGCGGACAATGTAGGTCCCACCCGTCGCCAGCGTCTTGATCTTGCGCTCGTCGATGTCAAAGCCGGTCACCCGGACCTTTTCCTCCGAGTACAACAACGCCAGCGGCAGACCAACATAGCCAAGCCCGATAATCGCCACTCGTGCCTGGCGCTTTTCGATCTTGCTCTTTAATTCAGAAAATAAGGAGGCAGGGATGGCCGTCGACGTGGGCATATCTATGGATAATGTGCTCATAATATTTTCGCAAGTTCTTAATTCGGCACTATGGTTCGAGATTATTTCTTATCGGGCGGAATACCAGATCAAGTTGCTGCTGACGACTTCGGTTTCGACACCGATGGAAGCGTCCAGCATTAGTTTTTCCAGCTTGTGATGTCCGGTCTTATGGAGGAGATACGAAGTACCGATGCTAAATCCATATCCGACAACCGATGCAGCCAATTGTCCGGTCGCCCCGTGGCTGACGAATGGACGAGCGAGCGGATCCATTTCACGCCAGTGGCCACCGCTGTTGAGGATCTCTTGAGTCGAAATTCCATCGGCAGCAATGAGGCCGGCCAGAATCCCCATGCGAGTTTTATTGCCGCGATCAAAAAATCTATGGGAAGCGTTTTCATACCCCGCCTGATTCGCGCTGACGAAGTTGCTGGATGATCCGGCAAGGTGTGGCGTATAGGCGGCACTGGGCGCATCGGGGAAGTCTGCTCCGAAAAGCGGAACCGCTGTCAATAGCGCCAGCAGCAAACAGAGCTTCATGCTTGGGATTCCCTTTCCGCTTGCGGGGTTTTCGCCCGACGCCCATACAGGTGCAATCTTTCGCCCAACCCTAAGTCTTTTGTAGTCAGGCCAATCGTTTGATTTCATTCCATGGGATGTGAAAAACTTTGCGCTCGGGGTCGAGATTTAGAAGCTCATGCGGCCTGAAACCCTGGCGCAGAACGGGATAGCGCTTATTCGGTGGAACTGGCCCTTTTGGGCCATTCACAAAATGCAGTGCAGCGAGCGATATTATGCAAAGCCTCTACTCTCCCGGTCGGAGGCGAGAGCGAAATGAAAGGTAGGACATGCGTACTTTCATAAAAACAACTTCTCTGGCGGTATTATTTGTGCTTTCGACTCTTGGAACCATGAGGGCGGATTCGATCACGCCGAGTGTGTTCCAGGGAGACAGCCAAATTGTTCAAGCGGATCTTTCCCACTTTCAATTCACTCCGTCGTACGTGGTTGCGGTGTTTGATTACTCATTGGGGAAGGCTGCAGGCCAGCAAGGTATATTCGCGCTTTCGATTGGTGATTCCAAACTGGCGCAGATTTATTTTCAAACTGCGATCACCGACTTTAATAACGCCCTAGCAGCTCTCGGCCAAGGGTCGTTGCCGAATCCTTCAGGCACGGTTCCAGAAGCTGGTTCGCTCGCTCTGTTGGGCTTTACCGGAATTGCGCTCTTTGGCGCACTGGCCAGGAAATATTCGAAGCAGAATTAGGTTTTGCGCTTGAGATTGAAAAAGCCGCTCTTTGGAGCGGCTTTTTTTGTTGGCTGCTATTCAGGATCGTAGTTCAGGTTTTGTCCCAGCCAGCGTTCGACTTCTGCCACGGTCATTCCCTTGCGCTCGTGATAGTCGTCAACCTGATCGCGGTCGATTTTGCCGAGGCTAAAATATCGCGATTCCGGATGAGCGAAGTAAAGGCCACTCACACTGGATCCGGGCCACATGGCGAAGGATTCTGTAATCAACATCCCAGTATTCGCCTGCACATCGAGCAAACGCCACAGCGTACCCTTTTCCGTATGGTCCGGGCACGCCGGATAACCGGCGGCCGGCCTGATGCCGCGATACTTTTCTTGAATGAGTCTCATCCTGGCTCAAACCTTCGGCACAACCGTAGCCCCATTCGTCGCGTACTCGCTTATGCAGGCATTCTGCGAAGGCTTCGGCCAGGCGATCGGCGATGGCTTCCGCCATGATCGCGTTGTAGTCGTCGTTCTCCGCCCGGAAGCGGTCGCATAGCTCCTTCAAACCGATTCCGCTGGTTACTGCGAAAGCCCCGATGCTATCCGACATTCCGGTTTCTTTTGGCGCAATGAAGTCGGAGAGCGAGCGGCAAGGCTCACTGCCTTCCTTGTTGGATTGCTGGCGCAGAAAGTGAAATCGTTCGAGAACTTTTTCGCGCGCGCTGTCAGCGTAGAGTTCGACATCGTCGCCCACGGCGTTCGCGGGAAAGAACCCATATACCCCACGCGCCGTGATCAGGTTCTTTTCGATGATGACATCCAACAGAGCATTGGCATCGGTGAAGATCTGGCGCGCCTGCTCGCCGTGTTCCTCGTGCTCAAGAATTCTTGGATAAACGCCTTTCAGTCCCCAGGTGTGGAAGAACGGCGACCAGTCGATGAACTCGCGCAAGGTTGCAAGAGGAAATTTATCGAGCACGCGCACTCCCGTGAACGAAGGCACGGCGAGGTCTTCGGAGCGCCATACGATTGGGCTGCGTCTGGCGCGCGCGGTCAGAAGAGGAACGACACTTAGGCGCGGCGCAGAATGAGCCTGGCGAATCGCCTCATAATCGGCGCGATGCTGTACTACGAATGCTGATTTTCCTTCGTCGCTCAAAAGGCTGGTGGTCACGGGCACCGCGCGGCTGGCATCCAGAATATGAACAACTGGCTCGCTATAGTGCGGCGCAATCTTGACGGCAGTATGCCTGCGGCTTGTGGTTGCGCCGCCGATAAGCAGGGGCAACTTGAAGCCTTGACGCTCCATTTCGCGGGCGACATGCACCATTTCGTCAAGAGACGGCGTGATGAGGCCGCTCAAGCCGATCAAATCCACGTTGTCGGCTTTAGCGCGTTCGAGGATTTTCTCGCAGGAGACCATTACTCCCATATCGATCACTTCATAATTGTTACAGGCGAGAACGACACCGACGATATTCTTGCCAATGTCGTGAACGTCGCCTTTGACCGTGGCCAGCAGAATTTTTCCCTGCGCCTTGACTACTTCGCCAGCCGCAGCCGAAGCGGCCTTTTCGGCTTCCATGAACGGTGTAAGATGTGCGACGGCTTTCTTCATCACCCGGGCTGATTTGACTACCTGGGGCAGAAACATTTTGCCCGATCCAAACAGATCGCCGACCACGCTCATGCCAGCCATCAGTGGGCCTTCGATGACTAACAATGGTCGTCCGAGTTTGACTCTGGCTTCTTCGGCGTCAATCTCGATGTAGGTATCGATGCCTTTTACCAGCGCATGAGAAAGACGTTCTTCGACGGTGCCATTGCGCCATTCTTCGGCTTTCTTTTCGCTGACTACTTTGCCAACATTCTTGAGTTTCTCGCCGTAATCGACAAGGCGCTCAGTCGCGTCGGGACGGCGATTGAGCAACACATCCTCGACCAGCTCTTTCAGTTCGGGCTCGATCTCTTCATAGACTTCGAGCATTCCGGCGTTGACGATGCCCATGTCCATGCCGGCGGCGATCGCGTGATAGAGAAACGCGGAGTGCATGGCTTCGCGGACTTTGTCGTTGCCGCGAAAACTAAACGAAATGTTCGAAACGCCGCCGCTCACTTTCGCATGCGGCAGGTGGGCCTTAATCCAGCGCGTGGCATTGATGTAATCCACCGCGTAGTTGTTGTGCTCCTCCATGCCGGTGGCGACGGTGAGGATATTGGGGTCGAAAATAATGTCTTCGGGCGGGAAGCCGACTTCATCGACCAGCATGCGATAGGCGCGCTTGCAGATGCGGATCTTTTCGTCGTAAGTTGCGGCCTGGCCTTTTTCGTCGAAGGCCATCACGACAACCGCCGCGCCGTATTTCAAAACTTTCGCGGCGTTCTGACGAAACTTTTCTTCGCCTTCTTTCAGCGAGATCGAGTTGACGATGCCTTTGCCCTGGAGACATTTCAGGCCAGCTTCGATGACTTCCCATTTGGAGGAGTCCACCATGAAGGGCACTTTGGCGACTTCGGGTTCGCTGCCGAGCAACTGCAAGAAGCGAGTCATGGCCGCGACGCCGTCGATCATGCCTTCGTCCATACAGATGTCGAGAACGTTGGCCCCGTTCTCGACTTGCTGGCGAGCTACGCTGACGGCTTCTTCGTACTTTCCCGCTTTGATGAGTTTCGCGAATTTGGGCGAACCGGCGACGTTGGTGCGCTCGCCGATCATGATGTAGACGCCGGCCTGCTGGGTGAAGGGCTGCGATCCGGAGAGGCGAAGCGGCTTCGTTGTCTCGGAGAGATTTATGTCCTCGGCCTCGCTCACGCTTTGCTCTCGATCTGGTGGGCGTAGGATTCTTCAGCATGTCCCGGCCTCCACTTTCGCGGAGGCTGCGCCATCGAGCGCTTTGGCGATAGCGGCAATGTGCTCGGGAGTGTTGCCACAACATCCGCCGGCAATATTGATCAGCCCGCCGCGGGCGAAGTCTCCGAGATAACGAGCCATGTCTTGCGGGCCGAGATCGAACCCGGTTTCCGCGAGAGGATTTGGCAAACCGGCGTTCGGATAACACGAAATCGCCACGTCCGCCTTCACCGAGAGTTCTTCCAGAAACGGATACATCAAATCGGGGCCGAGCGAGCAGTTGAGGCCCACCGACAGCGGCTTCACGTGTTGCACCGCATTCCAAAACGCTTCGGTTGTTTGAGCGGAAATCAGGGTTTCGCCACCGCGGCCTACGGCTGCCGAGATCATCACCGGCAACTCTTTGCCATCCGCATCAAACACTTCGCGAATGGCTACGAGCGCTGCCTTAGCGTTGAGCGAATCGAAGATGGTCTCGACCAGAAGCAAATCGACGCCGCCCGCGATGAGCGCGCGGACCTGCTCAGCGTAAGCGGTCTTTACCTGATCGAAAGTGACGACACGGAAGCCTGCATCGTCGGCATCGGGTGAGTTGGAAAGAGAAACGGTCAACGGCCCGATCGCTCCGGCCACGAACCTCTGACGCGAAGTTGCTGTCCCCACACGGTCAGCCCATTCACGACATTGCCGTGCCGATTGCTCATTGATCTCCGAGGCCAGGCTGCCGAGGAACGGATTTTCAATGATCTTTTGATAAAACGCAGGATCTTTGCGGCCGCCGTGCTCGCGTGGATCCTCGACAAAAAATTCGCTCTGAGTAATACTCGTCGCGCCGAAGGTGTTGGTCTCGATGATGTCCGCGCCGGCTTCCAGAAAACGGCGATGGATGTCGCCGATCATCTGCGGCTGCGTCAGAGAGAAGAGATCACCGTTGTTCAGCAGGTCTTTCGTCGAGTCTTTGAAACGCTGGCCGCGGATGTCCGCTTCCTTCATGCCGTAGGTGCGGATGGTCGTGCCCATCGCGCCATCGATGATGGCGATTCGGCTTTCGAGGATCTTTTCCAGCGCATGTTTAGCTTTTGTCATGACGTCCTGATGGTCTGGCGAATCACTCGAGCTGCGCCTTCCTAACCCAAAGAAAATAGGTAGGATACGCGGACAGAGTGCTCATCGAGCATTTAAGCTGTCTACGTGTCTTTAGCGCCGGTTGGGCAGTGCAGTATGCCTTTCTTATTATAGCGATAGGGCACGATTCCCCCAATGGTTAGCAGCGAACGGCGCAGGCAGAATACTGAAACCGCAACTTTTTCCCCGCATTTGCGTTTACATGAATAGCAAAGGCGCTTCAGATTGAAGCAGCTAGAGCGGATCAGATTCAAGATTTGCGAATCTGGGGAGGAGATAAAATGCGTTACTTAAGGTACATCGCTTTACTGGGCGTTCTCATGATTCCGGCGGTTTACTCCCAGGCGCAAGTTGGGTTTGGCGTTCGAGTGGGTCCGGGCTACGGCTACTATGGCGGGGCTCCGGCATGCGCATACGGATACTACGACTATGCTCCTTATGCGTGCGCACCGTATGGGTACTATGGGCCATCCTGGTTTTCTGGCGGCGTGTTTATTGGCGCCGGCCCCTGGTTCCATGGGGGCTACGGTCACGGCTTTTACGGGCGTGGCGGCTACTACGGGCGTGGCGGCTACTACGGACGCGGTGGCTACTATGGACGCGGCAATGGTTATCGCGGCGGCGGCTTCGCACGCGGACCGGTTGGCGGGTTCCACGGTGGTGGCGTTGCACACGGCAGCTTTCATGGCGGCAGTGGCTTCCATGGCGGTGGATCTCACGGTGGTGGCGGATTCCACGGCGGCGGGTCGCACGGACGCCGATAATTTATTCGGCTTGGTTTGAAGGAACGGCTGGCAGCAATACCGCCAGCCGTTTTCTTTTGCCCACACGCGGGATGCTGAAAGTTTGGAGCGGCGGGGATGGCATCGAACCACCCTCTCCCGGCTGGTCGCCGGGCGCATCACCTTGATGCTGCCGCCGCTTGTGGTTGGTTGGAACAAAATTCGCTAACTCATGGCTAGCGAGGCCGATTGTTTCGGCACACCGGAAACGCCACCAATTCCAACGTATTGAAACCCGCGCGAGGTGACTTCGTCGCGCGACAGAGCGTTTCGTCCATCGATAATCAATGATCTCTCTACCAGAGTAGCGATCCGCTTCCAATCAACCTTCTGGAATTCCTCCCACTCGGTGAGCAGGACGATGGCATCGGCCCTTTGGCTTGCCTGGTAAACATCCTCGCAATAGGTCAGATCGAGGTAATTCTTTCTTCGTCTTTTCCATAGCCTGCGGATCGAAAACCTGAATGATCGCACCCTCGGCCAGTAAACGACGAATAATTGATAGGGCGGGAGCGAAGCGAATATCGTCTGTGTTGGGCTTGAAAGCCAGTCCCCAGACGGATATTTTCTTTCCTCGCAAGACCCACAGCTCTTTCTTGATTTTCTCCACAATCTGTTCGATGCGAGTTTGATTGATGCGTTCGACTTCTTTGAGCAGCGCGAAATTGCATCCGAATTTGTCGGCAATCCGCACAAATGCCTGCAAATCTTTGGGAAAACAAAAACCGCCAAAACCGATACCGGGATTGAGAAATGACGACCCAATGCGAGGATCCATACCGATGCCTTCGGCTACTTTACTTATATCGGCTCCGGCTGCCTCGCAAAGATCCGAGACCATATTGATAAACGAAATTTTCATCGCCAGGAAAGAATTCGAGGCATGCTTTATGAGCTCGGCGGAATTCGTGTCCGTCACCAGAAAGTGAGCTGGCTTGCGGATGGGGCAGGTTGAATGAATAGGACAAGTAAAGGTTTGATTGAGGATCGGAGCGTATATTTCTCTCAGGAGATCAGCAGCGCGCTGGGACTCGACACCAACGACAATGCGGTCGGGATGGAGAAAGTCTTCGGCAGAAGATCCTTCCCTCAGAAATTCGGGATTGGAAGCGACGTCATAATCCAGTTTGGTTGTGCTGTGCACGGACCAAGGTGCTTTCGCAATTGCATGCCGGTCTGCACCGGCACGGTGCTCTTCTCCACGATAAGACGATAACCTTCCGCTCGCTTCGCAATCGCGCGGGCCAGCGCTTCGATCGCCGACAAATCAGCATCGCCATTGGCGAGCGGAGGGGTGCCAACGCAAATAAAGATGGCTTTCCCCAATCGATGGCATCGTCAGTAGAGCCGAAAGTCAATCGGCCTGCTTTTCGCGCCTGGGAAAGGATATTTTCAAGATGCGGTTCGAAAAGCGGCATCAGGCCATTCTGTAACTTTTGCAGTTTTTCGATGTCGCTTTCGCTGCAGAACACTTCATGGCCAATCTGCGCAAGACAGGCAGCGGTCGTAAGTCCCACATAGCCGGCGCCGATCACTGAAATTTTCATTTCCTACTCTCCTGGCCAGTTACTTGCATTCAACGGCGTCCAGTCGAAACAGCGTGGCTGGCATCGGGAGCCTTCGGCGACTAGAGCTCCTACGTAGCCGGCCTGAGGACGAAGCGAACACAAACTCCAACGGGAACTGTCCTGACTTCGCAGGCGCTCTGGCTTTCCCGGGGTAAAAGAGACGTGAAAGCTGTTGAGGGGAATATTCAGTCCTCCGCCTCTGGCTTTTACGTATGCCTCCTTGAGCGTCCAACAAAGAAAAAACCCTTCGGTGCGCAACGATGAGGGCAAGGCCCGCAATTCAGCGATTTCATCGGCAGAAAAAAATCTGGCTGCGATATCATCGCCCGCAAAATCTGGTCTAACCAATTCTACGTCAACTCCCAACTCCCGTCCTCGCGCAAAGGCAAACAAAGCCAGACCTTGCGCATGCGAGATATTGAATTGGACCGATTGGCCGGATGAGTTCCGCAGAAACGGCTTGCCTTCGGGTTGATAGCCGAACTCCAAATCTGCCGCAGCCCGGTTTAGATACCTTCCCAGTAAGTCCCGCAGAATTCCTCGTGCAGTAATGAATCGGTTGCGGTCCGGCTGAAAGATGAACCGCCCGGCCCGGAGTTTCTCATCGGATGCCAGAATGGTTTCAAAATAATGAAGTGCGGTATCGCCGGGATCGAGATATGCCCGCCAAATATGGATTTCGTTCTCGCCAAGCGAGACGGGGTCCGCAGGTGGGGCCCATGAACTGAAATCAGACATTGCGTGGGTTTCTGGGTGCAATAGATTTCAAAGCCGTCTACCAACAGATGCCATCATATTTACCCTTCTCACTGCGGCGACTGGTGATACGAACGAAATCGACCAGCAACTGGCCGTCACGCAATCGATCAGGCACAGATTTGAAATCCGGATCATTGTTGCCAATCACAATTGTTTGGGCGTGAGCCAGCACCGCGTCGATATCGTTGACCATGAGTTTGGAAATGTGGGGAATACGATTGAGGATGAAGTCACGATTCGCTCCAACCAGACTCGCGATATTCACATTCTTATCGTAGATGCGGAGGTCATAACCTTTGCCCAGAAGGCGCTCGATGACTTCGATGACCGGACTCTCGCGCAGATCATCGGTTCCTGCTTTGAAACTGAAGCCCAGAACGCCGACTTTCTTGTGTCCCTTTTCCATAATGAGTTGCAGGCCGCGATCCACCTGCATTTGATTGCTGGGCAGGATCGAAGTCACGATCGGGAGTTCGAGATCGTGCATTTTGGCCTGATACGACAATGCGCGAAGGTCTTTAGGCAAGCAAGATCCCCCGAATGCAAAACCGGGGAGAAGATAGGCAGGAGAAATATTGAGTTTCTTATCCTCACAAAAGATCTTCATGACGGCGTGGGCGTCGATCGAGAACGCCTTGCAGAGATTGCCGATTTCATTGGCAAAACCGATTTTCAACGCATGCCAACTATTGTCGACATACTTAACCATCTCGGCGGTTTCCAGGTCCGTGCGGATTAAAGGCGCGTCGAGCTTTTCATAGAGTTCGGCCAGAATGTCGCCGCTGGCTGAGTCAAGTTCGCCGATCACAGTTTTCGGGGGCGCGTTGAAATCCTTTACCGCCGAACCTTCCCGCAAGAACTCGGGATTATGGCAGACGCCAAAATCGGCGCCAGCTTTCTTTCCGGAGAATTTCTCGAGAGCCGGAATGACGATCTTGTGCATGGTACCTGGCAAAATCGTGCTGCGGATTACGACTGTGTGACGCGTGACCTTGTCCTTGAGCGCCTGCCCGATTTGTTCGCAAACCCGGGCAATATACTTAAGATCGAGATTGCCATTCGTCTGACTGGGAGTGCCCACGCAGACAAACGACAACTCGGTTTCCCGGATCGCGAGGATGGTGTCGTCGGTGGCACGCAATCGGCCCGATCCGGCGTTCGATGAGATGATTTCGCCAATATCGACTTCAATAATGGGAGATTGGCCCCGGTTGATCAAGTCAACTTTTGTGGCTACTGGATCAACCCCGATGACTTGATGCCCATCGTTGGCGAGGCATCCCGCCGACACGGTACCCACGTAGCCCAACCCGAAGACGCTAACTTTCAAAATGCTTCCCTTTCCAATATGACCGTTGAGACTGCGCTTCGAAGAACTCGCGGTATGTTCATTCTAAAGCCCTTGAGCTCTAGCAGTTTATCAGTTCCAGGATTTGGTTCTCTGCTGCGGATTGAACTGCTTAGCGGGTAGCCGCCTGTTTTGCTGGGAATAGGAGGGCCAACGATCCCAAGCTCGTCTCGGCAGCCTAAGAAAAGGCTGCCATTACTCTTTGGATTGGTGTCCATTTCTTCGAGTTTTGCGCGTGGAAGGAGGAGGCTGGGCTGCCTGAGTTTTGCCGGTTCCCGGCGTCGATCAGCATTTCTAAATTATGATGGATAGTCGAACATCGACTTCCGCGAAGCGAGGCATGGAATGAGTCAAACACCGTCGGATGCGCTGGTATTTTTCGGGGCCACGGGCGATCTTGCCTATAAGAAGATTTTCCCTGCTCTACAGCGGTTGGCCAAGCGCGGGAGGCTTAACATGCCGGTCATCGGCGTGGCCAAGGCGGGATGGAATCTGGATCAACTTAAGGCGCGGGCCAAGGACAGCGTGGAACATTACGGCGGGCTGGATGCCGATGGCTTCGCGAAACTGATGAGCGTTCTGAAGTATATCGATGGTGACTATTCCGATGAGGACAACTTTTCGCAAACTTCGGCAGGAACTGGGAAGCGCCCAGCATCCTCTGCATTATTTGGCAATCCCTCCAAGTTTATTTGTGGACGTCGTGAAAAAGCTGGCTGGTTCTGGATGCGCCGAAGGGGCCCGGGTGGTGGTTGAGAAACCTTTCGGACATGACTTGGCGTCGGCTGAGGCCTTAAACCAGACATTACATGCCACGCTGAAAGAGGAAGATATTTTCCGGATCGATCATTATCTGGGCAAGAATGCGGTTCAGAATGTACTGTTCTTTCGTTTCGTGAATTCATTTGTCGAGCCCATCTGGAATCGCCGTTATGTAGAGAGTGTGCAGATCACGATGGCGGAAAACTTTGGAGTTGAGGGACGCGGCGCGTTCTACGATGCGGCGGGAACGATCCGCGATGTGGTGCAGAATCATTTGCTCCAGCTATTGAGCAACGTGGCCATGGAACCGCCTCCGAGCAATGACGCCGAGAGGATGCGCGACGAAAAGGTCAAAGTATTGCGAAGCATTCCCGCGCTGCGTCCGCAAGATGTGGTGCGCGGGCAATTTACCGGGTATCGCAAAGAACCCGGAGTGAAGCCGGATTCGCAGGTGGAAACCTACGTAGCGCTGCGTTTGTACATCAATTCGTGGCGATGGAAAGGTGTTCCCTTCTATATTCGCGCTGGAAAATCGCTGCCGGTAACGGCCACCGAAGTTATGGTAAAGCTGCGCCAGCCACCGGCTACTTTTTCCGACACTCCTCCGCCGGCGAATTATTTTCGCTTTCGCGTCACGCCCGATCTGGTGATTGCAGTTGGGGCTCTCGTTAAGCGTTCCGGCGATGAATTTCACGGCGAGCACATCGAACTGCTGGCGGCGGAACACGCCGATCCTTCGGAATTGCAGGCCTACGAAGAATTGCTGGACGACGCTATGCACGGCAATTCTGTGCGTTTCGCGCGACAGGATTATGTGGAAGAGGCGTGGCGGATCGTCGATCCGGTGCTTGGAAACGCTACACCGGTGGATGCGTATGCTCCTGGTACGTGGGGTCCGATTGAGGCTGATACGCTTACTGACGGTGATGGCGGATGGCTAAATCCTTTGGCATAGCCGGATTAGGGGCATTTGTCCTTGGTGGTTTTTCTGTGTTTTCGCTTGGTCGGAATATTTGCTCGACATGGCTGCCTTTCGGGCGGAGAATTTAAGGATGAGACAAGGAATTTGCCGATGAGCTTTAAACGTACTAATCGTCGTTTGCGTAATGTCTTTCGCACTCGCGCTCCGGGCACAGACCAATGACGGCTCATCCGGCGATAACGACAAGTCCTGGACGGCCAACAGCCAGGAACAATCCGCATCTGGAAATACGAACCCGACAAGAACTCAGCAATCGCACGTAGTCGAAAACGGCCGCGTAATCGATAAGGAATCGACCGAGCGCTTGGGGCCGGACGGCCGTTATGAGCCCTATCTTGATACCGAAAAAGAAATAGTCAAGGTCGATGCGAATACCACGCGGACCATCAACCGCACTTTTGTGCGCGACGCCGATGGCCGAAAGACGCTCCAGCAAGTGACCGAGGAAGATACGTCATAGCCTGCCCAGTGGAGAGATAAAGTCCACCCTATTGACTTCGAATTCTGACGCCAACGGACGCTTGCAAGTGGTGCAGAAGGAAATTCAGGACACAAAACAAATCAGTGCTGACGTGAAAGAAACGAAAACGACGGTGCTGACGCCTTCTCCGAACGGCGAGTTGACGCCAGCTCTTCAAAGGGACGAACGTGACACACGGCGAAGCGAGGATCTGACCGAATTCCACAAGTCGACCTCTCTGCCCGATTCGAATGGCAATTGGGTGGTGAACGAAGTGAAAGAAGGCGCGATTCGCAGCGACGGTAAGAACCAGACGCGAGAAGAAAACGTTTTGCGCCCCGACAACGACGGCCGGCTGGCGGTGGCGGAGCGAACCATTACCAAGGAATCCGAAAGCACTCCCGGCAACAAGCAACAGACGATCGAACACTATTCGACCAACGTTCCGGGTGGAGTGGACGAAGGCCGGTTGAGCTTGAGTCAACGCGTGAGCACCGTCCGGACGGTTTCGGCGGACGGAAAACAAGTCACTCAAACACAGACAGACTCGCGAAATCCAGGTGAATTGAATGGCGGACTCAGACCGGCGCAACAGACGATTGATATCGTGCGTCCGGGAGCCGATGGCAAAAATCAGGAGCAACACGTCATTCAAACGCCAGCGGCAAGCGGAGCGCTTGGCGTGGTGTCGGTCGACACGCGGCAGGTGACCACCAGTCCGTCGGTGGAGGTCGATACTCGTAAGCCCGACTCCGCTGCTGCCGTCAAAGTCAACACCGGAAGTCCCGCCAAACCCAAGTGATGGCTCCTTCTTGCTATAGTCATCCATCACCTTAGAAACGAATCCACTCCCAGTGCGGGCGGTCCCAATGATATTGATTGCTAGACGAGCTACGATTCTGTGGGCTGCTTTGTCATTGAGCCTGGTCTCGGCAGCCCAGCAGAAACCTTCTCCACTTTCACCCTATGTGAGGGAAGATGACCCCGTCCTGGTGCTCGAGCATGTGCGCCTGATCGACGGCACCGGCGCCGCACCGCAGGAAGACATGCGCATCGACATCGCGGGGGGCAAGATCAGCGCTGTCCAGGCTGCCGGTGCGCACAGCCCTTATCCGCCCAATGCCAAGGTGCTGGAGATGACGGGAAAAACCGTGATCCCCGGACTAGTCGGCATGCATGAGCATCTCTTCTATCCCACGCCGCAGACGCCGCCGGGTGGCGTCGCGCTCTATGGCGAGGCGCCGGACAGCGCTCCGCGTCTTTACCTGGCTGGTGGCGTGACCACGGCGCGGACGGCAGGCAGCCTGGAGCCGTACACCGACCTGGAACTAAAGCGAGAGATTGAGGCAGGGTTGCTGCCCGGACCCAAGCTCGACGTGACTGGGCCCTACCTCGAAGGTAAAGGCAGCGTCGCGGTGCAGATGCACACCCTGGCGGACGCAGACGACGCTGCCCGCACCGTCGACTATTGGGCCGCCGAGGGCGTGACCTCGTTCAAGGCATACAACTACCTCACGGCAGCTGAACTGAAGGCGGCCATTGACCATGCTCACGCCCACGGAATCAAAATCACCGGGCATCTTTGCTCGATCGGATTCAGGCAGGCGGCGGCGTTGGGCATCGACAACCTGGAACATGGCCTGTCGGTGGATACCGAGTTCTTTCCGGGGAAGAAGCCGGACGACTGTCCCGGTTTTGTGGCGAATTTGACATATGTCCAGAAAAACGTGGACGTAGAGGGGCCTGAAGTGCGGGAGACGATCCGCGAACTGGTAGCGCACCATGTGGCCATCACGTCGACGTTGGCAGTGATTGAGACCTTCGGATCAAATCGTCCGCCTATGGAGCGGGAGAGCGCGTCCCTCAAAACGCTCTCACCACAAGCCGCGAAGGAGTATCTGGTGGGCCGCTCCCATCAGGCCGAACACGAACTCGGCGGGCCGATGCTAAGAAAAGAAATGAGCTTTGAGCGGGGGTTCGTGGCCGCGGGCGGACTGCTGATCGCGGGTTGCGATCCCACTGGCTATGGCGGCGTGGTACCGGGCTTCGGCGACCAGCGCAACATTGAATTGCTGGTCGAGGCCGGTTTCTCGCCGGTGGAGGCGATCCGCATCGCCACACTGAATGGGGCAGTCTACATGGGCAGAGACGCGAACATCGGATCGATCGCGCCCGGCAAAGCCGCCGATCTGGTCGTGTTGGGCGGCAACCCGGCGGAGAAGATTGAAAATATCGAAAAGGTTGAGTTGGTCTTCAAAGATGGCGTGGGTTTCGATCCTGCCAAGCTGATTCAATCCGTAACTGAGCTGGTGGGCGTACGGTGAGCTAGGGGCAGGTCTGGCAAATCGCGGTTGAGATCCTTCCTGCAAATCATTGTAGCGAACGCACTTGAATGCGAATCTAACTCCCAATAGCCTTAAACGCTGGTTTTGATGGACCATTTAGTCACACTTATCGCGCATCACGGATACCTGGTCATCTTCCTGATCGTGCTGGCAGAGGCCCTGGATCTTCCCCTGCCGGCGTCTCTCGCGTTGATCGCCGGAGGTGCCGCGACGGCATCCGGCGTGTTGCGTGCCCCCTTCATTATTCTGGTGGCGGTTACCGCCTTGCTGATCGGCGATTCGATCGTTTATTTTTTAGGCCGCTACATGGGCTGGGCGCTGCTAGGTTTTCTTTGCAAGGTTTCGGTAAATCCAGAAACCTGCATCCTGCGGTCCGCTGAATTGTTCTACAAGCGTGGCAAGACCACCCTAATCATTGCGAAATTTGTTCCCGGTATAAATACCATGGCGCCGCCTTTGGCAGGCAGCATGAGGATGCGTTTTCGAACAGTTCCTATGGTTTGATTTATCTGGCATCGTCACTCTACGTACTTGCATACGGAAGCCTGGGATATATTTTCCATCGCTTCCTTTCGGTGATCGCGCGGGCCCTTGGCGCGGCCGGACACGTGGCCGCGGTTGGTGTCGTAATGGTACTTGCAGGATACATCGCTTACCGTTTCTGGCTTTATTACAAGAACCGGATTTATCGAGTGGTGCCGCGCGTACAGATTGCCGAGCTGGCTGAAAAATTAAAGTCCGAAGAAGCCGACAAAATTTTACTGGTCGATGTCCGCAGCCATGGCTACTATGACGCGGGCACGGCACGCATGAAGGGCTCGATTCGCATCGAACCCAACAACCTTAACGAAGAAATCAAGCGGCTGCCCAAGGACAAAGATATTTATCTTTATTGTACTTGACTACGCGAAGCCACCAGCGCCCGTGTGGCGCATATGCTGAGGGAAAAAGGATTCAACGCGTTCGTCATCGTCGGTGGTTTGACGGCGTGGCGCAAAGCCGGCGAACCGGTGGAAATTGTTCCCAGCGACGATTTGGTACACCTGCCCACATTCAGTTAAGAACCGAGTAGTTCGCTGACCGCGCGGTATGCCTGGTCGATCGCCACATCGGTATAAGCAGTGGCTCCAGAATCCGAGTTGGCAATCGCTATTCGTCCGAACGGCTTTCTTCCGATTACATTGGGACGCTCGTTCTCCGGCCACTCCGGATCAAAAAGCGGATTGTATTCGTAGCCGTAGCCATGCGGCCAGCGATTCACTGTAATCGCTTCGATATCGCGCGCTGGATCGAATCCGCCTGCGCTGAGAGTTCGAGCCAGTTGGTCACGAATATTGCGTTCGAAGGTCTCGAAGGATGTGGCTAAAAGCTCATAGCGGCCCAAGCTTGTGCTGCTCACGCGCCGGAAGACCCGGCTTGCAAGGTGTCCGGGAAAGAAAGGCCAGCATGGGCTCCGACGGATTCCTGGGACTCTTATATTCGCCGATATCCATGGGCCAGTTCAGACGCATGTCCATCCAGTAGGAACCCGGGCGCGGCGACTCCATGGATACCCAGCTTCTGAAACGAAGTCCAGTTACGAAGACCGACACTGGTGTAGACGAGAGGAACTTTGACTAAATAATGCAAAGCTTCTTTTTGTTTCGCGGGCAGATCGGGACAAAGAAACGGGATGACCATATTCCAGCAGGCCAAGACGCAATTCCTGGCGCGCGCCGTGAACACTTTGTCGCCACTCGCGTACGAAATTTCGACTTCATCTCCATCAATGTTGCGGGCACGAACCACGGTGCTGTTCAAACGGATTCGTACCGGCGATCCATCGCGGTCTAGCTGACCGTAATCAGCCTGTGCGGTGACTACGTCTTCCACCGTGCTTCCGGGCATGGCGTGTGGAATGAGATCACGCACCAACAGACGTGCGATCGATGCATTGCCGTCGGGAAAGTGAAATCGGCTCGAACCTCCGCTTGCATAGCCTGTGGCCGAATAGCTCATATGCGGGGCCGCGCCGGGATCGAGATTCATTCCTTGAAAACCAGGAAGGCCCAGCGCCCAGCAATCGAGTGCGGGTTCGGCATCGATGCCCACGCCCCACTCTCCATTGGTGCGGCTCTGGTAAAACGGAATGACACCTGGGTCGGCCTTAACGACATTCAGCAGAAAATCGCGGTAGCTAATTTTCGATAATTGCGATTTCTTTTCTGTGGAAGACAGGCCCGGCATGTAATCAACCTTGGCCTCTTCGATGCGCACGATCTCCTGCTGAACCTTCGGAGACAGCGGTGTCTTGGCCATGAACTCGGCCCACGACACAGGTTTCGACGCTTGCCGAGATGGGCTGTCATCGGCTTCGTCCCCTGCACCTCCTCCGGGTGTGCCGACGACCAGGCGATCGGCGCCGAACGTTTCCTTGTCGAAAAAAATCCCGGATCGCAATCCCATCGAGCTGTATAGCTTATGGTCGGTGCACTTTGCGTCCAGTCTCGCGGCGTCAATGCCCAACTTCTTCATTAAGCCTTCCGCTTCCGCGACTGTAAGGGGTAGGACTGTCGATCAGCATGGTGCCGCCGTTGAGCAATTGCAGGCGTCCGCCAAGATGAAACTCGTTGCGTTTGGCGTGCCCGCCGAAATCGTCGTGATTCTCAAGAATCAGGATGCGGGCTGACTTCCCAGCTCTCTCGCGGAAGAAATGCGCTGCAGACAATCCGCTGATCCCTCCCCCGACGACGATCAAGTCATACATTTCGCCGGTGTCGATTGGCTTGCCGGCCTTTTGCCAGAATGTTCCATCGCGAAGGCTATGTGCGATCTCGAAAGATCCAGGATGGCTGCCACGCAACCCGGTGGAGATTGGTGGGTCGTATCCGGTTCGACTCTGCGGTTCGCTTTTAGTGTCGGCGGCAAAGAGCGAACTGACCCGAAGCCAGGCCAGCTCCGATCGCCATCGCCGCGCCGTTCATAAAGTCGCGGCGAGTAATCGGACGATCCATCCCTAATTCGCGGTCAGAATAATCACTCATGCAGGGACCTTGCGGTGGAGGACAGCAGTTCGTCAACCGCACGATGCGCCTGATCGATGGCGACGTTGGTATAAGCGCTGGCGCCGGCGTCGGAGTTGGCGATTGCGATTCTGCCAAAGCGCTGGCGTCCGATGACGCAGGGGCGTTCGGCCTCCGGCCAGTCGGGATCGGAGAGCGATTCGTATTCGTAGGCGTAGCCATGGGCCCAGCGATTTACAGTGATCCCTTCGATGTCGCGAGCAGGATCGAATCCGGATGGCCCCAGCATTCTTCCCAACTGGTCGCGAATATTGCGTTCGAATGTCGCGAACGGAGTCATGAACAGTTCCACTCTTCCCATGCGATATTGTTGCTGCCGTGGCAAGCCTGGTTTGCATGGTGTGCGCAGCATGAACAACACCATAGGCTCTTCTGGCTTGCTGGGAAATTTGTACTGTCCTATGCTCACCGGAAAATCGAGAGCAATGTAGGAGTGGTAACCACCGGGCGCGACGATTTGATGGATTCCTAACTCTTGAAATGCCGTCCAGTTGCGAATCGCCACATGGGTATAAACCAGCGGGGCCTTCACGTTATAGCTCAAGGCTTCTTTCTGCTTGGCGGGAAGTTCCGGACAAAGATACGGGATCATCATGTTGTAGCAGGCCAGAACGCAGTTCTTTGCCACAACCGATTGCAACTTATCCCCGCGCATGTAGTCGATAGCTACTTCTCTCGAGGACTCGGGCGGCCCCAAATGCCGGGTACGCACTACAGTACTGTTCAGACGAATTCGAACCGCGGATTTCTCCTGATCCAGACGGCTGTAATTCGCACGAGCGGTCACTACATCTTCCATCGTGCTTCCCGGGAGGCTTCCGGGAATGAGCGACCGCACCAGGAGGCGAGCGATGGAAGCGTTGCCATCCGGAAAATGAAAGATGTAGGGTTCTTCGTCCTTGACCTCGTCGAGACCCAATCCGTCGAACCCGGGATAGGTGATGGAATCGTAATCGTCTCCGTTGTTGTAGCAGCCGAGCGCGGAAACCGCCTCGATTCCAACCGCAAATAGATCATGAGGATATTTCTGAAAGAAAGGCAAGGCATCCGCGTGGACTTTGCAGACTTTGGTCAGAAAATCGGCGTAGCTCATTTTAGCGAGCTTCCGCTTTCTTTTCGGCTTTTGGAAGTCCGGGCAGGTAATCTACTTTTTCGGTGTAGACGCGCTCGATGTCCTGGCGCGCAACCTCCGACAGTGGACTCCTGGCCAGGAATTCCTTCCAGGGCGAAGTCCCGATTCCCGTGACCAGCCGGTCTTCACCGAAAGTCTCGCGGTCGTAGAAACATGCGGTCTTAAGCTTTGAGTAAAGTTTTCGATCGTAATCTTTGTAGAAACGCTGAGTATCGATCCCCAACTCAACCAATAAATCTTTCGCAACCTTGCTGTATTCGCCAGGATTCTCAATCGATTGCGTGCCGCCATTGCTTAAGAGCAGACGCTTCCCAGCTGTGAATTCGTTGCGTTTGGCGTGGCCCCCAAAGTCGTCGTGATTGTCGATGATGAGAATTCGCGCATTTGCGCCAACATGTCTCCGGTAAAAATACGCAGCCGCCAATCCGCTGATGCCCCCGCCAACAACGACCAAATCATATTTTTCGCCGGTGTCCGCCGGATTCGATGCGCTGAAATCTCCGTCCCGCAGTTGATGGGCGTAGGTGTAGGTGCCTTCATGATTGCCGCGCATCCCCATCAACGCCGGTGGGTAATAGCCCGGGTCATTTTCGGGAACACTTTCAACCCCCGCTTGGAGACCATTGAGACCTGCAAGGTTGGAGGCGAGCATCGTGCCACCGACAGCAATGCTGACCCCGTTCAGAAAATCGCGGCGCGTGATTTTGCGGTCCATGCCGAGATCGCGTTCGCGGGAATCGTCAGTCATCATTCCTCCGAAATTAGCCTACAAAAAGTTCCTGCACCGCACGATAGGCTTGATCGAAAGCCTGATCGGTGTAGGCGGCGGCCGCGGCGTCGGAATTGGCGATGGTAATGCGACCGAAGCGTTGCCGTGCGATGTCGCACGGTCTTTCACCAATCGGCCAATCCGGATCCCAAAGGGGATTGTATTCATAGGCGTAGCCGTGGGGCCAGCGGTTCACGGTGATCGCTTCAATGTCGCGCGCAGGGTCGAATCCGCCAGCGCCCAATACTCGCCCCAATTGGTCTCGGACATTTCGCTCGAAGGTTTCAAATGGTGTGGCCAGCAATTCGTAATGTCCAGCGCGTTGCTGATCTCTTGCCGATGATCCTGGCATGCAGGGAGTGCGGGTCATGCGGATAAGAATTGGCTCATCGGGCGATTTGGACGAAGTGTAGTCGCCAATATTGACCGACAAATCAAGAGTAATGTCGGTGTGGTACATGCCGGGACAAACCACCCTGCGCACCCCCAGTTTCTGAAATGCCGTCCAGTTCCGAAGGGCTACTACGGTATAAACCAAAGGAACTTTCACGCCGTAGTGAAGCGCCTCTTTTTGTTTTTCAGGTAGCTCTGGGCACATATACGGAATGACCATATTCCAGCAGGCCAGCACGGTACCTTTCGCGCGAACGGTAAAGGCGTGTTTTCCAGTGCCATAAGTAATTTCCACTTCCTTGGCGGACGCGTGTTCGCCAATGTGCCTCACGCCGACCACGGTACTGTTCAGGCGAATGCGAATCGGGGAGTTTTCCGAATCAAGTTTGCTGTAGTCGACGCTAGCGGTAACAATGTCTTCCGCGGTTTGGCCGGAGACTGCGGACGGAATCAGAGCGCGCACCAGCATTCGGGCGATGGATGCATTGCCATCCGGAAAGTGAAAGAAGTACGGCGATTTCTCAGGCGTAACGAAACCCAACGCAGTAAAGCTGATGCGTGGACCGGGCACTCGATCCAGATTCAGGCCCTGGAATCCGGGAAGCTCGATGGCCCAACAATCAAGCGCCGGAACTGCATCGATACCGACGCCATAGAGGTCATGAGTTTCGCTTTGATAGAAAGGCACGACGTCGGGATGCGCCTTGACTACCTTCAGTAGAAAATCCTTATAGCTCATGCGCGACAGCCGGTCTTTCTTTTCCGCTTGCGACACGCCGGGCATGTAGTCGGTCGTACCTTCTTCAATGCGTGCAATGTCACGGCGTGCATCTACGGAGAGAGGCGTCTTCGCCAGAAACTCTGACCAGGACCGGCGATGTCTCTCGTTCGTTTTGGACATACCGATGTTGGCCGCAAACGGTGAACCGGGAAGTAATGGCGGTTCATCAGTCACCAGCTGATCTACGCCGAACGTTTCCTTGTCGAAGAAACGAGCTGCGCCCAGATCGCGATACATGTTTCGGTCATGGCACTTCGTTTCAAGCGCCGCAGGATCGATGCCCAGTTCGGTCATGAGCCCGTGGGCTTCCTGGCTGTAAGGGAACGGCGATTCGATCGCCCACGTTCCACCGTTCGCCAACATCAGTTTTCCGCCGGAGCGAAATTCGTTTCTCTTGGCGTGTCCGCCGAAGTCGTCATGATTGTCAATAATGAGAATTCGCGCGGATGGGTTTTTCGCGCGGTAGAAATATGCGGCGGCGAGCCCGCTCAGGCCTCCACCAACGATTACCAGGTCGTAGGTCTCGCGGGTGTCGATGGGCGTTCCAGCGGTCTTCCAGAATTTTCCATCGCGCAGGGCGTGGGCGATGGTAAAAGATCCGTCGTGACTGCCGCGCATGCCGGTCAGCGCCGGCGGGTAATATCCCGGAGCATTCTGGGCGAGGTTGGAGGACCCATCGGCGGCAAGGGCGAATTCTGGAATCAGGGAGATCGCCGCGATGCCACCGATGCCGACAGCCATCCCATTCAGAAAATCACGGCGGGTGATGGGCCGATCCATACCTAGCTCGCGATCACGAGCTGGATTGCAGTCATCCTTTTGCATGTGGGCCTGGCTAACTTACCTCACGAAGAGGTTGGGCAAACCTTACTGTAATTCCGCAAAGTTAGAGAAAACGCACTAATTTGTCAATGTGGGATTCTAAACCGTACAGCAATCATTTGCAGAGTCCAGTTGCTACTAGCGAAGGCGCGCGGTGTCTCGAACCTGGCGCGCGACAACTTCTAAAAAGTGCTCGAGAGATTCGTCGGGAGATCGCTCCAGTCCGGTCTTGGTTGTGATGCGGGTCGCGATCTTATAAGCCGTATCGTCCCGAACGATTTGAGCCAAATCGAATCGCCTTTGCAGGAAGGTTTCGATCAACACCAATTCCTCGGAGGTGATCTGCGCCAGTTTTGAACCAGCGGCATCAACTGACGAGGTGCTTTCCGAGCGGAGGGGTGAATCATAGGGAGAGGTCCTTGGCATAAGTGCCACCGTATTCAAGTCCGGCATGGCTTCCTGGCCGCGTTTGTCATGGATTACGACCGTGCCAGCCACGTAATCTCCGAGGCGGCGGTGTTGATCGTTGAACATCATGCAAATAACCCCCACGCCGTACATACCGGGAAGAGCGTCGATAGCTCGTAATAGGTTACGACCAATCGCCTCATAGGCATTGATTGGACGGCCGGAGGTATGGATGACCCGGATGCCGGCTATCTTCTTTCCCGGAGTCTGGCCTTTCCAGATAATCTCAAAAAACGCGAAATATCCCCAATAAATACAAAAGATTAAGAGAATAACCACGGCGGGAATGAAGGATGCGGGAAGCCATTTGAAATAGCGGCCCAGCGTTTCTATGGAAGGATCTGCCCACACCACGCCAAGCACGATAAGAAAAATTACAAAATAGAGCACCCATTGCAGTAGAGTATCGATGGCCAGGCCGAGGAAGCGGCTGCCGATCCCGGCCAGCGGTAGTTCAAGCGCTATTTGCTCGGGAGTGTCAATTTTTAATTGATCGGTTGACTGCAATTGTGATCTCCACTCACTGGTTGGAAAAACGCAAGCCGCACTGGGGCCGGCTCGAAGAGCTGCTTAATGACAGCGCGCGGAAAGGATTCAAGTCGCTCTCACGTTCGGAGTTACAGGAACTAAGCCTGCTTTACCGACAAATTGCCGCAGATCTTGCCGTCCTTCGCGAAGATACCGGTTCGGTCAATTTCGCCAGATACCTCAACCAGTTGCTCGCGCGCGCCCACAATACCATCTATTCGGCCCATAGAGCGAGTCCTTCCGCGATACTCGGTTTTTTCCTCAGGACCTATCCCCGAATATTCCGGGAAAACCTACGCTACTCCGCTGTCGCATTCCTGATCTTCCTGGTAGCGGGTTTGGTTGGATCTGCCCTGACTTATCATGATCCCGATTTCAAAGTAAAGATTCTCGGCCCACAGATGGTAGAAACCATCGATCGCCACGAAATGTGGACTCATTCCATCGTAGGGATTAAACCGGTAGCGTCCAGCGCGATCATGACCAATAACATGAGTGTCTCGTTTATGGCGTTCGCCTCGGGCATCACCTGTGGGGTAGGCACGATTTATATGATGGCCTTCAATGGAATTTTGATCGGAGTCATTGGAACAGCCTGTCACCTCTCCGGCATGAGCTTGCAATTGTGGAGCTTTGTCGCGCCCCACGGCGTTCTCGAATTACCTGCGATCTTTATTGCCGGAGGAGCGGGACTTAAGATTGCCGACAGTCTGCTCTTCCCCGGATTTCTGCCGAGACGCGAGTCCATCGCGCGTGCCGGATCGGAGGCCGTCAAGCTATTGCTCGGCTGCGTACCCATTCTTGTCATCGCAGGAACCATTGAAGCCTTTGTTTCTCCGACGGAGTTGGCGGTGAAATTCAAATTTGGGCTGGCCGCCGCGCTCTTCACCTTGCTCATTGTTTATCTCTTCTGGGCGCCCGCCGAAGAGCCTATAACTGATCCCGCTGCTTAATCTCCAAATAGGAGTTCACCAACGTAGGAGACAGTTTCCCCGAGCTGGTTTCCAAGGCAAGCGCACCTCGCTCGCGAAGTCGTGCCAACAACAATTCCCTGCGATGAACGATCTCCTGAGCTGCCGCCGTTTCATACATCTCGTCGACATTTTCTGGCTTCCGGGCTGCGAGCTGGTTGAGGTCGGGCTGACCGATCACGACGAATAGAACAAGATGACGCGGCATGAGCCTTGACGCTGCTTCGATCACTTCAGGCGTCATGGCAGTCTCCGCAAGGTCAGTTACCCAGACGACCAGACTGCGCCGTTTTTGGTCGGTGAGCAAACGCCCAGCCGCCTGCAAATGATCGGCTTCCCATTCGTCCTCGCGGACGGCGGCAAGCTGTTCGATGATTTGCCTGAGATGCGCGCTGCCATGGGCCGCAGGAACACGCTGGCGGATTCCGCGTCCATAGGCCAGCAAACCCACGCGATCACCCGAATACATTGCGACCTGGGTGAGCGTGAGAGCGGCATTGACCGCATAGTCCAACTTACTTAAATTCGCCACTCGCGCGCGCATCAGGCGGCCGGAATCGACCAGTATCCAAATGGTCTGACTTCTCTCGACCTCGTACAGCCGGGTCACCAGCTTGCCGCGGCGCGCGCTGGCGGTCCAACAGATGTCGCGGAATTCATCGCCTTCTCGATATTCCCGCAGACTTTCGAATGCGCGGCCCGTCCCTCGAAATCGCGAATGACGCTTAGCCAATTCAATTTGGCGGCTACGAATTAAATAGACGGAGTTGCGCTTGGCTTCGTCCAGATTGGGATAAGTAACGATTGTCTGCGGCAGTTCAACTTTCGCCCAGCGCTCAGCAATTCGCATCGCGCTCTGATAACGGACGTAAGCATCTTTCAAAACCGCTTTGCCTCGTTCCTTGGGCAGAATCGAGTAATCGGCCGCAGCTTCATCGTGCGGACGGGCTGCCATATTTACCTGTGCGGGCTCAAATCGGAGTTGGTTGGGTACGTTGTCGAGAATCTTGGCGTGGATGGTGGAGTTCGATTGGTTGATGAGAGTTAGCCGGACTTTTGCCGCCACCGATAAAGCTGAAGGCGCCAGCCATGAACGGCGAACCCTCAATTGTGCCGGCTTTGGTAGACGAATCAAATCCAATAGCCAAGCAAAGAATACGAGGACGTCCCACCCGCCCATAGCGTACGCGAAGCGTCTGTCAACGAAGGCCGGAACCATCCAGATGAGCCCTACCAATACAAGGAAAAAGAATCGGTTCCCAAACGCGATTCCCATCCGTTTGAAGGGACGAGCTTGTCCCTCCACGGATATGGGAACCAGAGCGTGGGGATCACTCACTTCGGGACCTCGACGGCTCGCACGACATCCTGAACAACCTGGTCGGGTGTGATGCCTTCGAGATCAGCCTCGGGCCTGACCACAATACGATGGCGCAGGACCGGCAGGACGGCTTGTTTAACGTCGTCAGGGATGAGATATTCGCGCCCATCCAATGATGCGATGGCTTTGGCGAATACCATCAAACTAACGGCGGCGCGTGGGCTGGCGCCCAAGGATAGTGCCGGCCAATCTCGAGTACGCCGCACCAGGCTGACGACGTAGCTAAACAAAGATTCCTGCACCGTGACTGTTTTTACTTCCTGGCGAGCTTGCCTTAGCAATTCTGGATCGATTGGGGTGAGACCGAGGGCATCCAGGTTGTGCGAATCAAATCCGCTCTGTACGTTTGAAAGTAATTGGATTTCTTCCTTGGCCCCCGGATAAGGCACGCGAATCTTCACGAGGAACCGGTCAAGCTGAGCTTCCGGAAGGGGATATGTTCCTTCGAAATCAATTGGGTTTTGAGTGGCGAAAACGGTAAAGAACGGAGAAAGATCGTGGCGCGTGCCATCAATTGTGACCTGGCGTTCTTCCATGCACTCGAGCAGGGCGGCTTGAGTGCGTGGAGGCATACGATTCACTTCATCCACCAGGAGCAAATGAGTGAAGACCGGGCCGGGATGCAGTTGAAATGTGCCACTGGCAAGGTTGAGCACGTTGGTGCCAATAATGTCGGCCGGCATAAGGTCGGACGTGCATTGCACTCGCTGAAATTCCAGGCGCAGCAGATGAGAAAGAGTTTTGACCGCCAGGGTCTTTGCGATCCCAGGAACGCCTTCCAATAAGGCATGGCCTTCGCAAAGCAGTGCGATGAGGCATTGCGTCTTCAGATCGTCCTGGCCAACCACGGCTTTCCCCATCTCCTGGCGGATGTGTTGCGCCAGCTTTGGAACGGCTTCCATCAAGTTTTCTCCTTGCCCGTAATGCGAAACAATTTCAGTTTGACGGCAAAATCATCGAGAGACTGTACCAGCTTCAAAGCAACGCCGGGTTTGAAGTCGGTTTGATAGGTTACGGAGTCGCAAGCATGAAGGACTTCGCCGAAGTGCGGATCGTGAAAATCCCAGCGTTCGCGAACTGCACGTTCCATGTCTTCGATCGAGGCATTGCCGGCCATCCCCAGGCGGCGTGTCAGCCAGTAACGAAAGCGGTGATAGTTGATGTCCACGGCCACGGAAGCTGCGCCGGCCTGCTCGTAAAGAGCGCCGAGAGTTCGCACAAATTCCAACGGTGAAAGGCGAGCTTCGTTCGGAGGAACGGAAATTGGCCCGCTACGTCTGGAATAGGTAATAAGAATCGCCAGAGTAAATAATGCAAGTTGCAAGAACATCCACTTTAACGGCGTGCGTTCTGCCGCGGCCACGAGCGACCGCCGGTAGCCGTGAAAATACTCGTCCCACAAAATCTGGTTATCTTTCGGTTCACCCATGCAAGCCAGGAAGAACTCCAGATTGCCTGGCTCCTTCAATCCCGCGTTGGTGAGAGGCGTGGCCGAGGCCCACCAGATAATTTCGCCCTTGCCCAGTCTATATTTGACGACTCGCTTCTTTTCCCCATCCCCGTAAAGCGGTATGGCAAAGGTGCCGTTGTTCCACTCCGCCTCCGGATCCATGGTGATCTCTGGCGCGGCCCGCGTGATTGCCGAAGGCGATCGCGCCAGCATTTTTTTCCAGGTCGAGCCTCCGAATGGGTCGGGCATCGCGCCATCTGCCGGCAGAAAATAGCCGGCGAATACACCGGTCGCAATCACTCTTCCACCGTTTTCTACAAATTGGGTCAGCTTCCGGCGCTCTTCGGTTGTCGGCGAACCCTCCGGCGCGGCCAGCACCACGGTCTTGCCCGCTGCGTCGGGAAGATCACTCAGTGAGTCTTCCCAGCGCTGCACGTTGTACCCGGACTGCTTAAGCAGAAGATAGGCAGCTTTCGCCCCGCCCGATCCCGTCGAATAGGAGCTTGGAACTTCATCGTTGGGGCTTGATCCTCTTGCGAAAATGAAAGTGACGATGATGATGAAAAGAAACACTCCACCGGCAATCAGAAGAATGCGGCGATCGCCGCGACCCAACTTTAGCGGCATCCGAGTTTCTCCAGTTGGGCCATAGTTTGCGAGAAGGCAGTAGCGTCGGCCTCCTGCTTGCCGTACCAGACAATCTCAAAATTTCGAGTCAGCGCCACCAGCGTCGGATGATGTTCACTGGCGGTAGGCAGCAGTCGCAAATACTCCCGCGGCGTGCGGGCATAGTCAGGACGCCACAATCCCTGCGCCTCCAGAAAGGAAACTCCGCACCAATAACCCAGGTGGATTGCGTCCCGCCAATTGCCCCGCTCGGCCGCGGCGCGGGCTTCGGCCATCCACAGCGTCCATTCTTTGCTTGAAACCGGCAGCGGGTGGGGCATGATCGTTTCCAGTTCCCCACTGGTTCGTATGGAACGATACATCCAGTAAGCGAGCAGCAAAACGGCCACCGCTATCAACCCGTAGATCAAAATATTCCCGATGACAGGAATTACCGATGAGCCCAGAGTGCGGCCCAGCAAACCGAGTAGAAATCGGATCATCCGTTCTTTCAGACGATCAAACCAGGTTGGACCATGCACACTGCGGAATTCCTCGGCGGCCAGAATGCTGTTCAACCGGGTTCGTTTTTCGGAAGCATCGGGAGGAAGCGATTCGAATGAAGCAGCTTCCGAATGCATGTGTTCCAATCGCTTGCTGATCAGATTCTGGGCCGTCTTATCAGATTTTTTCTGCCAGTCGATCAGGGAGCTAAGCAGCCATTGGAAGGAAATCTCGAATGTTTGCTGGTCGGTTTTGACCCGCCAGACAGTCGGCACCTGCTGCAAGAGTTCTGCGATACTCGGATCGTTCTTGTCCAACGCCAGAACGGACGAGTCAAGGCGATCCAGCTCGGCCATATACTCGTGAAGAGTAAAGACGCCCGATTGTCCAGGTACTGTTTCAGGAGGTGAAGCCCACAGAAACGTCCCCAGCAGCGGCAAGAGCAGGATTGTAAAAATACGGCGCAAGCCTGTCAGCCTATCCGGGGAGGGCTGTGGCCACGCCGCCCGATGTACTGTCCAGCGTCGCCATCATGTGTTGCAGGTCGAACGCCTCTTTCCTCACCTTCTGGTCGAAATATGTCAATGAAAGTGCGATCGTAATCAAAGGCGTGACCAAAGACAGGCTAAGAAAGGTACAAATCGGAATCACGAGCTGGCTCCACAAAGGAACCATGGCTGGATTGTGCGCGCGCCCTGCGAACACTCCAATGGCCGCAAACATGGGGAATTCCCAAAGCCAGGTGATGGTGATGAGCAGAAAGAAATAAAGAACATAGATCACCAATATGCGGAGGCGGCTGCCTTTCGTTAACTCCGAACTCCGGGAAATTGAGTCGCCCAGCCCCGTATCCTCAAGCACCGCAACCGGGATCACGAGTGACCACATCAGCGCCAAAATAACTCCGGGAATAATCAGCAGGATGAATCCAATTCCAATTCCGATTCCGACTCCAATCATGATTAACGCAATCGACAAGATCCGTCCTTGGATCCCCCCAAAAGCACTCGAAATGGTTGCCTCCTTATCCAGATGAACGCTGGATACCGCGATCACGGTTGCGCCCTGCGAAGCGGCAGTCACACCCAATTGAATGATCAACGATCCGAGCGACCAAATTAAAAACAGGGCCGAGAACGCGCCTCCTTTCTGTGTACCGATCGCGACTCCGGTAAGCTGAAACGCGAGTAACAGCAGATAAGGCAGCGCGGCAATTCCCACGAAAAGAACGAAATGTTTTCGGTACAGAAAAAAACTTCGGTCAAGCAACTCACCCAAGCCCAGCGGACGCAATGCAGTAGTCATTGGAATCGTCCTTTCCCAGCGCCG
Organism: uncultured Acidobacteriaceae bacterium; assembly: GCA_963794195.1. Lineage (GTDB taxonomy): Bacteria > Acidobacteriota > Terriglobia > Terriglobales > Acidobacteriaceae > DATBAX01. Next base: position 269,939 of record CAWCCU010000004.1, read on the forward strand.
ACTAAGAACGTCGGCGGGATATTAACACACCCCCGGAAATTTTCCACTAAGTGATCAGCAAAGAAGCTTGAGGGCCGGGACCACAGAAATAAATAGACGTATGCCTTTTATTTGCAATAGGATAGGGGCATTTCGGTGCTACACGTTGGCGCGCGGCAATGCCACTCTCACAACGCATCCTTTCTGATCGGATCGATTGAACAGTTCGATCGATCCCCCGTGAGCTTCCGCAATCTGGCGGGAAAGGGCAAGGCCGATACCGCTGCCTCCAGGCTTCGTTGTGTAAAAAGGCACGAACGCGTTGCTGGGGTTGAGCAGGCCAGGTCCGTTGTCGGCGATGGTGAGGACTAGATCTTTTTCTCCAATATCCCATTGCATGACCACTTCGGGCTTCGATGACGTAGACGAGGGTACCCCCGCTCCATTTCCTGCACTACTGAGCAGCGCGGGCTCGAAGACCGCTTCCACAGCATTGCGAACCAGATTAATCAGCATTTGTTCGATTTGGTCGGGATCGATCATCAACACAATTTCGGGGCCGCGAATCACGGTGAGCCGAAGCCGGGTCTCAAGGCCCGCGACTCGCTCAAGAATCGGAAGCAGAGCAACCTTTCGCAGAGCTGGCGGCGGCATTTGGGCGAGTTGGCGGTAGGCTTGCAGAAAACGATTGAGCGAAGCCGACCGGGTCTCGATGATTTCCAGGCCTCGTTCGAAGTCCTGGCGCTGGTCGGCGCTCATGCTTGTGTCTGGAAGGCGCGCGCTCAAGCTCCCGGCAATAGACTTGATCGGCGCAAGGGAATTATTCAGTTCATGGCCAAGTACTCGAATCAAGCGTTGCCAGGCAGTCCGTTCTTCCTCCCGCAGCGCGCGACTTACGTCGGACAGAACAATCAGAGTGTGCGGAACGCCTTTCTGACGGAAGGTGCTTCTCCGCACCATCCAGCGCGCATTTGGGCTAGTGGATTGCAGCGGGACGAGCGCCTGGTTCTCGGCCGCGAAACACTCGATCAATCCAATTTCTTCCGCGGTTCTTCCTATGATTCGCATCGCGGATTGCTGTAACAACTTTTCGCCGGCGGAATTGACCAACCGCAGAACGTGGTCTGGATCGAAAGCGAACAGCGGGATATCAACCTCTTCGACTACGCGGCGCAACAAAGCGGTTGCTTCAATCGCCCGAATACGCTGATCGGCGAGCAGATCGGCCAGAGCGTTCACTTCGATGGACAGTTCGCCTAGCGCATCGTCCGTAGCCGCGCCTCTGGCACGAAAGGAGTAATCTTCCTCGCGGAGAGCGGCGACCACGTTCGCGAGCGTCTGCAACGGCCGCACCGCCTGATCTTGCAACGCCATTGCCAACAGCCACCATATAAACAAAATCAAAGCTGAAATAGCGAACCTGGATTCGAGCGTCCAGGGCTGATACCAGATGAGAATTCCGCTGGCGATCATTCCTGGAAGAGCGACCAGAAATGAAAAAAGATTTACCCGGCGTTCGTAGAGCAGGCGGACTCGCCTGGGTGGAGGCTTGCGCCCGCCGGGTTTGCTGCCCCCGTGCGAACTAGAGCCCATATTTTTCCATCCGGCGGTAGAGGGCGCCACGGCTCAATCCCAGAGCTTCCGCAGCCTGACTCACATTTCCCTGAAAACGTTGCAGCGCCTTGCGGATCAGAATGGCTTCCACCGATTCCAGGCTGAGCTCTTCAAGATTCTGACTTGGCGCTCGCTGCAAATTCAATCCCAGATCCGAAGCCTGTATCTCATGCGTCCGGCACATTAGCACTGCGCGTTCCAGCGTATGTTCTAACTCCCGGACGTTTCCCGGCCAGCTGTGTTGTAACAGCTGCTGGAGCGCGGCCGCGTCGAATCCAGTTACAGGACGCCGATAGCGGGACGCATAGCGGGCGAGAAAGTGCACGGCCAGCGCGGCAATGTCTTCCCGCCGTTCTCGCAATGGAGGAACGTGAATCTCGACGGTGTTCAGCCGGAACAATAAGTCTTCCCGAAACTGTCCGGATGCGCATCCCGCCCGAAGATCGGTGTTGGTGGCGGAAATCACGCGTACATCCACCTTCCTGGTACGCGACGAACCCAGGCGTTCGATTTCTCCCGACTCGAGCACTCGCAGCAATTTGGCTTGCTGACGCATGGGCACGTTTCCGATTTCATCTAGAAATATTGTGCCTCCATCGGCAAGTTCGAAGCGTCCGATGCGGTCGTTGCGCGCATCGGTGAAGGCGCCCTTTACGTGTCCGAAGAGCTCGCTTTCAAAAATGCCGTCGGGAAGCGCGCCAGTATTTACCGCCACCAGCGTGCGCGCTGCCCGCGGAGAAAGCGCGTGCAAGGTTTGTGCCACAACTTCTTTTCCGCTGCCATGCTCGCCGGTGATCAGAACATTGGCGTCGGAAGGCCCGATTCTGGTGATGGCCTCCAAAACAGTTTGCATCGAGGGCGCAGTGGCGATGAACTCGGGGCGTCCCTGGGCGCGCAACAAGCGGTTCTCCGCAGTCAATCGCTCTGCCTGCTGCAGAGTGCGGTGTAATTCAACTTGAGTTCGCAGGATTGTCAGCAGCCTTTCATTTTCCCAGGGCTTCTGGATAAAATCTCTGGCGCCGCGCCGCATTGCCTCGACCGCCAATTCCACATTGCCCCATGCCGTCATCACAATCACCGGAACACTGCTATCCAGGCTGGTAATTTCAGAAAGCAAGTCGAGACCCTCGCGGCCGGAAGTTGTGTCGCGGGAGTAATTCAGATCGATGAGAACAGCGTCGTAGGATCCTGTGGCGAGCGCCTCGCGCACGAGAACGGGGGAGTTCGCTGTGTCTACTTCATATCCCTGAGGACGCAATAAAAGTTCGATAGCTTCCAGAATATGCTGCTGGTCGTCGGCGGCCAGGACGCGCGGGGCACGCTCTGTGGGCCGCATGTTGGGCTGGGAAATATCCATCTCTGCTGATTTCGTCGGGTTTTGCATTTCGGCTATGGAGCGGGAGCGCTCACCGTATCCGTTGATCGCGTCCTGAATCAGTATCCCATTATGTTCCAAAGTCGTCCCGGTTGCGCGGTCGAGTTCTACTTTGGCCTTTTCATAGATCGTCCGAGCCGTGACCAGATCCAGTTCCGCGACGGCTAAATCCCGTTGCGAGGTCAAGGTCTGATAGCTTGACCCAGCGCCCAGGGTTTGTTCCTTTTTGGTGATTTCGAAAGTACGATCAGCCAGATCACGCGCCTTTTGTGCAGCACCCACGCGGGCTTCGGTTTGTTCCAGCGCATATTGCGCGTTGCGGACCTCGATCCGAATTTGCTTCTTTAATTGTTCCTCGCGCAGTTGTGCCTGCCGGTATTCGAGTTCCGAGCGGTACTGGTCGGCTTTGGCAACCCGGTTTCGCAAAGGGATATTCAGATTCAATCCCACGAAATAATCCGGAGCGGAATTGTTAAAGCTACTCAACAAGGAATCGCCCAGACCGCCGATTGACAGTATTGGCGCCACCCAATGTGTATAGCCGGATTCACTGACCGCCAAGCCCGATCCTCCGTAGAAACCAACCAACGAAAGCGAAGGCAAAAGTGCATTACGCGCCGCGCTGCGGCTAATTTGCCGGTTACGAGATCGACATTCGATTCGGCCAGCTCAGGGCGAGCCTGAAGCGCCTCAGCAATGAGGTCCAGCAATCGGTCGAGCGGTCTGGCTTTCAACCTTCTGCGTGCGATCGGTGGGAACCACCGGCATGGCCTCGAGCACATGGATCGTCCAGACTCTTGGTCAGCGCATTCTTCATCAGGGACTCTTGCAGCTCAAGTGTGGTCCGGGCGACTGTCAGATCCTGATCGCGCTTGGAAACCTCGGCCTCGGCGCGCATGACATCCATTTCCGGGATGCTCTGCAACTCCAATTGCTTTTTTGGCGTTCCCGAAGGTCTGCTGTGCAAAAGCCAGAGACTGCTCGTTCACTTGCGCCTGTTCGTAGGCGCTGACCAGGTCCCAATAAATGTTTTCGATTTGGGTGACGGTGGCAATGACCTGATCTTTGAAGGCAATATCCGAAATCTTTTTATCATTCTTGGCAATCCGCAAATAACGCAGGTTGGGACCGAGACCAAATCCTGCAAGCAGTTCCTGCGAAAACGAAAGGCGATATTGCGAATTCAAGCTCGGGAGACAGATTGGTAAATGGACTGTTGGTTGCTTGGCGATTATTGTCAAATCCGAAAGAAATAGTGGTTCCCGTAGGAAAAGACTGCGAGGTAATTAAGTTGAACTGACCGGTGTTCAATTGCAAGGTCGGGACGCCGTAGATTTGCAGATTCGACAAGCGGCGTTGTTTGATGCTCATCTCCGAGGGTTCCGACGATTGCGGGATCGTAGGAAGAAACTGAGTTCCAGTGCCGAGCGTCGACTGCACCAATCCGGAGGCGCCTGCACCCGCGCCCCCAGCGCCGCTCGTCGTACCACCGGCGCCCGGCTCCCGGAGCGCCCGGCACCGATAGCCGCCCACACCTCCGCCCTGCGTACCTTGCACCACGCCGGTATTCACACCACGAAAAACGCCTCCTGCCTGGGTTCGAAGAATGTCCGTGTTCGCGATCGGCAGGTTATAGCGAGCGATGGCTAAATCGAGATTGTTTTCAAGAGCCAGATCGATTGCGTCTCGCAGCGTCAAATAAAGCTTGCCGTCACGAACCAGCCGGTCGATTCTCGGCGAGTTGGCCAGCACCGGGTCAGGCACGCGATCCGGGGTATAAGCGTGGAGCGGATTGTAGGATTTCGGCATTTCCAACCGAACTGGAGCCGCCGTCTGGCTCGGCGCCGCAGGCACCAGACTTGGGTCTGCGGAATTCGTTGTCCCTTGGCTGAATGTAATTGTGGTTCCCATCATCAAAAGAGCCGCGACAAAAATTCTCTTTGTAACATCTCTCATGCCGTCACCACAGGTTCATGCCGCTCAATGCCGGGATTGCCGGTATCGCTGACCAGCCAGCCGTCGCGTAGTTGAAGCGTGCGAGTGCCATAAGCCGCGTTAGCGTCGGAGTGAGTGACCTGAACGATGGTCGTGCCTTGGTGATTGAGCTCACGAAACAATTCCATGATTTCCTTGGCCTGAGCTGAATGTAAGATTGCCGGTCGGCTCGTCCGCCAACAGCAGTAATGGTTTGTGGATAACTGCCCGAGCGATGCCGACAAGTTGTTGCTGTCCACCCGAGAGCTGACTGGGATACAAATCCTTCTTGGCGACGATCTGAAAGCGGTCGAGAACATCGGCCACCAGGCTCTGGCGCTGGTCGCGAGGTATGTCTTTATAAGAGAGAGGAAGATCGATGTTTTCCTGCACGGTGAGATCGTCAAGCAGGTGATAGCTCTGAAACACCATGCCGATATTTTTCTTGGCAAGTTCGGCACGTTGCTTGCGCTTCATGGTGTGAACTGCTTCTTCGCGAAACCAATACTCGCCCGCCCACTGGTCATCTAACAGGGCCAGCACATTCAAAAGCGACGACTTCCCCGCCCCGGACGGCCCCATGGCAGTGATAAATTCCCCCTCGCGAATTTCCAGGTTGACGCGGCGCAAAACCCAGGTTTGCGCCGCCGCGGTCTTATAACTTCGTTCAATGTTTTTCAGCTGGATCATTTTTTCCTCAATGCGAAAATCGCTTTTCTACTCGTAACGCAACGCTCGCATGGGATCGACACGAGATGCTCGGCGTGCCGGGATCAGCGCGGCCACCATTGCCACCGCCGCGACCATCACAGTCACCAGGCCAAACGTAAACGGATCGCTGCTCGAAATGCCGAAGAGCTGGCTGCGGACTGTGCGAGTAAGCAGGAGCGATAGCGGCAACGCCACGGCAATACTGATTCCCGTTAGCCACAGCACTTCCGTCAGCACCATTCGGACGACCGACGCCTTCCCCGCCCCCAGAGCCATTCGAATCCCGATCTCGCGCGTGCGCTGCGCAGTGGAATAAGCCAGTACACCGTACAAGCCAACGCCGGCCATCAGCGCCGCCAATATTCCAAAACTCGCCGCCAGCACAGCGACCAGGCGCTCCGAGCTCAAGGTGATATCGATCTGCTCATCCATGGTGCGGAAAGAACCCAGCACGATTTTGGAATCAAGTTCCTGCATGGCGCGGCGAACGGTACTCTCAGCCGCTTCCGGCGGCTGCCAGGTGCGGACATAAAACGTCATCGAGGCCGGATTCGTCTGCAAGTGCGAAGCAAAGACAGTCCGGCGGACGAGATCTCGAAGGTTGGAATGTATGGAATCTTTCACCACCCCTACAATCTGGATGTCCGTTTTCACATTTCCTCCGCCCCAGCCAAAGAAATGCCCAACCGCCTGTTGCGGATCCTGGAAAAAGTGCCGCGCAAAACTTTCATTCACGACCGCTGCCTTCGCGGTCCCGCCGCGTCGTCATCGGTCAGCGCCCGGCCCGCCAATAGTGGCATTCCAAGCGTGGAGAAAAAGCCGGGGGTTACGTCTGCATGCTCCACATCCACGTCTTCCAGTGGCTTTTCCGTATACCCGGCGATAGTGATGTTGCCGGTGCGATCGTCATCGGCCAGCTCCGCATCATCGGTGGCAGCCGCTGAACGGATACCGGGCAGACTTCGCATCGTATCCAGTACGCGTTTATATAAGCCCCAAAGTCCCCGCCGGTTCGTAACCCGCGAGTCGGGGATCGACTCTGAAGGTCACCAGATGGTCGGTCGAAAATCCCACGTTCAGTGACTTGAGATTGTGCAGAGTGCGCACGAAGAGTCCGGCGCCTACCAACACCACGACGCTCAATCCAATCTGTATCGCGACAGAGATGCGACGAAACTTCGAGGCCCCGCCCGTCACCGTGCTGGCCTGTTCTTTTAGAGCAGGCGCAAGATTCGGACGCCAAAACTGGTTTGCGGGAGCGAGACCGAAGAAAATACTGACCAGGAGTGCCAATGCAAAATTGAAAACCAAAACACGCAGATCGGGAGTGGCGGAAAACGGCAGGTCTCCCTGATTGCCGTTGAACAGCATACGGATCAATACCGACGACGCCGGCCGCGCCAGCACAACTCCTAATAGCCCTCCCGCAATGCCGAGTAACATTCCTTCGACCAGCAGTTGTTGCAGAATCCTTTGGCGTTTCGCGCCTAGAGCATAACGAACCGACATTTCCCGGACTCGTCCTGCAGCTCGCACTAGCAGAAGGCTGGCCACATTCGCGCAGGCAATCAAAGCAACGAGCCCCACCATCGCCATGACAATTAGCAGTGGTGCCCGGATACCATCTCGTAGCGGTGAGAACCCTCTGGATCGCATCCAATAGCGACAAGGAACTCTTGTCGACGAAGTCAATGCGAAATTGCTCTGTTTTATTGTCGATCTCTTTCAATTCGTCGGTACGAATCGATTTCCATAGCGGATTAATTCCTGCTTCAGCCTGTTGGCGGCCCAACCCTGGCTTCAGTCTGCCAATAATGTTCAGCCATGCGGATCGCCGATCGGTGAGGTCACTGCGGTCAGGAGTGATCTCCGGCTTCATCATCATGGGTACAAAAATATCGGGAGCATTACCCACAACCACGCTGCGGAAGCCGGGGTCAGCAATCCCGATTACTGTAAACGGATGGTCATTCACCAGAATGCTCTGATTCACTATCTGCGGATCCGACCCAAAACGCCGTTGCCAGTACCCAAAGCTCAAGACCGCAACCGGATTCGCTTCCTGCACTCGATCGTCCGAGGGGACGAAGAGCCGCCCAGCGCGGGTCGCACACCCAACACGTCGAAATAATTCCCGGAGACCAATTCGCCTGAAACCAGATCGGGCTGGTTGTGCCACTGAATTCCGACGCTTACTTCATCGGTCGCCAGCAATCCACTGAACACCGAGTTCTGATCGCGGAGATCGCGGTACATGGGATAAGAGAAATAATTCTTATCGTCTCCGCCGTAAGAGCCGACATGGCCGGTATTCGAGCCGATGTATCGCAACTGCACCAGTTGGCCCGGATCTTTGACGGGGAGCGTCCGCAGCAATGCCTGATCTAAGAGGCTATAGATTGCGGTGTTGGCGCCAATGCCCAGTGCGAGGGTGAGAACGGCCACGGTAGTGAATCCGGGGCTTTTGAGGAGCTGCCGGAGTGCGTAACGAATATCCTGGAGAGTTCCGCTCATTTCGTTGACCTCCTACTCGTACCGCAGAGCTTCCATGGGATCGACCCTTGTCGCCCGGCGTGCCGGCAAAAACATCGCAACCCCGCTGGCCAGCATCACCAGTAGGCCCACTAGTATGTAGATGGAAAAGTGCGTGGTGGCACTACCAAATAAGAAGCTCCGAATCCAGCGGGTCGCGAACAGCGCGCCAATCCACCCCACGGCGAGGCCCGCCGCCACCATCCACAACCCCTGCCGAAAGATGAGCGCGAAAACATTCTGACGAGTGGCACCCAGCGCCAAACGTATGCCGATCTCCCGGACTCGTTGCCCTACCAGGTACGCAAGTACTCCATAGAGGCCGGCGGCCGAAAGCAGCAACGCGATCCAGCCAAACGCTGAGGTAATCTCCATGGCCAGCCGTTGCGTTCGAAGCGTGTCTTGCACTGCCTGTTGGAGAGGAGCCAAATTGTCGATGGCAAATTCCGGCGCTTCAGCTCTCACCAGGCTGCGAATATCGGATGCGATGGTTGCTGAGTTTTGGCTGGTGCGAACTGCATACGACGCAGCCAGGCCAATAAGGAAATGCGAGAGCATGCCGGTCGGCGGCAATTGCTGGGCGTAGAGATCCACTTCGGGTTGGATCGGCTCGCCGATTCCATTGTTCTGGATCACATCCCCGACCACGCCGACAATCGTGATTGGTTGAGGAAACTCGGAATCTTTATCCAGAACAATCTGTTGTCCCATCGGATTGCCGGTGGGAAAGTAGCTTTCAACGAATTTATGATTCACTACGCCGACGAGCGTACTCTTTTGATCGTCAGCAGAAGGCAACCTGCCGGCAAGTAACGGAATGCGCATAGCTCGAAAATAGCCCGGACTGATGGCGGCCAACCGAAGCTGATCTTTCCCTCCAGGAGCAAGGTGGCCCGGAATGCTGAATCCACCGGACACCGTCATTTGGAAGTTCGAAACCGGAAGTGAGGTAATCATGCCGGCACCTTCCACCCCGGGCAAATGTTGCAGACGATCCAACAATCGTTGATTGGCCGCCAGTTCTGCGTCGAAAGGAATATTTTCGGATTGCGGCCACAGCAAGAAGCTGGTGACACGATTCGGATCAAATCCGAGAGGAACATTTTGCAGCGAACGAAAAGTCTGAAGAAATAATCCCGCGGCTACCAGCAGCATGCAGGTCAACGCCACCTCGGCGGCCACTAGAGCGCCACTAAGACGCTGCGGCCGGCTGGCGCGGCAGGCGGAGCTATTCTGCGGCGACAATACACGCCCTTTGAGTAAATACCACGCAGGCGCCAATGCCGCCGCCGCTCCACACACCACGGCCAGCAGGAGACATCCCGCAAAAGTCCAGGTATCCAGACGCAGTTCATCGAAGCGCGGATAGGACGCGAATAGGTGACGCGCCATTAGTAAGAGCCCGTTTGCGAGGAGCCATCCGAGGGCGGCGCCCGCTCCCGAAAGAATAAGATTCTCCACCACTAACTGCCGCAGAATGACGCCGCGGCCAGCCCCTAAAGCCGAACGCATCGCAATTTCTGTCTCTCGCTTAGTAGCGCGCGCAATTTGCAGGTTGGCTGTATTCACCACAGCGATCAATAGGACCAGCAAGCAAGCCCCGAGCATCGCAAGCAGCGCGGGCTTCTCATTGCTGGTAACTAGATTCTGATACGGATAAATCGCGAAGTGCGCCGGCTGATCTGTTGCCGCGCCCGTCTTGTGCCGAAGAAATGCTTCACCTTCATCGCGTGCCGCCGCCAACCCGATGCCAGGCTTCATTCGCCCTAGGACGCTAAAAGTATCGAAGCCCTGTTTGCTTTTGTGTTCCGGGGAGAGCTGCAACATCGTCCACGCCGTTGCGGTCTGCGTGGGAAATTGGAAGCCGGACGGCATGACTCCGATCACGGTGTATGGGTCGCCGCCGACATTGAGGATGCTGCCCAGAATATCTTTGCGGGCGCCCATGGAGTGCTGCCAGAAATCATGACTAACGACTGCGACGCCTGCCTTTGGTGCATCGTCGCCCTGGCGGAAAGTGCGCCCGAGCACAGGCCGCACGCCCAGCAGATCGAAAAAGTTCGCGGTCACGGCAGGAGCCACCAGCATCTGCGCGCCCTCGGAAGTTTGAACCGAGACGGGCATGCTGATGTACGCGCCGAGCTGATCAAAGAGATGAAAACTACGCTGCATCTCCTGGAAGTCGACAACGGATACGTCGGAAATCGACCCTCCTTCGCCCGACACTCCGACCGCCACCAGACGATCGGCATCACGGTAGCTTAGCGTACGCACCAGGACGGACTGGACGATCGCCATCATTCCCGTGGCAGCGCCGATCCCAAGCGCCAGCACGATGACCGCAGCCGCAGCGAATCCGGGATTTCTGCGAAGCTGTCGAATTGCGAATCGAATATCCCGCAATAAATTCACAAGGGTAGTCCTTTTATTCGTCGCGCAGCGCTACCGTCGGATCGGCGTGCGCCGCACGGAGCGTTGGTTTGTAAATCCACGATGACCGCCACGATTGCAATAACGCTTACCGATGCAGTAGAACCAGCGGGGCATGTGCCTCGACTTCAAAATTACTGGTCGCGATTCATGCATGCACGTCCGCCATCAATTTCTTGAGTTCTTCCTCCGCGACAACCTTGCCGTCGAACAAATGCACTTCTCGATCAGCGTGCTTGGCGAAGCGGGGATCGTGGGTCACCATGCAGATGGTCGCGCCCTCGCGATGCAGGTTTTGCAGCAGTTCCATCACGGCTTCGCCGTTGCGCGAATCGAGGTTTCCGGTGGGCTCGTCCGCCAGCAGAATGGAGGGTTTCCCTCCCAAAGCGCGGGCGACGGCGACACGCTGTTGCTGACCACCAGAAAGCTGTGAAGGATAATGCCGAACCCGGTGAGCCATGCCTACTCGTTCTAGAGCTTCCATCACACGCGCCTTGCGGTCCGCCGCGGGCATTTTTTGCCGATAGGTCAATGGTAATTCGACGTTTTCATAAACTGTGAGATCGCCGATCAGGTTGAAGCTTTGAAAGATGAATCCAATTTCCTGATTGCGAATGCGGGAGCGGTCAGCGAAGTCGAGGCTGTCGACGGCTTTGCCGTTAAGCATGTAACTGCCGCCGGTCGGAGTGTCGAGCAAGCCAATAATGGAAAGCAACGTGGACTTGCCGCAGCCTGAAGGCCCAGACATCGCAACGTATTCGCCTTTCGCGATCGATAGGTGAACGCCGGAAAGAGCGTGCGTCTCAATCTCTTCGGTATAGAAAACTTTCTGCATGTCTTGAATCTGGATGAGCGGCTGTCCTGCTTCAGTCATAAATGGCTGCCTCGAAGTTGAGTTCACTACTTTATTCAAGTCGAATTCGGTCGGTACTGTCCCAGCGCGACATGTCGGAGAGAATGACAGTGTCGCCTTCATGCAGTCCTTCGATAATCTGAATCGCGTTCACGGATGCTCGTCCCACTTTCACCGGCACGCGTACGGCTCCATTGCTATTGGGATCGAGTTTGAACAGACTGATGGTGCTATTCTCCTGTCCAAAGGCCGGGCGTCCGACATAAAGCACGTTATCGAGCCGCTCCAGATCGACAGTCCCGTCAACACTAAGATCAGGACGTGCTCCTTTGGGAAGCTCGCCGGTGAGTTTTACGTCGACGGTCACTGTGCCGTTCTGTACCGCTGGGTCGACGCGCAGGACCGTCCCTGGAATCACGCCATTGTGCGTGTCAACCGAGGCCGGCTCGCCAATCTGAACATCGCGGGCCTGGGTTTCGGCGATTTTCAATTCAGCCATCAGGTGATTCGGCTCGACGACTTTTGCCAGCATGGCTCCCGGCAAGACATGTTGCCCCACCTGCAAGGGCAAATCGACGAGTACGCCGTCAATCCCGGCACGAACTTTCAAATCGTTTAATTGTTTTTGCTTGAGTTGCGCCAATGCTCGCATCTCGTCGACTTTGGCTTGTTGCTCCGCCATTTGCGTGGCAATCGCTTGCTGATTTCCGGTGAGTCGCAGCGCTTCCAAATCATTCCGGATGGTCAGCTCATCGGCCTTGCCTTTGGACGCTTTGTAAGTCAATCCGGAAATGACACCGAGATCGTAAAGAGCTTTGTCAGTTTCAGCCTGCAGCTGCGCCTGACTCTGATCGGCAGTCACCGTCGCAGCGCCGGCTTTCTGCGTCATCAGATCGCTTTCGAGCTTGACCCGCAAACTTTGATATCCAGCTTCGGCAGCTTTCAGTTGCAGTTCGGAATCGAGGGCCGCTTGTTCCGCCTGCGGATTGCTCATCTCGACCAAGATACTGTCAGCTTTCACCAAAGAGCCTGGCAGCATAAGAATGCGGACCACTGTCGCTTCCGTCTCCGCCGGAATCTGACGGACAGCTTCCTGGCTGGGCGTCAAGGTGCCGAGTCCGCGCACCTGGCGCAGCATGGGGCCACGTTTCACAGTGTCAGTCCAGACCGTCCCGCGTTCTACGGAAGGCGCAGCAGGTTTGAGCCGGGACACTCCAATGCTTGCCCCTACAACCACCACCAGCACCACAATGAAAAGAACCACTTGGCGGCGGCGTTTCTGAACTTTCAAATCTGGGCGCGCGATATCCATCGTTTTTGCTTAAGGCATCCTGAATACCAGATGGCGACTATCGGCAAGTCATTGAAACACAATGCCTTGAATGTGCAATCGCCTTGAATCTCGGCGTTGGCTATGTCCCTTCGTGGACTTAGGTGTCCATTGCCGGACAGTTATCGAGCCTCCACAATTGTGCAAAGATTTGCGCTCAGCCGGTTTAGCGCATCCGGAAGACTTGCCATATCAATTGCTTAGGGGTGGTATCGGGCTTGCATATATTCCCGGTGAGAGCCGGGAATGGTGGCTCAAGGGGATCTTTCAATGTTGGAGACAAATTCCATGAAAATTAGCCTATTAGCTTTGTGTTTCCTGTGCGCTACGACCGCATTTGCGCAGACGGGTTCCAGCGCCGCGACATTAAGTGCTCAGACTTCATCCGTCGCTTTCCAAAGCCATGAAGCCATGGCATCTCAGCACCCTATGGCAGCCGAACAGAATTTGCTGGGCGCCTCCGGGTTCACTTGGGCCCAAGGGGAAAGGCCGCTGTGGGAAGTGGCCCCGGTTTATCACTACACCCCTCTTGGCGACTCCGCTCGGCTTATGAAGAAAGAGCACGACACGGCAAAAAAAGCTGAGTTCGTTTGGAACAATAATTAGTTTTCGCACCTGGATTCGGGCGGGAGGCAAAGTCCTCTCGCCCGGCGCCCCTGTGGAACAGAAGCATTCGGATCTTCCCGAGCCGGACTCGGCTCATTTTCGCTCTGTCCTTTCCTATCCAGTTCCAGATTAAGAAAATCGAGAACGGGAGAGTTGCGTAAACGTTTACTCATTTCGTGATATCATTCGTCGACTCAAAGCAAACTCCAATCGTTTTTCAATTCAATTCGTGGCTTCGCAAATCCGAAGATGAATACGCGAATCGTGTCCCTATTGCTCGGCGCACTCCTGATGATTGCAGGAGCGGCGCTCCCGGTTCCTGCGCAGCAATCTGATTCACTTGCGCCTCAAGCTTTTGAGGTCCGCGGCGACGTCGCAGGCACACACGATCCTTCGATCGCAAAAGACGGCGATACCTGGTATTTGTTCGCTACCGCAACCGGGCCCAATCATCAAGGCGAATTGCCGATTCGCTGCTCGAAGGACTTACACCAGTGGAAGGAATGCGGCTACGTGTTCCCCGCTGTGCCCGATTGGATCAAGAAAGAACTTCCTGAGACCAAAGAACTCTGGGCGCCCGACATATCCTACTTCAATGGCGAATTCCATCTTTACTATGCCTTCTCGGCCTTTGGAAAAAATACTTCCGGCATCGCGTTGCTAACCAACAAAACCCTCGATCCGTCCAGCCCGAAATTTCATTGGGAAGATCGAGGGCTCGTCTTACGGTCGCACGCCGAGGACGACTTCAATGCGATCGATCCAAATCTTGTCCTTGATTCCGGTGGCCGCGCCTGGTTGAGCTTTGGAAGTTTTTGGACTGGAATCAAGATGAGGCGTGTCGATCCCAAGACCGGTAAGCTGGCGGCCGAGGACATAAAATTGTATTCACTGGCGCGACGGAGGCGACCTGACAACCCGCCACCCGATCCACCGGGATTGCCGGGAAACTGGCAAGCAATCGAGGCGCCTTTCGTTGTCCATCATGACAGTTATTATTATTTATTCGTTTCTTTTGATTTATGCTGCCGCGGCACCAAGAGCAGTTACAAAACCATGGTAGGCCGCTCCAATAACGTCACCGGTCCGTATGTCGATGCGGACGGAAAATCCATGATGGACGGCGGCGGAACTCCGCTCCTGGTGGGCAATCAACGTTGGCTTGGGCCTGGGGGCGAATCCATCCTTCAACAAAAGGACGGCGATATCATTGTCTTTCACGCTTACGACGGAAAGAGCGGTAGGCCGTCGTTACAGATTTCTTCGCTCACCTGGAGCAATGGTTGGCCCCATGCTGCGCTTGAAGATTCTCCACAGCCACCGACTAAATGATAATGCTGGAATACAAGATTTCTGATTTGATTTAGCCGAAACGCAAAACTTAGATTCATCACGAGGTTTTTATGAAGATGTCAGATTGTGTTTCACGAATCTGTTTGCTTGCACTTCTCGTCGTGTTTTCTTCGGTCGTTTTAGCGGCCCAATCCCCCGTTTCGATTGGCGGAGAGCCGGTCGTGACTCTGAAACGTCCGGCGGCGAAGGATAAAGACAAGGACAAGCCGCATTTCATCGATGCCACAATCGCCCCTGGCCGGGGGATGAACCTGCTGCAACTACGTGCGTATATCCCTGGAAAAGGCGAGGTGAGCCTGCTGAATCCCGCGTCCCTCGAGGAAGAAAAGCAAACACTAGACCAGGGCGATGACGAATTTGGTAACAAAGGCTTTCAAGTGGGCGCTGGTCTCTTGCTGCCCTATGCCAACCGAATTCGCGGGACTTTATCGCAAGACGGACAAACCATCTCGACCAATATCGCGGGAAAGACCTTGTCGCTGCCGGCGAATTGGCACGGGAAAAATCCGGGCGCGGAAGTTCTCGCCATGCATGGGCTCATTCTCTCGGCCAAATTTGCGGATGTGAAACAACACGACGGCGCGACGGAATCGAGTGTCTCGGGCCTGTTCCACGGCGGAGATTTCGGCGGTCACTGGCTATCCAAGACCGACGTCTCGGTAAAGACAGTGTTGAAGGATAATGCGATCGAAATTGATGTAACTGCGAAGAATGTGGGCACCGAGCCGTTGCCCATGGGCATGGCATTCCATCCCTGGTTTGTGTTTCCCAGCGGAGATCGGAAGCAGGCCAGATTGTTCGTGCCCGCCGACCAGAGAGCGCTGGTGAACAATTACGACGATGTGGTACCCACAGGCAAGATTGAAAACGTGAAGGGTACGCCGTATGACTTCACGGCGCCCGGCGGCACTGCACTCGGCACCCTGTTCATGGACGACAACTTCCTCCACATAAAGCAGAACAAAGACGGCAGCGCCGCAGTGGAAATTACCGATCCGGCGGCAGGCTATGGATTACGCGTTGTCTCGTTGTCGCCGGAAGTGAAAGCGTTCCAGGTCTATGCGCCGCTCGACAGGAACGTAATCGTCGTGGAGCCACAAATTAATCTGGCTGACCCATATAACAGTATTTGGGGAAAGACCGACACCGGGATGGTCCTGCTGCAGCCGGGGCATTCTCTTTCCTGGCGCGTACGTTTGGAATTGTTCACTCCGCCTAAGAGCTAGGCAGAGTTTTTATTCACAACTTATTTCGAAGATCAATTCTTCCCGGTGATCTGCTTGATTAGGTCAACTTCTTGCGGATCATAAGGGGTCCCATCTTTGCGAAAGATATCGTGGAACCACACCGGAGGCTCGGCTGTGTATTTCTTTTCCCAGGAGTCCCACGGATAAATGGTTTGTGATTTGCCGCTTACAAATCCCCAATTGTATGCGCCGACGTGGGCACCCTTCAGCAGGGGAAGAATCGTTTGGAAAGTGCTGCCGATGGGGCGGGCCATGTATTCGGTACAAATAATAGGACGTCCAAAGCGCCGGAGTGATTGGATTCTGCTTCGCATTTCTTCCGGGGGACCGTAACTGTGAAATGTAATCACGTCTGAGCTTTCTAGTTGAAAGCGGGCCATCTCGCTCAATTTTTCATCGCTGGACCAGTCGCCCTGCCAAACTCCGCTAGTCAGTGGTTGTGAAGGTTTCGCCTCCCGTGCCCACGCCCACTCCTGTTCTAACAATTCCAGCGCCGCTTGCGACTTTGTCGAAAGCTCATGTTTCTTGTACTGTGAGCTGTCGTTATCGGGCTCATTCATCAGGTCCCACATTAACACTCGCTTGTCATTGCGAAAGCGGCCTATGACGCCTTCGACGTAGGGCTTTAACTCTTTATTCCAACGCTGCGGATTGCGCAACATGGCCGCACCCGGCGATTGCACCCAACCTGAATTGTGAACGTGCGGCCTGGGCTCGTGCTGTTTGCCTAATTTTGGATCGGGGTCCCACACCGAATCAAAAACCACAAAGGTAATCCGGATATGATGTTTGTCCGCAACTTCGAGAAATTCATCCATTCTTCGCAGGAAGCCTTCAGAATCCTGCTGCCATAAAAGGTTGTGCAGGAACACGCGCATGGTGTTCATCCCCAGACCCTCGGCGAGACCTAATTCGCGATCGATGGTGGGCAAATCAAATGTGTCCGCCTGCCACATCTCAAGCTGGTTGATTGCTGTGCTCGGAATGAAGTTGCTTCCGACAAGAAAAGGCTGCTGAGAGTACCAGTCGTTGGCCTGTTTCTCCGGCCAAGGCTGCCCGTTAGCGGCTAAAGCAACGCTGCCGGACCACAAGGTCCAGAGGATGGCGAAAACGATGACGATTCTTGTTCTAAGCATGAACTCTCCGCAAGGCAGCATATGGACACAGCAAACATATCATTTTTCTCAGAACCCGTGCCGCTCCGCCATTGCCTCTTTCGGGTGATACTCCCGAGTGCGTTTTCCGTGCTAAGATTGCGGCGATTTACGAACGATGGTTATGAACATTCAGGAAATTGCGAAGCGTGCGAGAGTCTCCACCGCGACCGTCTCTCGCGCCATCAATCGCGTGCCCACGGTGAATCCCCAGCTCGCCAAGCGGGTTTGGAAAGTCGTCGAAGAGCTGGGTTATTACCCGAACACACAGGCCCGGGCTCTGGTTTCAGGGCGTAGCCGACTTTTCGGACTCATCGTTTCTGAAATCACTAATCCCTTCTTTCCTGAAATCGTTCAAGTCTTCGAAACCATTGCTGTGCAGAACGACTATGAAATCCTGCTGACCTCGACCGTGAACGATCCCAAACGCATGGAGAGTTCGGTGCGCCGCATGATTGAGCGGCGGGTGGACGGAGTAGCCATCATGACCTTCGGGATGGAAGATGTCTTGCTGGAAGATCTGAAATTGCGGAAGGTCCCGCTCGTCTTCGTCGACGTTGGTCCGGCGCGACCGCATGTCAGCAATATTCGCATCGATTATCTTCATGGCGTTCGCCAGGCGGTACAGCATTTGGCGGCGCTTCGTCACCAGAAAATTGCATTTATCAGCGGGCCACTCCGGCTGAAATCGGCAATGGCCCGCAACGAAGCATTTCTGAGTTCCATGCAGGAGATCGGCCTAACGGTGGATCCCGATTTGATTCTCGAAGGAGACCACACCATGGAAGGCGGAATGGAAGTCTGTGCTCAAATGCTGGCCCGGCCGAACCGGCCCACGGCTGTGCTCTGTTCAAATGACATGACCGCGATTGGCGTGATGCGAAAGAGTCACGAAGCAGGAATCAAGCTTCCGCAAGATCTCTCGGTGGTGGGATTTGATGACATCCGGCTGGCCCAATTTGTCATTCCTCCACTCACGACGATACAAATGTCACAGAGTGAATTGGCACGCCTGGCTTTCAATGCCCTGCTTGCGGAAGTGGGACGGCAAATTCCAGCGCCCAACGGAACTGAATACGTTGTCAAGACCAATCTCGTTTTGCGCGGATCGACTGGATTGGCATTGTCCGCAACAAACAGCAGGGAAATCTAGCCGCCAAATCCTAAGGTTGAATCTGCGGCCAATCGTTGGGCCAGGTGAGCGAGTTCACGAACAAATAGGCGGCACCGTCGGGGAGATGAAGGGCATGAAAAACAATCGTATCGCCATCTTGCGAATCCAGATACACCGTGGCTCCTCCCGGAGCGTTCCAGGTTGTGCCATTTCCCGCCAGTAGTTGCGTGCCTCCGCCTTGCAACATGTTCACGCCATCCATATCAGTGAACGGCCCGTGCGGACTGGTTCCACGGCCCACCATGATCCGGTAAGTGCTTTGATAGGGGTTGCTGGCACAGCAATTGTCGAACGAGGCAAAAAGATAGTAGTAATTATTTTTGTGCACCAAGGAAGTGCCCTCGATGGGATCAAATTGAACATCCGGCCGTTCGGCTAACGAGTAAACTGTGGAATTCGAGACCAGAAGCTTGCCGGTCGCCGGGTCAATTTGCCGCTGCTTGATCCCACTCCAGTAACTGCCATAGGTCATCCAAACACTGTTATCGGAATCCACCAGAATGGTCGGATCAAGTGCATTGAAGTCATCGCTGGAAGCCGACCCCAAGACCTCTCCTTGATCCACCCACTGGTAGTCGGGATCGGTCTGATCGAGCGTCGCAGTGGTAGCCAAACCGATCACGGAAGTGTTGGAACCAAAGGTGGAGCCGGCGTAATACACATGATAGAGGCCACTGAAAAACGAAATGTCCGGCGCCCACAATCCCACAACGCCCGGAACTTTGGCTACAATCCACGCCGGAATCTGGCTCAAAACGTAGCCGCATGTTGTCCACGTGACCCGATCGTTAGAACAACGAATTGGAAGTGAGCCGCCATCCGGGGCACCGGGGTCCGTGCCGAATTGATAGTACGTACTTCCCTGCCGAATCAAACTGGGGTCACGAACCGGGGTAGTGTCTCCGGTCAAATGGTAGTTTGTAAATACGGAAGAAGATGGATGAGACGGCTGGGTCAGTGAAGACGAAGTGCCTCCACCACAGGCAATGAGAGAACTGACTAAACTGGATAACAACACTAACAACAAGGGACTTCTGCCGCCCATAAAACAACGACCTCACTACCGTTCTGCCCCACGTCTATTGACGTCGAGCGCTCAAAATCAAACCAGCGTGATGGCCAGTTTTGTGACCGAAGCCGGAGGCAAAGTCATATTTACCGACCGTCCTCCAGATGCAAGCTGCTTTTCCTGTGGCGTAACGACATTTCGTTGTTCGAAAGTGTTGTGCGCGTGAATATCGGAGTTGGTAAGCGTTGTGACAGTCCCCGATCGAATGGCCGCGCCTCGAACGCCGATCTCGGTCTCCCGCGCTTCGCTCACATGCGGGTTCACAACGGTGAGGATTAAATTCTTGTCCTGTAATGATGCCGAGCCTTTCAATCCCCAGAACGACGAGGGTTTCCCGTCGCGATCATATTTGACCGAGGGCGACGAAAAGATCGTCCGCAGACCCTGTCCGCCTTGATGCGCGGCGTACATTGCGAGCACATGACCTACGGGCGTTACACAAAATTTATCTTCGTGCGCCAGGTAAAGGCTGTTCAGGCAATTGATAAGCTGGGCGCAATTAGCCATTGCCACTTTTTCGGGATGGCGATTAAACGTGTCCAGGGTCATTCCGCTGAAAACGGCGTCCCGGAGCGTCGGCATCTGTTCCAACTGATCCCCAGGCGTGGCTTCGCTGCCGGGGCGATACCACGGCCCCCACTCGTCCACGACGAGTTTTATGCGATGCTCCGTATCGATTTCTCCCATCACCTGCCAATGACCGGTAATGAGGGATTCCATCACATCGCCCTGTTGAAGAAGTTCGTACCAATCGATCGAGTCGAATTTGAGGGCGTCACCCTTACCTTCAACCCAATTTTCCGTTTTTCCCCGGCTGAGGTTCCAGGCATAATAATGAAGCGCCATGCCATAAATATTTCGGAGTTCTTCCGGACTTTTGCGGACAATCCCTTCGAGAAAACCGCGCGTCCACTCCCAACTCGAGTCGTTCGGACCCGAGGCGACGAACGAGAGCCGTTGTCCATAACGGGGAACCCAGGTGGTGTAGCGGCGGAATTCGGCGGCGTATTCCTGAGGCGTGAAATCGCCGCCGCATCCCCAGGATTCGTTTCCCACACCCCAATAGCGGACATCGAAAGGTTCGGAATATCCGGCAGCTGCCCGCGTGTCGGCCAGGGTCGTGCTGCCCGCGGGCGAATTGCAATACTCCACCCATTGATAAAACTGTTCGGCGGGAAGACTGCGCACGTTGCCGGCAAGATAAGGCTGCGCTCCAATCAGCTTACAGAAATGCACAAATTCATTGGTGCCGAACTGATTGGGATCGTACTTATGGCTGGCAGGAGCGCTCGCCGATTCTTCTCCGGCCCAGAAATTGGTACGCCGAGGACGCTTGTCCACGGGTCCAACTCCATCCCGCCAATCGTAACTATCCGCGAAGCATCCGCCAGGATAGCGGACGACGGGAGCTTTGATCTTGCGCATCTCGTCGATCAGCTCTTTGCGAATTCCGTTTACATTCGGGATCTTGGAATTTTCACCGACCCAGATACCGTCGTAGATAACTCCACTAAGATTTTCCGCAAAGTGTCCGTAGACGTTGGGAGAAATGATTCCCAGCGTTTCTTCCAGCAGTACTTCGATACGAGAGTCGGGGCCGCCGGAGACCGCCGCCGAAGCGAATGGCGAGTTCCTGGTGAGCAGAAGAGCCCCCGCGCCGAGCACGCTGCTGCGAAGAAACCTGCGTCGATCGATCATTTTCGAATGTCCCTTTCCAGAATCAAGCACTCCATTGGATGACCGTGTACGAACGAGCGGGTACCTCAAACTTGGTGCGTCCATTGGCCGTCGCTGGCTTGCTAAAAGATTGCGGAGCCACACGGTTCGGAGCATCGAAGCTGTTGGAAGCCTTCAAATCATCCCCGGTCAGGACGAATGACGCAACCACCTGCGACGGCGCTTTGTCCTGCCAATTCACTTCCACGCTGTGGGCTTTGGACAAGTCGCGATTGAGAATGAACAGTGAGACTTTGCCATCGTCCGCAGTCGTCCCAGTCACATCGAGATACGGAACGTCGCCCATGCCTTTGACCTCATAAGTCGGTGATTCGGTCAGAACATCCAGCACCGTGCCATGCGCATATTGCAGTCCCCAGGCGTAGGGATAGTAGATGGTCTGCATGTACATTCCCGTGGCGTTGGTCATGATGGGAGCAATTACATTGATCAATTGCGCCAGGCAGGCCAGTTTCACGCGATCGGCATTGCGCAGCAGAGTGTTGACAAATCCACCCACCAGGAGCGCGTCTTCGAGGTTGTAGATTTCTTCCAGCAAGTGTGGAGCTTCCTGCCGTGCGCCATTCATCGCTGCACCACTGCGCGCTCGATACCAGACGTTCCATTCGTCGAAAGAAAGCCAGAGTTTCTTCGGAGAGCGTTTGTGCCCGCGCACCAAATCGCAAACTGCCAGTGACTCTTTGATCTGTTTGTCCATGCTCAAATTCATGGCTACGAACTTGGAACTTTCGCCGCCCGTCTCTTCCTGCGTGTTCCCCACGTATCGATGCAGCGAGAGCCCATCCACATACTCGTAGCACTGTTCCAGCACCTCGCGGTCCCATTCCAAATAAGTCGGCATCCCCGGCCCACTTGATCCACAAGCGATTAGCTTCAAGGAAGGATCGACAGCGCGCATCTGCCGGGCGGCGTCTTGGGCCTTCAATCCATATTCGGTCGCGGTCATGTGACCGATCTGCCAGGGGCCATCCATTTCATTACCCAAGCACCAGCGTTGGACATTATAAGGATCGGCATAGCCGTGTTTGCGACGCAGCTCGCTCCACTGCGTGCCTTTGTCGACGTTGCAATACTCGACCAGCGCGGCGGCTTGCTCCGGAGTGCCCGTTCCCAGATTCAGGCCCATGAGTGGCTCGGTGCCCACCGCTTTGCACCAAACCATGAACTCGTTGGTGCCAAACTGATTGGAATCCATCGAATTCCACGCTTTGTCCAACTGCTTGGGACGATCCTGCTTGGGCCCCACTCCATCCAGCCAGTTATATCCGGAGACAAAATTGCCGCCGGGATAACGGATAATGGGCACACCCATCTTGCGAACTTCATCCATCACGTCTTTACGGAAGCCGTTAGCATCCGACAACTTCGATCCGGGATCGTAGATCCCTTCGTAGATGGCACGACCCAGATGTTCGAGAAACGATCCGAACAGGTTGCGATCGAGCGGAGAAATCGTGCGTCGCGAGTCAACGTAAATGCGGACCGCGTCGGTGGCGCTCATGGCTTTAGCTTGAGCAAATAAAGAAACACCGCCCAATGCGCGGCTTACGGACCATGCCGCACCCACAGTGGAAGCTTGACGCAAGAAACGTCGTCGGTCGTTCGAAGACATGTTTTTATCCCCTGGATATATTTTCGGGCCTATGCCGCATTCAGGCGGAGCTCGGCGCCAGAAATCGACCTCGGGCCACGATGCGCGGAAATCACCGCGCCATAGTAAACGTTTACCGTAAACAAGGCTATAGCTTTTCTTGGTGCTAGCCGGAAACGCTGCGTCTACTTTATATCGACGAGCTTGAGCGTGCCAAAGCGTTCGGGCACATGAAAAGTATCGCTCATCGGGGGCTGCCAAGTGATTTCCTTGAGATTCGGAGCTGCACCCTGGCCCCTGAACAGATTCACTCGAAACGTATTTCCCGCCTTCGCAGGACGGTCCTCCAGGGCCGCCAGCGGAATACGCATTGCCCCGTACCAGATTTTAGCCGCACGATCGATACGCGCACTCACTTTGAATCCTGAATTCCACATCCAACCATCTTCGTGATGCGGCTTTTCCAGATGAATGTCCAGATCAATCCACTCTCCTTGCGGGGAGATTTCGAATTCTTTGTAGTGCTTGATATTTTCGAAATCTGAACCAATGAATACTTCGGCAACATCCCAATTCCAAAGCTGGTTTGTTTCGTTCACAGTATCGGGGGCAGGCTTGAGGTGCAATTCCTCGTAGGGACAAACGAACAGGAAATAGATATTGTCCTTCGTCCATCGCGAACGGATCTCGCTGCGATAACCCGGCAGCGGATTACCGTGCGTATCCCTTTCGGCGTATACGGGATGAGCTTGTTGCCAGAATGACGAAGCCGGATTCGTTTGGAGAGTAGCGTCATGCTGGGCTTTGGTGCTCTCCATTACATTGTCGTCCGCCGCCAATGCGGCGCGTGAAATCAAGACAAATAAAATCAAGACAATCGAAAACCAATTCATGGGAACGGCTCCTAATCTGAAATAAAAGGTCTCAATT
Source organism: uncultured Acidobacteriaceae bacterium (assembly GCA_963794195.1). Classification (GTDB taxonomy): domain Bacteria; phylum Acidobacteriota; class Terriglobia; order Terriglobales; family Acidobacteriaceae; genus DATBAX01. Next base: position 293,598 of record CAWCCU010000004.1, read on the forward strand.
TGCCGGCATTACACAAAACTCCAGGCTCGAAGAGTACACTCAGCCGAACTCAAAGCCGGCAATTGCGTAAATCATTTCCTCGCGCCCTTTCAAGTCCGCTCCCTTCACCATGCGGAGAAGGCGGCGTTGAGGCGTGAATCCCAAGTCCCTGGCGACTTCAACTGCATTCCTGCTTTCTGGAAGCAGGTCCCAAAACCAGTTGGATGCCGCGTTCGTCCGCACACAAAGATCAACCAGCTCGCGAGCGGACTCAGGATTTCTTGCCACGCACGGCCCGATGTAAGAACTCACGCGGCCGCTTCGGGAAAACAAATATCCCTCTTCATTGACCAGTGGCGAGTTTCGCTCCGCAAGCTGATGGAGCAATCGCAAGCGGTCTACACCGCAGGCCTCCGCATCAAGCCCTGCCATGCGCTCGCTCAAACCTGTGGCTGTTTCGACCGACGGTGCCGAGGGCATACCCGGATACGCCCATCGCTCCACTACCTGTTCGGTACGAAATCCGAGGCTTTCGTAGAGTGGCTGCCCCAAATCGGTTGCATCGAGCTTTACGGTCGCGATTTGCAGTTCGCGAACACGCTCCAGCGCTTGCGCCATCAGGTTCCGCGCGAGGCCGCGGCGGCGATATTCCGGCTTGGTCAGCACCATCCCGACCCAGGCGAGGCGAGTACCGTAACAGAGCAAAGTGGTAGTCGCCGCGAGTTTGCCGTCGACCTCGCTGGCAAAACAGCCTTCCGGATCAAGCTCGATCAGGACGCGCCAATCTTCCGCAGTCTGGTTCCATCCCGCTAGCGATGAAAGTTCTGTGGCGGCGGGGATGTCCTCTAAAGTCAGACCCCGATGGGTTTCGCTGGCACTCATCCATCCCATCCACTGGCCCGGAACCATTCCACAAAGTGCCGTAACGCGATCTCCGCATCCGGAATCGAAGGGTTCCGTTTCTTTTCCCATTCGCATGAAATGAACAGGTTGTACGAAAAGGTGATCCTCATGATAGGAAATCGCTACCTCAAGTCTTTCGACCCAGAATTGCAGCGAAGCAAGGCGCACAGGATATTGCTTTGCCAGCAATTGCACAACACAAGATTCGCAATATTTCCGAGGTGTTCCAGCATCGCCAAAAAAAATCCTTCGGGCTGCAATAGCCCGAAGGATTTGGTTGGTTCCTGCTCCCGCCGTTTAGAAGGTAATGCGAAGCCGCAGGCGGACCGTCCGCTGGCTCTGCACACTTTCCTGACCAAAGCTGTTAGTCAGTTTGCCAAATAGCGAGTTAATGTTGACATCCGAAATGGGTCCCAGCTGCCCTGGGTTCGCCTGCCCAGGTTGATTAACAGTCATATTGAAGTCGCCTAATTCCGCGAACGTACCGCCTCCGCCGCCAAAATCGGCATCTGGTGCCAAGAGCGGATGATTCAGGATGTTGTCGAAATCCGCGCCTAAAGTGGCAACGAAGCGCTCGCCGATCGGAAAGGCCTTGTGAATACCAAGATTCAAGCCGAAGGCACCGGGTCCGGTCAGCGAATTTCTTTTCGCTACGTTCGGATTACTCAACAGATCGGAACCGAGCGTAGGCAAGCCAAACGAGTTAATGTTCCAAATCACGGCATTGCTGCCGTGTTGTCCGGTGTTGATGTTTTTGTTCACCACTACCGGGCGGAAGGATGGTTCCGCATTGAAATCGCCCACGGCATCAATCGACGAAACAGCAATATTCCCCGGCTCTACCGGATCACAGTCATCGCAGATCCAGAACGGCGTAAAACCTTGTCCGGACTTGGCAAACATATTAAAGGTCGTTTGCCACCCTCCAAGAAAGGTATCGGCTAATTTTGAAAACGAGCTGCCGATGCGGTGCTTCTGGCCAATTGGCAAATCGTAAATTCCGTAAGCGATGAAGCGGTGCTTGGATATGTATCCATCTGTCCCATAGTCCGCCTCGGGATCAAACGGGTTGTAACCAATTCCCCCTAGACTGGAGTTTGCCGTATCGAGAGCGTCGCTTTTCTGATCAAGATACGTATAGGACATGTCCAGCATCAGCCCGCTCCTGTAGCGACGGGTGAATTCGGTTTGAAACGAATTGGAATTTCCATGGCCGAAGTTTCCATACGTGAGGAGAAATTCTCCGATTAGAGGAAATGGCAGGCGAGCCAGATCCTGTGGAGAATAGGCGCAGTCGAACTGGGTTGGATCGCAGATAGTAACGCCGTCTCCCTGAGTGGTACCGAATGGGGTGTTGTTCGGTGCCAGTTCATCCAGATCTTTGCCGGCGATCAAACCGCCCATATGGGTGCCGAGGTAAGAGACACGCAAGACCCCATCTCTGACGATTTCGCGCTCAAAGGTGACGTTGTACTGCTGGATACGCGGAGTTTGTATGTCCAGAGGAATGGCGTTAGCAGTTGGAACATTGCCAGCGCCTTTGATTGTTCCTCCCGTGATCGGACTGATGCCGTCTTGCGTCGGACTCGGCCAACCTTCCAGTGTGGTTCGGGTGGTGACTCCCTGATTGAAGGGATTGGTGCCAATCGCGTCACGTATTCCCTGCGCGGCTGACGTGGGATAGAAAACTCCCCAACCAGCGCGTATCACCGATTTATCGCCAAGCCGGTAAGCAAAACCAATGCGCGGAGCAAAATTGTTGTCGTCGGGATGAACCAGACCGCGTCCCAATCCGGCTTGCGAGGCGGTGATGTATCCGTAGTCGGTGATTCGCGAATCCAGATACGGCAGCGTCTTCGTCGACGGAATAATAAAGATCCCAGGGTTCCCGGTTGGATTCGAGTGATCGGGATCGAAGTTGACCAGCAGGTCGTCTTTCTCAATGAACGGCGTGGCTATATCGTAGCGAAGCCCCAAGTTCAAGGTAAGCTTCGAGGAAATCTTCCAATCGTCCTGGGCGAAATATCCTTCTTCCCAGTTGGAAACATTCATCGGCGGCCGCGCCTTGGTGACGTATGAAGCACTTGCAGGCGGCAAACCGAGTAGAAACTCCGTGAACGGGTCCGCGTTGGAGCATTCGGTAGTGTTGAAGCAGGCGGCCGGGTCCCCGTACGTCATAGAGCCACGCGGGTTGCCACGGTTGAGGGCAAAACCATCTATCGCCTGGTTACGAATGAAGTCCGCTCCTGCCCGGAAATTATGCTTACCCACTACCCAGGTCAGCGTGTCTCCGAAGGTCTCTAAATCCTGGTTCTGGGGCCGATAGGTGTTGCGCCCACCGTTCGTGAAGGTGGCGAAACTGTTGCTGAAGCTGATGGCAGGATGCCCGAAGGTAGAAAGGGCGAAAGGACCCACCACCGAACCATAAGCAGCGATGTCCGCCGGGTCAAACCCTATCCCGGAAAGAAAGCCTTGCAGGGTGGTATTGCTGTGTTCCAGTAAATTCTGTTTGTTGAATCCGCCGCGCATTTCATTGATGAGATTTGGCTTGAAGATACGCGTGTAGGAAACCTGAACGGTTTGATTTTGGCGATTGTTTTGCGTCAATCCCAACCCAAGGTATGGCGAAACAACCGGATTGGTTGCACTGGTATCGGCGGAGGTGTTGTAGCTGGCATACACATGATCTTTTTCACTGAAGTCATGGTCGAGACGCAAGGAACCTGTGTCCAGGATGTCCTGGCCTGGGATCGAGGTCTGGTAGCCATTCAGGATTCTGCCGTTCGCGGAATTGATGGGCACCCCTAATCCGATGTGCGGAAAGTATTGAGTGATTAAAGACTGTACCGACGGGTTCAAAAGTCGCGATGGGATCTGTATGAATTGGAGGCCGTTCCCGCCAACGGTGTCGGTGGCAACCTCCGTCGGAGTCAGTACGGTCCCGACTGGCACATCGGGCTTGTCAATATCCTGCATCCCCGAGAAATCGCCCGTCCAAAGCGAGGGATGGGCGATGCTTGAAGACGAGATCTGCACCGGCTCGAAGTCATAGTCACGTTCATAAGCAGCGAAGAACCAGGTGTTCTTCAGCCCCTTGATCGGACCGCCCAGAGATCCTCCGATGTCATTGATGTTGAAATAGGGAGTCGGGTATTTGCTTTGGAAGGCGCTGGGAGAGAAATCCTGGATGCCTGCAATATCCTGGATGGAAAGCGCGGCCAAAGCGGAGTTGGCATTGTTGTAAAAGGCCGAACCGTGAAACTGATTTTGTCCGCGCTTGGTGGTGATACGGATATTGGCCGTTCCCGCGTATTCCGCACTGAAGCTGTTGGAGAGGACGTTCACCTCATCGACGGCTTCAAGGGAGGGCTTGCTGTCAGTCGGCTGGCCGAAGATGCCGCCATTTGAGCGCTGCCCGTCTACGGAGAAGCTTCCTCCATAACTTTGGCCGCCGATGAATTTGAAATCTCCGTTCTCGTCGGCTTGCGTGATATTTGGATTCAAATAGAGAAATGAATAGATATCGCGGCTATCACGCGGCAGGTCAATTACTGCCTGATGATCGATGGTGTCGCTGATGGTTGGGTTTTCGGTATTGATTGTTACTCCTTCACCCGAGACTTCCACCTTTTCGGAAACCTGAGAGACCTTCAAGGTCACGCTCACCGAAACGGTTCGGCTGGCGTTCACTTCGACATTGTTAATCTCTTCGTTGCTCATTCCTGGTGCTGTGACTGAGACCTTATAACGTCCGGACTTGATGCCGAACATTTCGAAGTCCCCTTCAGCATTTGCAACTGTCTCGCGCGCAGAATTAGTCTCGAGGTCGATGATCGTCACCTTGGCGTTTGCAATCACAGCGCCGCTGGGATCTTTAACGGTGCCCCGAATCGTGCCCAAATCGGTGCCCTGTCCAAACAAACCTGGAACAGCAAAAGCCAGCCAGAGAATCGAAGCTGAAAAAAGTAGACAGAGTTGTCGCCTAGACATAGGACTCCCCCAAAATTGCAGATGCAAGCTTTTAGCATAAATAGAAAGCAAAAGTAAATCTAAATCGGAAGTAAAACAAAGTTGGAATACGGGCGAAATTCGATCGATGCGATATGGAAATCCAATTGGATCGTTGAGCGGGTTCACTGCAACCCGGGCAAAAAATGTCGGGCGCTATTGCTGTGTAGACATCAGGGCGAGGCGTGCCAAGTGATATGCCAGCGTCCGGTCCGGCTGCAAGAAGACCTTTCGAAGCGTGGAAACTGCGTCGAGATTTTGTCCCAGCGCTTCTTGAAGAGAGCCCGCAACATAGAACCAGTAACTGGTGGACCCACTTGTCTCCGTGAGATTCTCCGCTTCCGCAAGGGCCGATTCTAAACGCGGAGTCCATTGCTGCTGATCGAATCCCGGCAATTTCTGGGCGGCCTTCCAGGCCCACTCAAGCTGTCCAGCAGCAGACGCAGTTGATGCCGCCTGAAATCGCGCGTCTGCCGCTTTCGTCATTCCACAGGTTGCGTATACGCCACCCAGCAGGTAATTCGTTCTCGCGTTGTCGAGAATGGGTTTCATGCCGTCGTGAGTAAATGACAATTCTGAAACGACAGCACCAATGCTTTTCGCCGCCGATAGCGCGTCAGTGCACTTTCCGGCGTTTGCCAGTGCGATCATGCGCTGCAGTTCCAATTCTATCCATACCTGCCGCACATTCGTCCCGCCTTCCTGACGCGCAAAAAAACGATCGTGAAACAAGGCAGCTGCCCGGTCATAGTCTCCCGCTTCCGTCAGGTTCAAAATCAATTCGTAGATCACATCCGCGGGCATGTTCGCCTGATCGGGAAATTTCTCCAAAGCTTCAACTCGTTCCCGGCTGGGCCCGCCCATAAGACTCAAGGCTTGATCGAGGCCGAGATAAATCACCACATTGGATGGATCGCTCTGAAGCCCTCGCCGAAACGCCGCCAAAGCCAATTCCGGATTGTGCTTCTCGTGCAGCATCGCCAGACCTGTACTGGCGTCGAGGACGGGAATCGCTGAACCCGATTTTCGAGCTTCCGCCCATTCCGCAAAGGCGGCATCGGTCAGATCACGGGAAAAATAAAATGTTCCGAGGAGATAGTGAGCGGTCGCATCCTTAGGATTGGCCTGCAAAGCTGCCTGCAGGACATGCAGTTCGGTTTCGCCGCTCGGGAAAATATACTTGGTGGAAAGTTTCGAGGCAGCATCGTATTCCGCGGATGCCGCCTGGCCAAGCTGTGCTTTGCAAAAGCCGCGGAAATATCCAACCAGCGGATTCTTCCCCGGCGGCAAAGCGCCCGGCTCGGTTTGATCGGGCACCGGCGCGGGATATTCTCGCGAAAGTACAGTCAGCGCGCGCGGGTAGAGCCCGAGTCGAATGTACTCAGACGCGATATTCAGAATGCGGTCCGAATCGTCCGTCAGATGTTCAACATCCGTGTTCCCAAGCTCTTCTCGAAGAAAATAACTGAGCGGAAATCGGGCCAGCCCGTTTCGCCCGAGCTGGTGAGCTTCGGACTTCTCGCCGAGCGCATCACGAACTGCCACTAACTCTTCGACAGCTCGGGAATCGCCTGGAGCGTCCTGAAAACTTTCCGTAAGATAACGGTCGGCGGAGCGCAAATCTCCTTCGCGCGCAATCATTTCTCCCAGGCGCAATGCGGAAGCCGCGCGGAATTGAGGTAGCCGATAGGCGGCTTCATAAGCAGTTCGCGCATGCGCCACATCACCAAGGCCGTCGTAAGCCAGACCAAGATAGTAGGCGGCTTCGGCATCCGTGGTATCGCGATGCCGGACGGCTTCCAGATAGTTGACGGCTTCCAGAAAACGAAGCATGCTCGCAGCCAGCCTTCCGGCAGCTTTTTGCGCAGCGAAACTTTCAGGAAATCGAGAGAGCCCGTCTTTATAAGTTCGCAAGGCACTTAAGATTTGCCCATTCAATTCCTGCTCTTTTCCAAGCTGAATCCAATCATCTTCACTGCGTTTGTCGGGAAGCGGAGTTCGATCATCAGTCTGTGGACCAACTTTGATTTCGTTGGTCGGGGTCCAATCGTAGGTATCTTCGGTTTGGCGCAACAGAGTCGCGCCATCAGCATCTAGAACTTCGAATGTGTATTTCCGGCGCGGATCGGGTAGCGGCAACTCATGCTTCCATGTGCGTTCCGGAAAAAGGTCGGTTTTCTCATTCAGAAGAGATTGAGTTCCATCAAGTATGCGTACCGACGCTTGCAAAATTGGCTGATTGGCGTTGAAGCCCACAGCCAAAGTATTTGCTTTTCGCTGGAGTGAAACCACGCCCGCCAGATTGGCGCGAGAAATCCCGCCGATTTCCCGTACTGGCATCCAAAATTCAGAAAAACGAATCGTATCCCGCGGCTCGAGAAAGGCGTAGGTCTCCTGATTTCGGAACGGGCCCGCCTGCACTTCCGCGTAAGCGCTGTTGTTGTCGGAAAGTTGGTGGCGCCAATCCAAACCATCGGCGTCAACACCCCACGACCAGATCTTCTTCCCGGGAAGCTGCGCGTAATCCGCGAAGTGGACGGTCCCGGTATTGGTGTGCGGGTTCCAAATTCCCATGAACGGCTCGCGGCTGCCGTGAACGAAAAGGGACACCGGCCCTCTGGTTTGATTGCGGACAATGCTCAAATCCGTGCCACCCGGATCAACCGGCCAGGGCTGCACTTCGGTGAATCCATGACTGGCCGCGAATCGCATGGGATATTCGATACGCGAGTCGTCCCAAACCTCCACGGCCGCATTGTTCCACCAGTAAAAGCGATGCCTGGCGTCACTCCGATTATTAAGCGTGACTTTTTCTTCAAGTAGGGTGGAATGCGGACGAAGCACCAGTTCGACCGACCACTGCATTCCGTAGACCCGGTCGATGTTGCCGACGGTCACGGATGCGCTGCCGTCCCCGTTTTTGCCAAACGCGAAATCGACCGGAGACATGGAAACCCAGTTGTGTGAAACCGGAAAATTGAATTCGATTCCAAATGCCGCCCATGCACCGCGATAACCAATGTTCGCTTTCTTGATGGAAGGATTTGCATAAAACATGGGTTGGCCCGTGATCTTGTCGATACAGGTGTAAACGTGACCGCCAATATCCGGCAGCACGGAGCATTTCAGGTACTCATTTTCCAGATAAATTGCCCGCCAGGAGTGATCGACACGATGGTCCGTCAAATTGTTCCGCAAGGTGTATGGATAGCTGAAACGACTGGTGGAGTACTGATCAAATGGGGGATTTGGATCGGGCTGGCCTTCGTCGTAAGCCGGCAAAGTGAGTGTCCCCTGCCAAACCTGCACCTGCGCTCGCAGCGATGATGTAAAGCCGCACACCAAAATCACAGCCGCGAGTAGACGCAAATTGCTTTGCATTAGACCGTGATTTTAAGCTCACGAGCGGCATTCTCGAAATACACTTTGCGCAATATTGTCTCAGGCAGTTGAATACCATAAATGCGCCAGCGGCCCTGAGGCGGTACTTTCGCCGGAGCGTAGTCGAAATATTCGTCATCCGTTTCGAGGAAGCGGTAATAAATTTCGTAGAGCTTGTCGTTAAATACCTGCTGCGGGAATTCATCGCCGTGCGGAGTCGCGTCCGTGCCAAACAAGATTCGGTCCTGATATTTGTCGAAGAACTTCCGTGAAGTTCGGGGCTGCCGTCCCAGCTCTCCAACTCGCGCCGCGATGTCCACTGTCATGTTCGGAAAGCGGTCAAGGTTCTCCGAAACGTTCTGCAAGTTCTCGGAGAAGTTTCCCACGTGCAACGCAATAAAATGGGTTTTGGGATGCCGCGCGAACATCCGATTGCGGGCTGCGATCAATTCCGCATTGCTGGGAAAATCGTGTCCGTAGAAAGACCAGTCGGGATGATTATTGAGTTCTTCGTAACGTTCGTTGAACCGGTCGGTAGGCGTAAAGAACGCAACGGGGTCTGAAATATGGATGGCCACCGGCATTCCAAGCTGGCCGCAGGCATCCCACATGGGATCGAATCTGGGATCGTCGATTTTTACCAACGTGCCCGAAGTGATGCCTTCGCGAAGATAGAGTCCCAACGTCTTGAGGATCTTAAGGCCTCTCGCGCCATCGCGATGAGCCTGCTCGATCGCCTGCGCTTGGAGCGCCGGATAATTTGGTTCTTTAAACCGAGAATAGGATGGCTCGGTAAAAGTATAGAAATGTCCTGGAAAAGCACGGTCATATTTTGTGATTGTTTCCGACAAACCTTTGTCGTACCCACCAGTCAAGTTCACCATCGCCCGGATATTTTTTCGGTCCATTACAGCCAGCAATTCTTGCGGCGTGCCGAGGTATTGGCGTTCGGGTACGAGCTCGACGCCATTCTCGGCTTTTGCCGCAACCGAAATGTGCGTGTGGATATCAATCAGTGGAAAGCGCGCCCGATCGACCTGCGTTTCATGGACCTGAAGCATGCTCTTGGGTTCGTATTCAGGCAAGGTGATCGCCTTGGGATGGACGTCGGTGTCACTCGCGGCGGCTTGTGCAGCCAAGGCAGCGCCACCGGGTAGTGCCGCGGCCCCAGCCACAATTCCCATTCTCTGAATCCATTCCCGACGGTCCATGTGCAATTGTCCTCCGAAATATTATTTCTGGCTGCCTCGCGCTGGATAGTGGAGAGTGAAACTCTGAACGACGCGATTAATCACTCCGTCCTCGGAAGGTGAATCGGGGCGCAATCCTTCGTTCAGGCATCGAAAAAATGCCAGCAACTGGCCTGCGAGTACATCCACGACCACGGCGTCATCATCTCCCACCTGAGCCAGCCCGGGACACTCAATCAGTACATCATTTTCGCGAACCACTCCCGGCGGAATGTTTTCTCCAAGGATCAACTTGGAGATCCCAAGTTGCTTCCGGTCCAACTCTCGCAGCAAATCTGACTCATAAGCCCGCAGCGTCGGATCGGAAGACAGGAAGCAGACTATGAGTGCATCTTCGTGGGCAAAACTCATGGGACCGTGGCGAAAGCCAAGATAGGTTTCACAGATCGTGGGAACGCGCCCCGCCGTCATCTCCAACATTTTGAGAGAGGCTTCGCGAGCGCCGCTTGCGCGGGATCCGCTACCCAGGAATACTACGCGACGAAACGGCGTGCTGGCGACCCGAGAAAACGCCTCAAAGTAGGTCTCGATCAGGCCACCGGCGATCGCACTCAGCCGGCTGCATAAATCCTGATACGCAGCAGTCCTTTCCAGAAAGCCGAGAAATCGCGCCGCCAAAACTAAATTGGTGAAACTGCTGGTCATCACCAAACTGCGGTCATTGGTCCTGTCGTTCAAGGTGACCACGGTCACGCGCGGATCATCGGCAAAATTTTGAGCGAGAGCGCCTTTTTTATTGCAACTCAATACCAGATGCCGGAGTTCGGGTTCGACTTCCAGAAACGTGGTCAAAGCTCCGACACTCTCGGGACTATCGCCGGACCTCGCCAATGAAACCATCAGCCCAGGTTTCTCCGGGGGGAATGCCTTGCGGCCGCTGGTAAGCAGTGTCCCCCCGCCAATGGCTTGCGCAACCACACCAAGTTCGTTCTGCAAGGGCGAATGGACGCAGTCACCGGCAAATTCGGAACTTCCGGATCCCGTAAGCACCAAACTGGCGATCCCATTGACACATTGCTTAAGGCTTGCAACCGTGCCCAGCATTTGATCCGAGGTATCGATCCAGGTTTTGGGCTGTTGGCAAATCTCGCGAAGGGTGTGGAAATATCCGCGATTCTGCTGCTCTTCGTCGGAATGTTCAAGTAATTCTTTAGCTTTGGGATGGGCTTGAGAAAGAACGCGCAGCCAGTCTATATCGGCGAATAATGTCCTAGGCATGAGCGGTCAGCTTACGGTTTAACGCTTACTTATCGAATAGCAACCGAAGATTATAGCAAGGAAACGAAAGCAGCAAGAAAAATCTTGCCAGACCCCCACGTTTCGGCCACGACGGCACAAACTTGAATTCGATTCATTGTCCCGGTTCTAGCTCTGGAGTGGCGATGTCGACTGGCTTGTTTTTGCCATCGACAGACCCATGCCACACCCCGCCGCCGAAAGTAGTGACATATATCTTGTCACGGTCGGTGGGATCGACGAAGACCCGATGCCCCCATTTGAAATTGAATCCCGGGACTCGCGTCCAATGTAAACCTTGATCGACAGAGCGCCAAACCGACGATTCAAAACCGGTAGCATACAGAGTGTTGGAATCGCCGGGATCAATCGTCACATCATAAATGTGTTGATCACGATCGAGGACCTGTTCCCAACTCTTCCCGCTGTTCTTGGATAAATAAATGCCTCCCCCCTCGCCGTGTACTCCTTCCGCACGAGACCACACAGCAAGATAAAGACGCTCTGGGGAAGTCGGGTCAATCGCAAGGCCGTTGGGGGCGTTCGTACCTGCAGGCATAACGACAGGCTTCCAGATTTCGGCGCCATCCGTCGATCGATAAATCGCGCCGTCGCCAGCGTTTCCTATGCTGCCGTCTTCGGACCGGCGGGCCACCAACACATAAAGCGTCCCGTCAGAAGCTCGGGCGAGCCGCCACGCGAATGGTTGGTCTTGAGTAATCCCCTGGTTTTTCAATTTCCATGAACGTCCACCATCCGAGCTCTTGTACACACCGCGCCCGAATCCAGTCACGTACAAAACGCGGGCGTTCTCCGGACTCGCAGGATCAAGCAGGATGTGGGTTGCGCCGGTTTCATCCATGCCGGTATTAGATTTCGTCCAGGTCCGTCCGCCGTCGTCACTCCGGCAAACACCGCCTTTGAATTTCGCCGAAGAAGTCCTTCGCCACATTTTCGGACGCGGCAAATCGTGCGTGCCGCTGTTCACGCTCCACATTCTGCCGCGCACTTTCGGATCAAACGCAACCCAATAGGTGGTGTTTCGCCATTCCCTCGGTACGCCCGCCGTGGAACCGCCCCAGGAGCGGCCGCCGTCTTCGCTGCGAAATAAACCTATGTCGGTATAAGTTATGAATTCGCGGTTGCCGTCGAACGGATCAAAGTGAATACCGTAAGAAGTGGTGACATCCAAACCGGTGCTTGTCCATTCCCCCCTTGGAACGTTCTTGGAATAGAGACCGGCCCAAGTGATCCCGCCGTCATTTGTGATCATCGTCCTACCCAGATCGGTGGCATAGGTGAGATTCGCGTCCTGATCTGCCACGCCGAACTCGAGCGGATTCTCACTCCAATCCACTCCGAGGCTGTTACTGATCCAGTTGTCGTGCACATTTTTCGCCGGCACGTCAGACTCTTTCCAAACCAGCTCCCAGGTTGCGCCGGCGTCTGAAGTTTTCGCAACGCCCATCCATTTTTTTCCGTCGAGATTCAAGCGCGAGTACGAAAGATAGGCGGTTTCCGGGTGGTGCAGACTGGTCCCGATTGCTTGCACCTCGGCCCCGCCTCCCGGAAGAACGCATTTCTCCCAGGCGATACCGCCATCTTTGGAAACGAATGCATCATGACCCAGCACGGAATAGATGATTGGCTGCTTTCCGGCCCCGAATCCCAGCGAGACATCAAGAAATTTGCCGGTATCGGAAAACGGCAGGTTGTGAATACCGGAGGCGCCTTGCACCGAGATTCCAGCGGCTCCGCCAATAAACAGCCTGCGCGAGTTCGGCGAAGACTGAGGGTCGATCCAAACATGACGTGGGAGGTCCGGCAATTTCGCCATTTCTTGCCAACTCTCTCCCTGGTCGCTGGACACAAACAGTGAAGCACTCTGCTTCGTGCCGGCGGCTGCATAAAGAATTTGAGAGTTTGCAGGATCAATCGCAAGGGCCGTGATCATCCCCAATGGATCGGGATCAGCCACTATGACTTCATCCGCATGATCGGACCCCATCGCCACATTCTTGACCGTGGAGGGCTTGGGATATATGAGCTTCCAAGTTTCCCCTCCGTCAACGCTCCGCCACAAACCGGTTGCCTGCGCATACATAGTCTTTGGATCCAGCGGATCGAACACGAAAAAATGAACGTCTCCACGCAAACTGAACATCCGCCAGGATTGGCCGCCGTCATGCGTGATGTACGCGCCCGTCATGTCACAGGCGACTAATACGGTCTTGGGATCCCGTGGGCTTATAGTCGGGTGAAACATTGCGCCACCACCGCCGGGCCCGATCACTTTGAAATTGCCAGGGCGCGCAGCGAAAGCTGAACCCGTCAATGACAGGAACAGTGCCGCACCGAGAAGATGGTTGAATTGCATTTGATTGTTTCTCTTTCTTTCGATATCTTTGCTTTGCTAACTGTCCTGCAAGACAACAATCTTGTCAATCGGCATGTCTTGCCTCTGCGGTTGTCGAGAATCGCTCCACCAGGAAAGTCTTCACGTGCAACGAAGAAGTTTATTGAAAGCCGCAGCCATGCTCGCCGCATCCGCGCCGGCGGTGTGGGCCCGCGGATTCTCCAGCAGCGATGATCCTTCTCCTCCTTTTGCCGCTCCGAATCGTCTCGACCAGGGCCCTTTCGATATCGATCAGGACCAGGGTTGGCAGACGGTTCTGTTCACTACACCCTCAGAAAAGGCCTTGCGAAATCCTGGACTCGGACTCGTTGGTTACACCTGGGAAGAGAACGGGCCATCGCTCGCCGTCCGCGCAGGTCACGAGACTTTAGAGCGCGCAATCGAAAGTATGGCCAGCTTGCCTTTCGTGGATGTGCTCTACATTCGTTGTGATTGGCGGGATGTGCAGTCGCGTCCGGGAAAGCTCGGTCTGAATCCAGTGTGGCAACTCACTTTCGATGCGGCCAAGCGGCATGGCCTGCGCGTCGCTTTTCGCGTGCAACTATCGAATCCAGAATTTCAGCCGGATCAAATCGCTCTCCCTGAATTCTTACGTTCGCGTGTACCTTTGGTAAAGATCGGACGCATTCCTCGAAAAGGTGAAGCGCAATACCTCGAGCCGCGCTACGACCATCCCGAATTTCAGAAAGCTTTCATCGAATTGAATGATCTTCTCGCGGAGAAATTCGACGGCAATCCGCTCCTCGAATGGATTGACTTGATGCAGTACGGCTTTTGGGGAGAAGGTCATACCAGCGATTTTCCAAATCCTTTTCCTGATTACCGAACCGCTGAGAACACCTTCGTCGCGATGACTTCCTTGCAACTGGATTCCTGGAAGAAAACACCTCTCGCGGTTAATACCCAACCGGATATCAGTAAGGTCGGTAACCGAGCCGTACTCGACATGGCAAAACGCGCGGGGGCTTGGATGCGGACGGACAGCATTATCGTCGAAGAGCCAATCCAGATCGAGGAACTCGCGAACCGTCCTCCCTGGTTGGCTGCGATCCTGGAAGATGGGTATTTGCGGCAATACGATGTGACAAGACTAGCGCGGGACGGCAGCGGCATCAATGTTCTCGAGAGTTACATGCTGCACATGCTGGACCTGCGTGCAAATTATTGGGCGCTTTGGACCGAGAACGAGAATCTTGCCCGCTACAACGAAATGTATCCACGAGGATTCGAGCGCTTGCGCGCGAATATCGGTTATCGATTGCGACCGGCGTGGGTCTGGCAGCGGAAGCGGCATGGCACATCCGAACTGATTGTGGCGGTTTCCAATCGGGGCGTCGCTGGCGTCCCCGGAGTCCTATGGCTGCAACTCGAGGGTCCGGATGGCAAACTCAAACTACAGGGTTCGCTGGACGCCGGTCAACCTTACGGCGGCGGAACTCGGCAGGCATCTTTCTTGTTGCCGAGTCAATATGTCGGGCAGATCAATCTCTCTGCCCGGATAGAAATTCGGCCAGGTATTCTGAAACCTGTGGCATGGGCGTGCGAGCAACCACTCAACCCCGACGGATCGATTGCCATTGATGTTAAAGCTCAAGACGATCACGGCTGGCGCAAAGGAGTGTAGGCGAAATCGTTGTGAGCGCTCGCCAATAGCCGTACGAAAATCATCATGCCCTTCGACCCGTCCGCTAAACGACGTAGTATTCCATCTTTGCGGTGGTGGATTGGCGGCCTCTTATTCGCGTCTACAGTCATTAACTATTTGGATCGGCAAACGCTGTCGATTCTTGCGCCCTACCTCAAGATCGAATATCACTGGACGAACACCGACTATGCCCGCATCGTCATCGCTTTTCGTGTGGCCTATTCCATCGGAATGACAGTGTTCGGCAGGTTGATGGACCGCATTGGCACGCGACGCGGACTCACGATCACTGTCATTTGGTACTCAATCGTTTCCCTTTTGACTCCGCTGGCAACCGGCTTTCGCAGCTTCGCATTTTTTCGGTTCCTGTTAGGTGCCGGCGAATCGGCCAATTGGCCCGCCGCCACCAAAGCAGTATCCGAATGGTTTCCGAAACAAGAGCGAGGACTGGCCACCGCCCTGTTTGATAGCGGATCTTCCGTCGGGGGCGCGATCGCTCCTTTTATCGTTCTGGGGGTTTACTTCCGTTGGGGATGGCGTCCGGCATTTGTTGTGCCGGGAGTGCTTGGCTTTCTTTGGCTGATTGTCTGGCGATGGCTCTATCACCCGCCCCAGTCGCACCCGATGATCTCCAGGGCCGAGAGTGAAATGCTGGCGGCTGACAAGAATATCGTTGCGTTCGAGACCGCTCCCAGGCCTCCATGGCGCGATCTTCTAAGTTTCCCTCAGACCTGGGGGACAATCGTGGCGCGTGGTTTCACCGATCCCGTCTGGTTTTTTGTCACCGACTGGTTTCCGATTTATCTGGTCGCAAAAGGCATTGACCTCAGAAGCGGGCTGATCGCAGTGTGGGTCCCTTTCATCGCAGCTGACCTGGGAAATTTCTTCGGCGGTGGTGTCTCTGGATATTTGATCAAGCGGGGATGGTCCTTAGGCTGGGCCCGAAAAGCAGTAGTCATATTTGGCGGAATCGGCGTCATGCTTTTGATTCCTACCATCTTCACCACCAACCTCTACTTCATCACTGCCCTTTTCGCCCTGGCAACATTCTCTTATGCTTCGTTCAGCACCATCGCGAATGTGCTTCCCTCCGACCTTTATTCAAACGCATCGGTAGCGACGGTAAGCGGCATGGGTGGCACGGCTTCGGGCCTGGGAACCATCGCCGCTTTCCTGCTGATTGGCCATTTCTCGGATGCGCGTGCCGGAATGACCACGCACGCCTTTGACCCGATCGTGGTGGTCGCAGGACTCATCCCGTTCATCGGAATGATCCTGGTATTGCTGCTGGTTCGCAACACGGACGCAACCGAACAGGGTCTGATTCGAGAAATCTGATCCAGACTTCCTGTTCGCTTACTTACGCCCCCAATCGCGAATCCGTGGTGGACGGATCCAACAGGGCGGCAGAATAAGTGTCTAAATAAACCGTCGTGTTGGGATGCGTTCGCAGAACCGACGCAGGAAACAAAGGGCCGATCTCCCCTTCAAAACAAGCTTTCACGGCTTTCGCTTTTCGAGTATCGGGGACGATACAAATAATCTCTTTCGCCTTCAAGATCTGTTTCACGCTCATCGAGATTGCCTGACGCGGAACCTCAGCGAGAGTCGGGAACCAACCTTCGCCCAATTGCTGGCGGCGGCAAGCTTCATCAAGATCGACTACCAGGTACGGATCTTCTGTTTCAAAGTCGGCCGGAGGATCATTGAATGCAAGATGACCGTTCTCGCCAATACCAACAAACGCAATGTCAATCGGAGCGGCGCTTAGCGCCTCGCCGACAGTCTTGATGACGGCGGCAGGATTTTCTTTATCGCTCAGAAAGTGAGCTTCTTTTATCCCAGTCCTTTGGACCAATCGTTCGCGCAGATATTTGGCAAAACTCGCCGGATGCGAGTCCGGCAGTCCGATGTATTCATCGAGGTGAAACATCACGACCCTTTGCCAATCGATCTCCGGCAGAGAGGTGAGAGCGTCAAGAAATTCGAACTGAGATGCTCCCGTGGCGGCAATGATGCGAGCCTTGCCGTTCGCCAGCGATGCTTTTCGAATGGCTTTCGCAGCCTGTTCGGCGGCCGCCCAACCGAGCGAAAATTTGTCGTTGCAGATTTGTACCTTCATGTTTTCTTGATTTTTCTCCAAGCGAGGGGACGTTGAAATTTGTTTGTTTTTCTATCGTATCAAGGCGAAAACGAAATCGAAAGCAAATATACGAAAGGCGCAGAATCGCTCGACCACTAGTGGATGTACGCGCCGCCGGGAAGCAAATTTTGAATGGGCCAGACCTCGCGCTTTTGCTCGACAATTTCCGACCAATCCATGGTTGAGCCTCGAGCCCCTGGTACCGGCTTTATATCTGGAAGCACTTCCGTAATACTCGAAGCCAACATGTCAGCGTTCCCATCGCCCGCGACGAAAAGTTCTGCAGCATGCAATTGCAGGCTTGAAAACCGTTTCGCAATTTCGGCGTCTTCTATCATCTGCAGAAAATACGGTCGTCCTGTGAGCAGCGAATTGTAGACGTAGCCGGCCAACACGCTCGAGAGCGGATTTACGTATGCCTCATCAAAGTTCGATTTAGCCAGGGATGGGTCGTCTTCGGACACTGCCTTGTACTGCATACGGGTTTCACCCAGACCGCGGAAATCGAAAGAAACAATCTCGTAGCCGAGGTCAAGGTACTTCATTATCTCAACCCAATTATCATTCGTTGCCTTGCCCCGGCTGCTGAACCAAAAAAGCAGACGCCGGGGCGCGCTGGTTGCAGAACTCCCGGCTGTCTTATGAATATGGAGCAAGGGCATTTCCAGATTGCCGCTGTGGTGAAGTGAATATTTATCGACGGAGACACCATCAAAACTGGAACTTCCGCGCGCTTCCCAACTGATCGCCGGCTCCCCGATTGGCGTATCAGTAAATTCGCTGACGCCCCATGATCCGACATCGGGATGGTGATCGCCGTAGTAAAGTTCTTTCAAGGTGGTGGTGGATCGCCGTGCATCCTTTTTATTCTCTTCGTAGTAATCTCGAATTAAATCCATAAGCGATCGGGCATCGTTGAAGTCGAGCATTACCTGGCCAGTCCGCGTGCATTGCAAGGATTTTTCGGCGAGGTCACTCACCGGAGGAAGACCATGAGCGGCGGGCAACTGGTTATGACGATCCAGAAACTCAATTGCCGCTTCTTGATTTTCGTCCGAATACTGGTGCCCGTGATAGCCCTCCACCATCGCGATGCCTTCCCCATGACCAAACTGCTTGTACAAAGATGTAACTTCACGGACGGTCCGGCGGGCCCCTTCGATCGGAAAATAGTCCAGCACCGCGGAAGCGACCAGCACCGGACGCGGGTACATGAGTAACAGCAAACCAGGATTGTCCACGCCATTCGAGACCATGCCGAAAAGATCTTGCTCGGGATCGCTATCAGGATCTTGAAAGATGCGGTTATACATTCTCATGGGCAGCGCCGTGATATAGCAGGATGGAACTGCCACCTTGATCCGGTTGTCCAAGGCTGCGATGTGAGCAGTCTGGAAACCACCGCCGCTCGTGCCCGTAATGTTAATACGTTCGGAATCGACTTCGGGACGGGTGAGCAGGTAATCGATAGCGCGCATGCCGTCCCAAATTTCCCAGCGCGCAAGGTTGGTGCCTGCCAGGTACGCCAGATTTCCCAATACCGCATGTTCCGCGCAGATGAGGTTGTACCGGCTCTTCCCTGCTTTCGCATTCCAGAACTGGCTGCGCTCCCCTTGCCCAACCGGGTCCCAACAGATGACAACGTAACCGCGCTGTACCAACCTTTGGCAGAGCGCCTGATAATGCACCTTCCCGTTCGCCGCGTGGCCGCAAGGCACCAAAATGCCAGGATGTTTTTTCTTGTCGTCCGGAATATACAAAAGCGCCGTGACATAAACTCCGGGCAGGCTCTCAAAGATCAGTTTTTCGATGTGGAAACCGGACATCTGAATGCGTCCGGTGATTTGCGGATGCAACGGCGTTTTCTGCGCAGGCAGTCCGCCGAGCATCGCCAACATCTTATTACGTAATTGATCCTGCAAGCGAAAGAGGTCGCGTTCACTGTGCACGCCTTCCCAGGCCTTGCGGCGATTGTCGTCTTCGCGCCAAGCCAAATCCGTTTCGAATGTGAGATAAGGAGTGATGCGCGGCCCGGGAGCCGGGATTCGAGTGAAAACTTGAAAGGCATCCGCGGGCGGAACCGAATCAGCCGCAAAACTCGTCGCTGCCATGGCAGCAACAACAGCTAAACAGAGAAGACTCTTGATCATTCTGAACAATTCCATTTTATTTAGCCGTTGGTTCAAAAGCTCCGATGGAAGCGCCAAGCCTTGGCTTTCCGTTTAGATCATGTGGCGGCATCTCCTGCGAATCTCCCCAGTGAGCGAATAATTTCGAATCGCTCTTCGGACGGAAATCTGGACGGTTGGGATTCAGCCGCCACCATTTGCCTTCGATGATGACCCATGGCTCGCTGTTCGAACGCACAAACTCGTTCCCTGCTCTATCCTGTGTGATGCCGGAAATCGTCTGCTGTCCCTCCGGCAGATTTATTGCCAAACTTTTCAGCACCTCGGGCATGTTTGTATAACTTACGGCGTTGATCACGTTGAACTTGGAATCTAATCGATAGATGCTGGTGTTAAACACTTCGATGGAAGACGGCTGATCGTTGATGAAGATGTTATTGCGCATCTTCGTGCCCCAACTTCCGTTGCGGCATTGCATGGCCGCCCGCTCGTGGTTGTCCATGAGAACGGTATTGTTTCGAACTAGATTTCCGTGACACCCCCACAGTGGGAGATCGACCGGTCCTTTTACCTGAGACGGCGAGCTGGGCCCGGGCTCCACGTACGCTTCATCATACGGATTGGCGTCGTTCCATTGGGCGATCCCGTGATTGAAGTTTCCGTAAAGAAGATTATTTTGGATGAGCGAATCCTGGAGGCCCGCCAAATTCAGCGATCCGCCGCCGCCCTTGCCGTTTTCATTGATGACGTTATCTTCGATGATGAAATTGATGCCTTTTCCATCCGGAAAATTATTCTCGCCGAACTTGTCAGTGGCCAGCTTGATCAGACCCAGGGCCCACTCCCGAGTCGGCTCTTCTTTTGGATAGTTCTTGAATGCGGGGTTCTGTACCAATTCGTGCAAGGAACTGACCGAATCGATATTGCATTGCAGGCCGCTGCCGTGGCTGCCGAAGAAAACATTGCGCCGGATTACATAGTTGTCAGAGCCATCGGACACATAGGCGGAGTGTTCTACCGCCGAAGAGGCGAACAGATTGTTCTGTATCAGCACCGTGTGGGTGTCTCGTGAATGAAGTCCCCACTTACGGTGATTGTGAGAAAAGTTATCTGTCACAATGATGTGATGGGCCTGCCGGTTGGTGTTCCGGAATTCGCCATCGACCATGATGCCGGCTCGCGTTCCGCGCGGTTCGATTCCCGGACCGTTATTCCCCGCGATATTAAAACCCTGCAGAATTATGTGGTGGGCTGCCCGCAGCAAAATAGTCCAGTCAGGAATGCGTGAGGGTTGATCGATGATCACGGCGCCAGGCTCGCCCATCGCCTTAAAGTGGATATATCGCCAGTCGCCGGTACTAGCCTTGTCTTCCAGGACAAACCCAACGTAGTGACCTGGCATGACGGCAACCAGATCTCCACCTTGGGACGCGTCGGCCGCTTCCTGCAAAGTCTTATAAACACTCTGGACCTTGTACCTGCGAATCTGACGTCCTTCATCTCCTTCTCTTGAGTTAAGACTCAATGAAGCAACTCGAATTTGTCGAGGAGCGTGCCCGGTCCCATCCACTACGAGCACGCGAGAATACTTCTTTTGCACGTGAAATGTGTGATTGACCCATTCGTCAGAATTCTGAGTTTTGTAGAAAATAGGCGAGGGCGGTGCTTGTGCTTTTGAATATCCGCACGCCAGGATCAGGACAAAGAGGAGCGGCGCAGAGGCCGGAATTCTTCGGACATTCTTATTGATGCCAGGTATCAATGCCGCGCTCCGGCCGAAAACTATGTGGTCCAATTCGAAGGCGGTCTCAGTCTATCGCAAGGCTTTCGTTTAATTACCATTATTTTCTTTCAAGAGGAATTAGAAAGCATACGAAAAGAAATTCGTCGCCAGTGCGAACACCGAAAAGCAGGCGGAAATCTCAGCTTAACGAAAAGCGCGGCGTCGAAAACAATTGGTTAGAACGATACCGCAACTGGTTTCCCTGTAAACACTACTGGCTTCAGGTCATGTCCGAGCCTCGCCTCTATATTCCTTGGCGCCGGAGGCAGCATTCGTGAGCCATCTGCCAGATGCAGGGTCAACGAACGTTGGGTATCATTCCATTCCATTTGAATGCCCAACCAGTCGCCCTTTCGGAAGTCAAACGAGGCGCCATCATCTTCGTACAGAAGAAAAGAAGAATTGGCTCCGGGATAAATCGAAATCACTAGCGCCTGATCCACTTTCTCCGACACATATTGCTTTACCGGACCTAGCGGTAGAATCGATCCTGCACGCACGTAGAGGGGCATGACATCGAGAGCAATTTCACGGCTGATCTCGCGTCCGCCTTCCATCCGCTCGTTCGTCCAAAAATCGTACCAATTTCCTTTCGGCAGATAAACTTTGCGAATCGTTGCTCCTTGTTCCACGACCGGCGCAACTAATAAATTTTTCCCAAACAAATATTGGTCTCCACAAGCTACTGCCTTGGCGTCGTCGGGATACTGCAACCAAAGTGCACGCATGACCGGCAATCCCGTGATAGTACATTCATGCACGGCGCTATAAAGGTAAGGCATCAAACGGTAGCGCAGCTCCAAATATTTGCGGCAGATCACTTCGACTTGCGGATTGTGCAACTGGCTGAACTCCGGGATCCCAGTAACTCCGTAATTGCCCGTTTCTTAGCGGCCCGGGATCGCCGGTGTCCCAGCCCCACGGCAGGCGCAGCTTCCAGGCCCGGCCGTGGCTGCGGAAAAGAGTACAGAATGTCGCGAATTGAAACCACCGCAAATATAGCTCTGCACTAAATTCTTTGGTGGGAACAAACCCGCCGATGTCCGTTCCCCAATAGGGGATGCCGGTCAGCGAAGTATTGATGCCGATCGGAACTTGAGTTTTCAGCGTTTCCCACGTTGAGTACACATCGCCCGACCATAAAAATGATCCATATCGTTGCATGCCCGCATAGCCATTGCGATGCAGAGCGTACGGGCGTTCATTCGGCCGATCCATCTGCGGCCCTTCCCAATACATTCGATTTCGAACCAGGCGTGACGCGAGATCGAGAGGATCCCCTTCATCGGGCCACCACCCGTCCAGACCCATGGCAAAGTCTTTGCGATGGGCGTCCCACTGGCAGCTCGCCTTTTCTTCATCAAAACGAGTGACATCACACGGGTCTTTGACGGTACCCTGAAGTCTGTCAGTCAGAATCACCGCATGCACGGCAACTTTGAAGTGATCTTTATGCAGCTCTTCGAGCATTTCCTTGGGATCGGGAAACACGCGGGAATTCCACACGAAAGAACCATTTTCAGTGTTCCAGCCCGATGGGCAGAAGCCCGTACCGAGATAAATCAAGGCGTCGCAAGGCAATTTCTTTTCGCGGAATGTCTTGGCCTCGCCGAGGATTTCCTCCCGGCTGGCCAGCGTGCGGTGCGACTGCTGATAACCAAAGCTCCAAAGCGGAGGCAATTCGGCATGCCCAGTCAACCCGGCATATTCGGCCATGATCGCGGCTGGATCGTGGGCAACGACGACGAAAATATCGAGTGGAAGAGCAGCTTCACGATTTGAAG
Organism: uncultured Acidobacteriaceae bacterium; assembly: GCA_963794195.1. GTDB lineage: Bacteria > Acidobacteriota > Terriglobia > Terriglobales > Acidobacteriaceae > DATBAX01. The sequence goes on from CAWCCU010000004.1 coordinate 316,255, forward strand.
GAACGAATTTGCTTTGCGCTCCGGTAAAGTCGAACGTACCGAATGGCTGATTGAAAAACATAGCCCAGCCGGATGTTCCGATAAGCCACGGAATCGGAACTCGGCCGCCGTGCGTTTGCAGTTTGTAGCCGCCCTGCCCGCTCACCATGGAATCGACGGAACCGCGACGATCGAATTGGGGTCCGCCTTCGCCCAAGCCCAGCAATGGCGAATTTCCCGTCGTGAAACTCACCACACCAGTTGGCCGGTCCCAGGAAAGGGTTTGAATAGTTTCGCCATTTGCATTCGCAATTGTGAGTGCGACAGGATTCGGAGAGAACTGCAACGTCAGGCCGCTAACTTTAATGCTTTGAGCTTTTGCTTGCGGATGCAGTCTCGTGATCGGAAAATCCCAAGCACTTTTGACTAGAGACCCGTTAAACGGAATCGAATCCACGCGGCCATCTTTGATTGGCAGAATGCTGAACCGAAACGTTCGTTGGCTGACCGAAGCGATCTGGATTTCAATGTCCTTCTCTTCGCTCGCGCGAATCTCTTGAGCCGAAGCGGTTACGTTTCCCGGCAACATTAAGGCCGCAGATGCCGCGGCGAAACGTTTTAAAACTTCCCGGCGATTCCATTTTTCGTTCATAGTTGGCGCCCCGATCATAGCGCAATGTCCCAAGTAAACGTAATCTCGGAATATTAAGATCGCGCAAATGAAGCTGGGATTGACAATGCAGCAAAGGCAGGAGTTAAATCAAACAGAAAAGTAAACGTTTGCTATAGGGGACACTTTGCATGGCCAAAATAGTGGATCGAAGGACATTTCTGAAAGCCGCTGCCGCCACCACCGCAGCCACCTACGCCGCGCGCACGCTTTCGACATCGGCCGCCGCCGCCGACAAAGGAACTATCAGCGTCACCACTCCCCTTTCTACATTTCCCTATGCTGACGTCAAGCTGTTCGCTGGCCCCATGAAGCAGCAGTTCGACGAAAATCATGCGCTCTTTATGAATCTCAACGACGATCGCATGCTGAAAGTGTTCCGCCAGGTTGCCGGACTACCTGCGCCCGGCGAAGACATGGGTGGCTGGTACGACCTGACCGGTTTTAGTCTGGAGCGAGGCGATTTTCATGGATTCATCGCGGGACACAGTTTTGGTCAATATGTCTCCGGCCTGGCTCGCGCTTGCGCCGTCACCGGATCCCAAGAGACACGCGCAAAAGTGAATCGGTTGGTCAAAGGCTATGCAGAAACGCTCGATCCTAAGGCAAAGTTTTTTGTGGATTACCGTCTGCCTGCCTATACCTACGACAAACTCTCCTGCGGATTAATTGACGCTCACGAATTTGCCCAGGATCCTATTGCGATGGATGTTCATGAAAGGCTGACTCGCTCTATCGTGGCCTATTTGCCGGAAAAGGCGCTTTCGCGGGCTGAGCAGCGTTCCCGTCCGCACAAGAATACGCCCTACACCTGGGACGAGTCCTACACCCTCCCCGAAAATCTTTTTCTCGCTTACCAACGCAGCGGCAAGACCTTTTATCGCGATATGGCGAAGCAGTATCTCGAGGACGATACTTACTTCGGTCCGCTCTCGCAGGGCAACAACGTGCTCCCCTTCGAACATGCCTATAGCCATGTGAATGCGTTTAGTTCGGCGATGCAGGCTTACCTCACCCTGGGCAGCGAAATGCATTTGCGTGCCGCCACCAATGGGTTCCACATGCTGGAGACCACACAGAGTTTTGCGACTGGCGGATGGGGACCAAACGAAGGTTTCGGCGAACCGGGAACGGGACAACTGGGAGACAGCCTGTCTCTCACCCACGCCAGCTTCGAAACTCCTTGCGGCGCTTATGGCCATTTCAAAATCACGCGATATCTGTTACGGGTCACCAAGAATGCGCATTACGGAGATAGCATGGAGCGCGTGCTATATAACACTATTCTCGGTGCCTCGCCGATCCAACCGGATGGGAAGTCCTTCTATTACGCGGACTACAACAACACCGGAAAAAAAGTTTGGTATCGGGACAAGTGGCCATGCTGCTCAGGAACGTTCCCGCAGCTTGCCGCCGACTACCACATCAGTACATATTTGCGATCGAGTGACGGCGTTTATGTAAATCTGTTTACGCCATCGTCGGTGAACTGGACAGACGGCAGCGGCAAATACGGATTGACTCAGCAGACCAAATATCCGTTCGAAAACACCGTCCAGATCCAAGTGTCAGGTTCGCGTCCCTCGGAATATACGGTTTATGTCCGCATTCCCGGCTGGACCACGGCTGACGCGGTTCTTTCGGTAAATGGCAACCGGGTTTCTGAATCGGTTCAGCCGGGAACCTTCGCCGCGATCCGGCGTACCTGGAAAGACGGAGATCGAGTAGAGCTTGAACTGCCAATGCCGCTCCGTCTTGAGCCGGTCGATGCCAATCATCCCAATCTTGTGGCGCTGATGCGCGGGCCGCTGGTTCTCTTCGCGGCGGCGGACTCGCAACCGGTATTCGAGAAAAGCGAATTGCTGCGAGCGCGCCTGGCAAAGAATGCTGCCGGGGATTCGATTGCCACTTCGGCCGACGGCAAGGACATCCCGATGCGTCCGTTTATGAGCATCAGGGATGAGAGCTATAGCACTTATGTGCTGCTGAAGACATAATCTGCGGACTCGGCCACTTGGTTAGGGATGGGTTGGCGGACTTGGTGCGGTGTCATCCTCGACCAGCCGGTATTGATTGCGTTCACTGGTTTCTTTCGCCGCTTCATGGCGAAGCAGCGCAAGTCGTTTGAGTAACTCAGGAATCTCGGCATTGTCGCCGGTCTTCCGTAGCGCTTGAATCAAGTGGTACACCGCCGTCCGGTCCTTAGGGTCGCTCTGCAAAGTCCTTCTGCATTGCTCAATCGCCTCTTTATATTGACCCGCCTGCAGATAGAGTCCGGCAAGTACTCCCCGCGGTGCTCCCAGCGCGGGCTGCAATGCCACCGCTCGTTTGGCCGACCGCATCGCTGTCTGAAATTCGGGCGACCCGGGCTGTGCTCCCTTCTCCGCCAGAATGTCGGCTTGCAGATAGAGCAGGATCGCGTCATTAGGTTTTCGCGCCAGGCTGGCCTGGACTTTCGCTAGCGCGCGATCAAGATCGTTCTCCTGCGCCGCCGCCAATCCTTGAGCCGCCGAACTCAGGGATTGGCTGGGATCCAACGCATAAGCTTTTTCAAAATCGGCTTCCCCCTTCTCGTACTGCGCCAATTGGACGTAGAGAACGCCTCGAGCGAAATAAAGCTGCGCCGCCTTGGGTTGTTGCGATATTCCGTCACTCAGCACATTAATGCCGACCTGAAAGGAATCGTGGGCATAGGAAAGGTTGGCAAAATCCAGATAGAGATTCACGTTTCCTGGATCGAGCAAAATCGCCTGCCGCAGCGTGCTCACCGCTTGCGGCGTGTCCTTGCTGTTTTCGTAGGCCGTCGATGCCAGTTCGAGAGTCTCGACATCTGCACCGCTAGCTTGAAGCAATGGCGCCAACGTCGACAGAGCTTCCTGAGGTTGGTGCGCCATGAGTTGGACGGATGCCAGCAGCCGCCGCTCGATGTGATCGTCGGATTTGAGAGCCAGGGCCTTCTGAAAAACGGCAATGGCCTTCTCCGGCTGTTTGAGTTTCACCAGGCAAGTAGCATAGGCGTGCAACCCTTCGAGTTGCGCATCGAACACTGCGCCGGCCTTTTCAAAATGAGGGACGGCCGCACCGCAGTTTCCCTGCTGATACTCGAGCACTGCGAGCATGGCATGACTGGTAGAATCACTCGGCCGTAAGCGCAGGACACGTTGCAAAAGCGGAATCGCCGAGGGATTGCTGTTCTCGAAATCGATCTGAATCGCGCCTTCCAGGGCCGGCAAATAGTCCGGAGAAATCTTCAGCGCATGCTGAAACGATGCCAGCGCTTCTCTCTTATTTCCCAGTCCAGCGTAGGCCACGCCTTGCATGGCCCACGGCTGGGCGTTCGCGGGTGAATCGTGCAAGATGGTTCGCAGCAGTTCGAGCGCTTTTTCGTACTCTTTGTTTTGCAACTCCGACGCGACCTGATCGAAACGATTGGCGGCATTTTGAGCGAATGCGCAGGCGAGAAGAAAGAAGAAAGCAAAAATAAGGCAGGCGCCGCGAATCGGAAAAGAGAATGTCATCGTTATGCTGATGTGCTGCTATTACTTTTATACTTCATGCCATCGCCCGCACTCTCTAGCGTCTAAACAAAAAACCGGCCCGCTTCGACTGAAGTGGGCCGGCCGGTTCTTTTGCTTATCCGTGACCTAGAACGTGATCTTGCCTCCCAATTGCCAGAATCTCGGCTCATGCGAGGAGGTTGCGAAGCCGAAATTGCCATCCGGGAAATTGGTGTCGACGTTGGCATAGTTTGCCCGGTTAAAGATATTAAACAGCTCGAACCGGAACTCAAAATTGACTCTCTCCGTAATACGAGTGTCTTTGTAGAAGTTAATATTGGTTTCGTAGAAGTTTGGTCCGCGGAACTGATTCGACTTCTCATTTCCCTCCTGACCAAAAGTAGGGATCGCGAAGTCACTCTTGGGGATGGCACCCGAGGTCCAGGCACTGTTCGAGCTAATCTGCTTGTAGGCGGTAGCATCCGGATAATCGTTGTTCTCTCCATCGGCATTGTAGTCACCGCTGCCGGCTTGATAAGAGACCGCCGGGTCCGTGGCCGAGCATCCGGTTACGTTGCTGAGCGCGCCGGAAGCGCAGACCGCCTGATAGCCGTTGCCGTTCGTCGCAGTCAATGGATAACCCGACTGGAAGATGCTCGTACCGCTGATTCCCCATCCGGCTGTCGCATGACCCAGAGCACCCGCGCCGCCATTCAAGCCTTTGAGCGAATAGTTAAAGCTCAGCGAGAAGCGGTTCGGTACATCAAAGTTCGAGGGTCCGTAATACTGTTGCGGATTTAGTGACTCACCATCTGGATACGACAACCCATCATCCTTGGACTCCGACCGCGTGTACGAAGCGTCGATAAACCCGCGCGAGAAGTGCCCTTTGAAATCGAAGAAAACCGCTTCGTAATTACCATGGCGATCATTGTCCGCGTAGGTGATCGCACCGAAGCTGGGGTTGAGCCGCGTGGGACTCGGAATAATCGGAGTTGGGCTGTTGTTATCCTGGCTGATTAGATCTCCCGGAAAAGCATTGATGTCGATGCCGTAAGACACGCCGCCAGTCGAGTTGCCGTTACCAACGATATCGTAGGAGTGAGAGCCGCTATAACCGACACTGGCCGCGAAGACGTTGCCCAGTTTCTTCTCCACTGTGAGTGACCAAATGTCAGCTTTCGGAGATTTCAGCAGCGGATTAATGCCGCCGATGGCAAACCCGGTGCCGACCACGCCGCCTTGTGAATTAAGGCCGCCAGTGAAAGTTGGGAAAGTAAATCCAAATGGCGGCTTATCGCCGGTTCCGAGAACAAATATCGGAGCCTGGGCGGTTGGCGTGCCGCCGGCCACAAAGGTCGGCGCCACTTCGCCCGGAGGGCTCCCGCGGAATTCTTCCTGCACGTTGGCTTGCGTCAGCCAGTTGTTATAGATTCCTGCTCCTCCGCGCACCACCCAATCCCCTTTTCCGCTGGGATCCCAAGCGAAGCCGGCGCGAGGACTAAACAGGTTATCCACCGAATGCAGTAGAGCGTTATGGGTTGCTTTAGCATAGCCGTTCGTGACCTGCTCCTGCTCGGTCGTGCCTGTGCCTAGGTAGAAGTTTCCGAAGACCGTCGATGGGCTCTTGGACCAGGGGTTGCCGCTGTCGTCATACCGCAGACCCAAGGTCACGGTCAGATTTCGCCTGACCTTCCAGGTGTCCTGCACAAAAAGTCCGAAGGTTCTTGATGCTGCATCCCAGCTCCACAACTGCTCTTGGCCGGTTTGCGGATTGTAATAGATTCCGTTTTCGTTGGTAGGCGCGTCCTGCGCGAGAGTCAGCAGATTGCTGAAAGAAAATTTCGGCTGCGACCACGGGCCCTGGAAAGGCTCGACGTCGTCGCCGTACCAGCCTTCATAACCAAACTTCAAAGTATGCGCGCCGTGTACGTGCGTGAGAACATCGCGCCAGTGATAGTTATGTTGAATGAAGTCACCCTGCGCGAAACCGACTCCGAAGGCTTGGCCGGAATCCACGTTGATGCCGTTCACTGAGATCGATGGGACGGTGTAATCTTTCGCCCCAGTGCCCAGCACGCCTTCGACCCGGCTCTGACCGAAAGTGGCGTCGTTCAAAGTTGAAGAAGAGAAAGTGTGAGACCAGCTAGCTTGCCCGGCAACTTGCCAGGTATTGTTCAAAGCCGAGAATTGGGGCATGGCCGAGGGGGCGCCGGTGAGCAGAAGAGTACGGAAAATGCTGGCGTAAATTTTGTCGTTCTTGAAATCCTTGTCTATACGGCCAAAGTACTGGGTCCCGTTACGCACCGAGGTTGCGCCGAACGAGCCTTGGTCAATTACGGGTAGAGAGCAAGGAATGTCCTCGACCGCTGCCGTCCCGCAGGTCGTCGCGCCAAAAACGGTTGCGGCGGTTTGGACGCCCGTGAGGGTCACACCGCTAGGTCGATAGTTGGTGAGAATTCCGGTTCCCACTGTGCCCGGATTGTTGGTTTGTGCAAACTGTACAAACTCAGGTGCGGCATAAGTCACGCCTCCTCCGGCGCCTGTGGATGAACGCAGAGGTTCCACCGAAAAGTAGAAGAACAATTGATGATGAGGAATTACCGGGCCGCCTACTGCAAACGACATATTGTTGGAATGGAAGGTAGGCGTGCCCACGAAATGTTGACTGGCAAACATTCCCTGATAGTTGAAAAAGTCAGACGCTGAACCATGGAATTGGTCGGTGCCCGACTTGGTGGTAAACATCGTCTGCAATCCAGCAGCACGGCTGTATTCGCTGGTGAAGGTATTGACCTGAATACTGGTTTCCTGGATCGCTTCCGGTTGCGGCGTCAGATTCAAAACGCCCTGGCGGATTCCGCTGGTAACGTCGAGGCCATCCACAACGTATTGATTGTTGTTCTGTCCCTGCCCGTTGGCGCTCGCATCCACCTGTTCTTCCGTGGAGAAGTTGTCGACGCCTGAAGCCGGGCTGCCGGCTGTGCTGGTACCCAAACCACTGACCCCCGGGGCCATCGTCACTAGAGTGACGAGGTTGCGGCCCACGATTGGCAATTGCGCGACTGCTTGATTTTCGAGAGTCAATTCATTGCGGCTGTCGGCGGTGTCCACGACCGGGGCTTCGGTGGTAACGGTGATCGCCTCAGTGGTCGAGCCGACTTTCAAGGTGAATGGCACACTCAGGGTCTGCTGAGTCAGCAAAGTCACATCCACCTGGGCCCTGCCAAAATTCGGCGCCTCGGCCGTAAGCCGGTAGGTGCCTGGCGCAAGACTGCTGAAACCATAGTTTCCGGAGCCATCCGAACTGGTGGTCGCAGCTACCTGGGTTGCGGTGTTCACCAGGTCAATTTTGGCGTGGGCCACGCCCGCCCCGCTTGGGTCTTGGACAACTCCCTGAATGCTGGCGCTGAATTGCGCGAAAGCGGCACCGCTGCAAATCAGGAGAACTGCCGTGACCAATCCGATGTAGAAACGGATGCTCGACTTGAAACCCATTGAAGCCTCCACCATTTTCGATTCGGGTAAACGTTTTCTCAGCTAGTGCAAAAGACTTATAGCGCCGTTCAACGATGACTGTCAAGCAAGATTTCTATAGAAAGGCAGCGAGTATCTCCGTGGTACCGGATCGCTTAAGTCTTTGCCCATCCCCGGTTGGGAACCAGGCCAGCGCCCTCTTTGAAGGTTAGAAGTTGATTAGCGGCGATTTGAGCATGTTTTTCGTGCAAGCCGTTTGGCCAGAAGATCTCGATATCCACCTTGCCGAACGAACCCAAACCATAGTGCAGGCGGGAATCGTTGCATGAATAGAAGCTCGATTGGCTAAGTACCGCCTGTGCTTGCACTTTGGGGCCATAATGCACCAGAACGCGGGCCCCGATCGCACTCCGGTTTGACTTAACGCCTTCCAGTTTGATCTTGATCCAGTTTTGTTTGCCGCTTAGGTCGTTGCGCAGGAGTGACGGTGGTTCGTTCAGATTCACGACAAGAACGTCGAGATCTCCATCATTATCGAAGTCCCCGAAGGCGCATCCCCGGCTGCTGTGGGCCGCCGTAATCCCCGGGCCGGCCTCAATGCCAAGTTCTTCAAAGGTACCATTGCCGAGATTGCGAAATACGGCGCGCGGCGTCTTGTTGGCATATTGCGGTAGCTTTTTTTCGATTTCTGGGTAAACGTTACCTGTAACCATAAAGAGATCAGGATAGCCGTCGTTGTCGAGATCGACGATCCCCGCTCCCCAGCAGATATAGCGGGTCTCGACACCTACCCGCGAGGATAGCGTGACGTCATCAAAGTTGCCTTTACCGTCATTGTGAAAAAGGCCATTGGCGTCATCGGCGAAATGGGTCTTGAAGATATCGAGATGCCCGTCCAGGTCGTAGTCGCCTAATCCGACGCCCATGCCGGCTTGCTCAGCGCCATCATTGCTGAGGGCCACGCCGCGGACGACGCCTTCCTCGCGAAAGGTGCCGTCGTGATTATTCATGAACAGCAAACTCGGAGTCGAATCGCAAGCCACATAGATATCAGCCCAACCGTCTTCATCGAGGTCCGCCGCAACGACGGTCATGCCGTAGCTCTCAGTCGCGCTGGCAATCCCCGCCTGCTTGCTCACGTCGGTGAAGGTTCCATCGCCATTGTTGTGGTACAGGCAATGCCTTCCAGTGGGCAATCCACGAGGCCCGCATTCCACCGGAATGCCCTTCCAGTTGCAATTCACGCTCTCTCCTGGCACGGGAGCGTGTTCGAAAGAGAAACGAACGTAGTTGGAAACAAACAAATCAAGATGGCCGTCGCGGTCGTAGTCAAGGAAACTGCATCCTGCACCCCACCGCGGTTGCTCATTCCACAAGCCAGCCGCTTTGGTTACGTCAGTAAACGTTCCGTCGCCGTTATTGCGATAAAGGTGATTCTGGCCGAAAGCAGAAACGAAGATATCTTCAAAGCCATCGTTGTTGTAATCGCCTATGCAGACTCCGGAAGCCCAGTCGACTGCGTGCAATCCGGCCTTGTCGGTGACGTCAGTAAATGTGCCGTCGCGATTATTCTTGTACAAGCGGTTGGTCGCTTCAGCGGGCGCACCGTCGAGGCGGGTGCCGGAGAGCATAAAAATATCCATCCAGCCGTCGTTGTCGTAGTCGATAAAAGCGCAGCCGCAGCCCGTGGCTTCCAGAATATATTTCTTGCTTTCCACACCTCCATAGACCGTGGTTGCGGCCAATCCCGCAGCGGCGGCCACGTCAATGAAATGGGCATTGAATGGACGTCCAGAAGGAGCAGGCCTAGCGATGGGTTTTGCGGTGTGAGTGGCGACGCCTTGCGCGAATAATCGTTGCGCGCTCGCGGCAAGCATGGAGCCCATGGAGAGCTGAACAAAAGTACGGCGGGTAACGGTCATGAAGAGATGGGATCCTTGAGGTTTCAGCTCGCGCTTTCGATTATCCCCGCTGCGAGCGATAGAGTAAAGGTTTGCTGCAATGTTAAAGCAGGCCAGGTTTGAAAGGATTTCCTTGGTGTACCTTTCTGTCCCTCGGGGTTCAAGCCTTCGCTGTTGATCGCCAGTCAGTGCTGGGCGGGCGTTGTTCCCTCGACGAGCTTGTATCGATTGCGCTGCTCTTCCTGTTTGGTAGCTTCTTGACGAAGCTCGGCCAAGCGTTTCAGCAAATCCGCAAGCTCGGTCTTGTCTTCAGTTTTTCGCAGTTCCTGAATCAAGTGATACACCGCGGTTTGATCTTTCGGATTGATGATTATCGCTTTTCTACTTTCCGCGATAGCCTGACGGTTCTGTCCCTCCTGGAGGTAAAGCTTCGCCAGCAAATCATGCGCCTCCCCCAGACCCGACTGCAAGGTCACCGCTTTCTTTACTGATGCAAGTGCGATTTGAAAATCCGGGCTGCCCACGTCCAATCCTTTTTGATTCAGGATATCGGCTTGCAGAAATAACAGGTACGCATCGTTCGGTTTCTTGGCCAGCCTCGCACGGACCGTAGCGAGCGCTTCGTCTGGCGAATTCTTTTGCACGGATTCCAATCCCCGCGCCGCCGAACCAATGGCTTGCCGCGGATCCAGGGAGTCAGCTTTGTCGAAATCCGCTTCGGCTTGATCGTACTGCGCCAGTTGTACATACAGTACGCCGCGAGCGAGATAAAGTTGCGCCGCATTCGGCTGCACGGCCAACCCGCTGTTGATCATGGCGATGCCTGCCTCAAACGACTGATGGTCCATGGAGACATTGGCAAAGTCGAGATACAGATCAAGATTGCGGGGGTCGGAAATAATTGCCTGACGCAGCACTTGGACGGCTTGCGGCGTATCGCCGGCGGCTTCGTAGGCGGAGGCAGCCAGTTCAAGTGTGCTCACCCCCGGAGCGGTCGACTGCAACAGCGGCGTCAACGTTTCCACCGCATCTTTAGGGCGTTCCGCCATGAGCTGGATCGTTGCCAAATGGTGACGCATATCGACGTTCGCAGAGTCGAGGGCGACCAGCCTCTGGAATACCAGAATCGATTTATCCAACTGTTTCAGTTTGACCAGGCAGGCGCCGTATTGCTGAAGTGCGCTTGGTTGAGATTCCAGAAGCGAAGAACTCTGTTCGAAATGCGGAACTGCGGCGGCACAATCGCCACGCTTGCCCAGTAAAACTGCCAGCATGGCATGACCGGTTGGATCGTTGGGATGCACCTGCAACAAATGTTGCAAAAGAGGAACCGCCGTGGCTTCGCCCGCGTCGTATTCCAGTTGGGCTGCGCCTTCCAGAGCCGGCAAGTAGTCAGGAGAAATCACGAGTGCCTTGTGATACGCAGCGAGTGCTTCTTTTTTGTGGTCCTCACCAGAAAGCGCAATGCCCTGTAGCGTCCACAGTTGCGCGCTCTTGGGTGACTGGCGCAACACTGGCTGGAGTAGCTGAACGGCCTTTTCGAATTCCCGGGCTTGCAGCGCGGACGTAATCGGAGAGATATTCCCTTGCGCTGCGGCCCAGGGAATAAGCGAGACCAGCGCAGCCATGACCGCCAGGTTCTTGGACACACTCATGCCCATCATTATCGCCCGATCCATGCCTCTTAGATAAATCCACGCTAGGCGTTCAACACCGGAGTCCAAACCTGCATGGAAGTCTGCTCGCGATTTGACCAGGCATAATAAGGAATAAATGTCAGTGGGACGCTACGGCTTTGCTCCGGCTTGCCACTATATCGCGAGTAGAGTGCAGTACGAGAAGCGGTTTTATCGTACGCGACTCCGGGATGATGGAGTACCACTACGCCTCCCAGCAAGTCGGGCTTAAGCTCGCTCTGAAATTGCGCCCCAGATTTATGCCCGAGATCCATAGCCAGATCACTCATCTCCACTCCCCGTGGCTGATCGAGTCCCTCCATGCAATAAACGATCGGCCCGCGCTGCACCGCGATGCGTCCCGCGTCATCGGTGACCTGGGGATTCGCCTGGAGCACATGCACCGGCATTTCCATCTGCAAATGAATGACATCGCCGGCAGCCCATTCTCGGGTAATCGGCAAATATTCTCCTGGTTTCGCCGCCGCTATGGTCTTGCCGTTAACAGCCACTCCGACTCTGTCCGCCCATCCCGGAATTCGCAAATGAAAAGTGAAGTTTGTGGGTTGGGCCGGCGTGACTGCAACTTCGATCGCACCATCCCAAGGATAATTCGTTTTCTGTGTGACCTTCAGGCCAACTCCATTTTCCAGATGCCAGTTCAATTCCGAATTGTCATAAAGATGCAGATAGATTCCGTCGCTGCTGGTGCTGTAGAAATATCCTGGCAACGACGCAAAAGTACGCTCGAGGTTGGGAGGGCAGCAGGTTGTGTCATACCATGGGTTGCGAATCTTTTCGCCCGTGGACGGATCGAACGCCAGCGGATTGCGATAGCAGTAGAGCGTGCCGTCGAGCGACATCCCGGAGTTGATTCCGTTGTAAAGAGCGCGCTCGATGACATCGGTAAACTTCGCATCACCCGAGGCAGCCAGCATGCGCCAGTTCCACATCATGTTGCCGATGGCCGCACAACTTTCCCCGTAGGCGCGATCATTGGGAAGTTCGTACGCATTGCCGAAAGCTTCGCCATCAGATCGCGAACCCACGCCGCCGGTCACGTACATTTTGGTGGAAGTCATGTCATCCCACAAAGTATTCAACGTCTTCCAATAGGTAGGATCGCCTGTCTCCATGTAATAATCGGTAGCGCCGCAGCATGCGTACATGGCACGTACAGCGTGACCTTCCAGCTTCGTCCTCGAAGTAAACGGCGTTCCACTGAACATGTAAATCGTTCTGCGTTCCGGGAGATGCAGGCGGTCGTCACCGCCCAGAATGTAACCTGCCAGATCAAGTTGCCGCTTGTCTCCGGTGATTCTGTAAAGTTCAATCAGCCCCATTTCGATTTCAGGATGTCCCGAGACGATGGGCTGTTTTGGCGCAGGCCCATAATTCGACATCAAGAAATCGTTTGCAAAACGAATGCCGGCGTCGAGCAAGGTGCGGTCACCCGTGCCGCGGTAATACGCGATCGCTCCTTGTAGCATGTGCCCGATGTTGTACAGTTCGTGGCCCGTGGTCTGGGTTGGCACCTGCATCCGCAGTGGCTTGCGGTCGTCCTGATAGTAGGTATTCAAATAGCCGTTCGGCTCCTGGATCGCGACGACTTCCGCGATCATCTTGTCGGCGGTGGCGCGGAGCTCCGGAAGATCTCCAGACTGCAATGCGAACCCCACCGCCTCCGTCCACTTATAAATATCGGAATCGGAATACACCGGCCCGCTCTGCGCTGCCTGGCTCTTGCCGGTCAAACGGCGAAAATTATTCATGCGGCCGTTGGCTTCAAGAAGATCATGCATCGTGGGGATACTCTTGGTCACGTTAGTCTCGCGACGAGGTGACCAAAAGCCGCTTTGGATGGTGACGGCGCGCACCGGAATGTCCCGCAGCTTAGCGTTTGGGGATTTGGTGAGATCTTCGATCCCCTGATTTTTCCAGTCTGTATCTTTCCAGGGGGCACTGTCGCCGGCGGCGCCACTTCCTTGCAATGCGCTGTTCGCTGCGGCAAAAAGTCGATGCCCTGGCAACGACGTCATGGCGGCGGTCGACACTGCCGATGCTACAAACTGTCTTCGCGAGATTACTCTTCCTTTAGCCATATATTCCCCTCGAAAGAAATGTGACCTTTCACTAGTTAGAATGCGCCAGCGCCGTCGACCCTCTCAACACCAGGTTTGTATCGAGGCGATATTCGGTCTTTGTCTGGCTGGCAAAGTCCCCTGCCACACTGTTCATCAAAGCTTCAAAAGCAATTCTTGCCAATTCCTTTTGCGACATTTGTACTGTGGTCAGCGGTGGAATGGTGAATTGAGCCAGTCGGATGTCGTCGAAGCCTACAACCGATAGTTCGCCGGGGATCTTAATGTCGTGATCATAGGCTTGCCGCAATACACCGATTGCGGTCATGTCGTTGGAACACAGCACCGCAGTAGCGCGTGGGCGCAAGGCGAGTAGTTGCGTCAAAGCGCTCATCCCGCTTTCCAACGTGTGGTCTCCAACGATCATGAGGTCGGGAGATAGGCCGATTTCTCTCATCGATTCGGTGAAGGCATCTCGTCTCGCAAGGGCTGATTTCAAGTGCAACGGCCCGGTGACAAACGCAATGCGAGTGTGCCGCAAAGCCGCCAGGTGCTGGACTGCCTGCCGCAAACCGTTCTGGTAATTGATCCGGATATTCGTCACTCCCGGCGCATCAGGGCCGACGTCGATAAAAACCAGCGGCACTTTGCGAAAGCGAAGATGGGCGAGCAGTGAATCCTCCATGCCAAAGGTCAGGATCGCGACGCCGTCCACCCTTCGCTCGATCATGCGCCGCACCGACGACTCCATCCTTTTTGGGTCGTGGATGGTTGAAGTCAGAAGGATCTCATAATTATTTTCGACCGCAAGATTTTCGAAGGTCTGAACAATCTCCGGGAAAAACGGATTGGTGATTTCGGAAACAATCAAGCCAAAGATGCGGCTTCTTCCCGAAACCAGCGCACGGGCCTGAGTATTTGGGTAGTAGCCAAGCTCATCCACGACCTTCCAGACACGCTTGGCCAACTGCGGATCGACGGTAGGATTATGATTGATCGCCCGTGAGACCGTTGCGGTGGAAACCTTCGCTCTTCGTGCAATCTCACGAATGTCCATGAAAGAATCGAGACCAACTGGCGTAATCAGGAAACTCTAACATACAGTATACGTTTGCGCGATTAGAGGTGGCGATGATCGAAGATCGGACAAGTACGGTCGCGGCGGCAATCAAATCCCCGAGAGCATAAGCGTCTTTTCTGGACAACTGGCTGGTTCGGTTGCATTCAGGCTACTTCAGAAATCGTTTGCCCAAATTGCAAGCCGGGAAGAGACATTCATGAGAACCGGGTTACAATTCCGTCTAATCCGGATTTCGATTCCCGGCTGATTCATGCTTTTCAAACGCGCTCCTTACTTTCTGGGTTTTGTTTCGCTGGCCCTCTTGAGCATGGTTTGCTCCGGACGAGGCCAACCCGGTATCGCAGCCCATCTTAGTGCTCAGATTGCCACGCCCCAAATGGTCAGCGAGCCGGCCGGCGCCGGACGCTGCGTGTTCTGTCATCGTGCGGAAGTCGAAGGTTACGCTCGTTCAGCCATGGCGCACTCGCTGCGGACAGCGGGCCAGGAGCCAGACGGCGCCGTCGATACTCCCGATGCAAAGATCACGATGCACTCCTCGCCAACCGGCTATTGGCAGCGCTTGCAGAGTGGCGGTGATGTAAGCAACTATCGCATCGATTACGTGATCGGCTCTGGCAATCATGCTTCCGGCTATCTGGTTGATCTCGCCGGCCATCTTTTTCAGTCTCCGGTTGCCTTTTATAAGACACGCGATGGGTACGATCTGGCGCCCGGCTATGAAGGCCTGCCCAATCCGGATTTCACTCGGCCGGTCGCAGAAGGATGCCTGTTTTGCCATGCTGGGTCGGCATCGCATATTGCAGGTACTGCAAACCAGTACCGTACTCCGCCCTTCTCCTCGGAAGCCATCACGTGCGAGCGTTGCCATGGTTCGGCCGAAAGACATCTCAGCGATCCACGAGCTGGCACCATCATCAACCCCGGAAAACTTGCCCCCGCGGCTCGTGACAGCATCTGCGAGCAGTGTCATTTACTTGGGGTCGGCAGAGTGTTGAATCCGGGGAAAAGATTCGCCGACTTTCGCCCTGGACGACCCTTGGAAGACGTCTTCACTACTTATATCAATGCGCTGCCTCCCGGCGCGGACGCTGGAAAATTCAAAGTCATCAGTCACGTCGAACAACTCGCTCGAAGCAGGTGTGCGCGGAATAGCGATGGCAGGCTATGGTGTGGAACTTGCCATGATCCGCACAATAAGCCGGTAGAGCCGGTCGAGTTTTACCGCTCGAAATGCCTCACCTGCCATACCGGAAATTTCGCCAACTCTCATCCTGCCAAAGACAGTGATTGCATAAGCTGTCACATGCCTCGTCGCGCTGCCAAAGATGGAGGGCATACAGCGTTCACGGACCACAGAATTCAGCGGCGTCCTGATTCGCAATCACCATTGGATGTCCCTCCCACAAGCGATCTTGCGGCGTGGCGGCAACCGGCGCCCGATTTGCAAACGCGCAATCTGGGTATTGCGTACATCAACGCAGGAGCGGAGCACAATTCGCCGCCATCCATTATTCGCGGCTACCGCATGCTGACGGAAGTACAGAATCAATTCTCTACCGATAGTGAAGTCTTCACCTCTTTGGGTACTGCCCTACTTCTGGGAAAACAAGCGTCAGAGGCAGAACTCGCGTTCGAGCGCGCCCTGCAACTCAATCCAAAGTCGGTTGCCGGGGAAACCAATGCTGCGTCAGCTTATCTGCAGGCGGGCAATTTCGATCAGGCGATTGCGCACCTGGAGCGCGCCGTCGCACTCGATCCCCTGCATCTACCTGCGGACGCGCCCCTGATCGCGCTCTACAAACAACAAGGAAGTTCGACGAAGGCCGCGGCATTGTCCGCGAAAGTCAGTGCCGCGATGGAAGGGCAATCTCCGGAAGTTCCTATGGGAAAAACGTCCTCGCCGCAGATAACTGAAACGGCGTTCAAGAATATTCAAGTGCTCAAGGGAGTTCCATCCGGCCAACTGCTCCCTGCCATGCGATTCATTAGCGCGTCTCTCGGCGTGGAATGCAGTTATTGCCACGTGGAGGGGCATTTCGACGAAGACGACAAAAAGCCGAAACAGATTGCGCGCGCCATGATGCGCATGATGGTGGCCATCGACACGAATAGTTTTGACGGCAATCGCGAAGTGACCTGCTACACCTGCCATCAGGGATCACCTAAGCCGGTAGCCACTCCGGCAGTGGGTGAATCGCGAACACAGCCTGAATTTATTTCCGTACCCGAAAAACTTGCTGCCAGCCTGCCCACCGCTGATCAACTCATTGATAAATACATTGAGGCGCTGGGGGGAACGGACGCGATTGAGAAAATCACCAGCCGCGAAGAAAAAGGCGAGACGACAGTGCGTGGAAAATCCATAGGCATCGAAGTGCTCGAGCGGGATCCAAATCAGCTCGCCGAGGTCCGGCACACTCCGGCGGGCGACAGCACGACAGTATTCGATGGACAAGGCGGGTGGTTCAGCACACCCGGCCGGTCCCCGCGCGAACTGCAATCAGCCGATCTCGATGCCGCTCAGATGGACGCCGACCTACACTTCGCTTTACACATCAGGCGCATTTTTGCCGAACTAATCGTGGAGTATCCGGACAAAATCGGGGACCGGGAAGTTTATGTGGTATCGGGCACCAGAGCGGCGCAGCAGCCAATGAAGTTTTATTTTGATGAAGAATCCGGACTTCTCTTACGACTCGTGCGCTACGCTGAATCGCCGCTCGGCCTGCTTCCGACGCAAATTGACTATAGCGATTATCGAGAGGTCGACGGAGTGCGAACTCCGTTCCGCTGGCGGATTGCCCGGCCCGATGGAAGCTCGACCATCCAATTGCAGCAGGTGCGGCAGAATGGCCCAATCGATGATTCACGATTCGCTAAGCCAACGACAGCTCGGACGCATTAAAATTTCGACATGCCCGCCGATCTTATTGATGCTCACCACCACCTCTGGAAATATTCCGCTGAGCAATACCCATGGATCACCGGCGACATGGAACTTTTGCAGCGTGACTTCTTGGTCGACGATCTAAAAAAAGTGGTGCACCAGGCGGGGATTACTGGGGTCGTTACCGTCCAAGCCCGGCAGACGTTGGAAGAGACCGAATGGCTTCTCGCGTTAGCCGGACAGAACGACTTCATGCGAGGAGTGGTCGGTTGGGTGCCGCTGGCCGAAGAGGATGTCCACTATCGCCTGGAACAGTTCTCTCAGTTCCCGAAACTCAAAGCGGTACGCCATGTGTTGCATGACGAGGCCGATGATCTGTTTATGTTGCGCAATGATTTCAATCGGGGTATCGCACATCTCAAAGAGTTCAACCTGGCTTACGATCTTCTGATTTTCGAACGTCACTTGCCCCAGACCATCGAGTTCGTAGATCGCCATCCCCACCAGATATTTGTTTTGGACCACATTGCCAAACCTCTTATCAGAGACGGAGCGCTGTCTCCATGGAAGGCCAGCATCCTGGAACTTGCGGAGCGCAATAACGTTTACTGCAAGCTCTCGGGCATGGTAACGGAAGCCGACTGGACGAATTGGAGGGAGAAAGATTTGCAGCCCTACTTCGATATTGTTATCGAAGCGTTTGGTCCGGAAAGACTTATGTTTGGCTCTGATTGGCCTGTCGTCTTGGTTGCAAGTTCCTACCAGCGCTGGATTCAGACGGTGCAACATGCCGTCTCTGCACTCTCAGAAAACGAACAAGCTCAGATTCTCGGAAGGGCCGCGAAACTAGTCTACCGGCTTTGAGTTTCCTAGACGTCGAAGATTCGATAAACCGCGGGAGGATTCTGGGATTGCAACAAAGTGATCGCTACGTTGTGCACCGGAATGCCGGTGGTAGTCGCGCCATCGGGTTTGCCATTGTGGGCGTGTCCGTGGAGAACCAGGTCCGCACCGTGACGATCCACAACTTCCGCGAGGCGCGAGGTCCCGAGAAAGGGATAAATCTCAGGATTCTCCCCCTCCACAGTTGCCGCAATTGGAGAATAGTGCAGCACGACCACTCTCTTAGGGGTCCGCAGCTGGGACATGGCTCGCTCTAACTTGACGGCTTCATCAATCCCGGCGCGAACAAAAGTCTTAACTTCATCTTCCCCGAACGCAGTCAACATGCCCCGTCCAAAACCTCCAACAAACCCTTTGGTCCCGGCAAAGCCCACGTCATCGCGCTGATAAGTGCTTCCGTCGAGCACTTTGATACCCGCGGAAGTCAGCATCTGCGCCAGTTCGTTTTGTTTGCCGCACTCGTAATCATGATTTCCAAGTACCACAATAATAGGCAGCCGAAGCCGGACGAACGCCTTCAACAATGGTTCCATCTCTTCAGGCTTGCCGAAATTAGTAAGATCGCCGGCGACGATCAGAACGTCGGACTCATCGCGAACGCGATCCAGCTGATCGCGTAGTGCGCTATAGCGCTCTGGCGTAAAGTGAAGATCGGCAGTCGCAGCAATTCTCATTCAAGCAGGTCCGGCAGATTCAAGCACAAGAAACTCCACTGGCAATCGTAATCCTAGGCGCGCGCTCCGCCCGGTAGCGGGCCAGAATATTTTCCAAGCCCCACTCCTTGATATCGATGGCAAACATGTTGTCATCCACCAGGCTGCCGCGAAATTCCTGCTGCGGATTGGGATGAGAAACCAATTCTCCAAAACGCGCAAGCAGGTTTTGCCACAAACTCGCCGGGACGTAATCACCGTTGGCGGGATAGACATAGCGAAACAGTAGCAGGGCCCAGAGCAGAATCTCCCAATGTTCTCCGACATGATTGAGGATTCGGTCCCAGTCCAGATTTCCGCGCGATGAATAAATAATGTGGGCGATGTCCGCTCCGTCAAAGCGCTCCCGGCGGATCACAAAGAGTTTGGAGACCAAAAGTTCTTCCCGGGCCAGCAGCCGGGTTTCGACGCCCAAAACGGTGGCCGGGCGGCAATTCTTAATCCACGATGCGTCCACGGTGATCACGGCATTGCTCATACCAGTAATCAGGTCCACAAAATAGTTGTCGCGATAGGCTTTCGCCAGCCACACCGGATCCGGGATCTCGCATTCGAATCCATGCTGCTGCAAATACGCCAGGGCCTCTGCGCACTCCTCGGCGGGAAGAAAAATATCGAGGTCTTTGGTATCCCGGCAAATTCCAGTGTGCTCTTGCAGCGCCAAGGCTCCCGCTACTCCGAATGAAACTTTCCTCTCTTCGAGGAGTAGCAGCACATCGCGAAACAGCGCCTCTTGTTTCTTCGGCAGTTTTGCAGGAGTGGCTGAAGTTACAGTCCCACTCTCCGGCGGTTGGCGGCGGCGCTTCGACATGAGGCTGGTTCGATGTGATTTATAGCGATGCGGTTGCCGCGGGCGAGCGGCCACCGCGGTCCAAATCGCAAAGCAGCGATGCGCACGCGGTTAGAAACGGAAATTCAAAATATAAAGATGACCTGCTCATCCTGTATTCTTTAGCAAATGAAACTCGATGATCCGGTTAGGGTTCGGGTGATTGATTCGCACACAGGCGGTGAGCCCACCCGGTTGGTCGTCAGCGGCGGTCCCGATCTCGGGCGAGGCCCATTGTCCGAGCGGCTGGAGAGATTTCGTCAGGAATTCGACGGCTTCCGGTCTGCCGTGGTGAACGAGCCTCGGGGATCCGATGTAATGGTTGGCGCTCTCTTGTGCGACCCCGTCAATCCCGATTGCGCAGCGGGTGTGATTTTCTTCAATAACGTCGGGTTTCTCGGCATGTGCGGGCACGGCACCATTGGATTGATCGCGACCTTGTCGCACATGGGACGCATTCAACGCGGCGAACATCGCATCGAAACTCCGGTAGGCACAGTAACTTCAACCTTGCACGAAGATGGCGCAGTTACCGTCAACAATGTTCCGAGTTACCGCACTGCCAAAACAGTGCCCATCGACGTGCCAGGAATCGGCATTGTGCATGGCGATATCGCATGGGGTGGAAACTGGTTCTTTCTCATTGAAGATCACAAACAGGATCTGGCATTGAGTCATGTGGAAGCGTTAACGAACTTTACCTGGGCGGTGCGCCGTGCTTTGGTGTCCAACGGAATAACGGGGACCGACGGCCATGAAATTGATCATATCGAACTGTTTGGAGCCTCCCTGCTTCCCGGAGTTCACAGTAAGAATTTTGTGTTGTGTCCGGGAAAAGCCTATGACCGCTCTCCTTGCGGCACCGGAACCAGCGCGAAGCTGGCGTGCCTTTATGCCGATGGAAAATTGCTTGAAGGCGAAATCTGGAAGCAAGAAAGCATTGTTGGCAGCATTTTCGAAGGCAGCGTTCGCATAAGAGACGGCCAGGTGCATCCCAGCATAAAAGGCATGGCGTTTGTAAATGCCGAGTCTGAGTTAATTATGGACAAGCACGATCCATTCTGCGCTGGTATTCGCGCATGAGGGTTTATCGAGTGACAGGAGGGTACGGATGAATTGGAAGGGCGTTATGCCGGCGATCACGACCAGTTTTGATTCCGATCTTGCCGTCGATCACAAATTCGTGGCCCAACACTGCGGCTGGCTGCTCGATAACGGGTGCACAGGCATTGTTCCCTTGGGATCGTTGGGCGAAGGAGCCACGCTCTCTTTCGATGAGAAGCTTCAGATCACTAAAACCTGTGTAGCTGCGGCCGGAGGGCGTGCACCGGTGGTAGCGGCGATCTCCGCGCTCTCAACAAGTGAGGCAGTTGCGCTGGCAAGAGGCGCGGCCGATTTGGGATGTGACGCTTTAATGGTCCTGCCCCCTTACGTTTATAAAGGCGACTGGCGGGAGATGAAAGCGCACGTGTCCGCCGTAATCAATGCCACTCCCCTTTCCTGCATGCTGTACAACAACCCCGTTGCCTACGGAACCGATTTCATTCCAGAACAGATTCAGGAGTTGGCACAAGATCACGAGAACCTGGAAGCGGTGAAAGAATCAAGTACTGATGTTAGGCGAGTCAGCGCGATTCGAGCGCTACTCGGAGATCGCCTCAAGCTTTGCGTTGGTGTCGATGACGCAATTATTGAAGGAATTGGTGTCGGAGCAGTTGGATGGATCGCCGGTTTAGCGAATTCCCTGCCCGGTGAATCTGTCGAGCTTTTCAACTGTGCGATTACCGGCAAAAGCGAAAAAGCCTTTGAAATTTATCGTTGGTTTTTGCCATTGCTTCGGATGGACACAGTGCCGAACTTTGTCCAACTGATCAAGCTGGTCCAGGCGGAAGCTGGCGTGGGAAATACGCGAGTGCGTCCGCCTCGATTGGAATTGGCCGGCGAAGAATTGCAACGCACCCGCAAGATCATCCAGGACTCTTTGCTGAACCGTCCCCGGGAATCCGCCCCGCAAACGGTTTCCACCGCAAAGTAGGCCATCCGGCCTTGCCGTGTTGATGGGGCCTGTTCTTCTATGCCTAGAAATTAAACTTAATTACCAGTTGTACCTGCCGCGGAGTGTTGGCTTGGTAGAAAGTTTGTCCGAAGCTGCCATCGTCCAGCGTCGTGTCGGGGGTGCCAAACACGGGATGATTGAAGGCATTGTCCGTCTCTAGGCGCACCTCAAAGTTCATCTCTTCTCGCACGGGGAACTGTTTGGCGATCGACAAGTCGGCGCTGAACGAGGAGGGTCCCCGCACGCTGCCGATAGTCCGCGGAGCGTCGCCCAGAGAGAAATTGGGCGGCAACTGGAAGACGTTAGGATCTACGAAGTAATTGTCCAGTTGGTCGGCCCCATGATTGCGCTTTGGAGTACCCACAATATTAGGCCTCACAATGTAACCATAGGTTCCATATGTAGGTAGCGGCGTTCCGTCGGCAGTGGTCAATTGCAGCGGACGGCCATCTTGCATTCGCCAAACCCCGCTGGTTTTCCATCCACCCAGAACGGCATCCAGCGCACGCGGCATGTTCCTTAGGAATGCTTTGCCACGCCCGATCGGTAGTTCATAGACATAGCTAAATTGCAATATCCAGGGAATGTCGAAAGTCGAAAGGCTGCGTTCCAGCCAGGGTTTGTTGGGATCCTGCAGGCTGGTGCTGCTCCCAATCCAAGTTACGTTGTCATCGGCGACGGAGGAATCGTCAATCGACTTCGACCAGGTGAAGTTTGCCAAAAGCTGCAAACCGTTGGAATACCGCTTTTCCGCGCTTAACTGTAGGGCGTGGTAGATAGAACTCCCAATCATCTGAACATCGGTCGAGACCCCGGTGAATTGAGGATAAGGAAGCTGCAATTGAACCTCTTGTATCTGCTGACTGGACAAAACGCTGTTAGGATCGCTGATGGGCCCGCCATTCTGCGAAGAAAAAGGATTGTTGACGTAGGTGAGAAGATTGTTGATTTGAGTTGGCGAGGCGGTCTCGATCTGCGGACCTAAAATATCCAATTGATTGGCACCGCTGAATGGAAGATGGGTCCCTTTTTTACCGATGTACTGTGCAATCACCACAATGTTGGAGGGCAATTCCCGTTCGATTCCGAAGCTCCAACTCTCTTCATAAGGCGTCTGGTTCGCGCCAGGATTGCGGAGAGGCCCGTTGGCCCCATATCCGACGTCATTCAACAAGCCGAGTGAACTTCCCGCAGGTTGGTTCAATCCATTTGGATATGGATTGTCCAGGTGCAGGTAGGGGGTCGCGCCATCATTCTGATAGGTGGTAATCATATTGGTGTATTCGTTGAACCCCTGGCTGCCGTAGGGCACCACGCCAGTCACACCCGACCGTGATTGGCCGTAATAAATTCCGTAGCCCCCGCGAACTACCATTTTGGGAGCAAACTGATAGGCAAAACCGAAACGCGGTTGGATATCGCTCCAGTCGGTGGCGTAATTGGTGCGCATGTTCGAATTATCAAAGACTTCGCCGCCATGCAGTTGAAGGGTAGTCGGACCGTTGAACTGATCCGTGTACGATATGCTGCCTCCGTTTAAGGGAGACTTTGCGTTGGGGTCAAACCAGTCTTGCCGATTTAAGCGATCAGTGCGGGGCAGAGTCACGTCGTAACGCAAGCCGAGGTTCAAAGTCAGTTTAGGTGTCGCCTTCCAGTTATCCTGAACGAAAGCGCCATATTGGAAGTTCTCCGTCGCCGGTCGAAACTGGATCTCGTAAGAACCGCTGCCCGTCTGACCCATCAGGAAACTGGCCATCGGGTCACCGCCGCAATCCGCAATATCATTGGGGCACTGCGAAGAACCGTGTTCATCGAAGTTGAAGGTGCCGAGCGGGGCGTTGGTCTGAATATAGTTCATCTGGTGCAGTCGTCCATCAAACCCGAATTTCAGATCGTGGGTGCCATGCACCTTGTCGAGAGTACTTGTCAACTGTCCAGTGTCTTGACCAAGCCTATAGTTACCGTAGGGGTCGGTGCCCATGGTGGTGTATCCGGCGGATTGATACTCACCCACGAATATGGCCGGTACGCCGTTAAATCCATTCGATTCCAGGTACGAAGGGAAGCCCAGCTGGGCCAGAGGATTTTTCACACCTTGCGGGTTGTAGGCGTCAATGTGCCAGGCGCCCCGAGTAAAGCCGAGAGTGGTGGTCAGCAGTAGAGACGGTGAAAAAGTGTGAGTGTCATTGATAGAAAATAAATGTGCCGTCGTCGGGTTCGGGCCGCCCTGGCAAGGGTCCGTAAAATTACCGAAGCAGTTGAAGCCCCAACTATGGGTCCACTGCTGCGAGTACTTCACACTCATCAGGTTCTGTTCGCTGAAACGGTGGTCCACCTTGATGTCGAACTGATCGTTGTAGGAACGGTTTGATCCCGAGCCGAACCAGTTGTCATAGATACCATTGTTGATATTTGGTGTTGGAAAAAGATTGAACATCTTCTGCGCCACGGGGTCGATCAGATTCCCGGGGCCGGCTGGGGGTTCTAGATTGGCCGGAAGATTCGGATTGCCGGGGCTGGTGTACACGCCAATATTGTTGAACGGAATAAATGTATTTGGGCTATTGGCCACCGGCCCACCCACACTGGAATCGTAGTGACGCTGGTACGGGTCCCAAATCTGCCCAGCCGCGACGCTGCATTCCCCAGAGCTATCAAACGTTCCCCCCTGCGCTCCGCATACTTCACCGAAATCTCCCGTCCGCTCCGCCAGGCTGGGTACGCCGGCCTGGGCCAGACCCTGAGTAGTTTGGCGAAATGCGTCGTAGTCGACAAAGAAGAAGGTCTTGTTTTTGATGATCGGTCCACCAAGGGTAAGGCCGTAATTGTTACGGCGCAGCGGCGCTAGCGGTTGGCCGTAGTGATTGTTGAACCAATAATTGGCATCGGTGATCTCGTCGCGTACAAAATCATAGGCACTGCCATGAAACTTGTTGGTGCCAGAACGGGTGATCATATTAACGACGGTTGCACCGGTGAAGCCGTACTCGGCGCTAAAGTTCGATTGCTCGACTTTGAACTCCTCCACCGCTTCAGGAGATGCTATGTAGGTGCCCTGAGTAATGCCGCCATTAGGCTCGGAGTTAGTGACGGAGGCGCCATCCGACAGGATGTCGGACGAGGCGCCGCGGCTGCCGTTTGAGACAAAGTTCGTTCCGCCGGTATCTCCTGCGTGGTTCTGGTCGCTCATATCGCCCACGCCCGGCGCCAGGTAGGTCAGGTCAGTAACGGCACGGTCGATCAAAGGCAAGTCATTGATAAACTTGCGATTGATGACCTGGCCGGTCACGGCATCTTCGGTTTGGAGGTTTGCCCCTTGGGCCTGGACATCGATAGTTTGCGTCCCACCCGCAACCTTTAGCGTCATGTCCACGCTCGCGTTCTCATTGACATCTACCTTTACACCTGTGCGCTCGGTCCTCTCGAAGCCCTGCATTTCAGCGGTCACCGAATACAATCCCGGCGGGATCGCGCGGAACAAGTAACGTCCACTGGTGTCCGAGGTCGCTTTAAAAGTAAATCCTTTCTGCTGGTCCGTAAGCACAACCTTGGCCCCCTGCACCACCGCTCCGGAAACGTCTTTCAATTCGCCGCTGACAGTTCCGAAATAACCTTGCGCGAAAAGCACGAGAGGCAACCCCATCACGACTGCAACCAGGGCCAGCGCGGTTAGAATCCGATGGAACTTGCAGCGAAATTTCGAAGCGGGAGTGGACATTGGGTCTCCTTGGAATGGCGAAGGAGGATATTACAACCTTGCGATTCCGGCCTGCAAGACATTTGCGTAGAAAGAAGCGGAATATGACTAGAGGTCGCGTCGGGCGAAATGAGCTTCTGGACAGGCTATGGCAAGATTCTCTTATTCAGTGTGAATGTACCAACGCAGTTCTTCCTCAATTCAACCGAGACGCATGTACGTAACCTGGCACACAGCTACCAGCGTGCTTTCGGCGTTACGAATCTCCACCGACACCGGACACAGCGTCCGGCCGAAGTTAATGACTTTCGCCTCTGCTGTCGCGTCGGAACGGCAGGCAGCAAGAAAACGGATATTCATGTCTGTCGTCGTGATCATGGCATCGGGTCCGGTCAGGGTCAAAACCGCAATGCAGGCGGCGGTGTCTGCAAGAGTCATCAGCAAACCGCCGTGAAAGGATTTGAAAATGCCATCGAATGCTGAATCGTACGACATCGTGAGCTTAGCGGTACCCTTGCCGAATTCTCCGAGATCAAGCTTCAGAGTTTTGAAGATGGGAATGTCGGCAAGCCTGGCATGAAGTGCATCTTCAATTGACACGATGTGTCCTCCAGCGCCCAAAGGACGGGCGCAACCCTCCTGTAGGGGATTCAATTTCCCGGAGCTCCAGGCGCTCGCCCGTCAATGCCGGGCAAACACTTTTCAATATACAGGGCTCGAGCCGGCCATGAACCCTGCATCTCATCGCATCGAGACTTCCTAACGTTTAGTTAGTATCTTCGGTGATACGATTGATTCGGGACTGGGTTCGGGAGCTCCTTAAATCGATCGTACCCCGACAACCTGACCGCTGAGCAAGTTGAAGCGCGTCGGTTTCAGCAGCAGCGGATTTTCCCGCGATAGCTGTCTCAGTCCGCAAAGACCGGGAATATGGGCGAAATGTGGTAACCAGAGAACCTATATTAATTGGCAGGCCTTCCCTGCTCCGGCAGACCAACGCTGCCAACATTCTAAAACTGTTACGTGAAACAGGTCCGTGCTCCAAGGCAGATTTGGTGCGAGCTTCCGGCCTCAGCGCTCCCAGCGTTACAAATGTTGTGACCCAGCTTGTAGCAGCGAATCTCATTGAAACTATCGGCGAAGGCGAATCGAGTGGCGGACGTCCGCCGGATATGCTTCGCTTTAAAGCCGATCGCGGCTGCGTGGCGGGAGTGGATATCAATGCGGGTCGATGTCGTTTCCTCCTCGCTGACCTGAACGGCCGGCAACTAGATACGCTCGAAACTCCACTTTCCCGTTCCTCGTCGACTCCAGAAGGAGTTTGCCGGCATGTGGGTGAGACGGTTCGCCGACTGCTTCGCAAACACAAGAAAAAGATGGAGCAACTGCTGGCGTTAGTCGTGGGCGTCCCCGCCATAACCAATGTGAGCGAGGGTACGGTGCTGGCAATTAGTACTTTGAAGGGCTGGCGCGACGTCCCGCTGAGTGGCATGCTGGGCAAGGAATTCGGATGTCCGGTGGTGATCGAGAATGACACGAATCTTGCTGCCCAGGGGGAGCGCTATCGAGGGGCTGCACAGGCAGAAGACAACTTCGTCTTTATATCGATCGGCGAGGGCGAAGGCGTGGGGGCTGGAATTTTTCTGAATGAAAAGATTTACCATGGCTCGCAATGGTCAGCCGGGGAAATCGGATATCTCCACGTACCCCGTGTTTCAACCGGGCCCCTCACCATCCATGAATTCGGCCGCCTTGAAAAAGTTTTGAGCGGGCGAGGCATCCTGAAGAGTTGGCGAACAAAAGGAAAGCTACAGGCCGGGCACACTCGAGTGAACAGCGGGGTGGATGTCTTCAATCTGGCTGCGGGGGGGAATGCGCATGCCAGGCACATCCTCAAGCAAAGGTCCCGGATTCTCGCCGACGTCATTCTGAATCTTTCGCTAATTCTTAATCCCAGCCTCATTCTTTTTGGCGGGGAAATCGGCAGCCATCCCGCGCTCCTTCCAACCGTAAAGGGATTGCTGAAAGACAGTGAGTTTGCCGTAACCCGTGTAGCCATGGGGTCTCTCGGTCCAACCGCAGTGCTTTGGGGCGCCGTCTCGCTTGCCCTTGAGATCACGGCGACCGCAGACTTCAGCGCCTGATGCGTTTCATCCGCTTTACCGGCAAAAGAAGATTGCCTGAACGCTGTAATTCAGCCATACTGATCGCCACATACTAATGAAGGTTTCATAAGTCGGTTTATCGACGATATCGGACGAGTGCCTTGGAAAAGAGAACCGGGATGACAATGAAACAGCTAGTTTCGATCCTCGCTTTTCAACTGTGGATGACGGCGTTCGTTTCGGCGCAGATGCCGGGTATGGCAAGCCACCCCAGCCCGCAACCCGACGACTCGAAGGCATCGAGCCTTTCCACGAATCCCGCCAAGGTGACGTTCACGAAAGATGTTGCGCCGATTGTGCAGCAGCATTGCCAAAGCTGCCACCGTCCTGGCGAGGGCACACCGTTCTCGATGCTGACTTACGAAGACGCAAGGCCGTGGGCCAGTGAAATGAAACGCATGGTGCAGCAACACGCGATGCCGCCCTGGTTCGAAGACGGACACACGGAACAATTTCAGAATAACCGCTCGCTGACTCAACCCGAGATCGATACGATCGTCGCCTGGGCAAAAGCCGGCGCTCCCAAGGGGGATCCCAAGGACCTTCCGCCACCTCGACAGTTCGTCGAGGGATGGAGCATTCCCAAGCCAGACGTTATCTTCCAGCTTCCAAAGGCGTTTTCCATCCCCGATAGCGGCGTTCTCGAGTATCAGTATGTGATCTTGCCCACCGGTTTTACTGAAGATAAATGGGTGCAGTTTGTGGAGGCTGCCCCGACGGACCGTTCGGTTGTGCATCACATCGTTGCTTATGTCCGCCGGCCCGGTTCGAACTATTTCAAGGACCAACCGAAGGGAGTGTTTTTTGAAGCTCCCCCTTCAAAAACGGCGGTAAAGGCCGATCCCGACGACGTTCCGAGTGATTGGCTCGTCGGTTATGCCCCCGGACAACCACCTGACATTTTCGAACACGGACAAGCGAAACTGGTTCCAGCCGGCTCCGACATCGTGCTCGAAGTGCACTACATGCCCGAAGGGAAAGCGACGACCGACCAGGCCAAGGTGGGTCTGGTTTTCGCTAAAGAGCCGCCCAAGGAACGCGTCATGACTTTGTCGGCGATCAATGAAACTTTCAAGATTCCTCCCGGTGATCCCAATTACCGCGTCGACTCCTCCTTCACGGTGCGCCACGATGTGACTTTGCTGGGTATGCATCCGCACATGCACACGCGCGGAAAAGATATGCAATACCGGCTGATATTTCCCAACGGAGAAACCCGGACGATTTTGAATGTGCCGCACTACAACTGGCACTGGCAACTTTGGTACAACCTGGCGCAACCGATTGCACTGCCTGCGGGCACAAGGATCGAATGCACCGCACACTTCGACAATTCGGCAGGTAATCCGGAGAATCCGGATCCGACCAAGACGGTAATTTGGGGACAGCAGAGTTTCGATGAAATGATGGTGTGCTTTTTCAACTTTGCTTTCCCGGCAGGGTTGTCGGCCAAAGAAATCCTGCCGCTCCCGAATGCCGAAACACCCTTGGCTCAGAAGGATCAGAAATAAATTTGTCTCAGATCATTTCTTGAATGAATTCGAGGAGTGCGCTTAACCACCAATCGCAGCACCAACGATAAGAGTTTCACTAGTAGTTCCTGGCGTCTTCTTCGCGGAAGATTTCAGCCAGCGCCTTCCACGGAGGAGAAGTTATATGTCTTTTGAGTCCATCAATCCGGCCACGGGCGAAATCCTCGGCACTTATCCCGAGCACGACGCGCAAGAAATCGACGACCGGTTGCAATCTGCGTGGGATGGTTGGCTCAGCTGGTCACGGACTCCGCTTTCCGAGCGAACCGATTTTCTGTCCCGCCTCGCGGACCTTCTGGAAGAGCGCGTCGAAGAATATGCACGGCTTATCACCCTCGAGATCGGGAAACCTATCGGCGAGGCGCGAGGCGAAGTGAAAAAAGCTGCGGCCGGAGCGCGGCATTTTGCGCAACAAGGCCCCGTCTACATTCGAGCCGAAGCCATTGCCGGCACTCCTGCGCGTGTCGTCTATGAATCCCTTGGCCCCATCTTCGCAGTAATGCCGTGGAATCTTCCCTTCTGGCAGGTGCTGCGCTTTTTTATTCCTGCGACCCTCATTGGAAATACCGTAGTGGTTAAACACGCCGAAAGCGTCCAAGGCTGCGCGCTGGCGATTGAGCAGTTGATACGGGATGCGGGAGCTCCCAAAGGGATCTACGTCAATCTTTCGGTGCAGCGTGCAGTGGTACCGAAAATTATCGCAGACACCCGTATTCGTGCCGTCACTGTGACCGGCAGCGTTCAGGCCGGACGCTCCGTGGCACAACTGGCCGGCCTTCACGGCAAAAAAGTGGTACTCGAACTCGGCGGGTCCGATCCGTTCGTTGTGCTCGAAGACGCTGATCTCGCTAAGGCGGTGCAGTCAGGAGTGACTTCGCGGTTTTCCAACAATGCGCAAAGCTGCATTGCCGCCAAACGTTTCCTTCTTGCCGAGCCAATCGCCGACGCGTTTCTTAAGTCCTTTATCGAACAGACATCCGCTTTAAAGCTGGGCGACCCGCTGCTTGCAGATACAAAATTAGGACCATTGGCCCGCCGAGATTTGCGCGATACCAGCGAACGCCAGGTACGCGAGGCCGTCGCTGCCGGTGCAAAACTCCTTCTGGGCGGTAAATCACTGCCGGGCCCGGGTAATTTTTTCCCTCCAACCGTGCTTAAAGATCTGCCTGCGGACTCGGCAATTGCGCGGGAAGAATTCTTTGGCCCGGTTGCTCTCGTCTTCACTTTTAAGAACGAAGAAGATGCGATCCTCTTGGCGAACGACACCGATTTCGGCCTCGGAGCCTCTGTTTGGAGCCGGGACCATGTACGGGCCAATGCCGTTGCCGCCCGAATTGAGGCCGGCGCTATATTCATCAATGATTTTGTACGTTCCGACCCGCGCGCACCTTTTGGAGGTGTGAAAGGATCCGGTTTTGGCCGCGAGCTGGGAGCGCAGGGAGCTCGCGAACTCACCAATGCAAAGCTGATATGGGAACCAGCTGACTAGGCGTGATCAGTGCGCCGTACGATCAAGTTGCTGTCTCACGTCTCCGGCAATACTTAAGTCGGCCGCTTTCACATTTTCTTCGAGGTGGGCGACTTTGGAAGTTCCAGGAATCGGCAACGTGACCGGTGATCGCGCAAGCAACCATGCTAATGCGACTTGCGACGGCGACGCTTTTAACTGTTTTGCTGCCTCGCTGACAGGACTTTCTGCGCCTGATACGCGGCCGGCGGCCAAAGGAAACCAGGGAATGAAACCCAATTTCTCTTTTTCACAATAATCCAAAACTTCTTCGGCGCCGCGATCGGTGATGCTGTAGCGATTTTGAACGCTAACGACGGGAACAATCGTTCGCGCGTGCTGAATCTGCGCAACCGTCACTTCCGACAGACCGATGTGCTTGATTTTCCCCTGGGCTTGCAAATCCTTCAGCGTGCCCAGTTGATCCGCAGCGGGCACCTTGGGATCGATACGGTGCAACTGGTAGAGATCAATTCGATCCAGCCTTAAACGACGCAGGCTCCCTTCACATGCCGACCTCAAATGTTCCGGCCGCCCGTTTTCAACCCACTGGTTTGGACCCGTACGATCAAAACCGCCCTTCGTAGCAATCACAAGCTCCGCGGGATACGGGTATAACGCCTCAGCGATGATTTCTTCGCTCACGTTCGGACCGTAGGAATCCGCAGTATCTATGAAATTAATCCCCAGATCGATGGCCTTACGCAAAACCTGGATTGCCGCGGGCCGATCCGCGGGTCCACCCCATACTCCGCTTCCCGTAATTCGCATCGCGCCATATCCCAGCCGGGTGACGCGCAGATCGTTTCCAATCAGGAATTCGCCAGCCTTTTGCGCAAGAGCTGACCGTTGCGTGGTGGACTGTTTGCTCTTCATGGTTCCTCCCCCCCTGTAGATGCCGAATATCGACCTGTCGATTCCCGGCAACAGCAACCAGGTTTGCTAAGCCTGCTTTTAGTGCAGCGATTGCGCCAACATGTCATTGAACTGGTTGACGAAGGCAGCCTCGTTCGGCCCTGCATTGTTGCGGAGCACTTTCACTCGCTCCACCAGGATCTCGTCGGAGTCCGTTCCCAGGAGCTTTATGGATTCTTCGAGAAATTCTTTAAGTGGCATCGCCCGCGGATCGCTGGTGGGGCCCAGCAACTCCGTCTGCACCCACGGTGGGATTAATTCGCGAACCTTTACCGAAGTCCCCTTCAGCTTGTACCGCTGCGAGAGAGTGTAGGAATGAATCGCCGCTTTGGTGGCGCTGTACACCGCAGTCATGGCCAACGGCACAAACCCGAGCCCGGAAGACACATTGATCACCGTGGCTGCACTCTGTTTCTTCAAATGATCGATCAACGCCGAAGTCATCCGGATCGGCCCCAGCAAGTTGGTCGTAATGATTGGTACCAACACGCCTTCTTCGACCACGCCGCCGGCGTCATCGATCTGCATAATGCCGGCATTGTTGATCAGCACATTCAGCTTCGGATAATCCGCAATCAATTTCCTGGCAACCGCTGCGATACTTCCTGTATCCGCCACGTCCACCTCAACCGACTGCATACCAGGATTGGCTTTGATGGTCTCCGCAAGATGACCTTTTCGGCGACCGGAGATAATGACCTGATTGTCGAGTTTGTGAAGCGCCTCGGCTAGCCCGCGCCCAATCCCGGAACCGCCTCCTGTAATGAAGATCGTATTCCCCGTTAAATTCATCAGCTCCTCCTTATCGCCTAACCGCTCTTCTTACTTATTTTTATCATTTTCTTCAATTGACTGCGGGGAGGGATTAAGGCTAAGAGACTCGGTATGCGGGGACCGTGCAGTTCTCGATCCAGGAGGAATTGTCGGCGACGGCTTAGCCAGACTTGAAGACCGACTAAGTTAAGACCCGCTAATTAAGAACGGCTCTAAGCGAACGATTCAACTGCTGATTCGTCACTCTCAAAGATTTCGAAAAGGTTCCACATGCCGACCATCTTCAACGTCTGAATCACCATCTTGGATGGCTGTACCAGCTTGATCGAGCCTCCGCCCTGTTTCGCCGAGGTCAGGGAGCGAACCAATACTCCAATGCCGCTGGAATCGATGATGGGAACTTCCGCCAGACTCAGCACGATCGCGGTATCATTATTTTGGATTAGTTCATCCAATAGGCCTTTGAATTCATCCACGCTTTGGCCCAACTTGAGGCTTCCACGCAGCTTGATTACCTGCACGTCAGATTGCTTGCGAACACTGATATCCAAAGATTCCCCCGGCGAGCCTCGCGCCAAACGGCTGAGGACAGTAATAACATTGACACTGTTCCGCCGCTTTGTTAAAGTCCAGTCCCGTCACGTTATGGGAATGCACTGGAATTTGCAAGTGCGTCGACTCCCCCTGTGTGCCATCCCAGCAGAAAAAGTGTGTTCGGGAAAATAGCTCGATGGCGACTCAGCTCCCCAACCCTTCGTTTCTTTTGACCGAACTCTCATCGCGCCTGCTCGCCGAGCGGGAGGTCATCCCACGGGCCCGATTGATCGCCGCAAAGATCGCCGAACTCATCCCCGGCGCCGCAGTGGTGTTGTATGTGGTAGAAGATCGAGAAGCACCAGCGTGGACATCGAAGGCTGTTCTGGGCGATGTGCGGGTCCCGCAGAGAAAAGTGAGCTGGGATGCCGGCCCCCTCGGACAACTTACAACCGCTCGCGAGAGCCAGATCTATGGGCCGTCCACGATTGCACGCGAAGACTACTCCCATCTGGACCTTCGCCGCTCCTTCCTCTCTTTGGCGTATGTGCCACTCATCTTTGAGGAAGCTCTGGTAGCAGCATTAGAGATAATTTCCTTCGACGTCGAACTCGAATCCGAAGACCTCGGCACGGTAATGGAGATCGCTGACTGCGGAGCGATCGCGATTGCTTCAGCGCTCAGTTACGAGAACGAACGCAATTCCAGTCTTCGATCGATTTCCCGCATTGCCCAGCTTTACGACATCGAGAAAGTATTAAACTCCATCCTCGAAATGGACGAACTGCTGCCCATCGTGGCCGCCAAGTTCGCTGAAATCCTCAATGTGCAGGCAGTGAATGTCTGGATGGTCGATGGCAACGAAGACCTGCTTCTGGCAGGCCGCTCCGGTTTTGACCCGGCAACTCCCGCGGAAACAATTCAGAAGGCAGGCGAAGGAATTCCATCCTCGGTGGGCGAGAATGGCGAAGGGCTGATCGTCGACAGTATCAATGATCCACGTTTGCAGAAACGCAACGGCAGCCTCGTGGAAGGCGAAGCGTTTTCCGTGATGGCCGCCGCCATTCTGGATCGAGAAAGCCTGGTCGGCGTAGTCGAGGCAGTCAATCGTCTTGATGGCCAGGTTTTCGATGAAGACGACTTATCGTTGTTGACTTCTCTCTGTGAAACCGCTGCCGGAGCCCTTCATAATGCCAGCCTGCTTCAGTCGGAACGCAAGGTTGAGATCCTTGAAACCCTGGTCCAGATCAGCACTGAAATTACTTCGACTTTGAACCTCGATCGGGTGCTTCAGGCCGTGGTAAATCATACCCAGGCGATCATTGCCTTCGAGCGGGCCGCCATTGCCTTGGAACAAAGAGGCGCGCTTGAGCTAAAAGCCATTTCCGGCACAATTCAAATCAACCACTCCGATCCTTTGGTACAAGCTCTAAAGCAGATGATCGAATGGTCATCTATCTCGACCGAGGAAACCTACATCACTCAACGTAACGACCAGATCGATGATCCACGGGCTGAAACTCGGGCCCGGTTTACGGAATATTTTGCTCAAACGGGCATGTGTTCCTTCTACGCTCTTCCGCTCATCGACGACCAAGGCCGGCTCGGTGTATTGGCATTCGAAAGCAGCGACCCTGATTTCCTGACGAATGCGCATCTTGAAATTATCAAAGTACTCGCTGGACAAGCCACCGTCGCACTTCGTAACGCAGCTCTCTATCGTGAAGTTCCCTTCATCAACATCCTCGAACCGCTCTTTCAGAAAAAGAAGCGGTTCATGGCCATGGAGAAGCACAGGCGTGCCGCCATTGCGGCCTTGGCCGCCGCTGTCCTGCTCTTTCTTTTGTTCTGTCCCATGCCCATGCGGGTTTCGGGAGACGCCACTGTTGCTGCAGCACACACCGCGCAGGTGCAATCTGAAGTCGATGGCATGGTAAAGAAAGTTTACGTACATGAGGGCGAGGCGGTGAAGCAGGGAGCGGTCCTCGCCGAATTGGACGATTGGAATTACCGTGCCGATCTCGCCACTGCCCAGGCCAAATATGGCGAAGCGGCCACTGCCGTAAATCGAGCATTGTCAAGAAACGATGGCACCCAGGCGGGGACCGAGCAGGTGCAGGCGGAGTATTGGAAGTCGGAGCTGGCACGTGCCCGGGAGCAACTCGATCGCACCATCCTTCGCGCGCCACTGGATGGGGTTGTCACGACGCCTCATGTTGAGAATTTTGCCGGCCGCCGCCTCGCTCATGGGGACACATTTGCCGAAATCATGGACAGTTCCTCCCTCAGCGTGGATGTCGCGGTCCCCGAAGATGACGCTTCGTTGATTCGTGTTGGACAGCGTACTTCGGTGAAACTCGAAAGCTATCCCATCCGCACTTTCACCGGGACCGTAACCGTTGTCGCACCCCGAAGCGAGATGGCATCCGAGAAACGGGTCTTTTTCGCGCGCGTCAACATGTCGAATCGCGACGGCACAATCCGTTCGGGAATGCAGGGACAGGGAAAAATCGCGGTGGGGTGGCATCCT
This sequence comes from uncultured Acidobacteriaceae bacterium, assembly GCA_963794195.1. Taxonomy (GTDB): domain Bacteria; phylum Acidobacteriota; class Terriglobia; order Terriglobales; family Acidobacteriaceae; genus DATBAX01. The sequence goes on from CAWCCU010000004.1 coordinate 351,659, forward strand.
GCCGGGTACGTTTTCTTCCGCGGCACCGCCATGTGGCTCTGGACAAAATTGTGGTACTGGTTTGGCTGGTAACGCCCGGCTGGTTTGGGAGCAAGGAATGGAAAAGCTGTCAGAGTTTACGCTACTCACGATTATCGTTCTGATCGCGCTCTCGCCGGGTTGCAGTTCCAACCAACCCGCCACGGCCGCAGCGGCGGTGCCGGCTCCCGCGAAGACTGCCGAAAGTTCAATTGCTGCGGCGCCGAGTGACTTCATTGCTTCAGGCCCGATTGTCGTGGAACAGCAGGTGGATGAGGCGGCCCAGCGGGATGGCGTTATCGCATCAGTCGAAGTTGAGGCAGGAGCGCTCGTCAAGAGAGGTCAGCTCCTGGCAAATTTGGACGATCGTCAACTCACCGCCGACCGCGACGCCGCGGCCGCCAAAGCCCGCAGCATCGAGGCCGACGTAAAAAATTGGCAATCCGAAGCCCAGGTGGCTAAAGCTGATCTAGATCGTTCCGATGCCATGTGGAAAGCCAACATCATTTCTAAAGAGCAGGAAGATCACGCAAGATACAAGTACGATGCCTCCGAGTTCGAAGTTGAACGCGAGAAGGAGAACTTGAATTATGCGAAAAATGCACTCGCGTCGCTCGATCTCGAGCTGGAGAAAACAAAAATCACCGCTCCCTTCGACGGTGTCGTGGCCCGCCGCTACGTGCGTGTAGGGCAAAGCGTATCGCGCAGTGATCGTCTGTTCTGGATATCCGCTGTAGGACCTCTAAGAGTCAAGTTCACTTTGCCGGAAAGCTACCTCAAGCGGGTGAAACGAGGCACGGAACTTGCGGTCGTATCGCCGGGCGCTTCGGAAGAAAATTACCGGGCCAGAGTCTTGTTGGTGAGCCCCATCGTGGATCCCTCCAGCGATACCATCGACGTCACCGCCGAGGTGGAAGGATCTCCTGCCGGTCTGCATCCTGGGATGACCGTGAACATTCGTCTGGCTGATGCGCCATGAATCTCTCGGAAGTTCTGAACGTCGCATTGCCCGAGCTCCCTGCTCGCCGTAATCGCAACGCCTTCCTGCAAATCCATCCTAAGCTGATCATTCGCGAGCAGCTTGAAGACGGGATTCCTACCATGATTGGGATGATTTCAGGTGGAACCTATATCTACCGTTTCACCCCTGAACAGTGGCAACTCATACAGCTGTTTAACGGTGAGCGCTCCTACGCCGACATTTCCCTACTTTCGCAGCAGCAGACGGGCACCGCCATTAGCGAAGAGGAATTGCGCGAACTCACCGGAGCGCTCGAGGAAGCCGAGTTCTGGCCCAAGACTTCCCTGGAAAGAAATATCACCGCGAGTCAAAAACTCTCTGAACAGCGCAAGCAACGAGCGAAGAAAAAGAGCGTCGATCTTTCCCAAATGACTTTCTCCACCTGGGATCCGGACGTCTTCCTCACCAAAGTTTATCGGGCGCTTAGTTTTATCTACACGAGATGGTTCACCCTCCTGACCCTCGCCATGTTTGGCGTCATGGCCGTCATTTTCTTCGGCGGGCGCGGTGAAATCTGGCGGGACACCATGGAGTATTACGATTTTACCGATAAGCGGGTGGCCGACCTCGCTGAGTTCTGGCTTTTGTTCTTCGGTCTGGGATACTTCCACGAATGCGCCCATGGGCTCACCTGCAAACACTTTGGCGGTGGAGTCCATCGCATGGGATTCATGCTCATTTATCTGTCCCCTGCTTTTTTTTGCGATATCGGAGAAGTGTATGTGTACGGGGGCAAGTGGCAACGGATCGCCTCCATCATCGCAGGTATTTGGGTCGAACTGATGTTTTGTTCAGTGGCAAGCATCGTGTGGTGGGGCACTCCCGCCGGCAGTCCGATCCACGACTTTGCATACAAACTCATGCTGATCACGGGGGTCGCAGTCATCTTCATGAATCTAAACCCACTGATCAAACTGGATGGATACTACTTGCTCGGAGAACTGGTCGGCGTATCCACGCTGAAAGAAAGCTCGACAGAGTATCTGTCCAGTTGGGTTAAGCGAAGCTTGTTCAGAATGCCGGTCGAAGTTCCCTACCTTCGACGCGGCCGCCGCAGCTTGTTTGCAGGCTACGCCATCATTTCCGGTGGGTACAGCTACCTCGTGCTCTTTGTCGTAGTCCGGTTTTGCTATAACGTCAGTGCTCGGATAAGCCCGCAATGGGCATTTGTACCAGCGCTTTTCCTGGGATTTATGATTTTGCGCTCGCGCTTGCGTTCGTCATGGAGATTTATGAAAGATTTCTATCTGGACAAAGAACAGAGCTTCCGTGGTTGGTGGACCGCTCCGCGGAAGGCCATCGCCGCGGCGATTGTGACGATCATGATTTGTTTGCCTCTTTGGCGTCAAACCGTCAGTGGCCGGTTTGTACTTGAACCTGAGCGGCGCGCCGTGATTCGCGCGGTCGTCCCCGGCCAGGTAATGGAAGTGCTGGCTGAAGAATCTACCCCTGTAGCCGCCGGAGATCCGGTTCTCCGTTTACGGAATCTCCAAATCGAGAGTGAAACCGCGAAGGCCCGATCGGACCTATCCACCGCCGAGGCGAATGCCCGCTCTGCTCAATTTCACTACGCCGATGTCAGCCATGCCCTGGCCGAACGTAACTCAGAGTCCGGCAAATACCAATCGGCTTCCCAACAGTTAGCAGCGCTTCAGGTAGCGAGCCCGATTTCTGGAGTAGTGGTGACTCCCCGCCTTCAAAATCTGCTCGGGTCGTTCGTTGCTGAAGGAGCCGAACTCGCCGAAGTCGATGATGTTAAGACCCTTAAGGCTCGAATCTACATACCTGAATTCCAGATTCGCCGGATCTCGCCGGGAGCGCCGGCTTCGCTCAAGTTCGAAGCTCTGCTGCGACCACTTCGCGGGTCTATCGACTCCTTGATTCCCGCATCGTCCGAGATGGCCCAAGGTTTGGTGGAGGAAGAAAAATACAAGGGGATCGCGCCGCCCACTTATTACGTGGCTACAGTATTACTTACTAATTTCGCCGGCGATTTGAGGCCAGGAATGTCTGGCGAAGCAAAAATTAAGGTTGGCCGGCACAGCATTCTGGGATTGATGTGGGACGAGGCGCGGGACTTTGTGCAGCGAAAGGCGTGGTAAAGCCGAACCGATCTAAAAGCAAAGAGAGAGGGAACGGCCTCCCCGCCGCGTCCCTCTCTCTAACCTTAAGCTTGGCGAACTAGTCGAGCCGCTTGGCGACGGTTGGAGCCTTCGCTGCCAAAGGCGACTTCTTCGCCATGGCCGGGGCCTTCGCTGCCAGAGGCGACTTCTTCGCCATGGCCGGAGCCTTCGCTGCCAGAGGCGACCTCTTCGCCATGGCCGGGGCCTTCGCTGCCAGAGGCGACTTCTTCGCCATGGCCGGGGCCTTCGCTGCCAGAGGCGACTTCTTCGCAAAGCTCGGTGCCTTTGCTGCAACGACGCTGGTTGTTGAGAATTGAGTGGAAGCTGAGTGGGTCGCGATGATGGCTTTCTTGGCGGCTGCGCGATTCGTGATCAAAGATTTCTTTTGGATTGTCATTTTAATCTCCCCGAGTCTTTCAGTTTTTACTGCTTCTCGTTTATTACTAAAGCAGGTGCCGTGCCAAACTGGATCCGATTTCCGCGAAGGCCAGAAAGTTGCTTGTTATGAAATATTTACATGCGAGATTGTATTGGGTTAGGAAAGGTGCTCGTAGGTGGAAAATAGCCAAAGGTCAAAAATTAACCCTCGCGGGGTGAATTTTTAATCTTTTTGGATCTTATGTTTCCGGCAAAGGTACTTCATTTTCTGGGGATCGATGTGAAGCAATCCGGCGGCCGCGACCTTCTTGCCCTCGCACCGGCGCAGCGCGGCCTGAATGAAGGCGGCCTCGATCTTGGTCATTTCTTCGTCCAGATCAATCCCACCATCAGGAATCAGGAGCGATTCCTGCTTCGCGGTGCTGCTGTAAAGGATCTGACTCGGTAGATGCTTGGCCGAAACCACATCCCCGTCCGCCATCAGTACCAGGCGCTGGATCAGATTTTCCAGCTCTCGAATATTGCCCGGCCAGGAATGCTCTTCCAGAATTTCCAGGACCTCAGGCTCCAGCCGCTTTAGCGGAGTCTGGTTCGTCGCGCAATACACCCGCAGGAAATGGTCCGCCAATAAGGCAATGTCACCCTCCCGCTCTCGCAACGGCGGCATTTGGATGGGTACAACATGAATTCGATAGTACAAATCTTCCCGGAAGCGTCCGGAGTGGACCATTTCCTCAAGATCATCGTTGGTAGCCGCGATCAGCCGGAAATCGATCTTCCGCAGAGCCTTGCCTCCGACCCGCGTCACCATATGGTCCTGCAAGACTCGCAGCAACTTACTTTGCAAGGAAAGGCCAAGCGACCCGATCTCGTCCAAAAATAAAGTCCCTTTGTCGGCCATCTCAATGTGGCCGGGACGCGCCGTGTCAGCTCCAGTAAACGCGCCCTTTTCGTGCCCAAATAATTCGGTTTCGATCAGGCCTTCTGGCAAGGCCGCACAATTCAGACTGACGAATGGTGCGTCCTTGCGGCTGCTGGCAGCCACGATCGCGCGTGCGGCCAATTCCTTCCCGGTTCCGCTTTCACCACGGATCATCACCGTGGTATTGCTTCTGGCGACCCTCGTGATGGCGTCATAAACCCGTTGCATCGCTTCACATCCGCCAATCAGCTCGCCAAAGGTATATTTGCGGGAGAGTTGCTCGCGGAGTTCGCGATCTTCGATCTCTATCCTGCGTTTGCTGATCGCCCTTTCCAGCACGATTCGCAATTCCTGGGCTTCGATCGGGGCCAGAAAGAATTCGTCGGCCCCCGCCTCTCCAGCCTTCAATCGAATGGTTCGGTTACGCGATCGGGTGAGCGCGACAATGACCAGGTCTTTCGCCGCAACCCGCAAGTCGTGGAGAACAACGTAAGCATCGCTGATGGTCTCTCCGATAACGTCGAGATCCAGGATTGCGGCGTCAGCGGGGACTCGCGCCAGCGACTCCATCATCGCCTTGGGACCCTCCACTAATACGGTTTTGATCGAGGCAGGCAGGACCTTGCGAAACTCGGACAAGGCGTCATCGTCGGTCGTGACCAACAACACTCTTCGGACTTCGCTATCTTCGGAAGGCGAACTGGCTTGCATGTGGGCTTTGGAAACGGTCTCCAGCTAGTCTGCAAAATTATATGCAACATTCGATGGATCGCGGTCGGAAATATGATGAGAAGTCTTACAGAGACACTTAATTTCGACATGAGGACGGGAAGGCCATCGGCCGCTGTTGGGCCTCCCGCTGCCTTAATGCCGGCATGGCATTCGGTAGCAGGAAGGCATCCCTAATTGGGTAAATTCCTGTAAGATGCGCCAGTAACAATATTGTGGAGGAGACATCAATGAAAAAAGTTCTTTTGCTGGTTATAACGATCTTCGCTGCCGGAATTCTCGCTGCGCCGGCGCACGCTCAGGAAATGCCTAAAGCAGCTGCGGCGCCGAAGCCCGCGCCGGGCGCAGCCGAAGCCGTGCTGCAACAGTGGGATGACATTGGACGTAAATTAAACGCCATGGCGGAAGATTTTCCCGAGGACAAATATGATTACAAGCCCACTCCCGCAGTGCGTAGCTTTGCCGAACGCCTGATTCATGCGGCCCACGCGAACGATTTTTTCACCAACGCCCTGCTTGGCAAGAAGATGCCGGAGATGGATGATCCCAAACGGGATCAATTCAAAAGCAAAGCAGAAGTTGTCTCCTTCGTGAAGAAGTCATTTGCGGACGGCGCGGCTGCGATCAAAGCGAAGGGAGACAAGGGTATGTCCAGTCTCGTCGTCGATCCTTTCAGCAACCAGCAGACTCAGATCCGAGACTTCGCCTACGGCTTCGTCGAGCATTCAGGCGAAATTTACGGCCAGCTAACGGTTTATTACCGTGTGGCAGGCATGGTTCCTCCGGAATCGCGGCCCAAGAAATAATCGAAAAAAGCGCGTTGACTATTCACACGCTTTTTTCGATTGGGAAAATGAAATCATCTCGCCGGCTGTGAGCCCGGGTTGAAATCGTCCGTAGGAAATCGAATAGACTGCGGAGCCGATCTTAGTTCCGGTCACAGTTACCTCCGTTTTCCCATCCGGGCTGAAAAAAATGTCCAACGAACGGCCATTGATCATCGCGTGGTATCTGTGATAGCCGGCCAAACGGCCGGCATACCACTTCGTGATCGCATAGATCTTGTTTCCCATGACCATGTAGAAATCTTTTGTCATTTGCTTGCCACAGAAATCCCCTTCGGGTAACGGACTAGCATCGGTAACGCCGGGATAAACGGGCAAGCCAGTCAATGGATCGTTGGCGGCAGCAGCATTAGCGTCGGTGAAGCAGACGGCCAGAATCGCGATTGCGAACCATCGATATTTGGGGCTGAGCAGTCTTTGCGTTCGATCCATTTTCCTTTTTCAACGATTCCATCCTTAGCTCAAATCACGCCCGCCGCCACCTGGACATTGCCGTTTCATCGCTCACAACGCATCTGCCAGTTTCCGGGCCAGCGGTTTCACAGCGTCCGTGTTGCAAGGGCAGGTCATATACATAATCCGGATCAACATGTCGCCTTTACGTACCATGATCATCGAATCTCCAGCGTCAAATGCTTCGTCGCCGATACCCGAAATAATGTGTCCTCCCGGCATGCCCGCCAGCACCGTGCGATTCAGGCCCATTTCCCCGTCGGCAGCTTGCTTTTCCAAGGAGAAGGACAGCACCGGAACGTTGCCGTTGCTGTCGACGGCGGATTTTCCATCTTTCTGCATGGATTTGAAAAGTCCGCCGGCCATGCCTTGAATCATCTTCTGCTGCTGCGTGTTCGCGCCTTTGCTCGCCATCATGGCTGACATGTGGCGCGAAGTCATATCGGCGGCATCCCCCTTGGCGAGATAGGAACAGCTATCGCCGGTACTTTCGGTACGAACGACTTCCACGCCCGCGGCGCGGCCAACGTCCTCTTTACTCAACAATCGACAAGGATCTGGCATGCTACCAGCAACGGTTTTGCCGTGGGGTGCAGGATTGGTAGAGGGGATTTCCGGAGCATTGGGAAGCTCACTCGCCAACTGATGAACTTTTTGGCTAACTCGATGTGCCACGTAGTAAACGCCGCCGATCACGAGTGCGCCCGTTACGACGACGAAAATGCCAAAAGCCACTAAAACCTTAACCAGCAAGTTTGATTTCGCAGGTGCCGGCGTTGGCACTGGCGATGTCGGGAGAGGTGCCGCTACCGCGGCAGGGACAATCCTCGGTTGTACGAGCGGGGCGGCCGCCTCCCCAGACGCCGCCCCGCACCTTGCGCAGAACATTCCACCGTTCAGCGAAGATCCACATGAAACACAAAATTTCGACATGATCGAATACTCCTTTGACGGCAGCCTTACTGGGATACATAAAAAACAAACTGTTGGTTCTGCAGCGAGAAGCCGGCCAGCCCGCTGAATTCATCGACTAGCAAACCTTCTCCTGCTGCCGATAGGTTCGTGTTTTTCCAGGTAGTTGCCGTGGGCTGATAAATCTCGTTGACCTGGCTTCCGGACACGTAATAAATATGCGCGTCATTATTGGGAGTGGTGACGAAAGCAAGCAGGGCGCTGGCGCCGTCAGGTAGCGGCCCTTTGGTTCTTTTAGTCAAATCCACGCTGGTCCACTTGACGCCGCTATCGCTCGAGGAAAACTGCATGATGTGCCCATTGTTAGCGTTGGTCGCGTAGACCCTGACTTTCTTGGTTTTAGCGATGGCGAAGGCCGCCACGTTCCCAGTCTCGAGCGGAATAGTGCGGGTCAGCTGGGTCAGGTCTGTGTCGGACCACGACACGTTGTTGTAATAAAGCTGGTTAAGATGGTTCGACCCGTCCACAAAGTAAACGTACTGCAAATTGCCGTTATTGACTCCGGCAGACAGATAAATAGACAGAGGCGCGCCGGTGCTGCTGGTCAAGTCCGTGTCTTGCCAGCTCGTCCCATTGTTGGAAAAGAGCTGGTGAATATGGCTCGAATCAGCGTCCCGGTAATAGACGTGCAGGGCTGGAGAGGTGGTAAAGGCAACCATCTGCGCAATAGTGCCCGGCTTGCCACCGGTAAGAGCAGTCAGGTCAGAATCGACCCAACTGGAATTGTTATAGAGAAGCTGATGAACATGATTAGGCGAGGTGCTAGAGATGTAATAAACATATTGGAAATTTCCCACGGAGAAGCCCGTAACCGGGCCGAAGGCTTGAGGCCCTTTCGCTAAGGCTGTCAGATTGCTGTCGGCCCAGCTAGTGCCGTTGTAAAAAAGCTGGTGAACGTCTGTAGCACTTCCAGTCGATATGTAATAGACATGGGTTTGGTCGTTCGGCGTCGTAAGGAACGCGGCAACGTTGGCCGAATCTTGGTTCATCATGGCCCCGTTCAGGTTCTGGTCCGCCCAGCCTATATTGTTATAGGAGAGCTGATGAACCTGCTGAGCATAAGCTGGTAGACAAGCAAGTGAAGTGACGATTGCGAATACGTATACGGCGTGAAGTGGCCAGCGTCCGGATTGTGTACGAGCGTTTTTGCTGATCATAAGATTCTCCTTGTTCTTCTTGTCACGGAAGCGGAATATCGAAAATTCCCTTTGGCCTTCCCGAGTGATACTTCCTGTCCTGGGTGGTTCAAGCTCTTGCATTAATCCGGAGAACCGGGCGGCCGGCTCCCCGGAATTTCTACTGGCTTACATAAAAAACATATTGCAAGTTCTGTACGGAGAATCCGGCCAAGGGAGTGAAGCTCTCCGTAAACGCCCCGTTTCCTGAGACCGTGAGATCGTCGTTCGACCAGGTCGTCGCCGTCGGCTGAAACATCTGGTAGACGTGGCTTCCGTAGGTGTAGAAGACGTGGATGTCGTTATTGGGAGTAGTCACATAAGCCAGAATCGAACTGGAGGGATCTGTCCCGGGCCCCTTCACCCTCTTGGTTAAATCCACTCCCGTCCACTTGACTCCGCCAGTCGAACTAAGCTGCCAAATATGACCGGTGTCGGAGCCGCGATAATAAATACGAATCTTCTTCGTGCCAGGAACCGCTAAGGCTGCTACTGGAGAGATCAAGGGTTGCGGAGCCTTGCTGGCAACCGTCAGATCTGTGTCGGACCAGGTTGAGTTGTTGTAGAAAAGTTGGTGAAGATCGAGGTTGTCGCCCTGGAAATAAACATATTGCAGGTTGCCGACGTTGAATCCTGACCACAAGTAGTTAGGTTGTTTGCCGGCCGTGAGCGAGGTCAAATCCTGGTCCTGCCAGGTAGTTCCATCGGTCGAATAAATTTGATGGATGTCCCCGATGCCTCCGAGCTGCTTGTAGTAGACATGCAGGGCCGGCGAAGTGGTGAAAGCGACCAGGCCGCCAACGTTGTTTGCGCTTACCTTCGCTTTGCTTAAAACGGTGAGGTCAGAATCAACCCACGACGCATTGTTGTAAAGAAGCTGATGCAGGTGTTGGGCGCCCTTTTGATTGACGTAATAGACGTATTGGAAATTTCCCACCGAGAACCCGGTCACCGTGCCCGCCGCGGTCGGTCCGCCGGATAAAGCGGTCAGATCCTCATCGCCCCAGGTGGATCCGTTGAAGAACAGTTGGTGCACATGACCCGAGGCGCCGCCGGTCAGGTAGTAGACATGCGATTGATTGTTTGGTGTGGTGATATATGCGGTCAGGTCCTGATCGCCTCCGGCAGGTGTTACACCGCCGAGACCCTGGTCTGACCAGAACGAGTTGTTGTAAGACAGTTGATGAATCTCCTGTCCGTAGGCTGGAAGAATAGCGAGTGAAATCAACAGCCCTAACGCGCAAACTCCACAAGACCAACGGCGTCCCATTTCCTGGCAAATAGACTTGCTGCTCATAAGTCCTCCTGAATTTCTTGGATTTCGGAAAATCCCGCTCTCGACGCAAGCGAATCTGAGGCAAATTGTGCTCGCCGTCAATGAAACAGTGTTTTAAGCCCGCATTAACTGGCAAGTGATTCTTGCACCGAGACTTAAGGTCTCGTCTTAACAGACGTTTGGAGCCAACCGTGTTAAGATTTCGGTCTTCGCTACGGGCTTATGCACGATTCGTCTCCAAAACCGCTTCGATATCGCATTGGGCCTTACGATCTTGATCCCGTGGAAGGCCGGCTTTCCCGCGACGGAGTCCGGATAAAATTGCAGGATCTTCCCTTTCGTCTGCTTGTGCTCCTGGTTGAAAGGTCGGGCCAGATCGTTACGCGGGACGAGGTCCGCCAGCATCTTTGGCCCGATAACACTTTCGTGGAGTTCGACAATAGCTTGGGCGTGGCCGTTCGCAAGCTGCGCGAAGCGTTGCGAGACGACGCCGATGCGTCCCGCTTTGTCGAGACGATTCCCCGCCGGGGTTACAGATTTATTGCTCCCGTCAGCGTTCAGATCTCGAAACCGGGGGATAGCCTCGAAGCGCACGAAAATGTGCAGGATACGGAAAAGCCGCCCCCCGCAATGCCAGCAATTTCTCTGCGGAAAAGGCGGCTCTGGGTGATCCCACTGCTTGCAGTTTTTGTAGTGGGCTTTGCAATCTATAAGTTTCAATCGGGCCGTCGAAACCCTCAGCCGTCTTCCGGTTCCGTCGGGGCGCTCCCACACGCACAAATCCGCCGTTCCGTTGCCGTCCTGGGTTTTCGCAACCTTCCGGGTCGCCAGCAGGAAGACTGGCTTTCGAGTGCTTTCTCGGAAATGCTGAATACTGAATTGGCGGCAGGTGGCACACTTCGCCTGGTCTCAGGAGAAGACGTGGCCCGGGCAAAACGTGAGCTGTCTCTTACCACGGAAGACACCCTGGCGAAGGCTACGCTGAAACGCTTGCATACCAATCCGGGCGCGGATGTCGTTGTCCTGGGTTCCTACACTTTGCTGCCGGGAAAGGATAACAATCGAATCCGCCTCGATATTCGGGTACAAGACACGGCGAACGGCGAGACTATCGCCGAAGAAGCCGTTACCGGTAGCGAAGAGAATTTATTCGAACTAGCTTCAGAAACGGGTGCGCAGGTTCGCAAGAGTCTGGGCGTGACTTCGGTCTCTGAAGACGCGACAAATGCAGCCCGAGCATCTTTACCGTCCAACCAAAACGCGGTCCGATTGTATACAGAGGGTCGCGCCAAACTGTGGTCATTCGACTTTATCGGCGCGCGAAGTTCGCTGCTACGGGCTATCGATGCCGACCCCAACTATCCTCTCGCGCATTCGGCTTTGTCAGAGGCCTGGGACCATATGGGCTACAGTGCGAAGGCCATCGCCGAGGCCCAAAGTGCTCTGAAACTTTCGGCCCGTCTCCCGCAAGAGGAGCGGCTGCTCATCGAAGGACAATACCGCAAAGTGGTGGGAGATTGGCCGAAGGCGGTTGAAGCCTATGAATCTCTCTTCAATCTTTTTCCCGACAGTCTCGACTATGGATTGCGGCTCGCCGCAGTGCAACGCCAGGTCAAAGCGGCGGACTCGCTGCGCACTTTGGGAATTCTCCGTCATCTGCCGCCGCCCGCCGGAGACGATCCGCGTATCGACATGAATGAAGCAACGGCCTGGATCAATCAGGATAACGCGAAGGCCCACGCCGCCGCCGAACGCGCAATCCAAAAAGGCAATGCCCAGGGCGCCCACCTGCTGGTAGCACGCAGCTACGGAATTCTTTGTCAGCAAGGAACGCCGGTCGGAGTGTCAATGGCGCAAACCATCAGCGACTGCGAGAGCGCACGGCAAAGCTACGCCGCCGAGGGAGACAGCAACAACGAAGCCCGTACCCTTAGCGACTTCGCCGTTCTTTATTTTAACCAAGGAGATCTCGTGCGGGCTGAGGCCATGTGGCGGGAAGCAAATAAGGTCTTTCGCGAGGTTGGCGATATCGAGGGAGTCGGCGCTTCTTTGAATAATCTCGGAGACGCTCTGATGTCACAGGGCAACCTCAGTGAGGCACGAAAACTCATGTTGCTGGCGATTCCAAACTACGAAGCGACCGAAGATATTGACGGAATCGCGAGGGTCCAGAACGATCTTGCCGAGATGTCGCGGCAGCAGGGCGATCTCAAGGCTGCCGAGAAGTCTTATCAGCAGGCAAAGAGTACGGCTGAAGAATTGGACGACAAGAGTCTAATGGCATATGTCTTGAGTGGGATGGGAGATGTTTACTTGGATCGCGGTGAGTTCGATCCCGCCCGCAAATCCTACGAACAATCTCTCAGGTTGCGAAGCGAAATTGGCGAGAACCAAACCATCGCAGAAACCCAGGTTGCTCTCGCTCAACTATCGCTTGAACAAGGACATGCTGCTGATGCCGAGATCGCAGCCCGCAAATGCAAAGAACAATTCCATCAACAACAACAGGCCGATGACGAGTTGATTGCCAGCGCAGTGTTGACGCAGGCCCTGCTGGCGCAGGGAAAGCTGGCAGACGCAAAGGTGGAAGTTGTCTCCGCCACACCTTTGGCCGCGAAAAATCAAAACTACCTGGTCGGCCTGCAGTTTTCCCTGTCTTCAGCTCGAGTGGCACAGTCTTCAGACCAGCCACAATCATCCCGCCCTCAGTTGGAGCAGGTCCTCAAAGATGCCACGGCGCACGGACTCCTGGAAGTTCAGTGGGAATCCATGCTGTCTCTGGCCGAACTGGAAAAGAAATCAGGACGCGCAGCCTCAGCCCGAAGACAATTGGCCTCCCTCGCTAAGGCCGCGCATACGAAAGGATTTGATTTAATTGCACACAAAGCGGCTGCTGCCGATTGACGCTTGGTTACTGAACAGCTTCGTTTCAATCTTCGTCCAGATATTCTTCGGGGACATCATCTTCGGGCACTTCGTGCGTATGGACTTCTTCATCGGTATCGCCAGCGCTTTCCACGCCAGCCACCACATCGGCCTCGAACGCGTTGCCTTCCTCGATTAGCTCGTCGACACTCTCCGAATCAGCGCCTGCAACATTCGATAGGCCCTGCAAACCTCCCGATTGCCCAGCCGACCGCGTCCTCAGGTCTTGAGAATCAGAAGCTTCCGTACCCAAGTCGCGAGGTCCACTTGAAGTCTGATTTCTTACGGCGATCCGCGTACCAGATTTCTTCTTATTGAGGACTTTCCTTTTAGGTGCGGCCTTCTTCGGAGCGGCCTTTTTCTTAGTCAACTTCTTCTTAGGCGAGAACTTCATTTTAACCGTCTTTTTGGCCGGTTTCCGGGTGACGGCGGCAGTTCGTTTTTTCTTAACTTGATTCTTCTTGGATTTCTTTTTAGCGGCCATAAGCGCAGTCTACCATCCGTACATCCGTGTTCCAAACCGTGCTACAGAATTCCGCAATTGTTACGCCGATCAATTGAGTGGCCAAGGCTGCTGGAAAGTTTCCTTGCGATCTTTTTTAAAACGCGCCTCTACCAGAGGTATGTCTCCACCGATTCCGCAGGGACGGCTGTCTGGAATTCCTTTCCGTGATACTTCACGGCGAAGGGCTTCGGAAAATTTCCGGTGTTTGAAACCACCAGGACTATTTTTCCCTCCGGGGTAACGAAAGCCACGCTTCCCAACTGCTCCATTTCGCTCGACGCCACCCGCACCGAACCTGGCGGCACGAACTTCGAGAAATGCTCGAGCACATAATAAGCGACATTCCTGGTGACAGAATCTCCATCCAGCGTGATCGCTCCGGAACAGCCGGTGCACCCCCCGTTGTTGGTGTGCGGTCCGTTCTGCGGATCGGCCGCCAGATTCCACAGCACCACGTTGCGGCTCCAGTTCCGGGTCGCGCCAATCATCACGCGATTTACCGGCTCGGCAATCCCCAATGGCCCTTCGCCGCGCCACGCCGTCACCGACTGTTCGGTCAGATACAGGTTTTTCTTCGGAAACGCGTCATGCACTTCGCTCAGCACTCTCGACTCGCCGCCGTACAAATGGAAGGCAGTGCCATCGACATACTTGCTCGCTGCTGGGTCGCGCAGAATCGACAGTGGATACGACGGCACATCTGGATTGTGATCGTATAGCAGAATCTTCGTGTAAATCCCCGCCTTCTCGAATGTTGGCCCCAGGTCTTTCGCAATGAACATGTCCTGTTCCTGGGCAAACATCACCAGGCTCGGCGTGTTTTTCGGATTCAACGGCTCATTCTCGATGGTGATGGCGTCAATCGTAATCCCCTCGGCGCGCATGCTCATGATGTACTTCACAAAATACTCTGCATATGCAGCGTAATACTCAGGTTTGAGCTCGCCGCCCTTCACATCGCCATTGGTCTTCATCCAAGCTGGGGCCGACCACGGCGAGCCCAAAATCTTAATCCCCGGCCGGATCGCCAAAATTTCCTTCATGACCGGAATCACATCCGCGCGGTCCCTCCCCAGGTCGAATTTCGCCATCTCTACATCGGTCTGGCCTGCCGGCAGGTCATCGTATGAGTACACGCCCTCATTCATATCGGAGGCCCCGATGCTCAATCGCAAATAACTGACTCCGATCCCATCGCTGCCCGTTGTAAACAATTCCTTCAGGAGGGCCGTTCGGTGCGCGGCGGTCATGCGCATCAGCAACTGCGCACTGCCTCCGGTCAGCGCAAAGCCAAAGCCGTCGATGGTCTGGAAGTGTTGGGCATCGTCCACGGTAACCATGGGTAGCTGAGTCGCAGTCGACGAAAACTCCAGAGTCGTTGCCTGCGGAGCAACTATGGACGCCCGGTCAGGCGTCGTCAGCCACAGTTGCGCCTGCTGCGCGTTCGACGACAACGGTGACGACATAAAGGCACAAAACGAGATCAGGATCAATGTCAGCTTCATAAAAACCTCCGCTTACGAAAAGGCCGGCCGCTCTAAAGACAAACGATTGCCTTCCCGGGAAACAATGCCGTGCCAGAATTCGCCAAACGATAAGACCAGAGCTGGGCGGTGCCTGTCAACTCGAAACCGGAATTAGTGGCAACCGCTGAACGAGTGCATTGAAAACCAGATATCGCCGGCTCCCAACCCCTTTCGTTGACTTGCAGATTTCCCAAGAGGTAACATTCTGCGCCTGTGGTCGGCAAAACTATCTCGCACTACCGCATCCTGGAGAAGCTCGGGGGCGGTGGTATGGGCGTGGTCTACAAAGCCGAAGATATCCGGCTACATCGTTTCGTCGCCCTCAAATTCCTGCCCACCGATCTGGCGCGAGACCACCAGGCATTGGCCCGGTTTCAGCGCGAAGCCGAAGCCGCGTCGGCACTCAACCATCCTAATATTTGTACGATTTACGACATCGGCGAGCAGGATGGACAGACTTTCATCGCCATGGAGTTTCTGGACGGCGTCATGCTGAAATATCGCATCGCCGGACGCCCGCTGGAGACCGAGCTCCTGCTGTCGCTCGCCATCGAGATCGCCGACGCACTCGATGCTGCCCATGCCGCCGGAATTATTCATCGCGACATGAAGCCCGCGAATGTTTTCATTACCAAGCGCGGACAGGCCAAAGTTCTCGACTTCGGTTTGGCGAAAAAAACCGATCCCGGCACCAAACGGGAATCGGATTCAGGCTCGAACGATCCTACTCTAGGCGAGAAAGATCTCACTACCAAGAACGTCACCATGGGAACCGTGAGCTACATGTCGCCGGAACAGGTTGCGGGCAAACCTCTGGATCCACGCACGGATCTGTTTTCATTTGGCGTGACCCTCTATGAAATGGCCAGCGGCCGCCTGCCCTTTGAGAGAGATACCGTGGGTGCAACCTTCGGGGCCATTCTTCATGAGAGCGCGGAATCGCCCAGCAAGTGGAATCCGCAGCTTCCCGGCCGGCTTGACGAGATCATTGGTAAAGCGCTCGAGAAGGATCGTGCACTTCGCTATCAGCACGCATCGGAGATGCGGGCCGATCTGCAACGACTGAAGCGCGACTCCGACACTCATGCGTCAGATACGATTGCCACGGCGGAGCGCACAGGAGCCGGCGCCCACAACCTTCCAACCCGGAGCAAGGTCGCTTCCACCGCTGTCGCAATCTTGCTCGCGATCGTTATCGCCGGAGGCATCTACTATCGCGCCCATCAGATGCGCCAGCGGTTAACCAACAAAGACACCATTGTTCTCGCTGATTTTGCCAACAGTACCGGCGATGAGATCTTCGACGACACGTTGAAAACAGCGCTTAACGTTTCCCTGCGGCAGTCGCCTTTTCTGAATGTGCTTTCCGACAGTGAAGTGGCGCACACCTTGCAGCAGATGACCCTGCCTGCCGACACGAAACTCACCCCCGAGGTAGCTCGCGACCTCTGTCAGCGGGTGGAAAGCAAAGCTTATCTTGCCGGTTCCATTGGAAGTCTGGGTAGCGAATATGTTCTGGGATTGAAAGCGGTGAACTGCCAGAGCGGAGACATTTTGGCCGAAGAATTGGTGACGGCGGCGTCCAAGGAGAAGGTTCTCGACAGCCTCGGCGGAGCAGCGTCCAAGTTGCGCGGGGAACTGGGCGAATCGCTGGCGACGGTCCAGAAGTTTAATGTTCCGCTAGAACAGGCCACTACCTCTTCGCTCGATGCGCTCAAAGCGTATGGCTTAGCGCTTGCGACATGGGACAAGCAAGGCGACCGTGCTTCTCTTCCCCTTTTCCAGAAAGCCCTCGATCTGGATCCGAACTTCGCCATGGCTTACGGCGGAATTGCGACCATCTATCACAACCTGGGCGAGGACGATCTTGCCAGCCAGAACACAACTCGGGCTTATGAACTCAGAGACCGCGTAACTGAAGCCGAAAAGGGCTCGATTGAAGCGCGCTACCACCAGTACGTCACCGGGGACATGGAAAAAGCCGTCCAGGTGTACGAAATATGGACACAGAACTATCCCGACAAAGCCGGGCCTCTCTACCATGTCGCGCCGATTTATTCCGAACTAGGTCGCTACGACAAAGCAGTCGACGCATTCCGCAGAGGAATTCGCCTCGATCCCTCCAGAGCCAACGCCTACGGCAACCTGACATTGGACTACCTCGCGCTAGGGCGCTTCGAAGACGCTGACGCCACACTAGCGGAAGCGGACGCAAGAAAACTTCAAACCGACTACTTGCTCCAGGTTAAGTACTGGAGAGCGTTTGTACGCCGAGACAGCGGGGAGATGCAGCGAATTCTCAAACGATTTTCTGACGGTAACGGATCGCAGTCTTCAATCCTCTATGAGCAAGCCAGGACAGCGTCTTATTACGGGCAATTCCAGAAGGCACGGGAACTTTCTCAGAGGGCTGTGGACTTGAAGTTACATGAAGGAGACAAGGAATCAGCTGCCGATTGTCTGGCTGAAGCCGCAGTCCGCGAAGCCGAGGGCGGATTTCCTTCGCAAGCGTGGGCCTACCTCGCGAAGGCTAAAAAGCTGAGTTCCGGCAAAGGCGTGCAAGTCCTGGCAGCCCTCCTCACGGCCCGGATCGGCGATTTAAAACAGGCCCAGGAACTCAGTGACCGACTGGACAAGAAGTATCCGCAAGACACTTACGTGCAAAAGTATTGGCTACCCGCCATCCGTGCGGCGCAGGATCTAAGACTAGGCAAAGGATCAAAAGCGGTCGATGACCTTCAACCCGCCTTGGCATTTGAATTGGGGAATCCGACTTCGCTCAGCCTGTATCCCGTTTATGTTCGCGGCCAGGCATACCTGCTGACGGGCGACTCGATTAAAGCGGCAGCGGAATTTCAGAAATTCATCGACCATCCAGGCATCGTCCTGAATTTCAATTTAGGAGCATTGGCTCACCTAGAAAAGGCTCGCGCCTACGCTCGCGACAATACTCCCGGCAAAGCCCAGGCGGCCTATCGCGACTTCCTCGGTATTTGGAAAGACGCCGACCCAGACATTCCCATCCTGAAGCAAGCGCAGGGAGAATACGCAAAGCTACAGTAGAGGACGCTTCCAGCGAATCCTGTGCCACTTTTGAAACCGACATCAATTCGATTTACGGATCAGGTCACTGGATGACGAGAGAGACCTATTTCGCGAGTGCCGGGGCGACGGTGGTATCAAGTGCCTTCATGAAATCCAGCACCATCTGAACCACCGCGGCTTCGCCCATCGCCGTGTTAATCATGGTGTGGTAGACGGCGCGATCCGGCCATTGCACTCGGAAATACTTCTGAATGAAGTCGGCGCGTTCCCGATCGACAGTGTCCACCAGCTCTTCGGCTTCATTCTCACTCTTGCCACGAGCCAACAGCCGCCGCACTTTGTCTTCTCGTGGAGCGTACAGAAATACGCGCAATGTGTCCTTGCGGTTCCTCAGGAAGTGCTGGGAGCCTCTTCCGACTATGACTGAGTTTCCAGTTTGCGCGGCTTCCCTAACTACAATTTCCGTGAATTTGAGGATGCATTCGCTGTCTACCGGATTGATCTTGTGGGCGTTGAGGCTGCCTTCATAACTCCCGCGCAGGAACGATTTGAACAGCCGGTAATACAGAGGGTCCGTACGTTCCTCTCGAACCTCAACCACAGCTTTAGGACACTCCGCACGCCGCGCGATCTCCTCGGTCAGCAACTGGTCCCAAAGTTTCCAGCCGAGCTGTTTCGCCAGCAGTTGGGCGATTTCGCCGCCACCACTTCCGTATTCGCGTTCGATAGTGACAATTTTTATCATTGATTTACTCCATTACCCTTGGTCCGCCGCCGCCGGGATCGTTCTTTTTCAAAGCGAAAGAAAGAAAGAACATGATCCCCGCACCAACGCAAAGAACCATAAAGGTATCGATGTAGGCGAGGCTTGCCGCCTGTGCTTGCAACGACCGGTAAATCCTGGCGTAAGCCGTTATTTGCGCTTCATGCTTACCCACGCCAGAGATAGCCAGGTGATTGGCCAAGCCAGTCGCTGAATTCACAAGATTTGAATTATCGACCCTAACGTTCTCCACCAATCTTCCCTGATGGAATTGCGAGCGCCGCGCAATCAACGTCGTCACCAGGGAAGTCCCCACGCTGCTTCCCATATTGCGCATGAAATTAATGATGCCGGCGACCGAATTGTTTTTCTCCGGCGAGATTCCAATATAGGCCACCAACGTAATTGGCACGAACAAAAATCCCAGCCCTATAACTTGGGTGATGCGCAGCCACGTAGCGGCGCTAAAGCTGATCTGCAAGTCGATTCGCGTGGTGGAATAGAACATTGCGATGGACAAGGCCAGCCACCCAAACGAAATCAGATAGCGAGCCTGAAACATGGTTGTCAGTTGGCCCATCAGAGGCATCTCAATCAGCAAGACCAGACCGCCGGCAGACAACGCAAAGCCCGCCAGTTCAGAGGTGTACCCCAGGAGCGTCTGCAGGAACTGCGGCATCAGGACCAGGCTGCTGAACAACATGATTCCGAGCATGAACATCATCAGGCTCGCACTCGCGAAGTTAAAACTGCTGAACATGCGGACGTCGATGACCGGCGTCTTTTGATACCACTCCCAAATCACCAGCGAGATCAGGCACACGGTTGCGATCACGATGAGAGTCGTGATGAAGTTCGACCCAAACCAATCGTCCTCCTGTCCCTTGTCGAGCAACACTTGCAAGGCTCCGATCCCGAGCGCCAGCAGAGCAATTCCTATGTAATCTAACTTGACCCCAGCGGCCTTGAGCTTGCTTATATACGGAGGATCTTCGACAAAGCGCCGTACCAGAAACCATGTAATTATTCCGACAGGGAGGTTGATGAAAAAAATCCACCGCCAGGAATAGTTGAAGGTGATCCATCCGCCCAGGGTTGGCCCGATTGTCGGTGCCATGATGGCCGTAATGCCGTACAGCGCAAATGCGAGTCCTCGTTGCTGTGGCGGAAAGGTGTCCGCCAGAATAGCTTGCGCCATTGGCTGCAACCCGCCGCCCCCCACCCCTTGCAAGACTCGAAACAGAAGAAGGAATCCGAGACTGGGCGCAATTCCACACAGCAAAGAACTCACGGTAAAGATAGTCAAACACCCCATGAAAAAGCGTTTGCGCCCCAAAGCACCTGCGAGCCAGCCGCTGATCGGGAGAATGATGGCGTTCGAGACCAGGTAAGACGTCAGCACCCAAGTACTTTGATCGTTGCTCGCGCCCAGATTCCCGGCCATGTACGGCAGGGCCACGTTGGCGATGCTGGTGTCGAGGACCTCCATGAAGGCCGCTAATGCCACGACCACAGCAATCAGCCACGGATTGTACTTGGGCCGCCAAACATCCTGATCGAGAGTGAGAGCCGCGGAGCTCATTTCAAATAGACATCCGGCACAACGTTCATTCCCGGTCGAAGCACTCGCTCCCGGTTCTCGCCCGGTTCAAGAACGATCTTTACCGGAATCCTCTGGACGATCTTCACGTAATTTCCAGTGGCATTTTCCGGCGGAAGCAAACTGAATAGCGGGCCGGTCGCTCCTGCAATGCTGTCCACATGGCCTTTTAAAGTCCGGCCACTCGAATCCACATGAATTTCTGCTTTCTGTCCGACTTCCATGTGCTTAAGTTGCGTCTCTTTGAAATTGGCCGTGACCCACACTTCATCAAGTGGCACCAAAGTGATGAGTTGCTGTCCGTCCTGAACGTTCATCCCAACCACCACTGTCTTGTTCACTTCGCCGCTGACCGGAGCCAATATCTTGGTATATTGCAGATTCAGTTGGGCCTGTTCGAGGAGCGCGCGCTTTTGCTCGACATCCGCGATTAAAGCTCGCACGCGTGCCTTGGTCGATGACACCTGTTGCGGTCCAGTCTCCGCATAACGGTGGTTCGCATCCGCCTGTGCCAGATGGCTCTGCGCTTGTTTGACGGATTGCTCGGCTGCAGATTCGTTGGACTGGGCTGCCGCCGACGTTGCAGCGCTGGATTTGGCGGTGGCCAATGCTTGATCGTAAATTTGCGGCGCTATTTCCCGCTTGTCCACCAACAATTTGTAGCGACGGAGGTCGGCTTGCGCTCGCACATCATTCGCTTCGGCGGCTTCGACCTGCGAATGCGCAGCGTTCAACTGCCTCTGGGCGGCGATCACTCCGGCATCCGCGTCTTCAATGCCGGAGGCAGCGAACTTAAGTTGGCTTGAAGTGTTTACCGAGGTGATCGGAACGGTGATATTCAAGGATTGGGCCGTCGCTTCCGCATTGCTGAGATTGGCTTGCGCCTGTGCGAGCGCGACTTCATAATCCTTCGGGTCGATCTCCACCAACACCGTCCCTTTCTCAACCCATTGGTTGTCGTTTATGTTGACCTTCAACACGTATCCGGCAACCCGAGCGCTGACGGGATATAGATGCACATCCGCCTGGGCGTCATCGGTCGATTCGTAACTGGCGAAGTATCGCCACAAAAAAATGCCCACGAATACCACTACGACGACAATGACCAGGATGAAAATATTTCTGCGGCTCTTGGCATTGCGGCGCGCGGGTGGCGTATAGGGCCGCTCCGTCGAGGACGACGGGGTGGCCGGGGAGTCATTGCCTGTCTGCGGCGCTGAACGAGGTTCTTCCGCCATGTTCATTTTCCTTTGAAATATTCCCTGACGCCGGCTTCAGCAATACCTAAAGCGCGAACCAGGGAAATTTTTGCGTAATTATAGTTGTACAGGCTCGAGATGTAACGTTCATGTGCGCTCGCGACCGCCTCTTGCGATTGCACCACCTCCACCGTATCGGTAACGCCCGCGCTGAAACGGTCACGTGACTGCACTAGCGTTTCTTCCGCCAGGTCAATATTGCTGCGCGCTACGTTCACCTGCTCCGCCGACGATTGCAGATTCAGTAGGGCGGAACGTACGTCAGAGTCGATCTGCGCTCGCAAACTGTCCAGGTGTTCGCGGCTCTGCTCAAGTTTCGCATCGGCCTTTATGACATCCCCTTGAACGCTTCCGCCCTGAAAGATCGGAATCGAGAGGGTTCCGCGTACATCTGCAACTTGCGTTGCAGTGGACGGATGCGATCCGCCCAGTCCGTAATCCGCATTAAAGGAAAGCGATGGAAGATAACCGGCCACCGCGGCTTTGCGGGAGAATTCCGCCGCCCGTACATCGGTCATCGCCGCCTGGTAATCGGAACGTGAGGCGTATGCACGCTTCAAAGCCTCTTCTATCGTGACTTCTTCAATCGCCTGATAAGGCGATTTATCGGTGAAGTCAAATTCCTGCCCCGGCGCCAGTCCAATTACGCGCGCCACAGTCAGCTTCTGGATAGCGAAATTGTTTTTCGCCTGGATCAGTTCTTGCTGCCGGGTCTGGAACTCAACCTTTGTGCGCAGGCCGTCGATGTCCGGCGATGTGCCAGCATTCACCTGGTCGGCTGCCTGATCATAAAGCGCCTTGGCCGTCTCGACTTGGGCCTGCGCCGTTTCGATGCGAGCTTCATCGGCGATTGCTTGCAAATAGGTATAGCCTACGGCCAGCACCACTAGATCGCGTGCATCTTTGAACGTGTAGCTGGCAGATTTCGCACTTTGGCTGGCGGCGCGGGTGGCGTTGATGGACTTCCAATCAAACAGAGTTTGGGTCACGGAAGCGCGCGCATCAAAGTAAGAAAAGGGGCCAACCGATCGCGGCAGGGTAACGCCGGCAAAACTCGTAAGTCCCAGTTCGGCGAGATTAATCTTGGAAGCATCAGCATAAGGGGCTGCCGTTACATGCGGTAGTAGAGCGCTCAATTGTTCCCAGCGCTCTCCGCGGGCTACGCGAACGTCCGCATTCGAGAGCAGTAGTCCGAGATTTTGTTTCAAGCCGCGATCGATCGCGTCACTTAACGAGAGCGGTAGAACTCCCGGGACAAGCTTTGCCGGCACGCTGTTTCCAAAGTTTGCTCCGCCTCCGCCAGGAATGGCTTGGCCTGGAGTGCTTGCATTGGAAACTGTCTCGCTTTGCGCAAAGAGGTTTGCCGCTCCGCAAATCAGGATTATGCCCAGCAGAAAAATTCGGCGTTCGAAGTTGAATCGCAAAGGAGCCTCC
Source organism: uncultured Acidobacteriaceae bacterium (assembly GCA_963794195.1). Lineage (GTDB taxonomy): Bacteria > Acidobacteriota > Terriglobia > Terriglobales > Acidobacteriaceae > DATBAX01. Next base: position 374,628 of record CAWCCU010000004.1, read on the forward strand.
TTACTATTTGTGGCCCGAAGACTTGTAGTCCCACCAAGCGGGGGAGGAGGAAATAATACTACTGACGGCTGAGTGGATGCGACTGCCTAGCATTCACCCAAAATTCATCAACCATCGAGGACATGAATTTGCACTGGCCGATCGGCTTACCGTCGCGCAGAGTCATCCACTCTCGCTTGCTAGATCCTCCGACATGAAGGCATCACCAATACCATCGTCTAATTGTCTTTCCTTCGCCTTTCTGATGTGATGCGTTCGTGACATCCGCTGCAATCGGGTATTCGAAGCTCAAGAAAAGGAAACCTTCATGACCTCAAAAAAACAACAGCACGACAGGGACATGTCTCGCGCTGCCAGCATAGCTGCCGCTATATTTGGACTGCTCCTGTTCGCTGCGTCCAGTTTCGCTCAAACCGTGACCAGAGAGGAGACCGCCATGGCCCAACTAAACACGCTGCAACTTCATCCTGTACCGCAAGCGGCATCGGCAGAAATCCGCCCATTTCACATAAAGGTTTCGGAAGAACAACTGGTTGACCTGAAGCGACGGATCGCCGCCACCAAGTGGCCAGATCGGGAAACCGTCAGTGATGCGTCGCAAGGGGTACAACTCGCCACTATGCAGGCGCTGGCGAAGTATTGGGCGACCGATTACGACTGGCGAAAAATCGAGGCAAGGTTGAATGCCCTGCCGCAATTCGTGACTACCATCGATGGACTGGACATTCATTTCATCCATGTCCGCTCGAAAAATCCGAATGCTTTGCCGGTCATCATCACCCACGGATGGCCCGGATCCATCATCGAACAACTGAAAATCATTGGCCCGCTCACCGATCCAACTGCATACGGTGGAAAAGCTGAAGACTCTTTTGATGTAGTTATCCCTTCGCTCCCAGGCTACGGGTTTTCCGGAAAACCGACGGCGACCGGCTGGGATCCCACCCGCATCGCGCGCGCGTGGATCATATTAATGAAGCGCCTGGGATACACAAAATTCGTTGCCCAAGGTGGCGATTGGGGAAACTCGGTTACCGAACTCATGGCTCTGCAAGCGGCGCCGGAATTGATCGGCATCCACACCAATATGGCAGCTACTGTTCCTGCCGACATTGACAAGGCTGCGTTTTCGGGAGCGCCGGCGCCGGTGGCCCTCTCAGCCGACGAACAACGTGCGTACGACCAGTTGAGCCTTTTCTACAAGCACGGTCTCGGCTATGCCATCGAGATGGCCAACCGCCCGGAGACGCTATATGGAATTGCGGACTCGCCCGTCGGTCTCGCAGGCTGGATCCTTGATCACGACACCGCCAGCGAGGCGCTTATCGCGCGCGTTTTCGACGGCCAGACTGAAGGCCTGACGCGCGACGACATTCTCGATAACATCACGCTCTACTGGTTAACAAACACTGCAATCTCGTCAGCCCGTCTGTATTGGGAATATAAGGGCGGCTTCTTCGCTCCGAGAGGTGTTTCCATTCCGGTTGCCGTGAGCGCTTTCCCAGACGAAATATTTCAAACCCCGAAAAGCTGGACCGAGAAAGCCTATTCCAAATTGATTTACTACAACCGGCTTCCAAAAGGCGGACACTTCGCAGCTTGGGAACAGCCGCAATTCTTCGCCTCGGAACTCCGCGCTTCGTTCAAATCATTGCGGTAATCGAAGGAGAGACGGTGCGCACAATGTGGCGCACCGTCTTTTCAGTTTTCGAAGCGGAATCAACGAACACCCCCTTTCAAAAGAGTGCGTGTAACGTGCGACGGTCTTCAGCCTGCCAGCGCCGGGCAGCGATTGAAAGCGAGTACGGCGAAACGGTAAAGCAAAATCTTGGGAAAAAATGGAAAATAGCAGCATAGTCACTTAGGTAAACTCACGGGAGGAAGAGCATGGCAAATACTGGTGTCGACATGAATCTCGAGGTGGTTGTCATCCCCGTCTCGGATGCCGACCGCGCGAGGGAATTCTACGAGAAGCTTGGGTGGCGGCTGGACGCCGACTTTGCCATCGGCACCGCTTTCCGCGTCATCCAGTTCACTCCGCCGGGTTCCGGGTGTTCACTCCAGTTCGGCAAGACACTCACGTCAGCAGCTCCCGGTTCAGCTACTGCCTACCTAATCGTTTCAGACATCGAAGCCGCCCGGAATCAACTTGTCGCAGCCGGCGTCGAAGTAAGCGAGTTCTTTCATATCGGCCCGGAGGGGCGAATTAGCGGACTCGATCCCGAGCGTCGCAGCTACAACTCGCGCGCTTCGTTTAGAGACCTCGACGGCAATGTCTGGTTGTTGCAGGAGGTTACGACTCGGCTTCCTGGGCGCGTCGACTCCGGCGTGACTTCGTTCAACACCGCAATTGATCTGGCGAGCGCACTTCGACGCGCAGCAGCTGCCCATGGCGAGCATGAGAAGCGTATCGGCGCGGCCGATCAGAATTGGCCCGACTGGTACGCCGAGTACATGGTACGGGAGCAGTCCGGCGAAGAACTGCCGAAGTGAAGAATCGCATCCAAGCTGAAGCCAGCATGCGCATTTCAACAATAAACCTCAAGGAGAATCCATGGCAGCGACAACAGCCGGAGTTAGAACAATGAAGGCAGCGCAAGTTCCCAAGCCCGGAGCAGATTTCGAGATCGTCGAAGTCGAGATTCCGCAGCCGGGTCAAGGACACGTGCGTATCAAGGTGCAAGCTTGTGGCGTTTGCCATAGTGACGTTCTCACCAAAGAAGGCGCCTGGCCCGGAATTCAGTATCCCCGCGCTCCTGGACATGAAATCGCAGGCGTTATCGATGAACTGGGCGAGGGTGTTTCGACATGGAAGAAGGGACAGCGCGTCGGTGTGGGATGGCATGGCGGCCAGGACAACACCTGTCGCGAGTGCCGGCGCGGGGATTTCCGCAATTGTCGCAATCTGAAAATTCCCGGCATCAGCTATGACGGCGGCTACCAGCAATATATGGTGGCTCCCATCGAGGCCCTAGTATCGATACCGGAAAGTCTAACGGACGTCGAAGCAGCCCCACTGCTTTGCGCCGGGATTACTACCTACAATGCGCTGCGCCACAGCGGTGCGCTTCCGGGCGATCTGGTTGCGGTGGAAGGAATCGGCGGTCTCGGTCATCTTGGAATTCAATTCGCGCACAAGTTTGGTTATAACGTTGCGGCCATCGGACGCGGACCTGAAACCGCGGCCCTGGCCAAGAAACTTGGAGCGAGCGTGTACATCGACAGCGCAACCGGCAACGCCGCGGAAGTTTTGCAGAAACTGGGCGGGGCGCGGATAATTCTGGCGACTGCTCCCAGTTCGAAAGCCATGTCCGAACTGATCGACGGCCTGGGACCAAACGGCAAGCTCGTCGTGGTCGGTGCGACCTTCGATCCCATTGAGGTCTCGCCGGTACAGCTCATCACCGGAAGCCGGACGATTCAGGGCTGGGCCGCGGGAACGGCTGCCGATTCTGAGGACACCCTTCACTTCGCTGAATTAAGCGGCGTGCGTCCGATGATTGAAACCTTTCCGCTGGAAAAAGCAGGCGAGGCTTATGCGCGTATGATGAGCGGTAAGGCAGAGTTCCGCGTCGTTCTCACCATGTGAGGTTGTCGAGACGGATTTATTAGGCACTCACGCAGCAGGAGAAAAATAAATGCACGATTCAGGTGACAGATCCTGACGTCTTCGACCACTGAGTCAGCGGCCACATTTTCCCGGTTATACTTTCGGCAAAGGACGGACCAACCGAATGAGTCACCTGCCGCTGCCGATCATCAGTTTCTTCCTGCTGACAACCCTGTTGGCGCTATTCGCTTTTGGCAAGGCGGTCCACGGTTCAAAGGTCGCGATTGCCGGGTCGATCCTGTGGATGGGCCTCCAATCCGCCATTGCTCTCTCTGGCTTTTACCTCGTCACTAACACTCTTCCACCCCACTTCTTCGCAGCAGTTGCGCCTCCGGTCCTCATCATCGCCGGGGTTTTCATAACTGCGGGCGGAAGGCGCTTTCTCGATGCAATGGACCTGAAGTGGTGCGTTCTTCTGCACACGATTCGCATCTTCGTTGAACTCAATCTGTATTGGCTGTTTCTTTATAAGCAAGTTCCGGCATTGATGACCTTTGAAGCCGGCAACGTCGACATCTTAGTCGGGCTTACGGCGCCGATCATCTGGTGGGCATTCAGCAAGCAGCATATTGGCCAGAGAGGATTACTCATCTGGAACATTCTTTGCCTGCTCAGTGTCCTGAATGCGTTCGTGCGCGCAATGCTCTCCGCTCCATTTCCCTTTCAACGTTTCGCCTTCGAACAGCCCACGGTCGCGATACTCACCTTCCCGTTCATCTTGCTTCCGGCTTTCATCGTTCCGGCGGCGATCTTTTGCCATCTGGTCGTGTTTCGGAAGCTCGCAGGCCACGCGCCGGAAAATATCTAGGCCGGCCTTGCGGTCTGCGACGAAATGAGGGCCACTCCAAATCAACTTGCGGCTAGTCGTTGAGGCTCAACGTCACTTTTGCGCTCTCCGAGCCCTCGTCGGCGTATTTGTCGTGCCAGTTCCACCACTTGTACGGTGGAGTCTGGGGGTATCCCTCCGGCGAGTCTTCCCACTTCTCCTGACGCCCGAGCGCAGTCATGTCAAGATAGTTCCAGGTGCTTCCCATCGCCTCATCGCCGCGATTGTTGATGAAGTAGGTGCGGAATGCGTGCTCGCCGTCGCGGATGAATGCGTTCGTGCCGTGCCACTCGTTCACGCCGAAATCGGTGTCGAAGGTGTCGGTGATCGTATACCACGGCATGGTCCAGCCCATTCGTACCTTTAGTCGCTGGATGTCAGCCTGGGGCGCACGCGAGGCGAACGCTAGAGAAGTGTCGCGGGCGTTCAGATGGGCGAGATGGGCTACTTGATCGGCCCCGAAGGAGCAGCCGCGGCAGGCATGATCCGGCCAGCCGAACACTCCGGGCTCGAAAAATGCGCGGTAGAGGAGTAACTGACGTCGGCCCTCGAATAAATCGAGCAGACTCGCTTTGCCCTTAGGTCCGTCGAACTGGTACTTCTTCTCCACGGCCAGCCAAGGCATCCGCCGACGCTCGGCAGCCAGCGCGTCACGGGAGTGGGTCAAGGCCTTCTCCTTGACAAGTAATTGCTGACGCGCATACTCCCACTCCTGCGACGAGACGATTGGGGGCGTTTTCATTGCAATGGTGTTAGTCGACATTTTTGCTACTCCTCTTATTTGATGAATTCGGAATATTTTCCGCTGAGCTGTTCTTTTTGCGAGCCACTTTCAAGGCCAGCGTCGCCAACCCTCCGGTAGAAACCGCACCGGCAACCAATAATCCCATGGTCGAAATGCAGAATGGACACATCGTTGTTCCCCTCCCGGCGACAGAGCTTAACGGCTAAGCCATTTCTATTAATGTGACGGGTAAGGCAGAGTGATTTCTACAAATACACGAAAAAATCAGCCGCGTTTGTGGAGGAGAAACTCTCTCACGGCAGGATCTTCAGCCAGGCCGATTGCGCGGTTGTAGGCGTCCAAGGCCTCAGGCATTTTCCCTAACCGACGCAGAAGGTGGGCGCGCACCGCCCAGTAGGGTTGATAACCGGCAACAAGCTCCATTTCGATCGCATCCAGAACCGCCAACCCTGCTTGAGGTCCATTCGCTTCGGCAATCGCCGCGGCGTAACCAGTTCGCGTGCCCAGCGTCGGTGAAACAAGGACGAGCCCCTGATAAAAGAGGACGATCGCCACCCAGTCAATCCGACCGCTACTCGCTCGTTCGGCGTGCACCGACTGAATTGCCGCTTCAAATTGAAACCGGCCGGTGCGCCCATGTTTGGCTGCATTGGCGAGATGCCGCTCCGCTTCCTCGATCAATGGTAACGACCACTGCTTGGGATCCTGTTCAGAAAGAGGAACGTACCGGCCTTCCGGTCCTCTTCGCGCCGAACGTCGCGCTTCGCAATGCAGCATGAGAGCTAACAGACCTTGCACTTCGGCTTCTGCCGACATCAACTGTAAAAGTACCCGGACAAGCCAAACTGCTTCCTCCGCCAGGTCCTGTCCGCGTTGGTCGCCGCCCGCCATGTCATCCCAGCCGATACCGAAAGCCGCGTAAATGGCCTCCAGCACTGCATTGAGGCGCTGCGGCAATTCATGATCTTGCGGGATCTCAAAGCGAATACCGCCATCTCGAATCTTTGTCTTAGCCCGAACTAAACGCTGTCCCATCGTCTTGGGAGAAACTAAAAAGGCGCCTGCGATGCGCGCCGCATCGAGGCCAAGGACAGTTTGCAGCATAAGAGGTGTGTGCATGGCCGGATCAATCGCCGGGTGTGCACACACAAAAAGCAACTTGAGACGTTCATCCGGAAACTTGGTTTCCAAGGTCGCCTCCGTGGGATTATTCCGGAGAAGCAAAAGAGTGGGTTCGCCGGCTAAGACCACCTGCTGATGACGAATAAAATCGATCAGCGAATGGCGCGCCGTCGTCAGCAGCCATGCCTCGGGACATCGCGGCAGGCCGTCGCGCGGCCAGACGGTGAGCGCCGCGATTAATGCCTCGCTCAACGCATCTTCGGCGCCGGCTACATCCCGCGTATGTGAGGATAGATATGCCACCAGACGGCCGTATGATTCGCGCGCGATCCGCTCGATTGTCCGATGGACGTCCTCCTCGTTGGCTGCCGTCATTCCTCGACTCGCCGCTTGACATCCGGAGCCAGCGGACGTACTTCGATTGCACCATACGAAGCGGCGGGACAGCGCGCAGCCCAATCGAGTGCCGCGTCAAGCGAGGGCAGTTCCAGAACCGTGAATCCTCCCAACTGCTCCTTAGTATCGGCATACGGGCCGTCCTGCACGAGTCGTTTCCCTTCTTTAATTCGTATCGTGGTTCCGGTTTCTGGGACCTGTAGTGGATCGCCCCCTACGTAGACACCAGCGTCAACGAGGGCCTTGTAGTACGAGCGCCATGCGCCAGTGTAAGCGTCGATCTGGTCCCTGTTGCGGCTGGCAAAAGCTTCCGGCGATTCATAGATCAATAAGGCAAATCGCATGGCGTTTCTCCTAGGGAATTCTAAGTTTTAGTTTCATCCGAACATATGACGTATGCAAGTCGTCCAATTCGACAAGATTCAGAAGATTTGTAGAGTCTGGCCCAAGTAAAGCCGAGTTGCGTCTTCAGGGGTGTTCACATCTCACCAACCCTGTCATTCACCGAGAGAGCGGGCCGTCCGAGAGGTGGAGAGATCCATCTGCCGAGATCGAGTCAGAATCTGCGGAGCGGAAACACAAACTAGCCAGTTGTAAGACTTTCCTGCTCAAACCAAGGTCGGGCTTGAACGGCCCACCCTTCGAGGAACATCCTCGGGAATCTGTACCCGCAGGGGCGGAATCAGCCACGCACGTATTTGTTGAACCAGTCGATGGTGCGTTGCCAGGCCAGATCGGCGGCCGCTTTGTTATAGCGTTCCGGCGTCGCATCGCAATTAAAGCCATGCACGGCGCCAGGATAAATGTAGCCTTCGTGCGGAACATTTGCAGCGCTGAGTGCCTTGCCGTAAGCGGGCCACGTTGCTGCCAGTCGCGTATCGAGCTCGCCCTGATGGACTAGGATCGCTGCCTTAATTTTCGGAATGTCCTCTGCTGCGGGAGGCCCGCCATAGAACGGCGCTGCCGCAGCCAGGTCAGCTTCCAGCCGAACAGCTAGCATATTCGCAGTCGAGCCCCCATAGCAGAATCCGGTAGCGCCGATTTTTCCCGTGCAATCCGGACGCAACTTCAACCACATGGCCGCGGCCACCATGTCCTCGGACATCTTGTCCTTGTCGATCTTATTGAACATCTGGCCGCCTTTATAATCGTCGCCAGGATAGCCGCCAAGAGATGTGAGTCCATCCGGGGCAAATGCCATGAAGTTGGCAAGAGCAAAGCGTCGCGCGATATCCTCGATATGCGGGTTCAGGCCGCGATTCTCGTGGACCACGATTATGCCGGGCAACTTCGTTACCGTCTCGGAGCGAGTGTCGGCGCTGATTGGCCGTACCAGATATCCCTTAATACTTCCGTTGCCCTTCGGGGAAGGTACGGTCTCGTACGTAGCTTTGATTCGATCGTCGGTGCGGGAAACTTGTTGGCCCAGCGCATAATTCGGCATCAAGGCATTGATGACCGCGGCTGCCGCCAGACCGCCCGCCAGACGCTGCACGCCGTCCATAAAAGCGCGGCGAGAAATCTCACCGTGAATAAAATCGTTATAGAGCTCGACGGCTTCGCATGGAAGTTTCGGTTTTGTTGGTTCCATTGGTGGACTCCCGCCGGCGATAATAGCATTCGCGGCTTTGGAAATGTTGCTCGCGATTACCAACCCATTTGGCGCATCCGCTCAAGGATGAGCATGCTGTAGTGCTTCATGCGCTCGGGTCGTCGCTTCAAGGGGGCCGGAAGAATCGCAGCCAGCAGCGCAGCTTGTTCGCGGCCGACATTCCGGGCATTCGTTCCGTCATAGTAAAGACACGCCGACTCCGCCCCATAAATCCCAGGACCCCATTCGACCACGTTAAGGTAGATCTCCAAGATGCGCCGCTTGCCGAGGACAACTTCGGCCACGGGCACTAGCGTGAACTCCGCTCCCTTACGGAGGATGGAACGGCCCGTTCCGAAAAATAAGTTTTTCACAAGTTGCTGAGTAATGGTTGAAGCGCCGCGAGTACGTTCGCCTTCCAAATCATCTTCGGCAGCGATTTGGATTTCGTGCCAGTCGAATCCGTGATGTTGAAAGAATCGCGCGTCCTCCGCGGCCACAACAGCGTGCTGAAGATCGGGCGAGATTTCAGCGAGCGGAATGAACTTGTAATGTTCGTTATACGAAGTGCTGCGAATCCAGGCCTGCACATGGCGCTGGATCTGCACCGCTGTTGTAGGCGGATTGATCCATCGAGCGGCCAGAAGGACCGTCGCCGCGAGTGACCAAAGGAGCACCACGCCGATCGCAAGCCAGCGAATAAAGAATCGGAGAAAACTCCTGCGACGTAGTGGCTTGGCGCGTGTGGCTGGCCTCTTACTCACATTTCAGAATAACTCGAAGTTCGGTACTTACGACGAGTGCCTCCCATTCGAATCATTTGCGCTGATTGCGTCGAGGTCGGCAATTGCTTCAGGGGGAATCTCAAGCGTCGAAGCTTGGAGATTTTCCCGAAGATGCTCGATGGAAGATGTTCCCGGGATTACCAAAATATTCGGCGACCGTTGGAGCAACCAAGCTAGTGCAGCCTGCATGGGAGTAGCACCGAGCCTCGTAGCGACGTCAGACAAAGTAGTCGACTGGAGTGGAGTGAATCCGCCAAGCGGAAAGAATGGCACGTAGGCGATGCCATCGCGTGCAAGATCGGCTATCAGAGCGTCATCGGCCCGATGCGCGAGGTTGTATTGATTCTGTACACCGACGATCGGAACCATCCTTCGGGCATCCGCGATCTGCTTGGACGTGACGTTGCTCAGCCCGATATGACGCACCAAACCCTTTTCCTGGAGCTCGGCTAGAACGGTCAACGGCGCTTCAAGTGATCCTTCGGCGGGTTCATGGATGCTATGCATACTGCGCAGGTTGACCACATCGATCACATCCAGTCCCAGATTGCGGAGGTTGTCGTGAATCGCGGCAGTCAGTTCTTCGCGCGAGAAAGCCGGAATCCATGATCCATCGTCACCGCGCCGGACGCTGACTTTGGTGACGATCAACAGATCGTCGGGATAAGGATGCAGCGCTTTTCGTATGATCTGGTTGGTGACATGCGGCCCGTAAAAATCGGACGTATCGATATGATTGACACCACTGGCGACGGCCTCACGCAAAACGGCGATCGCAGCATCGACATTTCGGGGTGGTCCCCATACCAATTTGTTGCCATCACGTCCGGCGAGTTGCATCGCACCGTAGCCCATGCGATTTACCGTCATGGACGTGCCCGGCAGCATGAAGCTGCCGGCCCCGTCAATTTGTTTAGTCATTCCGTTCCCCGATCTAGTTCTGCTAGAAAGATTCTCCCACCAGCTCTTCGCTTTTCTTCCAGAGCGCCTCTGAATTTTTCGCATCGAGCGCATATGCGCGTACGCCTTCGCTGATGACGTTGATAGGAACGTCGTCGGGCACGATTTGACCGACGTGGCAATTCTCGCAGTATTGTCCACCGATCTTTTCAGCCGGAGCCACCACTGCCGCCCACACCGAAGTCGCAGCTCCCTGAGGAATGGACTTCCATTGGAATGGCCCTTTGCCTTGAGCAGCGAGCTGCTGATTAATGTCTGCCAGCAATTTTTCGAAGCGTCCGGCCTCGACATAACGTCCCAGTTCCGTTTGTATGCCTCCCGGATGCACAGCCGCCGCGCGCACGCCGCGACCGCGGTGACGTTTATCGAACGCAACTGCGAAAAGAATGTTCGCTGTTTTCGATCGACCATAGCCAACGAAAGGCTCATAGGGTGTGCGCTCAAAGTTGATATCGTCCAGATCGACGTTCGAATAACGATGACCGGCAGAAGACAGGTTGATGAGCCGCCCGCCATCACGGATCAAAGACGCAATGCGGTTGATGAGGACAAAATGCCCCAGGTGATTCGTGCCGAACTGCGTTTCAAAGCCGTCAGATGTTTTACCGAACGGCGTCGCCATCACTCCTGCATTCGCGATGACCACGTCGAACAATTCTCCCTTCGCCAGCAATTGATCGGCGCATTTACGTACGCTCTTCAGGTTGGCAAGATCCAGTTCGACTATTTCGAAGCTTCCGCCATTGGCCGCCGCGTCTTTTTGCACCTGCGCGGTCGCGGCTTTGGCCTTGTTTAGGTCCCGTGCGGCGCCTACAACCTGGGCGCCGTGAGCGACCAGCGAGCGCGCCGTTTCCACGCCGAGGCCGGCTGAAACGCCCGTCACGAAAATCCGTTTGCCTTTCAGATTCACTCCAGACAAAACGTCATCAGTGGTCGAAGTTGCTCCAAACGAAGTTGCTTCAAGTGTGTTCGTCATCTTCTTCTCCTTCTTTCCGACAGCTATGTCGCTTACGCGTTAGCTACGATCTCCGCAGCGTGTTCGAAGTAGTGCCCGGCGTCCAGATCGGCGATAAGCCCTGGTTGGACCGGGTGCCATCCTAATTGTTGTTGTGTCTGGGTGCTTGAAGCCGGACCGTCAATACCGAAGAAGCGAGCGATCCAACCAAAATGATCGGCTGCTTCCTCGCTAGACTTGCTGACGACGGGTAGGTTCAGGCCCCGGCCGATTGCTTCAGCGATCTCTCGAGTCGGTACGCCCTGATCGGCCACCCCGTGATAGCTGGCTCTCGCGGAACCCTTCTCAAGTACGAGCCTATAAAGATGGGCAGCATCGAGTCGATGCACCGCGGGCCATCGGTTGAGCCCGTCGCCTATAAATGCGGAGACGCCTTTTTCTCGAGCAATGCTGATTAGTTGTGGCACAAAGCCGTGATCACCTTTGCCGTGGACCGATGGCGGAAGCCGCAGCACAGATGCATGGACGCCACGCGCCGCCAAAGCAAGAGCCGCGTCTTCGGATTTTCGCGGGAAGTTGGGATTGTGCGCATCCCCTTCAGTTGCAAGCGGGCCTTTACGTTGAGTCAGCAAGGTCCCGGAAGTGACGATAAATGGGCGATCAGAGCCTTCGATCGCGTCTCCGAGAGTTTCGATGGCGCGCCTATCCGCCTCGGCGGCCGGTCCATAGTTTGCGAAATCGTGGATGAAAGCAGTGTGGATCACTCCATCGGCGGCCGCTGCGCCTTTGCGAAGGCTTTCGAGATCTTCAAGTGAGCCGCGATGCACGCCGGCTCCCGCCGCGAGAAGCGATTTGGCTGCCACATCGGAGCGCGCAAGACCCAGCACCTGATGACCAGCGTCGATCAGGTCTCGCACAACTGCTGTACCTATGAAACCTGTAGCGCCGGTAACAAGAACACGCATATTCGTTGCCTCCTAAGCAAGTTGTGGTTCATTCGCTAAGGACGAAGTGGTCACCCGATCAGCGAGCCGACTCGTAGCATTCAATGTGATCAATCGCCAGTCTCGGGCTGAAGTAGGCAGACCATCGACGTCGACCAACTCCTGCAACCAATCTTCGGCTGAGAGTTCGGCTTGTTTTGATCCGAACAAATGAGTGATGGCTTTGAAGAATGCCGACAACTCCCGCTCCGCCCTCGCCGCAACGTCGGGGCAGGGATGATTGGAATTCGTCGAAGATTTATAACGAGCGAGTGGATTCATTTCCTCACCTCTCGAAGCCGGAAAACCGGGCTATTGACAGGATGCCGGGTTCCGGCTAAAACGGAGAGTGTCTCCGAATCTGTAGATAGGATAACCGGAGACGGTCTCCGGTTGCAACTTTTTTTTATGCCGCCCAAAAAACAGAAGATTGCCCCCCGAAAACCGCGTACTGACGCGCAGCGGAACCGTGAACTCATTCTGGAGGCGGCAAAGGAAGCGTTTACCCATTCCGGGGTGAACGCCAGCCTCGATGACATTGCCAAAGAGGCCGGGGTCGGTGCAGGAACTCTCTATCGCCACTTTCCGACCCGAGACGCGCTGCTCGAAGCCGTCTATCGGACTGAAGTAGAAAAGCTGGCGGCAGCGGAACGAAAATTCTCCGACGCCATGCCCCCGGTTGAAGCGTTACGGGCATGGATGCTCTTGTTCGTGGATTACATCGCGACCAAGCAGATCATCGCCCCGGCCCTGAACTCGCTCGTCGGTGGCCCTACGAAGCTGTACGAAGGTTCGCGCGAAAAGATCCAGGGAGCGATTGAATCGTTGGTCAAGCGCGCCATCAAAAGCGGTGACATTCGTAAAGATATGGAGCCCTTCGATCTGCTTCGTGCACTTGTCGGGGTCTCCCACGTGGCCTCCGGCCCAGACTGGCAGCAAAGCGCCAGGAGACTTGTGGACATCCTCATCACCGGTTCACGGCCAATCAAGTAACGTCGCGAAACGCTGTCAAGGAAGAAGCGCGCCCATTCTCAACGACGATCAAGATGCAAATGTTTGCGAATTCCATCGGCAGCAATCGAGTTTTGGCGCATTTTCGAAAACAGGCAAAGGAAAAGCCATTTCGATGTAGATTTCGAAACAATCGTGAATATTTCTAAAGCCCTTTGAAACTTCATCCCACTTCACGACTCCTATAAACGCGCATCGCTGAATCGGCGGATTCCTAATAGGGCGTTCAGCGTTTCGACACAAGTGAATATAGGAGCTGTCCATGCGAAATATACTCCACTCCCTCAGCGTTCTAGGTCTAGCAATCAGTCTGGTTTCAGTGTCGCAAGGTCAAACAACAGATGAGTTTTCCAAAGGCACTGGCGCCTTATTCGTCATGTCAAATGATGCCAGCCGAAACGCAGTCATTTCTTACCGGCGGGCCGAGGACGGTTCTCTCCAATCCCCGCGACGATTTTTTACCGGCGGTCGCGGCAGCGGCGGCAACAACGATCCACTTGGTTCTCAGGGTTCACTCACGCTGAATGAAGATCACACACTGCTTTTTGCGGTGAACGCGGGAAGCAGCGAGGTTTCAGTGTTTCAGGTCCTCGGCACAGACTTGATTTTGTTGGACAAACAGCCCTCGGGCGGAAGTGAACCGGGGGCGATCGCACAGCACGGCCGGGTCGTTTACGTTCTGAATGCCGGTGGCAGCAGCAACGTGGCAGGGTTTCGCGTCACTGCGGACGGCAAACTTAGAAAAATCGACAACTCCCTGAATTTCCTGAGCACCAACACCTCGGGAGCTTCTTCGCTGGCATTCAGTCCCGACGGACAGACTTTGGTAGTTACGGAACGAATAACCAACGCTATCGACGTGTTTGCAGTACAGGGGAATGGGAAGTTGTCACCGTTGGTGGTAAATCCTGGAGTGGGTCCTGGCACTTTTTCGGTTACCTTCGCTCCCAACGGTGCAGCGTTGGTAAGTGAGACCGGACCAAGCGGAGGTCAAAACGCTTCGGCTATTTCTTCTTTCGCGATTTCGGCCGGCGGCAGCATCTCTCCGATAAGTACCAGCATTCCTACCCTGGGAGCAGCAAATTGCTGGAATGCAGTCACGCCGAACGGCAAGTGGGTCTATGCTTCCAATGCGGGTTCATCGACGATCTCTGGGTTTTCAATCGGACTTGACGGAAGTCTAAGTCCATTGCCTGGAACGGTCGTAGGCACGAATCCGACCGGCGCAACCAACCTGGACATCGCGATCAGCGCTGACGGGAAATATCTCTACAGCCTCGACTCGAAAATCGGAATGATCAGTATTTTCGGCATTCAGGCCGATGGCACCCTGTCGAATCTGGGTACAGTAGGCGACCTTCCACAGAATGTTGGATTCAATGGAATCGCAGCGATCTAACTCTACAAACTCATGGGACTGTTTTAGTTTTATAAACTTAAAGGAGATTTTCTATGAAAAAGTTCATGTTCCTGGTATTTGCACTGTCGCTGGTGATTGGAAGCTCTGCTCTTGCACAGGACACAATGAAGGCGCCTGACGACAAGATGGCCCCCTCCGCACCGCTGAAAAGCATTAAAGGCATCGTAAAAGCAGAGGGAGACAAGATTACATTCGTGACCGACAAAGACAATAAGTCTTGGGACGTAATGAATCCCGAGACACTCAAAGACCACGTTGGACATCACGTTCAGTTAAGCGCCCACGTCTACATGGACAAAAATTCCATTCACGTGATGACCGTGAAGATGCTCAAGATGGAAAAGATGGATCAAATGAGCAAGTAGTTCCTTCACCTGCTGAAAGGGCGGTCCAAACAGCCGCCCTTTTTTCTCTACACCTGGAAAACTGGGACCGTCGCGTCTGTCCTCGGAGATGACCTGGCAGTCAAAGTAGGCTCTCCCTCATTCCTCGAGTGTTTTCTTGACTGCAATTCAAGCCGAGGAGAGCATGAAATCCGGCCTCCACAGAAGCTGGAGGCCGGACCATCGCTATGCTGCGACTGATTGGCTTTGTTTGACGAACGCGAGTAGGTCAGCGTTGATCTGGTCCGCATTAGTCGTCGGCATTCCGTGCGGAAACCCTGGATACACCTTGAGCGTCGCGCCTTTCACAAGCTTTGAGGACTGCAGAGCCGCTGCGGCGATAGGCACAATCTGGTCGTCTTCGCCATGAAGAATGAGAGTGGGCACGTCGAACTTCTTCAAATCTTCGGTGAAATCGGTTTCCGAGAAAGCCTTGATGCACTCGTAGCCCGCCTTCATACCGCCCATCATTCCCTGGAGCCACCACTTTTCTCGAATGCCTTCGGAAATCTTGGCGCCAGGCCGGTTGTAGCCGTAGAACGGGAGTGTAATGTCCTTGTAAAACTGCGGTCGATTCGCCATATACGCGGCTCGCAAACCGTCGAACACCTCAATCGGCGCGCCCGCTGGATTCTTGTCCGTCTTCACCATCAGCGGTGGTACAGCGCTGATGAGTACGGCCATGGCCACCCGCTTCGTGCCATGCCTGCCGATATAGCGGGCCACTTCGCCACCGCCCGTCGAATGGCCTACATGAATTGCATTCTTGAGGTCAAGCTTCTCGGTGAGGACGGCAAGATCATCGGCGTAGGTATCCATGTCGTTGCCATCCCAGGTCTGGGTGGAGCGGCCGTGTCCTCGCCGGTCAGCGGCAATGACTCTATAACCACGCTGGCCGAAGAACATCATCTGCGAATCCCAATCGTCCGCCGTGAGCGGCCAGCCGTGACTGAACACGATAGGCTGGCCCGTTCCCCAGTCCTTGTAATAAATCTGTGCGCCATCTTTTGCGGTAATCGTGGTCATAAATGTCTTCTCCTTGCAGGAATTTTGTTCAAACAAACTTCTACAAAACAACTTTTATCTGATCAAGCAGACGTAGGCTCGCGGGAAACTGTTTCATGGCCAGTGCAGTCTCCTCGACATGCGGTTCAAGAGCGAGGCGGCCTGTGTCGAGAAATGCCCGGTTGCATTTGGGTCGTCGTGCCGATCACATTCATGCCGTTTCGCTCGCCGAATGCTCTACTTTAATGCGAAAATACTCGTTAATCAAGGCAACTTGCACCCTGGAGTTAAGCCTTACATGCGGTGTGGTCTGGATCATGGCATGCCGGCTGTAATAGAATCACCCGCGCGGTTCTTTCGTCGATCTCCGGAGGGTTAAATGCGACAATTCCGATCCTATAGGCCTCGGTTGTCCGCCGTCATTGTGCTCGCTACGTCATTCGTCACCAGTTTCGTCGCCACCGCGCAAGCTCAGCCCAGTCCTGGGAAAAAGACCAAGATCGGATCGTGTTCTCACGATGATAGCGGATTGACGTTGCCCCCTGGCTTTTGCGCGACCGTATTTGCTGACGGGATCGGGCACGCCCGGCACCTGGTGGTAGGAGCCAACGGCGTGGTCTACGTTAATACATGGTCCGGAGACTACTACGACTTTGATAAAACGCATGAGGGCGGATTTCTAGTGGCTCTCCAGGACAAAACTGGCGCGGGAAAAGCGGACGTTATCGAACGCTTTGGCGAAACTGTACAGTCGGGCGGAGCCGGTGGTGTGGGCATCGGCATATACAAGGGATCGATTTACGCGGAGCTCAACGATCGAATCGTGCGGTATTCAGTTCCCGCCGATTCCATCGTGCCTAAAGGCGCTCCCGAAACGATCGTCTCCAAAATGCCGCTGGGAGGCGATCATCCCATGCATCCATTCATCATCGGCGCCGATGGATCGATGTATGTGGACATGGCTACCGCGACCAATTCTTGCCAGCCGAAGAACCGGCAACCCAAAATACCCGGCGACAATCCGTGTACTGAACTTGAAACCCGCGGCGGTGTCTGGCGTTATGACGCCAACAAAACCAACCAGGTGTTTTCGCCCGCCGAACGCTACGCCACCGGGATCCGCAACGCCGAAGGCTTTGCCTTTGATTCGGCGGGCCACTTATTTGTCACCCAGCACGGACGAGATCAATTGCATTCGAATTGGCCTGATCTCTACAGGCCCGAGCAAGAAGCTACGCTTCCGGCTGAAGAGGTCGTGCTGTTGAAGTCCGGCGGCGACTATGGCTGGCCCGAATGCTATTACGACGGGTTTCAGAAGAAACTCGTGCTTGCACCGGAATATGGGGGTGACGGCGGTAAAACGGTCGGAGTTTGCGCAAACAAAATACCTCCGGCAGCTGCATTCCCTGCCCATTGGGCGCCGAATGCAATGGTGCACTACGAGGGGTAAGAACTTTCCCGGCCGATACCGTGACGGCGTATTCATTGCTTTTCACGGGTCATGGAATCGGGCGCCGTACCCACAGAGCGGCTACAACGTAGTGTTCCAGCCGCTTGCCGGCGAACGCTCCTCAGGAAATTGCGAGATATTCGCCGACGGCTTTGCGGGAGCAAAGAAGACGCCCGCCGACGCTACCTATAGGCCCACCGGCCTCGCGGTCGGGCCGGACGGAGCGCTCTACATTTCAGATGACATTCGCGGACGCATCTATCGCGTCGTCTACACAGGGGATCCTGCGAAACCGGCGCCGAAGGCTACTCCGTGCCCGAGTATTTCGGCCCCGGCTGGCAAAATCGACGAATCGTCCGCACAACCGCCGGAGGCGGACACAGAAAATCTGCCGGTTCCGGAAGGATCGACGGCGGATATGGTGGCACTCGGTGTTCGCATTTACCACGGTCAGGTGGGCGGAGCAAGTTGCACCGGTTGCCACGGTGCAAATGGCGCCGGCTCAACACTCGGGCCCGATTTGACGAAGACTGACAGAATGTGGAGCGACGGCAGTCTGGCCGGAATTCTAAAGGTTATCAATGAAGGCGTGCCTCAGCCCAAGAAATTCCGCAGTCCCATGCCACCTCAGGGAGGTGCGCAGCTCTCGGATACTCAGGCGTCGGCGCTGGCTGCGTATGTATGGGGTCTCAGCCATCCGGCGCCGAAATAGTTTTTTCTGGACCGAGTTGACATGGCAGCATTGCGTTTTTGCCGGCATTTCGATTTGCGAAGTTGAGACTCAATAAGGGAAGGGGTGACATGTTGCAACCTCGAACACTCAGAGTATTCAACCTATGGCTTCTCATGTTCTTTGTAGCGAC
Source organism: uncultured Acidobacteriaceae bacterium (assembly GCA_963794195.1). Taxonomy (GTDB): domain Bacteria; phylum Acidobacteriota; class Terriglobia; order Terriglobales; family Acidobacteriaceae; genus DATBAX01. The sequence continues at coordinate 392,733 of CAWCCU010000004.1, forward strand.
GCTGGTTTGCGTCAGCAGTGCACAAGTCAAGCCGGAGGCTAAATCCAAGTTTGTGCTCTCTAGTGCAGACGCGCGACTCGCAGTCAAAGTCCCCGAGACCTACACTGCGAATCTTTACGGATGCACTGGAGAGAATATGTCACCGCCGTTGCAGTGGAGTGGGGCACCGGCTGGTACGAAAAGTTTTGTCGTAACGTTATTCGATCCCGACGAGCATGGCGATCCATCGGGTTGGTGGCACTGGATCGTCTATGATCTGCCCGCCAACATCGACAAGCTTCCCAAAGGCGCCGGCGCGGAACACAGCTCAGTTTTGCCGCAGGGATCCAGGCAGGGCCGCACCGATGAGGGCAAAGACGCCTATCTCGGACCCTGCCCGAGTAAGGGAGAGCGTCCGCATCGCTATACGTTTACGATTTACGCGTTAAGCGTCGACAAACTCGATGTGCCCGCCGACTCCAGTGGAGCGATGGTGGTTTCGACCGCAAATGATCATTCTCTGGGGAAAGCAGTTTTCATTGCGCACTACGGACGGTAAAAGACCGAAGGCTGACGCTCGGAAAGACTCATACGGAAGTTTCTCTCTGTCTCGGGCAGTCGTCTGATTTGGGCGAAAGGCCTTATTTGCTCTCCGCGCCTCCCGAAAATTACGCCGGACTTGTTCTTCGCGTTTTAGCGCCTGGTTGAGTTCTTAAACAATCTTCAGCAGCTTATCGGCATCTTTTGCTCGGAGGCTGCCTTGCACAACTTTTTCAAAGTTCTTGTGCTCTCCTGGCGGGATCTATTTTTATCCGGAACTCTACTTCCCCAATGTTCGTATAGAACCTCGGGTGAGTATATGAAACGTGCCTGTTTGTGGCTTGTGCTGCTGAATCCTGGCCTCCTCCACGCGCAATACACCGCTGAAACCTCGGTACTGCAAGAGTTCATTGCGGCAGGCACGGTGCGGTTGCACCTGGCCTCCGGCGGCTACACCATTACTCCCGTCGATTCGGAAAATATCGTCGTGACCTGCCACGCTGGTACGAAGGACAAGCTCAGGCGAACCAAGGTCGAGATTAAACCGATTGGTGAAACAGCGGACGTTTATGTCTCCGACACTCCGGACAATCACTTCCAAGCCACCATCGAGGTTCCGCGCCACTCGAATCTTTGGGCCCGACTCTCGGCTGGGGAACTAGACGTTCAAGCTGTGGATGGCGACAAGAATCTCGAGATCATCTCTGGACGCATTCAGATCGATATTTTGCGCCCTGAATTGTACGGTCACCGCGACGCTAGAGTGATGGCAGGCAGCATTGAGGCCCCTGCGTTCGACTTCTCGACCGGAGGCTTGTTCCGGTCATTCGAACAGCAAGGTCCAGGGAAATACCATCTCCATGCGCGAGTGATTACGGGAGAGATTGAAATCGGCCGCGGAACCGGAAAATTGAAGTCACATAAGATGTAAAGCAAACCAGGAACCTTCCATCGTATGACCCATCAATTTACCTCTATCCAGGACAAGGTGCGCCTGGCCAGCGGCTCGATGACCGCTGCCATCGATCGTCTGGAAAAACTCGGCCTGGTCGTACGTAAGTCGAGCCCAAGCGATCGACGCGCGCGGGTTATAGAACTCACGACGGAGGGCAAGCGGCTGGCGGCATCGTCCTTCGAGCGGCCTGCCAACGACCTTGAGGCGCTGATGTCGAATCTCTCCGAGACCGAGAAGGAACAACTCTACCGAGCACTCAAGAAACTGGGGCTGCTTCGCTGCGGAAAAACTTGAACAATGAGGAGCCAAAATCAAGCTAGGTAAAGAACGATCCGACCCTTAGTGGTTTAGCCCGGGTTGCGGCACAAGACAACAATCGATCTCGGAGCCAGTGTGCACTTTGTCTGCTGCAAAGGGATTCCGTCGTCCGAGAAATCATCTGGACTCGGCAAAGCGGTGTCCACGACTTTCTTCCACTCCTGTGCTGTTCCCTCCTGCACCTGGAACTCCAGGACTTCCCAGTAGGCATTAATCATCACGTAGATGTCATTGTCTCCTTGAGAGGCGCCGTGCAGGCAGAATGCCAGGCTGTGAGAGTTGTAGGACAAATCGACTCCAGGTCCCACTCCGTACCAGGAGATATCCTCCCGCCAGAATCTGCTACGGCTTAGCGAGGGATGATTTTTGCGGAACGCAATCATCTTCTTGAAGAACCGGAAAATGTCCTGATTGGATTGGAGCTTGACTCCAATCGAGCCAGCCAATTTCGTTGTCCTGGTTATAGGGATTGTTGTTGCCAGATTGAGTGTTCAGAAATTCGTCGCCGGCGCGAAACATCGGTGTTCCGTTGGACAGGAACAGCAGGCAGCAGAAATTCTTACCTGCTGCCGGCGCAGCGCGCAGGACCGCCGTGGAGACACCTTCTTCTCCTTCCTGCCCGCAATTCCAACTGTAGTTGTCGTCCATGCCGTCCTGATTATTGTTTCCGTTTGCCCAATTGTGCTTGCGGTCGTAGGAAACCAGATCGTAGAGCGTGAAGCCGTCGTGGGAGGTAACGTAGTTCACGCTCTGGTACGCGTGATAGGCGTCTGCGCGATTGTCTGGAAACAAATCATCACTGCCATAAATGCGTCGCATGACATCGGGAACCATCCCGTGTCGCCCTTAACGAAACGGCGAATGTCGTCGCGAAAACGGCCGTTCCACTGCAGCCAGGTCATGCCCGGGAATCCCGCGCCCGAGCTGATAAGCGCCTGTGTCCCAGGGCTCCGCGATCAGACGCAACCAGCCTAACTCCGGATCCGCCGCAATTTCACTGAAGATGGGCGCATCTCCCCAATTGAGCGATCCGTCCGCGTTGCGGCTGAACACCGATGCCAGATCAAAGCGAAATCCGTCGACGTGCATATCCCGCTTCCAATAGCGCAAACTGTCGATCACCATCTTGCGCACGTGCGCCTGCCCGAAATTCAGGGTATTGCCGGTGCCCGAGTAATTGGCATAGGGATTGGCCGGATCGGAAGACATCATGTAATAGCCGGCGCTGTCGAGTCCTTTGTAGCTGTAGATCGGACCCTCGGTGGTCGCCCTCGCAAGTGTGGTTGTACACGACGTCCAACACCACGCCGATACCCGCCTGATGAAAGGCCTTCACCATGTTCTTGAATTCAAGATGCTGCTCATCGCCGCTCCATGCTCGCATACTGGGCATGGGGCGCGAAGAAGTTTAAAGGCATATAGCCCCAGTAGTCGCCCTCCTGCGGATCGCGCTGAAAAACCGGCATCAGTTCGACAATGGTCACTCCCAAGCTCCTTCAGATACGGGATCTTTTCCACTAAACCGGCATATGTGCCGGCACGCGATGGATCGACACCCGAGTTTGGGTTCTTGGTGAAGCCTTTCACATGAAGTTCGTAGATGATTGCATCCGACTCATGATGCGGCGGACGAACTCCCGCCCAGTCAAATGTCGAGCGGTGATCGCTCAACACTCCCAACGGCGCATGGCCTGCATTCGATCCTTCCCGCATCGCCAAGGTGCGATCGAAACCGGGAGGAAAGAAAATGGATTTCGCATAAGGGTCGAGCAGAATCTTTTGCGGGTCAAAGCTGTGGAGCTGAGGAATGTTCTCTCCCGACACGGAGTATGCGTAATAGTGAGCGTCACCAATCTTTGCGAGCGGGATCCTGCAGTGCCAAATCCGTCCCGACTTGTTGTGCAGAAAATTGAATCGAACCGTGAGCAGGGGATTGACCAAATCGGCTGGAGAATAGAGGAACAGAGTGACGCTGTCTGCATGTTCTGAGTGAACGGCAAAGTTGAACGCCTGCTCCTCCTCGATCCACCTCACTCCCAGCGGTAATGGGTTGCCTTCAGCTTGTTCCCATGTCTGACGTTTCGTGGGCAAGGGATTGGCGGAATTCGCAGGCGAATTAGCATTGGCGGGCAGGTTTAGGTTTGGATTTTTCACGATGCTCTCATCCTCTCAATGCGCCACCAGACTGGCGACTTGCGGCAATGAACTAAGCAGCTTGCTCGCCCCGTTCCAGAAGATCTGCACGCCAATGCATACCAGCAGAAACGAGGACAGCCGCAGAATTACATTCATTCCAGTCGTACCCATCACGCTCGCCAACCGATCGGCAAAGGCGTAACAGGGATAAATTGTAGCCGCCACGAAAGCGCAACCAATCGCCGCCGCCAAAAACGCCAACAAGCTTGCTCCCAAATGGTGCGTCGTTTCGTTCGCCCCTAAAGTGATTGCAACCGAGATGGAGCCCGGGCCGACTGTCAGGGGCAGTGTCAGCGGGTAAAACGCCTGGTTGAGAGCGTCGGCGCAAGTAAGCGTTCGCTTGGTGACTGTGTCCCGGTCACCCCCATCCTTCTGATTCAACATCGCCCAGCCCGTTGAAATTACAATCAATCCGCCACCCACCTGCACCACTGGAATCGAAATTCCAAAGAATGAGAGGACATGAGATCCGATGGTGTAGGACGCAATCAGTAGTACAAAACTGTTGAACATAATGCGGCGAGCCAGTACTCTGCGCGTCTCCGCCGGGTAATCTCTGGTCAGCAACAAAAACACGGGGCTGCCCCCGATAGGATCGACAATCGGAAAGAGTGCGCTCACCACCAGCAGGATGCTCTTGGCAACTTGAATCGTCATGCCTGACCTTCCACGCTACTTCAGATCGGGATTTTTACCGCTCGTGCACAGCCGGTTGCATAATCGCGGAGCCAACTGACCGGTTTGAGCTAACTGTCAACTGCTGCAACCATCGAAAAGCATCGGAGGACAACATATCTTCCCGGACGCGCCAACGCCAGTTTCCATCCGCCCGGCCCGGCACGTTCATGCGAGCCTCACTCCCGAGGTTGAGCAAATCCTGCAATGGAGCCATGGCGAGCGCCGCAGGTGAAGACCAGGCCAGGCGCATCAGCTCCGCAGCCGCCTCATCACTTCGGTCCGGTGCGCGCTGTAGATAATTCCAGAAATTCTGCCGCTGGTAATCAGGTAATTCTTCATACCATTGGCGCGTCGTGGAGTTGTCGTGGGTCCCGGTGTAAACGACTGTGTTGGAAACAAAGTTGCGCGGAAGATATGGATTGTCCGTTTGCCCATCGAAGGCAAATTGCAGCACCCGAGTGCCGGGCACTCGAAATTGGTCCCGCAATGCCCGCACATCAGGAGTAATGAGACCCAAATCCTCCGCGATAAAAGGCAGTTGGCCCAGTTCGGATTGCACGGCTTCAAAAAAGCTGGCGCCCGGACCGGGCATCCATTGGCCGGATTGGGCCGTTGAGGCACCGGCCGGAACATGCCAGGCGGCGGCGAAACCGCGAAAGTGATCAAGCCGGATTACATCCACATGATTCAGCAGAGCACGCAAACGGTCTATGCACCAGCGATAACCGGTCGCACGAAGCGCGTCCCAGTTGTAAACGGGATTGCCCCACAATTGTCCCTGTGCGCTGAAGTAGTCGGGTGGAACTCCGGCAACAAAGCGCGGCCGGCGATGCTCGTCTAACAAAAAGAATTCCGGATTAGCCCAGACATCACTGGAGTCCGGAGAAACAAAAAACGGCAGGTCGCCGATCAAGCTCACACCCTTGCCGTGGGCATGCTCCTTGAGTTGGTCCGCCTGACGGAACAGCAGAAATTGTACAAAGCGAACCTGCTCAATTCTATCTGCCAATTCGCGGCGCGCTCCTGCAAGCGCCTCTGGTCTGCGCTGGGCCAAATCCGCGGGCCACTCCAGATAGTACGCGCCATGATGCTTTAATTTCAGCGCCCTGAATAAAGCATAGTCGTCCAACCAGTTTGCATGCGTCGCGCGGAACGCATCATAGGCGGGCCGCAGATCGTTCCGTTTTCCGGCCTTAAAGTTTGCCCACGTCGTCTCGAGCAGCCGTTGCTTGAACGCAATTACTAAATCGTAGTCCACGGTCTCCGCGGAAAAATGAGGCCCGTCGCCCGCCTCTAGTAGGCCATCCGAAATTAGCGAGTCGGGACTGATCAGCAGCGCATTGCCGGCGAACGACGATAGCGATTGATAAGGCGAGTTTCCGTAACCGGTCGGGCCCAGCGGTAGCGACTGCCACCAGCTTTGGCCGGAATCGCGGAGTCGATCAATCCATGAGAAAGCTCCCGCTCCCAAATCGCCGATGCCATACGCTGACGGCAGAGAGGTCACGTGCAGCAGTAAACCCGAAGCACGATATTCCGACGGAAACGGCGAAACCCTGACTCGCCCGCCGTTATCGGTCACTATCGGGCTCCCGAACCCAGCGCATTGTTCACCATCTCCTGGGCTTCGCTCACAATCGCCGCCAGATGCGTTTGGCTCTTGAAACTTTCTGCGTAAATCTTGTAGATGTTTTCGGTGCCGGAGGGTCGGGCGGCGAACCAGCCGCTCGCGGCTACAACTTTCAGGCCGCCAATGGGAGCATCATTGCCCGGAGCTTTGGTCAGCTTGGCGATGATTGGCTCCGCCGCCAGCTCTGACTCCTTTACTGCGCCTGGTGTGAGTTTTGCCAACTTCGCTTTCTGCTCCGGCGTAGCGGCGGCGTCAATCCGCGTGTAGTACGGCGTGCCGAACTCCGCCGTCAACTCGCGGAAATGCACGCCGGGATCCTTGCCCGTGCGTGCCGAAATCTCGGCCGCGAGCAGGTCCATGATCAGGCCGTCCTTATCGGTCGTCCACACCGTGCCGTCGAGCCGAAGAAAACTCGCTCCAGCGCTCTCTTCCCCGCCAAAGCAGCACGAGCCGTCGACCAGGCCCGGTACAAACCATTTAAAACCTACCGGCACTTCGAGAAGCTTACGGCCATGTTTACGAACCACCCTATCGATCATGCTGCTGCTCACCAGCGTTTTGCCGACGGCAACATTATTGCGCCAGTGAGGTCGATGCATGAGCAGATATTGGATAGCCACAGCAAGGTAATGGTTCGGATTCATCAGCCCGGCAGCCGGAGTGACAATGCCGTGCCGGTCGGCGTCCGTGTCGTTAGCGAAGGCCACCTGGTATTTGTCCTTCAACCCGATCAGCCGGGCCATCGCATAGGGACTCGAACAATCCATTCGGATTTTGCCGTCGTGATCGACAGTCATGAACGAAAACGTCGGGTCAATTAACGGATTCGTAATAGTGACATCCAAGCCGTAAAGGGAATTAATCGGGTCCCAATAGGGCAGCGAAGCGCCGCCTAACGGATCGACGCCAAGCTTGAGGCCAGCGCCGCGGATCGCGTCAATATCAATGATATTCTTCAGATCACGAACGTACGGCAGGACGAAGTCTTCCTGGTGTGTGGTCGCGGCCTGCATGGCTTTGGCAATCGCAACTCGCTTGACCGCAACATTTCCTGATCGCAACAGATCATTCGCCCGGTCCTGCACCCAGCGGGTGACGTCGGTATCGGCTGGCCCGCCGTTTGGCGGGTTGTACTTGAAACCTCCATCCTCGGGCGGATTGTGCGATGGCGTAATCACGATGCCATCAGCCAGATGGTCTTTCTGACTGCGACCGCGGTTGTAAACCAGAATCGCTCGCGAGATCACCGGCGTCGGAGTCACACCGTCGCCTCGCTGAATGATCGTCTCCACGTTGTTCGCTGCCAGCACCTCGAGTGCGGTGCGCTGCGCCGGGCCCGAAACCGCGTGCGTGTCTTTCCCCATGTAGAGTGGGCCGTCTGTTCGCTGCTCGCGCCGGTAATCACAGATGGCCTGAGTGATCGCGAGGATATGCGCTTCGGTGAATGTCCCGTTCAAAGGCGATCCGCGGTGTCCGCTGGTGCCGAAGCTGACCAGCTGATTGGGATCATCCACATTGGGATGACGGTCGAAATAATCCTGATCCAGGCGCGCCACGTCCACCAGAATTTCCTTGGGGGCGGGTTTACCCGCCAATGGCGAAATTGCCTGGGTGGTTGTCGACTGGATCTTTACGGTACTGGGCATGGTTGCACCTTCCAGATATCAGATGAGTATTCGCCGATAGCCCGATCGCTCGAGAACTTCCCGGAACTCGCTACGTTCAGGATTGTTTTGTGCGCCCACGCCCCGGGGTCAGCATAAAGCGCACCGAGCCGTTCGTGCGCCTGGCAGTAAGAGGTCAGGTCGGCCAAGTGCATATAGTGGTCGCCTTGAGTCAGTAGCGTATCCCGCAAGGGCGTGAAAACTCCCGGCTCGTTACGGCTGAAGTGGTCGGAGAAAATGAGGTCCAGCGCAGCCCGGGTCTCCGGTTCATGTTCATAATGCCAGTGCGGGTCATACCAGGCTCGGCTGGACTCGACTTGTTCTACAGTGAGGCCGAACAGGAAAAGATTATCTTCCCCTGCTTCTTCCGCCATTTCGATGGTGGCGCCATCGCGTGTTCCAACCGTCAAGGCCCCGTTCATCATGAATTTCATATTGCTCGTTCCACTGGCCTCGTAGCCGGCGGTTGAGATCTGATTGGAGGCGTCGCTGGCTGGAATCAGCCGTTCTGCCAGCGAAACATTGTATTCGGGTAGAAAAACTACCTTGAGCCGGCCGCGCATAGCAGGGTCGCCATCAATCGTCTCCGCCAGATTATTGATAAATTTTATGATGAGCTTGGCCAACTTGTAAGCTGGCGCAGCTTTCCCTGCAAAGAAAAATGTGCGCGGCAGGATCGTCATGGCGGGATTCGCCCGCAGGCGGTTGTAAACCACAATGATCCGCAGCGCATTCATCAACTGCCGCTTGTACTCGTGGATGCGTTTGATCTGGCAGTCGAAGATGGAATCCGGGTCCACGATCTGCCCTGAGGTCGACTTGAGCCAATTGGCAAACTGCTCTTTGGCTTCTCGCTTCGCCTTGAGGAACACGTCGCGACAACCAGGGTCCTCCGCAAGGGACTTGAGCTGTTTGAGCTGGCTCAGGTCGGTCGTCCACTTGTCACCGATGACCTGTGTGATCGCGCGGGCCAGAGGTGGATTAGCTTCGAGTAACCAGCGTCTCGGTGTCACGCCATTGGTTTTGTTGTTAAAACGCTCAGGGAAGACTTCGGCGAGGTCCTTCACCGTCACAGTTCGCAACAGCTTCGAGTGGATCGCAGCCACTCCATTTGTGCTGTGAGTTCCGACGATCGCCAGGTTAGCCATGCGTATCTTCCGCTGGCTGCCTTCTTCCACGAGGCTTACTCGCTGCACTCGTCCGTCGTCGCCCGGAAACCGGACTCGAACTTCGTCGAGTAGCCGGCGGTTGATCTCGTAGATAATCTCCAAATGACGGGGAAACAGGATCTCGAACCACGCCACCGGCCATTTCTCCAGAGCTTCCGGCAACAAGGTGTGATTTGTGTAGGCGAGTACCTTCTTCGTGAGGTCCCAGGCCTGGTCCCAACCCAAGTGTGCATCGTCCAGCAGGATGCGCATCAGTTCGGGGACTGACATCGACGGATGCGTATCATTTAGTTGGATGGCGACTCTCTCCGGCAACTGGTTCCAATCCGTGTTGTGACGCTGGAAGCGGCGCACCAAGTCGGCCATCGAACACGCGACCAGGAAATATTCCTGAAAAAAGCGCAGTCCTTGCCCCGCCGTCGTGGTGTCATCGGGATACAGTACCCGTGTCAGCGACTCCGCTTCGAGGGTCTCGCTCAGTGCGCCTACGAAATCGCCAGTGCCAAACTTCTGAAAATCGAAGTAATCCGGTGCAGCGGCGGCCCAGAGCCGAAGAGTGTTGATCGCCTTTCCGCCATAGCCCACCACCGGGCGATCATATGGAATACCGATCAGGGTCGATGGCCGGTCTCGAATGGCGTGAAGTTTCCCCTCTCGCATCTGAAACGAGCAGTTCAGCTTGATTTCCACCTGCTCGTGCGGCCGGGCGATTTCCCACGGATCGATATCGCGGAGCCAATTGTCTGGATTCTCTTTCTGCCAGCCATCTACGATCGATTGCTTGAACATGCCGTACTCATAGCGCAAACCATAGCCCGTGGCCGGAAGCTGCATGGTGGCCATTGAATCGAGATAGCACGCTGCCAGGCGCCCCAACCCTCCGTTACCCAAGCCCGCATCCGGTTCCTGTTCGACCAGTTCCAGCCAGTCGACCCCTAAAGCTGGAGCCGCTTGCCGTATAAGGGGATCAAGCAAAAGATTTGTGACGTTGTTGGCTAACGAACGGCCGATGAGAAACTCCATCGAAAGGTAATAGATTCGTTTTGCATTCTCACGTTCATATGTATTCTTGGTCAGCACCCAACGCTGTGCAAGAATGTCTCTCACCGAGGTGGCGAATGCCTCAAAGCGCTCCCGTGCGCTCGCTGCTTTCGGGTCGATCGCTCGATCAAAAACCAGTCGCCGTTCGTACGTAGCGTTTTCTGTACCGATAAATGGGGTCGAGCCAAACCCGTACTGTTGAAGAAGATCTGAAACATTGGCCTCGCTCGTCGTGGGGACGACTCTTGCGGAGGCCGGTCGCACCGCGCGATTGGTGCTCATAAAATTTTCCTTAGTCTCCGATGTACCTTATTAGTGTTCAATATTCAAGAGCACGCCAGTCAAGAATAGATATCCTCGTCCACGAAGCGGCATTGATAAAATCCGTATCGCCAGGCGAAGAGGCCGCCATCGACTAGATTCTCAGGCTTCTCCACTTTCGTCGATCCGCGTTCCTGATCAATTATAGTTGGCGAACGATGGGGACGGTAGCCGAGACCAGTTGCGTTGCCCCTCATAGCGGCTGCGTTTTCCTCTTGCTTACGCTCAGCGAGAAAAACGTCCAAACACCACAAACGCCGCCAATGCAAAGAGAACAGCCGGCGCTACCGGTGATTCCCGACGACGCACGTGGTAGCCGATCGCCAGCAGCATGATGGCTGAAAGTCCGGCGGCTGCCCATGCGCTCAGCCACGGAGCGACGCCAACCGCCACCGGTAGAACGATTCCGATGGCCCCCGCGAGTTCGGCAACACCGATGAATGAAACCAATCCTCGCGTCAATCCGCTCGGCCCGTTCTTTTCGGTGGTTGCTTTGTACTTCTCATAAGCAAACAGTTTCATTCCACCGGAGGCCACGAAGGCAGCCGCCAGGATGCCTTGAACGATCCATAGAGCTAAATTCATCGCGATTCCTTTTTCTCATCTCCAGAAACTGTCACTTAGTCACCTTTCGCTAGGAAGTATTTTGCCAGGACGACAAAAGTTAATTTTTTTGTCCGTCGAACCTAATCATCAGGCAAGGGGTAGTCCGACCTGTCAACAATACCAAAGAAAATCCGGGGCTGAATTTTCAAACGACCCACAGTTCGCAAACTATCGTCCCCAACCCTCAACCACCAGATGAGAACGGAAAACCGTGTGTGAACCATGAATAGAGCAAGATTGTTTCAGCAATGAGCAGTTCGCGAATATGAGCGTCGGCGGGTTCAAGTCCCCAGCAGATTGATTTGCAATTTCATGTACCCGTGCTCGCGCGCCCACAGGTCAAGAGGTATGGTCGCCAACTCGTCCACTACGGGAACGGCCAGTCCAGTCTTGGTTAAATCGATACTCTTTAAATAGATATGGCAGGTGTCGCAGACGTCCACGCGGACGTGCGCGATTTCGGGAGCGGAGTAGAACGCCATCTGCGGCTCTCGTTCTTCTCCACATGCCGGACAATAAATTCTTCGAAAAGTCCACTCGTGAGCGCAGAGCATGCAAATCAGCGACTTTTTCGCACCGTCGCCTTCGCTCCGCAACACGCCGACGGTCGGCTTGCCACCGCAAAGTGGACAGGTGGATGGAGTTCCGTCGACTACGGCGATTTCGCGGTGATCTGCAAGATATTCGGCGTAGGGTTGAAGAAAAATCCAGGTGAGCATTGTCGACTGGATGCCGAGGAATCGGCTTGCCCAGTCTCGTCCACTCCAACCGCCAATTCGAGATCCCCGTGCCAGAAGTCTTCGATCGCGTGCTGCCAGCCCGCTGGTCCCTTCTGCGCCAGATCGGCGGAGGCTTGAGCGAGTGGCGCTGGCGCAATCTGCTGGACCAGTGACAGGAACTGGGCAAATTTCGGGAGCAGCAGGAAAAGATCTAATTCATCCCGCAGAGGTCGATCAATGGAAACCTCGGCGAATCGGCGAGAGCTTTCTGGATTTCGCTGTAAAGGCTCTTCTGAAATGTTGCAATGCGGGCGTAGTAGCGAAGTCCTTCAGCGGAAAAAGGATAAGAAGAGGTTAGTTCGTTGGCACGGCGGATGCGGCGATCCCACTTCGCTTCCGTCATTTTTCCGGCTCGGGTTATTGCCGGTGATCTGGTAGTACCAGGTGCGGTGGAACGTCCAAGCCCACGCTCGGGTGACGCGGCCATGGATCATGGAGCCAAAGCTGCCTTCCTCAAGGACCGCGCTCATATATACGTGAATCAGGAACAGGCCAATCGTGACGAGCGCCACGCTCGCATGAACCAGAATGGCGGTGTAGCGCACGAACCGTAAACTCCACGGAAGGCCTCCGTATACCACAAGACGACGCCGGAGAGGAGTAACAGAATTACGCCGTAGAAAATTCCCCAGAAGAAAAGTTTTTGTCCAAAGTTGAAGCGGCCGACGGGAGGCAGTTTGTCGTCTTCATTCTTTATGTAATCCGGGATTGCCTTCGCCCAGGCCCGATCCGCGTCGTCAATTCTCATGTCGCGGCGCCACTCTTTGAAGGTCCAGACGAGTGATGCCGTAAAAATCAAACCGGCCCAGGGATGCGAGAATCTCGCTGCGGGACCGCCGCCCACAATCGCAGCCAACCAATACAGATAAGGCGACCAGAATGCGAGGCCAGTGATCAGCAGGTAGGTGTATGAGAGCGCGCCGATCCAATGATTTACGCGCTCCCCAAAACTGTAGCGGACGATCGTCTCCTCGTTTTGGTTCGCGGCGCTCGAGCGTGAAACGGCATCGGTGGTCATACGCGCCTCTCAACATTGACGTCGTCATCCGGAGGAATCGGTTCTTCTTTCTTCGGTCCAAATCGCATGTAGTGCAATGCCATCCCGGCAATGCCGCCAACGATCGCCAGATTACCCAGCCACTTCAGCGGCCCTTTCCACAGGCGCACCGACCAGGGAATCTGCGGATCCTTCGGAAGTCCGCCGTACAACTCCGGATTCTTCGCGTCGTGCAGAACGTATATCACATGGGTTCCGCCCACTCCCGCCGGATCGTACACTCCTGCATCCTGGAATCCGGAGTTGGTGCGAAGTTGCTCAGCCCGAGTCTCCGCCAACTCTTTCATTTCGGATTTCGTCCCAAAATGCAGGCAGCCAGTCGGACAAGCCTTGATGCAGGCTGGCTCGAGTCCCACTGACACGCGGTCATTGCATAGGGTGCACTTAAAGACTTTGCGCGATGGAGGATCGAATTTCGGAATATTGAAAGGGCACCCGGTCATGCAATACCCGCATCCGATGCAATTGGCCTCCTGGAAATCGACGATGCCGTTGGCGTACTGGACAATCGCGCCATCGGCCGGGCAAGCTGCGAGGCAACCCGGATCCGCACAGTGCATGCACTGGTCCTTGCGCATTAGCAGCATCATGCTGCCGTCGGCGCGCTCATGTTCATTGAACTTGATCAGGTTCCAGTAATTCCATGCCGTCTCCGGCATCGTCTGGTAAGTGTTGTCAAAACTAGTCTCGGTGAAGGTATAACCGTTCCACTCCAGGCATGCCACTTCACATGCTTTGCAGCCAATACATGTCGTGGTATCCACCAGCTTGCAGACCTCGAATTCCCGGTTCAGGCCTTTCCCCGGAACGACTCCCGCGTGCCCGGAAATTCGGATTAGTTCTGTTGCCGCCTGGCTCATGGTCTCCTACGCTTTCTCGACTTTCACTAAGAAGCCCTTCGATTCAGGGGTGTGGGCATTCGGATCGGTGACTGCCGGAGTCAGCAAATTCGCCGGCGTCCGCGCATTTCTTCCTTCATCTTCTGTAATGCCGCGGAATCCTTGATGAATCGGCAACCCGATCTGATAGACCTTCTTGCCGTCGATCATCATGGGTTTCAGTCGCCGAGTAACAAAGGCTTTTGCGATGTAGGTTCCGCGCGCGCTGATGACCTTGATCTTGTCCGTTCCGCGAATTCCTTTTTCGTCCGCTAACTCCACTGGGATTTCTACAAACGGTTCCGGAATGAGCTGAACATTCATCGGATTATTTTTCGTCCAGTAGTGATACTGCTCGGTCAGCCGGTAGGTGGTACAAACGATGCTGTATTCCTCAGGTGATCCAAACTTATCGAAAGGTGTTTTGAACTTCTTTACCAGCGGGTTATTCGACTGATCGGGATGCAGCAGGTTCTTAGTCGGGCTTTCGATTGGCTCATAATGCTCAGGGAACGGCCCATCCGCGAGCACACCAATCGGAGCGAATAAACGCCCGATGCCTTCGGGATTCATGATGAAGGGTCCCATATGGTCTTTCGGATTGGAGTCAGGCTTGAAGTCGGGCACGTCGTTGCCAACCCATTTCCCCGCCACTTCGTTCCACCAGATCTGCTTGCGATCCGGATCCCATGGCTTCCCCTCCGGATTACATGACGCGCGATTGTAAAGCACGCGCCGGTTCGCCGGCCAGGACCATGCCCAGTTGGGGAAAACACCCATCCCGGACGGATCCTCCGTGCCTCGTTTCTGAACCTGCGATCCTGCCTCGGTCCACATGCCGGAATAGATCCAGTTGCCGCACATCGTCGTACCGTCGTCTTTCAACCAAGCAAATCCAGGCAACTGTTGGCCGGCCTTTATGACCTGCCCCGTCGCATCGTCTTTCAGGTCGGCTAGAGCTTTACCGTTGATTTCCATGGCCACTTGCGAAAGTGGAGGATGAGCCGCATCCGCGTATGCCCAACTCAGGTTCAGAATAGGGTCAGGGAATTTTCCGCCCTCCTTTTTATAGAGGTCGCGAACTCGCAGGAAAATCTCGGCGATGATGTCCTGGTCGAGTCGCGCTTGCCCAGGAGGTGGAACCGCGGCATATTTCCACGTCACCCAACGCGCGGAGTTGGTCATGCTGCCATCTTTTTCGGCAAAGCCAGCGCAAGGCAGCCGGTAGACCGTGGTCTTGATATTTTTCTGTTCTTCGGCTGTGATCCCCGGGGCTCGCCAGAACTCGCTGGTTTCGTCTTCATAAATTTCGCCCACCACCAGCCAGTCAGCTTTCTTCAGGGCATTAATGTTTTTGTTGGTGTCCGGTCCAATCATTACGCCGTTCATCCCGAAGGCGAGCATGCCCTTAATCTTGTCGTTGTACATGTCATCCCAAATGTGGGTCCATGAACAGTCCTGGCCCGGCTTGGGTAAGTAATCGAAGCCAAATCCGTTTTCTTTTGTGGCAGCATCCCCGTACAACGATTTCAGCAACGACACCACGAATTTTGGCGTGTTCGCGTAGTAGTTCATGGAAGCCCACGGCGAGGGCTTCGACGGTCCCGGCGTAGTGCGCTTCAGATACGTAGCCAAGTCTTTATCATCGGGAACAGGCGCTTTCAGATAACCGGGCAGCGAATCGTAAAGACCCGCCATATCGGTGGCGCCCTGGATGTTGGAATGTCCGCGAAGCGCGTTCACGCCCCCTCCCGCTCGTCCTACGTTGCCCAGCAGAAGTTGAATCATGGCGGCCGTGCGGATGATCTGAGTTCCAAAACTATGTTGCGTCCAACCCACCGCATAGATGATGGTCGCGACCTTTTTCATGTCGCCGTCTTTGCGAATGGACGTGAATAAATCGACGGCTTTTAGATACTGATCTCTTGGGATGCCGGTAATCCGTTCCACCACTTCCGGCGTGTAGCGCGAATACTGTTGCTTCATCAATTGGAAGACGCAGCGCGGATGCTGGAGTGTGAGGTCGTAAGCGACATTTGCAGGCAGAGCCGGAGGTGGCACAGCTCCCCCACTTTTCCCGGCATGGGTTCGGGTGCGTGACCGGTCGCGCCAGCCTGCCCCGATTGTCCGCCAGAACCTCCGGCTGATTCATAATTCCACGTGGACAAATCGTACTTGCCCGTTGTGGAATCAAATCCAGAGTACAAGCCATCCTCAGGAAGCTTGAAACCCTCTTTCACAATGAAGGCGGCATTAGTGTAGTTGACGAGATACTCTTTGGCGATCCGGTTGTTTTCGATCGCGTAGCGGATCAACCCGCCCAGGAATGCGATGTCGGAGCCGGCACGGATTTGTACGAAGAGATCGGCGGTAGCCGATGTGCGTGTGAATCGGGGATCAACGGAAATGAGCTTGGCGT
Organism: uncultured Acidobacteriaceae bacterium; assembly: GCA_963794195.1. Classification (GTDB taxonomy): domain Bacteria; phylum Acidobacteriota; class Terriglobia; order Terriglobales; family Acidobacteriaceae; genus DATBAX01. Next base: position 408,963 of record CAWCCU010000004.1, read on the forward strand.
TACGGTTGCGCTTGGCTTCCATCGCCCACTTGAAACCGCAGGGATGGTTTTCGGCGGGATTGCCGCCCATGATCAGCATCATGTCAGTGTTCTTGATGTCGATCCAGCCATTCGTCATGGCTCCGCGTCCAAATGTTGGTCCCAAACTTGAGACCGTGGGGCCGTGTCAAACACGGGCTTGGTTTTCTAAATAAACCAAGCCCAACCCCCTCATGGCCTTGACGGCCAAAAAATTGAATTCATTTGTGTCGGTACAGCCGCCGATGAACGAGATGCCTTCGCATCGATTCACCGTGCGACCATTGACATCTTTTTCGACAAACGAGCTGTCGCGCGTTTTCTTCGTCCACTGCGCAATTTCATCGAGAGCGTATCCCAGGAAATGTCCTGCCAATCCCTCGCGCCCGGACGCCGGACTTGCGGCTTCGTAAGCCGCCGCGGGTTGAGCATGTCCTGCTCGAGCGACGAGCCCTTCGGGACACAGCGTCCCGCGGTTAGTAGGATGATCAGGATCGCCTTCGACGTGGATCACCTGCGGCGTGACATTCTTCGCACGGTCGCCGATGGTGTAGATAAGGACCCCGCAACCCACCGCGCAATAGGGACAGGTTGAGCGCGTTTCGGCAGCGCGCGCAATCTTTAACTCTTTGAGTTGCGCGTAGGCAGGCTTGAGGTCGAAGCCAAAGACGGTGGCGCCAACGGCACCGACCGTTACTGCTTTAAAGAAGTCTCTGCGGGATTGCTCCATCGAAATGATCTCCGCGGGTATCCGAGAGTAAATGACTTTTTAGATTTTTAGTCTTCGATCGCTAGGTTTGTCAAGGGACATGGGAGACGTTTCTGGGTGCGTCCCCTCACGCCGCGCGACGTTGAGAGGATGAAGAAGATTCATGCGCTGAATGATAGAAGCTGGGACAACAAAAGGGTTCTGGTGTGCGTGTTTCTGCAAAGCGTGAGCGAACACCTGACATTCTCGAAGTTGAAGAGATGCATCTGCTGCTGCTCGAAAACTGGGGACCAACAAGAAGATGTCGTGGCACACATTTCGCCACACGTTTTCTACGTTTGCTCAAGGGCAACGGGGAGGATGTCAAAGTTGTGCAGGAGTTGTTGCGGCACTCAACAGCAAAAATGACCCGGGACGCCTACACACAGGCCCTGAGTCCGCAGAAGCGAGCGGCACAAAGCAACGTAGTCGGCATGATCCGCTCGACACCAAGTTGTAACGTCGTTGTACCGCGAGTTTCTGGGGAAATCCCGGTAACTCATTGATTAGGTGGTTGGCGTCCCCGACGGGATTTGAACCCGTGTTACCGCCGTGAAAGGGCGATGTCCTAGGCCGAGCTAGACGACGGGGACGACGATGTTGGCGGATATTACAACCTTTCGATGTTAACAGCGGCCTTTCCCACTGTCAAAAAAACCGTCGTTGGTCGTTCGTCGCGCGTCGTTGGCAGCGCGGTTTTGGCCAACGACTAACGGCGAACGACCAACGACAGCAATCGAGACCGAGTTTACAATAGTGATTACCGCAACCAGCGGACTCGCGAGTTACTTATGCCCGACCCTCTGTATTTGAGTCTTTGGTTTCCCAGTTTCGAGGCTGATGAAATGCTCCCTCATGCCCTCGCGGTCATGCGGCAATTCCATTTTTCGAGTCTGCAACCGGGGATCAATCATATTGCGATCCATCCGGTTTCCTGGGAGGAAGCTACCGTTCTTGAGCAGCGTTATGTTCCCGGAATTCCTCCGGAGCAGGCCGTGCTCATCGCATCGGATTTATTGCATGACGATTATGCATATACGTTCGAAGCGTTCTGGGACCTTTGGATGTTTGAGAAAAACGGACAGCGGTGGGTGCAGCAACCCTCACGAGTGTCCTTCTTCGTTCGGTCTTCGGAATTTGATGAAGGCGCGAGTCAACAGGAAGGTCAGATCCAAATTGACCTGGGATTGGACGCACCGTTTTTGCAGGAGGAAGTGGAACTGAATGAAGAAGCCGAGCAGCGGGTGCGAACGAACGTGGCGAAACTGGTGGATTTTACCAGCAGGATCGAGAAGAACTCGGGCGCTAGCGCGAGATTGTTATGGTCGGAATCCGAAGAAAACTTCGCACAAAAACTGATTGCCCGCCTACAGAAAGTGCAATGAACCAG
>CAWCCU010000005.1:0-629175 GCA_963794195.1 uncultured Acidobacteriaceae bacterium
GCCTCATGTGGCGCCGCCGCCCCCAAACCTCTCGATCCGATCGACCCGTACATTCGCTATGGGATCACCGGTTCCTTGTGGGGGGATTGGCCGAATGGCAATCTCCGCATGTCGACGGATATGCAGCAAATCGTCTCCGATACAGCGCGCTTCGGTTTGCAAGGCGTCGAGCCCTATTCAGGACAAGCCGCGCAGTTTTTGGGCAATCCCCTCGCCCTCAAGCGAATGTGCGATGCGGCGGGCATCGAATTAATCGACGTTGGCGATCTGCCGGGCGCGCGGCCCACTTCAGGTGCGAACCCATGGATCAGTAAGCAGGGGAATGCCGCACTCATAGCCGCGATGGTGAACTTCGCCCACGATTTTCTGGCGCCGTGCGGTTGTAATCATTGGAAGACCAATATGGGCAGCCGTCCGCAAGGCGGCCCAAACGGCGATCAGCTCAAGATTCTGGCCAACACACTCGATGAGATCGGCAGGCAGACGCATGTCTTTGGGGTAAGACTGGCGCCGCATCCACATATCTGGGGACCGATGGAACGGGAGCATGAGATACGCACGGTGATGGCTCTCACCGATCCCGAATATGTGTGGCTCACGGCCGACACCGCGCATTTGACACTGGGTGGCGGGGATGCGTTGCAGATCATCGGCGATTATTTTCCGCGACTCGCGGAAGTACACCTGAAAGATACCTATCCTAAGTATCGCGGTAATACATCAACGCCCACACAGGCGGAGCACCGTCAGGCCAGCCTGTACCACAATCTCGGCGCCGGCGGTGTCGACTTCCCGGCAATCTTCAAACTGTTACGCCATCGAAACTTCAAGGGATGGGTGGTCTACGATCTCGACGCACCCCGGCGGGGCGACGGCACCGGCAGCATCCGGGACAATCTCGCGGTCAACATCAATTATCTGAGAAACGTCCTGCATGTGAGACTTCCGGCGCCTCCGCGCCCTGCATAGGTATGGCAACCGCACCCCCTACGGCCGTTCCGGCCAGGAGTGCCGCGGATACCGGCGCATCAGCTCCCGGCGCACCTGGGGATACAGCCGCTCCCAGAATCCCGCCAGATCCGTCGTCGTTTGCACGGCCCGGTGATTGGGAGCCAGCAAGTGAACCACCACCGGCGTCCGCCCAAGTCCAATCCGCGGCGTCTCCCGCATGCCGAAAAAATCCTGCAGGCGAGAGGCAATCCAGGGCGGCTTGCCGTGTTCGTAGTGAACCTTGGTCTCGCGCCCGTTTGGCAATCGGACGCGCATTGGAGCGATGTCGCTGAGCTGCCGCGTTCCCACCTTCCGTTCGAGCATGGGAATAAAGTCTGCCGCGGCAATCTTCAATTCGATGAAGCTCCGCAAGCCAAGGCAGATTCCCTTGAGCTCCTGCGGCAAGGTCAGGCGCCTCAAAACCGGCGAACGCAATGCGCGCTAGAAATTCGTCCAAGGCATCCCTGTCGACGAAGCGATCGATGCCTGCTTCGAGCGCCTTCTGCGCCAGCAGTTCCCGCGCGGCCTCCGCATCGGGCGCCGCGCCCCGCGATTCCTGAATCACCAGCTCGTCATATCGCAGGGCGCTCACCGCGTCCACTCGCTCCGCCACGCGGTTCCACTCTACGCCCGATTGCTCGCGCACATGATCCGGAAATAGCTCAATCAACCACTCCGGTTCGATGCGTGCCGTCATACGGATCAACGGCAGTGGTTTATCTTTGCGGTCCTCAGCATCAACCGCCATCATGAATTCGTAGCCGGGAGGCTCCCCCGCCAGCTCCGCCGATGCGCCGCTCGACAGCAGCACTTGGTTACCTGCCCGCCGCCGCGCAACGCGATCCGGAAAGCCGGCCAGCACCGATAGCAGCAAAGCATCGTCATTGTGTTGTGTCTGCCGGGCCGGCCGGGCGATCCTGCGCAATTGCTCAATCTTGCTGCAGCGTGCGGTAATCCTGCTCTGCATCCATGGCCGCAAGCAGGTCGTTCTTCTCCGAGCGAGCGCCCGATCCGAGCAGTGCTGCCGCCATACAGCCGTCCTCGCCCACATCGCGCTCCATGGCCGCGGTGAGAATACGCGACAGGCGTGGATGCAGAGGATACCGGGCCAGCTGCCCCGCCATGGCTCCCGTGGCCCCCAGGCGATCGAGAAGCACGTCAGCCCTCTCGACCGCAGCCGCCGGAGGCGCATCCAGCCAGTCCATTCCATCGATGGTGTCAATCCCCATGGCTCGCAGAGCGAGGCAGAGTTGGGATAGATCGCTGCGCACGATCTCGGGTTCGTCGTGCTCCGGCCGGCGCAGGTAATCCTCCATTGTGTAGAGCCGCAGCACACGGCCGGGTCCGGTGCGTCCCGCTCGTCCCGCTCTTTGTTTCGCGGAAGCCTTGCTCACCCGGCCGATCTGGAGCGTCGGCAGTCCGGTCCACTGGGAATAGCTTGCGATGCGCGCTAGTCCGCTATCGATGACCGCCGTCACGCCCTCAACGGTCACCGAGCTTTCCGCGACATTCGTAGCCAGGATGACTTTTCGTTGGCTGGCGGGCGCGACTGCGCGGTCCTGTTCTGCCGGCGGCAGGTCGCCGTGTAGCGGCAGCACCACCAATCCAGCCCGGCTGCGCGAGTGCCTGGCTCTCGCGCATGGCGCGTCGTATCTCGGCGGCCCCGGGCAAGAAAGCCAGAATGTCTCCGGAGGTTTCCTCGGCGATCAGCAGCTCAAGCGCTTCGGTCACCTGCGCTTCCAGCGGCTTTGGGGAGTAGGGCAGATGGCTGATCGCAAGTTCGAACTGCCGTCCCTCGGAACGCAGGACAGGACAACCGTGAAGGTATTGCGCCACGTGAGCGGAATCGAGGGTCGCCGACATGACCACGATGCGCAGGTCGGGCCGCGTACGCTGCAGGCGTTTCAGCAATGCCAGCGCCAGATCGCTCTCCAGGTGGCGCTCATGGAATTCATCCAATACCACTGCGGCCACGCCTTTTAAGACTCGGATCGGAAATCAGGCGCCGGGTCAGCACGCCTTCGGTGACAAAGCGCAACCGCGTGCGCGGGCTGACTGCTTCTTCAAACCGAACCTGGTAGCCGACTGTCTCGCCGACCTGTTCGCCGGTCTCCGAGGCCACACGCCGTGCTGCCAATCGTGCCGCAATCCGCCGCGGTTCCAGCACAACCACTTCACCGCTGACAATCTCAAGCAGGGCCGGCGGCACGCGCGTCGTCTTACCCGCGCCTGGCGGCGCTTCAATCACAAGGTTAGGAGAACGCTTGAGCGAATCGAGGATCTCCGGCAGAATCGCGTCTACCGGAAGAGCGGGTCTGCGTATCACCAATTTTCATCCAAACACGGCGCTCCGCGCGCGTCAACGACGCGCTCGCTTGCGGCACGCCTTCCTGAGTGACTAAACTCCTCCCCATGAAGTTCACGATCCCACTTGCCATCAAATTCGCCGCCGCTACGGTGCTTCTTTCTCTCGTGGCTGCTACCGTGCATGCGCAGGACTGGGCAAAGGCCCGCCTTGATGCGTCGCCTCGCCACCATGAATACGTTGCTCTGAAGCACGGCAACCGTACCGTCCAGGCCTTCGTGGTCTATCCCGAAGTCAAAACAAAAGCCCCGGTCGATCGTTCTCATTCACGAGATCTTCGGCCTCAGCGACTGGGCCAAGGAGATGGCGGACGAACTCGCCGCACAAGGGTACATCGTCATCGCCCCCGACCTGCTCTCCGGCTTCGGACCCAATGGCGGCGGATCCAGCGAGTTTGCCAGCCAGGACGCAACCATCAAAGCCGTCTCCGGCCTCGAATCCGGAAATCGTGATGGCCGACCTGGACGCCGCGGCTGACTACGGCAAGCGGTCTGCCGGCGGCCAACGGCAAAATCGCCGTGATCGGCTTCTGCTGGGGTGGCGGCAAATCCTTCGCCTTCGCCGCCCATCGCAAAGATCTTTCCGCCGCCTTTGTCTTCTACGGCTCCGGCCCGGCGGATGTGACCACCATCACCGCGCCGGTCTACGGCTTCTACGCCGGCAACGACGCGCGCATCGGCGCTACCATCCCTGCCACGACCGCGGCCATGAAGGCGGCCGGCAAAAAATATGAGCCGGTGACCTACGACGGCGCCGGCCACGGCTTCATGCGCGCCGGCGAAGACCCCACCAACACTGTCCCCGGCAACAAGACCGCGCGCGAACAAGGCATTCGCCCGCCTGGTCATGCTGCTCAAAGGAATGTAAAACGTAGAGAGGAACAAAATGGCCAGGATCGTTTCTGTTGAGGCGCGTACCGTTCATATTCCGCTGCGGCAGGCGACTGCTTTTGCGCGCCGCCAGGTAACCTCGCGTGATTACAGTCTGGTAAAGATTCGCACCGATGACGGCATCGAAGGAATTGGTCATTGCTACGCCGGGCACTCCGGGGGCAATGTAGTGACCACGGCGGTGCGCGAGATGCTGGCGCCCATGCTCATCGGCGCTGACCCCACCGCGACCGAATTGCTCTGGAAAAACATGTATCAGGAAGTGTTGCTGCATGGCCGCGTCGGCTCGGTCATGCGGGCGCTCAGCATTCTCGATAACGCTCTATGGGACAGAAATGCCAGGGCGGCCAATCTGCCGCTTTACAAGTATCTCGGCGCCGCTTATGAGGATACTGTTCCCGCTTATGCCAGCGGCGGCTACTACCTTGAGGGCAAGACGCCCGAAATGCTGGGCGAAGAGATGGCGAGCTACGTAGCGCTCGGCCTCGACGCCGTAAAGATGAAGGTAGGCCGCGGCGATCTACGAGTCAGAAGAAGCAAGGATCGCGGCCGCGCGCAAAGCGATCGGGCCCGATGTGCTGCTCATGCTGGACGCCAACAACGCCTGGTCTGATGTGCCGACTGCCTTGCGTTATATGGAGCGTTTCGCGCCCTATGATCCGTATTGGATTGAGGAGCCGTTCAGCCCCGATCAGATCGAGAACCACGCCAAGTTGGCGGCGGCGATCAGCATTCCCGTGGCCACCGGCGAAATCGAGGCCGGGCGATGGCGCTTCAAGGAACTGCTGGACAAGCAGGCGGCGTCGATCCTGCAACCGGACGCCGCGGTCTGCGGGGGCATCACGGAATTCCGGCGCATCGCCGCACTGGCCGACTGCTATGGTGTGACCATGTGCCCCCACTGGTTCCACGATTTGCACGTACACCTGGTGGCGGCTTCGCCCAATGGCCAGTTCGTCGAATATTTTCCCGACGGCAAAGTATTCAATTTCTGCGAGATCATCGACCGGCAACTGCAAGTGCGCGATGGCGGCCTGGCGCTCCCGCCGAGCCCGGCCTGGGCTACTTGTTTCGACGAAAAAGCGATTGCGCGCTTTCCAGTCGGATGCCTGGAGCTAGCATAAATGGCGTAAACGGGGAACCCTTCATGGATTTTGGCCTTAAAGGTAAGACGGCTCTGGTGTTAGGCGGCGGTGGCGGCTTGGGCCGGGCGATTGCAAAGTCGCTGGCGGCGAAGGCGCAAACATCGCCGTGGCCGGTATAGGCGCCGATTCCATCGCGGGCACGCAGGCGGCGTTGGCCGCCATCGGCGGCAAGAGCATGGGTCTGGTCTGGGACCTTTCCGACCTGGCGCAGATCGACGGGCACGATCTCGAAGATCGAAAGCGAACTTGGCCCGGTGGATATTCTCGTGAACAACACTGGCGGGCCGCCGCCGACGACGGCCAGCGGCCAAGACCCGGCATTATGGTCGAAACATTTTCAGGCCATGGTGCTTTCGGTGATCGCGATCACCGATCGCGTGCTGCCCAATATGCGGGCGCGCCATTGGGGCCGGATCATCACCAGCACCTCCTCCGGCGTGGTGGCGCCGATCCCCAATCTCGCGATTTCCAATGCACTGCGTCTCTCGCTGGTCGGGTGGTCGAAAACACTGGCCCGCGAAGTCGCCAAAGACGGCATTACCGCCAACGTCGTTGTGCCCGGGCGCATCGCCACGGACCGGATAAAGTTTCTCGACGAGGCAAAAGCCAAGCGCGAAGGACGCAGCGTGGAGGAAGTGATGGCCGAGAGTACGGGCAGCATTCCTGTGGGCCGTTACGGCAAGCCGGAAGAATATGGCGCCGTGGTGGCGTTTCTCGCCAGTGAACGCTGCTGCTTACATCACCGGTTCCGTCATCCGCGTGGACGGTGGCATGATCGCGAGTATCTAGTCCGGGTGCGAGATCCCTAAACGCACGACTTATGAGTGAGCACTACACTAGAAACCTGACAGCAGGGTTAGACGAAAAAACGACGGCAACGCTTTCCGGCATAGCGACGGCAACGCTCACCACGGTGCTTGCTGAAGAAGGGCTTGCGCAATGTCTGGCTGCGCGGCGCCAGGCCGCTGCGCCCTGGCCAGAAGCGCCTCGTCGGCCCGGCTTTCACGCTGCGCTTTGTTCCCGCGCGCGAAGATCTGGCCACGCCGGAATCCTGGAGTTCCCCGATCTCGACTCGCGCCGCGATCGAAGCCATGCCGCCGGCTGTATTGCCGTCGTCGACGCCATGGGCATCACCGATGCCGGCATTTTCGGCGATATTCTCTGCGCCCGCATGAAGGTGCGTGGGGTCGCTGCCCTGGTCACCGATGGCGTGGTGCGCGACGTTGCCGGCGTGCTCGACACCGGATTTGCCGGTGTGGTGCAAGGGCGCTGCCGCGCCGCCATCCGTCGCCGGCCTTACGTTTGTGAATTGGCAGGAGCCGATTGGCTGCGGCGGGGTCGCGGTGTTTCCGGACGATGTCATCGTCGTGGATGAAGATGGCGCCGTCGTGATTCCCCGTGCACTGCTCAACGATGTCGTGGAAGCAGCAGTCGAGCAGGAAAAGCTGGAAGCCTGGATTATGGGTGAGGTACAAGCAGGCACGCCACTGCCCGGCCTCTATCCGCCCAATGCAGAAACCAAGGCTCGATATGAAGCATTCCGCGGCGGACCCGCCAAGCCTTCTATATAAGCGCCGGGCGGAAACTCCCGCCTTCAGGCTTCAAATTCGACTCCGCACAAATAGGTCGCTCAAGGGACTCTCTGATTAAGGTGGCTTTGTGGTAGGTCCGGGCTTTAGCCCGGACCTACCCGACAGCGAATTTTTCAGCAGCCTATAAAGCCGCTGACGTACGTTCTATGTACTTAATCAGAGCCTCCTTAGAGGCTGTTGCAAATTCCCGCCGCAATTCTGTAACGTTTGCTCCTTCCCCACCACTACCCGGTACGCGCATGGCTTGCCGGCCATTCCTGGTGGCGCTGAGCGGTCGGTTCTGTGCTCGCAGCGATTCCGGGGCTTGTGCCCTGGTTCCTCCACAACGTCATGGGAGAAAGTATGCATGCCAACATTACCCCCGCAGAGGAAGAAGGCGGCAAAGGCCGCATGCAAGCACGGAAAAAGAATCTGGGGAAGGTCCCAATCTCCGTTGCTCAGGACGCCGGTTTTGCCGCGAATGGCATTCCTTGTGCAACCTTGATCGAGCGTGTTTTGGGCTTCATGGCCAGGTACAAAGAGTCTGAAAATGGATAATCAGCAAACTCGAGCGACGGCGTTTGCCGGCAAACACCCAGCACATCCTTAACGATGCAAGAGGTCTGCGCTCGGCAGGTCGGGCCATAACTCCATAACGTTCTTGAGGGCTGCACCCGGCGGTGTAAACTGGAACCCGCTCTCTGTCACCGTGGAGGCATCTGGCTTGGAATTCTTTGCGTTTGACTCGTCCTACGTCGAAAGACTTCGATCCGGGGACGCGCATATCGAAGGCCATTTCGTGACCTACTTCAGTGAGCTGATCCGTCTGAAACTGCGCTCGCGATTGGCTTCCAAAGAAGCCATGGAAGACGTCAGGCAGGAAACCTTTATGCGTGTGCTGGCACTGTTGCGCGCAGAAGAAGGACTGAGGCAGCCTGATCGGCTTAGGCCCTTCGTCAATTCGGTCTGCAACCATGTGTTACTGGAGCATTATCGTTCGCAAAAAAGGATCGTGGCCACCATCGACGACAAAACCGAGACTACGGTTGCCGGCCGGGAACCAAGCGCCCTCAGCCTGCTTGAGGCCAAGGATTCCGAGCGAATGGTGCGGAAAATTCTTAATGAGCTAACCGACCGTGACCGGCGCCTGCTTCAGTCGGTGCTGTTGAAGAGCGGGATAAAGATGAGGTATGTGCCGAGTTCGGCATCAGCCGGGAATATTTGAGAGTGTTGTTACACCGCGCAAAGCAATCATTCAAGTCGTTTTATATCAGCCGATCAAGGTGAAATAAGCCGGCGGCTCAGCAGGACGATTACGAGGCCCTTAACACATGGATCACAACCAGGTTACACAGCTCATGGCAGTCGAAAAGTATCTTCTGGGAGAATTAACACCAACGGCCCGCGACGAGTTCGAAGAGCATGTCTTCGATTGCCAGGAATGCTGCCACGGATCTCCGTGCGGCTGCTGAGTTCATCGATGCGGCGAAGAGGGAATTCAAGGCCGGCCTGGTTACAAGAGCCGTGGCTGCCAAGGGTAAATCGTTCCTGGCTTCCTTCTGGCCCTCGGCACTAGTATGGTCTGCGCTTGCGGCGTCGCTGCTGGTGATTGCATATCAGAACGTGATGGTTTTTCCACGCTTTAAAACCGAAATTGCAGCGTTCAAGGCGCCGGAGATTCTGCCCGTAATTTCCCTGGTTGGGGGAAACAGTCGCGGGGGACAGATTCCCACAGCCCCGGCGGCGGCCGGTCAACCCTTCCTCTTTCTCGTTGATATTCCGGCGCAAGACCGTTTTTCGAGTTACACCTGCCTTCTGTATTCACCTTCCGGTGCGGTTTCCTGGCGGGTCGACGTTTCCGCCCAGGCCGCCAGAGACACGGTTTCTATACGCGTCCCGTCGATCCATAGGCCCCGGGCGAATACACCCTGACTGTGCAGGGCAACACGGATCGAACCGCAGCCGGAAGTGCCGTTGAGTTGGCGCACTATCCCTTTACCTTAAACAGTCATAGCTAGAATTTGTGTGTAACGAGGTGCACGATGCGTTCCAATGTTAAGAAGACTTATTACTTTCATGCGCAAGCGAATTCGCTCGGCGGGTTCATCGAAAAACCGATTCCAGAAGGTCGTTCCTGCCCAGGCTTCTGCGTCGCTGCCTTCCGTCGGCGGCCACGTGGCACACGCGGACCGAAGCCTTCAATTTCGAGGGAGATCGTTTCCTGCCGGGCGGCCTATACCCGCGTCTCCGGCAGGCATGGCGAAGAGGATGGCGTATCGACCACCGTAGTCACCTCGGTTCTCGAAAGATTAAATATTTTGGAAATCGTCAAAGCCGAGCGGATCGTGGCCCAGGTCTCCGCTGAATACCCGTACGCGGCGGTTTTCCTCGGATTTCCTTTGCCGGGTCTCATTTCGACGGACTCAAGGTAGGCCATCGCGACGCTCTCGTTACAATGAATTCCGATCTTGAGGGCATTGCCGCACCGGGCGTCCTGGGCAGCCTGTGACGGCCGCTTTTTCAGAAGACTGGACGGCAACAAGCTGCCAAACTAATCAAGGGCGTGAAAGCGGAACCGAGCGGGATGCCCTCCGCTGGCTGACCGACCGATATAGCTGGATGGACTTCCGGATCGAAAGGGAAAGACGGATTTCTTATCTGTTCATTGGTGGATGGCGTGAACCGGGGGGTTCCCTGGCAGGTCTTTCGGCCATGTCCTGCGATATTCCGCATTTTGGCAGGATCTTTCTTCGGGGAAGTCTTAGCCTCCTACGCCAACATCGGTTCACATTTCCATGGTTCGCGCCGAACTAGGGTGCGCAGTAACGGGGAGTTGAGCGCGGGCGTTGCCGACTCGATGGGCCACATGGTTCCGCCATAGGCGTAGCGTGATTTCGTTGTCGGCTAGCGACTCTTGCCGGGTGCCGCTCTGACGGCTCAAGCTGATCCGGCGGCACCTCTTCAAAATATCCACAGCGACTTTCTGCACGGCAATCTCGATGTCGCGCAGCAAAGGATGCAGAGAAGGCTCGCAAGGACTTCTCCGGCCGGCGGCGCGGATTGGTCCATGCGGTTCCGTCTTCTCGAGGCCGAGATCCTTACTTATCAAGGGCGTCGGCCGGAAGCGTCTCTCTGCTCAACGACCCCGGAGTGTCACCTATCCCACCGCGGGGGATCTTGCCATCAAGAGGAACTTGCTCTGCGGGTTGGCGCACGCCAGGCTTGGCCAGGCGCAACGTCGGATGTTGAGTTGCAGGAGGCGCAGCGTCTTTCCGACGCAAGCCACTCCCGGCTTGAACGGCGAAGTCCTGCAGGACAGAAGCCAGGTCATGAAATTTGTCGCAGCCACTTCCCGAGGCCGCGGACTTTTCAGGAAGAGTCTGCAAGGCTGCCCGGGAACAGCGCGACACATTCCTTGAGGCCAGCGATCTCTTGAACCTCGGTGGTCGCTATCCAAATGGGGCACTACGACGAGGCCTCGCTTTGCTGAATGCGGCCGCGAATTTTGCCGGGCCGATTCAGGCGCGGCCGGTCATTGAAGCGGCCTCTGGGAAATCTGGGCTCGGCCTATTTCCACCTGGGCGATTTTGAAAAGGCTCTTTCCAATTTTCAGCAGGCGGAACAGGAAGCAAAGGAAATAGGAACCGACGAGCCCGCAAGTCGACTGGTTGATGGATGCCGGCTCCTGCCTACTCACAGGCTCGGTAATCTGCAGCAAGCGAAGGGGTGTTACGAGCAATCGCTGACAAGCTGCAATGGCCATCGACGCGCCTGAAGAAATTGCGGAGATCGACACACGGCTGGCCTTTCTGCTTTATCGGCAAAGACAATTCGATCTGGCAAAGACGCACAGCGAGGAAGCCATCGAGCGTCGCGCAGAGGCCGGGGACAAATCCGAGGAACTCGAGCCAACCTTTTTGCAGGCGCTTCTCGCCGCGCAGCAGGCGAATAGCGATAAACCGAACGAACATTGATGCAGGTCTACGCGAAGTCGGCAGAAAATCCATCCCTGCGGTGGGGAAATCGAGAGTGCGCTCGCGGATTTTTATGCCGGCAAGAACCAGACAAGGCAAGCCGATCTCTGGTACCGCAAATCCATCCAGACATTCGAAGATCAGCGGGCGGCGATTAAGGACGAAGAGCTCAGGTTGCCATTCTTCGCCAACGGCGATGCGCTCTATCGGGAGTACGCAGACTTTCTTATCAGGTCGCAGAAACAGGAAGAAGCCCTGCAGCTTCTCGATGTCGGCCGGGCAAGAACACTGGCAGAGGGCCTTGGGCCGGCAAAACAGACTCATTTGCGCGAGCATGCGTCAGTCGACGTACAGGCGGTTGCTCGCAATCTCAAGGCCGCAATCCTCTTCTACTCCCTGGGTCCAAAAAAATCCTGGTTGTGGGCCGTCACTCCTCATCACGCCCATCTGTTCCTGCTTCCGGCTCAATCGAGAATAGAAACGCAGGTTCACAGATATCAGAAACGCCATCCTGAAATCGACTGACCCGCTGCGAGAGGAAAACCAAGCCGCAAAGACCTCTACGAAACCCTGGTGAGCGCCTGCCGCGGAAATGATTCCCCAGGGATCCAAAGTTCTTATCATTCCCGATGGCGTCTTGAACGGGCTTAATTTCGAGACCCTGTTAGCTCCGGGATCCGGCAAATCGCACTATTGGATCGAAGATGTAACCATCCGCAATGCGAACTCCATTCGCATGCTCCCAAGGTCGATCCGGATACTTTCGCAGAAGAATGCAAGAAACTCCTGTTGATCGGCAACCCCGTCTCAACCGGGACCGGATATGACAACCTGGTGAATGCGTTTGCAGAAATCCGCGGGATCGAAAAGCATTTTCCAAGGACAGCCGGACCGTAATCACGCAGTCCGGGGCGGTTCCCGCCGCGTACCTGGAAAACAAGCCGGAAAGATTCTCCTACATCCATTTTGTGGCGCACGGCACGGCCAGCCGGTTGGACCCGCTGGATTCGGCAGTAGTGCTTTCGCCACCGCCCGAGAAATCCTGAGAACTTCAAACTCTACGCCCGCGACATCATGCGTGATCCGCTTGCACGCCCGGTTGGTCACCATCTCCTCCTGCTACGGATCGGGCCTTCGCTCCTATGCCGGCGAAGGGCTGGTGGGTTTGTCGTGGGCTTTTCTCCGCGCCGGTGCGCACAACGTAATCGGCGCCTTGTGGGAGGTGAACGATGCTTCCACACCGCTGCTGATGGACGGCTTTATGGCGAGACTCGAGGCCGGCAGCACTCCTGATGATGCACTCCGCGCGGCAAAGTTGTCCCTGATTCATTCCTCCGGCTGTCTATCGCAAGCCACTTTACTGGGCGGCATTTCAACTTTACACAGGCTCCTGAGCGAACTGTGGTGTGTGGTGCTAAGGGTCTTGCCCAGCCACAAAACTCCGGGATAATCGACCATCTGTGTGACGCGCTTACACTAGCGATCCGGCGCCCCGTCAAATAGTATGGCGGCATGGACGATCCGAAGAACGAGACCATCAAGGGATCTACGCAAAGGGCTGACCAGCTACGGTGACGCGGGTTTCTCGTTGTTCCTCCGCAAAGCCTTCATCAAGGCCATGGGTTATTCCGACGATGCGCTCGATCGCCCGATCATCGGCGTGACCAATACATTCAGCGACTACAATCCATGCCACGGCAATGTGCCCGACCTGATCGAGAGCGTAAAGCGCGGCGTTATGCTGGCGGGCGGACTGCCGATGGTGTTTCCCACCATTTCGATCGGCGAGAGTTTCGCTCATCCCACCTCGATGTTCCTGCGCAACCTGATGGCGATGGATACCGAGGAGATGATTCGCGCGCAGCCCATGGACGCGGTGGTGGTGATCGGCGGTTGCGACAAGACCCTGCCGGCCCAGGTGATGGCTGCCGCCAGCGTGGATCTGCCCGCCATCGTCCTGCCGACAGGGCCGATGGTCGTGGGCCATCACAAGGGTGAAGTGCTGGGCGCCTGCACGGATTGCCGCCGGCTTTGGGGGCAGTATCGCGCCGGCACCATCGACGTTGCCGAGATCGAGCTGATCAGCGGCCGCCTCGCGCCTTCCGTCGGCACCTGCATGGTGATGGGGACGGCGAGCACCATGGCCTGCATCGTCGAGGCGATGGGCCTGGCGCTGCCCATGAGCGCCACCGCGCCCGCAACCCATGCCGACCGCCGCCGCATTGCCGAGGCGAGCGGCAAGCGCGCCGCCGAGATGGCGATTGCCGGCGCGCCCAAGCCAAGCGAACTGATCACCGAGGCCTCCGTGCGCAACGCCATGATCGTGTTGCAGGCGATCGGCGGGTCGACCAACGGCTTGATTCACCTGACCGCCATCGCCGGCCGCGCCGGCGTGAAAGTCGATCTCGAAGCCTTCGATCAACTGGGCCGGGAGGTTCCGGTGCTGCTCAACCTCAAGCCCTCCGGCGCGCATTACATGGAGCATTTTCACCATGCCGGCGGCCTGCCCGCTCTCATGCGCGAGCTCACGCGTTTCTCGATCTCGATGCGCCCAGCGTCTCCGGCGGCACCATCGGCGATGCGATTGCCAGCGCGGAAAAGGTGCCGGGGCAGGATGTGATCCGCAGCCTCGCCGCGCCGCTGAAGAAGGAGGGCGCGATGGCGGTGCTGCATGGCAACCTCGCGCCGCGAAGCGCGGTCATCAAGCAGTCGGCGGCTTCTCCGAACCTGATGCGCCACACCGGCCGCGCTGTCGTATTCGACTCGGTCGAAGATATGACCGCGCGCATCGACCTGCCGGATCTCGATGTGAATGCCGGATGACATTCTGGTCTTGCGCAACGCCGGGCCAAAGGGCGCGCCGGGCATGCCGGAGGCAGGCTATCTGCCCATCCCGATGAAGCTGGCCCGCCAGGGCGTGAAAGATATGGTGCGCATTTCCGATGCGCGCATGAGCGGCACTGCCTTTGGCACCATCGTGTTGCATATCACGCCGGAATCGGCTGTAGGCGGCCCGCTGGCGATCGTTCAGACCGGCGACCGGATCATGCTGGACGTGGAAGCGCGCCGGATCGAGCTGCTGATCGACGACGCGGAACTCGCAAAGCCGCCTCGCCGCCTGGAAAGAATTGCCGCCGCAACGCAAAAGTCGCCACCCGCGGCTACGCCAGACTATTCGAAGAGAGCGTGTTGCAGGCCGACCAGGGCTGCGACTTCGATTTTCTCCTGCGCGCAGAGGCAGGAATTCCCCCACAAGGTCGACTCTGGACACGTTCGGAAATCGAGAGAAACGAGCTAAAGCGGCTATGTTTAATACTGCACAGTAACATCGCCGCACCAGCCGTTCCACTTTCACGCCGGCGGATGGTACAGCGCAAGTCTCTGCGTTGAAATTACGAGATCTCGCTGAAAAGCCTTCTCGATCACACCGCAAGCGGCGTCTGCCATCGCCAACTTTGGATGCGTCGTCGAACATCGCATGACGGATTTTTATCTCTCCTGCGGCGTTGGCTATAACCATTCTCGGCATTATGGGCGAGAGCGCCGAAGCTTGACCCGGCGAGGCGTCTGGCGATTTCGCAATGCAGTGGTCCGCCGGGCCAATGTGCCGGTGATGTCGGCGTCTCCGCGCCAGGCTTTGCGGCGATGCGGTCGCTGGCCCGCGGAGCGATGGATGGCGGAGCCGCGGCCGTGATGATCGCGCCGCCTCCGGCCCTGCGCACCGACGATCAGATCGTCAACTACTTCGCCCAGGCGGTGGCGGCGATCGGGACGGATATTCCGTTCGTGATCCAGGATTATCCGCTGGTGCTGACAGTGGTGATGACGCCGAAAGTCATCCGGCAGATCGTGATGGATAACCCGTCCTGCGTGATGCTGAAGCATGAAGACTGGCCGGGCCTGGAAAAGATCTCCGCGTTGCGCGGCTTTCAGCGCGACGGATCGCTGCGGCCGCTTTCGATTCTACCGGCAATGGCGGCTTGTTTCTGGACTTCGAGATGGAGCGTGGCGCGGATGGGGCGATGACCGGCTATGCTTTTCCGGACATGCTGGTCGATGTCGTGAGGCATGCGCAGGAAGGACAGCGCGATGCCGCGCACGATCTGTTCGACGCGCATCTGCCGCTCATCCGTTACGAACAGCAGCAGGGCATCGGTCTGGCCGTGCGGAAATATGTTCTGCAGAAGCGCGGCGCGATTGCCCATGACACGCAGCGTGTCCCGGCGCATCGCTCAGCGCGGCGGCACAAGCCGAGATCGATTATCTGCTGAGCCGGCTGGCGCGTCACGATCCGCGCGCCGCGCCCTGCGACAATTCGGGTACGTAAGGGGAATCCTTTACCACCAATGGGGCTTTGGGACGCACCGCTTGTAGTATTTCGGCCGGCTTGGAGTAGATGCATCATGAAGCTGTGAAACAAACAAACCCCGATTTCGATGCCTTGCTGGTATTCCTTTCCAACTGGGAAGCCATAGAGCGGTCCGCGCTTGGGCAGAATCTTAACCGCGGGCCAACTGGCTGATGTGCAGGAGCTGGAGCGGCTTTTCGCTCTACCCTCGGAAGAAGAATGACCTGTCGCACTGTACCGCCAACAAAGGATCGGGTGCCCCATCCTACGCGTACTTTGCGTAGGGTCGGATACCACAGCTCTAAACTCAACTGTTCTTCCAATCGTATACTCACAGAAAAAACTCAGTGGTGGCTCAAGGCCCAGACATAGGCGGCGAGAGCTGCACCTGGTCAGGAGTGAGTTGCGCGCCGCCCATGGGCGGCATGGGGCTGCGATATTGCTTCGGTTGCAGCACGCCCTCGGTGATGGTCTTGGCGATTCCGCGTATAGCTGCCGTCGCTCCACAACCATTTGTTATCGGTCAGATCGGGGCCCAGCGGAGTGCCTTTAGCGCTCGCGCCATGGCAGCCCGCGCACGATGCTCCGCCCACTTGGCCGTGATAGATGCGATCGCCCAGGGCCACCATCTCCTGCGTTGCTCCCGGGGAACGGAGAAGGCCGGCGTCGGGGTGCGTGCCTTCCGGCGGTTTGGCCGCGGCTTGCGCGATCTCGCCGGCCGGAGCCGTAGGCTCGGGGCAGGGAGTGAATTTGGCGCCACCGCCTGCCGAGCCGCCACCCACATAGGTGACGCGATAGATCCGCCCGGTCATGTCGTCGGAGATATAGAGCGATCCATCGGGTCCAACGGCGAGCCCGCTGGGACGATGCGCGGCCTTCTCCGGAGACTTGACCGGCTCCTGCGAAACCGTCGGCAAATATCTCGCACGGGCCGGACGCACGATCGCCGCTCAGCGGTTGAAAGACGACGTTGTAGCCGCCCTGCGGATAGGGCGCGCGATCCCAGGAACCGTGGAAGGCGATGAACACGCCATCGCGGTAGTGGGCCGGGAATTGCTTCTGGTCATAGAACACCACGCCATTCGGCGCCCAATGCGCGGGAAAGGCCGCAACCGGAGCGATCTTGTTGGCGCAGACGCCCACCTTCTTGCCGCCGTCTCCGCCGTATTCCGGCGCCAGCACCAGCTTTCGCTGCAACGGGTCGTAGTAGCACTCAGGCCATCCATAGTCGCCGCCCTGCTTCAGCAGCAGCAATTCTTCCGCCGGCAGCGTGGCTTCCTCTTCGGGCTTGTAGAGGTCGGGCCAATTCGCGTGCAGCTGGTCTCGTCCATGTTGGGTGACGTATACGCGCTTGCCGGCTGCGTCGATGGCGAAGCCTTCGCCGTTGCGAATTCCGGTGGCGTAGCGATCGGCCGGGGTAAACGGCTGGTTGGTCTTGTTCGCGTCAAAGCGCCAGATGCCGCCGCGGGTTTCGAGTTCCGTGCACGGATCCGCGCCCGGCGATTTGAGCGTTCGGTTTTTCAGCTGGCAGGAGTTGGTTGCCGTGCCCACATCGACATACATGGACCCGTCGGCAGTGATGGCGAACGGATGCATGGGATGATCGCCGCCGAGAGGCAGTCCGGAAACCACGGTGGTGGCAGGGCCCTGGGGCACGATCGAGCCGGCAGGCAGCGCATAGCGCACGATGCGATCGTTGATCTCCGCGTAGATCGAGCCCTTGTAGAGGGCGATGCCCGTGCCACCGGCTGCCGCCGGTCTGCGGCGGTTTCGCCAAAGCGTTCTGTCGACGTCGGCCTTGCCCGTCACCCGCTCTTGTCCTGCAGCGCCACCAGAAACCCGCCCGCGGGCGACTTGTCGCCAGGAGGGTAGTAGTCGCCCGGACCAGGTGTTGACGTAAACCACTCCGTTCGGACGCCACCACCAGGTGCCGGGCGTGGCCGATGTTGTCGGCGAAAATCGTGGCGCAGAAGCCGGCCGGCAACTTCAGCCCGCTGTCGGTGCTCGGGGCACATCATGCTCTTGGTTTGCGCGCCGACTTTCGGTTGATCCGATATCCACGAGCTGCCAACGCACAGGACGCCGAGAGCGGCGACGGCGGGCAGCAGAATTCTGAACAGACTGGAGAATCGCATGAGCATCTCCTACGAGATGGGTAGAGCAAGATCTCCCTGGCGCACCTTCAGGATATAGGGTTGCAGGGCCCGTATTTCGGTTATGCAGCTAGGATTACAACCGGCCAAACTTCTTGACTGCTTCTTCGATCGATTTGTGTTTTCGATAAACGCGTACATGCTGTGTTCTTTAAAGTCCAGTTGCTGTGACAATACCAGGACCTTAGGAGCGATCTCCCGGGGCACCACCACCACCCCATCGCTATCCGCGGCGACAATGTCGCCTGCATTCACTTTAACTCCATCGCACACCACCGGTACGCCTGTGCCCGCGACACGATAGTGTCCGGCCGAAGTTGCCGGAATAATGCCGCGTGGCATAGACGGGAAACCAATCTTGCGCAGATAGGCAACGTCACGCACGCCTCCATCAATCACGGCGCCCGCAAAATTCCCGCGCAGACATGGCCGTGCCCATCAGGCCGCCCATGCCGGCGATATCCGCGCCATCCTGCATGGTCATCACATAGACCGAGTCTTTCGCTCCCTGGTCGATCGCGCTGCAGCATGCCGGTGAGCGCGTTCGGATCGTGGTTTTCTTCCTTCACCATTTTTACCGTGACGGCATAGCCGGCAAACTTGGTGGTGAAGATCGGCTGCATGTGGTGCGTCATATACATGCGCTGCCCGGTGAGCTGCTCAATGGCGTCGGAGACCGAAGAGACCTCGACGTGCCGGTATCCTGCCATCATGGCCGCTGGATCGTTGGCATACACCGATGCGTCGGGAAAGGTCTGCGCCGCGCAGCAGCAGGGCAATCAAGCAGGCAGGGAACCCGAGCCTGCAGAAAGAGCTCCGCGGGACCATCGCCATTAGCGCAGCTGCAGCGAATCGTGAGCTTCACAGGGATCCATCCCAGCTTTCTACCATGTCAACCTTTACCAGTCCAGAATGGCGCCGTCTGCCGCACGCGCAACCGAAGTAGCAAATGTTTCCTGCTTGAACGGGATGTTTCGCCGCCTCTGCTTCGTCGACTTCAATCCCCAGGCCCGGAGACTCCGTCTTGACCAGTAGCCATTCTCTATTTTCAAGCCGTGCTTCACCACGTCCCATCGCCAGGGCACGTCCGTAAGCATATCCTCCTGGATCAGGAAATTCGGTGTCGATAGAGCAAAGTGCAGTGCGGCGGCATTGGCAATGGGCCCCAGGGGATTATGCGGGCGCCACCCCCATATAGTAGGTCTCCGCCGCCGCGGCTATCTTTTTTGCTTCGGAAAGGCCGCCGCAATGGCACAAGTCGGGCTGAACGACGTGGCATGCTTGTTGCTCCAGCAGTTCGCGAAACTGGTACCGCGAGACCAGCCGTTCGCCCGTCGCTATGGGCACGCGGACCGCTTCGCGAACCTGCCGCAACGCCGGAATATTCTCCGGCGGGAACCGGCTCTTCACAGAAGTACGGACTGAATTCCTCAATCGCATGGATATATTGGATCGCCATGGCCGGCGAGGTACGGCCATGGAAATCGATCATGATATCGATGTTGTCTCCGACGGCCAGCCGCAGTTTTTCGAACATGCTCGTGAAAACTGCCGTACATACTGCCTGCCCATCAATGGCTCGGAATACGGAACAAAGACGACCTTCAGCGCCGTATAGCCCCGCGCGACCACCTCGTTGGCCAGATCGATGAGCGGCTGGGGATCGAAGGTCTGGTAGACAGACTTCATATCTCCGCCGCCCAGGTGGGTATACATGCGGACTTTGTTGCGGACTTCGCCGCCGAGCAGGCGATACACCGGAACATCGAGCGACTTGCCGAAAATATCCCAGCAGGCCTGTTCCAGCCCGCTGATCGCGCTCATGCCGATCACGCCCATGCGGAAAAACGAATGGCGATAAAGCTTCTGATAGATATGCTCGATGTTGCGTGGATCCTCGCCGACCAGCATCGGGGACAAAATCTTCGATCGCCCCGGCTACGGCTCGGGTCTTCCACTCAAGCGACGCCTCTCCCCAGCCCACAAGCCCGGCCTGATCGGTAATGACCTTCACGAAGATCCAATTCCGCATCTCTGCGTTGACGAGCGATGGTCTTGACATCGGTGATTTTCATGGGAGCTTCCTTGGACAGGTGGAGGCTGCGGCCTGACTAGCGGTCTTGCGGCCAGTGCTTCGCCGGAACAGCGCTTTTCCGGCAGTGCCCAGGCGAACAGCACACTTCCCGCGCTGGTCAGCAGGTATTGCCGTCCGTCGAGCTCGTAGGTGATCGGGAGAACTGCCGATGTGTGCTCCTGAGCCGGCATGCCAGAGCGTCTTGCCGGTAGCTGTATCCAGCGCGAGAAAGTTTCCGTGAGCATCGCCCGTGAAGGTGAGCCCGGAATCGGTGGTCAGTACGCCGGCGCCCGGGCTTCCTGGCCCGAGCTCATGCGTCCAGCGAATCTTGCCCGTCTGGTAGTCGATTGCTTCGAGCACGCCCTTGCCCCACAAGCCCATAATCCGCGCCCGCCCAACCAAAGGAGCCATCCGCCGGTTTGTTGAAGTAGATGCTGTAGCTGGGATGGGCACTCACGATAAACAGAGCCGGTCTTAGGGTCGAAGCTGGGCGAGCGGTAGTTGGTCAGGCCAGCCTCGTCCGGCGCAATCAGCACGGCCGTCGGGCGACGGCTCCTTGGCAGGGTTGGGAATCGGACGGCCTTCTTTGTCGACTGCCCGGGTCCAGTTCACCGGTCCGAAGGGAACCGTCAGCAGGCTCTTGCCATTGGTGCGATCGAGAACGAAAAAATAGCCATTGCGCGAGCTTGCATGAGCATCTTGCGCGGTTGTCCGTGGAACGTTCCGTCCACCAGCACCGGAATCTCGACCGCATCCCAGTCGTGGGTATCGTGCGGCGAAGGTTGAAAGGCCCACACCAGCTTGCCCGTGTCGGGATTCAGCGCCACAATGCTGCAGGTGTACAGATCGTCGCCCGGCCGCGCGTGCCCATCCAATACCGGCGTGGGATTCCCGGTTCCCCAATAGATGAGGTTGAGGTCGGGATCGTAGGTTCCCGCCATCCAGGTCGTGCCGCCGGTGGTGACGCCCGGACCCGGCGGAGGAGTGACATTCCATTGCCATTGCGTCTTGCCCGTCTCCGGATCGATGAGCCTGCAGGAAGATGGGCAGGTTATCCATATCGCCGCCCACGCCCACGATCACGTGGTTGCCCACGACGAAAGGCGCCTCGGTCGCCCAGTAGCCCTTGTTCACATCGGCCAGCTCGACGATCCAGCGCACCTTGCCGTCCTTGGCGTTGAGAGAGACCAGGTGCGCGTCCGGGGAGACAAAGAATATCCAGTCCTTATACATGCCAACGCCGCGCTGGCCGATGTGGTCGCCCTTTGTTGGGTGGATAGGTGTAGTGCCACAGCATGTGGCCCGAGCGCGCGTCGACCGCCCAGACATTATCCGGCACGGTAAAGTACAACACGCCGTCGACCAGTAGCGGAGTGGACTTGATTTCCGCCGGCTGATTCGTTTGAAAGGCCCAGGCAAGGCTTAGATCGGCTACGTTCTGCGGCGTGATCTGCGTCAGCGAGCTGTGGCGTTGTCCGGAGTAGTCGCCCTGATAGCCGGGCCAGCTGTCGGCCGGCGGATGCAGCAGCATCGCGGCATCCACATTCTGCGCCCGAAGCGAATGGCGAAAACGCAAGGCCACCAGCGCGTCGCGGCAAGAAGCAAGCCATTCTTCAACAGCTTCATATCGGATTGGAACCTTCCCAGCAGCATGGATCACTGTCAGGTTTGGATATAAGCCATCAGGTTATGGATATCGGCATCGGTATATTTGGGGAACAGTGCCACGTGAGCCTCCACCGGGGCATCGACTTTGACCTTGACGGCGCTCACCGGCCAGGACCGATAGGTTCCTGTAGCATCCCGCAATCCCACCGTGAATTCATCCAGATACGCCAGGGTTCCCGGAAACGGTTTCGCCCTGAAGGAAGGGTCACCGTCACCTTGCTCTTCACATCTTTCGGATACAGCATCCGCTCTTCCAGCTGCAGGCCCTCGTAGCGGGAGGCGATGCCGGCCAGGTCGCCGGTAGGCGAGTGGCAGTTGGCGCAGCCGCCCGCGTCCGTTGAAATAGGCCTTGCCCGCCTCGACGTTTCCCGTCTGCAGGTCGGACACATCCACACCTTTGCGCTTGCCGCTCTGCGCCATGGCCTTGGTCTGCTGCGGGTGGATAAAGGCGGCAAGTTGGGTGATCTGCTCGGGGGAGAAATTGCTGAAAGCGGGCATGCCCTTGTCCGGCCGTCCATGCAGCACCACATCCCCGATCTTGTCTCCGCCCACATCCGACGAGACCAGCTTGGACCGGGTGAGGTCAGGGCCGGTTTCTCCGCCGCCGGCATCGCGGCCGTGACAGAAGGCGCAATTCTGCTGGAAGAGCGAGCCGCCGGCCGCCGCAGCTTCAGGATGGCTGGGGTCGCGCATCGCCGCCGTGGGAAGGCCCTGCATTTTGCGTTGTGGCCGGCGCCTGGCCGGTCGCCGCATAGATGTGCAATTGCCTGCCCTGGTAGGCGGCCAACCCGGCGATCGCCGCCAGAAATGCCAAATCCCGAAACTTCTTCATTCTTGTGACACCACCTCATCTACATTTCGTCAACGGGTGCGGCCGGCTTTGCGGATGCGACGTCGGTGCTTCCCTCGGTCATCCCCAGCGTCCACTTGATCGCCTCAAAGTACATCTTCCGGATGTCCGGATCCTCCCAGGCCTCTTCGGTGTGGCCCAGGGTGGAATAGAAGACCCTGCCTTTGCCGTACATCTTGCTCCAGGCCACGGCAAAATCATGGTCCGTGCGATGGATGCGCGGGTTGTTCTCGTAGTTGAGCTTGCTCGGGTCCAGGCTGAGCAGCACGTTCACCTTGTCGCGCGACCAGTCTTTCGGCTGATAGATTTCGTCGTATTTCACGAATGCCTTGGGAAAATGGCGCACTGCGGGGAAGTCGGGTCTTCATTGATGATCGGCGCATTGAAGGTCATCCAGGGATGCTGGTCGAACCAGCCGCCGATCATTTCGCCGTATTCCGGCCAGTTGTAATTGGTGTCCAGCGCGGCGTGAATGCCGACAAAGCCCTTGCCGTCTTCCTTGATGAACGACATCAAATCCTGCTTCTGGCTGTCGTCCATGTCCAGTTCGCCGGTGGTGCTGGCAAAGACGACCGCGTCGAAGTAGTTCAGGTTTTTGGCATTCCGCTTCAGATCTTTCTTGGTGAGCAGCTCCGTGTCGGTGCGCAGCATGGTGTCCCAAAGGCCGCTCTCCTTGCCCATGTTATAGATGGCGGCCATCGCGGCGGAGACGGAGTCGTGTTCGAAGCCCTTGGTCTGGCCGATCACCAGCACATGCTTGAGGTGAATCTGCTTGGCGTGCGGCGGCGGCGGCACAGTGAAGTTTGGTTCCTGCTGCGCTTCCACCTTGCCCGTCGAACTGAGAGTTGGGGGCTGAGAAGAGCCAGGGAAAGGAGGAGGAAAATTCGAAGAGGGCGCACGCAGTCTCCTTACGAGCCTTGAAAAAAACTGATTTCGCCCGGTGAGAAGTCTATTGAGGATTGCGCACAGACGCAATTCGAGCAAAAGTTGTGAGCCGTCCTGTGTCGTTAGGGGCACCTGACTTGCCGGTGGTACTTACGGCGCATAGGGCGCTTAGGGCGGACACTTTCCCCCGCGGCAAATTGGCTGCCGTCTTTGACCGGTCCGGCTAAATGCACTAGAGTTGCGGTTTATGAGACCAGCGCTAATCCTTGCGGTTTTTATTGCCGCCGTTGCCTCACTGGGTGCGCGCACGGCTAAGCGTCCTGCAATCACCGGAGTCGCTTTCGCGCGCTTCTATACCACCCATCCCGCCGGCGCGCAAAAGTTTTATGGCGACACCCTGGGATTCAAGCGCATTGAAGCGAACGACATGTGGATTTATCCGGTCAATACCTCGCAATGGATCGAGATACTGACTTCGCCGCCACCACCCCAGCCCAACATCCGCATGGCCGCGGTGGCGATTCACCACCCGCAACGCGGCCGGCCTGGAGCGCTACCTGGCAGCGCACGGGGTGAAGGCCGAGTTGCCTTTGAAGGCGGGCGAGTTCGGGGTGCAGGGATCCTGAAGGCAACCTGGTGATTTTCGTGCAGAGCGGCTCCAACAAGCTGGTTGCCGACGCGCCTCCTTCGCCCAACGCGACCAGCAGGCGCATCATCCACGTGGGCTTCATCGTTCGCGATGCGGCCAAAGAGGATGCATTCTGGCGAGACATCCTCGGATTTCATCCTTACTGGCACGGCGGCAGGAACGGAGCGCACGGACTGGCAAAGCGTCCAGGTGCCGGATGGCGCGGACTGGCTGGAATACATGTTGAATTTGCCCCCGACGCCCACCCTGAAGCAGGCCGGGGTGATGGACCACTTCTCCCTTGGCGTGGCGCACATGGCGGATGCGATTGCCCAGCTCGGAGAAAAACAAGTGTGAGGGGCCCAACTGCACCAAGACGCCAGGTCGGCCGTGACGGCAAGGTGCAGCTCAATCTCTACGACCCGGATCTCACCCGGGTGGAATTCATGGAGTTCCGCCCAGCGGAAAACCTTGCTGCTCTCCCTTTACCGGCAAGCAACCGGGTCCTGAAGAAGTCAAATAGTTGATTCGACCGCAGAGAATCCGCGCAGGACAGAATCTTTAATCTCTGAGCTATGACGGCTAAAGCCGTCGTTCAGAGCTCCTTGCTTGTAAGCGAGGCCGAAGGCCGTGCTTATATGAAAAAACGTAGACGCGGGCGCCTCAATGCTATTTCATGGATTCGGCGACGACGTGGCGCAGAATTTCCTTGGTGTTGGGCCGCTCTTTTTGAAATACTGATCCATTTAGGTTCAATCAGTTAAATTAAATTTCCCATTTTGGGCCAGTTCGGCAGCGCGATTGCCTACAACTTTCGCATGATTAAGTTGGGTCCTCATCGCCTCCTCGCCTGTTTCCAAGCGGCAAAAGTTCTCGTCGTTTCCCTGGTGATCGCCGCTGGTACGATTTACCCCGCATCGATTCTCGCCCAGGTTACGAATGCCACTGGAACAATCCAAGGAACTGTCACTGACACCACTGGGGCGATCGTACCTAATGTGAAGATCACCTTGACTCAACCCTCCACCGGGTCGACCAAGGTCCTCAATGCCACCGGCTCGGGGTACTATTCGGCGGGCTCTCTGGTTCCCGGAGACTACACCGTCGCGGCGGAAGCTGCCGGGTTCTCAAAGACGACTTCGAATTTAACGGTCAGGGTGGGCGTAGTTACGAATGGAACGAAGAAAAAAAACGTATTGCTGATGACGACAAGAAAAGCGGCCAGCAGTTTAAGGAAAATCCGTTTTCTCACTTGGGAACCTCGAAGCGGTACCCCGCGCCGCGAACAGTCCGGAGATAGCGCGGGCTTTCGGGATCGGGCTCAATTTTTTCGCGGATGCGGCGCACGTAGACATCGACCGAGCGCGGAGTGACGTAAGAAGTGTCGCGCCAGACTGAATCGAGAAGCTGGTCGCGGGTGAAGACGCGTCCAAGATGACGCGCGAAAAAGTCCAGCAGGCGAAATTCAGTCGCGGTGGTGGTGGTGATTTTTCCGGCAACCGTCAAAGTCATCGACGCCGGATCAATTTCGATTTCGCCTACCGTTACCGGAGACTGCGAAAGCGGACGCTCGAATCGTCGCAAGACCGCTTTCACTCTTGCAACCAGCTCGCGCGGGCTGAAAGGCTTTGCAATGTAATCGTCGGCGCCGAGTTCGAGGCCGAGAACACGATCGGCTTCCGCGCTTTTCGCGGTGAGAAAGATAACTGGAATAGGCGCCAGCGTTTGGGTTTGGCGGATCAGGCGGCAGAGTTCGAGGCCGTCCTTGCCGGGAACCATGATGTCAAGAATGAAAAGTGCCGGACGCTGTCGTTCGGATTCGGCGATCACCGTGGTGCCGCTGGCAAATACTTTGACCATGAATCCGGCGCTCTCGAGATGGTGGCGCACCAGACGGGAGATGTCGGGATCGTCTTCAATGACGAAGATGGTGGGTTTCACAGGCTTATTGTAGCTGGGATGGGGGCGGGGGCTGTATGTGAAGTGCAATTGCGCCTGTCGGGCGCGTGGTCTTGTGCCGTGTCTACCCCGGACTTACGTCCGGGGCTAAGCTGGGTCGCTCCTCCGGAGCTGGTTTTGTGGAGTACCGGAGGATTCGATCGCGTCAGACATTCATCATTTACGTCGAAAACGCTAGAGTCAGCAGCGTCTTTTGCTCCACCTCATGCGCTTTTGCCGATCCTGTGGCTGGGCTTGGGCTCGATGAACGTTTCACTGAAAGCACAGCACGGTCTCCGGCAATCTTGCGCAGACGCGGCAGAATGTAATTCAGCGCGCCCATGTTGGCAGGTTCTTCCTGTACCCAAACGATTTCACGCGCACCGGGATGACGATCGATCTCGGCCAGCAAGTCGGATTCCGGGAAGGGATACATTTGATCGAGGAAGACAATCGCAGTAGAAGTCTCGTTTCTTTTCTTGCGCTCGTGTTTTAATTCGTGTCCGATTTTTCCGGTGCAGATGAGAATGCGATTGGCTTCCTGGACTTCAGTGTCTGGAATTACGTTCTGGAATTGTTTCTGCGTGAAATCTTCGATGGGCGATGACGCGTCGGGATGACGCAACATGCTTTTTGGAGTAAACACTACCAGCGGCTTGCGCCATTTGCGCATCGCCTGACGGCGCAGTAGATGAAAATACTGAGCTGCATTCGACGGCTGGCAAATCTGCATGTTGTCTTTGGCGGCAAGTTGCAGGAAGCGTTCAATGCGGGCGCTGGAATGTTCCGGGCCCTGGCCTTCGTAGCCGTGAGGCAGCAGCATCACCACGCCGGAGAGCAGGTTCCATTTAGCTTCGCCCGCGCTGATGAACTGATCGATAACCGCCTGAGCGACGTTCACAAAGTCGCCGAACTGCGCTTCCCATAGAACGAGTGCCTCAGGATAGTCGCGGCTGTAGCCGTACTCGAAGCCGAGGACCGCCGCTTCCGATAATGTCGAGTTGACGATATAGCACGTGGCTTGATCATCAGAAATATTCCGCAGCGGCACGTATTCTTGCTCATTCTCGATGTCGAGAAGCACGGAGTGGCGCTGGTTGAAAGTTCCGCGGCGGCTGTCCTGTCCGGTGAGGCGAACTGGAACGCCGGATTTCACCAGGCTCCCGAATGCCAGGGCCTCGGCCATACCGTAATCGACTGCGCGTTTTCCAGTACCCATTTCCGCGCGCTGTTCGAGCAACTTCTTCACCTTGGGATGAATATGAAATCCCTCGGGATAGGTGGTCAGGCGTTCGGTGATGGCAGCCAGTTCTCCCACAGATAAACTGGTTTCTACATCGAATGAGGCGTTGTAGCGACCGCCCGTGTAGTTGTTCCAATATCCAGGTAGATCGCGCAACAGCGGCTTCTTCTTGATGGAGCCGGCTTTCTCCTGTGCGCCTTCGAGTTCAGACTTGATCTTTTGCACCCGTGATTCGACGTCATCCGCGCCAATGTCTTCGGCATAGATTTCCCATAGGGGAGGATGCTCTTTGATGGCTTTGTAGAGTAGCGGCTGCGTGATGGTCGGGTCGTCGACTTCGCTGTGACCGTGCCGGCGGTATCCAATCATGTCGACGACAACATCGCTGCCAAATTTGTACCGATATTCGAGCGCCATGCGTCCAACGCGGATGACAGCATCCACATCTTCGGCGTTCACGTGGAAGATGGGAATATTTTGGCGACGGGCAATCTGCGCGGCGAAACGTGAGGAATGCAATTCGCTGGGCAGCGTGGTGAATCCAATCAAATTATTCACTATGACGTGGACTGTCCCCCCGACCGTGTAGCCCGGCAAGTCGGCATAATTCAGTGTCTCGGCGAAAATTCCCTGGCCCGCGAAAGCGCCGTCACCGTGAACGATCAGTGGGAGATATTGGTGCGTACCATTTTCTCCGGCACGATCCTGTTTGGCGCGCGTGCGGCCAATGGTGACGGGATCGACGGCTTCCAAATGACTCGGATTTGATACCAAATGAATGTTGATGTTTGCACCGGAGCGAGTCACGTAGTCGCCGGTCGCGCCCATGTGATATTTCACGTCGCCGCTGCCCAACACGCTGCGCGGATCGACGTCTTCAAAGCCGGCAAAAACTTCTTCAGGAGGACGCCGGGCCACGTGGACAATCACGTTCAAACGGCCTCGATGACTCATTCCCATGACAAGTTGAGTGGCGCCTTGTTGTCCGGCGGCGTCGAGAATTTCGTCGATCAGCGGGACGAGAGCGGTCACGCCTTCCAGCGAAAAGCGCTTGGTGCCGAGATAGCGTTGCTGCAAGACTTGCTCGAAAAGATCGGCGCGGATGAGTTGATCTAGCGCGCGATTCTGATCGACATCGGCGGCAGGACTTTCCATGCGTTCCTGAATCCAGCGACGTCGTTCCGGATCAGTGATGTGCATGAACTCCGCACCGACAGTTCCGCAGTAAAAACGGCGGGCCTGTTGCGCGAGATCACCTTCGATCTGCAGTTCCGGATAGGGGATTGGTTGCAATGATCCAAGTGGATCGAGATCAGCTTCGAGATATCCCCATTGGCGAAAAAGGTCGAATACACGTTCGCTGCTGGGTGCTTCGATGAGTGCGGTGCCGGCGGATCCGCCGTTGGGCTTATTTTGTCGGGTGGCCATATATTCGTGCTTATAGGATAAAGGATGCGGGGCCGACTGTGCGAGATTCAGAGGTAACCTTCGGGCGGGGGCCTTTCAAATCATGAAGGTGAATAAATTGTCAAAGCCAACAGCAGGACAGGGAGTTCCGGCGTTGTTGGGGGTCCCATTCGACGCGAATTCGTCTTATTTGCGCGGTCCGGCGGGCGCGTCGCCGTTGATTCGAGAGGCTTTTCTTTCGGATAGCTCGAATGCCTGGTCGGAGGCGGGCGTCGATTTATCTGTCCCCGGAATGTGGGAAGACGCCGGCGATTTGGATCTTTCTGAAGATGACTCTGCCTTCGATGTGATCGAAAAAGCCGTCGGCGATTTGATCGATGGCGGACAGCGTCCGGTTTGTCTCGGTGGGGACCATTCGGTTACTTATCCGATTCTGCGGGCGTTCGGCGAAAGATTCTCGGATATTACGATCATTCATTTTGACGCTCATAGTGATTTGTACGATGAGTTTCAGGGGAATCGGTTGTCGCACGCTTGTCCCTTTGCCCGCATCATGGAAAGTGGTTTGGCGAAGCGGCTGATTCAGGTTGGCATTCGCACTATGAATGCGCCGCAGCGGGAGCAAGCCGAGCGGTTTGGAGTGGAAGTGATTCCGATGTCCGCGTTGCCGGCGTTGGAAAAGATGAAAGTGGATGGGCCGGTTTATATATCGTTCGATGTCGATGTGCTCGATCCAGCGTTTGCGCCCGGAATTTCACATCGCGAGCCGGGTGGGATGTCGGTGCGGGAGGCGATCGCGCATCTGCACGGAATTTCCGGAAAAATAGTTGGCGCGGACTTGGTGGAGTTCAATCCCACGCGGGATGTTTCGGGATTGACGGCGACCGTGTGCGGGAAGATTTTGAAAGAGATTTTGGGGAGGATGATTGTTTGTGAGTCTCTGATCATGTGAGCTCCGGAGGAGCGGCCAAGCTTAGCCCAGGACGAAAAGTCCTGGGTGGGCGAGAAGAAAGATCACGCGCCGTAGGGCGCAACCGAAAAATGGGTGGTCCCTCCGGGACTCGCTCTTTTCGTACGCTGACCCAGCGCTGCCGCGCTGGGCTAAGCAAGCTCGTCCCTCCGGGACGCGAGTCCTGGAAAGCCCTTAAGCACTCCGCGTGATCAAACAACTTCACCATCACCGCAGCGCTGAAGAGACTGTCCAAAGCGCCGCCTGCATTATCCTATGATGTTGTACGGCCGCATCATCTCGTTGTCTTCATGCTCGAGGATGTGGCAATGCCAGACATAGCGGAATTCCTGGCCTGGCGTCGTCGATGTTCCTGCCGGCAGATCGAATTTTTGAATCACGCGTGTGATGTATCCCGGATAAGTTTTGATCGTGTCCTTCCATGCCGGACGTTCGTTGGTTTCCGGAGGCATGGGAATTCCCGTCAACACCAGCTTGCCGCTTTGCAAATACGTCTTCACGTCGAAAGGCTGGCGGTTCAGCACTTGAAATCGAACTAAGTGAACATGAATGGGATGGACGTCGCCGGTGGTATTGGCGAAGGACCAGATTTCCATTGATCCAGCTTTTGGATCTTCGGTGATGGGATCGTCCCAGCGCTTGCCGTCTAGCAGTCCGATCATGGTGTATCCGTCGGAAGGGCGGTCCATTTCGGTTAGAGAAAGCGTGCGCTCACGTACTGCGTGGGCCGGGTTTAATGGAACAAACGGAATCAAGTCGTCGGGAATGGAACTAGTATCTTTTCCGGAGAGCGGCTTCGTGACCTTGAATAACATGACGTCCGTGGGAACCACTTCTCCGCCGCGGGTGTAAGGCGCGGGGGCATCGTTGATGAGTGCGAAGTTCGAGCCCTTGTGATCAGTGAAATCAATAATTAAATCGAAACGTTCGCCTGGACTGACAATCAGATAGTGGAGTTGCAAAGGATGCGGCATCAGCCCACCATCACTTCCGATCTGATGAAACGGCGGCGCGTCCACGGGCTGCCCCGTGGGCTTTCCGTGCGTGTCCGCGGGGACCAGAGTCAGGTGATAGAAGCGGGCATTCGAGCCGTTGACGATGCGAAATCGATATTTGCGAGGTTCAACTTCGAGATACGGCGTAGCTTTGCCATTGACGCAAATACTGTCGCCGAAAAATTCCTGCATCCAAACAGGTTTGGTACCGTTCTGCACCGCCGGGTAGAAAAGTGAACCGTCCCGATTGAAACTGCGATCTTGAATCAGCAAGGAGATTTCAAATTTCCCGCCGGGAAGATTCAGCGCGTCTTCTTCGTCATCGCGAATGAGATACATGCCTGCGAGTCCTGCATGAATGTTGAGGCGCGTGCTGCCCATGGCGTGGTCGTGATACCACAACATTCTTGCTTCCTGATCGTTAGGGTAATGGCACGGGCTGGCTGGACGAACGCTTCCGGTTTTGCCGTCGGATGTGACCCAGGCGTCGGGGTAGCCGTCGCTGTCCGGCAGGACGAGTGCGCCATGGACGTGAGTGACCGTGCGCACTTCCGGCACGCCGTCTTCAGATCCATGAACGGTGGGATCGATTGGAAGGAAATGTTTAGTGGGAAGCTGGTTGATCCATTCGACCGAGAGTGCCTGGCCTTTGCGGACTTCGAAGGTCGGGCCCGGCCAGGTGTTGTTGTATCCCCACATTTTTGTGGACGGCAGATCGCGGTGGGCTTTGTGCAGGAATTCCTTCATCCGGATTTGCACGGCGCTTCCATCTGGCATCGGCCGAAGAACAGGCGGAATTGGCAGCCGGTCGACATAGCTTGGCAGGGAGGGTTTTTTCCTTGCAGGGAGGGAGGCAGTCATGCCGGCTTGAGCCGATGGGTTCGGCATCGGCATTTGCATGGCTTGTGCGAGGAGACGTTGTTTTTGGGTGATCAGTCCCGCGGCTGTGGAAAGGCCTAGCTGGAGAAGGTTGCGTCTACTGATGGTCACAATCGATTCAGTTAACACTGTGGATGGCGCGGGTTGGTGAATGTGAGGTTAAAATTTTCGCTGTCCTTAGTCGCTGCCTGTGAAAGCAGATTCCACCACTACGTTGCCGCCTGCGCGGCAACTTCGTTCGGAATGACAAGGGTTATAAATATTTCAAAAAATGGCCAGAGCGTTTGCTCTGGCCATGTGAGTTGCAATGTTGCGGCGGGTTATTTTTTAAAGTCGAAGGCGTCGAACAGGTCGCCAATCGCTGGAGTGTTGGTGGGAACGTAAGGATTGGTCTTCGAAACTTTTGGGTTGGGGAGATTGTCGCGGCTGCGGCCAGTCAAAGGGCCGAGGCCGAAATTTCTCTCGATGAATTTGGTGATTGATACGTGGTCCGTATAGCCGTGAGCGATATGCCCTCCCGTAGTGTAGGGCGACACGATCAGCAACGGAATGCGGGTGCCATCGCCGAAGAAGTCGACGGGTTGAATGTAGCCGGAGTCGTAGTATCCGCCGCCTTCGTCAAAGGTGATGAAAATGGCTGTGTCGGCCCACACCGTCGGGTTGGCCTGGACTGCATCCACGATCTTCTTGGTGAAGCCTTCGAAGAGATCGATCTTCGAAGATGCAGGATGACCATCCGAAGGCCAGCCCGGTTTCACAATGGACACGGCCGGCAGGTCATTGGCCTTGATGTCCTCGAAAATGTTGGTGGAGTCCTGAATGTGCTCGGTGCGAAGAGTCGCGTTGGTCATGATGTCGGTTGCATAGTTGAACGGATTGCAGATGTTGCAATACGTGTCCAATGGATTGGCAAACGTTGGATCTGACAAGTAAACGTTCCAACCGTCGCCATAATATTTCCACGGGACATTCTTAGCTGACAATGCGTCGCCGATGTGGCGTACTGACGATCCGGGAATGGTCAGAGGAGACAACGACAGTGACGAAGAACCATCGCCGTTAAAGCCGGGATTGTAGTTGTTCAAGATGTAATAGTGACCGGCTTCGCAATTTGGATTCACGGGACGGGGCAGCGATTGCAGATAGTTCACTACGGCAGGTACGCCGGGCTGGCTCAGATCGGCGCAATTGCTATAGCTGCCGCTGTTATAACCGTCGTCGTCGTACCAGTTGTTGGTTCCGGGCTGAGGATTCGGGTTTTCGATCTGAGCGATTGGCGGTGTGGCAGCGTTGCCTTTGCCATCGCTATACCAGATGGAATCGGCGAAACCGAATTCGATGTGGTTGGCCATGGTGCCACCCATTACAGATTGATGGAAGTTATCGCTCAGCGTGTATTCGTTCGCGAGGCGCGTGAAGTAAGGCACATCGCCTTTCAGAACGTTGTAGAACTCCATCGAAGTGGAGCCTTCACCCGTCGAAAGATAATCCGTAGGAGGCGTGGTTGAACCAGCCGAGCCGTCGCTGCCGGCGCCGATGGTGACTTCCACCCAGGGAAACAAGTCGCTTAAGCAGCCGCTGGGGTTTGCCTTCGTAGCCAGGGCCGCGTTGCAATCAGCCTGCTGCCACATTTGATAGAAACGATGGACCGGGCTGTTGGCGTAATCATCGGACGTAATGAATGGCGAAAGCTGGAAAGCGCCTTCGTTTAAACTCAAATCGTTGGGAATGCGGGTGTCGGGCACGATGTACGCCGAGAGTCCGGTGCCGCCCGTTGTCAGGAACTTGTAATAGCCGTTGGCCAGCGTGCCAGGCTCGATTTCTTTGGCAAGCGCCAGACTTGGGAGGTACGGCATTGTGGGGCCGCCAGCCACTACTGGCGGAAGATTTGCGTAAACGGTTTTTTCTTCCGGGCTGATGGAAAAGGTATCGCTAGTGACTGCCGAGTACTGCGCGGAGAGAGCGTAGTTGGGACCAGGGGTGCCATCGGCTTTGATAATCCCTTTGGAAAGAAGGTTCCAGACAGTCTCACCATTTCTTGGCCTGTAGGTTGCGAATACGTGGTCGAAGCTGCGGTTCTCGCCGATGATCACAATTACATGTTTGATGGGAGTGGTTGTTTTTATCTGTTGGGCTGCGAGGCCGGGTGGGGCGACAAGATTGACCATGGTCGACAGTAGAGCTGCGCCCATCCCGGCATACTGCCAGGTGGCTCGATGAAGATCTGCAAAACGCATTGTGCTTCCCTCCGATGGTGGTTTTCGCCCGGGACTGGGTGCCGAGCTTCTCCCCACACCGCTCCAGCTTGCATGACTGTTGTTACCGCGGAATGAACCGATGTTGAACGCTTGATTAATAAATATCCACAGGGGTGCGAAAGTTGGTTCTTGATTAGCAAGCTGCAAAGTTCTTAAACCACCAAGGACGCTAAAGACCCCCAAGGGGGAGGCCTTACGCTTTGGATTTCACTGGTGGTTCGTCGTCTCCTTGGTGGTTGATCCCGTTCGCTTTCCTTCCGTTGACTTGGGGGGAAGCGGAGCCTAACATCGAAAGATTCTTCCGGAGAGCCTGTGGCTTACACCGCGGGACCATGAGAATCAGACCATGATCGGCCAAACCGTTACCCACTATCGCATCCAGCGCCAACTCGGCGGTGGAGGGATGGGGGTTGTATACGAGGCGGAAGACTTAAACCTCGGGCGCCAGGTAGCGCTGAAGTTTTTGCCCAGCGAACTGGAAAAAGATCCGGCGGCGTTGGAACGTTTCCAGCGCGAGGCCCGGGCAGCGTCAGCCCTGAACCATCCCAATATTTGTACGATTTACGAAATCGGGCAGGCCGACGGCCGCTATTTCATCGCCATGGAGTTGCTGGAAGGGCAGACTTTGAAGCAGCGGATCGGCGGTCATCCCATGGAAATGGAAGCACTTCTGGATCTTGGCATCCAGATCGCCGATGCGCTTGATGCAGCACACGCGAAAGGAATTATTCATCGCGATATCAAGCCGGCGAATATTTTTGTCACCACCCGAAGCCAGGCAAAAATCCTTGATTTCGGACTGGCCAAGCAAGCGGTGACTTCTTCGCTTGGCAGTGGCACGGCGGCCACGCAAGCGACTGCCACGGCGGACGGGAATTTCCTTACCAGTCCGGGATCAACCGTGGGCACTGTCGCTTACATGTCGCCCGAGCAAGCGCGGGGCAAAGATCTGGACATCCGCACCGACCTGTTCTCTTTTGGTGCGGTCCTCTATGAGATGGCTACCGGTGCGCTGCCTTTTCGAGGCGATACTTCGGCGGTGATTTTCGAAGCTATCTTGAACCGCCCGCCGGTCGCGGTGGTTCGGTTGAATCCTGATGTGCCGCTGCCGCTCGAAGAAGTTATCGCAAAGTTGTTGGAAAAAGATCGAGATCTACGCTACCAGAGCGCAGCGGAAGTGCGCGCTGATTTGAAGCGAGCTCGGCGCGACACTGAATCGGGAAGTGTGATGACGGCCAAGAGTTCGTCCGGCCTGACGCGTCCGGAGTTTTCGCAGCCCACAAATTGGCACCAGTTGCGGGGATATGTGGTTGCCGGAGTCGCGGTTATTGCGCTGATTGCCGTAATGGTCATCTTTCTCACGCGGCATGGTCATGCCATGATGTCGGCGAAGGATGTGATCCTGGTGACGGATTTCGTAAACACTACCGCCGACCCAGTCTTTGACGGCACCTTGAAGAAGGCGCTCGCGGTCGATCTCGAACAGTCGCCGTATCTGAATGTCTTTCCCGAGCAAAAGGTGAGACAGACCCTGCAGTTCATGGGGCGGACGCCGGACGAACGCATCACCACGGACGTGGGACGCGAAATCTGCCTGCGCGACGGAATCAAGGCCATGCTCAGTGGGTCGATCGCAAACCTGGGGAGTCAGTACGTGATTACGCTGGAGGCGATCAACGCCAGCAGCGGCGAATCGTTGGCCCGTGAGCAGATGCAAGCCAGCAAGAAAGAGGATGTGCTCGATGCTTTGCATCGAGCAGGATCGGACTTGCGTGGAAAGATGGGCGAGTCTTTGGGGTCGGTACAGAAATACGACAAGCCGCTCTCCGAGGCGACGACGTCATCGTTAGAGGCATTGAAAGCCTTCAGTCTGGGTGATGCAAAACATATGGCAGGCGACGATCTGAGCGCCTTGCCGCTTTATCAGCGTGCCAGCGAACTCGACCCAAATTTCGCCATGGCTTACGCGCGTATGGGTACGGCGTATGGCAATCTGGGTCAGACCCAACTTTCGGAACAGAATCGGCAGAAGGCGTTCGAGTTGCGCGATCGAGCGAGTGAACATGAAAAGCTGTACATTATGGCGCACTACTATTCTGATTCCGGTCAATTGGATAAAGGAATTACCGCCTGGGAGCTTTACAAGCAAACTTATCCGCGCGATGCGACGCCGAGCAATAACCTGTCCAACATTTATAACCAGTTGGGCCAGTTTGAAAACGGACTCGACAATGCCAGGCAATCTATAGAGTCGTCTCCGGATGATCTGGGCTCGTACACCACCGAAGCGATTGCCTACGCCGGATTGAACCGGTTGGATGAGGCAAAAGCTGTCCTCAATCAACTCATCCAGCGGAAGCAGGGAGGTGCTGATATTCATTTGCTGCTGGCCGGTTTGGAGTGGGAACAGAACGATCATGCGGGGGTCGAACGGGAACTCGATTTGGCGAAATCGGCTCCCGATGGCGAAATGGAAGTCTCATGGTTTCGCGCCTACGACGCAGCTTGCCGTGGCCAACTGAAGCAAACGCGAGACTTGGGAAAGAAAGGCCGGGACGCTGCCGAACGGCTTTCGCTGAAGGAGCCAGCCGCTTCGGAATTGGGGCAGGAAGCGATCACGGAAGCAATCTATGGTCAGAAATCCAAGGCGCTGGAAGATGTAACGCAGGCTTTAAAAATGTCGAGTTCTCCCAATATTGTGCTCAGCGCGGCTACTGCCCTGGCCTTAACGGGGGAAGACACCCGGGCTTTGAAGATGGTGCAGGACATCGCCAAACAGCGCCCCTACGACACCATGGTGCAATCTGTGCAGGTGCCGCTGATTCAGGCTGTGGTCCAACTCAATCATGGGAATGCCGCAAAAGCCATTGACTTGATGGATGGAGCCATGGTGTACGGCCGGGCCAACACTGGCGTCCTCTACCTTCGCGCCCTTGCTTCTCTGAAAGCCGGACAAGGCGGGGATGCAGCGCAAGCCTTTCAGCGCCTGCTTGATCTCAAAGCGTTCACTTGGGGCGATCCCATGATTCCCTTATCGCGGCTCGGGCTGGCTCGCGCGTATGCCCTGGAAGGCGACAAAGCCCACAGCCGGGTGGCCTACCAGGATTTTCTTGCGCAATGGAAAGACGCGGATGCGGACATTCCGCTTTTGAAAGAAGCGAAAGCAGAATATAGCAAGGTGCAGTGAAGCTTCTAGCTAAAACGAAGCGGAGCGATGAATCTGCTTTTTGCCGACGGCGAGGGAAAAGCAGATTCCTCCCTTCGCTGCGCTACGGTTCGGAATGACAAGAAGTTAAAGATGGATCGTCAGGCACCGCTGGAAGCTTCTCCCCTCACGGATTCGTTCCCTGAAAGTTCACCGTCACCGTGGTTTCAACTTCTACCGGCTGACCATTGATAAGGTAGGGCTGGTAGCGCCACCATTTCACCGCGTCGGTTGCCGCGGGAGCCAGCGTGTCGGGGCCACTCAGCGGCAGCGCCTTCATTACTGCGCCATCAGTTCCGATAACGGCGTTCAGTACGACAATGTCCTGGCCCGGAGAGGGACGGTCCGCACCTTCTGGAATCGCCGGTTCAACCTTGTGGATCAATAGCTGCTCCATGACATCGGCCGGCACGATCGTAAGCTGTCTCTGAGAGATGGTGGTTTTGCCGTGGAGTCGCGATTCCAGGTCTTGCCACGCTTGATACCAGTGCCACCATCCCAAGCCGCCAACCACAGCGACGATGGCGAGAGCCAGTAAGAGGATTCGATAGTGTTGGCCATTGTCCTGTGATCTCAGCGGCGGAACGTTTTCGATTTTCGATCCTGCGATTTCCTGAAACCGGCTGGGTGGTTTTAGCTCGGCCATGCGCCGCGACCATCGCTCGATAATCATTTGCTGCTCAGGCAGCAAGCCCACAAAAGACAACCCGCATTGCAGCTTCGCCTGATGACGGACCAAGGCGCGGGTGCGGATGGGTGCTTCCACTTCAGGAACACGGAACGCGACTCCTATAACGTCACCGGGCGAAAGTTCTCCTGCCAGCATCGCTCCCATGCCAAATTCGCCGAAATTAGTAGCGCGTGCAGGGATGGAATAAGGAATGCCTGATCGCAACACGGTGATATCCACGGGAATGGCTGCGGGGAAGCGGGGGGCTCTGCGGGTTGTGTGCGGGCCAGCTGGTGCTTGCGCTGCGCCTGTACTCACGGGGGACCTCGTTTGCATGAACCGCTCCCTACTTTGGAGCGTGACGATTGGGCGCGAACCGAGACT
This sequence comes from uncultured Acidobacteriaceae bacterium, assembly GCA_963794195.1. Lineage (GTDB taxonomy): Bacteria > Acidobacteriota > Terriglobia > Terriglobales > Acidobacteriaceae > DATBAX01. Next base: position 37,491 of record CAWCCU010000005.1, read on the forward strand.
ATTGGGTGAAGTATAGCACCAGGATTTCGGCGGATTCTATCGGACTTCCCTTTGGAGTGGCCCAGGAAGACCCAGGAAGGAAGGTGAGGTGATCTCAAACAAAATACGGCGACGAGTGGCTTGGCGACGAATCGACGAGCGTCCGGCAGGATCTCTACACCCGTGTCCGGCGATGTTTTGTGTCGCTTTTACGGCCAGCGCTTTGCGGTATCTTCCCATCCTGCGGCACGTGCCTGCTGCTGCGGTTGCGCGGCTACGGCGGGCTGTGGAATGCGGATGGGCTGCTGCGCCGGGGTCGGAGGCGCTAGAGTGGGTTTATTGTTGTTCACTGCCTCGGCCAACGACTCTTTGTCTTCAGACAACAATGGTGCGGCCACTCGAAGTGCTTCCACTTCCTTTTCTAATCGGGCCAATTCGAGCTCTTTTTGCCGCAAAACTTCGTAAACATTCTTCATGCTTGGGCACCTGTCCAAAATCCGCTGCAATACAGCAACTTGTCCGAACTTTATGCAGGTAGAAGACTTTTGTCAAGGAGAACCAGAAAGCAGTTCGCGGGATGGGCTTCTGTTGAGCATACGCAACTCGCCGTATCGGCTGGCGCATGCCGCGATGCGCTCGTTACCTTTTCTTAATATTGGCGTCTAAGCCAATAAGTTGGGATATGGGTGCACGGAAGCCCGGGGGGAGTTTTCATGGATAGCGGGCGGAGCCACAATAACGAAACAGGAAACAAAAGTCTCTCCAACGGCCAGGATCCGAACGTCAAAGAGGTCGTGAAGACGGCGCATGACGAACTGCGGCAACTCATGCGTCAGCGCGCCGATATCATGAAGCGTATCGGCACCATTAAACAGACGATTGTCGGGTTGGCGAATCTCTTTGGCGGCGGAATTTTAAGCGACGACCTGCTGGAACTTGTGGATCGCAAAACCAGCGGACGCCAGCCCGGATTCACCCGAGCTTGCCGCATGGTTCTAATGGAAGCAAGCCGTCCCTTAGGAGCGCGCGAGGTATGCGAGCAGATCCAACAGAAGACCCCGCCGGTCATACTTCATCACAAAGACCCGCTCGCCTCGGTCACCACCGTGCTGAACCGGTTGGTGGAATACGGTGAAGCTCAGACCATTATTCTGGAAAACGGACGACGGGCCTGGTTATGGGTGTCCGGCCCGGACGGCAGCGGAGCAGTAACCTCTGATGAAGAAGAGGGTGAACCCTCGATGCACCGCGGTTCAAGTTATCTCTAAATTTCGCCGAGCCCATAGCTGCGAAGCGGCGTAAAAAATAAAGCCCAGGGCGATATCCGTTGCGAGAAAATCTGATTTTGGGGCAGTCGCTTCAGTGCCGACTCAAAGTTTTGCTCTGAGACGGTACCGAACCGGGTCTACCCGCGCGAGGAAACGCCACTCCTCTGACATTTCCTCTTTGCTCAGGATGACGGGGTTTAGGCGGGCGGCAGCAGCATGCCTTTTTCCAGGTGCCGGGTCACGTGCGCATACGACGCCGCATGCGGATCATGGGTGACCATCACTACTGTCTTTTGAAAATCTTCATTTAGCCGCTTGAGAATTTCCAGAACTTCGGTCGCCGAGTGACTATCCAGATCGCCGGTGGGTTCGTCTGCAAGCAATAGAGTGGGATCGCTGACAATTGCGCGAGCGATGGCCACGCGTTGTTCCTGTCCACCAGAAAGCTGCTTGGGTAGATGGCTCACACGCTCTTCCAGGCCCACTAATTTCAAAGCGGTCATTACATGGTCGCGGCGTTCCTGGGCAGCTGAGCTTGGTCAGCAAGCAGCGGAAGCTCGACGTTCTCAAACGCGGTGAGAACAGGAATCAAATTGAAGGTCTGAAAAATATAGCCGATGTGCGTGTTGCGCCAGTGCGCGGATTGAGAATCGCTGAAGCGGAAGACATTCTCCCCCTGCACCAGGAGCTCGCCCGAGGTCGGCCGGTCAATGGCGGCAATCATATTCAGCAAAGTCGTTTTGCCGGAACCTGACGGGCCCATGAGCGCGAGGAACTCGCCTCTGGCGATGTCAATCGAGACACTCATCCAGCGCTGTAACTCGAAAAGCGTCGCGCTTAAAGACCTTACTGACATTGCGGACCTGGACCACTTTGGTTTGGGTAGCGGTATTGTTTGCGATAGCTGTGCTCATGATTGTCCCTTGATCTTGATTTTGTCGCCGTCTTTTAAATCTTGCGGCGCTGAGGTGATGACATCTTCGCCGCCATTGAGCCCTTGTACCAGCGCGCCGCCGCTGCGTTGTGACAGTATTTTCACTTCCCGCGCCATCGCCTTGCCTTCAAACGACAGGAAGACAATTTTCTTGCCGTCACGATCATGGATCGCCGGCGTTGGCACAAACACGCCTGCGGGCTGGGAACTGGCAGTTGTGGCCTTGTTCTCGTCCGCCAGAAATTTCACCGTGGCGTTCATGTCCGGCCGCGAGATGCGGATCCGGGTTGAGGATTTGTACCTTGACCTGGACGGTGGCTTTGGCGCGGTTTGCTTGAGGCGAAATTTCTGCGATCTTGCCATCCCACTTGAGATCGGGATAGGCGTCCACTTGATGCTGGCCTTTCTGATTGGGTCCGAGCTTGGCGAAATCGTCCTGCGCGATATCGAGTTCGACCTGAAGATCGTTCAAGTCTGCCAGCGAGACAACCAGACCCTGCGGACCGCCCTCGGCGGTGCTGGCAAATCCCGAAGTCACGAGTTCGCCTTTTTCAGCTGCGCGCTCGAGAATGGTGCCAGTCACGGGCGCGCGGATCACGGTGGCATCGAGCAAAGACTTGGCATAATCCGCCTGCCCTTGGCCTGTTCGTGAGCGCCGCGTGGCGCGCGCGATTTCTTCCTTGCCGCGGACCAAGCTTCGACAACTGGAATCCCTTGTCGAGCGAATTCACCCGCTGCTGGTCGGCTTCAAACTTGCCCGTGGCATCATCAAGAGCCTGCTTGGAAAGCACGCCTTGGTCACCAAGTTTTGGGTGCGGTCCAAAGTGAACTTGTCATTCGCCAGCGTGGCTCGGGCTTCATCGAGATTATGCTGAGCCTGCTGAATTTCCTCGGGACGAGATCCGTTTTGCAGTTCTTCGAAGATAAGCTTTCGCGTTTTCGGCCGCGCCTTTCGCCTGTTCGTACTGGGCGCGGAATTCATCATCTTCCAGCCGCACCAGAACTTGCCCTTCTTTTACTTTGTCTCCCTTTTCCACGCCGATCCACTTCACCCGGCCGGTCACTTTGGAATTCAGATTGATCTTGTGGTGGGCCACGATATAGCCGCTGGCGGAAAGAACGACGCCGCCGACATCGCTATTACTGCTCGGGGCCGAGGCGCGCACCACTTCGACCTCGGGAGCGTCGTGCGAAAACGCCGGTAGGCGAGAGCGACCACGCCCAGCAGCACAACCAGCTCCGATTCCGACGAGGATGTAGCGCCGCGCCCAGACGGGAGGCTCGCCGTCGCCGCCAGTCCGTGCAGTGCGATCAATGCGCAGGCTTTGCAAGTCTTCGTGTTTTGTGTCAATCGGCATGTTTGGTACATATCGATAATTCCTGTCGATTTGTCGGCTAACCTCGCAAAGCGCTAAGAATGTCCCGCCGCGATGCGTGCCAGGCGGGAGCAAACCCGCCCACCACTCCCATGATCAGGGCAAAAACAATGGCGCATGACCAATCACAGCTGGCGTCATTTGCAGGCTGAATACAACTTCGCTGAATGTCACCTGATTTTGAGGTGCCCGTGGTCATGCCGTTGAACGGCAGCATCAGGAGAATGCCCAGAGTCGCGCCTAGCAAGCGACAAAACAGCGATTCCAGCATGAAGGAAGTCAAAATGCTGGGTCGGGAAAACCCAATCACGCGCAGAGTGGCGATTTCGCGCCCGCGATACGCCACTGCAGCATACATGGTGTTGGCCGCCGCGAAGCAGGAGCCAACTGCCATGATGAAAGCCACAATCCAGCCCACGATCTTTAATGGGCGCACCGGACTTGGTCTGCGAAGCATAATAATCCGGCTCCAGCAGGCCATTGAGTTCCAGCCGCTGATCGTCATTGGCGCGATTTTTCAGCGCCTGCGCGGAGGCCGGATCAGTCGCTCGCACCAGAACCGACGAGTAAACGGTACGTTCAAAATCGGTCACCAACTGATTGATGTCGCCCCAAATTTCGGAATCGTGCGCCGTCCCACTCCCGTCAAAGATTCCGACAATCGGCCAATCGCCCTTGCCGATGTGTACAGATATCCCCAATGTTGGCGTGCTCGAAACGCCGGTTGATCGAACTGCTTACCACCACTTCACGTTGCCCGGGTGTGAACCAGCGTCCGAAAGCGATATGAATCTTCGGCCGCAACTCGATTCCCAGCGGAGTCAGAAATCGCGTGGTCACATTGGTTTCGCCGGTTCCGCCTTTGCGCGGCAAGCACCACCACCAGAATGTCTTCCCCGGAAACCAGAGGCTCGCCCTGGCTGTTCTTGGCGACTCCCGGCAAGTTCTTCAAAACTTCCACAGCATCGCGCGATACGCCACCCGCGGCGAGTTCCGAATCCGAACCTTTGCGCAGCATCAGCACATTCAGAGGATCGCCGGTGCGTGCCAAACGCGCGGCCCAAACCCGCCAGCAGCGCCATGATGAAAACCGCCGTTGCAACTGTAAGCGCGATCCCAAGGGCCGTCATGATGGTGAGGCTCTTGCGCAGCCGGAGATTCCGCAAGTTATAGCTAAGAGGAATTGCCATGATCTATTCTCCTTCAATGTCCTGTTCTCTAACCGATGTGACGCAAGCCGTCCACAATATTGACCTTGGCTGCGTGATAGGAAGGTATAAAGGAACTGGCGAATCCCACCACGGCGGCCACCAACAAGGCCGCCACCATGGTGCCCGGAGTGACCTTCATGCCGGCGAAATAACCACCCTGGCTTGCCATCAAGAAAACAATCCCAAAAGCATCCCAGCGAACCCGAGCAGCCCTCCGATCAGCGAAAGTGAAACAGCTTCTCCGATAAACAATCCCAGAATGCTGTTGCGGGTGAAGCCCAGTGTTTTCAAGACTGCCACTTCCCGCGTCCGCTCACGGATTGACATGGCCATGGTATTCGCCGATACCAGCAGAATGGTGAAAACCACTGCCAGGCAAATACTCATGATGAAAGCCTTGACGTTGCCAATCATTCCGATAAACCCCAGCTGAAAAGCGTGCTCGCTTTCGGTCTTCGTCGCACGGTCGGCATTGCGAAACTGATCGTCGATGGCTTCCGCCACCTTGGGAACAGACTCCGGCGAATCGGCGAGCACGGCATAAAACCCTTCGCTGCCTTTCAATCGGGGAAAGCCTTCGTCGATATAATCTTTGTTGAAGTAAATCGACTGGGTGGGATCAGGTGGGGTAAAGATTCCCCGGATCGTCAACTCCAGATTAACTGGGAAAATTTTTCCCGTAATATTCAGCCGATCGCCAACTTTCCAGCCGAATTTATTGGCTAGCCCTACGTCTACGATGGCGCCAGCTCGATCATGCTGCCAGGCTTCGATTTGGTCGGCGGGCATCTTGAACTCCGGATAAACCTTCAACAATTCCTGGGGATCGGTACCGAACTGGGCGAACTGGTTTTCCTGTTTGTCGTCCTTGTATTGCCCTCCAAACCATTGTTCGTTCACCACTTCTTTTACATTAGGCGTGGAATGGATCTTTTGGCGATACGAGCTGGGCAAATTGAAGATAAGCGAGACTTTATTGCGAACGATCAGACGCTGCGCCGACAGTTCGGTCGGTGTGCTGTCATAAAAACCCCGCCAAATGGTGATCAGGAAGGTAAGCAGCAGTAGTGACCCACCAATGCTCAGCACCGTCAAAATGCTGCGCCGCTTGTTGCGAAAGGCGTTTTTAGTGACAAATCGGGTCAGGGTCATGATTCAAACTCCGAGAACAAACAAACTAGAACCCACAGCGCAGGGGCCCTGGGATCGACAGCAGAACTGAATGTCATCAAGCATAGACGATGGGAATGGACTCGACAAGTTGCCTATCCTCCCGCTTTTTCATACTCAGCCAACCACATTTTCCCCGCCAGTGGGGATCGTCATCAGCCAGGAATGACAAATGTCACCTCGGTGCTTGCGCTCTGGTTCTCATAACGCCCAGAGCAGGGGAAAAGTTACGGTCCGCAGCGAAAGAATTCCGAAACCGCACAAAAAAATCCGGCGCCGGGAAGGCAAGAATTTTCGCGCTCGGACGGATCGGCTCAGCGGCGTCAAAACTACAGCCTGATGGACGGAAAATCCCATTACCTTCGTAACTCCCATCCCATCTCGCGGGGCATTATCCTTTAACTGAAATCTCCTTTCCCCGAGGAAGATACGTACTTAGCGACGAAAGAGTTTCCTGTTCTTTTGCCTATTGAGGCTAGGAAGAAAATGTCTAATAAGATTGGCCGCTTCGAAATACTAAGTGAGAGCACGCACTCCGACATTAGCGCTGTCTACAAGGCCACCGATGAGGTCAGCGGACAGACGGTTGCGCTAAAAACCATCAAGCTCGACCTGCTGGGTGAGCAAGCCGCTGCGCTGATTTCCAGCGTTCAGGAAGAAGTTGGGAGTTCCAAAGTCCTTAACAGCCACAACATCGCCGTGCTCTATGGAGCAGAGGAAATCGAAGGACAACTTTGCGCTTCCATGGAATACGTGCAAGGCAACAGCATCGCCACCATGATGGCCCGCAAAGAAGGCTTTTCGGTTTGGGACCTTATGGACATAGCCCGCCAATCCTGCCAGGGCCTCGATCACGCGCGCGGACACAAAATTGCGCACTACTCGCTGGAGCCGGCCAAGATCATGGTGCAGTGGGATGGCATCGTAAAGATCCTAAGCTACGGAATCTCGACCATGGGTTCGCTGGCGGCGCAAGCTGCCGGCAATGCGCCGGAAGTGTTGCACTACATGTCCCCCGAGCAACTGCGCGGAGACCCGCTGGATGCCCGATCGAATTTATTTAGTCTTGGCGCCATCCTCTACGAGATGGTCACCGAACGCAAAGCTTTTGACGGAGACGAAGCGGAACAGGTGCGGCAATCGATTTCCGAGATGACGCCGCCTCCGCCTGATCAGATCAATCGTAAGGCCCATCCGGTACTGAGCCAGGTCATCATGAAGGCCCTGGCCAAAGACCCCGAAGAACGTTATCAGTCGGGCCAGGACATGGTGAATGATTTGGAGCGCTGCAAGGAAAGCCCGGTAAAGGCGACCGCCCCTGCGGCAAAACCAGCGCCCGCTCCGCCCAAAGCTCCGGCCCCGCAAAAATACACTTCCGCGGGTAACGCACCAACACCGAAAGCCGAAGCACCGGCTGCGAAGGCCACGGTTTCTCCAAGAGTTGCGGCCGCTGCCGCAGGCGCCGGGGGGGGAGTAGGAACGTCTTCCAGGAAGCAGAAAACATCGCCGTCGGGCGCAGGCGAAATATCCGCGGATGTAGTTGCGAAGGCCGCTGCGTCCTCGACGCGTACCGAAACTGCAAAGATGTCCGCCGCCGCTGCCGCCCCCGCGTTGGAGCCGGCCACAGAGGATTCGTCGCACACCGCTGTCGATCCCATGATGGACGAGTCGCGGACGACCAACGACAAAGCCGGACGAAGCTTCTCTGAAATCAACGAACTCCCCCCGATGAAGGAGATGTACATTGCCCCTGCGCCGCTACCGGCGCCCGAGGATGTTCCGGAAGCTGGCGATGCCGTGAAGTCGGCTGTGTTCAAAAACAGCGCACCGGAAAAGCCGAGAGTGCAGCCCCGCGAAGTGGCGCGCAAAGCGGTCACCGAAATTAAAAAGACTCCGCCAAAATTGTTCTTCTATTCCATTGCTGGTGCGGTTGGAATCATTCTCATTATCGTAGTTGGGATCGCCTTCCACATTCGTTCCGAGAATTCCGACGAAGATGCCGGCCCGGCACAATCTACTGCTTCAGCCGCCCCTGCTCAGCCGGCTGCGGTGCCCGCTCCATCACCTCAGGCACAAGTCGCCGCCCCGGTACTCCAACAAGTGGCACCTGAGCCGGTTACAAGCGCACCCCCGGTAGTGTCGGTGAAACCTAAATACACCGCTGCCAAAAATAAAGGGAAGACTAAAACTCCATCTGTGGCGCCCATGATTGTCCCGGGACAACTGAACGTAAGTTCAACGCCGGAAGGAGCTCAAGTCACCGTCGATGGACGCAATGATCCGAGTTGGGCGACCCCCTACAATATGGCGGGCTTGACCCCGGGGCAGCACACAATTGTTGTTGCCAAGCTAGGATTCTCCTCGGAAACGCGAAACGTCGAGGTTGCTTCAGGAAGCAAGTCATTTCTAGTCATTCAGTTAGCGCAGCTTTCCGCAACCTTGTCGGTCGCCAGCACACCGGCTGGAGCGTCCATTTTCATGGATGGAAAAGATACCGGAAAAGTTACACCGGCCCAGTTCTCCGTCGATAAGGCCGGGAGCCACTCTTTCACCTTCAAGAAACAAGGCTACCTGGAAGAAAACACCACTGCGACTTTACAGATAGGACAGACCATCCATTTGTCGCCTACACTTACCGCTCTTGGTACCACCAACGACATCAAGATTGGCGGCAAGTTCAAGAAGATGTTCGGCGGCAGCGGTGATACGGTCGGCATGGGTACGGTGTCCGTGAAGACCCAACCCAAAGGGGCCCAGATCGCTGTTAACAATCGCATTATCGACAAAAACTCCCCGGTGGATTTCTCGCTGAATCCGGGCGCGTATGTCGTCGATATCACGCTGTCGGGATTTAAGAGCGTGCATAAAGTCATCAACGTCGATAAATCAGGCAAAGTGGTGGTTGACGAGACTCTGGAACGGGAATAATTCTGACAGCCTGAAGTCCGCGTCGCACAGATGGCAGCAAGCCGTGGAAGAATATAGCCATCAGCACTCAGCACTCCGTCCCCGCACTTAGCAATTGGCCAGGATAGCATTCGAAAGTTTCTCCGAACTCCTCGTGGGACCATTCCTGTTCAGCCTAGCCAAATGCTAACTGCCAACCGCCGGGACTGAATGCTGAGGGCTCACGGCTGTTTGCTTACCGCTCCCGCGGCTTGCAACCCGTCACCGCCTACCCACCCGCTAAAATGTTAGACTCGGGAGTTTTCTGGCAGAAGGGAATTCGTCATGGAAATCAAGCGAATAGGAGTCGTGGGCGCTGGCACCATGGGCAACGGCATCGCGCACGTGTTCGCGCGTTCTGGCTTTGAGGTTGTGTTGTGCGATGTGCAGCAAGGCTTCCTCGATCGCAGCTTGGAGACAATTTCCAAAAATCTCGATCGCGAACTCGCCAAAAACAAAATCACTTCTGATGAAAAAACGGCCACGTTAAAGCGCATCTCACTGACAATCGAGCGTATCAACCTTTCCGACTGCGATTTCGTAGTGGAAGCCGCCACAGAAAAAATCGAAATCAAAAAAGAAATATTCGCCGAGCTCGACCGGATCTGCCGCCCGGAAGTTATTCTGGCTTCGAACACTTCGTCGATCTCGATTACCAAGTTAGGCGCTTTAACCAAGCGTGCCGACAAAGTAATCGGTATGCACTTCTTCAATCCCGTGCCAGTGATGAAGCTAGTGGAAGTGATTCGCGGCCTGGCCACTTCAAACGAAACCTTTCAATCAGTGCGCGACCTCGCTGTGAAACTCGGGAAGACCTCAGTCGAAGTCAACGACGCGCCCGGATTCGTTTCCAACCGCGTATTAATGCCTTTGCTGAATGAAGCCATGTTCGCGGTCATGGAAGGCGTCGCCACGCCGGAAGCCGTCGATGAAGTATTCAAACTGGGGATGGCGCATCCCATGGGCCCGCTAACGCTAGCGGATTTTATCGGCCTCGATGTTTGTCTCGACATCATGCGGGTCATGCAGGCGGGTCTAGGCGATCCTAAGTATCGGCCGTGCCCTTTGTTGATTAAGATGGTGGATGCGGGCTGGCTGGGCAAAAAAAGCGGCCGGGGATTTTATAAGTATTAATAAAAGCTTCTAGCTGCTAGCTCCTAGCTTTTGAATCCCATGCTTCAAGCTTTTCGGCTTGGGCCAGGAGTAACAGATCGAAGCTGTCTTGACTGTTTGATTCATTTTTCTACCATGGCGTCAGCCCCAAAGAGCGATATCGCGATTTATCTTCTCGGCGCGGTGCTAGGCATTGCCGCCGGCATCCTCGATATCAAGATCGGCGATCTCTTGTTCACAGCCCTGATCGTCTTGATTGCCACCTTGGTTCTCGGCATGCTTCGTCCAAGTAAGCCCTGGCGGTGGACGCTTCTGGTAGCGTCGTTCGTCCCTGCGATTCAACTCCTCGCGTATTTGCTCCTAACCCAAAAACCCACGCGCGCTCAGATCTATGAATCGTTCCTATGTTTCCTCGCAGGCATCGCCGGAGCCTACGGAGGGGCAGTTGTCCACAGAGTGTGGAAGGAATTATTTGGGAAATCAGTTTCTAGCTCCTAGCTGCTAGCTTTTAGCTACGGCTCGTTCGGGTTCTCTCCGCGGCAGCCATCCATCCAGGATGAAAGGGTTCTAATGTTTAGCTAGAAGCTAGAAGCTAGAAGCTGAACGCTGACAGCGGACAGCGCCCTTCGGTCCCCTGTCTCCACAAAATTACTCCCGCTTCCACAGCCGGAGCGAGTATTCTTCGATGCATGGGAGTTTCTGTCTCGGTGCTGGCGAGCGGCAGCCGGGGAAACAGTGCGATCGTGCAGAGTTCGACCACGTGGATTCTCGTCGACGCGGGAATTTCCTGCCGCGAAACTTTCAAGCGCATGCGCGCCGCCGGACACGATCCGCATTCATTGTCCGCGATCCTGATTACCCACGAACACTCCGACCACGTTTACGGTTTGCTGGTGTTGGCGAAAAAGTTGAATGTCCCGGTGTACATGACTGGGGCCACGCACCAAGCCTGGGCCCGCGCGATGCGCGATGACGATGGAGTGCGTCCTGAGCTAGCGTGTCTCGAAATATTTTCTTCGGGAAAAAGCTTCGTTGTTGGCGATATCACCGTCGCGCCTTTTACCATTCCGCACGATGCCGTTGATCCCGTGGGCTTCACCTTCCGCGCCGAAGGGGTGAAGGTTGGCATCGCCACCGACCTTGGCTATATGCCGCCCAGCGTGTGCGACCACCTGCGGGGATGCGACGTGCTGGTCATCGAGGCCAACCACGACCTCGAAATGCTGCGTGGCGGACCCTACCCCTGGTCGGTTAAACAGCGTGTTATGAGCAGGGTAGGCCATTTGTCCAATGACGCCCTCGCGGAATATCTTGCCACCAATTACGATGGCGGAGCATCTTACCTGGTGCTGGCTCATATCTCGGAGGCGAATAACCATCCGGAACTTGCCCGGAAGGCGGCGGAACAAGCATTGAGCGGCCGCCGTACCTTATGGGGCAACCAGGTGATGGTGGCAGCGCAAACGGCCCCGTTAGACGCAATTCGACTGTAGTCCCTATGAACGATTGTGTGGACCCGATTGTCGGCAAGATTTTGGCTGGCTGGCGTTACGATATTTCCGGCCTTGCGCCCGAAATGTGTGGCGACTACGAAGACCACTTCTCCGCCTGCGCCCACTGCCGCTCACGGCAGAAACTGCATCGCATTATCGACGTTTCGCTGATTGGCCTGGCGTCACTTTCCGCCGCTGTTTTTCTTTTGGCTTTCGGGGTCATTCGGCATTTCGGTCCGCGGCACGCTTTCTGGCTGGAACTTGCGGCGCTGGCTGGATTTGCGCTCTCCGCGCTGATTTGGCTGGTGGTCGCAGTTGCGACTCCTGCGCCTACTACTGTCGTCGATGCTGCCAAGATTGGCGCTCGGCGCGTGCATGATCGCCTGCCGGTAAAAATTCAAGAGCGTTTGCCGGAAGAGTTGCGGCTAAAGATTACCGGGTCGTAATCATCAAGTTTAGGTATGCGAGTCGCATTCAAGAAATTCGCAGTGATGTTCTTTTTGGCTGTGGTCGTGGCCGCCATTGCCGTTCCGTCACTGCCAGCGTTTGCTATCGCGCCGTCGCATGCTGCGGGATGTCATGGACACTCACCCAAGACCCCCGCGCCGACAAGTTACAGTTGTTGCCAAACCGGCCACGGCGCGGCGCTCGTACAAGCATCTTCAATGTTCCAGCCTTTAGTTTTTGTTAGCTCGAATATATTGAGCTCGAATTTTTCCGGCTTGACGCCGTCGTTTGTGGGCGTTCGATATCAGGTCAATCCATCCAGCAGCCCTCCCGGCAACTTCCCTCGGCGAATTTAGATTTCGGCTCTCGCAAAAATCTTGGGGAATGAGTGCGCCATCTTCATGGGAGTCAGTGCGTGAGCAAGAAAATCGCGTGTCTTTTTATTGCGGCCTGGTCATTTTTGGCCTTCGACGCTCCGGCCCAGAATTCTGAGCAAAAAATGCCCGGCATGAACATGTCTGGCATGGATATGCCGGGAATGGACATGAGCGCGACTATGAATTCTTCGTCACTGCCGTCGCTCGAGTCCGGCTCGGGCACGAGTTGGCAGCCGGCATCGGTGTCGGAACCCATGTGGATGATTTCTCGCCGTGGATGGAACCTGATGGCGCATGGTCAGGTGTTCCTCACCTACAACCAGCAAGGCGGGCTGCGCGGCGAGGGCAAAGCGGAATCGGTCAATTACTTTATGTTCATGGAGCAGCATTCGCTGGGGAAGGGAACGCTACTCTTCCGGCAGATGTTCTCCGCCGAATCGCTTACGTCCCCGCATCCCGGATTCCCCGAGCTATTTCAGACGGGAGAGACTTATCATGGCGAGCCGCTGGTCGACCATCAGCATCCTCACAACGTGTTTGCGGAACTATCCGCGATGTACACACTGCCTTTGAGTAAGAAAATTTCCTGGCAGCTTTACGGAGGGCCGTCCGCCGAACCCGCGCTGGGGCCGGTGACGTACATGCATCGCGAGTCGGCGTCGGAAAATCCGGCTGCGCCTCTGGGCCATCATGAACAGGATTCAACTCATACCAGCTTTGGCGTCGTAACTACGGGCTTCATCATCGACCGCTTCAAAATCGAAGGCTCGGCGTTCAACGGCCGCGAGCCCAATGAAGAGCGCTGGAGTATTCAACCGGGGGCTTTGGATTCGTGGTCCATCCGCGGCAGCGTTGCGCCCACTCGCAATTGGACAGCGCAATACAGCTACGGTCGCCTGCTGCATCCGGAAGCCCTGGAACCGGGCAATCAACTGCGGCAAACGGCGTCGGTCGAGTACAACCGGGCGCTGTCGGGAGGGATTTTCGGGAAGGGGACTTGGGCGACTTCGCTGATTTGGGGACGAGTGCAAAAAGAATTCGAGAGTTTTCCGCTCAACAGTTATTTGCTGGAGTCGACGCTGAATTTTCGCCGGCGGAACTATGCTTACACTCGCTTTGAATTGGTCGATAAAGACGAATTATTTCCTGATGCGCTTATCCAGCCAGCCTTCCGAATCGGAGCCTACACTTTCGGCGGGGTGCGGGATTTGGTGCAGAACCAGCACTGGCAGCTTGGCGTGGGGACGGATGTGACGTTTTATTCCAAGCCGGCAGTGCTGGATGCCACGTATGGAAACAATCCCGCGTCGTTCCATGTTTTTCTGCGAGTGCGGCCGGGATTGAGCCAGCGTGGGCAGTAACTCAATAGAATCGGAGCTGACGCGCGTTCTCTTCCTCCCAACCCGCCGAGCAACGCAAAAATAAAGCCCACGGCGTAAGCCGTGGGCCAATCAGAAAGCCGACAAGCCTACTTAATGTGACAACTCGCCAGCCCGCGCTTCTCCAGATATTGCTGGTGGTAATCTTCCGCTTCGTAAAATGTCACCGCGGGAACGATTTGGGTGACGACCGGCCGGTTGAAGCGGTGCGCCTTTTCCAGCGCGTCTTTGGAAGCTTTGGCTTCCACTTCCTGTTCGGGGGAATGAAAGAAAATCGCGGAGCGATATTGCGTCCCGAAGTCGGGCCCCTGGCGATTGAGTTGCGTCGGATCGTGGTTTTCCCAAAAGATTTCCAATAACTTGTCGTAGGAGACTTTGGATGGATCGTAATCCACTTCAACCGCTTCGGCGTGTCCGGTGCCGTCGGTGCAAACGTCTTTGTAGGTAGGATCCTGCGTCTTACCGCCGATATATCCGACGCGGGTTGCGGTCACTCCCGGCAGTTGGCGGAACGTGGCTTCCACTCCCCAGAAACATCCAGCAGCAAATGTTGCCTTAGCCATATGTTTAGCTCCAATCTCGTATTCATTTGATGCGGCAAGCGAAAGAAAGTCACAGATTCACGAAGCGTCAAAAACGAAGCCAACCAAGGGGTTTCCTTCGTGTAACTTCGTGTCCTTGGTGGTTAATCGCTTTTTACTCCATTATTAACCCGCCAGTTAACTCCGCAATACGGCCTACGTGACGCTCAGCACACCAGTTTTCAAGTTCTTCCACGATTTTTTCCGTGGCTCGTGGGTCCCAATAGCTGGCGGTTCCGATCTGTACAGCGGTAGCGCCAGCCAGCATAAATTCCACTATGTCGGCCGCAGTCGAAATCCCGCCCATGCCGATGATCGGAATCTTCACTGCTTTCGAAGCGTCATAAACCATGCGGACGGCAATCGGTCTAATGGCCGGGCCCGAAAGTCCAGCCGTAACATTCGCAATCCGCGGCCTGCGGGTTTCGGTGTCGATGGCCATAGCCACGAATGTATTGACCAGCGAGATCGCATCCGCGCCGGCTTCCTGCGCCACGTGCGCCATTTGCGCGATGCTGGTTACGTTGGGCGAAAGTTTCACGATCAGCGGCCGGCGTGAAGTGCGTTTGGCGAGAGTGACCACTTCGTCGAGCGAGCGGGGATCGCTGCCAAACTGAAGTCCACCGTGAGCGGTATTCGGACACGAGACATTCAGTTCATACGCGTCAATGCCTTCGCCTTCGTTCAGGATTTCAATCGTCTGTTCGTAGTCTTCGCGGGTATAGCCAAAGACGTTGGCCAGGACGACAATATTTTTCAGCTCCCGCAATTTGGGCAGCTTCTCATCGATGAATGCGTGCGCGCCAATATTCTGGAGGCCGATCGCATTCAGCATGCCGGCCGCAGTCTCGTAGAGCCGCGGCGGCGGATTACCAGCCATTGGTTCCCGCGACAATCCTTTGACCGCGAATCCGCCCAGCTTGTCGAGATGCACCACATCTTCGAATTCGACGCCATAACCGAACGTGCCACTGGCCGCAATAATTGGATTCTTCAGCTGGATCCCGGCAAAATTCACGCTGAGATCTGATTTCGGCCGTCCGGTGCTGGAAGCTGCGGTCATCGCGCCTCTCCTTGGGTGGCATGGGCAGGTACCAGCGCCTCGGTGAGAACTCGTCCGATAGCATGCGTGGGGGCATTGATGCCGAGCAGCGATGCCAGCGTCACCGCCAAATCCACCGGCTCGGCATGCGTGCGATAAGTTCCCGGCTGAAAAGGAACACCGTAAAAAGCCAGCGGCACATGCGTATCGTAGTTGTAGGGCGAGACGTGTTCGGTACCGCTTTCGATGCCGAGAAAAAACGGCGGTGGAACGCCAAGTACGTACCATCCACCCAGCGGAGAATAACTGTGCGCGTACTGAAGTCCGGTTGGGGTGTTGGGGACGTCGCCTTTCGCCAACTGCGAGCGCGTATAATAGCCGCGCAAACCGATCTGCTTCAGGGCTTCGCCCACATCGTGTTCCGCGTCGGTCTCCTTGATTTTGGCGGCGGTAAATACTTCTTCATTCACCCACATCAAGGGATAGTCAAAATCGCGTACATAGTTTGCAGGATGTCCGGGTGACAATTGCGCAGAAAGAATGTCGTTCACGAGTGCCCGCAATTTTTTGGACGAAAGATTTGCCGCGGGAATGTGGAGCTTATTGGCGGCGGGAGGCAGCGGTGAAATCCCATGGTCTGCCGACAGAGCAATCCAAACATTAGCCAGCCCAACTTGATGTCCGAGAAAATCGAAGAAACCGGCGAGTTGCCGATCCAGCGCGAGAGCCATGGCATGCATCTCTGGTGAATCCGGACCCGCCTGATGGCCGAGTATGTCATTGGCCGATAAACTTACGACCAGCAAATCCGTCGCCGGCCCGCTGCCCAGCTTTTCATAGGTAACCAGTTCACGGGCGAAATCGAATTCATAATCATTGGCGAATGGCGTCGAACCCAGCAGTACGAAGTAGCCGGATGCGTTGCCTTTCACTAGATCTGGGTTTGTAGTTCGCAGGACAGCGCCGCTGTTGTCCTTCCACTCCCGGTTTAAATATTTGTCTTTGCGCCTGCTGTCGTTGAAGTCCTGCACCCATTTCGGCAGATCGCTTCGATAGTAGTTGGAAGTGATCCATCCTCCCGTTTCCTGATCGATCCAATAGGCGCCATCGCCTGAATACCCGGCAGGCAAAACCGAAGCCCGGTCTTTCAGTGAAACTCCAAACACCCGGGACTTTCCCTGGGTCGCCAATTTGAGTTCGTCCCCAAGCGTATCCGCGAGCAAATTATGAGGAGAAGACCCGATCGCATCGCCGTTGATTCCGACGAGTTTGGTGGCATCGTCTTCAACGGAAGTAACGCGCCGTTTTTTTTGCGGGTCCCACCACTGGTTGGCCTGAATGCCGTGGCCGTCAGTATAGGCTCCGGTCAATAATGTCGCGTGTCCGGGCGCTGTGCTGGGGTTGGCATAATCGTAGTTGCAATTGGAAAAATTGGCGCCATGATCGAGCAGAAGACGAAATCCGCCTTCGCCAAATTCATCGCGATAACGTTCCAAATAGTCCCCACGAAATTGATCGATCACCACGATGACAATAAGTTTTGGCCGCCCGTTGTAAGCGGACGCCGGGGCCGGGCGGGGAAAACAGAGACTCAGCAGGAGCCCGAGAACAGCAACGCGCCGGGGGAGTTTCATTGCGTCGTAGTTTACAGCCTCGATTGCGGGCGGGCCAAGGCTTTCTGGAGCATGGGAGCATTTTACAGACAATTGAAACCATCGAGGACACGAAGTATCACCAAGGAAGGCCAACCAACCAAAGGATTTCCTTGGTCATTCCTGCCCCGACTCGCCATTTCAGCCCAATCTTCGATACAGTAGATAACTCATGCTTGATCTGAACTTTGTTCGTGACAACCTGCCGTTGGTTGAAGAAAAGCTGCGCCAGCGGGGCATGAATCCCGCCGTGGTGCTGAAAGATTTCGGCGAAGTGAACGCGCAGAGGCGCCAAGCTATTGCGGCCGCCGAAACCCTGAAAGCTCATCGCAACCGCGCTTCCGAAGATGTCGCGAAACTGAAAAAGACTGGACAGGATGCCAGCGCCCTTATCTCCGAAACCAAAGACATGCGGGAGCAGATTCAGGAGCTGGAGAAAGCTGCCGAAGAATACGATGGACGCCTCCAGAAAATCCTGACCGGCCTTCCCAACATTCCGCACGAAAGCGTGCCCATAGGAAAAACCGCGGAGAGCAATGTCGAAGTGCGACGCTGGGGCTCTCCCCCCACTTTCGATTTCGCTGCAAAGCCCCACTGGGAACTCGGGGAGCAGTTAGGCGTGCTCGACCTCGAGCGCGCGGCGAAACTTTCCGGAGCACGATTTGCCGTGTATTGGGACCTGGGCGCAAAGCTCGAGCGCGCGCTTTCCAACTTCATGCTCGACCTGCATACCGGACAGCATAGCTATACCGAGGTCTTGCCGCCCTATTTGGTCAACTCGGAATCGATGTATGGAACCGGGCAGCTTCCGAAATTCGCCTCCGATCTTTTTCGCGTTCCCCACGGCGATAAAGACCTTTGGCTCATTCCCACAGCCGAAGTCCCAGTCACCAACCTCTATCGCGATGAAGTGCTGGAGCAAGCGCGCCTGCCGGTCTCGCTGACCGCTTACACGCCTTGTTTTCGTAGCGAGGCCGGATCTTACGGCAAAGATGTGCGTGGCATTATCCGGCAGCATCAGTTTCAGAAAGTCGAGCTGGTCAAGTTTTCCAAACCCGAAGATTCCTACGACGAGCTGGAAAAACTCACCCACGATGCCGAGGAAGTCTTGCAAAAACTGGGGCTGCATTACCGCGTGATGTTGTTGGCTACGGGAGACATGGGGTTCTCCTCGGCTAAGACCTACGACATTGAAGTCTGGCTGCCAGGACAGCAACTGTTCCGCGAAATTTCGTCCTGCTCGAACTTCGAATCTTTTCAGGCACGTCGAGCCAATATCCGTTTTCGGCGCGCTGGAAAAAACAAGACAGAGTTCGTCCACACATTGAATGGCAGTGCACTGGCCGTGGGCCGCACCTGGCTGGCGGTCATGGAAAACTATCAGCAGGCCGACGGAAGTGTATTGATTCCCGAGGTTCTGCGGCCTTTCATGGGAACGGATCGCATCACGCCCAGACAGCTCTAGCGGGACCAACCGTTGGCAGGAACACATTGCCAAGAGAGAAAGCAGAAACTAGACTTGGACAGAGCTAAAACCATAGTGAGCAATCCCGGCGTACCCGCCGTGCCGATGACAGGAATCTGGCGCACAATTCGGGGATACATCCTGTGGTCGTATGAGCGCGGGACCATTCAGTATGACGTCATGGTCACACTCATACTGCTGTTCGTTTTCCTCACGCCCCACTGGATCAATTTCAATGACAAACCGGTGCAGCACAATCCGCATCCTAGTGGAGTAGTGGTTTCGCCCGATGGTCAGGGTGGCCTGATTTACCAGGTCGAAGGGCCGGTGATTTCTGGTCAGAACGATCTCGCGATTCGCGGCGAATTGCTGCGCATTATCGAACCAATTTCAGGCGCAGTGAGCATTACAAAGTACGAAGCCACACGTGATCGCGCCGGACGCGTCCTCAGCTACAACGTCTGGGTAAGACGAGAATAGTTCCGGCTACAGCTGCGAGAAGGTTGGAAGATGAGATCTTTCTATCTGGTTGGCGCATGCATCCCCGCTTTATTACTCTCCATGGCCCTGTGGGCGCAACAGCCCGCGGCGACCGCTTCCAGCCCGGAGCTGGAACGCGTGCTGGATCGGATCGATCACGCTTCTTCGGGCTTTCACACCACGGAAGCCAACTTCGTTTGGGACCAGTACCAGGCGGTCGTCGACGCGAAAGACTCTCAGGAAGGGAAAGTATATTTCCGGCGCTCCGGCAACGAGACCCAGATGGCGGCGGAAATTATCAAGGTCGACGGCAAGCTTCAGGCAAAATTTGTGATCTTCAGCGATGGCAAGGTCCAGGTTTACCAACCCGGAAATAACGATGTAGTGGATGTCTACGATGCGGGCAAAAACAAGGAAACGTTCGAAAGCTTTCTGGTGCTGGGTTTCGGCGGTTCTGGGCACGGCATGCTGAAGTCTTTCGATGTGACCTACGCCGGCCAGGAGACCCTGAATGGCGCACCCACCGACAAGTTGAATCTCGTCCCAAAATCCGAGCGAGCGCGCAACATGTTCAGTCACATCCTGCTATGGATCGACTCGCGAGGAGTCTCGGTCCAGCAGCAGCTCTTCAACAGCGAGGGGGACTATCGGCTGGCCAAATATTCCGAGATTCAGATCAATCAGAAGAAAATTCCTGACAGCGTTTTCAGGCTGAAAACCACCGGCAAGACACAGTTCGTATCGCATTGAAAAATAATAAGATCAAGCCAAAAACTGGTTTGGGGAAGTCGCCAAAAAGATTAGGGCTGAAAAACCTGATTGAGGGCGCTATACTGCCAGAGCAGGAGCTTTTCGCCGGAAAGTTCGGTGAAAAGTAATTTTAGCAAACGAGTGTTCGGTTTTCATGGCCAAGGTTTTCACGATTCCGGTTCCTCCCGTTATGGGACGCACACGCCGTGAACGTACCTCCGACCCCCGTTACGTAGACGGCCAGCGCCTGCTGGTCGATGCCATGAGATATCTGGCGCAATCCGACCCAGTCGCCAATCGCGGCGCAGTCGAATTGCTCTCCGAACACGTCCGCACCAGGTTCCGCATGTCCGACTCGCCGCTAGCGTAAATTTTCACTCTTAGAAGCTATATCGCAAGGCAAATTCCATCACTCGCGCATTGGAAAGTGTGGAGCTGAAATTTCCGAAGGCGCTGTTGTTGGAAAGCTGGTTGTTACCCTCCAGTTGCATCGACCCCACATCGAATCGCGGAGTGTTGGTAACGTTGAACATTTCCCAGGTGAATTTGATCGATTGCGCCTCGGTGATATTCCAGGCTTTGCTCAAACCGGTATCAATATTGAACGTTCCCGGCCCGCGCAAATTGTTACGCTGTCCGGATTCGCCTGGGTATGCTTGCCGGAACTGGGCAATTGCCTCGTTCGGATCTTTGAAAACATTCGGTTGTGGTGAACCATTTTCGGTGGACGTGAAGGTCCCAGTCTTTGGACTGGTGCCATTGAGAACTGCGAACGATTCATCGTCGAAATTGGTGGACCACAGAGGACTCAAGATGCTGAACGGATATCCGCTGGACCACCGGAACAAACCCGAAACCGACCACCCTCCGACGATTCCATTCACTACTCGGTTCATCCCCGAACCAAAACGTTTTCCATGTCCGAAAGGCAGCTCCCAAACCCAATTCGAGTTGATTTGGTGTGTAGCATCGAAGTCCGAAAGTCCACGCGACTGCCGCGGGTCCCAGGTATTGATGATTTCGCTAAAACCGATTCCTTCTTCTTGATTGACCCGTTCCGCGCTGGATCCCTGATCGATGGACTTGGAATATGTGTAATTTATGTCAAACTCCAGTCCGTGGGTCATACGCCGGCGCAAACTGAATTCCCCAGCGTTGTAAGCGCTATTGCCAATACTTCTCCAGGCATACAGGGAAGCGAATTGTGGAGAGTAAAAAGCGTAGGGAGTGGAATGGCCCTTGATGGTCGCGCAGGCTGGATAGCAAGTGGTGCTTCCAGGTATCACGCCCGGGACGTCGGCAAACTCCAACGCCGAAGTTTCATTACCCCCGTTTTCGCAAAACAGATCGTACATGGCTTGGGTTGCCGTCACGCTACCGCCCGGGGTGCTTCCATCACAGGCCGTTCCTGCGATCCCAAACTCACCGCCAAGTTGCGTGGACGCCGGACCCGCAGCTCCCGGATACATGTTCTCCCAATAGGGAATTTTCGCCACGCTCGTAGTTGTGGGCGGAGTCCCCGACTCGTATTGCTTCGCCAGCAATTGGGCTGCGGTAAAGTAGTCCATGCCGCTCTTCGGATCGCGCAAGTCAGTGGGCATGGCGAGATCTTCGTTTTGCAGCAGTCGATGCGCGAAACGTCCAACATACGAGGCCTCAAAGACAAAGTTATTGGGGAGTTCGCGCTGCAATGAGAAGTCCACAACGTGCGAATAGGGTGTCTTTAACTTATCATCCAGCCCCCAGGCGATGGCGTAGCCTCCGTCGTTCAAGCCGTCGGGGAACTGGACTGGAAAGGATCCCGTGGGGGGCGGCTCGACGATCGGACCAAGGCCGCTGTTCGTAGGAATGGTATTCAGCCCGGAGAACCGCGCCGACTCATCCACCGTCTGGATGCCAGCCGGATTGTTGATGGCGGTGGTCAGACCGAATGAGCCGAAACGATCAAAAGTATTGGTGATACCTTCCCCAAAATGATCAAAATAAATTCCGTAACCCGCGCGGATGGAAGTTTTGCCTGCTCCTCCCCACAGCCACTTGGCTAGTCCGCTGTCTCCAGTCGGGGCGTAGGCAATGGCAAAACGGGGTGCAATATCTTTATGGTCCCATCCCCAATAGGGCTTTCCATTGTTTGCGGGCCCCGACAAACCGAAGCTCAAAAGGGGCTCTGAAGCTTCGCCGGCATCCGCTGCCGCTGCCCTTTCATTGAGCCAGCTGTTCAGGCTTGTAGTCGGAGCCACCTGGTTGCCGTTCACTTCAAATGGAGGTTGTAACAAGGTGTAGCGTACGCCGTAGGTTACTGTTAGATTCGGTTTGACTTGCCACTTGTCCTGCAAGAAGAACTCGGCCTCGTGATTGCGAAAGTGCCGATCGATCAAGTTTCCTTCAGGAATCTGCGCCAGCGTTTTGGTCAGGTTGTACTGCGACGTTACCTGGGTGACAAGGCCGGCCAATGCCGTCATTGCGAAATCGTAATTCGCGTCAAAGCCTGAATCCACGGCTGGGAATCCAAAGCTCCCAGGGTCGAGGCTGACCCCGCAGTTGGCAATGCACGACGGCCCGAGCCAGTAGGCGTTCGTCTGGCCGAAGAAAAATGACGTTGAGTTCGATTCACGAATGTTACTGATTTGCCGCAAATTCGCGCCAATTTGAATCGCGTGTTTTCCTACCACCTTCGTCACATTGTCTACAAAATTGTAAACCGGCACGTGGGTGAACGTAGTGGGACTCTGGGCAGCAAGGTTATCGAGTCCACGGAAGTTAACGTACTGTTGCGTCTGCTGGCCGACATCGCCGAGCCCCTCGCTGATGTAGCCGAACCTGAAGTCATTGATCAGGGTGGTGCTTAACGTCGCGGTATAGCCGACAGTCAAGCTCTTGCTGTTAATGTGCGAAATCGAGCCCGGAGCCTGTCCGGGGAATTGAGAACCTCCGTCTCCGGTTACAGATTCTGGGTCCGTGCTGGTGCGGTCTACCTCGCTGTCATTGTTCATGATTCCCGTCAAGAACAGACGATGGTTCCCACTGGGGGTGAGGTTGTAATCGAGCTTCGCTACATAGGCATCGAGCTTGGCCGGCAACGGAGAGGAGAACGCAAAGCCTTGAAAGTCTAACCCGTCCCCAACCGCGAAACTATTAGGGGTGGGATATTGCTGAAAAATCTGTAGGACCGCAGGATCTGCTCCGGGTCCGAGCGGGCACGTCCCGTTGCCACCGCAACTCGGATCCATGCTTGCCACCTGCGCGGCTGTGAGTGTCTCCACTCCTCCAGTCGGGCAACTCGGATCTTGGGTGCAAGGGTACTGCAGGATGCCTTGCCGCAACAGAGTGCTGGGCACGACGCGGGTAACCGGAAGGTTTTCTCGTTTACGCTGGCCTTCGTAATTCGCGAAATAGAAAATACGGTCCTTCTTAATTGCTCCGCCCACCGCCGCCCCGAAAGTGTTGCGCAATAAAAACGGAGGCTCGTTGGGCGTTCCGGCCAATATTTCCGACTGCTTGATGAACCAATCATTTGCAGTGGTGAAAGTTGGCCGATTGTATTCGTACAAAGTTCCATGAATATGGTTGGTGCCGCTCTTGGTCACCAGCGATACCTGGCCGCCGGAAGACCGTCCGGTGTCGGCATCAGAATTACTGGTCGTGACCTTGAATTCCTCCAGCGCATCCAGCGGAACACGCAATGCGCCCTGAAACGCCTCACCGAGAAGTTGCTCGTTATTGTCCACGCCATCCACCGTGACGTTGGTCTGGTCGCTGCGCGCGCCGTTGACCGATCCGCTACGGCTATCCGCTCCGGAATTGATGTGCGGACTGTTGCCGGTGAATGTTACGCCGGCTTGCAAGCTCAGAATGCCGGTAGGGTCCCGGCCTTCAAAGGGTAGATTCGAAATTTGGTCGCTGCCGAACGCGTGGCCCATGGTTGCATCCTGAGTATTAACCAGCGGGGCCGTACCGGTCACTTCTACGGTTTGTACGCCGCCGGTGACTTGCATGGTCACGTTGATGGTGCCCGGAGTTCCAACCAATAATTCAATGTTCGTTTGCTTGAAGTCCGAAAATCCAGTCACGTTGACCGTCAGCACGTAGGTCGCGGGAGGCAGTTGAAGAAACTGATAGACCCCCTCGGCGCCGGTCTTCGTGTTGCGCGTGAAGCCGGTTGTTGGATTCGTGACCGTCACAGAAGCGTCAGGGAGAACGTAACCCTTGGAATCTGAAACCGTGCCTCGCAACGCGGTAGTGGAGGACTGGGCCGAAACCAGGCCGCTAATGACGAACAATAGAATTGTTGCAGAGAGTAACTGCAAGGCTGATCGCATAGTTGAAACTCCATGCTGGCTCGACTTGTGAGGGCCCGCAGTTGCTGCTTGCGGCAAGTGAAACTCAGGAATTGTGAAACGTATTCTGCAACTTGATCTCCAACGTTTGCAAGCTGAATCTAATGGGTTTGGGCGGCTCGATCCGCGGGGGTATGGATTGCTGTAGCGGTGGGCTACCAATTGCTGTAACTTAACACCCGATCAGTTGCTGTTGTGTGCGGTTTTCGAAAACAATGCACCAGCCAGCAGGATCACCACCGGATAACACTCCAGCGTGTATCGCGGTTCTGGATTTTCCAGGGTGCCCAGGAACACCGATCGCAACATAACAAATGTTAAGAGCAGCAGGAGATGCGGCAAGTGGCGTCTTCGTATCAGGCCGGCGAACGCCGCGAGGCAATACACAAGATTGATGACTCCCATCGACACCGCTAAGGTCGACGGCCAGGGATCGTCATTGAATTCCCACCAGCGCGGGTCCGAAGGCAACAACTCAGTTCGCGGACGCAGCCACATGTCCGTGATTCGGACCATGGGCAACCAAACGTAATAACGCAATGGCGCAGCCTGGATACGTGCCGAAGCCAGCGCTGCAAACCTGGCGTCGAGCTCCGGAGTCACGTGTAGCGTATCGTTATAATCCGCCACCAATTGCACGGTTTCGTCGCGTTGCTGTTCAGAATCAAATGCGCGAGTGGGAAGCTTTTCCGCATCAATCGTTGCACCCGGCACGCGCCAATAGAACTCTTCCACCGAGGTGTAATCGGCCATCCAGGTTTTTACCCAGTGATTAAATCCCATGGGCACGAATTCGTCTTCTTCGTTCGCATACCGTGGCGCGAGCGGTTCGAACTTCTGCAAAGTATGCAGATTGCGAAGGGTCCATGGAACCAGTGGGGCGAGCGAAACCACTCCCAACACCAGAGACGCACGCAAGGCTGGAAACAAAGAGCGTTTCGTGCGGATTCGCCGGCTCAACCAGCCATACCAGATAAAGGCCAATGGCCATCAGCAGAATTCCGCCGTCCGGTCGAAGCAAAATTGCCGCGCCTACCGCTAGTCCGCAGCCCAGCCATGAGCGCCACCGTCCTTCGTCGAGTCCATTCGCGCCGACGATGGCAAAATCCAGAGCGAGGGCGGTGAAGAAAATTTCTAAAGTTTCAGTGAGTGCCGCCGCAGCATAGTTCGCAAGAAACGGACAAAGTGCGGCCAGCAGGAACGATATTTTCGCCGCTCGATCAGACACGATGCGTTGTGCCATGTCGGCAATCAGAAAGCATGTGGCTATGTCCACGAACGTCTGCACTACCAGAACGGCCCGGTAGTGCTCCATACCAAAAATCGTAAATATCACAGCCAGAAATGCGGGATATCCCGGGAGCCGGATATAGGTGGGAGAAATATCCTCACCGCTCAGGCCATAAATCCCGTGCTGCAGCCAGTTCTTAGCGATGTCCCCATAGATGAAGGAGTCATTGGTGATGGCCGGATAAAAGAAAATGAATAGCAGCCGCAGCGCGAACGCTGCCAGGATCGCAAACAAAAAGAATCGAAGATGTTGTCGCACAATCTCGCGCACGTTGCGAATATATCCCGTTTTCGATTTCAATCGGGCCAGAAAGCTAATAGCGTCGATGAGTCTTGGGTCTCGAACCATGGGTCTCGGTCTATGACTTAAACCCGAGACTTTCGCACTACAACCGGGCCAGAGCCCAGAGCCTAAAGCAGCGCCCAAACCAATTTGACCCCCCCGTCCTCGCAGCTTAGGATGAATTGACATATCTTTACATGGCGCAACCCGTTTTTTACGATCCTCGACAAGCCCGCTGGAAGCGGATAAGGCGATTCTTTGACGCCCTCGGCGTCAGCGCCACGCTGCTGGTCATCTTTTTTGTTTACACAGCTTTGCGCAGTGAACCCCTGCCTGAGCTTCTCTTGCCGCTGCAAAAACATCCATATCATGCATTCAAAGAGCGAGAAAAAGAAAAAGCGAAGGAGAAGCGTCGTTTGGCGACGCTGCGAGGCCACCGAAAATCGAAATCCGCACCGTCGCAGGTAAAACTCAATTCCGTAGAAGGTATTCGCGCCGGTTTCTATGTTCCTTGGGACGCAGCCAGCTTTTCCTCATTGCGTGAATATGCCCGTCAGATCGATTTGTTGTATCCCGAGTGGTTGCATGTGCTCACCCCGGATGGGCATCTGCAGGGAGTCGACGAAGAGACCAACAACTTCTTTCGATGTGATCCAAGGCCCCACTCTTCGCTCGGTGGACAACAAGATCATGCCATTTCTGAAATCAGAAGAGACAGGAATGGAAGTTTTCCCCTTGGTGAATAATTTTGATGGCGCCGATTGGATCGACATCACCGCATTTCTGAACGATTCCAAGGCGCGGACACTGTTTCGCCAGCAGGTCGCGACATTTCTGGCCAGCGACAAATATCACGGCCTCATGGTCGACTTCGAAGCCTTTCCCAAGAAAGGGCAGCCGGGTTTTCTGGCCCTGTTGAACGAACTTTCCGGCGACCTGCACGCGAAAGGTATGAAGTTATATGTCAGCGTGCCTTCTCACAACGATGAATGGAATTATCCCGCCGTCGCCGCCGCCTCGGATGGTGTCGTCCTGATGAACTATGACGAACATTACGGCGGCGGGGATCCCGGCCCGGTCGCGTCGCAGGATTGGTTTGTCGATAACCTGAAATTTGCCGCGAAATTAATTCCGAAAGACAAGCTGATCTGCGCCATCGCCAACTTCGGCTACGATTTTGTAGAGAAACCCAAGTCCGGCAAGTTGCCCGGCGGCGAAAAGGATAAGAACCAGTCCGTGCAGGATGCCTGGCTCGCGGCGCGTGATTCTGAAGAAGACGTCGATTTTGACAGCGACAGCATGAATCCGCACGTGAGTTATTTAGACGAGCACAATCACCAGCACGACATCTGGTTTCTGGATGGCGTAACCGCACTCAATCAAATGCGTGCCGCTCAAACCCTTGGTATTCAAACCTTTGCTCTTTGGCGTTTGGGTTCCGAGGACCGGTCGCTGTGGAAAGTCTGGGATGTTCCGGGAGACGCCGCCAATTCTTCCAAACTAAAAGACGTGCCGCCCGGTCAGGATGTCGACATGGAGGGCAATGGGGAAGTGCTGAGCATCGAAGCCAGGCCTGCCGATGGTCAACGTGATATCAAAGTAGATTCAGCGTCCGGATTGATCACCGACGAAACTTTCGATCCTTTACCCCAGCCTTATCGCGTGGGACGTTACGGATCAAGCCCCAATCAGGTAGCCCTTACCTTCGATGACGGACCCGATCCCGAATGGACTCCAAGAATTCTCGACGTCCTAAAACGCGAACATGCGACCGCGACTTTTTTCCTGATCGGAATTGAAGCTGATCGCTTCTCCGGCCTTGCGGAAAGAATTTACCGGGAAGGTCATGGCATCGGGAACCACACCTTTACTCATCCCGATATCAGCAACCTTTCCGGCAGCTACATGAAGGTCGAAGTGAATCTTACCGAACGGCTCTTTGCCAGCCGCCTGGGAATCAAGCCACTTTTTTTTCGCCCGCCCTATTCCATAGACTCCGAGCCTGACACCGAAGATCAGGTGCGTCCGCTCGAATTCACCCAGGACCTTGGCTACATCACGATCAGCGACAAGATCGATCCCAACGATTGGCGCGATGACCCGCATCCCACCGCCGACCAGATCGCATCTCGCGTCATCCAGCATTTGCCGCCGTGCGCTCCCGGCGATTTGGGTTGCGGTAACATTATCCTGCTGCATGACGGCGGCGGTAATCGCAGTCAGACCGTTCTCGCGCTACCCAAGATCATCGCCGGCATCCGCGCCAAGGGACTTGAGATTGTTCCCGTCTATCAGTTGATCGGCAAAACCCGGGCCGAGGTGATGGCCCCAATTTCCACAAACGAGCGCTGGGAGGCCAGTTTCACGCTCATCGGTTTTTGGTTGTTCGACGCAGGCCTCAAAGGCATCACCTGGATATTCTTCCTCGGCGACTTGCTCATGACCGGACGTCTTTTGTTTGTCGGTGTATTCGCCATCTATGATCGATTCCGTCACCAGCACTACGGCACGCCAGCCGAGATCGGAAGTTACAAACCGAGCGTGGCCGTGTTGGTCCCCGCCTACAACGAAGAGAAAGTAATCGTGCGGACGGTGCGCGCCGTCCTCTCTTCGGATTATCCCAACTTGCGCGTGATCGTTATCGACGACGGTTCCAGCGACAAAACATTGCAAGTGGCGCATGCAGCTTTCGCCGCACACGAAGCCACCGGCCGCGTCGTGATTCTCACTAAGCCCAATGCCGGCAAAGCCGATGCCCTGAATTTCGGCCTGCAATATCTCGCCGAAGAAGAAATTTTTGTAGGCATCGACGCCGACACTGTGATCGCTCGTGAAGCGATTACGCGCTTGGTCCCCCATTTTCTTAATCCGAAAGTCGGCGCGGTGGCGGGGAATGCCAAAGTCGGCAATCGCATGAATCTCTGGACACGCTGGCAGGCACTTGAATATATCACCAGTCAAAACTTCGAACGCCGCGCGCTGAACACGCTGGGCGCGGTCAGCGTTGTGCCCGGAGCAATCGGAGCCTGGCGCACCGCCGCCGTGCGCGAAGAAGGCGGCTATCACACCGACACCGTCGCCGAAGATGCCGATCTCACCATGGCCCTATTGCGGCGCGGCTACCGAGTGGAATACGAAGACATGGCCCTCGCCTATACCGAGGCCCCCATCAACGCGAATGGCCTCATGCGCCAGCGCTTCCGCTGGTCGTTCGGAATTTTGCAAGCCGTCTGGAAACACCGTTCCGTCTTCGCGCGAAAAGGTGCGCTGGGATGGGTTGCGCTACCCAACATCGCCATCTTTCAAATCCTACTGCCGTTAGTTTCTCCCTTCATCGACATCATGTTCGTGGTGGGCGCAGGCTGGTACTTCATCCAAAAGTGGTTTCATCCGGACTCCACCGATCCGGCCAGCTTCCAGCGCTTGCTGGTATTCTTCGCCGCTTTCCTGATTATCGATTTCATCACTTCGGCAATCGCATTCGCCTTGGAGCGTCGCCAGCCGGAAGCCCGCGAAGATTTCTGGTTATTGAGCCAGGTCTGGCTGCAACGTTTCGCCTATCGACAATTGTTTTCCGTCGTCTTGTTCAGGACGGTCAAACGCGCCCTCGGAGGCCAACCCTTCGCCTGGGACAAGTTGGAACGCACAGCCGCCATGAGCTACCGCCCCTCCGAGCACGAAGATTCCTTACAGGTTCGCTGAGTTCGTTTCTGATGACTCGATATTTCTGCAAGCTCCGGTGGAGCGACCAAGCTTAGCCCAGGACGAACAGTCCTGGGTAACCTCGGACCCAGACCACGCGCCGAAGGGCGCCATTTATTTCTGATCTGAACCCTTGGTCATCCGGTGCCGCTTCCCAGGCCATTGGGCCGAACCCTACCCACGGATCCAGACAACCAAAATAGGACGGCACGCCCTCTGGGCAATTCATCCCAACAAGAATCGTTATCCACTAATCGGGCAGAAAGACTATAAGAGAAACTGACATGCACCGAACCATCATCGAACCCTTCCGCATCAAGAGCGTCGAACCCATCCGCTGGAC
Source organism: uncultured Acidobacteriaceae bacterium (assembly GCA_963794195.1). GTDB lineage: Bacteria > Acidobacteriota > Terriglobia > Terriglobales > Acidobacteriaceae > DATBAX01. The sequence continues at coordinate 67,109 of CAWCCU010000005.1, forward strand.
TACCCGCAAAGACCGTGAGCATTTGCTCCGCGCCGCACACTACAATCTCTTCCTACTTCCCGCCGCCGATGTTCTCATCGACCTCCTCACCGATTCCGGTACCGGCGCCATGTCCACCCACCAATGGGCCGCGATCATGGAGGGCGACGAAAGCTACGCCGGCAGCAAGAGTTTCGATCGCTTCAAGAAGTCGATCCAAGACATCTTCGGTTTCACTCATGTAATTCCCACCCATCAGGGCCGGGCCGCCGAGCGCATCCTGTTCAGCGTGATGTGCAAGAAAGGCGACGTCGTCCCCAACAACACTCATTTCGATACCACCCGCGCCAACGTCGAATTCGTCGGCGCCGAAGCGGTCGACCTGGTGATTTCCGAAGGCAAACAGCCCAGCTTGGTTCACCCCTTCAAAGGCAATATGGATGTCCCAGCGCTCGAGACTTTGATCGCGCGAGTGGGCCGCGAACGCATTCCTCTGGTGATGCTGACAGTCACCAACAATTCCGGCGGCGGTCAGCCGGTGTCCATGGAAAACATCCGGCAAGTAAGTTCTGTTTGCCGGCGCCACAAAATTCCACTGTACTTCGATGCCTGCCGTTTCGCGGAAAATGCCTATTTCATCAAGCTTCGCGAAAAAGGATACGAATTAAAAACTCCCACGGCAAATTGCTCAGGAGATGTTTTCTCACGGCGACGGCTGCACCATGTCCGCGAAAAAAGACGGCATGGCCAACATCGGCGGATTTCTCTGCACCAACGATGATTTGCTGGCGCAACAGCAAAAAGATCTCCTGATCCTGAGCGAAGGCTATCCAACCTACGGTGGCCTCGCCGGACGCGATCTCGAAGCCATCGCGGTTGGTATTCAGGAGGCGCTCGAAGAAGACTATCTGCGATACCGCATCGCCTCAACCGCCTATCTCGGCAGCCACATCGCCGAGCAGGGCGTGCCCATCGTGCAGCCGCCCGGCGGGCATGCGATCTATATCGATGCGCGTGCTTTTCTTCCGCACATTCCGCAGTACGAATTTCCCGGCGTCGCCCTGGGCGCCGAGCTCTACCTTGAAGGCGGAATCCGCTCAGTTGAAATCGGCTCGCTGATGTTCGGCGCGGCCGCTAAGATGGATCTGGTTCGCCTGGCGATCCCACGCCGCGTCTACACCCAAAGCCACATCGACTATGTGGTCGAAGTGATCCTCGAAGTCTGGAAAAATCGCGAGAAAATCAAAGGCCTAAAACTAACTTACGAAGCGCCATTCCTCCGCCATTTCACCGCCCGCCTCAAACCTGCGTAGGACATCCGCCCTGTATCTTTGGCCTAACCGAGCGAATCACGCCGCCAGCTCCGGCGATTCGTCGATAGTCTTACTTTCAGCCATCGAGCCGCGCCCCAAAGTCTTCCAATACACGTGCTCAATTTGCTCTACAATTTGCGGCCACAAAAATCCCTCGCTGATCCTTTGCCGTGCCGCCCCTTCAGCCATCTTGCGAAGCGGCTCGTTGGATATCAGCAGGCCTAGCTGCCCCCGCAAATCGTCCACATCACCGCGCCGGAAAGTAAAGCCCGCGTCCTCGACGACTTCACAATTCTCGGGAATGTCGCTGGCCAGCACGCACACTCCCGCGCCCATCGCATCGAGCAATGCCAGGGAGAGCCCCTCAATGTCTGAAGGCAATACAAAGATCATGGCATTCGTCAGCAATTCCTCCAGCGCCTCCCCGGACACCCAATCGAGCATGCAAATTCGCTTATCTCCATGATTGCGTAGCTTGTCCGCGTATTCGTCGGTATGGCTTGATCCTCCGGCCAAAACCAGCCTTACTGAAGTGTCGAGTTTCTTATATGCCTCAATCAACAGTTCGCAATTTTTCTCCGGCGAAAACCGGCCAAGAAATAGGATGTAACGGCCGGGTTCGAGTTTCCAGGTTTTCAGCCGAATAGCTGGGTGGCGATTGCGAAGTACCGTTCCATTGGGGACATAAATTGTTTCAGCCTGGAACCTTGCTCGATAGTGTTCTTGCAAAGTGCGTGATACCGACATCGTAGCGTCTGGAAATTGGATTGCCGCCCGTTCCCCCAGTCGTAGTATCGCGCCTGCGAGTCGTCCCCACTTCTTGCGTTTCCAATCCAAACCTTGCACCGTCACCACGGTTTTTTTCCCGAACATCCGTGGGACGAACGAGAACAACGCCGGCCCCAGCGCGTGGTAATGCACAATGTCACAGTTGCTGAACACAGCATGAATAGTGCTCAAGAAAGTATGCGTTATCGTCTCCAAATGCTTCGATCGCACCGTGGGCAACCGTATCAACCTCATTCCATGATGTTCTCGCTGCCGCGGCGTGAAGTAGCTCCGGCAATAGATCGTCACCTCGTGACCCAGGCTCGCTAGCCGTTGTCCCACTTCTTCATAATAGGTTTCGATCCCGCTGTACTTGGACATCACCCCGCGGCCTCCGATGAATGAAATGCGCATCGCCGGTCGTGGCATAGTATCTGTCAAAAAACCCCGATTCGTATGGAGCAGTGCTTGTAGCGCCGCGGTAAAGCTTCCGGTTCGGTCACCCGCTTGAGCGCCTGATGTACCCGATACAGCCTCGCCAGGCTTTTTGGTTGGAACGTCTTCGATGCGTGGTCTTCTTCGCGACGACTCCATCCCCTCATACAAGCGCATGAGCTCTACGTAATGTTGTTCCGGGGTGTAGCGTTGCTCCACCAGGGCCCGTCCGGCATCTCCCATTCGAACTGCAAGTTCCGGTCGCCGGTCGAGGAAAGAAATTACTTCAGCAAGATGATCGATGTCTCCGGGTCTGAACAAAAAACCAGTCTGCCCATCCAGCACCAGCTCCCGGCGCGAACCGAGATCGGAGGCCACAACTGCTCGTCTCCCCGCATAAGATTCGAGGATGCTCTTGCCAAAGGTTTCATAAGCACGAGATGGCAAGACGGTAAACCGCGCCGCAGCGATCACGTCGTCCAGAACAACGCCACCCACTTTTCCGATGAATTCCACGTTTTCCAAACTCAACGTTTTTGCCAACGTCTCAAGTTCGCCGCGTTGTGGTCCCTCGCCTGCAACGCGCAAACGAATATGGGGAAGACGCTGCATGGCGTGCAGAAGATCGGTAAGCCCTTTTTCCGGAGAGAGCCTCCCGAAATACAGAATGGGTGCATCGGCGGGAGTGTCATGAAAAGGGCGCGCAGCTACCCGCTGAAAATGTGGCAGCACCTCAATTCTGCTGGCGTCCCATCCATGTTCAATCAATTTCGTTTTCACGAAACGGCTCGGCGCTAGAAATTGGTCAACGCAGCTTTCATAGGTGCTCAACCACTTGTGGAGATATGCCTCGGCCGTCAGCAACGCGGCCGCGCCTCGTGGCCCAGCGTAGCAACCTTCACTCAGCATATGCCGGAACTTGCCGCCGCGGCATCGCTCACACACATTGCCCTTCGACACAAGGTTGTAGCTGGGACAAAGTAGCTTGAAATCATTTAGGTGATACATCACGGGAACATCCTGCTTTTTTAACTCCCACAAAATCGAGGGAGAGAGATGGTGATATATGTTGCGAACATGCGCTACATCTGGCCGAAACTCGGCAATCACATGCCGCAATCGCCGCCGTGCGTCACGCGAGTAGATGGCGTGGGCCCCAAGTTTGGCACGGCCCAGCAGTCCAGGATTTTCCTGCTTGAAATCGACCCATGGCATAAAGTGTTGGTCATAGGCTGTCGGTTCGCCGCGTGGATCAGTCATCGAGAACAATGCCACTTCATGTCCTTCGGCGCGCATCATGTTCATCAGGTCGAAGAGATAGACTTCGGTCCCGCTGAAGGGAAAGTTATATTTGTTGCAATACAGAATTTTCATGGGCCTTGCTTTCTGCTCGTCCTGCAACCTGGCTAAGAAAATTCTCGCCGAACGCTGTCAGGTTCTTTTCCCGATTGAAGTGTTCGAGCACATGCCGCCGGGCCGCCTCGTGCATGGGCGCGAGGGCGGATTGAATTTTGCTGATTCGTTCCACCTGTGAGACGAAATCTTCAAGAGAGCCTGGGCGATATAGGAATCCTGTTTCTCCATCGCACACCAGCTCAGGAATTCCGGTGATTGCCGGAGCCAGAACGGTTCTGCCGTGCGCCATCGCCTCCATCAGTACAATGGGCACACCTTCGCTTCGGCTGGTGAGTACCACCAGGTCGGACCTCTCATAGCACTCGTGAAGTTCCAACCTCGACAGATGTCCCAGGAATCGCACTTCGGCCTGCAAGCCCAAACCGTGACGGAGCAGTTCCAGCGCCGGACGCTCTCCGCCATCCCCGGCGATCTGGCACACGAAGTCAATGCCGCGATCTTTCAACCGCCGCGAGGCCTGTAAAAGAAATTCATGATTCTTGACTGGATGTAGCCGGCCAACTGCGAGCATGACCAGGCGTGGGCGTTGGGCAGAGCTTCTGATCACTTTCGGCGCCCGCCCTAGGGAATCGACACCCAAATGCTGGAGCAAGACTTTATCCGGATCGCATTCCGGATAGCGCTCAAGGATGTGCCGCCGGTTGAATTCCGAAATCGTTATGCAGAACTTGCAGTACTTCAGTTTCGTTTCCAAATAATGTGGATGAAGAAGAAGATCGGAACCATGCAGTGTCATGCTGAAGCTGATTCCCAACAATCGCGCTGCAACCAGCGCGATCCACGACGCGAAATATCCGTGATGCACGTGAATGTGCTCCGCCCCGCGCCCCCGCAGCAGCAGCGCGTAGTAAGCCCCCAACAGGGTATGCAGTAGTGCCCGCATCCGCCGCCCCGGCGATTCCTCCCCGCGCAATAAAACTCGGAGCATCAAATCTAGAAGCAAATTCCTTCTTTTAAAGCACATCCATGCGGCGCTAAACAGAAGTCCAAACCGGAGGGGCTCCAAATAAATGGTTTCCGACGAAAAAGACTTCAGTTCTCCCTCAATACTTTTCTTGGCAAGCCGCGCGCTGCAAGGAATTACTTCAACTCCGCGTCTGCGGAGTTCCCGAATTTCCTCCATTACGTAAGGTTCAACCGGGGAAGGAAACTGGTTCGCAATGTAGGCAATCGGTGACATTTCTAATAACTTTGCGAGTTCAGTTGCAGGGAAGGAAGTGGGGCGCAGCGCGTCGGTTTTGGGATGCCAGCATACCCGCGATCGTGAACAACAACCCATTCACAAATTGATAGTTCATCACCACCAGACTGGCATTGATCAGGTAGACCGTCACCAGCACCGGCCACATCTCGCGAAAGCCCTGGTCCAGAAATAGGCCATCTGCCGATACCGCCGATTCCACCCGCTTGCGGCCAAGCCGGAAGAGATCGAAGAACATCCATGCGTACAACGCGAGCCCCAACGATCCATGTTCCACAGCGATTTCGAGATAGGTGTTATGAAATAGATAGACCGGCGGATGAAAATCGCTGATCCGTTTGGCTAACTCTTCCTGGACCGGTTTTGCACCCCATCCGGCCATCGGCTTCTCCAAAAACATTTCCCATCCCGCCCGGTACATGCCCATGCGAAACTCGACCGGCCCGCGTTCTTGCACTCGATCGCCGAGTGACGTGCTCCCCTCTCCCAAAGTGGCTACCAGCAGGACGCCCACACCGCCAGCAAGGGTAAGACCAAGGCAGGCCCGTCGCACTCGCAAACTCGACGATAAGGAAATTAATGCCATGATGGATCCCGCGAACGCGATCCATACCGCGCGCGTTTTCGTTGCCAGTACCGCCAGTGGCAATGCGACGAAGAATAGGAAAGCTGTCAATCCCCGCAACCGCCGTCGCCGAAATGAATCCAAAGCGATAAGCCCAAGCAAATTCAATGTCACGCCATTCGCGACCGCTTGTAGAAACGGCCCACGCGCCCGGTCCATATGGATGCCGAGGCTTTCGTCCAAAATGTATCTGGGAAAAATAAATGACTTTGCGTCCAATAAAAAAAGAACCGCGATAACACTTAAATATCCCAACACCATCAGCGCAAACGTCTCAAACCTTCGCAGCGCCTCATTGTCGTCAAAAACAAATCCAGCCAGATGATAGAGCGCGAACGGCACGACCCACTTCGCCGCAAAAAGACTCCAGTTGTCAGCCTCATACGGCTGTGACCAAACGCCCCAAAGCCCGAGTAACAGCAGTCCCAGCATCGGTACTGTCACCGGTCCAGCCACCCCGAAAGACTGTCGCAATGCCAACGCTCTCAGCAAAACAACAAAGATGAGCAGCAAAAGCGCAACCCGATCCAGCGAATAAAACTGCACATCCGGCGGACGAAAAAGCATGATAGTTAGCGTCCCCAAAAACAAAAGCGACGGCGAACTTACTAAAATATGCAGTGATCGGAAAGTCGCAACCGCCCCCCATTGAGTCGTCTCCGCCACCAAAACTCGCGGACGAGAAGGCTCGAACGGTGCCATTCCTGTCCCTCCCTTAGATCGACCGTTCAAACTCCACTTCCTTGCAGTACCACCGAAACTGTTTTGCACAGAATCCGCAAATCCATCCACAGATTCCAATGGTCGATGTATTCGACATCGAGTTCAATATTTCGTCGGAACGACGGGTCACGTCTGGCCTTGACCTGCCACAATCCTGTCATTCCGGGCTTGACCTCGAGCCTCCGCAAATCTTCCAACTCATATTGTTCGACGTCGTCGAGAGGATGTGGCCGTGGGCCCACCAGACTCATCTCTCCACACAAAACATTCCACAGTTGAGGCAGTTCATCGAGACTGTAGCGGCGCAGGAAGCCACCCACTCGCGTGATACGAGGGTCCCCTGTGATCTTGAAACAAGCTCCTTTGCGTTCGTTGCGCGCCCGTAAACGATCTTTCAGCTTGTCGGCTTCGGTGACCATGGTGCGAAATTTGCAGCAAAGAAATCGATTCCTCTTTTTTCCCGCGCGCGCGGCTCGATAAAAAACCGGGCCGCACGAGTCTAGCCCGATGATCAAAGCGATCACGGCCATCAACGGCGAGGCCAGGATGAGTCCGCAGATCGAGAGCGTGACATCCAGCGCGCGCTTCAGGAAAAAGTCTAATTCCGGCACCAACTCTTCATGCAACGTCACCAGGGGAACGCCGCCGCAATTCTCCAACGCCGCCATGGGCTCAAACCCATAAAGGTCGAGGACTGTCTTAATCGTGAGCCGATCGTGCCGGGCGTGCGCAATCGCGATCCTCGCCGGTTCCTGCGCATGTGGCAACGCTACGATGATTTCGTCCACAAAGTTCGCTCGCGCCACGCGAGCCAAGTCTTCAGTTCTTCCCAGCACCTCGCCGCTAACCGGACCGCTGTCATCCAGGAATCCCACGATCTCGCGTTCTCCTAAATCGTCTTGTTTCATCCAGGCTGCGACTCTCCGCCCTATCGTGCCGGCGCCGACAATCAACACCTTGCGATCGCGACGATTATTTTCGCCAGCCTGCCGTCGCCACCACTTTCTCCAACCAAGCATTGTCAAGTAATTGAGCGCGGTCGCGGTCGCAAGAGTCGCAACCGAAAGTTCGCGGACTCCAGAGAAGTGCGCTGCGACAGTTGCCAGCACTGCCACCCATACCCCGACCTTGCCGAGAATGATCTCCTGCGTCCGCGGTCTTCGAATTGTCTCCACGTCGTAAAGCCGCTCGGAATATCCCAACAGGACCACCACGGCTCCATAGATCAGAAATATCCAGAAATCCGACGGCGATCGAAACCAGCGAATGGACACCGGTACACTCCGGTACAACACGGAGTTGCACAACACCCTGATTTGACCGATTGCAATGAAGTTCAAAATCACACAAGCAAGATCGGCAACCAGGCTTGCAGCCTGGCGTGATCCGGGCTCCGCAAAGATTCGGGGGAGCAGAAGTTCTGCCAGCATAGGCGGCAGAGTTTGTGTCCGCCCCGCCCGAACGGCGGTCGGTCGTTCTCCCGTCCAAAATCTTCCATCCTGGGCGATCGACTGCAATTTTTGACGCGGGACGTCCGGCGTCCTCGTTCGAACTCCGGCATTCAGAGTAGAATCCGCGCCAGTCCGGCCGCCGGATATTTTAGTTTTAATTGTGACAGGGGAAGACATTTCAGATCAGTTCTAATTCGTAACCGGCAATCTTGATGGAAACCGAACGCGCAATAGAGGCAATCGAGATCACCAATTGTTTCTCTCCATTTTGTTCGAGAATCCCCTCCAACCCATTCAGGCACCCGCCACGAACTCTGACTTTTTGTCCAATCTTCAGAAAAGCGTGCAGCGCACAATCAAATGCAATGCAAACTTCTGGTCAATGCTCTCCGCCGCAGGCCCGAGTTCCACACCGTCTCCTGCGGCATGGAAATCGACGCAATCCTGGAGACCCTGATCTCCTCGCAGGCACAGGTTGCCATCATGAATGTCGATCATCCGCGCGACAGTTGGGACAACATGTCAGTCGTCCGTCACCTGCATCTGGCGAATCCAAAGATCGCCAAAATTCTGCTGGTCGAGGGTTACGATCGGCAAGTAGTTGCCAATGCCTTTCGCTCCGGCGCTCGCGGCTTGTTCAGTTTCTCCTCTTCGGATTCCTTTCGCTTGCTCTGCCGCTGCATTCAGAGCGTTCATCAGGGACAGGTCTGGGCCAACAGCGAACAGTTGCAATACCTGCTTGAAGTTGTGACCCAGGTCCCATCCCTTCGCATGATGAACGCTCAGAATGCTAAACTCCTTACCCCGCGCGAAGAACAGGTTGTCGCGCTGGTCGCCGATGGACTGACCAATCGCGAAGTCGCCCATGAACTTAGTCTGAGCGAGCACACCATAAAAAAATATCTCTATCGCATCTTCGATAAGCTGGGGATCTCCAGCCGCGTCGAACTCGTTCTTTACGCGGTCAGCCACGGTGGCCATCGCCAAGCCGAATGGGTAGCCGGCGGCGGCATTTAAAGGTTTCGAATCCAGCTAAAATCCCCCATAAGATTCTCTGTCATCCTGAGCGCAGAAAGATGTTCACGAAGTGAACATCTTTCGAAGTCGAAGGACCCCTACGCGCTCCACGAATGCGTCTCCCATTGGGTCTAAAATCAACACTCGCAACAAGCGCCCCAACCTGTCTACAATGTCTTTTCGCGCTCATGCCAGAAACCATCAACGCCGCCACCAAACCGCGCCGCGGGACGGTCATCGCCTCCGGCCTGCTCTGTGGCGTGCTGGCGCTGGTCGTGATCTACACCAAACGCAGCGCGTTCTACAGTTTGCGCGCCGTCGTCGTCGTCGCCGCCATAGGATTCGCCGCCGTCCTTCTTCAACTATGGTTGCGCAATCGCGAGAAGACACCGGTCGTGCATCCGCCCATTTGGTTGAACGCATTAGGAATTTTGTTTGCGCTCGCCGCATTGTTTGCCGACTCCCTGAAATTAAGCCCGCAGACTTCACAGCTGATGGCCCTGGGCGCAGTCGGAAGTTTTGCTGTCAGCGGCGCACTCATCCTTGACATCTTTCGCAAGGACCGCATCGCCCCCAAGTAATTTCCGGAACCCTATGAGCGATTCACGAGACGACGAAAAAGAAGCGGCCGCTCACGCCAGCCTGCAATTCATTCACGACGGCCAGATCGTAGGCCTGGGCACCGGCTCAACCGCCGCGCATGCGGTGCGCCTGCTCGGAGCGGGAGTCAAAGCTGGATTGAAAATTCGCGGCGTGCCCACTTCGGCCGCCACCCAAGCACTCGCCGAAAGTCTGGGCATTCCTCTTCTTACCCTGGACGAAGTCCAACAGATCGACGTGACCATCGACGGCGCAGACGAAATCGATCCGCAACTTCAGTTGATCAAGGGCGGCGGGGGCGCGCTGCTGCGGGAAAAAATTATCGCGTCCGCATCGAAACAGATGATCGTCGTCGGCGACTCCAGCAAGCAGGTCGCGATGCTGGGAAAATTTCCTCTGCCCGTCGAAGTCATTCCCTTCGCGCAAGTGTGGCTGGAAAGAAAGATCAGCGCGCTGGGTGCGTCAGTCAAGTTGCGCATCGACGCTTCCGGCAAACCTCTTGTCACCGACGAAGGCCATCACATCCTCGACTGCTCCTTCGGCCAGATCCCTGACCCGCCAGCGCTGGCGCGCCAGCTTAGCGACATGCCCGGCGTGGTCGAACACGGCCTGTTCATCCACATCGCCAGCGTGGCCCTGATTGCCAAAAACGGCAAGGTCCTGGCGCTCCGCCGCTGACTCAAAGCCAGCTTGCAAAATGGAGAAGTGTTCCCCGTGGAACATTCTGTCTAGACGGAATTGTACGTACAGGCCGGCCCAAGTCAGTTGGATTGACGGATTTAACTGAAACGTCCCATTTTGGGAATTGGCAGCCCACGCATCGGGAACTAATGCCTTTGGTGGAGGGGTCGCCGGTCTCCATGAATAAATCATCCACAGGAGAAACGATCGTGACAAAAGACGACGCCTGGAAGCTGGCCAACCATTGGGTTTCGGCCTGGAACGCTCATGATCTGGATTCGATCATGAGCCACTACGACGACGCAGTGGAATTAACTTCACCCGTTGCCGCGCAGTTGTTGGGGACATCCGACGGCAAAGTTGCCGGAAAGGGAAGACTGCGAGCCTACTTTCAACGAGGACTGGAGGCCTATCCGGAACTTCAGTTTCATCTTGAAGACGTGCTTTGGGGCATCCACAGCGTTATCCTCTATTACACCAATCAAAAGGGTACCCGCTCGGGCGAGTTCATGGAATTGTCAGCGAGTGGGAAAGTAGTGAGAGTGGTGGCGCACTACAACGGCTAGTGACAACGGCATAAGCGTTGTCATTTCCATTAGGCTTGTCATCGCCATTAATCTTGTCATTCCTACGGGCCTTCAAGCTGGGAGGAATCCCAGCGCCGGGAGCCCCGAAGCTGCTTGGAAACGTGGGGACAGACGGGACGTACCCCGGTTTAGGCCAAATTGAAACGAACAACAAAACGTGGCTGGATATGATATTTTCTGCACTACCCACAGGCAGAAAATTGCCGGGTGGCCCACCTTTACGTTTTTTGTAAAGGCGGGGATTCATGCCGGTTCGCTGATGAACATGTGAATGTGGTCGGGCATGACGACGTATCCCACAACCACAAAGCGATATCTCTCGCGCACTTGCTCAAGCACGCGGAGAAACAAATCGCGCCGCTTCGCCGTCCCCAGCCAGGATTGGCGATGGAAGCAACTGCAATTGATAAAATGCAGGTCGTTGGTGCCGTAGTAACGCGTAGGATGGTTCGACACGAACCGAGCGTACGGGAGTTCACGAGGAAAAGATGTGACATCCGACCTTGCCGTTTCCGCCGTTACGTTTTTGCAAGATGTGCGGATGGATGCTTCCGGGAATCATGGAGTAGATTTAGATCGGGAAAAACGGGTCCATTCCCGCTTTGTCGGCTGATGTGCGTGGACTATGCCAAGCTCTGGCAAGAAAGAACAAAGCTTTCGGCGGCCGTGGTCCCCACCTTTACAAAAAACGTAAAGGTGGGCCACCCGCCACACGTTTGTGCAATCGCGTACCACTTCACGGGCAAAGAGCGCGACACGGAGTCGGGGCTGGACTACTTCGGGGCCAGGTACTACGGAAGTGCCATGGGAAGATGGATGTCGCCGGACTGGAGTGCTAAAGCTGAGCCGGTTCCATACTCCAAACTCGACAACCCGCAGACGTTGAATCTGTACAGCTATGTGCAGAACAATCCGCTGTCAAACCTTGATGATGATGGCCACGTCACGATTGAACTGAGGTACACTCCGGTCGCCGTCGGCAATCACACATACGTCGTCGTAACCGACACAAATGGACATCAGACGTACTATCGAGCCGGGCCGACGAATGGTGCCTCGTCTGGCTGGATAACGCCAGCTTCTAGCGGCAGCAGTACGCAAGGCGCTGGTTCCAATTCGTCGAACTCTTCCAACTCCACGACTCCGGGAGCTGGGCCGGGTGATGCGGGCGCGGATACTGGTCCTTTTGGTGCGCTCGGCTCAGCATGGAGACTATGTGCCTGGAACTGTCGATTACGAAACGAACCCGGCAGCCACAGTGACCCTACTATCCAACGATCAACCTGCAGCTTCGTACACAGATCAGGTCAACCAATACGAAAACACCATCAATGGAGCGAACATCCCCTACAATCCGCTCAGTACGAACAGCAACGCATACGCTCAAGGTGCTGTCCAGTTCTTAGGGCTTACGCCACCTGCAACGCCGCCGGTTCTAGCACCGGGACACGATACCCCGCTGCCCGTCCCACCCCCGGCATCACCAGCTCCTCCTCCTCCGCCATCTTGTTCCGTTGCGGGAGCGTGTCACTAAGAATGCGGTACGAGAAGGAGGGCAATATGAGAGTGTTTATTACGTGCGCAGTTGGTATAGGGTTGATCGTGCTTCTGTCCGTGGTGTTCCTGAATATGAAGTCGGGCCATGCCATCGTGGTGGATGGGAAAGTGACCGATACTTCTCGCGTGGATGCTGAGGCTCTTGAGCGTGAGGTTCGTACAGGACTACCAATCGGAAGCTCCCTCGCAACGGTCAATGATTTTTTAGCCAAACGCGAGATCGAGCACAGCTTCGATGCGCCTTCCAAAACCGTTTATGCGGTCGTCAACAAACTGAAAGGCGGCTCGATCTTAACGAAGAAATCCCTGACCTTCCAGCTTCACTTCGATGACTCGCTGAAACTGACATCCATCGATACGAAGGTGGTCTATACCGGCCCATGAACATCGAGACCGCTTGATGGCGACTCAGAAATGGGGGCTGGCGCACCCTTTCCTAACGATGGGTGCCCCACCCTTAGGTTTTCAAGGGTGGGCGTCACAAAAGTCTCCTGCTCGGGATTTTGATTTGTGGAATCAATCACTGAGTGGTCATCCGTCACAGCGCGGAGGGTGGAGGTGGGGCTACCATCCGGGGATGGGGAATCGTCTCAAACGATATTACGGCGCGGGCTACCTGCATTTCATTACCACCAGTTGTTATCGTCGACGAGCGCCGTTTGCGAGTGCGCGGCGGCGCGATCTTTTTCTGAAGACTCTCGAGCACAGACGCGACGCCGCTATAAATTCGTGGTGGTCGGGTATGTGGTGATGGCGGAGCACATTCATCTTTTGATCAGTGAGCCGGAGCGGGGCAAGCCGTCATGCGCCGGGTTTGTGCCGGGCGTAGGGGTCCTTCGACTCCGTGAGTGATCCGCTGGCGCGAATCGCTTACTGCGCTCAGGATGACAGTGGGAGGAAGTTCGATTGTTGGCGCATTGCTTCGCTGACTTTTTCTCTTCTTCTTTCTTCTTCTCTTCTTCTTTCTTCTTCTTCTCTTCTTCTTTCTTCTTCTTCTCTTCTTCTTTCTTCGTTCAGAATGACTCAGGATGACAAGGTTTATAGAAGTATTGGGCAGCATCCATCTAAGCCCCAATTTCCACACCTACCACAATATATTGTGTTGACATTTAATCGGGCACATCATATGCTGCTTTTCGTTGTTGGCGCGCTTAGCGAGCGCTTAATAGGGAACCTGGTTAAAATCCAAGGCTGCCCCGCAGCGGTAAGCGAAAACGAACGCCGTATTTGGCACTGATCGCAACAAGATTGGGAAGCTACGGTTAGTAGGAATCAGCTCAAAGCTGAGCGTTCGCAAGCCCGAAGACCTGCCAGCGATACACGCACAATTGTGTGTTGCCAGGACCTCCGAGGGGAGGCATCCGGTGGGTCGATTTGCGGCCTTCCTGTTTATTTCTCCTTGATCCTCCTGAGCACTTTTTCGAACGAGGAGCTGCCCATGTCCGCACAGAGTTCAGACGCTGTACTTTCCGGAATCTCTTTAGTTCCGCCTGTCACCCCAAACGAACCGGAAGTTCGGACCGCCATGCGTGTCCGTAAACGCAACGGTGACTTTGAGCCGGTCGATGTGAACAAGATCGTTCGCGCGATTGCGCGATGCTGTGTTGGTCTCAACGAAGTGGACGCCATGCGAGTGGCAACCAAGACCATTAGTGGTCTTTACGACGGCGCCACGACCAAGGAACTCGACAACCTGTCGATTCAAACCGCGGCATTGCTGACGGCGGAAAATCCAGAGTATTCCCGGCTCGGGGGCCGGCTGCTGGCGACGTATATCGATAAAGAAGTCGCCAATCAGGAGATCCATTCTTTTTCGCAGTCGATTGCGACCGGCCAGCGCAATGGATTGATTGACGAAAATACCGCAGCCTTCGTTGCTGCGAACGCGCGGAAGCTTAACTCGGCAATCGATCGTGACCGCAGCGATCTGTTCGAATTCTTCGGTTTGCGAACGCTTTATGATCGTTATCTGCTGCGGCATCCGGAGGGGCGCGATGTCATCGAAACTCCTCAGTATTTCTTTTTGCGGATTGCTTGTGGACTTTTTCAGCGGGTTCCCGACGCATTGAATTTTTACCGGTTAATTTCTTCGCTGGATTATCTGCCTAGTTCGCCCACCCTATTTAACGCAGGCACCCGGCGGCCGCAACTGTCTTCGTGTTTTCTGTTGGATTCGCCGCTCGATCAACTCGACGCCATCTATGCCAAATACACAGACGTAGCGCTGCTTTCGAAGTACGCGGGGGGAATCGGGATTGCTTATCACCGTGTTCGTTCGCGGGGCTCGTTGATTCGAGCCACCAACGGCAAGTCCAGCGGGATTACGCCTTGGCTCAAAACGCTGGATTCTTCCGTGGTTGCAGTGAATCAAGGCGGCAAGCGCAAGGGTGCATGCTGCGTTTATCTGGAGACATGGCACGCGGACCTCGAAGAGTTTCTGGAGCTGCGCGACAACACTGGCGACGAATCGCACCGCACTCATAATCTGAATATCGCCAACTGGATTCCCGATCTTTTCATGCGACGCGTGGATGAGGATGGGATGTGGTCGCTGTTCGATCCCAAAGTCGTACCTCATTTCACTGATCTTTTCGGTGACGCGTTTGAGACGGCGTATCTCGAAGCAGAGTCGAAGGGATTGTTTGCCAGGCAGATCAAAGCGCGGGAAATGTATGCCCGGATGATGAAAACTCTGGCTGAAACTGGCAACGGTTGGATGTGCTTTAAAGATGCCAGCAACCGCAAATGCAACCAGACAGCGATGCCTGGCCGCACGGTCCATTTGTCGAATCTCTGCACTGAGATCATCGAGGTCAGTTCGAAGGATGAGACTGCGGTCTGCAACCTGGGATCAATTAACCTTGGCCGTCATGTGGTGGAAGGTAATTTCGATTTTGAAAAGCTTGCTGCGACAACGATAGCGGCGGTGCGTCAGCTCGACCGAGTGATTGATATTAACTTCTATCCGATCCCGACCGCGCGCGAGTCGAATATGCGATGGCGGCCGGTGGGCTTGGGCGTCATGGGATTGCAAGATGTTTTCTTTTCGCTAAGGCTCCCGTTCGATTCGCCGCAGGCCCGCGAGATGTCACGAAAAATCCAGGAGGAAATTTACTTTTGGGCGATGAACACGTCGGCCGATCTGGCTGAGCAATTCGATCCACATCCGGCATTCTCCGAAACGCGCGCGGCGCAAGGAGATCTGCAATTCGATTTCTGGAAAGTCCAACCCGGCGATCCCGAGAGATGGCAGAAACTGCGTGACCGCATCAAGCGAACCGGATTGCGTAATTCGCTGTTAATCGCGATTGCGCCGACGGCGACGATTGCTTCGATTGCGTCGGTGTTCGAATGCATCGAGCCGCAGGTTTCGAATCTATTTAAAAGAGAAACGCTCTCGGGTGAGTTCTTACAGGTCAATAGGTTTCTAGTGAAAGAACTGAAGGCCCTGGGATTATGGACGGAAGAAATTCGCAACCAGATCAAGCTGGCCGAGGGATCGATCCAGGGTATCGCTGAGATCCCCGGTGATATTCGGGAAATCTATCGCACGGTTTGGGAAATTCCCATGCGGTCGCTGATTGATATGGCCGCGGAGCGTGCACCGTTCATTGATCAGAGCCAGTCATTGAATCTATTCGTGGAAAGCCCTTCGATTGGCAAACTGTCTTCCATGTACTTCCACGCCTGGAAACAGGGGCTTAAGACGACCTATTATTTGCGTTCACGTCCTGCGACGAAGATCTCAAAAGCCCCCGTTCATCCATCCACCAATAGCTCTACGAACGCTGTAAGTTGCTCTCTGGAAAACCCGGAAAGCTGCGAAGCCTGCCAATAAATAATTACTGGAGCTCCCTCATGATTCTTGATCCCGGATTTAATCTCACGCTTCGACCGATGGCCTATCCCGCCTTCTATGAGCAGTATCGAAATGCAATTAAAAACACCTGGACAGTCGAAGAAGTTGATCTATTCTCCGACATTACCGACCTCAACCAACGTCTCACTCCCGCGGAGCGCCACCTCATCAGCCGGCTGGTGGCATTTTTTGCGACGGGCGATTCGATCGTCTCCAACAACCTCGTGCTCAATTTGTACAAGCACATTAATTCTCCTGAAGCGCGCATGTATCTTTCGCGGCAGCTTTACGAAGAAGCGGTGCACGTCCAGTTTTATCTGACGCTGCTCGATACCTATATTCCGGACCATGCCGAACGCGCGGCAGCGTTTTCGGCGGTCGAAAACATTCCGTCCATTCAAAAGAAGGCGCAGTTCTGCTTCCGCTGGATCGATTCCATCAACGAACTGGACAGGATTGAAACGGCCGAGCAGAAGAAGTCTTTTCTGCTGAATCTGGCTTGCTTCGCCGCCTGTATCGAAGGCCTTTTCTTTTTTGCTGCATTCGCTTATGTCTACTTCTTGCGGTCAAAAGGGTTGCTGAACGGGTTGGCCGCCGGAACCAACTGGGTTTTTCGCGATGAGAGCATGCACATCAACTTCGCGCTCGAAGTGATCGCAACAGTGCGCGCCGAGAGTCCAGAGCTGTTCGATGCCGAATTCGAAAAGCAGATTGTAGCGATGATGGAAGAAGCGGTGGATTGCGAGACTGCCTTCGCGGAAGACTTACTCGGTCAGGGCGTCGCCGGCTTGTCGCTTAAGGACATGCGCGCTTATCTGGAATCGGTTGCCGACCAGCGTTTGCAGGCGTTCGGGATTAAGAAACGCTATGGGACGCGCAATCCTTTTTCGTTCATGGAACTTCAGGATGTGCAGGAGCTGGCCAACTTTTTCGAGCGCCGGGTTTCGGCGTACCAGATTGCGGTGAGTGGGACGGTTACGCTGCATGAGGAATTCTAGAGGAAAGCCTCTGCTACGAATGGGCCGACCCTCCGACGAGAAGCCCCGCCCTCTCGTAAAGTGCGCGAGAAGGACGGGGCACTCTGAGTTAGTTGCAGCGGCTGGCGGTGAGATTCCTCTTGGCGTGAAGGCCATTCGGAATGACAAGTTTTTCGGGAGTTTGAGACTCGGGCTGCTGGTGTGAAACCGTTCCAGCGTCAGCGTCCATCGGAAGTCTCGCGACTCATTTCGCGGTGTAGCCAGGCTCGTGCGGTACTCCAGTCCCGCGATATGGTGACCGCGGACACGTTGAGTACCTCCGCCATCTCGTCGAAGTTCAAGCCGCCGAAAAATTTCAATTCGACCACCTGGGCTTTGCGCGCATCGATCAGCGCAAGCGCTTTGAGCGCGTCATCGAGGGCCAAGACATCCACGTCTTTATTTTTGCCAGGAGACTCGATGGTTGCGTCCTCGAGTGAAATTGTCTCGACACCACCACCCCGCTTTTCCGCGCGATGGCGGCGGGCGTAGTCGACTAGGATTTGCCGCATTTGTTGGGCAGCGATCGCAAAGAAATGAGAGCGACTCTCCCACTGGGGGGAGTTCAGACCCACCAGGCGCAGATAGGCTTCATTCACCAGGGCGGAACTTTGCAGCGTGTGGTTGGGACGTTCCTGGCGTAGTTGAAAGTGGGCTAGACGGCGTAACTCTTTGTAGACAATCGGCAATAGAGCGTCCAGCGACTTGCGGTCGCCGCCCCGCCAGCCCTGCAATAACTGCGTGATTTCACCTGCTGAATCTGGTTCCACGAGCGTTTGGGTAGAGTAGTCACAGCTTTAGAGTCTGTCAACGAACTTGCGTGTCATGAATAGTTCAGGAGGGATTTTTGACTGGAAATCTCGAAAAGCTCCCCTGTTTCAGCGTTGTTTCCCGAGTGACGCTTGCTTGAGGATGGTGGGACCGTTGGGAAGTTTCTGCTGCCATTGTTTGAGGAGTGTCTTGCTGCGAGTTTCCAATTGGGCGGCATCTTCGGCGCGCCCTGTTTCCCGGAGAGCTTCGGCCAGGGCTAGCCAGGTACGGGAAATGCAAATGGCGTCGCGAAGATCGCCATCCAAGTTGGGATTCCACGCCATCAGCTTTCCCAGGAGTTCCTGATACTCGTCAGCAGCCTTGCCTGGCTGATGGGTTCCCGCATAAAAATCGGCTGATGCGCGCATCGCGTGATCGGCCTCGCTCATAGGCTCGATTTTATCGGCGGGATAGATTTTCGCCTCCCGTAGAAGACGAAAGGCTTTGTCGATGCGCTGTCTTGCTTCGTCATTCCGGCCGGCCCAACGTTCGGCGTAGGACGAAGCCGCGAGCAGATCGGCTTCGTCGCGTTGCGCGCGAGAGTTAGATTTCGCCTCAAGGAGCGTTGCCAAGGAATGATCGTAAACAGCCGAAGCCTTTCGCGGGTCCGTGTGGCGCAAAATGTTTCCGATTTCCAGTCCTACCTCTGCGATCTCGTGGCGGCTCAGGGCGTCCTCTGAATCGCTGTGGGCGAGGTCCTCCGCAATAGTTAGTGCTCTTTGAAAAGCAGCGAGCGCGTCCGCGGTGCGGCCCAGGCTAAGCTCACCGTCCGCTTTTCCCAGGATCATTCCTTCGTGCCACAGCACATCGACTTCATTCGACCGAAGCGCCGCATGTCCATTTGCGGCTGCTTTTTCCTCGATATCGAAAGCCTTGCGCACGGTAGCGACCGCCCCATCAAGGTCTCCAGCCTGCCATTGCGAGTAAGCTAAAGCGCCGAGAACGTCTCCATCAAAACTATGGTCCTGCGCACCCTCTCGCGAGAGATCCTGAACGCGTTGACAATATCGGATTGCCTTGTCGAACTGCCGCCGGTTTTCGTATTCATCGGCTACGTTCACGTACCAGTACATCACGGCGTAGTGATCGGCGGACGAAAGGTTCCCGAGAGCGACGAACTGTTCGACTTGCGCGACCGTTTCATCGGCTTCCGCCTGAGCTTCCTCAGGACGCCCCTGTACATCCGACAGGATCATGCGAATGTGCGCAATCGTCGCGGAAAGACGGCGCCCGTCCCGATTGCGTGGATTGGCCGCTAACACAGGCTTAAGGAATCGCTCAGCGTTCTTCAAGCTCGTTTCCGCATCCGAAAACAGGCCCAGATTAGGAGACGTGGGATCACCTTGAACGTGCGCAACCTTAACGTAAGCTAGCGCGATTTCCAGGGCGAAATCCGGGTCCATGTGGGCTTCGTTGCCCAACGCCGTCAGGTATTGCAAAGTGTCCGTAACAATTTGATTCCTGACTTTCGTGGAGCCCGGGAGTCCTCTGATTTGCGCGTCGAGATCGATGAATTTGTTGGCCAATTGCCGGGCTTGCAGAAAACGCTCTTGTGCGATGGCGCGCTGCCGATTCGCAACATAGATGCCCCCCGCGAGACTAGCAATGACTAATAAAAGAGTGCTGCTTGCCAGGATAACGGCCGTACGATTCCGGTGCACAAACTTGCCGACGCGATAGGCGATAGTGTCCGGGCGAGCGCTGATGGGTTCGTCTCTCAGGTATCGGCGGAGATCGTCAGCGAAAGCGGCAACGGAGATGTAGCGTTCCGCCGGATTTTTTTTCAAGGCTTTGTTGACTATAGTGTCGAGATCTCCGCGAAGCTGGCGTTGCAGTCTTTCTGGCGTCGTAACGCGCTTTGCGGCTTCCCCGTCCATCACCTCCGCGCCGGCGGATGCGATTGAAGATGACATCCTGGGTGTTTCTGATTCGACAATGATCCTGACAAGTTCGGTGGGAGAATGCGGGCCCGCTCCGGCGGAATACTGGCCAGTTAGCAGCAGGTAAAGCAGTACGCCGAGGGCATAGACATCGGTAGCAGTAGTGATGGAACCGGAGGTTATTTGTTCGGGCGCTGCGAACCGCGGGGTCAGAGCTTGATCGCCATCGAGCGTAAGCCGGGTTAGAGCGGCGGGGTCTGCGCTATCGGATAGAAGTTTGGCGATGCCAAAATCCAGGAGCTTTACCTGACCATCGTCTCTGACCAGCACGTTCGCAGGTTTGATATCGCGGTGAACAATCAGATTGCTGTGGGAATGGTCCACGGCGGTGAGCACGTCAATGAATAGCTCGATTCGACTGTCCACATCGAGTCGATGTTCGTCGCAGTACTTATCAATGTGCTTTCCGTGGACATGCTCGAGAACCAGAAAAGGTTCTCCTTCAGGCGTAACTCCGGCGTCAATCAGTTCTGCAATGTGCGGGTGCGCGAGCCGGCCAAGGATGGCGCCTTCACGCTTGAACCGTTCCAGACCCAACGGAGTGTTGACCGCAATGTTCAAAAATTTAATGGCTACGCGTCGGTCAAATCGGCCGTCATTGCGCTCCGCCAGCCAAACGCTTCCCATGCCTCCATAGCCAAGCTGACTGAGTATCCGATAGTGCGAAACAATTCGTCCGGTTACCGAATCCGCGAACTCCGGCTCCTCCAACTTCATACCGTCGAGTAATGATGATTCCAGGAAATCGCCTGCGTTCCGATTTGAGGTCAGCAACGACCGGACTTCCTCTAACAAGGATGAATCATCTCCGCAGGCGTGTCGCAGAAAAGCGTCCTGCTGGTCGGTCGGCACAGGCAATGCCGATTGCAGCAGATCGTCGATTCGTTTCCAGCGTTCAGCGTCCATCGGACTTCCGCGGCTTATTTTCCCAAAAGCGTTTGGGTAGAGTAGCCATGCCTTTAGGGCCTGTCAACGAACTTATTGAGGAATTGGGTACTTACGAACTGACCAACAAGAGGCTGAGTTGGCAGTGAGATTCCTCATGGCCTGAAGGCTATGAGGAATGACAGTTTTCGAGGGAATTTAACGTCTGGCTAGACGCATCTTCAGTTCATATCCGTAAGAAGATTTTTCGCCGGTACATCCAGAACAGGATGAGCCAAAAGATTGTCAGGATCGCGAAGCCGTGCAGGACGGGCTGAAAGACGGGGCCCGCAATCGCTGTTGCCCCGCCAAAGTGTCGCTCAATGGCGTCGCCGAAGAAAATTCCCATCGTCCAACTCATTACGTAGGCAGCGATCGAATTCATGCCTACGACCAGCAGCGGGAAGGCCCACCGGCGCCAGCCTTTCCAGTCGATCAGCGCGTAGAAACCGGCCAGGATTAGTAGCACCAGGCCGCCGCTGTAGAGCGTGTATGACGATGTCCAGACTCTTTTGACGATTGGGCAAAGGCCAGCCCATTGAAAGATCAGGCCGAGGAGAACTAAGGCTGCTCCCGCGATTATCAGTCCGCGCAGTTTTTGTTCTTTCGATTTCGTGCCTTTGAGCCATTCTCCGGTGAGCAAGCCCATGATCATGGTGCCGAGAGTGGGGATAAAACTCAGCGTCGACCAGCCGCCTTCATTGAAGACAAACGGATGCATTCGCGGAAAGAGATTCAAGAACCAAACATCGAATGCCCAGGAAAGATTGGAATTCTTGTTCCAGTGCGAAAGGAATCCGGTGTAGAGGTGGTGCCAGTCCTGCGGGACTCCGACTCCGGCGTAGTCAAACTGCGGGCCTGGGGCTGGATAAATTACGAAGGCCGCCCAAAAGCAAATCAGGATCAGCACCAGCGTGACCACCTGGGTGCGGACGCGAGTGAATCCCAGCAGGAAGAGGAAAACGTAACCCAGGCCGATTTGCGTCAGGGTGTCTTCAAATGTGAAATAGGTTTGAGGGAACCTCAGCGACCGTAGAAAAATTCCGAGAAAGATCAGAAGAAGCGCCCGCCGGATGGCATGTCCGAACATGGGTCCGAAGGTTTGTCCTTTTAATTTCCGGCTCGCGATAGAAAATGGAAGCGCTGCGCCCACTAAGAACGAAAACGCAGGTTGGATCAGGTCGTGCAGCGAGCATCCCTGCCACTCCACATGCTCGGTATTGAAAGCGATGACGCGCCAAAACAGACTGTGAGGAAATGCCTGTGCTACTACAGGCAAGCGCATTACCTCTCCAAGCATCAGGACCATCACCAGGCCGCGGAACGCATCTAGCGAAATCAGCCGGCTGATGCCTTCCGCTTTCGGCGGCACTGATAAGGAGTTCTCGAGCAGCGCGCTTTCGATCATGTCCGACTCCTAAATCTGGACTCGCGAAACCTGGGACATCCGGATTCGCCTCCCACTTGCCGCGGGTGAAGTCGGGAAACTTCTGCGGCGCGCCGTTCTGCGCGACCGAAGCTTCACTTAGCGGAGTGGGTGCGCTCCATGCGGCGGCATCATAGACAGTGATGTCGGGCACGAGACCTCTTTTCATGCAATCCATGAGCCGGTAATTCAAGACGTAATCCATGCCGCCATGGCCGCCCATTTTGCGGGCCAGATCTCCGGTTTTCTTCCAGAGCGGATGCTCGTACTTCTCGCGGAACGCGTCGATGTTATCCCAATCTTCTTTCTTCGAACCATCCGCCTGCTTGGGAGCATCGATAAAAATTCGCGCCGGATAGTCGGCGAAGATGCCCTTCGTTCCCGAGATCGAGTTGAGGCGGCTATACGGCCGCGGGTTGACCACATCATGCTGCAAGAAGAATGCGTGCGGCCTTTTAGCGTTTTGATGATGCTGGTGTTCATGTCTCCGCAGATATATTTTTCGGCGCGCTTCGGATCACCATCGGGGAAGTTCGCTTTGACATATGCGCTCAGCGAAGCTTCGGCTGAACTTACTGAGACCATGTAGTCGAAGCGGTCGCCGCGGTGAATGTCGAAGTAGTGAGCGACTGGGCCGAGTCCGTGCGTCGGATACAGATTGCCATTGCGCTTGGTATGCGGAAGGCGGCGCCACAGACCTTCGCTTTCATTCGCGGTCAGGATGCCGCGCAGGTCGTGGAGATAAGCAGCCTCGCCGTGAGTGATTTCGCCGAAGAGCCCCTCGCGAATCATGCCCAATACCATCATCTCGTTTTCGCCATAACAACAGTTTTCGAGAATCATGCAGTGCTTGCGAGTGGCCTCGGAGGTTTCAACAATGTCCCAACACTCCTTCAAAGTCGTGCAGGCGGGAACTTCGACGGCGGCGTGTTTGCCATTCTTCATAGCGGACAGCGCCATGGGAACGTGCCAATCCCATGGCGTCGCGATGTAGACCAGGTCGAGATCGAGCTGGGTTAAATTTTCGAAATCTCGTTCGCCGTCGCTGAAAGCTTTGGGCTGTGGCTGGCCGGCGTCGGTGACCATCTTTTGCGCGTGCGCCACTTTTTCCGGCGCCAGATCGCAGATCGCTTTGATATCCACGTTTTCTACAGCGAGCAGTTCTCCAAGCTGGCTGGTGCCGCGTCCGCCGACGCCGATAACTCCCACTCGCACCCGTTCTCTGGCTTCGAACGGAACGCCCATCATGGTGGCGTGGTCGCTCTTCGGTGCACCGGCGCTGAGATTTGGGCCCAGGAGGTCGGACGCGATGAGCAGCCCGGCACTGCCGATCGCGGTGCGCTTCACGAAACTTCGTCGAGAGATGTCTTTAGGTTCGTCGTCGGTCGGCAAGGGCAGCCTCCTGTTGATTACGATTCATTACGATTTATTACGATTCGACAGATGGATAATAGTTCTACATCAAAGCAGGGCGTCTTGTCTGCGTGGAATCCGATATGACAAGTTTTAAGGGAAGTGGGACACTGTGCCGGGTGACCCATTCAAGTCCGATTTTGGCTTGAGCGGGGCAGTTCCACGTCGGGATAGAGGACAAACTTCCAACATCCCCCACTCTAAATTTCGCAAAGAGCGCGAAATTTAGAATGGGCCACCTGCCAATCCTTGGCCCGGAGTTTGGGGACAGTTGTCTCTCTTCTTACTACCGCTCCGAGAAATGGGGCCCGGCATCCGACCGCGCGAGCGACTATAGCGATAGCCGGGTTTCGTCGAGGTCGAGTTCGCGTTCGAGGCGGCGGAGGAGGTCGTCATTGATTTGGCCCCGGTTGCGGAGTTGAACGGCGGTTTGCCGCTTGATGTGAAGGATTTCGCGCTTCAGATCGACTGACCGCAGATACAAACCAGGATTGATTCCATCTTGTGCACTTTCTCCTGCAACGCTCAGAGTTGCCAGACGCTGGTGGTAGTGCTGCGCGAGATCTTTGTAGACTTCCGAGAATTCGGGCGCGTCTTTTTCTCTGGCTTGGCTTAGATGGGCGAGGGCAGCTTGTATGATCTCGCGCCTGGCCTCGTTTTCTTCCGGGTCCGGCTCCGAACCTCGGGCAAGCCCGAGGGCGCGGATCAGCGGGGGCAGGGTGAGTCCCTGAAGAACGAGCGTGACCAGGATGACGCTGAAGGCCAGAAAGATGATGAGATTGCGTTGGGTAAACGGTGCGCCGTTCGCGATTACTTGCGGTAAAGCGATGGCTGCCGCGAGCGAGATCACTCCCCGCATTCCGGTCCAACCAACAACGAAAACCTGGCGCAGGGGAGGCACGTTCTCTTTTTGATGGAGCAACCGCCTGCGAATGAGGTAGGCGAGACGTACGCCGGGAAAAATCCAGACCAGGCGTAAGAGAATGAGAAATGCGCTGAAAACGGCGCCGTACACCAACAACTTTTCCAGACTGTATTCGCGGATCGCCTGCAAAACATAGGGCAGTTGCAGTCCTAGTAGTACGAAGACAAATCCGTTGATCACAAATGTCAAAGTTTCCCAAACAGACGAGGCTTGTAAGCGTACGCTGGGCGAAAAAAAGTGAGAGCTCTTGCGACTGAGGTAAAGTCCGCAGGCAACGACAGCCAGTACGCCGGAGGCGTGCAGGGACTCAGCCGCGAGATAAGTTGCGTAAGGGGTCAGGATACTGAGAGCGATCTCGATGGGACCGTCGTCTATGTGATGTTCAACCCAGTGGACGAAGCCACCAATCGCCAGGCCGACTCCGATCCCCGCTGTTGTTAAATAAAGGAGGCGTAGAACGCCGGAGGCAAGCGTAGGAGTCTCGCCGCCGACCAGAATAGCGATGCCAAATTCCAGCGCCAGAAGAGCGCTGGCATCGTTAACCAGACTTTCGCCTTCCAGGACATCGACGATTCTCTGTGGCAGCCCGATGCGGCGAGCGATGGAAGTTGCAGCAATAGCGTCGGTGGGCGCCACGACAGCTCCGAGGACAATTCCCATTCGCCAATCAAAACCAGGAAGAAACCAGTGGACAGCCAGCGTCACGCCGAGCACGGTGAATCCGACCAGCCCGAATGCCAAAAATAAAATGCTGACCAGATTGTAGGAAAATTCGCGCCAAGAAGTGAGCCAGGCAGCCGAGTAAAGCAGAGGCGGCAAAATCACCAGAAAAACGACGTCGGGATCGAGTGTGATTTTAGGAATTCCAGGAATAAAACTGAGTAACAGCCCACCGATGACGAGAATAATTGGATATGGAATCTTTAGCTTCTGAGCCAGGGTCCCAAAAGCCACGACGAAGAGCAGCAGGAACAGAAAAACGATCTCAGCCGCATGGATGACGCCGCCCGGCATAGGCCCTCCGTCCCTTAAAATATCCTAATCTGCTGCTATGCACCAAAGGTGATTTACAAGGTATCCCGGCTCAAGGTATTGTTTTAGAACTTGTGTACCTCCAGGTCGCAGGCTCGGTGGGAGATTTTTGATGTGTAGTGGGCGGAATTTTTCATCGCTGCTGAAGCTGGTGGCATTTGTGTGCGTCGCAGTGCTGAGCGGTTTCGCGCAGAGTTTGCCGGCCGACCCGGTCTCCCGGGACCTTCGCAGCGCGAATCCTCAATTTACTGAGCTGGCGCCTCGTGGACATTTGAGGCCGACTCTGAACTCGTTGCCTCGCGGGAATCGTCCGATCGATTCACTGCTCAACTTTAGCGGCCAGTTCCAGGCCGCGGGTGTAGATGACGCCGGCAAGAAAAGAAGGGCCTGGAAGTACAACATAGCAGGCAGAACGCCGCAGGATGGGGGGACCACGATCATTGATGCTCCCATCGTTCCGGTCTCGCTCGATCTGCTGAATTACGATGGCAACGGTCACACTCTGCACTACAGTGTGGTCCCTTTTATTTTGCCGACCGTGTATTCTCCGATTTTTCAGAGCTGGGATTATTCCAGCAGCGACATTCCCACTCAGATCATTGATGCCGAGCTGCGGGCCGAGTTCTATAACACGATGAAGCCGAATTGGCACACGCTGCTGAATCCGAGCGTGAAGACTGTGCGGACAATGTCGCTTCCTGCTGGCTCGTACTATTACCAGCTAAAAAGAGACGGCCGCTGTTGCGAGTATGTGCTGGTGGATAGCAAGGTTTTCGGCAATTTGTTATTTCCGCCGATCCCGGCAGACACGACTACTCCGGTCGGGGCCGCGGAAAATGCCGGCGAGATTACCACCAAGGACATCTCGACGTTCCTGCTTCCCAATACTTATCTTTACGATGGCGATCCCGGAAATTGTTGCGTTCTTGGCTATCACTCCTACGATTACGAACCTGGGGACGCGAGCAACAGCTACGCGGAAAAGCGTTACGTCCTCAATTTTTCCAGTTGGATCAGTTCCGGGCTTTTCGGAGATGGCGTCGAGGATGTGACCGCAACCAGCCACGAGCTGGCGGAGAGTTTTAACGATCCTTTCGTGGTCAGCGACAAAATACACAACCTTACGCCGTGGTGGGTCTCTCCCAATGGAAATTGTCAGAATGATCTGGAAGTGGGAGACGTGATCGAGGGTCTTCCTCTGGGCATCTACCCGATCACAATGAATGGAAGAATCTACCATCCGCAGAATGTAGCGCTGTTGCAGTGGTTCGCCTTCGAGTCGCCATCGAGCGCTCTGGGCGGCGTCTACAGCTATCCAAACCCAAATACGCTGACGTCGCTATCTCCACCCCAATCGATGAACTGTAAGTGAAGCCGGCTTTGCTTAGGGGCGGCCCCACCTGCCCCGCAGCAGTAAGCCTGCGCGATGTCAAAAAGTAAACCTAACCTGAAGATCAATACGCCGATTCGCGGATTGAGTATTGAACGGTCCTCCAGCCAAAGTATTCGATCGATCGAAGAACGGAGACTCGAGATCTCCCGAGGGCTGCCCTAGATTTACGCGATTAAAAATATTCCTCGCTGAAACGCTGAAGGTCAAGTTGTAGCGCCGATTAGTGGCAGCGCCGCTACCGAAAGGATTCCCGCCGCCGCCCGCGAGACCGCGTCCACCCAGACTGCCGCCTGGCGGTCCCCCGCGTCCACCACCACCACCGCCGGGAAAACCTCCGCCGTTGTTGCCTCCGGCGCCTTGGGCCTTCTTACCAAATCCGAAGGTTCGACTCAACCGCAGGTTCACCGTGGCTTGACCGGGGCCGGTACCATAGTTGACTGGAATCACTTTGCCCGCGACGGGCAGAAGATTAAACGTTCCCAATGGGGTGCAGGCAGTGGAAGAAATTGGAGTAGTCGTAGTTTGGACCGTGGAGCAGGCTGCCGTTGAAACGAAACCAGGCCGATCGTTGAAGAAGGAATCGCCGTTGGGGTCTTGTCCCAGAGTGACGTTAAACGGCTGCCCTGAATTGATCACGATCAAAGGATTGAGGCTGAAGGCATAAGGCAAAGTAATCGAACCACCGAGGAAGACCCGATGACGCACATCAAACGACGCTCGTCCGTAGTCCTGGGAAGGGTCGAACTGGTTCGATGGGTTGCTATTGGCGCCGCCGGTGTCGCTGTTGGCAAAGTTGAGAGTGTAGAAGCCGAACAATGAAAGCTTCGCACCCAGGCTCACTCTCCCGTTCGCGATCACCTGGTTCTGCCGGAACGTGGCTTCCGAAGTGTATTGATAAATATTGCTATCGCCCCCGAAAGGTCTGCTGGCGTAAGCGGGCGGCTCGGGAGCATTGATATTCAGAGTAAAGAATTGATGATCGCCAATCGAGTTGAGATAAGTCACTGCAACCGTCGCGGACTTGGTGACTTGCCGTTCCACGCTAAACGCGGTCTGCACTGTATAAGGGGCCCGCAAGTTCGGGTCCGACCGATAAGCCGTCGGCGAAGTTGCAGGAGTTGCAGAAGATGCCTCGACGATCGTTTGCGTTTGACCAGTTTCAGTATTGCCGTTCAGCCGTTCCTGTTGAAGTACCTCGTTGTAGAGGAAGCGATCATAGAAGACCCCCCATCCCGCGCGCAGAACGGTCTTGGGCGTTTTCTTGGCGCCGCCGTCTACGCCCCACGCGAGGCTCAGCCGCGGAGCAAAGTCTCCATGATCGTGAATTTCATCCTGGGTCTCGAAACGCAGACCGTAACTGAATGTCAGATTCGGGCGAATTCGCCAATCGTCGGAAAAATAGAGGCCGGCATCGAATACCGTGACGTCCGAGGTCGGTTGTCCGCTTGTAATCGAAAACTGACTGGCGCCGCACGCCGCCAACTCGGCTGCCGTCGGCGGTTCGGGAACCAGCCCAACGCATGCCAATCCTCCTCCGGGCGCGCCGGTATAGGCACCGAGCGAAGGAAACTGGTACGAGCCGTTGAAATTCGAAGCGGAAGTATTGGCGTCCGTAATTGCGCGCAGCCGTCCTCCAAATTTAAAGAAGTGCCGGCCATGGGAGACGGAGGTGTAATTCTGTAATTCGTAGTGATTCTGACGGTCGAGAACTTGTCCTTCCGAATTTCCGCCCGCAACGAACGCTCCGGGCACCTGAATGGTGGGCGCCAAGCTGACTGGAATCTGGTTGGTACTGTCACGAATAAATTGGAATCGGGTTTCGTTGATCACATTCGTGCTCAAGACCTGGGTGTCGCTGACCTGAAGAGTTTGTTCCAGTTCATGAGTGTTGTAAGCCTGGGACGCCAGCGAAAACTGACCGACTCCCGCGTTGTTCTCGTTTTCGTCGGTGAACTGATAGCGGGCAGTCAGGGTATTGTTCTTGCTGACCTGGTAGTCAAGACGCGGGCTGAAATTGGTTCGCGTGCTCGGATTCGGCACGGATTGGTTCGCCAGGCCCAGGCTGGGGTCGGGCACGATGGCGTCCACAATGGAAACATCCTGAATGTTCCTGTGTTCGATATTGAAAAAGAATGAAGCCTTCTTGCCTAGCGGCCCGCCAACATTGCCGTTCACGATTTCCGATTGATATCCCGGTTCGTTGGGGGCGAAAGGGTTTTTTGTGTTAAAAACCGAATCGTTGTCGTTGAAAAAAATCTGACCGTGGTATTTGTCGCTACCTGGCTTGGTGAAAATTTCGATGCGTCCATATCCGAGTTTGTCGTATTCCGGCGAGAACGGATTTTGATTGAGGCGAATCTCGCGAATGGAAGCCTTGGGCGGAAGCTGGCCTCCGGTGAATCCGTCAATATAGATTTGACCGCCATTCGGCCCCGCGGATGGGCCCGCTAGCGCTTCGAGTTCGGATTGCAATTCATCGGGATCGTCGGAAAGAGCTTCCAGGTCTTTCCCTTTGATGATCGATGCTCCGGCATTATTTTCCGGATTCACGCTGACTTGCGTAGCTTCTTCCTGTACCTCGACTTTTTCCTGTTTAACGGCAATCCCGAGTGCAAGATCGAACTGCTGCACCTGGCCCGAGGTGAGTGCCACATCCGGCTCGACGTCAGTCGCAAACCCGGTCGCAACCGCGCTGACGGTGTAGGTTCCGGGAGCCAGTCCTTTGATCTCGTAGACTCCCTGGTTATTGCTTACAGCCGTGCTTTGTTGTCCGCTGGCAGTCGACGCAGTCACCGTTGCTCCAGAAATTACCGCTCCACTGGGATCGGTCACCTTGCCGCGTAGCGTGCCGGACGAATTTTGAGCCGACAAGTTGCTTGTAAGGATTGCGAGCGATAAGAGTGCGATGAATCCGAGTACACATATTCCCGATGCTCGAACTTTCAATTCATTCTCCAGATTTTTTTCTTCTTGCCTGACCGGTTATTGCGCTCCGAGGTCTCCGCCGGTGCTAAGGCTCCAGGGCGAAAGAACGCTGGCGGCGGCTGGTGAAGCGGTGAGGAGAGCTTCAACGCCGCTTAACAACGTGATGGCGCTCGGCACCGAAGTTTCAGTGCCTTGAGTAGCGACCACGATCAATGCATCCCCTTTTTGCAAGTCAGCCAGTTTGACTTCCGGCATTCGGGCCAGCATTTGCTGGAAATCGCCGCCGCCTTGCCGGACGCCGCCTGGCGCCGCACCCGCTCCATTCTTGGATGCGGGATTTCCCGCGGTGTTGGGAGGAGCGTTCCCACTCGAAAGTCCGCTGCCGGACACTGCCTCGGGCGATATGCCTTTCAGCCGCAGCGCCATTCGCTGCGCAATGAAAGCGGGAAGCTTTCGCAGCTGAGAATCGCCAGTCACCCGGACAACCACGGGCTTTTTTGTCAGGAGATCCAGAATGCTGACAGTGTTCTTTCCGGGATCCACCGAAGTCACGGTGCCGGCGATGTTGCGAAACGTTCCTGAAACAATTTCTTCGGCAGTCACTACATCGCCGTCGGGAGTGCGATTTCCGCGCGCCCGCAATTGGTCGCCAGGTTTGACCTGATCGATCGTGGCAATTTTGGCGTCATCGAATTTTACCGAGTCAGGCGAATAGCGTCGTACGATCGTCTCTTTCGACGTGTGGATCTCGATGGTCTTGGTCGCCCCGGCGGCGGCGGAAATCGTGATCGTTCCCGTGCTGGGATCAATGGTCTTGACCAGGCCACCTACGCCGCGCTTTTGCCAGTCGTCGCGGTCATGCTGCTGTTTATCGGCAATGTCGGTCTTTTTCATGACGATCACCGAAGCCGCCAAGACTGATTTGCCATCGTCCGCGGCTGTTCCTAGAACGAGGATGCGGTCACCAACTTGCACTTCTTGTAACTGGATCGGAGTCGCACCGTTCAGATTTTTCTGACCGGGCGCCGTCTTCACCAGGCGGGTGGAATCCTGGACTAGAACGTCGACATCGGCCCCGGTGTTGGTCGTCAAAGTAATTGTGTTCCCGTTCACCAGCTTGACCGTCCCGAATGGTTTTGTAATCGAACTCGGCGAGGGAGTTCCGGCCGCTTGGGCGGAACTGACGTGCGCTGTAAGCAGGCCAAAACTTGCCAGGACGAAGACTCGAGAAACCATCAACAGGAATTTTCTTTTGGAGATCATCGTTATGAACTCGACGCAGACTGGACTCACTTGACTCTCACTACTCATCATAGCTTCTTCGCTATTACTATTCGACCATGCCCCTCGGAGGTCATCCGTAAAGAATGGTCAACGACTGTAAAGTTATGTGCCGTTAACGAACTCGAGTGACCGTCTTAATAAGAGCCGGAGCAAAAAAAACAAAAGGCGCTCCGGTGAATCGGAGCGCCACAACGGCATAGAGCTTAAGGTTTTCTCGACGTTTCTTTGCGTCCTGTGCGGTCAAAGAACTTTTCACCGCACAGAACATACCCGCCAGGACCGCAAAGAGTCGCCCACCGCCGCAATTCTAGTGCGTGAAAGTAATGTTTAATCCCGTTGTAAATAAAACATCATCTGTCTTCTTGCCTGCCGGCGGATTGGTTACATAGATATCGCCAAAAGCATTCTGCCATCCCAGCCACTTATTGAGCTTGGTGACAGTGCCCAGATTAAAGGTGGCGCGATACTCGCCAAGATCGTTGAAATCCGGGAAAAAGTAGAGCTTCTGGGTCACGATCGTGGATTTGCCCCATTTGTGCATGAGTTCTTCACCCAGAGTCGCGGCTGCGAAGCTGCGGGTGAAACTTGGGACAACCGTCGGGGGAGTCGTGGTTACGTCCGTCACTACGGAGCCATAGGCCTCACGCGTGTAGTTAATGCCGCCGAGCAGGTCGAGAGTCGTGCGATCATTCTTGATCGCATGAAAGCCCAAGCCGCCGCCAAATACTGAGCGCAGATTCAACGCCTGGAGAGCGTCCGTTTGAAAGTCCGCACTTCCAAAGGCGAAGAGCCGCGGACTGAGATTCCGATCGTATCGGAGTCCACCCTGAACAGCGTTAGCGGTGGTAGTCGAAGTCTCAAGTCCGGTGGCCGCCGACGGCGTGGTGCTCCGGGCATAGACCGAATTCGTATACAGACCGAGATGGTCATTCAGCGTTTTCCGGTCAGCGGTGAATGCAATCGCCAGATTTTCGGTTTCGCTGTTCCCGCCGGTCAACGCAAAGCCAACATTCGCACCCGCTGCCCATCCCTGGCTAAGCCGGGGATGCAGGGTCTTCTCGTAAGCGGCCTGTTCCGCAGCACTGCGCAGGTCGACGACGGTTCCCGTCGGAGCAGTGACTGTGCCATTGGTGGTTGTTGTCACCACGATATTTCCATCGCTGGTAGTTACCGGTCCCACCGCGGATTTTCCGTTCGGCAAATCGACGTGCAGAGGCTGCGTCGATTGAATTTCCTGAATCGCCGAAAATTGGATCGTAACTTCCCCGGCAAAATCCGTCTTGATCACCAGGGTCTTGCCATCCGATTTCTCGATGCTGCCGCTTATTCGGTCTCCATTTTTCAACGTCACCTGGTCGGCAAACAAATGCGGGCCGAGAGCAAGAACAGACAGCAGAAGTATAAGTCGTGACTTAAGCACAGTATTCCTCCAGGAAATTTGAATGTCTTTAACGATTTATGACCAGGGCCGAAAATACGAACTAAATGCCCGATGAAGTGGGAACTCCCAGCGCGTCCATCTGCTTCTGAGTTTCCAACTGATTCGATGCAGAGACAGTGTTGGGAACTACGGTGCGGAAGGAAAATTTTCCCTCGGAGCAAGTCCTCGCAGAATTCTGAGAAACTGCTCGATTAGCTCTTTACTTCAGTATCGACTTTGCGGTTCGAGATGGGTTCGGCAACCTTTGGCTGTTCCGCGCTGGCGTCTTTCATTCCATCTTTCAGGGCGCGGAAGCCTTCGCCGATCCCCTTGCCCAATTCCGGCAGTTTCTTGGGACCAAAAACGAGCAAAGCTATAAAGAAGATCACCAGCAAATGCATCGGTTGAAAAAGGCCTTCCATGAGATCCTCCGCGCGGACAATTACAGACCTAACCTTACTCAAATCAGAGGCTTCCGTCAACTCGTCGCAAGGTCGTGTCCGAATTCCAGGCGAACTCCATGAAACTTCGTAAGTTGCTGCAGGCAACAAGATTACCAACGTTACCTACCCACCAGTTACTGACCAGTCTATGTTTCGAAGAGGCTGCCGATAGTGATCTGGCGGCCAGTCCAAAAGCCCAAGGAGTCTTGCGTGCGGCGTCAGAGTCTCGCCATTGTCGGTCTGCTTTTCTTCACGCTTCCGGCTCTTGCCAATAGCGACCCGGTTCCAGTGGATTGCGCTCAGCTCATGGCTTGGATGGCCGGTGGCATCTTCGGTCCTCAACTTGACCATCTGCTACAAGAACGAGGGAGTGCATTCGCGATCCATCATGGCCCGAACGAGGCGGCCATCAGGACTCTGCTGACGGCGGGCGGGGATCTGCAATTGATCCGGACTTTGCGAGAATTGCAGCCGCTTACTTCTCGAACGCTGCGCCCGAAAAAAGTTCAAATTGTCCGGCTCGACTGGCAAACGCTGCTCAACTGGTCCATCAGAAATCGTTTCCTCAGGCCGAGAAAGTTCTGCGCAGCTTGTTGTCGGAGGACTCTCAGAATCCCGCGCTGCATTTCGCTCTGGTATATGTTCGCCAGCAGCAACAGGATTGGGACCAGGCATTCGACGAATACAGCACATCTAAAGAAATCGATCCGGCTTTTTCCGAAGTGCATAGCCGTCTCGCGTATGTGTTTTACGAGTTGGATGACGGGGACAACGCCATCGCCGAAGCCCGTACGGCCTTAAGCATCGATCCGCAAAATGCGGAAGCCTATCGCTACCTCGGCCTGGGGCTCTATGCCAACGCACAGTACAAGCCGGCGCTCCATGCCTTTCAAGAATCACTCGATCGCGACCCGCAAAATGCGGATGTATATCACGATATGGGAATTGCGGCCCACGATATGGGCGACCCGAACGCCGCAGCTGCGGCCTATCGCAGGCCATCCATCTGAATTCCCAGTTTTGGGAGGCCCATAACAATCTGGCCATGGTGCTGCATGACCTGGGAAGACTTGAAGACGCGGTCGCCGAGTACCGGGAAGCCAAGCGGCTGGCGCCACAAGAGCCGAATATTCGCAACAATCTTGGAAACACCTATTACGACAAGGGTGACTACGACGCCGCGATTTCGGAATTTCGAGAATTGTTCCGCATGGCACCTGAATGGCAGCATGGCCATGATTATTTGGCCAAGTCGTTCATGGCCAAGAAGGATTATCCATCGGCAATTTCCGAACTGAAAGTCGCGAGTGCTCCAGAATCCCACAGGGGCCGCGGAGCATCGAGTTCTTGGCCAGGTCTTTCTGCTGAATAACCAGCCCGGAGGACGCCTTGCGCGAATTGCGCATTGCCGTGGAGCTCGATCCTGATTCGCCCCGGCCCACCGTTATTTGGGTACTGCGCTGTTCGAGACCCAGGATTTGGAGTCCGCAGCCACGGAATTTCGACAGGCCTTGCGGCTGGAGCCTTCAGCGGACAATCACTATTACCTCGCGGCTTGCCTGATGAGTCTGGGCCATGACGACGAAGCGCTGGCTGAGTTGCAGACGGCTTCAGCTCTGAATCCCGCGCAGCCTCTGTACCGGGCTCGCATGGATGAATTGCGAAAGGTCATGCGGCGAACGATTCGCGTTAGCCGACATGCACTGTTGGACACGGCAGTAGATGGCCTTTCGTTCGTCGGTAGCGGGAACGATTGCTCCTAGAATGCTTGAAAGGGTTGCACGAAAGATGTTTTGATTTCACAAACTAACGGAGTCCCCCAATGAACACGACACAATCCACGTCCCTCGGCGCCGCAGTAGCGCAAGCCAAACAATCGGTTCCACCGCCGAAAACCGAGATTCAGCGTCCCGATCCTATGGCCGCGGCCGCGGTTGTCGCGGCAACCGTGCAGTTGACCCCATTCGACGCTCCGAAAGCCGTCGGATACGGTCTGCCTTGCGCCAAATGCAAGACATACTTTGCCGCCAATCTCACCGCGTGCCCGGTTTGCAAGAACACCGAACGAGTTTCGGCGAACGCCGTTCTGGTTCCGGCCATTCCTGTCTCCGCGGAAGAATTGCCGGATCCCCAACTGCTGGAAGAAGAGCGCGAGCGTTTCCTGCGCGAGTTTCAAACCCAGGTCTATGCCTCGCAGTTACAAATCAACGCGACGACCAGCCAGCGTTGCAGCAAGGAAGAAAATCACAAGGGAACCGCGGAAGCGGCGACCGTGTGTCAGGACTGCTACGACCACCTGCAGGAACACGTCGACGTCCTCGAAGCCGTGCTGCACATGGACACAAAGGAAGCATCGCAAATTATTTACGATGCCGTCTGGGCGGATCCTTCCGATCCCAGCAAAACTTATTTGAACGCGGCCCAGGCACTGCTCGGCGAACTGCGCCGGCGCTCCGGTATCACCCAGGTATTCGGACCCTTACAGCCGCTTACCGACTAGATTTCCTCTGTCGTTGTCTGTGTGAGTGAGTTTCAGGTCTTTGGTCTCAGACCCAAGACCCGAAACCCGAGACCCGAGACCTAGACCCAACACCCGCAACCCAGAACCTACGGCGCATTTTGTGCCGGAACAAAATCTTCCATCACAGCCTGACGCATCAGATCTGGTGGCAGTAAACCTTGCGCCAAAATAAAATCATGAAATTTCTTCTGATTGAATTTCGCTCCTAGCGCGGCCTCTGTTTCTTTTCTCAACGCAATGAGCTTGGTGAAACCGTAGAAGTAACTGTTGGCCTGGCCAGGAGACCGATAGGTGTAGCGCTCGACTTCCTCCTCGGCGAAGGCATGCGATTGCACCACGTCCCGCTCCAATACCCGGTAAGCGTCGGCTGGCTGAATCTTTCCCGCCTGTAACTCTGGGTCCAGAAACGCCCGGGCCGCGCGCAGAAGCCTAAGTCCAGCGAAACTAACTGGCCTTCGAGCGGCATGTAAGGCTTGATGATCGATTCCGAATATAATCCCCAACCTTCGACGTTGGTGCTGTTGAATGCGTAGCGGACGCGCGCCAGAGAAACGCCGTGCTCGAGCATGGAATCGAATTGCAGCTCGTGTCCGGGACGAGCTTCATGCGCGGTGAGCGTCCAGGCTGCCGCATCGAAAGTAAAGTCGTCGTATTTTTCGGAAGCAGTCTGACCGGGCGCGGCAGGAATATTCAGTGGCAGAACAAACTCGCCTTTCTGTCCCGTGTTATGCAGAAACGGCGGAGGCTGCATGTGTGGCGCGGGCTGTTGCGAAGTCTCAGCGGCGCTGGCAATGCGAATGCGTGCCGGGCGGTCCGGTAAAGTCACGATCTGTTTATCGACAATGATTTTTTCAATCTGCTTGAGCCGGTCTTCGTAGAAAGGCAGAATCGCATCGCCCACTAATTGTTGCTTCTTCAATTCCCTGATCACATCGCGATAGTCGCTCGAAGGAAGGTGCCGTTCCTTAGCGATTTGCTCTGCAATCGGCTTCATCTCCGCCTGCAGGTCGGTGAACATCTGATGCGCCATCGCCGTCAATTGGCCAGGCGCAATGTCGATGCCATAATTCTCCAGTGCAAGCGCGTACTCCTGGGGAGGAAGCCGGAAATCGGTACGCGCCTTGGGTAATATCGTGGCTTTCACCCATGCGTCATAATCGGCGAGCTGAGCCTTTAGCGTGTTGAACGGTTCCTGCCATCCCGTCAGGTTGTTCTTCTCGAGCAAGGCGGCGATGCCGTCCAGATAATTGGAATTGCGGCCGAGTTCAGTTTCAATTTCCACTCGCGCCGGATAAATGACTCCCGGCTTTGCCATTTGCTCCATCGCGCGCTGTTTCAAAATTTCCGTGATGGATTTGTAATTGGGGTCCAATCCGGCGTATTCGCGAAGCCGGACGATCGCGGCCGGACGCCGTTCAGCTGGAGTTTGCTCATCAAGCAAAGTGTGAACGCCACTAAACACCATGCTGCTGGCGTTGAGAAACGGAACTTCATGGGCGCGAAGAAATCCTGCGACTTGAAATCGAGTTCGACGCGGCGAATGACGATTCGCAAGTCCTGGGCGACCTCCTTTTCTTTTTGCTCGGCCACGGCGCTTTTCAATTTTGCCAGCACCGCCTCGGTCTCGGCCCTTTCCTTGTCTTCATCGGCCAATGTGGGCTGCGAAATCTTGGTATCGAACTCGGCCAATCCCTGGCGGGAACCTGATTCTGGACTGTGCGCCATTTCGATCGTGATCAGCATGTTGGTGAAGCTGTTACTGGTCGCGATCCATGCGTGGTCTGGACTCGGCGCCTGCGCGAGAGCAGGCAGAACGAAAACTGCGACTACCGGAAGCAATAGAATTTTGCGGATCAATTGTTCCTCCTCCTGCGACAAACGAGATAGTAAAGCACGTTGACGGGCCACGTGCAATCAAGCCGGGCCCATCGGTGATGGTTCCGAAGCGCGGCACCATCGCCGATAAACCTGGCTTCGGAATGACAAGGATCGAAGTTTTTCTGCACCAACTACACCACTACCGGGCGACCCAAAGAAAAACAATTACTTGACGAACCGCATTATGCCAAACGCACCGGGCACGTGAAAATTTGGTTGGGGCGTATGGGTCGGCTGCCATGCCAGATAGGCCCTCGGTTCTTTGTCCCCTTCCACGCGATAAAAATTTGCCCGCCATATTGCCATGGGATCGAATTGCCGCGTCAGTGCGTCGATTGGGATGGCCAGCTCCGCGCTCCAGGTATGCGATTTTTCGTCCAGGAAAACTGAGCGACGCATCCCGCTTTTCAAATCCGACAGTCCCCCGGGAAAAATGTCGAGATCAATCCACATTCCGTTGGGACTCACTTCGAACTCCCGGTAGTAATGCTCTCGTGCAGCATCGGGCTGGAGGAACGCTTCGGCAACATCGCGGTCCCACAGATGATCGCGGCGTCCGTTAGAATCGGAATCCGCAAACAAGAACAGCTCCCGGTAACGGCATGCAAATCGCAAAAATAAAGTTTTCTCCGACCACAAGACCCGGACCTGGGTTTCCCGACCGTCATCAGGATTTTTCCCCTGCCAGTCAGAACTGAAACTCACGGCACTCGCACTCTGCCACTCCACAGCGGCATGCGCAGCGTCGAGGCTAATTTCGTGATCCACAAAGGTCGCAAGGATTTCTGAAGAAAGCCCGGGATCTGAAGATGAATTGTTTCGCTTCGTCATAGAGCGAAAGAAATTATATGACACTCACACCATGCCATCCTGAGCGACGTTTCTTCGCAGTCGAAGGACCCCTCCAATCCGCACTGAACCCAAATCATACTAAAAGTCGTTTGACCGCAAGATCCGGATAGCCCACAAGCGCGCTCCGCCGTAAGCTTTTCTCATCATGACAAGCAATGCGATACTCAACTTAACGGAACCGGCGAAAACAACCGGGGACAACATGAACGATATCAACGACCGCCGCTGGCAAGCCGTAGTGGACCGCGATGCCGATCAAAACGGCAAGTTTGTGTTCGCGGTCTCCTCGACGGGAATATTCTGCCGGCCTTCGTGTCCGGCCCGGCGTCCGCGTCGCGAAAACGTGACGTTTTTCCGCGCCCCAGAAACGGCGGAAAAAGCCGGCTACCGTGCCTGCTTGCGGTGCCGTCCTAAAACGGCCAGCGGCAATCCTCGGGTGGAAACCGTCAAAGCGATCTGCCGCCATATCGAACAGCATCTCGACGAGAACATCACGCTGACTCAGCTTGGAAAAATCTTTCAGCAGAGTGCGTTTCATCTGCAGCGCACATTCAAAACCGTGCTGGGCGTAACTCCCCGCGCTTACGCCGAATCCTGCCGCATGAACCAGTTGAAGCAAAATCTTCAGGCCGGTCACTCAGTCACTCGCGCCATGTACGACGCCGGATACAGTTCCAGCAGCCGTTTATACGAACGCACCGCGTCGCAGCTTGGTATGACGCCCGACAAATATCGACGCGGTGCCATCGCCGCCGTCATTCGCTACACCCTGACCGATTCGCCACTAGGCCGAATGCTGATCGCCACCACTGACAAAGGCATTTGCGCGATCAATTTTGCGAATTCCGACGACGAACTTGAGCAAGGACTCAAGCACGAGTTTCCTTTCGCGATCCGCCGTCGCGATGACAAGGCCCTTGCCGAAAGAAAGAAAGCCTTGTTACTTCACATGAATGGTTCCAATAAGTCGCGATACAAACTACCTGCCAGCCTTCCACTGGATATTCAGGCAACCGCCTTCCAGCGAAGAGTGTGGTCGCACCTGCAAACGATCCCCTTCGGCGAAACCCGCTCCTATGGCCAGGTTGCCAAAGCCATCGGACAACCCACCGCGACCCGGGCCGTAGCGCGTGCCTGCGCTACCAACCGCATTGCCGTTGCGATCCCTTGCCATCGCGTCGTCCGCGAAAACGGAGACCCCTCCGGTTATCGCTGGGGCGTCGAGAGAAAGAAAGCTTTGCTCGAAATAGAGAAACCAAATTAAGGACTGGGGGATGAACGTGGCAGACCCCGTCCTTACTCGCGGAACTTTGCGAGGGGGCGGGGAGATCTTCTCGAACGCTTGAACTAGTTTTCCATCGCCGCGTAAATCTTCCGCGCCGAATCTAATATGGTCATCACCGATTGTTTTTCGGCATCGCTATTCCAATCCTGATTAGATTTCGCAGCCTCGCTCAAGCGATCGATCCAGGCCACAAAATAAGCTGCGTCTTCTTCTGATTGGATCTTCGATCCCGCAACGGAAACGTAAATCGGACTGGTGGTTGCATACGGATAAATATCCAGCACCGGATGCTCGGCTATGTCGCTCCAGGCCCGCAGCAGACACCATCCACTTTGGCTGAGTGAAATTGTTTCCTCAATGTCGGCTGTTTCGCGTCCCCCATTTAGTTTGAGATCGCGTACCACCTTCCCATTGCAAATTACTTCCAGATGATCGACGGGAACGATGGAACGCAGCCACGCTGAAAATCTAACTTTGTTCTCGCCTGCGGGCAGTCGCAATTCGTCTCCAAGTTTCTTGCCGCCCAGACCAAATCCCAGCAGTGGCCCATTCGTCGCAAACGTCCGACCCTGCTTGATCGAACTCAGCCATGGCGCGATTTTCAGCGGCCCCTTTGGCACTTGCGCATACACGCGATTTAATCCCACCGGCCCGCGCAGAGATGCGTAATTTGCCATCGCATCCGTGCCTGCCGCCGTCGCCAGATGGAAACCGCAATTCAGTAGTTGATACCAGACCGCCGCCGTGGATTTGTGATCGCTAAACCCCAGCACTTCAATGTAATCAACTTTGCCCAGAGCAACATCGACCGGCAACTCGTCGGTGAGCGAAGCATCTTTCACTGGATCGGGATACGTGTCAAAGGGATGGACGTACCCGACCAGCGCGTTTTGCGCGTGCGCGAGGTCTGCAACGTTTGCATTGGCAGGGAAGAGGCTGGCGGCGGCCGTGTCGGTATAGCCCACGTATCCCGGCAGCAAAAAATTCTGCGTCAGATTCAGCAGCCCAAGATGTCCCCAATAACTGGTGTGATATTCCTGGCCGTGCAGCAAAAGGTTGGTGTCCGTCGATGCAGGATCTGGCTTCGGACTGAAGTATGCGATATCCGGAATGCGTTGTTCTTTGTTGACGACCAGGTCTTCCACGATAGAAAGATTTTCCGCCGCAGCCTGCGCAACCAAATGTTTCGGAGTATTGCGATATTCACCGGCATAGTTCATGTGCACGTGAACATCGCCGGATACCCAATGAGAAGCCGCGTCCGGGGGGAGTTTCAGCGGAGTTAACTGAATGGTAATCCCGGAATTCTGGCCAGCCGAAACCTGTACTGATTTCTGTTCGTAGCGATATTCGAAACCTTTCATGGCCTCGACGGTAACTTGTCCCGCCGGGACGGTAGAGTTCGGCTTTTCCCGAGGCATGAAAATAATGTGTTTCAAAAGGCCGTTCTGAACGCACAAAGCTATCGTCGGCCGTCATCCAGGCGTCGTCGGGAGCATACGCGCGGCCATCGTCACCAGTAACGAAGACGCGGGCTGGCGTCGGACTTCCGTCTGTTCCAAGCACGGTAATTGCGAGCTTTCCCATCGGCTTCAGGTAATGTTTTTCTTTCGCAGTAATTTGCGCCTGCGCTCCGCCAGGAATTTCCTGAGTCCACAACGACGTGTTGCCGCCCCGATTCGAGATGAATGCGATCTTGTTTCCATTGGGCGACCAGCGCGGATTCGTGTTGTCAAAATCGCCATATGAAAGCGGAAAAGGATTATCGCCATCGGCAGGCATGACCCAAAGCTGATGCCACTGCTGTCCTTGATACGACGCATAAACAATCCGCTTTCCGTCGGGAGAAAAATCCGGCCGCGCTTTCCAGGTTGTTTCTTCGTAATGGATTTCATGGGCCTCGGCGCCGGCCTCAGCCTTCATCCGCCAGAACCCCCCGGTGCCGTAGAGATGTCCGCGATTCGAGAGGAAAAGAATCTCCGAGCCATTCCGCGACCACACCGGGCTGATCTCGTGGTCAAACACGCTGTAGTAGTAGCGCGGCAAGGTACTGCGGTTTTCTCCGGTTAGGCGTGTGACGTTGGTGAGTTGGCCTTCGGTGAAGTCACCGGTAAAAATATGAAAGCGTCCATTGTAAGAAGTCGAAACAAATGCGACGCGCTTTCCATCCGGCGAAAAACGCGCCTCCAGATTCACCGCGCCGCCATGAGTAAGTTGCTGCGACTGCATGCTTTGGAGATCAAGCGCCCAGAGTTCAACTGCATCTTTGGAGTAAGAATCGTAGATCACCCAGCGTCCGTCGCTCGAAACATCAGGCTGATAGTCGTAGCCCGGTCCGACTGTCAATTGCTCCGCAACACCTGACTCGAGCTTCTGCCGCCACAGCGATCCCGCCATCGAATACACCACCGACTGCGAATCGGGTAACCACGCCACCGAACTCGGCCCCGTCGTGAGCTGCGGAATATACATCTCCCGCCAGTAGTAGGGATGCGGATGGTCCACT
Source organism: uncultured Acidobacteriaceae bacterium (assembly GCA_963794195.1). Classification (GTDB taxonomy): domain Bacteria; phylum Acidobacteriota; class Terriglobia; order Terriglobales; family Acidobacteriaceae; genus DATBAX01. The sequence goes on from CAWCCU010000005.1 coordinate 109,314, forward strand.
TGCTTGAGGACAGGTTCGCGCTGAGCGAAAAGGGGAAGAGAAGAAAAAACCAGCAGCAACGCAAGACAAGTGCGAGAGGGCAAGAGAATCTCCGAGTTTCGACGAACCGCGGGAGTATAGCAAAGATGAGGTTGCGACGCTGCGTAAGAAAGCCCCACCGTCTCGCAAGTGCGCGAGAAAGACGGGGTACCCACTTTTTATAGTTCTACCAGTTGCTGACCGACAGTTTCCACGCCGCTCCAACTGAGAACCGTCGGATGGCCGACCCAATGTCAGCGCCGCCATCGATTTTGAACAGCCTGAAACCCTTGCTGCTGGCTGGTTTTGACGATCAGGACAAAACTAAAGCCCAAAACAGCACTCCTCCCAAAGGCCCGCCCTACCAAAGTAATCGCGAATTACCAAAGCGCATGCACATGGGGTATCTGTTCGGGCTGTGGGGTGGATGAGATGTTGGGATGGTCTTGAGAAAGCCTTGGGCCATGGGAAAAGAAGAGTATCTGGATGAGGTTCACGTTCGCATCCTGCGAGTGACCGAAGACCTGCGGGCGATTCAACGCGAACTGAACTGCGCAGCCATGGAGGCCCCGGGCGATCCGGAATTAATGGAAGTCCTCAGCCAGTTGCCCGAGATGGAATCGCTGCAGACGCTCAAATCGGCGCTGGATCAGATGCGTCACTTTATTTGGTTCTACCAGCAGGTGGTCACCAACGAATCGCCGGAAGGTGAAAAGTTACGGCAGACCATCCGGCAAAAGCCGTCCAATGATGGGATGCTGAGTGCCGACGCGGCTTTTGTAGAAAAGTTAAAAGACGCTGGAGACCTGGCTCTGCTGCAATATCTGGCGGATGGGAAATACCGCAAACCGAACTAAAACAGTTTCAAGTTTCGGGTTTCAAGTTTCGAGCAAAACAACCTTCGATATCTCACTAGAAACTCGAAACCTGAAACCTGAAACTCGAAACTGGTTTCTACTCCACACTTACCGACTTCACCAAATTCCGCGGCCGATCGACATCCAGGCCCTTTTTCACCGTCATGTAATAAGCAAACAGTTGCAGCGGCACGATCTCCAGGATGGGCGAGAGCAGTTCGGCGGTGTGCGGAACGAAAATTGTGTGGTCAGCCAGCTTGGCCATCTGTTCATCGCCTTCGGTGGCAATCGCAATTACACGTGCGGATTGCTGCTTGAATCCCCTGATGTTGGCCACATTTTTTTCGTAGCGAAGCACTGAGCCGGCATCATTTCGGTCGCAGGTGGCAACAATCACCACCGGAAGATTCTCATCGATCATGGCCTGCGGACCATGCTTGGTCTCGCCCGTGGGATAACCCTCGGCGTGAATGTAGGAAACTTCTTTCAGCTTGAGCGCCCCGTCCATGGCAATGGGATAGTGAATGGCACGGCCGACAAAAAGAAAATCCTGGACCCGGTAGTATTTTTCAGCCAGTCGCTCGCACTCAGGCGCCATCTTCAAGACCGTTTCCAACAGGCCAGGAAGATCAAGCAACTCGCGAATATATTCCCGGCGTTTTTCTTTGGCGAACTTTCCCCGCACTTGTCCCAGATAGAGTGCGAACAGATAAAGGACTGCCATTTGCGCGGTGAAAGCTTTGGTAGAGGCAATGCTGATTTCCGGACCGGCGTAAGTGTAGAGCACGCCGTCGGCTTCGCGGGCGATGGTCGAATCGATTACGTTGGAGATCGCGATGGTGCGTGAGCCTTTGGCCTTCGCCTCGCGTTGCGCAGCGGTGGTATCCGCGGTTTCGCCGGACTGGGTGATAACGATGGTAAGTTCGCCGGGCCCAATCAGCGGGTTGCGATATTCAAATTCGCTGGCGTAGTCCACATCGACCGGAATATTCACTAAGTCCTGGATCATGTATTGACCGGCCATGCCCGCATGACGGCTGGTGCCGGAGGCCACAATATTGATGCGGCGCAAGGCCCGCAATTCTTCGGGACTGATGCGTACATCGTCAAGCCGGACGACGGCGTCCTCTAAAGATACGCGCGGATTGATGGTGTCGCGAAGGCCCTGCGGCTGATCGAAGATCTCCTTCAGCATGTAATGCGGGAATCCGCCTTTATCGGGCATGTGCGCTCCTGGATTATTTCTGGCGGCGTTAGTTCATGTGGCCGCGAACGATTGTACTTTTCACTTCACCACACTGACTCAGAACGATAATATCTGCCAGCGCACCGGCTTGCAGCCGGCCACGATTGGGCGAACCGGCGACCGTCGCCGGATTCAAAGTTGCGGTGCGCAATGTCTGCTGTAAATCCCAGTCCGCGAAATGCATTACGTTGCGGACCGCCACGTCCAAAGTCAAAATACTGCCGGCGAGATGGCCGTCGTGAATGGCTCTGCCATTTTTCACTTCTACCTCGAGTAACCCGAGTGGGTAGATTCCATCTGGCATGCCGGTGGCGGAGATGGCGTCGGTAATCAGGACGGCCTTTTCTTTTCCCTTGGCTGCCAACACCAATTGCACGATCGCCGGATCCAGGTGGATTCCGTCGGCGATGATGTCTACTGTAAGTTGGCGATTGGTCAGGACTTCGCCGACAATCCCAGGATCGCGATGCAGCAGCGGCCGCATGGCATTGAAAGTGTGGGTGGCGTGGCGGGCACCAGCAGCCACTCCCGCGCGCGTGGTTGCCAGGTCAGCGTCGGAATGGCCCATGCTGACGCATACTCCGCGCTTGGCAGCCTCGGCGATCACTTCTGGCGCCCCCTCCAGTTCCGGGGCGATCGTCATCATGCCAATATGTCCACGCGCCGCTTCCCAGAAGCGTTCGAACAACCCCAGCGTCGGCAACAGAAGGTCCGCGGGTGGATGCACTCCGGGACGAACGTGACTGATGAATGGCCCTTCCAGATGAATCCCCAAGGGGGTCGCGCGCGGGCCGTCAGACGCTGAATTTTCCTTCTCGCCAGCTTCAATCGCCGTCGCCAACCGCTCTAGAGCAGCGAGTGTTCGATCGATTGGGGCGGTGACGCGTGGTAGGGAAGTAGCTGGTGACGCCGTGCTTGGCAATCAGGCGTTCAAATCCGGACAGACGTGCCGGATCGTTCTCCATCACATCGTGTCCAGCCCCCCCATGAATGTGAATGTCCAGAAAGCCGGGAGCCAGGACTGCATCGCCGAAATCGACGACCCGCACTCCTTCAGGCAGCGCCCGCGCAGCCCGCGACGCCACCTCCAGGATGTGCTGGCCTTCCAGCAGAAGCAGAGGACCGTCCACCCGCTCCAGCGGGGTGTAAAGAGTTTTTGCCGTGAGAGCGATCATCTATTGAAACGTTACATTTCGTGGAAAATCGAGGACCGCACTGTTTTTCAGCATCCTGGTCCGCGCCCCATAAAATCGTACTATATTTATACGACAACTTAGTGCTATAGAGAGGTTTTTTCACCTGGCTGCAACAAGTTTTGCGGTGTGCCCAACTTCCTGAAGGAGGACATACCGCGATCGGCAGGATGCTATACTTTGAAAGTATTGCGGTCCAAAAGGCCGTAATAGCTCCTGTGCTCTGATTTCCTTCCGCGCAGGCCTGCACGTTCGTCGGGGAGTGGCTCAGCCTGGTAGAGCACCTGGTTCGGGACCAGGGGGTCGGAGGTTCAAATCCTCTCTCCCCGACCAATCTTTCTCTCGCTCATTCGGGACAAACTGCATAATGTGCTCGAGCCCTTTTCGTAGCGATGAGGCATTTCATAAAGTACATACAGAAAAGCGAATCGATTTGCCGGCCACGGGTTTCGGTTATTCGCGAAGCGGATCTCAAGAATAAGCGTTAACATTAGGTCGAATGTTCATCAGAATACGAAAACTAAGCCGCCCTCGATCCGCCGTCGCCTGCTTATTTGTTGCCGGTCTCATGGGGTTGCTGGTTTGCGAATTTTTCCCGGCTCCGGCTCGAGCTTCGACCGAGTACATGTTTCTGACGGTCAACGATTATGAAGTGGGGAATTCGTATCGTAACGTGCAGTGGCATGGGCCTATTGGCCAGATTACGAATCCGTGTTCTTATGCGGACCATCTGGTCGCCACCATCGACTGGAACGACGGAACGGGAGAGCACAAACCAGATACGAATGCGCAGACCAAGCTTTTCCAGAACACAACTCCGGTGATTCAGAATGGGGTCTATCTTTTCTGGGACGATGGTCATGTGCCCGTCCGGGTCGGAACGCAGATTGCGACGACGAAACTGTCACTGCACTGCCTCGGCGACCCTCCGGGAGACAAAGAATATATCGCGCAAAACGTGATCAACATTTCCCCGCGGATCCCGGTGAACCAGGTTGAGTTCGCGAAAAATGATCTGCCGATTCAAAGCGTTAAGGGACACGATGTGGTTGATGTGCAACTCACGCTCAGCGCCCCTGCACCTGCGTCGGGCACGTGGGTGAAATTGGAAACAACGCCACCCGGGGCATTAAATAGCCTCCCTCCATATTTTCGGATTTCGCCGCAACAGACGCAGGAGACCATTCGGGGCCTTGAAGTGAGAAAGCCTGCGTCCGCAGTGACAATTCTTGTCACGGCTTCGACCGTGGGCCGGCCTCAGCAGACTCAAAATCTAACCATCCTTCCTTAAGAGCTCTTGACAGCTAACCAAAAGTTAGCAAGTGCGCATTGTTTTGCATTCATGCCTCGAAAAAAAATGCGTGTGGCCATTTATTTGTATTGGGTTTTCCAGATCTCCTGCTAGGCTTGTCGTCTTCGCTCTCGAAGATTTTTGACCCACCATTTTCGTCACAAAAGGCCAGAACCAGGATGATCTCCGTTATTGCCCCCGTCACCCTCGATAAGCAAAAGACCCATCGCGATAGCTTGAGAAAACTGATGCAGGTTTTCCTGGGTGTCCTCGTCCTGGCGGCTTCCGCTGCGGCTCAAACCAGCATTCTTACGCAACATTACGACAATGCCCGCACCGGGCAAAATACAAATGAGACAATTTTGACCCCCACCAATGTCTCGGCGCCAATGAGCTTCGGAAAGTTGTTCACTTTCCCAGTCACCGGATATGTTTATGCGCAGCCGCTTTACGTGCCCGCTGTCGTCATTCCTGGACACGGGACCCACAACGTTCTCTATGTGGCCACTGAACATGACCTGGTTTACGCCTTCGATGCCGACACTCTTGGCGCACCATTATGGACAGCGAACTTTCTTACCGGCACTGCGACGACAGTTCCCAACGGCGATGTTAGTACCGGCGACATCGTTCCAGAAATCGGTATCACTGGCACTCCTGCGATTGATTCAAATACCAAGACTTTGTATGTTGTCGCAAAGACCAAAGAAAGTGGGCTATATTTTCATCGTCTGCATGCGCTCGACATCACCACCGGCGTCGAAAAATTCGGCGGGCCTATATTGCTGAACGCCACGGTTCCGGGCACAGGGGATGGCGCAACAACTATCACGTTCAGCAATCAATGGGAAAATCAGCGGCCTGGCTTGCTCGTGAATAACGGGTATGTATTCATCGGCTTTGCGGCTCATGGAGACAATGGTCCCTGGCACGGATGGATTCTGGCGTACAACGTAAATCCGACGACGGGATTATTGCAGGCGACCGGTGCTTGGAACACGTCGCCGAATGGAAAAGGAAATGGCATTTGGGCGTCCGGCTCGGGCATCGCTGCGGATACTCTGGGGAATGCATACATCGCGACTGGCAACGGCGATTACAGCTTCAAGTCGACTGCTCCACCTCCCAGCACTTCCGTGGATTTCGGCGACAGCGTGGTTAAATTCAGTCTGACCAATGGCGTGCCGGTCCCTACTGACTATTTCACGCCCTATAACCAAGAGAGTCTAACCGACGCCGACTCGGACCTCGGCGCGGGTGGTGTGATCGTGGTGCCCGATCAGACGGCGCCGAATCCTCATGTGCTGGTGGTCGCAGGAAAGCAAGGCCGGCTCTACATCATCAGCCGCGACCAGATGACGAAGAATAATAGTTATTACTGCAACGGCTGCAGCAGTGATCCGGAGATTCTTCAAACTGTCGACGGAATCGGCGGCCTTTGGTCGATGCCGGCTTATTGGAACGGCAACATGTACTTCTGGGGAAACGGCGACAACCTGAAAGCGTATTCCATGATAGGTGGAGCGCTGTCGAGTTCGCCGACATCGCAATCGGCCGAAGCAAGCAATTTTCCTGGTTCTACCCCAGTGGTTTCCTCGAGCGGCACGACTAACGGCATCGTATGGGCGGTGGAAAGCGACGGTTATAATTCGGATTCTCCAGCGATTCTTCGCGCTTATGACGCCACCGATGTGGGGACTCTGCTGTATGGGTCGAATCTGACCGGCGACACTATGGGGGCGGCGGTAAAATTCGTAGTCCCGGTGGTCACCAACGGAAAAGTTTATGTGGGAACGCAACAGGGGGTCGACGTATTTGGCTTAACCAGTGGCGCGGCGCGGGCCGCGGCGCCAGTATTTAATCCTGCGGGCGGATCCTCTGGCCCCGGCCTCCAGGTTACTCTCACCAGCGCCACGACCGGGGCTTCTATTTTTTACACGACCGATGGATCCACTCCCACAACTGCCTCCACTCTTTACACTGCAGCAATTCCGGTCAGCATGACCACAACGATTAGTGCCATTGCGTTTGAGAATGGTTTTCTGCAAAGCACAGTCGCAACTGCGACCTTTACGATTTCTTCGCAAACCGCGGCGCCACAGGCCATGCCGGCGCCAGGCACCTACACAGGCAATCAAAGCGTAACCCTGGCAGATACTACGGCGAACGCGACGATTTACTACACCATCGACGGCACTACTCCGACCACTAACTCCACGAAATACAATCCCAGCACTCCGATTCAGGTCACGGCCACTACCACCATCAAGGCGATCGCCTCTGCTCCCAATTTGAACAATAGCCCGGTTCTGGCCGCTGTCTATACGATTAATGCGAATGCAACCAGTTCCATAAACTTCGGCAGTGGTTTCGCCAACTCCGCCGGATTGCAGTTTAACGGCTCGACCGATCTCGACGACAGTCGTCTGCAGCTTACTAACGGCGGTTCAAACGAGGCGGGCACGGCGTTTTACACTTCGTTGGTGGACGTCGGAAACTTCACTTCGGATTTTACCTTCCAGCTTTCTGATCCCTCGGCCGACGGGTTTACCTTCACCATTCAAAATTCGCCTTCGGCTGCGAAGGCCTTGGGGCCGGCAGGGGGAGGGCTCGGGTATGGACCGGATTCACCCTCTGGAACTGCGGGCATTCCACAGAGTTTGGCCATCAAATTCGATCTGTATGACAACAACGGAGAAGGAGTTGATTCGACCGGACTCTACACCTTGGGACTCTCTCCAACTACACCCGCGATTGATCTGACTCCGTCCGGCATTGACCTGCATAGCGGCGATACCATGTCGGTTCATCTCGCCTACGACGGGACGAATCTCGGCATGACGATTACCGACAACGTAGCCCATAAGACTTTCTCGCAAACCTGGCAAATCGATATTCCGCAAGTAGTCGGAGCAGGGCAGGCCTATGTCGGCTTTACGGGTGGGACAGGAGGAGAAACTTCGAGCCAGAAAATCGAGTCGTGGACTTACGTGGGCACGAATACATCGAGTCCGGTTTCAACTACAACAACATTGGTCTCGAGCCTGAATCCCGCCTATGTTGGCCAAACCATAACTTTCACTGCGACGGTGGCTTCGACAGCATCGCCAACCGGTTCGATCACATTCCGCCAGGGCAGCACGGCTTTAGCAACGGTCCCACTTGCGAATCGGCAAGCCACCTATTCCGCGACCTATTCGTCCGCAGCCAGCCGCTCGATTACTGCGTCGTACTCCGGAGACGCCAACGATCAGGCAAGTACTTCGACCGCCTTAACCCAGGTGGTTCGGAAATTGCCGGCACTGAGTGTGACAACCCTGAATTCGTCATTGAATCCATCATTGGTAGGCCAAAGCGTCACCTTCACAGCGCAAGTCACCTCAAGTTACGGCGCAGTGCCCGATGGCGAAACGATCACCTTCAAGCATGGCTCGATTGTGGTCGGCACAGCTACGCTTAATAACGCAGTCGCGACACTTACCACGGCCGCGCTCGCTTCGGGACAACCTGCCATCAAGGCATATTACGCCGGCGATGGCACCTTCGCAGCCAGCACGTCGAAGGCTCTTACGCAAGCGATCAATAAAAACTCCACCACGATTTCTCTAAGTTCCAGCCCTAATCCCGCGGTCTTGAAGCAGGCAATTGTTTTCACGGCGACTGTGATTTCAGCTGGACCGTCTCCTACGGGGACTGTGACCTTCAAGAATGGAACGACTACGCTGGGAAGCGCAGCGCTGAACGGAGGAGTGGCGACTTTCAGCAAGTCCACACTTCCAACTGGCAGTTATTCCATCACCGCTACGTACAAGGGTGACAGTGCCTCCTTAACGAGCACGTCGGTAGCGGTTACTCAAGTCGTGAACCAATAACGTTGGACAAACCCCGAAAAACGCGTCTATGCTAGGCGCTTCATGAAACATCCTCTAGGACGTTACGCCTTCGGCTTGGCGGCGATTGGTTCCGGTATTTGTGCCTTGGTGTGGCATGATCTCAGCGCGCTGGGAGGCATTTCCCATCGCCAGACGCTCGCCTACTTTGTGGGCGCTATTGAAGTTCTTGGAGGCGTCGCGGTCCTATGCCCGAGAACGGCCCGAGCCGGCGCCGTCGTGTTGGGAGCAATTTACGTTGTCTTCGCAGGGTTGGCGGTACCCGCCATCATTGCGCATCCACTCATTTACAACGGCTTTGGCAATTTCTTTGAACAACTGTCTTTTGTCTCAGGCACTCTGATTCTCTATGCGTGTTCGGGCCCCATCGCGCCGGCTCGCACTTCAAGATTGGCTCAGCTTGGATATTACTCGTTCGGTGTTTGTGTGATCTCGTTCGCGCTGGAGCAGCTTTTTTATCTCTCTGAAACGGCCGGTTTTGTTCCGAAGTGGATTCCACCAGGACAAAGATTCTGGGCAATCGCAACCACTGCTGCATTTGCTCTGGCCGCGATCGCTCTACTGACCGGGTTCGTGGCCCGGCTCGCGGCTCAATTGACCACGGCGATGATCCTGGGTTTTGGGTTGCTGGTATGGATGCCGGCAATCCTTGCCGATCGCCATAGTTTCGTGAACTGGGCCGAGGGCACGGAAACTCTTGGCATCGCCGCTACAACGTGGTTGGTCCTCGACTTTCTCAGCCGTCGGCGGCCAGTGTAGCCCCCCGCAACTTCCGCAGAATGATATTCGCACCCTGGGCGAACGCGTTTTTTGCCCCATAAAGTGCGGCCGCCATGCGGATAGCAACAACTTCCAGAGATTTTCAATAACTTAGGGATAATGCGACATTGCGGCACGTCCGCGCAACCTGCTCATTTCCTGAAATGCCGCTTCCTGGCGTCCTGTGCCACGCTGAGCGATGATTCCCGTCCGGGATTGGCCAGGCTCCATCCTTCCGCCCTCTAGGCTAGAAACAGCTCCAGATCATCGTGCGAATGGTTATTAACTATGAGTTATAGGCTGGCGCGCCCCGCCCTTCCGCGGATTTGGCGCCAGAAAAGTCCTACCCTCCCGCAAAAGAGCGCGGAAAGGACTGGGGCGCCCTCAGAGAAACTCTGCTAAATAAGGCGCTTAACCTGGTTTCCACGACGAATTCCCGTGCTATACTCCGCAGCCGTGCGGCGAAGACGTCCGCTGCCCTGATCTTCTTCGCATTCTTCTTCGTGTTCGGACCATCTCGCGTTTGCCACGGCTAGTGCTGGAGAGCGGGCACATGGGGCCGGGTCGTGCTGCAAACATAGCCCAGAACTATTCGTACAGTTCTGCGAATCTTTAAGGAGATTTCCCAATGAAACCCTTTCGATGGTTAACTCTGAGCGCCGTGGTACTTAGCGCGGTCGCAGCATTCACCCAAACCTCCTCGAATGTGACGGTGTTCGCAAGCGGGTTCAATAATCCGCGCGGTCTGAAATGGGGACCCGATGGCAATCTTTATGTAGCTGAAGCAGGAACCGGTGGCGGCACCTCCACAGCTGGACAATGCGATCAGGTAGTAACTCCGGTCGGCCCCTACACCGGCGGGACGACTGCGCGGATCTCAAAAGTGAGTGCCGGCGGAGCACGCTCCACCCTGGTGCAGGCGCTTCCTTCCGCGCGCGATGCCATGGGCGATATCCTGGGCGTGGCCGACGTAGCATTCATTGGCACGCAACTCTATGCGGTCACCGCAGGCGGCGGCTGCTCTCACGGACATCCCAATTCTCCGAATGCGATTTTGCAGGTCAATGCTGACGGATCATGGACTCGGCTGGCGAATCTGAGCGCATTCCAGGCGCTTCATCCGGTTGCGAATCCAAACCCCGGTGATTTCGAACCCGATGGAACATGGTACAGCCTGATTTCGGTGAATAACAACCTCTACACGGTCGAACCGAACCACGGTGAGGTGGACGAGATTACACCGGAAGGAATTGTGAGCCGGTTGATTGACGTCTCCCAAACCCAGGGCCACGTTGTGCCTACTTCGATTGCCCGGACAAAGACTGGATTTCTGGTTTCGAATCTTGACGTCTTTCCGATCGTGCCTGGCAGCGCGGCGCTTTACACCATTAACGACGTCGGCGGCGTAACGAAAGTCCAGACCGGCTTGACCACGGTGGTGGGTCTGGTTGTGATCGGCAGCAGCACGTACTTTCTGGAGTTGAGCACCGATCCTGGCTATCCGGCGCCCGGCAAAGGAGCGGTAGTGCGGCTCAATGGCAGCTTGTTCACCACGATCGCCGATGGACTCACAGCTCCGACAGGGATTACCGTCGGTCCAGATGGCGCGCTTTATGTGTCTAACTTTGGGACAGGGGCCCCGGCAGGAGTGGGTCAGATCGTAAAAATCACTTTGCCGTAAATCGTTGCAAACTTAAAATGCCCCGCGTCCGACCGACGTGGGGCATTTCTTTCAATGGTCCGACTAGCCAAAGGTAAAGGCGAATGCCTGCACGCCGGGATCGAGGAATTCAATTTCGAAGGTTCTGTCTTCCACAGCTCCCTTTTTGCCGGATGAGTTGGTAAAGCGATGCCCCTGCACAGTGCCTGCGCCAGTGGCGTCGGTATCGATGCCATGATCGTCGCCGGGTGGAGTTCCATCGAGCTTGACGATGAAGCGAACTGGTTTGCCATCTTTTGACGGGCCGAGAACCAGATGCAGATCGCGCGCATGAAACCGGAACGCAATTTTTCCGGGAGCGATCTGCAGAACGGCGCTTTCCGCTCCTACCTTCCAGCTTCCGGCCAATCCCCACTGATTCAGAGAAAGCCTCGGGCTGCAGCGTATAGGTCTTGCGTGAATCTTCGGCGATCGGCTCGGCGGAAGCAAAATGTTCGGCGCGATGATATCCAACATAGGTTTCGCCGGAGAACGGGTGTCGCCTTGTCGGGAGCTGCTTCCGCGCCGTTGCCGGAGACATTGATGGTGTCCTGGGAAAGCGATTGGGCGCCATTCTCTTTAAGCAAGCTGCTGAATCACGCGTTCAGATTCGGCGTATTCGCCTTCGCCGAAGTGGTGATATCGAATGCGTCCCTTGCCATCGATGAAGTAGTGTGCCGGCCAATATTCATTGTTGAAGGCCTGCCAGATCTTGTAGTCGCTGTCGATGGCCACGGGATAAGTGATCTTCAAATCCCGCACTGCTTTTTCCACATTGCTGCGCTCTTTTTCGAACGCGAACTCCGGTGTATGCACTCCGATAACGACCAGTCCCGCATCTTTATATTTCGCCGCCCAGCCTTCCATGTAAGGCAAAGCTCGCAGGCAGTTGATACAGGAGTAGGTCCAGAAATCGATCAGCACAACTTTACCGCGTAGGGATTTGCGAGTCAGCGGCGGAGAGTTGAGCCATGCGACCGCACCGCTCAGTTCCGGCATCGGCCCTTCGTCGCCAAGAACGGGCGCGGAACCGGCTCGGCCGCGGCAGCACTCGCGGCAAGTACCGCAGGTCTCTGCGAACCAAGTGCATTGATCAAATGCGCTTCAGCTTTGGCGGTGTTCACAAAAGAAAACTTCGTGAGCAGATTCGTGTCCCATCCCAGCGCGATGGCGACCACTCCCATAATCACCGCAACCCCAGCGCGCGGCGTATCCAGACCTCGAAAGACAAAGACCGTTTCAAGACGGAAAACACTTTGTTCCCTGCGAATAAGCGCGATCCCAAGAGAAGTCGCCGCGCCCGAGCGCAAAAGAAAGCAGCAAGAAAGACGAACGGGTGCCCGGCCCCTGAATCGCCGCGCCGGTCAAAATCAAACCCAGGATCGGGCCCGCGCATGGAGCCCAAAGCAATCCAGTAGAAATCCCCAGCACAAACGATTTCCCGACGCTGCCCTCCGTCGCAGGACCGCCCTGAAGCCGGCTGCCCGCGCGAACCAGCGGCCGAGTCAGAATGTCGGCAAGCGATGGAAAAAGCAAGCTGACTCCCAGGACTAGAAAGACGATCATCGCCACATAGCGTCCGCCCTGATTCAGGCGCACCACCCAGTGTCCGCCGAATGCCGCGGCAACAGCCACCAGCGAAAAGGTTAGCGCCATCCCGGACAAGCAACGGCAAACCAGAGCGGCGGAAACGGTTGGTCGGCGCGAGCAAATACAAATGGCGAGCACAGGAAGAATGCAAGGACTCAGAATCGTCAGCACACCGCCGACAAACGCCAATAGGTAGATAAGCATATTTGTTTAATAAGAATACGAAGCCTATAGCACTAGTGCTTCCTCCGTGCCCTTCGTGCCGCTGTGGTTAAGCTTTGCAAACTGCGTCACGATCCATAGTCGGGCACTCTTTCGGATGCGCGCCGTCTCAAAAGTTACATAATCGCCCTTCTGGCGACTGAGCAGCTCGATCATTCTCCGCTCGTCGCTTTGAATGCTTCAAGTATTCTGTTGCGTCATGGAAGCAGTCGGAAGAAGTAATGACCGCCGGCCTATTGGATGCTCAGGCAAAGGCCCAGGCTTTTTTGCAGAAGTCGGAACGCGGAACTCATTCGGCCAGGCGCAAAGGAGAGCGAGATCAACGAGAGCATTTATACCCTCGCGGCGAGCATGTACGGCAGTTTCCCGAAATATTGGCACAAGCGTATCGTGCGAGCCGGACACAATACTCTCGCACCCTATAATGAAAATCCTCCCGATTTAACGGTTGCTGAGGACGACATTGTGTTTCTTGATCTCGGTCCAGTGTTCGAGGAATGGGAAGCGGATTTCGGACGCACTTATGTGGTTGGCGACGATCCGGTGAAACAGAAGCTGTGTCGCGACATCGAGGAGGCATTTGCCAAAGGCAAGACGATATTTTCAACAACATCCGGATATCACATGCGCGGAGCTTTACGCGTACGCGCAGCAATTGGCGAAGCAAGCTGGCTGGGAGTATGGCGGCCCTATCGCCGGGCATTTGATTGGAGAATTTCCCCACGAAAGAATTCGCTGGAGACAAAATCACGCTCTATGTCCATCCCGAGAACCCCAACCGGATGCGGTGCACCTGACGCTTCTGGCCGGCGAGCGCCACTGGATACTTGAGATCCACTTTGTGGACCGCGCGCGGCAGATCGGCGGGTTCTACGAAGAGTTGCTGACCATTGGTTGATTCTTGCTCGTGCCATTTGCCATGACTTCGAATTCTTCCTGAAGTGCGCGGCGTCAATCTCGATCCGCAAACTCGTTGCGAACATTGGCACGGGCCAACCGACATCATTGCGATCAAGATGAAGTGTTGCGGAGTTTATTACGCATGCAAAGATTGCCATGTTGCGCTGGCCGATCATCCGATCGAAGTCTGGCCCGAGAGTAAATGGAATCAGAAAGCGATTCTTTGTGGGGCCTGCGGGACGGAGTTGAGTATTCAGCAATACATGCAGAGCGGGTATTCCTGTCCCGCTTGCCGTGAGCAGTTCAATCCCGGGTGCCGAAATCATTACCATCTTTATTTCGAATTCAGACAGTCGTCGAGTAAGCTTTGACTTCTATTTACCCATCGCAGATTGAAATTCACATCGCCCGTGCCTGTTTTGTGAGGCACCTGTTCTACAATGCCATGACGAATGTGGCGGACAGTACGGATGCAAGATCGACAGATGCAAAATAAAATTTTACAACTTGATTCCCGCGATAACGTCCTCATAGCTCTGACTGACTTGAAGAAGGGCGAGCAGATCGGCTTCGCCGGACAGAGTTACGTTTTGTCCTCCAACGTTCCGGCCAAACATAAATTTGCCACCGAAGATCTGGAACCAGGCGCGAAGGTTGTGATGTACGGTGTTCTGGTCGGCAAGGCGGTGAAAGCGATACCGCGCGGGGGATTGCTGAGCATCAACAATATTCATCACGAAGCCGCGCCCTTTCACGAAAAGTCGGGAGAATTTCGCTGGACCGCGCCGGATGTTTCCCAGTGGAAGCAGCGGACGTTTCTTGGCTATCACCGTGGCGATGGTCAAGTGGGAACGCGCAACTACTGGCTGGTGGTGCCGCTGGTGTTTTGCGAGAATAAGAATATCGATGTCCTGAAGCAAGCGTTTGAAGAAGAGCTGGGCTTTGCCCGGCCGCAGGTTTATCGCCACCAGGTTGCCGAATTGGCGAAGCTCTATCGTGAGGGAAAGAGTGACGAGATCAAGACCCGGGAATTCGCGAAAGTGGCTGCGGCGCCCCAGGCTGATCGGGTGTTTGAAAATATTGACGGGATCAAGTTTCTGCTCCATGAAGGCGGTTGCGGAGGGACGCGCGAAGATACCGACAACTTGTGCGGGCTGATTGCGGGATACATCAATCATCCGAATGTAGCTGGAGCCACGGTTCTTAGCCTGGGCTGCCAGCATTCTCAAGCCGGAATCTTGCGGCAAAAGATCAGCCAGCGGAATGCGGCATTTGATAAACCGCTCATTGTGGTCGAGCAGCAACAGAGCGGCTCGGAACTTGCCATGTTGTCGGATGCGATCCGGCAAACTTTCCTGGGATTAATTGAAGCCAATAAATCCAAACGCGCGCCTGCGCCGCTTTCCAGGCTGTGTGTCGGTCTCAAATGCGGGGGGTCTGACGGCTTTTCAGGATTGACTGCGAATCCTTCGATCGGACACACTTCCGACTTGCTCGCGGCCCTCGGTGGACGAACAATTCTTTCGGAATTTCCCGAACTCTGCGGAGTGGAACAGGAACTTATCAATCGCAGCACGCGAAATGAAGTGGGAGACCGCTTCATTCATCTGATGAGAGACTATGCCGCGCGCGCGAAAGCGGTGCACGCCGGTTTTGACATGAATCCTTCGCCCGGAAATATGCGCGATGGATTATTGACTGATGCCATGAAGTCTGCCGGGGCCGCGAAAAAAGGCGGCACGTCGCCCGTCACTGCGGTGCTCGACTATCCGGAATATTCGAGCGAGCCGGGACTGAATCTTCAGTGCACGCCGGGAAATGATGTGGAGTGCGTCACTGCGCAGGTAGGAGCCGGAGCGAATGTGGTCCTGTTCACCACCGGTCTGGGAACTCCCACGGGAAATCCCATCTCGCCAGTGGTCAAGCTTTCCACGAATACGATTTTGTCTGAGCGGATGCACGACATCATCGACATTGATACTGGCGGCATCATTGCGGGCAAGACAACGATCGAGAAAATGGGAGAAGACATTCTCGAATTGGTGGTCAAGGTGGCCAGTGGCGAAATCCATACTAAGGCTGAACTGAAGGCGCAGGAAGACTTTATCCCCTGGAAACGCGGGGTTTCGCTCTGAAAACCGGCCCGCAAAGAATTTCGGATTGACGGAGAACCAATAGATAAAAAGCTCTTCAATCTGCGTAACTAAGTCAAAATGAATCTCCAATTGAAAGACAAAGTTGTCCTCGTTACCGGCGGCGCGAAGGGCATCGGCGCGGCGATCGTCCGGGCATGTTGTGATGAAGGCGCAAGGCCGGTGATCGTGGACCGCGACATTGAAGCCGGCAAACAGTTACAGGCCGAGTTGCGTGGTAAAGGCGCGGCATGCGAATTGATCGCAGCCGATCTGTTGACTCCGGAAGGCTGTTCGCAGGCGGTGGAACAAATGGTCAAAGTCTGCGGCCGTCTGGACGCACTGGTGAATAATGCCGGCGTGAATGACAAGATCGGCCTCGAGCACGGCAGTCCCGAACAATACGTCGCCTCGCTGGGACGCAATTTGTTGCATTACTACAACATGGCACACTACGCTTTGCCCCATTTGAAGCGTTCCCACGGGTCCATTGTGAACATTAGTTCGAAAACCGCTCTGACCGGCCAGGGTGGAACATCGGGCTATGCTTCATCGAAAGGTGCAATTCTGGCATTGACCCGGGAATGGGCCGCGGAACTGCTTGGGTACGGTATTCGCGTGAATGCGATCGTACCGGCGGAAGTCATGACTCCCCTCTATCGCCAATGGCTCGATACATTTTCAGATCCCGAAGAGAAGTTGAAAACGGTACTGGCCAAAATTCCTCTGGACAAAAGAATGACGCATCCGGAGGAAATCGCAGCCATGGCCCTATTTCTTATTTCTGCGAAGGCCGGACACATCACCGGCCAGCATTTGTTCGTCGACGGCGGTTATGTGCATCTGGATCGCGCTCTAACCTAGGGAGGCTGGATGGGGAAATCCGCACCAATCACCGAACGGCGATACCTTGTTCCGTTCGTGCTTGTGACAAGCCTATTTTTCCTATGGGCGATCGGAGTCAATTTAAATGACATTCTGATCCAGCACCTCAAGAAAGCGTTTGGCCTTTCCGACTTCAAGTCTTCACTCATTCAATCGGCATTTTTTGGCGGTTATTTTCTGGCGGCGTTGCCGGCGGGCTGGCTGATGCAACGCATTGGCTACAAACGAGGGATCCTGGCCGGCTTGTTGATTTGCGCTACAGGCACCTTCCTTTTTATTCCTGCCGCATCCGTCCGCATTTATGGCTTCTTCCTGTTTGCCTTATTTGTCATGGCTTGTGGCCAGTCGTTCTTGGAGGTTGCAGCCAACCCTTACGTGACCACGCTGGGCCCGCCGGAAAGCTCCGAAAGGCGCCTGAATCTCGCGCAGTCCTTCAATGCGACGGGCGCAGTCATGATCGCGCTGGCCGGCTCCAGATTCATTCTTTCGGGAATCGAGCACTCGCCGGCCGAGTTGGCGGCCATGACCCAGGAGCAGCTGCTGAAGTATCGCGTGTCGGAAGCTAACATGGTAAAGACTCCCTACCTGGTGATCACTGGGATTTTTCTGTTTGTGGCGCTGCTTGTTTTTTTCACAAAATTGCCGGAGATTAAGGAGCCGAACAGCTCGCGCGAATCCGAGAATTCGCAGGTAAAGCTCGGCGGCACGTTGGCGTTCGGGCATTTGATCAAAGGCGTGGCGGCGCAGTTTTTCTATGTGGGCGCGCAGGTGGGGGTGGCGAGTTTCATCATTCGCTTTGCCGAGT
Organism: uncultured Acidobacteriaceae bacterium; assembly: GCA_963794195.1. GTDB lineage: Bacteria > Acidobacteriota > Terriglobia > Terriglobales > Acidobacteriaceae > DATBAX01. The sequence goes on from CAWCCU010000005.1 coordinate 126,801, forward strand.
ACACGCTGCCAGGCACTCACGAAAAGGCAGCCGCGCACTACCTGCAAGCCCACCTGGCGGGATTTATGATCGGCCGCTTTGCAGGTTCGGCCATCATGCAGAAAGTCACCGCGCCGAAATTGCTCAGTTTTTTTGCCGGTGGATCGTTACTTTGCCTGATTTTTGTTTTATTGGCGTCAGGGCAGGCCCCGGTTTGGGCGATTGTGCTGATCGGGTTTTTCCATTCCATCATGTTCCCCACAATCTTCGCCCTGAGTTTGAAAAACCTCGGGCCTTACACCAAGTTGGGGTCCTCTTTGCTGGTGATGTCGATTATCGGCGGCGCGGTCATTCCTGCCATCATGGGCAGGATCTCGGATGCCTCGAACATTCAATACGCGTTCATCGTGCCGCTGATTTGTCATGCGTATGTGTTTTATTTTGCGGTCAGCGGCTATAAGCCTTCAATGGCTGGGGAAGCGACGCTATGAATCGGCGATTCTGTCTGACCCTCGACTTGAAAGACGATCCCAAACTGATTGCGGAATACAAGCGGTACCACGAGAAGATATGGCCGGAGATTACGAAAAGCATTAAGGACTCTGGCATTGAAGGCTTGGAAATCTATTTGTTAGGAACCCGCATGTTCATGATTATGGAGGTAAACGATAGTTTCTCGTTTGAGAAAAAAATGCAGTCCGATCGGGCGGACCCCAAGGTGCGGGAGTGGGAGGAACTGATGTGGAAGTTTCAGAAACCGTTGCCGGAGGCGGCGCCGGGCGAGAAGTGGTTGCTGATGGATAGGATCTTTGAGTTGGAATCCTGACTTTGGAATTAAACTTTTAAAATCTTGTCATCCTAAGCGGAATCAGACGTTCACGAAAGTGAACGTCTACGGAGTCGAAGGATCCCTAAGATCGTCACCGCTATCGTGGGCCTTAGGTTGCCGGGTACAACCCCGCCGACGCCCCCACCCATTCCATATTGCGATTTTGGTCCACTCCCATCATCGAACCGCGACCCATGCGGACGATGGTCATCACCGGCAGCAGTTTCTCCAGCCAAATATACATAATGCGAACTTCGGCTTTCGTTCCTCCGAATGGGGTTTCGATCACTGGCTCGAAATTCATTTTCTCCTGGAGAATGTATTGCGAGCGCTGGTTCTCAGGGACGGCGGCGAAATCGTCTTTCGTCGGATTAATGTTGACGCCGAGGCCTGCAAAAGAAAACAGCGGTTTGAGGATGTAACGGTCCAGGTCGTCCGGCTGTTTTTCCACACGATCAAGGAACCGGCTCTCAGGCACGCATTCATGATGCAAGTAAGGCAGGGAAAACTTGCTCATGCGGAAGTACCAGTTGGGATGGCCTGCCCAATCGACATCCAGATCGTCCGTAAAACGGAATGCCAATTTCAGATCTTTGCGGACCAGTTCATCGACGATAGTGCGGTTGTAAATGCGGCGGATCGGAATTCTCCGGCCCTCCCGCTCGAAATAAAGCTGCCGGCCGTCTTTCTTAATGTCAGTGATGGCGACGGTTTTGATTCCCAGCATTTTTTCCGTCAGCAGAAAGTCGGGAAGAGTTTTCTGATTTAGGGGATCAATTTCCATCAGAACGACTTGCTTAGGATCTTCATCCGCAACGATCGCACGTCGCAACAAATCCTCATAGCCTCGCCCGTCCAGGCCGCCCAGCAGGTGTTTCAGGCCTTTATCCAACTCGAAGACTTCCATGTACGATTCCGAAAGCGCAGCCTGATATGCGTATAAAGAAGGGAAGCCCTGCAACTCAACCAGCTTGGGTTGCAGATTGCCGGAGGCATCGCGCACCAGTCCAAAATCGACCTGGATAAACATGGGATGAGACGATTCGCGCGGAACGTTAAACTCCGGAGGGATTGACGCAGATGAAGCCTTGCGATATTCGTCAGTATCAAGCTGACGAATTAACTCTTCGCCGTACTGCGACATTTGATCCAGCAAAGCCTTCGGGAAAAAACACGGAGTTTCAGCCAGGCGAAACTTCACGGGCGTGCCGCATCGGTCTTCCATTGACTTTAAGAATTTGTGGTACTTGTCCGGAGTGAAGTTGGCGTTGAATCGTTGCCGCAAAGAGGGAATCATGGGCCGGCTTTAAGCCTCGATCAAGAATTGTCCTTGACGCATGATCTGTTGGTCATCAATCCAAATATCGAATTTCCTGCCGACTACATCGATGTGAGTGGATGAATCCCATTCCGCGCCGGTATGTGCGCCGTAGGGATTGCCGAAGGCGATGTGAATGCCGGGGTATTTTTCGTCTTGCAGGATTTGTCCGATCAGGCTTTTCAATCCGATGTTAGTGCCGATCGCGAACTCTCCGACACGATCGCTGTTTTCATCGGTGTGTGTGTAGCGCCAAAAATCCGCTTCCAGCTCCTGATTCGATGAATGCGCTTCGGTCAGGCGATTGCCCTTTATCTGAATGGTTAGGGGGTTCGGCGCGAGGTCGCCAAACTTGGCGCACAGATAGTCGCCAACAACTCCATCAATCACAAACGTTCCATTTACTTCGCCAGGAGCGGTGAAAACCTCTCCGCCGGGCAGGTTCCCCCATTTGTCGGGACTGATAATCCCGCTGGTTTTCAACCAATGATAGTTCGGATTCAAATCTGCAATCAGATCGGTGCCAGCCTCAGTCTTGGCGCGAATGCGTTTGGCTTTTCGCGCCATCTCAACCACTTTCGTACTGATGCGGTCCACTTTCAAAAAGTCCGCTCGCATGCCTTCCAGCATGATTTGGTGGTTGATGTTGACCATGTGAGCGTGACGAATCTTCTTGCGATTCACCACGTCGGTCATTTGCATGCGCGAACGCAGCTCGTTGGGCTGTGCCTGCACTGCGAAAATGCTGACCTGGCTGCTTTCCATATCTTCCAGAACTTCACGCGGAAGATCAGTCAACGGCCGCGGCGAAAGCTCTTCCAGAATCCAAGCATGATAAGGCGCGCCGAGCTTTTCCAGTTCTGCAACGATGCTGGCGGCAATTTCCTTGGTGGCTTCGTCGGTGATGACGGTGACTTTTTCGTTGTTCTTAATGCGCAGGCAAACTTCTATTGCGTTCCGCGCGCCGGGCGTGAGTTCAGGATCGAAAGGAAGCTGGTTCAGTTGCCGATTGGCTTGAGTGGCGGGAGAATTCATCACCCTACTTTTCTAGCAGAAATTGGAATCTCTGTCTCGGACAAACCAACTTCGGTTTCCTCAATAATGTAGTCCACCACTTTTTTCAGATCGCCGGTTTCGGCGAAGACTTTCAGTTGCCGATCGGCGCCAGTGCCGTTCTTCAGGATTTCGTGGATGTAATTGATTTCTTCCCGCGAATCGAGTTCATCCACCACATCGTCGATGAATTCCAGATATTCCAAAATCAGATCACGCGCCGGGACTTCCTGCTGCTTCCCGAAGTCGACCATCTTTCCGTCAAGCCCATAGCGCGACGCCCGCCATTTATTTTCCATGATCAGGGCGCGCCGGTAGAGACGGAACCCCTGATTGGCCGTGTAGAGCTTATGCAGCTTGGCGACCGTCGCCTGAATTAACGCTGCCAGCGCGATAGTTTCATCGACCCGCATGGGAATATCGCAAATGCGAAATTCCAAAGTATTGAAGAATGGATGCGGCCGAATGTCCCACCAGATCTTTTTCGCGTTGTCGATGCAATTAGTCTTGATGAGCAGCTTGATGAAGTTTTCGTACTCTCCCCAACTTGGAAAGTAGTCAGGAATATTCGTGCGAGGGAACTTGTCGAATACCTTGCAGCGATACGATTTCAGTCCGGTGTTCATCCCCAACCAGAATGGAGAATTTGTCGAGAGCGCGAGAATATGCGGCAGAAAATAGCGCGCATGATTCATCAGATGAATCGCAGTCTCGCGGTCTTCAATGCCAATGTGAACATGCAAGCCGAAGATTAAGTTCGCGCGAGCGACTAGCTGCAAATCTTCAACAATGTTTTTGTATCGTTCGTCAGGGTTAATGTCCTGCGTGCGCCAGTCGGTGAAGGGATGAGTCGCCGATGCCGCAAGAGATAATCCATTCTCCCGCGCCAGCCCAATCATGTCGCGGCGCAGTTTCTTTACTTCGTCCTTGGCGTCTTTAATTGAGACGCAGACAGAAGTCCCAACCTCGACCACCGATTGATGCATCTCCGCCTTCACTCGCTCTTGCAGGCGCAGCTTGCCCTTCTCGATGATTTCGGCGTGAATGTGCGAACGCAGATCGCGCGTGACCGGGTCGATGGTCTGGTACTCTTCTTCGATTCCGATGGTGAATGTAGGAGGCATGAAAACTACCGCCGATTTGGCGGGAACAGTATAACTCCGCCACGCAACTACGTCTTCGCTTTCTTCCTGGAAGCCTTGACTGGCGCGGCTTTCGTCGGCTTTTCTCCCGCCAGAAACGCCGCCCAGCGCAACTCTCGTGACGGGTCTTCGTTGCTAAGAGCCTTTTTTACAGCCAGTTCCGCGACCGCGTCCACGATCCAGGCAAAGTTTTCCGGACCCACGGAATGGATGTCAGCATCGGGCGCGGGGTTCATGAAATCGATGGCGTACGGAATTCCGTCTTCCACCGCGAACTCGACGGTATTCAGGTCGTAACCCAGAGCCTGGCACAAAGTCAGCGCATCTTTTACGACGCGCTCATGGAGTTCATGATCGATCGGAGGAGGGTTTTTTACATAGCGCTCGTGATGCGGCGCCTTCGGATCGTAATGCATGATGTGGACTTCTTCCTGTCCCACCACATAGCAGCGGAAATATTCCTTGAACTCAACTCCGTGCTGCAAGGTCATGCACATGTCGCCGGTCTGATTGTAATAATGGAAAAATTCTTCTGGCGTGTGGACTTTGTAAACATGCTTCCATCCGCCGCCGGCGTACGGTTTCAGGAAAGCTGGGAAGCCTACATACTGAAAAATGTCGTCCCAGTTAAGAGGGAAAATCAGATTACGCATCGACTGGTCAGTCGTGCCTTCGGGATGTTTGTTGTGCGGCAGAATCACAGTCGGTGGAATGGCAACGCCGAGCTTGGTCGCCAGCGCATAGTTGAAAAACTTGTCGTCCGCCGTCCACCAGAATGGATTGTTGATCACGATCGTCCCGGTGAGGGCCGCATTTTTTAAATAAGCGCGATAGAAAGGAATGTCGTGAGAGATGCGGTCGATGATCACACGGTATCCGCTGGGCTCGGCCATCTTCACGCCGCCCAGCTTTACGAATTCAGCGGTCACACCTGGGACTTTCTTCTGATTGATGCGCTCGATCAGCGCGGGAGGAAACGTATTTTCTTGACCGAAGATAATGCCGATTTTCTTTGTGCTCACGAAAAGACTCCTGCTTGCGGGGCGAAGTCGGAACTAAAGAAAGAATTTTACCGCCATTTGCTGCCACCAGTGCCAGTCGTGGCCAGTATTATTTCCCCAGACATCCAGAAAATGCGGAATCGCCTTGGAGTTCAGGATGCCTGACAGGCGAATGTTTTCGTCTTTACAGATATCCTGTTCTCCGGTCGCCAGCACGATGTTCAACTTGCGGTAGCGGCTCAAATACCAGTCATCGGTCATGTTCGCCAGATAATCCGGTGGACAGTTGAAATAGCAATCCGAATCGTAATAGCCATTTAGAAATTGATGAATGTCGAAGGCTCCGCCCATGCTCACGCAATAACTCACCAGGTCGGGATGCTTGAAAGCAAAATTCATGGTGTGGTATCCACCAAAGCTGCAACCAGTGAGAGCCAATTTAGGGGCGGAATTTTTCGATCGAATGAAGGGAAGCAGTTCGTGCAGCAGATAGCGTTCGTACTGCAAATGCCGCAAGACACGTTGGCGCGGATGAACCGCCTTGTTGTACCAGCTCTCGCCGTCCACGCTGTCCACGCAGAAAACGTGCAGTTGGCCGCTGTCGATTCTAGGGGCGAGGGTCGCGATCATCCCGCGGTCTTCATAGTCATAAAATCTGCCCATGGAAGTAGGGAATACGACCAAAGGCATGCCGGCGTACCCGAAGGACAGGACTTCCATGTCGCGTTGAAGTTCCTGGCTGTATCGCTTGAGATATTCGCGGTTCATGCTGGCTCACATTGTAACGTGAGCCAGTGTCGATCAGTCGCCGCTCGGAGTCACGATCGGGGCGGCAGTGCCAGACAACGTTGCCCATCCGCGGCGCGAGAGGTCCCAGAAAATTAAGTATCCTGCAATTCCTGCGAGCGCGAGCAGCACGATTCCCCAGAACCATTGTGCGAAGATGAGTTTGCCGATCCCGAACAAGCATCCATAAACGACGACCACGCCCATGAACCAGTTGAATGCGTTGCTGGCAACGTCCCGCACTTCGGCCATTTCCGGTACCAGCTTGGCGATTGGCTTCCATCCATAAATCGTCGGATACACGCGTTTGTAGAAAGCCACCAGCGTTTTGTCTGATTCTGCTGGAGTGACAAAAGTTGCGATCACCCACACAACCGTCGTGATCCCGCCAGTGATGAGCGCCTTCTTCGCATACACCACCGAATCGTTTCCGGTAAACACCACGCCGTTCAGTCTGAAGGTCACCGCTGCTGCTGCGACCATGGCTGAAATCTCACTCCAGGCATTAATCCTCCACCAATACCAGCGCAGGATGTACACAGCGCCAGTCCCGAACCCGATATTCAGGACCAATTCCCATCCTTGCCGAATCGATGTTAGTTGCATCGCCGTATAGCCGGTACCGATTACCAGGAGCAGAGTAAAAAGTTTGCTGACCAGCACGTAATGCTTCTCGGTCGAATTACGCACGATGAAGCGCTTGTAGAGATCGTTCACCAGATACGAACTGCCCCAATTCAATTGCGTCCCAATAGTCGACATGAAAGCCGCAAGAAATGCCGCCACCATGAGGCCGCGCAGCGCAGGCGGCAGGTAGTCGCGCAACACCATCACATAACCTTGCTCCGGATTCGCGGCGAAGGCAGCGCTGGGATGCATTCCACCATTCGGCGAATACACGACTATGGCAACCAGCGCAGTAATAATCCACGGCCACGGACGCAGCGCATAGTGTGCAATGTTGAACCACAAAGTCGCGCCCAAAGAGTTCTTTTCGTCCTTGGCGCTGAACATGCGTTGCGCCACATAACCGCCGCCGCCGGGTTCCGCGCCGGGATACCAGGCCAGCCACCACTGCATTCCGAGATAAACGAAGAAGGTCAGCAACGGCAACGTCCAGATTGCGTCGGTCGTCCATCCCATGTGGAAGTCGGGCAGGAACGCGACGGGATTCGAAGTGTGAACGCCGCTCTGTTCGGCATTGGCGCGAATGGTTTGCAGATGCACCTGCAATGCCTGCATCCCGCCAATCTTTGCGACCGCCACCCAGGCCAGCACAATGATCATGGCCATCTTCAAAATGAACTGGAAGAGGTCGGTAACCAACACTCCCCACAGCCCGCCAATGAATGTGTAAATCCCAGTGAACGGAATCAGGATGAGCACGCAGATCAGCAGGGAAGTCGTATGTGGATCTCCCAGAGTGTATTGGTAGGAACCGATTTGTAAACACCCGACCTTGCTCAATTGCGGGGCCTAGCAGAACGGTAATGATGTTGATCATCGCCTGCGTCACCCATCCCAGGATGAAGCAGTTCATAAACAGTCCGAGATAAATCGACTTGAAGCCGCGAAGAAAAGCTGCCGGCTTTCCTCCGTACCGCACCTCGACAAATTCCACGTCGGTGAGAATCTCCGACCGTCGCCAATAGCGCGCAAAAAAGAAAACCGTCAACATGCCGCCGACGCACAGGCCCCACCAGATCCAGTTTCCGGAAATGCCTTGTTTGGCAACCAATCCGCACACAAGAAGAGGTGTGTCTGCTGCGAAGGTCGTCGCCACCATGGAGGTTCCGGCCAGCCACCAGGAAACATCGCGGCCGGAGATAAAAAATTCCTCGGTGCTGCCACTAGCGCGGCGCCGGTAGTAAATGCTGATCAGCAAATTCACCAGCAGGTAGCCGACGATGACAATCCAATCGATTGATGTAAGCAGCATGCGTCCCCCGGTTACCGGATTATTCGTCTTAACGAAATCTTCGAATCAAAAAGGAATGCCGATCGGAACGGTAAAGTCCCAGTACATACACCGTAGCTTTAGCTTTGGTCGAGTATATGAGCTGCCGGATACGCAGTAGCGGAAATCCTCTGGGTATATCCAGAAGCTGGGCGGTGACGGGATCCGCGGCGGTGCCATCGATCTCCTCGTCCGCGTAGGACAGTTGAATGTCGTAGTCGTGCTTGAGAATGGAAAAAAGCGACCCGCGTTCCATGGACGTCCGAGTCAATCCGCCAAAATCAGCTTCGGACAAATAGCAGGTCTCCAACGCAAATGGCTCGTCCGCTCCCAGGCGCAGGCGCTCGATCTTAATTACGCGAGCGGTCGATGCCAGCGCCAGTCGCGCTGTAACTTCCTGTGCGTCATCGACCAGATTGAAGGACAAGACCTTCGAGCAGGAAGCCATGCCGCGGGCAGTCATTTGTTCGGTGAAGCCGGTGAGCTTATTGAAGTGAATCCTGGGAGGAGCCACAAAAGTTCCAGCGCCGCGCCTGCGTTGCACCAGGCCTTCATGTTCCAGTTCAGCCAGCGCATGACGGGCGGTCATCAAGCTCACGCGGTGGATCTTGGCTAACTCCCGTTCTGAGTCCACCGCATCTCCTGGTTTCAACTGTCCGGATTCAATGCGTTTTTGGATCGCCGCCTGGATGCGTTTGTACGCAGGGGTTGCGATTCGGCGAGTTAGCGGCATGGAAGCTCCTGCGGGCCCGGTTTTAGCGAGGAGTGGCGATTCCACTCGCCCCTCTGCTATATAGCAAAAGGCATCCTACCTTGTTGCAGGGGTTTTCGTCACCTAGAAACTTAAGAAAATAAAGGAGCAGCAGTTTTTGGAAGTGCAAGCAATAAAACTGGAAATTGCTTGAGCCGGGTTACCCAGGCTTCTTATCTTCATGCTTGCGTAGCACTTTGTAGGTGGCGTCCTCGATTTCAGAGAGAATGGTCTCGGTGCGCTTCTGGGCCCGTCTCTCGTCGGCTGAACTTTCTGCCTGAGATTCGGGCTTGTCGGCTGCTGTCTCTTCAACCTTATTCGGATCCTCTGAGCTTTCCATCATTCCTCTTGAAAATCGATCTTACATTGCCCCGCATTATACTTCGACACATCAATCACCAAATCGTATGTTCCTACAATCTTTCCGTGAGATAGCTGCGCAAAGCCTCCTGCCATGCGGGCATGGTGATTCCGTATTTCTCCAAACTTCTTGGAGAGAGAACGGAATACTGCGGCCTCTCCGCCGGACGGACAAACTTCGCACTTGTAGTGGGACGCACAATCGTGTTCAACCCCGCTCCGCGGACAACTTCTTGTGCGAAATCGAACCAGGTACACTCTCCGCGATTGGTGGCATGCACGATGCCCTTAGCACCCGCATGACACAACTGCACAATCGCGCCGGCCAGATCGATTGTGTGCGTGGGCGAGCCGCGCTGATCGTCGACTACTTCAATTTCCGAACGCTTCTCCGCCAGACTGAGGATCGTAGCTGGAAAACATTTTCCGCCCGCCCCGAAGAGCCAGGAAGTTCGCACCATACAACATTCCGGCAAAAGCTGGCTGAGCAGCACTTCAGCCTCGGCTTTGGACTTGCCATAAACACTGCGCGGCGCCCGAAGGGCATCGGTTTCGTAGGGAGTTGTGTTCTTCCCATCAAAAACGTAATCGGTGCTCACGAAAAGCAGCTTAGCTCCATGCTCCCTGGCCGCCTGGGCGACATGCATGGCGCCTCCGCAATTCACCTCGAATGCCAAATCGCGATTGGATTCACAGCCATCGACATCGGTATAGGCGGCTGCCAGCACGATCCAGTCAGGCTGGGTGCGTTGAACAGCGTCCATGACCTGCTTGGGATCGCGAATATCGGCGTCCTTGGTACTTAATCCGCTGACCTGGTCGGTGCCCCATTTACTTCGCATCGCGTCGCCCATCAAGGCTTTGCCCAGCAAGCCAGTCGCCCCGAAAATTGTTACTCGCATAGTCCCCAGACCCTCAGTTAGATGCAGAAATGTTCCGCCAAACGCGCGCCGGAAGTACGGTGCTATTTCATTGTAATAAAGTGGTGCGCCGAGCGGCCGCATGGTGGAGTATTTGACGACGGCTTGGCCGTCCGCTCGTCTCTTTTCCAATGCTACAATGGAGCTTCGATCAGCGGTCCCATCCGCGACCCGTTTTTTTGGAAAACAACACTCTTTTCGAGGTCAATCATGGCAACCATGGAAGCTCCAGTCCTGAACCGAACCCGCCCGCATGTCGGTCCCTTCGTCAACGAGGCGCTTACTGATTTCACGCGTGAAGACAATGCGCGTCTGATGCGTGCCGCCGTCGCCAAGGTTCGCAATCAACTGGGGCGCGAATACGATCTGATCATTGGCGGGAAGCGGCAGAAAACGCAGGACAAGATCAAATCGCTTAATCCAGCAAAACCGTCGCAGCTGGTCGGTTTACATCAAAAAGCCGGCAAGGAGCATGTAGAGCCGGCCATGAGCGCCGCTTTACAGGCTTTTGAAACCTGGGGTCGAACCCCCGTCGAAGAGCGCGCCAGCCTGCTATTCCGGGTCGGCGACCTGTTGCGCGAGCGCAAGTGGGAATTCTGTGCCTGGCTGGTATTCGAAGTCAGCAAGAATTTTGCCGAAGCGGACGCCGACATCTGCGAGACGATCGACTTCTGCGAATTTTATGCTCGCGAAGCCCTGCGGCTGGCAAAAGTTGAAACGCCCGTGCAGATGCCGGGAGAACTCGATTCGCTGTTCTACATTCCGCTCGGTGTAGGTGCGGTCATTCCTCCGTGGAATTTTGCCTGCGCCATTATGGCGGGGATGACCCTGGCTTCGATTGTTTCGGGAAACACCGTAATCTTGAAACCGTCGAGCGATTCGCCGACCATTGCCGCGAAATTCTTTGAGCTGCTCGAAGAAGCCGGCATGCCCGAGGGTGTGGTGAATTTCTGTCCCGGCTCTGGCGCGACTTTTGGTAATTCCATAGTCGCTCATGCCAAAACGCGTTACATCGCATTTACCGGATCGCGCGAAGTTGGACTCGACATCAACAAAAATGCGGCCACTCAGGCCCCCGGCCAGCTTTGGATCAAACGCACCATTCTTGAAATGGGCGGCAAAGACGCCATCATCATCGACGCCGACAGCGATCTTGACGTGGCCATCGAAGGCGTGGCCCAGGCGGCATTCGGCTTCCAGGGCCAGAAGTGCTCCGCCTGCTCACGCGCGATCGTCGACGAGCGGGTCTACGACAAATTTCTGGAAGGCCTGAAGGCTCGTGTCGAGAAGATTAAAGTTGGCGATCCGGCGGAGAACGCCAATATGGGTGCGGTCATTAACGAAGCGTCCATGAAAACGATTCTGGGCTACATCGAACAAGGCAAGAAAGATGGACGCCTCATTACCGGCGGCGGCCGCGCCACGGAAGCAGGCGAGGGTTATTTCCTTCAGCCAACGGTCATTGCCGACATTCTTCCTAAATCCAAACTCGAGCAGGAAGAGATTTTTGGGCCCGTGCTGGCGGTGATCAAGTCGAAGGGCTTTGAACATGCCATGCAGATCGCTAATGACACCGAGTTTGGCTTGACCGGCGCGGTTTACACGAAATCTCGCGAAAGGATCGAATTTGCGATTCGCGAATTCCATGTGGGCAACCTGTATATCAATCGCAAATGCACTGGGGCGATGGTGGGGGCACATCCTTTCGGCGGATTCAATATGTCGGGTACGGATTCCAAATCCGGTGGCCCGGATTACTTGTATCTGTTTACGCAGGCGAAGTCGGTGGCGGAGAAGATTCGGTAGCCCTGAAGAATACCCATCACCCTTGTCATTTCGAAGCGTAGCGAGAAATCTGCTCTCCCTTGGCGCCATGCAGAAAGCAGATTCCTCGTTGCTGCGCTCCTCGGAATGACAAAACTCTTTAAAGTTTGGCACAAATGAAATCGAGTGCCCTGGGTCGTTAACTTTTAGGGGCTGGCGATTACATCTTCGCCTTCCATAATCCCAACGCCGCTCCGGTCGGATCGAGAATGATGCTTAGCCATCCCATTCCCGGCACTTCAGTGACGTCTTTCATGACGCTTGCGCCCAGCGATTTCGCTTTCTTGGTGGCGGCATCGATATCGTCGACGATCACGTAGGCCAGCCACATGGAAGGCGCGCCCGGCACGGGATGTTTCATCATTCCGCCGCCGGTGCCCTCTCCCACCTTAATGAGGGTGTAGGTTTCCGGCCCCATGGGCATGTCTTCCAGTTTCCAATCGAATAGTTTCCCATAAAACGTTTTGGCCTTGGTGAGATCGGTAGTGTTGAGTTCAACGTGTACAAACGGATTTGCCATGACTTTCTCCTTAGGTTTGATTTTTCGTTACATAAAAAACTTGCCCAACTGCATCAGCCATCCCAGTCGTCGTTTATGGTTCTCTTTTTCTTCCTAGCTGCCTTGCCTCGAGCGCAATTTACGGCGTTGCTTGCGTTTGGGACACTTCGTGATCTCCTGGTCTGGTTCATCACTCGTGCGATCTTGCGTGAGATATCGCTCCAGCGCATTTAGCTGGCTTTCCCAGAAGGAGCGGTAAAACGAAAGCCATTCCGAAGCCTGCTTGAGCGGTTGGACGGCAAGGCGGCAACGGCGAATGCGTCCCGTTTTTTCCTGCGAAACGAGTCCTGCGTCTTCAAGCACTCTTAAGTGCTTCATGACGGCTGGAAGCGACATCCTGTAGGGCTGCGCTAATTCACTAACGGACGCTTGTCCTCCGGAAAGCGTTGCCAGAATCGCGCGGCGCGTGGGGTCAGCGAGCGCGGAGAACGTGGCGTCGAGATTCTCACTATACTTAACCACTCGGTTAAGTATAGTGAGATAGCGATTTCTGTCAAGGGGAATTGATCAGGCGCCCGGCAGCAAATCAGATCAAAGTTTATGATTGTGGGTGCGCATATGGGCAGACGCTAAACCGCGTACTGAAGAAAGAGCCCTGAAACACAGCCCTACGCGACTGCTCCACCCAGAATCAGGTTTTCCGCGCGCGATCAGAAGTCGCGCCCTAATCCGAAGCCATCTAGGCTTTCTCGACGACCGGCACCGGCAGCGGATTCCTCTCTGTAAACTGCCGCTGATGCCAGTAGGGATAAACCGGCGTTACATCACTGGCTCGATCCAGCTTCGCCACTTGCTCCGAAGTCAGATTCCATCCAGCCGAAGCGAGGTTCTGCCGCAACTGCTCTTCGTTGCGTGCTCCAATAATCACACTCGAAACCGTCGGTCGCTGCAGCAACCAGTTCAGTGCGACCTGGGGCACGGTCTTTCCCGTTTCTTTCGCAACATCGTCCAGAGCATCGACCACTTTATGCAAATAATCATCCGCAACCTGCGGCCCGTTGTCGGACGTCTTATGCAAGCGGCTGACAGCAGGCAATGGCTGGTTGCGGCGAATTTTTCCCGTCAATCGCCCCCATCCCAGCGGACTCCAGACCAGGGCGCCGACCCCCTGGTCCAGTCCAAGCGGCATGAGTTCCCATTCATACTCGCGTCCCACCAGCGAGTAGTACACCTGATGTGCCACATACTTCGCCCAACCATAACGCTCGGAAACGGACAGCGATTTCATCAAATGCCAGCCCGAAAAATTCGAGCAGGCAATGTATCGCACTTTGCCGCTTTCAACCAGGCGATTGAGCGTGCTGAGAACTTCATCGGCGGGCGTGAGTGCATCGAATCCATGCAGATGGTAGATGTCGATGAAGTCCGTGCCTAGGCGCCGCAAGCTGGCTTCACAGGATTGGATGAGATGATGCCGCGACGATCCCAGTTCATTCGGGCCCTCGGCCATGCGGAACGTGGCTTTGGTGGAAATCAAGACCTTGTCGCGACGTCCGGCAATCGCCTTGCCCAGGATTTCTTCCGCGAGGCCCTTGGAATAAACGTCGGCGGTATCGAAGAGATTGACGCCGGCCTCCAGGCAAATATCCACTAAACGCGTGGCTTCTTTGACATCGCTCGAGCCCCAGGCGCGGAAAAACTCGCTCCCGCCGCCGAAGGTGCCCGTGCCAAAGCTCAGCACCGGTACTTTTAAACCAGATCGTCCAAGTTGTCGGAATTCCATAACGCTGTAGATGCAGCTCGGTTCGAGAGCGATGCGGAGAAAATGCCTCGGTAGCAGCGGTCTGCAAACTTGCCGTAACGCGCCCACACCGGGTACTCTTACCGGGGTTTGGGTCGATGATTCCAATGCCCAGCCTGCTCACTTCGAGCTGGATGCAGAGTCTAAACAAAGTTCTTAAACCACCAAGGACACGAAGTGACACCAAGGAAAACCACTAGTTCCCAGGATTTCTTCGGCGTACCTTCGTACCCCTGGTGGTGCAAGATGGTTGACTTTATTGAAGCAAAAATGAGGTGTTTCATGCCGTTCGTCTTTCGAAGTTCTGTTGCAATCATAGTTTTGTCGCTGGTAGCGGCTCTGGCCGCGCAGGAAATCCCCACATCCCAACCGCCCCTATGGAGCAGCAAGCCCGACGTCACGGCCTTTGAAAAGATTGAGAATGACCGGTTGGCCGCCGGGCAGCGGGCCGTTGATCAGATCGTCGCTGACAAAGGGATGCACACGATCGACGCGCTGGCACTCTACGACGAAGCCATCCGGCAGTTTAACTCTGCCAACTATTTTTCCAGCCTGATGGAGGCGGTTCATCCCGACAGCGGATTTCGGGATCATGCCACGGCCATGACTCGCAAGGTAAGCGCCGCTCAAACCGCCTTGTCACTGAATCGCGACGTCTACCAGGCGCTGTCGAAGCTGGATCTTTCGCAGGCCGATGCAGCCACGCGCTATTACGTGCGCCGCCAACTCCTCGAATTCCGCCTCGCCGGTGTCGACAAGGACGATGCCACGCGCGCCCGCCTGAAAAAGCTAAACGATCAGCTCACCGACGAACAATCAATGTTTGAGCGCAACATCAACGACGAAAAGAAAACGGTCACGGTGAAGGACGCGTCTCAACTCGACGGCCTGCCGCAGGACTACATCGATCGCCACAAGCCCGGCAAAGATGGCCTGATTACTATCACCACCGATTATCCCGACATTTTGCCGGCCATGAAATTCAGCAAGAGTGACTCCTTGCGCCGCGAATTGTATCTGGCTTTCCAGACCCGCGCCTATCCCAAGAACCACGATGTCCTGATGAATATGTTGAAGACGCGGTATGAAATTGCGAACCTTCTTGGTTTCGCGTCCTGGGCTGACTTCAACGCAGCCGACAAGATGATTGTGAAAGGGCAAAATATTGCCGACTTTATCGACCAGATCGATAAGGCTGCACGCCCCGTCACTGATAAAGAAGTCGCCATGTTGCTGGACGAAAAAAAGCGAACCACTCCGGATGCAACCACGGTCGGCGACTACGAGGTCGGATATCTTTCGGAGCAGCTTCGCCGTTCCAAGTTTGATTTTGATTCCCAATCCGTCAGGCCATATTTCCCTTATCCGGCGGTGAAGCAAGGCATCCTCGATACCGCGGCCACTCTCTTCCATGTCACTTTCCGCCAGGAAAAAGATGTACCCGCATGGGACCCTGCCGTCGAGACCTGGGACGTGATCGATAGCGGCAAAGCAATTGGCCGGTTTTATCTCGATATGCATCCCCGTCCCGGCAAATTCACGCACGCGGAAATGGCGCCGGTGCTGGACGGCATTCGCGGCAAGCAGTTGCCGGAGGCGATTCTCATTTGCAACCTGCCAGCGCCAACCGCGACCGATCCCGGCCTTATGGAGTATGGCGATGTGGTGACATTTTTCCACGAGTTCGGCCATCTGATGCATTGGATCCTCGGCGGCCAGCAACAATGGGCGGGCATCAGCGGCATCACCATGGAATCGGATTTCGTGGAAGCGCCTTCAGAAATGCTGGAAGAATGGATGCGCAGTCCGCAGGTCCTGGCGTCCTTCGCGCGCCACTACAAGACCGGTGAAGTGATTCCCGCCGACCTCGTTGTCCGCATGAACCGGGCTTCGGCTTTCGGACGTGGAACTTTCGTCAGCCAGCAGACCGCCTACACCGCCCTCTCCTATGACATCTACAAGGGCAAACCGGAAGATGTAGACTTGGACGCAATCGCGCACGCTGACGAAGTGAAATACACTCCGTTCAGTCCACTTCCCGACACGCACATGTATACATCGTTCGGGCACCTCGCCGGTTACTCGTCCGCGTACTACACCTATATGTGGGACAAAGTGATTGCCGAGGATTTCTTCCTGCAGTTCGATCACTCAAACCTGTTGGCCGGCGATGCGCCGATGAAGTATCGCCGCGTGGTGTTAGAGCCAGGGGGATCCATGTCAGCGAACGATCTGGTCAAGAATTTTCTGGGGCGTCCGCAAAACATGGATGCTCTTCAAAAATGGATGGACGAGGAATTTGAATCGGGAGGAAAGTAGCGCTCCTGCTCTATAAGCACAAGATTGAATAAAAAAGGCCGCCTTGACAGGCGGCCTTTTCCATTTTGCAGAGTTCAATCTAAGAAGGTACGCCAGCGCCCTGTTGTCCCGGTTGCGGCGCAGCCGAAGCGGTAGCGGCAGCAGCCTCATTCAAAATCCGATGATGAATGGTGAACAACGCCAGCTCCAGCCGGTCGGAAACGCCGATCTTGTCATAGACGTTGCGCAGATAATTTTTGATCACCTGCTCAGTTGTTCCCAACTGCGAAGCGATTTCTTTGTTCTTGTATCCCTGAACGATCAAAGCGACGATGCGCAGCTCTTTTGCAGTCAGACGATCACGAACCCGCAATCCGACCATATCGTTTTCAGTCAGCTCGCTGGGGACCGCAATGTCCTGCACCCAAGTTTCGCCGCGAGCGACTTTGCGGACGCAATCTACGAGCGCAGCGCTGGTCACGTTGCGGTACACTACGCCATGCGCTCCGCCGCCCATGTAGCGTTGAGCGCTTTCGCCGGTATCAGCCAGGACTACAATTCTTGTTTTGGCTTTGGTCGCGGCCTGGACTACAGGATTGAAATCGGATTGAAACCCGCCGGCAACCACCAGCACGGCAGCCCGGAATTTATCCAGGGCCATGAACATCTGTTCCTGGGTCTGGGCCTGCGCTACAATGCGCATTTCGTCTTCTACTGCCAGTACTTTGGCGATTCCCGCGCGAAAAATTGCCTGGTTATCGGCCAGAATTAATTTGAGCATTGCGTCAGCTCCTCGAGCTTTACGAGCGGCGAACGAAGTCGTAGGAATCGATTACACAGGCCACGCCCCGCGTATCCGATGCATTGTTACCGTCGGGTTCGTCCTTGCGAACGACCCGTCCTTTACATTTCACCAATACTGGTTCCTTTGCCCCGGTAACTTCCGGCGGCAAAGCGATTTCGAATTCAACGTTGGATCCAACTTCCAGCGTGGCGTCGGCCCGGATGTACACTCCGGCGGCACTCAGATCCCCAGTAGTACCGGAGGATTCCGAGCTCTCCCCCTCGCGGTGGATCTTAATCGGCAATTCCAAAGGGAATCTTTTTCCCGTCCGTGCTTCGGACACAAGACCTCCTTCTTCCTGGCTCGCCCTAAGCGCAAAAGCCAGCTCCATATGGCTGATCTCCCGATGGAGTGATTTGACTCTGTATGACTACGCTCTACTGACTACTATGACTTAGAGGCGTTTATATCACGGATGCCACCCTCCTTAAAAGCCCGTTCACGGCCTAATCAAGGGTAGGAACTAGGTTCCCCCGGCCTTAGGAGGGCGTGCTGGCCCCGGTTTTGGCACGAATTCGGCATCTCCAAATTCGAGAAGTTGGCCTCCTGCATTGCTTTACTTGGTGTCGAAATTCTTCGGATCCAAACCGGCATTCTCGATGATTTTGTCCGCCGTCATGTCAAACTTGTACACTGCGGTCTGGCCGGTCTGGAGTTCCTGCGTGTATTCGATCGAGTAAGTAGTCGGAAGAGTAATGCCGTCCACGGTCTTGAAATCCGCGAAACGTTCTTCGATGGTATAACGAATCTCCTGCTGATTGACGCTGTCGGTGATGTTCTTTCCCATATTAGGAGAAAATGCCATCGAATACGTCGTCTTCACATGATGGAAGGTCTCCGGATCAAAGTACATATGGATGCGCATGTCGGAGCTTTTCTTCGAGCGATATTCGAGATCGTGCAATTGGCGGCCGTCGACCTTTTTTAGGCCGTCGTAATCCAGTTGGGGCCGGTTCTCGTCGAGGCGTTGTAACGCCCAGCCTGTAGACAACTCGCCGCCGAGCAAACCCTCTTTAACCGTATAGTCCTGGGTATGAACGAATTCGCCGAATCGCGATCTTCTCTGCCCGGACGTGTTGGCGGCAATGTAGACTTTGTTGCCATCGAAAACGAACTGCTCGCCGCGATAATCTCCGTTTCCTAACCTCATTACGAAATTGCTCTTGTTCTCTTCCGAAACGCGTCCCCATGATCCTTCAATGGTTCCTGCCATCGGTGCCTGAGAACCATTGGCCGACGTGCCGCCCCCAGACAGAACTCTGTATACGAGTTTGCCCTGCACAACCCGCGATTTGAGCGCAGCTCGAGCCTCCGCCGTCCCGATGGAATCAAGATGCTTGGCTACCAGTTCTTCCGGTTTCATGTCCGCGGCGTGAGCCGGCAAAGACAGGGCAATCTGCAAGAGCAGGACAGCCAGACTCCACAAACCTAACTCAGCGCGTTTCGCCATAATTCGCATAGGATGCTTCTCCCCGCAGCATTATATGCCCCTCCACCTGATTGCCCAGCCTTGGACAAGGGCGATCTCAGAGAACCCCGGAAAATCTTGGATGAGGAAGGGCCTTAGCCATTCTTCAGTGCTCTCGGCGATCTCAGTGCTTGTCGAAAGTGCCGCAACCATTCCCGCGATCATCTAAACTGGTGCATTAGCTTTCCATTTCAAGGAGCCATTCCCTTGGTCACCAGTATTTTCAGAACGACAAAGTATTCAATACTTGGACTTTCTCTCCTCAGCTTTTTATTCATAATTTTGCCTGCGCGCTCGCAACAGACACCTACTGCAAAATCGCAGCCGGCCGAGACCGCCAGCCAGAAACAAAGAGCTGCAGGCACGCGTCCCGCAGAACCGCCGCCGGTGTTACAGCAGCTCGACTCCGCTCTCGAGGAATTGTCCGCCAGAATTTCCCCTGCCGTGGTCCAGATTGTGGTCGCCGGCTACGGACCAGTGGAGGGTCGAAGTCGCAGCGACACGGCGTTGATCGCACGTCAACACGCGGTCGGCTCGGGTGTGATTGTCGACCCTGACGGATACATTATGACCAATGCCCACGTAGTCGAGGGTGCGCAACGAATCCATGTGGCACTCCCCGCGCCCGTACTGGATTCCGCCAGCCAGTTTGCCGGAGGCGCCGAACGGATGGTGGAAGCCAGGCTGGTAGGGATCCACCAGGAATCCGATCTGGCATTGCTTAAGATCGACAAAACCAATCTCCCCACATTAATGCTGGGAGCCACTCGTGCGGTGCACCAGGGCGAACTGGTGTTTGCCCTGGGTAGTCCCGAAGGCCTGCAGAATTCCGTCACCATGGGTGTGGTGAGTTCGGTTGCCAGGCAGGCGGATCCGGCGAAACCTCTCCTCTATATTCAGACCGATGCTCCCATCAATCCCGGCAATAGCGGCGGCCCGCTCGTCGACGCCGACGGCTACGTTATTGGCTTGAACACTTTCATCCTCTCGCAAGGCGGTGGCAGTGAAGGCCTGGGCTTCGCCATTCCCGCCCGCGTAGTCGATTTCGTTTATCACAGTCTGCGCAAATACGGACACGTGCATCGCGTCGAGGTCAAAGCCGGCGCCGAAACCATTACACCCACAATGGCCGCGGGTCTTGGCCTCGCGCAAGACTGGGGCGTCATCGTCGATGACGTCCTTCCCGGAGGCCCGGCGGATTCCGCCGGCCTGAAAGTCCAGGATATTATTTTGAAGGCCGACGATCGCCCAATTAACGCCCTCCCGGCATTTACTGCGTCCCTATACCTGCACCCGCTCGACCAGGTACTCAAGCTGGAGGTCCTTCGAGGAAAAGAAAAAATAACTTTGAACGTTCCCGTGCTCGAGATGGTCGAGCCCATGGATGCCATCACCAGCCTCGCCAACTCGCAGAATAATCTGGTGGGACGACTCGGAATTCTTGCCCTGGATCTCAGTGACCAGTTGCGCTCCGTCATCGGCGATCTTCGCATTCCTTCCGGCGTCGTCGTGGTCGGCCGGGCCGCCGAATTCAACAGCGCCGACAGCGGTCTGCAATCCGGAGACGTGATTCATAGCCTCAACCGTACTGCCATCGATTCTGTGCAAACCTTGCGCACAACAGTCCGAGCGCTCAAATCCGGCGATGCAGTCGTTCTGCAAATAGAAAGAAGCGGCGGCCTGCAATACCTGGCCTTCGATATGGAATGAGATTTGGGACGGATGGCCCGGGCGTTTGGCAATTGGCACTTAGCCAGTCGAAACTTCCTGCAGCCCGTTACGAATCACCAAGGGCCAGATGCCAAGTGCCCGCGACATTCTAACCTCTTATAATGCTAATTGGAGACTCGATGCCCCTAGCCGGCTTTAATGGATTGCGCGTCCTCTCGCTCGAGAGCCGCCGCGCCCGCGAGATTGGGCAACTCATCATCAACAACGGCGGACAGCCTACCGTAGCCCCGTCCACCCGCGAAATCGCTTCCGAGTCGAATCCAGTCGAACTGAAATTTGCCGCCAGCCTCTTGCAGGACCAATTCGCAGTCGTGATTTTCCTGACCGGCGTGGGAACCCGTGCCTTGGTGCAAGCGGTCGAGCCGGTTTGTTCGCGGGAACAATTTGTCGCGG
The DNA here is from genome assembly GCA_963794195.1 of uncultured Acidobacteriaceae bacterium. GTDB lineage: Bacteria > Acidobacteriota > Terriglobia > Terriglobales > Acidobacteriaceae > DATBAX01. The sequence goes on from CAWCCU010000005.1 coordinate 147,755, forward strand.
CCCTAAGCCGGACCACAGTCGTTGCCCGCGGACCGAAGCCAGTTGCCGTGTTGCGCGAGCTGGGCGTGCCCATCACTTTGACCGTCCCTGAACCCAATACCTGGCGGGAAATCTTGCAGGTGCTCGATCAAAACGCGAAAAAAATTCCGCTCCAGGGAAAACGCGTCGCGGTACAGGAACACGGGGTTCCCAGCCACGAACTTTATGCAGGATTAAAAGTGCGCGGCGCCGAAGTCTTTCCTGTGCATGTTTATCAATGGGCGCTCCCCGAAGACACCGCCCCTCTGCGTGAAGCGATTCTTTCGCTCACCGAAAACAAGATCGATGTCGCCATGTTTACTTCGTCCGTACAAATTCATCATCTGCTCCAGATTGCGCAGGACATGAATTTGCGAGAGGACCTGGTCCGCGCTTTGAATCGCTCGATGATTGCGTCGATCGGCCCGCTCACGTCGCAAACCCTGCGCGAGCACGGAATCGCAGTCGACCTCGAACCTACCCATCCGAAGATGGGTTTCCTGGTAAAAGAAGCCGCCGAACAAAGTGCCGGTCTGTTGAGCCGAAAAAGGCCCGGCTAATTCTATAGTGTCGCAAATCGCTCGTCAGCGTTAAGATAACCCCGGCTATGAGAGACTCTCGAAATTGCATCCGGTTTGGCGGGCTCACGGCGTGTTTGCTGGGAGCTATGGTGATTCTATCCGCAGTAATGCAGGCACAAACCTGCCTGACACCCGAAGACATGGACGCGCCGACCAAAACGGCCCTGATAAATACCGGCCAGCGTTTTTACGATCTGGTCGCCAAGGGCGATGCGGCAACCTTGCGGCAGAATGCCATCCCCAGTCTGGCCGGGGATTTTTCCGGCATTGAGGGGGCCGTTAAGGACAACCAGCCAAATTTTTCCGGAGCCAAAGCGATACCGCGCCCGCCGTTTCTGCTCAAAGCCGAGGGCACTGCGCCACTTCAGCGCGCCGAATTTTTGTGCGGAGTCTTTGGTCCCAACGGTCAAACCGCGACCAGTTCCGAGTTCGTGATTCCGAATCTGCCGCCGGGAAACTATGGCATCGCAATTTTGGATGTCCCCACTCCGAAGGGTGCATACACGGTTTCGTTCGTGCTTCAACAGGCCGGCACGGACTGGAAGCTGGGCGGCTTCTACGCCAAAGCAGTTTCGATCTCCGGACACGACGGCAACTGGTTTGCCGACCGGGCGCGCCAATTCAAGGCCAAGGGACAGCTTCACAACGCCTGGTTTTATTTCGCCGAAGCGCGCGAGTTGCTGGTGCCTGTTCCATTCATGTACACCCAGAAAACCGATAAACTTTACGATGAGTTGCAAGCTGCAAAACCGCCAGACCTGCCTGCTGACGGCACAACCACGGACTTGGCCGCCGCAGGAAAAACGTACAAGTTGACTGCGATGTTCCCCCTCACAGTCGGCGATGAGCTCGACGTGGTCGTGAAATATCAGTCGCCTGACGTCTCCAACACCACTCAAACTTTCGCGGACAACATGTCAGTGATCAAAGCACTGCTGGTGAAGTATCCGGAGTTGCGCGATGCTTTCGATGGAGTCGTAGCCCGCGCCGTCGAACCCTCCGGGAAAGATTACGGTTCGCTGTTGCCGATGAAGGACATTAAATAAATCTCCGCCCTTAGTTCTAACCCTTGTCATTCCGAAACGGCTTCAGTCGTTGAGGAACCTCACTGCCAGCCGCTCCCGCCACTTCAGCCCTGCTCCGCAAAAGTACACTCCAAGGGGTCTTTATCCTCCCGCAGTCTCATAAAAACCGGGGCTCTCAGCTTTTGCCCGCCCTCGGCCGTCTCATGCGTCCATTCGGAGAATTTAATTTCCGCCACTCGCTCCGGCCTGATCCAGTGAACATTTTTGGCATCCACATCGCCATGAAAAGGGCTCTTCTTGTTCTCCAACTTATTCAAAACCTGCCAGATTTCCTTCAGGGTCTTCTGATCGAAACCCGTTCCAGCCTGCCCCACATGAATCAGCCGCCTCTTCTTGTCATATAGCCCAAGCACCAGCGATCCGAAATATTCACGCGCGCCTTCCGGGTCGGTGTATCCGCCGATAACACAATCGACGGTCTGAGTAATTTTAATTTTCAGCCACTCCCGGCTGCGGCGTTCTTCGTAAAGACTGGACCGCGTTTTCGCCAGAATGCCTTCCAGCCCTTGCTGCTTCGCCGCCGCAAACAAATCCAGGCCGTTGTCGAAGTGATCTGAGTAGCGCAGCGTTTCGCCCGTCGAAATGATCCTGGCCAGCATTCGCTTTCGTTCTTCCAGCGTCACTCGATGCAAATCGAATCCATCCAGATAAATCAGATCGAATGCATAGTAAAGCGTCGGCAAATCCTGACGTCCCGCAACCCGCCGCCCGCCTTTGCGAATGCCAGTCCGCTGTTGAATCAGGCTGAAAGACGAACGTCCCGATTCGTCCAATGCCACGATCTCACCATCGAGAATCGCAGTCTTCGCTTTCAAAAACTTCGGCAAATCGCGCAATTCAGAAAATTGCGCTGTGAGATCATTCTGATTACGAGAGACGAGACGCGCTTTGCCATCTTCAATAAAGGCAATCGCACGATAACCATCCCACTTGATTTCAAACAGCCAGTCCGGACTGTCGAAAGGTTTTTCATCGGACGTGGCCAGCATGGGATGGACCGCGGTAGGCATTTTCCGGGCCACAGCACCCGAAAGGCTTTTTACCGCAGATCTCGCGGAGGCTGCCGAGAGACCTTTTTGTTCAATTCGCTTCTCGCCGCTCTTAGCGGTTATTTCGTTTTTTTTTTACTTGCGCCGGCCGGCGCTTTAGCTTTCTTCTTATCCAGTTTGGCTAGCGCCTCAGCCAGCCAGGGTGCTTTCACTTTTCCCCGCGATGCCGGAGGACTGCTAGTCCACTCCGCCGAGCCTGAGTCTCCAGCGATCTGTTTCATGGTCCGTTTGCTGAGAACAGACGTGTCGTATTTGTCGATGTCATATCCGTCGACTTCCTCGTCATCATGCTTCTTGATCAGCAACCACTCCGTGCCTTTGCTCCCCGGACGCCGCCCCTTGATATGAATGAGCGCGAAATCTCCCTTGATGCGCTTACCATGCAGCCGAATCTTGAAGTCGCCTTTCTTCAGCATCGCAGCCGCCTCGGCATCGGTCCCGGGCACATACTTTCCTTTCACAGGCTCGGGAGAAAGCGGCTCCCAAGTCCCAACATCCCAAACCATCACGGTCCCGCCGCCATAATTTCCCTCGGGAATGGTTCCTTCAAAATCGAAATAAGAAACCGGATGGTCTTCGACCTGCATCGCCAGCCGCTTGTCCGCGGGATCAAGCGATGGCCCCTTAGGCACGGCCCACGACTTCAGCACGCCCTCCATCTCCAGCCGGAAATCGTAGTGCAGCCGCGAAGCCGCATGCCTCTGCACTACATAGCGATGCCCAATCCTCTTTGCCAGTTCAGGTGGAGGTTCCGGAGTCTCTTCAAATCGCCGCTTGCGTTTGTATTCGTCGAGGGACACCCCCACATTTTACCCACCAAAATAACTTTCCGCATCCATAAGTTCCCTGTCATCCTGAGTGCAGTGGAAAGTGCGCATCGCGCACTCTCCACGCAGTCGAAGGACCCCTACAATCGCATCGCCTGCAATAGAACTAGGATTTTGACCTTTCACTCGTGAGCATCGAACGTCCCACGCCAACCGGCTCATGCACTAAAATCCCTAAACATGAAACGCGAATATCCAGATCGACCACTAATCGGCATCGGCGCCATCATCATCGAAAACGCCCGCGTCTTACTCATCAAGCGAGGACAACCGCCGCTGCTGGGCGAATGGTCCATCCCCGGCGGCATGTTGGAGTTGGGTGAGACGGTGCGAGAAGCCGCCATCCGCGAAGCCCAGGAAGAAACCGGATTGACCGTTGAGCCAGGAGAGCTGCTGGGCGTCTTTGATCGAGTGATCCACGATGAAGGGAATCGCGTCCGCTACCACTACGTCCTGATCGATTTTCTCTGTCGCCGAATTTCCGGGGAAGTGCTGGCAGCAGGCGATGCCGACGATGCCCGTTGGTTCACTCAGGAAGAAGCCGCCAAACTTCCGCTCGCGAAAGATACCGCCGAAGTGGTCCGCCGCGGATTTGCACGCTAATTAGGGCTCCGGAGTTTCCGCCGCGTCTTTCCATTCATGTTTACAAGCACGGCAGCGCCAGGCTTTGTAATGGACCGGCAGTGGCAGCGCCATCCATGCGCTTGCGTAGGCCACTGGCTGATTCAGTTGCTGAAAAGTCACATCGAGCGATTGGCACTGCGGGCAGCGCGGCTGTTGATAATCTCCGACACCTTCAACGTCGAATCCCTCAGGAATCGGCTGGTCCAAAATCTCCTGCGCCGCCTCCAGATCTTCCGGTTTGACTTTAATTTTGATCCCACCAATGAGATTGGAAATAAACCAATCCATCCGCACCATGTTGTCGTCGGCCAGAAAACTTTCGATCCCGGCAGACTCAAGAGCGCCCTTAGCCAGCAAGGCTTCTGGCAGGTCGCGGAATTGGCGAAGCGTCACCAGTTTTTGCGATTCCAATTCGTCCGTATCGGAAGATTGCCCCGGCAAGCTCACTAACCCGCGCCGGCTCATCTCCGCGAGCAGCGCTTCCTGGGCGACTCTCGTCAGAGCTGTTGGGTCTTCATCAAGTTTCAACAATTCAGCGTCTTCCATATCGAAGTAAAGAGACGCCAACCGCTCACGCTGCTGCTCGGGATCTTCATTTGTCATGGCGAGGAAATCATACGTCATCGCAAAAGCAAACGGCCCGCGCTTTTGCAAACGCGGGCCGTCCGGTGGACTGGTTGATATTGACCAAGAGGTGGTCACTCTACGTGGCCCCTTCGGCACAATTCGGGTCCCGGCACGACCTATGCCGGACGCTCCGATCTTCACTAGTTACGACCTAATTAGATCAAGCTAACTCACCGTTCGTGCATCGTGGTTGGTTACCGGCACGCACCATTCCGCGCCCCGGAAGTATTAGAGCGACCGCTCTAAGTCTCAGCCACCTCACCTGGTCTTTGATAACCACACTTACCACTACAATCAGAACTTGTCATCCGACCACCTCCTTTCCGGTGTAATTTCACATTAGTACGAAATGATTTTGAAATCAAGAGGCCCGAATTAAAGTTTTATTACTGTAGATAACGGGTCGGGTGCCTCGTCCTTCTCGCGCACTTTGCGAGAGGGGCTTTTCCACCGACTCACTTTAGAATGAATCCAATGTTTAAAGACGCTCAACACTGGGTTAGAAAACTGGATCTAACTCCTCATCCGGAAGGCGGATATTTTCGCCAGACGTACCGTTCAGATTTGGTTCTCAAAAAAGAAGCGCTACCACCAAATTTCCCCGGACCACGCTCCGCATCAACTTCAATCTACTTCCTTCTCGACGGCGAAAACTTCTCCGCCTTCCACCGCATCCGCTCAGACGAGTTATGGCATTTCTACGCAGGCGATTCTTTGGAAATCCACGCAATCGATCCCGACGGAAGTTATTCGAGGATTCTGCTTGGAAATAATCCTGACAACGGAGAGAACTTTCAGGGAGTAGTGAAAGCCGGTTGCTGGTTCGCTTCCTGTGTCCGGGATCCAAAATCATTCGCGCTGGTCGGATGTACAGTCGCCCCAGGTTTCGATTTCGAAGACTTCGAACTGGCCAGCCGCTCCGATCTCACTAAGCGTTTTCCGCAACATAAAAGCCTGATCGAAAAACTAACTCGATCCTAACTTTTCCCAAAACGGAACCATCCAGCCAACTACCTCAATCTAAACCGCTTACGCATTATGTATGTACCGTCCTGTCAGCACAGAATGTTCCCCGTGGAACACTTCTCCACTTTGTAAGCTCGATCCCATCAGTACATGGCCACCGGGAATCTACTGCCGACACCTTTGGGTTTCTACACTTAAATTTCAGCTAACTGAAAGAAACATCAGCCTTTCCAGCGGTAAGCGTCCGTCTGGGGCAGGCCGATGTGGGCGAGCACGCGATAGGCAAACTCGCGCGCCATGGTGTCCCGGCTGGTTGGCCGGTTGTAGAACGTGGGGATGAGCGGGAAGATCGTGGCGCCGGCGTCGGCCGCGCGGTACATGTTGCGGATATGAATTTTATTGAGCGGCGTCTCGCGCACGCAGAGCACCAGCGGACGCTTCTCCTTGAGGCAAACATCGGCGGCGCGATCGATGAGGTGTGAAGCGATTCCGTTGGCGACGCGAGCCAGCGATCCCATGCTGCATGGAATGACAACCATCGCGTCGGTGGGATAAGAACCGCTGGCGACGTTGGCTCCAATATCGGCGTTGGCTTGCTGCTGAATTTTGCGGGAAGGTTTTTTGGTTCCAAGAATTTGTGCGGCCAGATTGTTGCGGCCACGCAGTCCAAGTTCTTCAGCCATGACGCGGAGTGAGCTGTCGGAGGCAATGAAGTTCACGGTCTTGATGCGCGGGTCACGTTCAACGGCGAGCAAGAAATGTTTCAGAAACAAAGACCCGCTGGCGCCGGTCGTAGCGACCGTCAAATTTTGCGGCGGATGATTTGGCAAGTCAGTCTCCCGAAGTTTCGAGCATAGGAGCAACGCAGAAAGCAGTCAAGGTCGAGGGTACGTGGTTTTGCGAACGGCCAACGACCAACGGCCAACGACGATTTTTCATGCCTTCTACTACCGACTTGCGATCCCGCCGCAGCGCAGCCCAGCTTCATGCGCTGGAAGTCGTAGTGCGTGAGATCAAGGCCAGCGATCACAACAGCCAGCGCAAATATCTAAAAGATTTCAATCGAGCCTTTCGTTCCTACGAATCCATACTTGACTCGAAACAATGGAACGACGCTGTCTGCGCCGCGGACATCTTGTTGGTCGGCGACTATCACGCGCTGCCGATGTCGCAGCGTTGGGCTGGAGCGTTGTTTGAACAACGGACCCAGCCGGGAGATCGGCCTGTGGTGCTTGGGGTCGAGACGATTTTTTCGCGTGATCAACACATACTCGATGAATGGTGGCGGCGGGAGATTGACGAGAATGAGTTGCGTCAGCGCATTCGCTACGATCGTGATTGGGGATACGAGTGGGGACCATTTTACGAATTGCTGACGACCGCTCGCGAACATGGCGAAGCGATCTACGGATTGGATTGCATGCCGCGGGAAGATCTGCGCAAGATTGGGGCGCGCGATCGTCACGCGGTACACAAGATTGCGGAAATTCGGCAACGGCATCCTAATGCCGCGATCATGATCCTGTTTGGAGAGTCGCATCTTGCGCCGAAACATCTGCCGCGCGTGCTGCGCGAGCATCTTCCGCAGGAACGAGTGCTGACTGTCCTGCAAAACGTTGACGCACTCTACTGGCAGGCCGCAGGCGAGCCGCGCGAAATCGAGTGGGTTCGAGTGCAGGAAGAAGTAGTTTGTGTTTTCAACTCGACGCCGCTTGAGAAGTACGAAAACTATCGTCTCTGCCTGGGCCGCTGGAGCCGCGAGGAAGAGGAGCTTCCGGATGTCGGTCCGACGATCTACAACCTGATCGATGGCCTGCTGCGTTTTCTCGACATCGATCGCTACTCATCGCGCAAGGGTACGCAGCCAACATTTCTGGTCGATCTTTTGCCTGAAGTTTATTGTGGTCCGGCAGGAGCGCGCTTGCGGCATTTGCTTTTGCGCGCGGCCGGCGAAGAAAAGAAATTAGAAACCATGCTGCAGAAAGTCGATGAGCAGGGAAGCGCCTATCTGCCGGCAATCAATGCATTCTATGTGCGCGATTTTCAGATGATGTATGCGGCGGAAGAGGCGGCGCGATTTCTGCATCATGCGTGTCGCGGGTTGCCATTGCTGCGGAACGGACATCCGATTGCGCGCACTGCACCGGTAGATCGGTTCTATGCCCGGACGCTCGAACATGCGCTGGCATATTTTGGATCGCGAGTGTTGTTTCCGGCGCGGCCTTCGGTCGGTATGGATGATCTGACCCGTGCCGCTTGCGAGCAGTTTGCTCAGGAAGCGGTACACAGCTCCCGGACTAAGTTCGATTTGATGGCGCGAGATCTGGGATACAGAATGGGCAGCGAGTTATACGATCGTTATCTGTCTGGACGTGTGCGTCGCGTCGCGCTGCGCCTGCTTTTCCTGGCGGACTTGGAAAAGCCGGATGCGGCGAGAGAGACTTGTCTGAAGCTGGTGTTTTCGAAAAAAGGGTTGTAGTTGCCCCTGTCCAGCGTTTTACCACAGGTCGCTAAGCTTTCTAGCTCTCTTAAGCTTTTCGTACGTGGTGTATCGAGGAGACTGAGGAGCCATTCCCTTTCTCTTGGAATTCAATTTGATCGGATCAATCTCGGATTTATCCTCAACAGCAATGATGTACTTGCCGGTATTTTTATACGGTTTTATGCCGTTGTCTTGTATCTTGCCGATCCAGCGTATTGCCGAGACTGGTTGGCTCTCATACATGGCAATCCACTTGAGTTGCGGAATCAGCGATGGAGAAAGCCGAATCGCCCACCACGCGCTCTTATCCAAGAAGGCTTCCTTGAACCCATCTTCTCTGGCGGGACAGACGATCGTATCTACGCCTTCCATTTTCTGCTTACGAGTGTGAAGCTGTGGAGTGCTTTCAACTTCCAGAGCGCTCTCGCGGAATGGATCATACTGATAGACCGTCTTTTCATCGTTTTCGAACTTTTTGAGAACTATGACTTCAGGAGCTTCGGTGAATTTTTTCAGTAGCGAATTTAGGTCTTCCGTTTGCTCGTCGATGATTACGATAATGCCGACATTGCGATCAAAGATGAGGTAACTCAACAGTGAATCTGCGTTTTCAAACCGTGTCTCTTTAATCTTTTTCTCAAGCTCCAGCCTAATTTCTGAATCCTGTTTGATGATAGTGGTTAATTTCAGTTGCAATTCTCTCTGCGCTGTTTCGAAGGACGCGTAGAACCTCATTATTTGCGGTCCGATATGTTCGTACAATTGGTGAGACTCAGAGCTCATATTCCACAAAAAATAGTTGGGGTTTTTTAGGGCTAGAAAAATCAATTAGAAATCCGTCTGGGATCCCAATATTTCGAGAATCTTTTGAGCCGGTTCTCCGTTTATAGTCAAAGTAGACGCAGTCCTGACCAAAAATGAAGCGTTTATTCTTGATCGATGCGGACTCTATCTCGGCTTCGTTTTCAAAAGGAGCCTCTTCAAAGCTTTCATTCCCGATGAGAATTGAAGGCATGGGTCGCAATTATAAGGGTGACTGATGTTGTTGTATGAATATTATTGATTCCTATCAAGGCACTCCCGTTTCGTGGTGCTGTTGGTTTTCTTTGCCTCCCACTTCTGGCGTTGCCAGAAATGGGGCATGCTCTCTCGTGGTCATGGCTTCCGAGAGTCAAAGCCTGGTTGTGATGGATCGCTCTGCATCGTGGCCCGCCCTCCCGCAAAAAGCGCGGGAAGGACGGGGCATCCTCAGCGATCACGGTATCCGGTTTAGTCCTCGCTCGGCTTATAATTGCGCCCACGCATGGCGCTTACCTCTGGCACGAAACTTGGGCCGTACGAAATCGTTTCTCCGCTGGGCGCGGGGGGAATGGGCGAAGTGTATCGCGCTCGCGATACTCGTCTGGATCGCACTGTGGCCATCAAAGTTTTGCCTTCGGATCTTTCTTCTAATTCAGAGTTGAAGCAGCGCTTCGAGCGGGAGGCCAGGGCAATCTCGGCCTTGCAGCATCCGAATATTTGCACGCTGCATGACATCGGCTCGCAGGATGGCGTGGACTATCTGGTGATGGAGTGTCTTGAAGGGCAGACGCTCGCCGCACGCCTTGAAAAGGGCCCGCTGCCGGTCGATCAGGTTTTGAAGGTTGGAAAAGAAATCGCGGAAGCCCTTCAGAAGGCGCACAGCCAGGGGATTATCCATCGTGATCTGAAGCCGGCGAATATTATGCTGACGAAGTCCGGCGCGAAGTTGATGGACTTTGGGCTGGCGAAACCAGAGTTGGCGATACCAACGGGTTCGAAGACGCCGATCTCATCTTCCATGCCGACGATGAATCTGGCTTCGCTTACATCGGTGGCATCGCCGCTGACGCAGAAAGGTTCCATCGTCGGGACATTCCAATATCTTGCGCCGGAAGTTTTGCAGGGAGCAGAGGCCGATGCTCGCAGTGACATCTTCAGTTTCGGTTGTGTGCTCTATGAGATGGTCACGGGCCGGCGGGCGTTCGAGGGCAAATCGCAGCTTGGTGTTCTATCCGCAATTCTGGAGCAAGAACCGCGACCGATCGGCATCGCGCAGCCGATGCTGGAACGCGTCATTCGAGAATGTTTGATAAAAGATCCCGCCGAGCGCTTTCAATCCGCACATGATGTTCTGCTGGACTTGCGATGGATCGCGGGCGCCTCAGGTGCTGAAGAAAAAGCCCAACCGGCGAAGCTCAAAAAGTCTTCCCTGATTTTGCTGGCTGTCGCCGCTCTCGCAGCCGTCTTGCTTGCCGGACTCGCCGGCTACTGGTCGAAGCGCGGCGACACCGGAAGCGTGATCCATGCGGAAATCCCAGCTCCAGAGAAATATTTATTTGACGCAACCGGCGACAGTGGCGGCATGCCGGTACTGTCACCGCAGGGGGAGAAGATTGCCTTCGTGGCTCATTCCGCGGAAGACAAGTCGCTGTGGATACGGTCGCTGGCCGCGGACGCCGCGCAAAGACTCGACGGCACGCAAGGCGCGATGCATCCTTTCTGGTCGCCGGATGGACAGATCATCGGATTTTTCTCCAATGGAAAGTTGAGAAAAATTGCGGCCACTGGAGGCCCAGTTTCCGTGCTGGCCGATGCTGCGAGTCCGCGCGGAGGCACCTGGGGAGCCAATGACACAATTGTATTTGCCCCGGATTTTCAAAGCGCGCTCGCGAAAGTCAGCGCCCAATCCGGCTCGGCTACTCCGGCCACGGTGCTGGAAAAACAGAAACACACCACGCATCGCTGGCCCTGGTTTCTTCCCGATGGCAAGCACTTTATTTTTCTTGCAACCAGTCATACCGGCGGAGACCTGAAACAAAACGGAATTTACTTTGCTTCCGTGGATAGCACGGAAATGCGGTTCGTGGTGTCCACTGATGCGGCCGCCCAGTACGCATCCGGTTATTTGCTTTACCGCTCCAATACAGCGTTGGTGGCTCAGCCTTTCGATCCGGAATCTGGCGAATTATCGGGGTCCCCGGTTCCTTTGATAAATAATGTCCGCTTCGATTCAGGAGTGTGGCGCGACATTTTTGCGGTATCGCAGAATGGGCGAATTCTTTATCAGGCCGGAGACGCGGCCGTCGCCGGGACGCGGCTGGTATGGTTCGACCGCAATGGGAAAGAACTTGGCGCGGTCAACGATCGTGCTTACACCACGATCGATCTGCGCCTTTCTCCGGATGGCAAGCGAGTCGCTTATGTAACGGGGAATGGGATTTGGACGATTGACCTGGAGCGCAAAACCAGTACGCGTATCACTTTCGACCAGCAGACGGCCTTCCAACCCTCATGGTCGCCGGACGGAAAGTCCGTGATATTCGTGGCCAACCAGACGCAAGGCGGAGGGAATGTTGAGATCCGCAGCAAGGCGTCCGACGGCAGCGGGCCCGAGAAAATCCTGGTCCCGGCAAACAACTATCATTTTCCGGGATGGTCGCCGGATGGAAAATATTTGACCTATCTTTGGGGCGAGGGCGAGACCATGGTGTCTCTCTGGATCGTGCCGCTTACCGGCGACGCCAAACCCATCGCGATCGTGCGGCCACCATCGCAGCAATCGAACCTTGCCTCCTACAGAATTTCGCCAGATAGCAAATGGGTGGCATACGTTTCCGATGAGTCCGGGCAAGGCGAACTCTACATCACATCGTTTCCGGAAGGGAAAGGGAAATGGCGCGTGTCGGCGAACGGTGGGGCTTATCCCGCATGGAGTGGCAATGGCCGGGAACTCTTCTACAAAAATTTTAATGACGAATTCTTCGCATGCGCGGTGACGCCGAAGGGCGCGGAAATGGAAGTCGGCACGCCGGAGCATTTGTTCCATGCCGCCAATCCCGCGATTGGCGTGCCTTTCGACGTTTCTCCCGATGGCCAACGTTTTCTGATGAATCTGGCGGAAGAAGAAGTATCGGCACCGCTGAAGTTTGTGTCCGATTGGCCGGCGGAGTTGAAGAAGTGAATATGGTTGTGATGGCTCATGCAGCATGTTGGCCCGCCCTCCCGCAAAGTGCGCGGGAAGGACGGGGCATCCTTGGACTTGACACCCTCGGTTGGGAAAAACTTGAACGCTGAATCCATAAGAAAGCTCTTTGAGCAGGTGCGGGCGGGGAAAGTCTCGCCTGATGACGCCGTACAGCAGTTGCGGCATTTTCCATTTGAAGATTTAGGATTTGCCAAAGTCGATCATCATCGCGCGTTGCGGGTGGGGATGCCTGAAGTGATTTTCGGACAGGGGAAGACGCCAACTCAGCTTGCGCAGATTTTTTCCAGGCTGGCAAAGCATGGCGGGAATGTTTTTGCGACCCGCGCCGATAAAAAACAATTCACGGCGGTAAAGAACAAAGTGCGTGGTGTCGAGTATCGAGAAGATGCGCGGGCCATCGTGCTGAAGAGGGACCAAAAAAAATATGGGAAGGGAATCATTGTTGTCGTGTCGGCCGGGACCAGCGACATTCCCGTTGCGGAAGAGGCTGTGGTTACTGCGGAAGTGATGGGCAATGATGTTGAGCGTTTGTACGATGTCGGCGTGGCTGGCATTCATCGGCTGCTGGCGAATCGAGGCGCTTTGGCGCGGGCGCGCGTGGTTATCGTTTGTGCGGGGATGGAAGGTGCGTTGCCTAGCGTGGTCGGCGGGCTGGTGGGAGTTCCTGTCATTGCCGTTCCCACTAGCATTGGGTACGGCGCCTCGTTCAAAGGCGTGGCGGCGTTGTTGGGGATGATGAATTCTTGTGCGTCCAATGTGAGCGTGGTGAATATCGATAATGGATTTGGGGCAGGGTATGTGGCGTCGTTGATTAATCGATTGTAGATAGCATAAAAAAAGCACGGCTTGCGCCGTGCCTTTTTCTGTCACCGCTTACTTCTACCTCGATTACGACTTGCCTGCGACTTCCAGATTGTTCTGCACGCTGAAGGCGCCGAACACGCTGCCTGCACGGATGCCGGCGATGTTCTTGTCCATGGTGCTGTCCACCACGCCGTAGAGTTGCAGCTTGCCATTCTCTACTACGATGCGGATCGGCTTTCCAGGATCAGTCGCATACCGTCCCAAAACTGGGTCGCGATAGATTGCCCGCATGGCGCGAATTCTAATTGCGTCATCGGCGAACGAGACCGGAGCGACGGTAATGTTGTTCACTACGTCTCTGACGCCCGGAGTATTGTTCACCAAGCCAAGCGCGGAATCACGATCGACATCGGTCCGGGTCTGACCGTTCAGCGTGACTACGCCATCTTTCACCGACGCAGTCACGAAGTTGAACTGATTTCCGTAGCCAATGCGGTCATAGTAAAGTCCGCGATCGAGTTTCGCCGTGAGAGCGTTGTCAGCTACGCTGGCGCCGTTCACAGCGATCTGGTTGCGAACCCCTTGAACGTGCTCGGTCTTGCGGACTTTTTTTGCCGCGTCCAGTTCCTGTTGGTACAGATTCACGGTCCCGGTTAAGGTAACGATGCCGTCTTCAACCGATGCCTGAACGTTCTGAAACTGTTTCTTCTGTGACAGTTCCTTGGTGACTTTGGTCTGAATTTCCTGGTCAAAGCGAGCGGCCGTCTCGGCCATAAGTCCAACGCTTAGCAGACCAATCCCAAGAGGCAATACCAATGCTTTAAGAATGTTGTTCATAACGTTCTCCTTCTTCTTTCCATTTCCGCTGCCATTTAGTTAAACCTCAAACGGGTGAGAAAGTTGCGGGGTGAACGTGTAAAGATTTGTAACAGCTTGAGGATATTCGTTATAACGACTATGATGATTTTCGTGCCCAAGACAATCCAGAAGCGCTCATTGGGAACGCTGGAAGAAGAGGCATTCGTTGCCTTACTGCGCACCGCCGATCTCTTGCAATGGCGTGCCGGCGAAATGTTCAAAGAGCATGGGCTGTCGCCAACCCAGTACAATGCGTTACGGATATTGCGTGGCGCGGGAACTGACGGTCTGACGTGCAGCGAGATTGGGGAGCGCATGATCAATCGTGATCCCGACATTACGCGGTTGCTGGGACGCCTGGAACGCCGTAGTCTGGTGCATCGCAAGCGTCAGCAGCAGGACCGGCGAGTGATACGAACTGTCATCACTAATACCGGATTAGCGTTGCTAAAGAGTTTGGATCGGCCTGTACTGAGGTTGAACCGCCGAATGTTGGGTCACTTGGGCGAAGGCCGATTGCAGTCATTGATATCGTTGTTGGAGAGTGCCAGGGAACGAGCGGCTTAGTCGACTTCGGAGAAACTCACAGGAGACACAATGAACAACGAAACAAGTTCACATTCGTGGGCCATTACAATTTTGCGCGTGGTGGTCGGGATCGTATTTTTCGCGCATGGCTGGCAAAAGGTATTTGGTATGGGCCTTCACGGGGTTGCTGGATTTTTTGGCCATGCTGGAATTCCTGTTCCTCTGGTTTCGGCAGGGATTGTGATGGCAGTCGAATTTCTGGGCGGCGCGTTGCTCATTTTGGGAGTTGCGACCCGGCTTGCCGCCGGTTTGAACGCGATCGACATGGTGGTTGCGATCCTCGCTGTGCATTTGAAGAACGGTTTCTTTGCCTCGAGCATGGGAGTTGAATTTCCGCTTACATTGCTGGCGGCTTGCGTTTGCCTGATGCTGGCGGGGCCTGGCGCCGCTTCGGTGGAATGGCTGTTCGCCCGCCGGATGTCATAACAGACCGCAACGCGGAATGAGAAAGCGGGAACGCGAATCAGCGTTTCCGTTTTGTCTTTTTTGAGGCGCCTTTGAAGACTCGCGCGAAGATTTTGTCGATGTTGCGCAATTGGCGCTTAAGATCGAAAGCGCGGTCGATCTGTGCACGTGGGACGCGCGAGGTAATAGCTTTGTCTTTTAAAACAAGATCGCGAAGATTCAATCCTTCCCGCCACGCATGCATGGCGTGAGTTTGCACGGTTCTGTAGGCGTCTTCGCGGGAGACGCCGTTCTCGACCAAATCGAGTAAGAGTTGTCCGCTGAAAACCAGGCCACCTGTGCTCTCCAGGTTGGCCTTCATGCGCTGCGGATAAACGAACATGGTGTCGATGAGGTTGGTGGTTTTCTGCAATAAATAGTCCACAAGCGTGGTTGAATCAGGAATAATCACGCGCTCGGCGGACGAGTGCGAAATATCCCGCTCGTGCCATAGAGCGACATTCTCAAATCCGGCCTGCGCATTGGAACGCACTACACGGGCCAGACCGCTGATTTGTTCGCTGGTCACCGGATTGCGCTTGTGAGGCATTGCCGATGAACCTTTTTGTTTCTCGCTGAAAAATTCTTCGGCTTCGCGGACTTCGGTGCGTTGCAGGTGGCGGATTTCGGTGGCGATCTTGTCCAGCGTGCAGGCGATCACGGCGAGTGTCGCCAGGTAATAGGCGTGACGATCGCGCTGGATCACTTGTGAGGAAATCGCAGCCGCTTTCAATCCCAGGCGGCCGCAGATCTTTTCTTCGAGGTCGGGACTCAGGTGCGCGAAAGTGCCGACTGCTCCCGAGAACTTTCCTACCCGCATGTCTTCCGCGGCCCGATCGAAACGTTCGATGTCGCGTTGGACTTCGGAATACCAGTTGGCCAATTTGAATCCGAAGGTGATCGGTTCGGCGTGGACGCCGTGGGTGCGGCCGACCATGGGCGTGTCCTTGAATTCCCAGGCGCGGCGTTTGAGGACGTCGGACAGCCGCCGCAAATCTTCGGCGATGATGGCCGAAGCCTGCTGCATGAGCAGTGCCTGGGCGGTGTCGACGACATCGTTGGATGTCAGGCCATAGTGAAACCAGCGCGAGTGTGGGCCGACGATCTCCGCGACCGAAGTGGTGAAGGCGATCACGTCGTGACGGACCTCGGCTTCGATCTCATGAATGCGTTTCAGATTAAAGTCAGCGTGCTTTTCAATCACTCTGGCGGCGGCTTTGGGGACCAGACCGGCGGCCGCCAGGGTCTGCGTGGCGGCGACTTCGACAGCCAGCCAGGTGCGGAAGCGATTCTCGTCGCTCCAGATGCGGGCCATTTCTGGCCGGGTATAACGTGGGATCAAAGGGTGTGCCTCGACTACAGATTCTAAATGGAAAGCATTTAACCACCAAGGACAGGCAGGGTCTTGTCATTGCGAGGTCGGCGCCGTCACGCTAGGAGTCTGCTGTGCCGATGTACAAGAAAAGCAGATTCCTCGGCCGATAAACCTGGCCTCGGAATGACAAGTTCTGAGGGTTCTTGCGCTCACGCTGCAGCGGTCCAAGTCCCACGAAGGACGGCCTGAGAAAGCTTTCCTTGAAGAGACTTGTGTCCTTGGTGGTTGATCGAACTTGAATTATTTGAGAATCGGTTGCGAGGCTTGGGCTTTCTTGAGTTGTCTTTTGGCGACATCGATGAGGGGCTTGAGCGTCTCCACGGATACTCCCAACGTCCCGCCGGAGAATCCATCGATATAAGCAGCGTTGACGGCGATGACCTGTCCCTCGGAATTGAATACCGGGCCGCCGCTGCCGCCGTGGGCTGTGGGAGCATCGTAGATCAACTTGTCGCCGACCACATCTCCCAGATGTCCGCAGGTTGCTGAAGGCCGGATCAACGAGAGTGCCGCCAGTTCGTTGGCAGCGCCTTGATCGTCATGTCGATAGGCCAGCCGTTCATAGACCGCTGGAGGCGATTTGGCGACCATCCCGAGAATACCCATGGGATAGCCGATCACGGCGACCAATTCGCCGGGGTTCGGTATTGTTTTGGCTAAAGGCAAGGGCCGCAGCGCGTGGACGGCGGCTGAGTCATCAATGCGAAGCACGGCCAAATCTCCCTGCGTGGACCAGGCCACGGGAGTGATATTGACCGGGGTGGGGAATCCGGGAAAGAAAGCGACGAGCTTTTCCAGTTGTGGGGTGGCGCCCTTGGCGATCAGGGCAGTGGACTCGGAGTCTCCATACCAAGGCTCGGCGACGTGACGATTGGTGGCCAGCAGGCCGTCTGCGACCACGAAACCGCTACCAGAGATGCGGGCGCGGATGGAGGGCTCTTGTCCGGCAAATCCTACCCGGTATACGCCGAAGACATAACAGATCGAATTGCGATAGCGGTTCAGAACCAGTGCCGGCATGGCCTGTTCCTGCTTAAGTTCGTCAACCTGATGCGACAACCGGGCAACTTGCGCCTGCAGATCGTCGGTGGGTTGAGGCCAGTAGTAATGGATCAGGAAGCCGGAGACGAGGAACAAGAATAGGGCGACTCCGCTTTGGATCACGCGCGGCCAGGCGGTACACACCGGCTCTTCCTGCGATTGAAATTGACCTTCGGCCATGGGCAACTTTGGCTGGCGGCAATCCGGGGAGAGGAGTTTTCGGGCCTGACCAGGCAGACTTTGGAGGTTCCATGTTGAGGCAAAAAGACCAAATTTTCTAGGGTACGGAAGGCAATGTACGGGTGGACCGTTTTCGCCTATCTTATTGCTGGCAAAGCGCGAGAAGGTTCATTACTGCTTGGAGATACCCAGCTTTTTCGACATTTCCTCGTAAAGAAACCCTTTTCCCACGCGATAGGGTTGGACCCATTCGCCGTCGATCACAAACTGAGGGATAGCGCGCTTGCCGGTGTGCTTCACGACATCGTCCGCCGCGCCGGGCGTGCTCTCGATGTCAATTTCGTTGAAAGGGAGGTTGTGCTCTTTCAGGAAGCGCTTGGCCTCGCGGCAGTCAGGACACCAGGGGGCCGAGTAGACAGTGATTTCCATTGCTTAATCAGTGTACCCGAGCCTGCGGAGAAGTGGGTATTTCTCATGACAGGCTTCCAAAGCCCGTGAGCTATACTTTTGGCGTGAAAGCTTCGGGCCAACTGTGCAATAAGGCGTACTGAGATGTTCAGGAAGATGAAACTTGCGGGGAATGTCGTGCTGGCGGCCGTCCTCTCCACCGCATTGTTCAGCCAGAAAAACCCGGCACCCCCGAGTTCTCTGGCAGCAACCGAGTTTCCCGTGATCATGCGGCAGAACATCGCTGCCGGCAAGACACCGGTCGGAACCAAGATACAAGCCAAGCTGATCATCGCTACTCTCGTCAATGGCACCGTAATCCCGCGCGACGCAATTTTGTCCGGAGAAGTCACTGAGTCGGTGGCGAAATCGGCCAACGATCCCTCTCGTCTCGCCATTCGCATGGACACCGCTCAGTGGAAAACCGGTTCTGCGCCCATCAAGGTTTATTTGACAGCGTGGTATTACCCACCCACGGTGATGACGCCGCTGGATCTCGACTACGGCCCGGGCGGGACCAGGAAATTGGATGGCGGAGGGCCGAATTATGATTCGGACTCGCCGGTGTTGCAGTTGCCCGCAGGCCACGATCCAGCCAAAGATCATAGCGTCCCGCTGCCGGATCCGCCGTCGTCCAATATTTCAAAACACCGCGTCTTGATGAAAGATGTGGGATCGGCCCGCAATAGTGACGGCACCGTTACCCTCACCTCCAAACATTCCAATCTTAAGATCGATAAGTTGACAACGTATGTTTTGGCTGCGAGCGATTTGTTGCCGGCAAGCTAGCGGACCGGCGGGTCTTCCGTGGTCCCCAAAATGACTTTGGAGCAACCGCGAAAGAGCGGCGGCTTCAGCCCCGCGTTAAGTTAGTAAGGGTGTTCGCGCTTCAGCGCTGGGGCTGAAGTCCGTGAATTAAAATCGGATCGAGGGACACAATGAGTAAGGCGATTGAAACTCTGCAAGCCGCCCAGAAACACGCGATGGCGGGCCGCCCCAAGGTGGGAGGCTTTCCGTACCTGGCCGAGACTCTCCGGCGGGCGGGCGTGAAGCGCAATCTGTGGTACCTGCCATCCTGCCAAAGCGTGTATCTCACGGACGAAGGCCCGGTAGTGACCGTGGGCGCGCCGTTGGTGTCGGGAACGGCCGATGTGCCCGCGTTTGACCGTGACGCACTCATCCACGCACTGCGAACGGATCAAGCAGGCAAGAGCACTTTCCCGGAATTTCTAATGGCGTCCTGGCAGGCGGGAGTCATCCGTTACGATGTCGATTTCAACGCCCGCACGGTCACCTACTACGGATGCGATGGAGAAGAGTACGTGGAAGGGTATCCGGCGGCAGATGTGAAGTAGGGCTTCGCTGCCCACCCCTACCGAAAACGCAAGAGTGGGGCCACCCGCTCTAAGGACGTCGTTGTGATATACTCTGGTATATGCCTCGTACTGCTAAGCTTTTTCGCAATGGCCGCAGCCAGGCCGTTCGCTTGCCATCGGAGTACCGCTTTGCCGGTTCAGAAGTTTTTGTGCGCCGCGATCCGCAAACTGGTGACGTGATCTTGTCGCGGAGGCCGGAATCCTGGGCAGATTTTTTTGAATTGACGAAGACGGTCAGAGTGCCGGATGACTTCTTGGGCGATCGCGAAGACGTGCCACCGCAGAAGCGAAAGCTATTCTAATGCCCGTCCGCTATCTGCTTGATACAAACATGGCTAGCTATGTGATCAAGGGTAACCTCGCCGGCGTCCGCGAGCGGTTGCTCCAGGCGCAGATGGCCGAAGTGGGCATCTCTGTTGTCACCGAGGCAGAATTGCGCTTCGGAATCGTGCGAAGACCCGATGCGGGAAGGCTGAAAATTGCGGTCGAAGAGTTCTTACTGCGTGTCGAAGTGCTGGTGTGGGATTCGGAAGCCGCCAAACACTATGCAAAGTTGCGCGCGGACCAGGAAAAGAAGGGTGAGCCCATGGGCAACATGGACATGATGATAGCCGCCCAGGCGCTGGCGGCGGAGGTTGTGCTGGTGACCCATGATCGGGTGTTTCGGCGGGTCAAAGAGTTGAGAATTGAGGACTGGAGTCGGTGATTCGCGTCGAGAGTGGGGCGGGTGGCCGCCCCTTTCATTCAAAATAAAGATGGCTGCCCCACCCTTGGCTTTTCAAGGGTGGGCACCACAAAGATGACGCCCATGGGATTTTGGTGATCTGATCAAAAAGAAAATCGGATGAGTGGGGCGGCGGCACGCCTTTAGATTGTTTGCGAAGGTGGAGCAACCGTGAAAGAGCGGCGGCTTTAGCCCCGCGTTAAGTGAGTTAGAGAGTTCGCGCTTCAGCGCTCGGACTAAAGTCCGTGAATCAACACTGGATCGGACAGGTGGCAATCCTGGTCGGCCGCCGGAATCGAGCCTTCGCCGCTTTGTTTACTTCGCCTTACCTGTCATGACAATATCGTACGCCCACTATCGTCATGACGTTATGTTCCCCAGGGAACATTGTTGCTCCCGGACACCGCCACGAAGCTGTCGGCCAAAAGCAGATTCCTCCTTGTCGCAGCGCGCCTCGTCGGAATGACAAGAAGGGAAAGTGTTTGAAGAACTCTCTGGCCTCCAAAAGAAAAAGCCGTCAGCAAAAAGCTGACGGCTGAAAGCTGATAGCGGAAAGCTGCTCTTAGCTATTTTCGTAAAGCAACACGCCTTCGGTCTTCTCCGAATCTACTCCGCGATAGAACAGTTTGTTCCCGTCGAGGAAGACTTCGATGAATGCCGGCCGGGTTGCGATGGTGCCTTGAATCAACGCTTCTGACAGAGGGTCTTCAATGTACTTCTGCAAGGCCCTGCGCAGCGGACGAGCGCCGTAACTGCGATCGCCCGATGTCTGTGCGAGGATCCAGCGCTTGGCTTCGTCGGTCACCGTGACGGTGATCGATTTCTGCGCCAGGTTCTGGTTGAGCAGGTTGACCATGAGTTCGAGGATCTGGATGAGATCGCTTTCGCTCAGGGCCAGGAACAGAATGATTTCGTCCAGACGGTTCAGGAACTCTGGATTGAAAGTCCGCTTGACCTCGTTCTTGACCAGGTCTTCGACCTTCTGCGAAACCATGCCTTCGCTGCTCGATTGGAAGCCCAGGCCTTCGCGATGCTGCAAGTGCCGGGCGCCAATGTTCGACGTCATGATGATGACGGTGTTCTTGAAGTCGACGGTGTTGCCCAATCCGTCGGTCAAGTGGCCGTCTTCAAATACCTGCAACAGAATGTTGAAAACATCCGGGTGCGCTTTCTCGATTTCGTCCAGCAGGACGACCGAGTAAGGAGCGCGGCGAACGCGTTCGGTGAGTTGTCCGCCTTCCTCGTAGCCAACGTAGCCCGGAGGCGAGCCGATCAGCTTCGAGACCGAATGCTTTTCCATGAACTCGGACATATCGAAGCGGACCAGCGACTTTTCGCTGCCGAACATGAATTGCGCCAGGGTGCGAGCGACTTCGGTTTTGCCGACGCCGGTCGGGCCCAGGAAGAGGAACGAACCAATCGGCCGGTTCGGGCTCTTAAGGCCGGCGCGGGAGCGGCGAATGGCGCGAGCCAGGGCGAGAATCGCTTTGTCCTGCGAGATGATGCGCTTGTGCAGTTCTTCTTCAATGCGCAGCAGCTTCTGCGATTCTTCTTCCTTGATCGAGTTGACCGGAACGCCCGTCCAGCGCGAGACGACGTCTTCGATGTCCTCGCGGCCAACGACGCCGGTTGCCGATTCGTCCAAATGATATTTCTCGCGAAGAGCGCGCAGGTTCTCGCGCTCCTTGCGTTCCTCGTCCGAATAGAAACGCGCTTTCTCGAACTCGTGGTTCGCGATGGCATTTTCCATGCGGTGAACGATGAACTTGATGCGCTTCTGGACCTCGGTAATTTCCTCGGGCAGGGAAGTCTGGCGAAGCTTAACGCGCGCGCCGGCTTCATCGATCAGATCGATGGCCTTGTCCGGAAGGAAACGGTCCGGGATGTAGCGGTTGGAATGCGACACGGCGAAGTTGATGGAGTCGTCGGTGTAGGTGACGGCGTGGAACTTCTCGTATCGGTCTTTAATTCCAAACAGAATCTTGATGGCGTTGGCTTCGTCCGGCGGTGGAACTTTGACGGACTGGAAACGCCGTTCGAGCGAGCGATCTTTTTCGATCGACTTGCGATATTCGCCAGGAGTCGTTGCGCCAATGCACTGAATTTCGCCGCGCGACAAAGCCGGCTTAAGGATGTTGGCAGCGTCGAGAGAACCTTCCGCCGAGCCAGCCCCAACCAGCGTGTGAAGTTCGTCGATGAAGATGATGGAATTTTGTGACTCCATCAATTCCTTCATGATGGTCTTGAGGCGCTCTTCAAACTGTCCGCGATATTTTGTGCCCGCGACGATCAAAGAAAGATCGAGTGCGAGAATGCGTTTGTCGGCGAGGAAGCTTGGAACTTCACCGTCAGCGATCCGCTGCGCCAGTCCTTCAACGATCGCAGTCTTACCAACACCCGGTTCGCCGATGAGTACGGGATTGTTTTTGGTGCGGCGGCAGAGAATCTGAATCACGCGTTCCAGTTCGCCGTCGCGTCCAACTAGCGGATCAAGCTGATTGTCCATCGCCGACTGAGTTAGATCACGCGAAAATTCGCTTAAGAGTGAAGACTCACGCTGACGTTGCGGCTGGCTCTTCTCCCCTCGAGTGCGAGTCAGTTCTTCGCGAATAGTCGAGAGTCTCAGTCCGCGTTCGTGCAAGATTTCAGCGGCAAAGCATTTTTCTTCGCGCAGTAATCCCAACAGCAGATGTTCCGTACCGATATGTTTGTCCGAAAGGCGCTCCGCTTCTTCCGCGGCGTACGCCAGAACTCGTTTGCATTCATTGCTCAACGGCAAATCGACTGAAGTGGAGACTTTCTCCCGGATCGTAGTGTGACCTTCAATTTGTTTACGAATGGATTCAACCGAGGCATGAGAGCGCAGAAAACGATTGGTCAGGGCTTTGTCTTCGCGCAGAAGGCCAAGTAACAGGTGCTCCGTCTCAATATAAGGAGACCCAAACTGGCTGGCTTCATAGCGCGCGAAAAAGATGACACGCCTTGCTTTCTCCGTATAGCGTTCAAACATATTGCCCTTCCCCTTGAGCCCTCGTGGACCAGCTTATAGTCCAGCCCCCGGAGCTCGTCTGGCCCCAACTACATTGTGCAATCAGGGTGCCACAACTCACGCCCAGATCCATGTGAGTTCGGTACCTAAACCAGTTACCAAAGACACCTGAGTTGCTTCATTCCGCATTCGGTTGCAGGCCCCCTGGCATGTCCCGAATTGCGAAAAATGCTGTTCAAACTGCTATTACTTCTATCATTACGGTCTGTCGCCGCAATGTCAATTCCCGGAACGTGCTATCCCAATAACGTTGCAGGTGCAACCTCTTCCATTTGACCCTTTTGCATGCGCAAGACCCGATCGCAGCGTCCGGCAAATGCCAGATTGTGCGTGGCGATCAGCGAAGTCAACTGATAATCGCGATGCAGCCGCGCCAGCAATTCGAAAACTGCGTCGGCCGTGGCGCCATCGAGGTCTCCGGTGGGCTCATCCGCCAACAGAACCTTTGGCTTGGTGATCAAAGCCCGGGCGAGTGCAACTCGTTGCTGCTCACCACCGGAAAGCTCTCCCGATCGATGATGCGTCCGCTCGGCCAACCCGACTTCGTTTAGCCAACGGGACGCTTCGGCTTCAGCATCCTGCTTGGCGACTCCTCGAAGTAAAAGCGGCATAGCCGCGTTCTCAAGGGCGGTGAATTCCGGGAGCAAATAGTGGAACTGCCAGACAAAGCCGATCTCGCGATTGCGAAAGTCGGCCGCGTCATCTTCAGTGAGCGAGTTCAATTGCAAGTTGGCGCAGTATACGTCGCCCGCGGAAGCGGTATCAAGAGCGCTCAGGATGTGCAACAAGGTACTCTTGCCCGCGCCGGACTGACCGACGATGGCCAGCATTTCTCCCTTATCCACTTGAAACGACAGATTTTCAAAGAGCACCAGGTCCGATTCGCCAGACCGGAAAACCTTCTTCAACCCTTCGACCTTCAGCATCGCCTGTTCCATTAGATGCAGCCTACATGCTCCAAGTCTCAAGACGCGACAGTCGGCAGTTCATCCGGCCGTTCATCCTTGGGGATTAAGACCGTCTAACCTTATTAAAACACGAGGCGATAAGGAATGTTGTCGGGTAGATAAGGCGTTCATTCGTAGCGCAGGGCTTCTGCTGGAAGGATCTTCGCTGCGGACCACGATGGATAGATTGTGGCGATCAGCGAGACTCCAATCGCAATCCCTGCGACCAATACTCCGTCCATGATCCGAGGAGCAAAGGGAACGTAGTCGATTGAGTAAACCTCTGGAGCGAGGGCGAGCAGATGGTAGTGGCCGCCAGTCCAGGACAGCGCGTATCCAATCACCAAACCGATGGCGGTCCCGATCAAGCCGATCAGCATTCCCTGGGCGATAAAGACGCGACGGATTTGTGACTTGCGCGTTCCCATCGACATGAGCACGGCGATGTCGCGAGTCTTTTCCATGACCATCATGGTCAGAGAAATGAGAATATTCAGCGCCGCGACGAAGACAATCAGCCCGATGGTAATGAACGTCACCAGGCGTTCCAGACGGAGAGCACGGAATAAAGGCTTGTTCTGCTCGATCCAATTCGTAGACATGAAACCATTGCCCGCGGCTTGTTCCAGGTCGTAACCAATTTTTTCGGCCTGATAAATGTCGTCAATTTTGAATTCGAGGACGGACACCAGGTCTCCGAGGCCGAAAAGTTGCTGCGAATCGGCGAGTCGAGTGAAGGCCCAGGCGCTGTCATAGTCATAGAAGCCGGAATCGAAAATGCCGGCAACGCGAAAACGATTGTATTTGGGGACCATGCCAAACGGCGTGAGCTCACCTTGCGGGCTGACGACGAGAACCACCGAACCGACATCGGCGCCAAGTTCGGCGGCCATGTCTTTTCCCAGGATGATTGGTGGCATGGCGGCGACGCGATCTTTCGCACCTTCGAGAGAGCTGGGCGATTGGGTTTCGGTCGAAGCCAGAGCAGTAGATGTTTTGTTTTCTTCGAGTGCGTCTGCCGATCCGGTCTTTACACTGTTGAGCAGATCACTGACTTTTTTTTCGTACGCTGGAATCACGCCTTTCAAGACGGCGCCGCGCGCTCGTGGTCCGCGCGAGATCAGGACTTGCTCATAGATGTCCGGAGCGGCGGCGATGACGTGCGGCTGTTTTGAAAGGCGTTCCATTAGCGGACGCCAGTCTTTGATGCCGTCGTCTTGAGTTCGTAAGAGGTTTACATGGGAAGTTGAGCGTAGAAGGCTGTCCTGCAAATCCTGACGAAATCCGTTGTTGATGGCGAGAGCGACGATCAGCGATGCGACTCCGGCGGCGACTCCGAGGATGGAAATTCCGGTGATGACGCCGATGAAAGCCTGGCGGCGCTTGGCGCGGAGGTATCGGGACGCGATGAAGAGTTCGAAGCGCATTGAGCTGTCAGCTGTCAGCTCTCAGCTTTCAGCCAGATCGGATTATAGCGGCTTGGGCATTCGTTTCGCGTGAGGCCGTGAGATTCCTCATGGGCTGACGCCCAATCGGAATGACAAGATCTGTAAATATTCTTTCACTTCTTGTCATTCCTAGACGGCTTCAGCCGTCGAGGAATCTCACTGCATCCGGGGCAACAGGGCCGGTACTTTCTTTCGATATTCGCGATACTCCTCACCGAAGCGTTTCTCCAATTCGGTATCTTCCATGCGAATCATGATCGCGCCTGTAATCACAGCGAACACTGTCAATCCATAACAGACTGCCAGTCCAGTGCCTACGCTCCAGGCCAGCATTTCACAGAAGTGTCCAAGATAAATCGGATGCCGCACTCGACTACGAATTCCCGGATATCACGAGGCGCTGCTCGCGATGTCCTTCGAGAATTTCCGGAAGTCCGCCCAGTTGCCGGGCGCTGAATCCCGCTCCGGAACTTTTATAAATCCACAGGCCGGCTGCAAAGAGAATTGCCGCCGGAATCCAAGTCCATGAGTTTTTATAAAGTTGAACATGCCGCCAGGAGAGCGTCACCAGTCCGCAGATAACCCACATCCCGATCCACATCGGTAACAAAAGACGATAAGGTGACCGCGAGCGGGAGCGCCAAAAATCCGCGCGGGAATGAATGACCAGCCAAAACGAAGGGACGGTAGCGTAGACGACGCACGCGATCCATCCGATGGTTCGCAGAATATTAAGCACGAACGGATTCTATCCGGTGTCGAACAATGCAGCGCGATTTGTGGCAAAGTAAGAGAGATCTCTACAGATGGACGACGCCCCAAAATCCAAACTCGCGCTCGTCGCGTTCACATATCCCGATTTCACGCGGTATCAGTTGGCGCGCTTCGTTATGGTGGCGGCGCTCGAAATGCAGGCAGTCGCCGTGGGATGGCAGGTTTATTCGATTACTAAAAGGCCTCTCGATCTCGGCTTGGTGGGGCTGGCGCAGTTTTTACCCGGCATCGTTCTGTTTCTGCTTTCCGGACACGCCGCAGATCGTCTTGATCGCAAAAAATTATTGCTGGCCTGCTATGCCGGATTTGCGGTGTGCTCGGGCTTGTTGCTGTTTATCTCTCGACGAGGCGCGACTTCAGTTTTGCCGATTTATATCGTGCTGCTCACGCTGGGAGTGGTGCGCGCCTTCAATGGGCCGGTGAGCCGCGCGTTCCTGCCGCAATTGGTTCCGGTTGAACATTTTCCTAACGCGGTCACATGGAATGCCACGACCTGGCAGGCAGCGACGATTCTCGGGCCGTCTCTCGGAGGATTTCTTTATGCCATCGCTCACGGGCCTTTGGTGGTCTATACCACTGCATGGTGGCCGCCGGGGGTGCATTTTTCCTGACCGTGCGAATGCAGCCGAAAATTAAAGCGCGTCCTCCGGAAGAAGTGAATTTGAAGACGGTGTTTGCCGGATTCAATTACATCTGGCGCAAGAAAATCATACTGGGATCAATTTCGTTGGATATGTTTGCAGTGCTGCTCGGCGGTGCGGTCGCGCTGCTACCCATCTATGCCCGCGAGATCCTTCACACCGGGCCCTGGGGACTGGGCGTGCTGCGCAGCGCTCCCGGCATGGGCGCGGCCGTGATGGCAATTTATCTTGCGCACAAACCGCTGCGACGGCGGGTGGGAAAAACCATGCTGTGGTGTGTGGCCGGATTCGGCGTGTTCACCATCCTCTTTGGAATTTCGCACAGCTTGATACTCTCGCTGGCGGCGTTGTTCATGGCCGGGGCTTTTGACATGGTCAGCGTGATCGTTCGGGGCACGCTGGTACAGCTGGCGACGCCGGACGAAATGCGCGGACGAGTAAACGCGGTGGACATGATTTTCATCGGCACATCGAACGAGTTTGGACAATTTGAGTCGGGACTGACGGCACACTGGTTCGGCACCGTTCCCGCCGTCGTACTCGGTGGGATTGGTACGCTGGGAGTGATAGCACTTTGGGCGTGGATATTTCCGGATCTCAGGAAGGCAGACCAGATCAGCGGAGAACTTTAGAAGGCCGCTTTCAGCTGTCAGCTGTCAGCAAAGGCTCGAAAATCAAGTGTTTGGCTGAAAGCTGATGGCTGACAGCTGAAAGCTGAATATTTTCCCCGAATCACCGTCTTCGCCGAACTCATGTTGTCGAAGCGATCATAGGCCCGGACAACGACCACGTGGTCCGAGCTTCCGGCGACGCTCCTGTCTTTCGTGACTGCTGGTACCGGCACGTGAAAATCGTAGCTTTCGGTTTTCGAATCGGAGAGTTGTCCTGGCCGGTTCGACAAACTGCCAATCGCCGGCATCGACGGAATATTCTGCACGCTTAATGGCCGAGAAACTATCCACGGCACGGAAGTTTACATGGATCTGGCCGCCTTCAACCGATGCGCGGAGATCCACGATTTGCGGCGCCGTGGTGTCAACTTCGAAGCGCGCGCTGTCTTTTACCGCAGCAAGGCTCTCGCCTGGAGAATGGGAAGGCGCGTCCGATGCGAGGACTTCGATGGTGTATCCGCCGTCGGGTAACAGGGAAGCGTCGAAAGAATAAAATTTGTCGGTCAGATTGTCTTTCAGCAGCAGCCAGCGGGTTTCGCCGTCGCCGCGGTAGTAAACCGAATAAACCATCTGATCGTCGTTGTCATCGTGGACAGTCCATTTCACGCCGATCGAGTCGCGATCATGAGTGGATGGTGGCGGCGTGTCGAAGTGGGGCTGGGAGCTTGCAGTATTTTGGCTATCAGCGGCGGCCGGTTTAGGGCCTGGCTGATAACGCGTGGCCGGTTGCACCGTGACATCATCAAAATCGGGGGCCACATTTTTGGGTAGATAATTCAGGGTAACGCTATCCAAACGCGGCGCGGGATCGCCCGCATGCAGCACGGCTTTCCACTGGATGAAACGCGCGGAGGGAACGCTGATGTCCGCGTCTTTCTGCAGATCCACTTTCTTCCAGGCGCTCCAGTTGCGGTCGGGATTGTCTACGTTGCCACTTCTCGCAAAGAGTTCGACATTGCCTGCGCCGCGAAATTCCGCGCGGCCCCAGCGGGAAAAAATTCGGGCATCCAGCACATCGCTCTCGTAGCTGCCCTCGGCTTCTTTCGCGCCCAGACGAAATATTTTTCCCAGGTTACTGGTCGCGGCAAAAACTCCTCCGTCCGGAGCTTTAGCGAAAGCCGTGACTTGGGCGGCGCTGGCTTTGATCAGGTCGGTGTATTCGTCTTCACCGGTGATCTCAAAAACGTGTCCGCGGTTCCCGGTACCAGCCAGAAGATTGCCTTGGGAATCGAAAGCGAGCGCATAAACGAGGTCCTCGTGCGAAGCCCAAAGGCGATTGGGCGACCCATCGGGCGCGATCCGATAAATTTCCGAACCCCCGCCAGTATTCATTCCCAGCCCAGGAAATCCGCCCATGACGAGGGGGGCGGTCGGGCCCGCATTCGTAATCGTGATTCCGGATTGTTGCCCTGCGGCTGGAGGATTTTGATTTGGCAGATTCACCGATGGAAAGCTTATGGGCGCTGCATTCGAATGTTTCTCTCCTGCGCCTGCAGCATAGATGTATCCATCTTTGTTGATCGCCAGGGCGGTAATTTCTTTCTTGGGCGCGCTGTATAGAACGAAACCCTCCCCGCTGGGAGAAATTCGATATACCAAACCGCTGCCGTCCGATCCGGCAATCAAATTGCCTTTGAGATCGAAGGCCAGTACCCGAATATGGGTTTCGTCGCTCTTGAAAAATACCGAATGATCGCCCTTCGGAGTGACGCGGAAAATCTCTCCTTTGTCGCCGGTGGCTATGAAAAGATTGCCGGCTTCATCCAGCGCGAGGTCCCAAATGTACTTGGTGCCGGGATCGAAATAAACTGAAGAAGTCCAACTGGAAGTATCGGGCGATTTGGTTTTCGCATCCGCACCGGTGCGATGTTCGATGCGATAGATTTTGCCGTCCGGATTGGTGGCAGCGTAAACCGCGCCGGCCTTGTCGACAACAAGCGCCTGTACCTGGAGTTCCTTGGGCTGGAAAATTGCCTCTGGTTTTCCGTTGGGTCCAATGCGATAAACCGAGGCAGGGGATCCTGCAGCGACATAGAGATTGCCGCCCGCATCGGCGGCGATTCCCCAAATGTAGATGGACGGGGTTGTGGTCAGTGCCTTGAAAGCCGGAGCCAGTTCCATTCCGCCGGCACTGCGAATCGCCACGCCCCTGGCCGTACCTTTGGTCAGATCATCAAATCTCGATTGTTCCCAGGTACGCGTGCCTTCGGCAAAAACAAGAGTGGCGGAAATCAGGAAAATAGCGATCGCAGAAATGTTTCGCAGACGAACGTGCAAGGTTTACCTCACTCCAAATTTTCGAGAATCAAATCGCTGATAGGCCGGGCCAGCGGCTAAATCCCATCGCCCTCAGCCGGTCTTCACGTTATTTAATGGTGATCGTCAGCACTTGCGCGCCCGAAACCACATAATTCAGAGGCGCAGTCGCGGCTTCGTTCACGGATGATTCGCCGACAATTACCATCTCCTGGGTCCCCCGCATTCCATCCATTACATTCATGATCGAGAGGGGAAGAGTGGGCATGACTTTGTCAGCGACGATAGCCCCGGGATTGCCCTCCAACAGTGAAACATAAACCCGATTGCTCACATGAAGCTTGTTCAAAGACGCAATCGTAGAGGCCAGATCAAGCCGGCTGCTCAACATCGGCGGACCGCGCCGGATGCGATCCAGCGTTTCGCCATCACTGACCAGAATGTGCAGCGAGCCTTGCGAAGCAGAGGCCGGGATGTGAATCGGAATTTGCTGGACGATGCGCTCTCCGCGATAGGGACGCAACACAGCTTCTATCGTAATGTCATCTCCGGGACGCGCTTCCGTAACGTCGGTGCGAGCATTCTCTAGACGCGCCCAACGGCGTTCCGTGGAAATTTCGAAATCGAGCTGTACCCCGTGGACGGCAGGCACATTGTAAGGATTGTCGTAGATGCGGCCGAAACGATCTCCGATGGAAATGGCGGCCAGCGCGGCGGCAGGCTGGCCGCCATCGACCGCCGAGAACATGTTTTGCAGAGTGACATCCGGGAACCCATCCACGCTGATGGTGCCGTTCATCTGATAGGTAATATCTTCCCCATATTCGTTTACATCATGGAGCGCATTAAACACCGTCGCCATCATGGCCACCGGACTAAGACGCGCGTTGTTGAGGACTTCATAATGAAATTGCTTATGAGTGGCACCGCCATGAATGGTCAGGGTCACGGGAATCATGTTCGGTTTCTTTCCGAACTCTCCCATAATTCCGGTGTGGCGATCCTGTATGAACGAGCCAACGGCTTCAGTAGCATTAATGATCTTGAACGCATTGAGTGGAGAAGCCAGCGTTGCCAGGACTTCGGCCTTGGTCATCGGCAGATCCACCATGCCGAATTGCAGCAGAGGATGCCCGCAGGCCAGCAAATGATGGGCATCCATATAGGTGACGGTGCAAGTGGCAGCAATATCCATGTCGCCGCGCACTAAAATCGCACTCACGGCCGAACCGGGCTCCAGGGGTTCGGGTTGCTTTGTCATCACTGACCGAGCCCGCGCCCATCACCGGTACGATCCCAGCAGAGGCAAACTGTGGGGCGAAGCGTTCGATCGCATCTTGCGAAAATCCACTGAAGACCAGCGGCGCTTCGATAGGTCGTAGATAATTGGCAAAATCCTGCGTCGGCAAATTTGAAATACCGGGGCCCGAGGTCTTGCTGGGAACGTTCGCAGCCGCTTTGGCTTCGATCGGCGCCGGAGCTGGAGTGCTATCCAGCGCATTGATTTCCAGCATCTCCGCAATCGGAGTCACTCCGGCGATGGGCTCTTTGGAAAACTCTCCAATGCGGAACGACAGCGCGCCCGCCAGCTTTCCATCCAAATAAACCGGGCTGCCGCTCATGCCTGCAACCACGCCGGTATATTCCGCCTTGGTTCCACCCAACCGGACCAGAATGAGGTCGCCCTTGGGCCCGTTGGCATTCTTCATAATGCCGAGTACTTCCACGTCCATGGGTTCGGGCTTGGTGCCCTGAAAAACGGTATAGGCCACGCCGCGCATTCCCGCATGGATCTGGCTTACGGGAATGGTTTCGAATGGTTTAGAAGGGGTGGCTGGAACTGCCTGGGCTTGCAAGCTGGAAGAAAGCACACAAAAGCAGAAGAACGCGCCCGCGAGTACCGCTCGTCTCATGGTTTTCCCCGGAGAATCGGTGAGGGATCCACCAAAAACAATTTACCCTCGCGCTTTGTATATTGTTTGCC
Source organism: uncultured Acidobacteriaceae bacterium (assembly GCA_963794195.1). Taxonomy (GTDB): domain Bacteria; phylum Acidobacteriota; class Terriglobia; order Terriglobales; family Acidobacteriaceae; genus DATBAX01. The sequence goes on from CAWCCU010000005.1 coordinate 179,627, forward strand.
GGGAGGGAGAGAACGATTCTAGGCCGCGCAAAACATCCCAATCGCGAAGTCTTGCGTCTATACTAACAGGGTTTTCCGAGGGATTCTATGCAAGCCATTCGTACCACCGGGGCTTTCGGCCCTGTCCGAAAGTGCGTCCGTCGTGTCGCATTGCTGGTTTTCATTTTGACCACATCCATTTTCCTGGGATCCGCGGCATGGGCCCAGGACCAGTCAACGCCCGCGCCCAGTGGCCAGCAACAGACTGAGCCACCCCCGGCGGCCGGAGGGCCGCAGAATGACGTCGGCCCATACGCCATCCCCAAGAAAAAGGACGAACCACCACCGCCTCCACCGGTCTCGGCCCCCAAGAAAGTCGAGGGCATTCCTGATTATTCCATCCGAGTGGACGTGCCGCTGGTGAACCTGGACGTCATGGTGACCACGAAAGATGGGCAAACCATCCCCAACCTCAAACAGGAAAATTTCCGCATCTCGGAAGATGGCGTGCCGCAGACCATCAACAATTTTGGTACTTCTGATGCTCCCATCACCGCTGCTTTGCTCGTCGAATTTGCCTCGACCAACTATCATTTCATGGTCGATGCGCTGAACGCTTCCTATGCCTTCGCCAATACGTTGAAGAAAAATGATTGGGTCGCAGTCATTTCCTATGACATGAAGCCGCAGATCCTGGCGGATTTTACTCAGGACAAGAAGGAGGTTTACGGCGCATTGAATCAGTTGCGCATCCCGGGATTCGCCGAGACCAATTTATTTGACGCGCTCTATGACACGCTGGATCGCGTCGATCGGATCGAAGGCCACAAGTACATCATTCTGATCAGCACCGGCTACGATACCTTCAGCCAACTCAATCTCGACCAGATCATCAAAGAAAATCAAAATTACCAAGGATGTCACGATTTTCCCGGTCAGCGTGGGATGGATCGCTCGGAACATGGCCGAATCGCGCGGCGGCGCCGCATCCCATGGAATGGGGATCCCGATTAACAATATGGATTACCTTCAGGCCGACAACGAGATGCAGACGTTTGCCAAATTGACCGGCGGCAAGTTCTATCAGCCACGCTTTGTTGGTGACATGGTGGATACGTTCAAGGAAATTGGTAGCGACATTCGCAACCAATACAATATTTCCTACCACCCCACTAATTCCAAGCAGGATGGCTCCTATCGCAAGCTGAAGGTCGAAGTGCTGGCGCCGGACGGCGGCCCGCTCAAGATCCGAGATCAGAAGGGCAAAGACGTGAAATACCTGATCATCGCCCGCGAAGGCTACACAGCGAAACACACGGTTGAGTAGAGACGCAGCTCGCTGCGTCTCTCTTTCCGCCATCAGCGAACCATGTGTTCAAGCAGGAAGAACAATCCGACTCCCAGAAAAACCACTAACGCTACTTTTGCACCCGGTTCCCGGTTCACCTCGGGGATAAGGTCGGAGGCGGCCACATAAATCGTCACTCCGGCCGAAAGCGGCAGCCCAAAACTCACCTGGTGGTGCAGCACCGCCATCGTCAATACTCCAGCAAACGTGGCTGCACCCAGCAGTACGGACGCTCCCCAGGCGAGGCGCCGGCTCTGACCGCTCGCCAGCATGACGGACGCCACCGTGAATCCTTCGGGAATTTTATGCAGGAAGATCGCGACGAAAATAATCCATCCCAGCCAGTTCGATACCAGGAACCCTGAGGCAATCGCGATCCCATCAAAAAAAGTATGGATCACCAATCCGATCAATACCGAATATCCCCGGTGTCCGTGGGCGAATTGTTCTTTGTGCGTTTCTTCGCCGAAGTGGAAATGCGGAGTGACCGTGTGCTCGAAGAAGTGGATGATGAGGTATCCCAGCAAGACCAGGAATGCCGCGTCTTTGCCTCGTAATTCCAGGCTGGCGGGGAAAACTTCCACGAGCGCCGTGGCCAGCATGAATCCCGCGCCCAGCGCCACAAAATATTTTAGATAAGCATGCTCCCAGTGTCGTTGGACGATAATGGCGCCGCCCAACACATTGGCAACGGCTGCCGTGATGCCGAGCAGTAGGCTGAGAGCAATCGGATGCATGGGCTCGGAGATAATCTTAACCGTTTAGCCGCTATGCCGGATGTGCATCACGTCCCCATCCTGCACGATGTAATCTTTCCCCTCCAACCGCAGAATCCCTTTGGCACGCGCATTGGCCTCGGAACCCGCTTCCAGCAGCTTGTCCCAGCGAATGGTCTCGGCGCGGATGAAATGTTTTTCCAGATCGGAGTGAATGGCGCCGGCGGCTTCCTGCGCGCGAGTGTTGACGGGGATCGTCCAGGCGCGGCATTCATCTTCGCCGATGGTAAAGAACGAAATCAAACCCAGCAGCGTGTACGTAGTCCGGATCAATCGCACCAGGCCGCTCTCGGTGAGGCCGTAGCTGGAAAGGAATTCCGCAGCGTCGGCATCGCTCATTTCAGCGAGCTCGGCTTCGACCTTCCCGCAGATCGCAGTGGCGCCCGAATTTGGGCGAGAAGCCACCTCGGTCAGTTTGAATTTCGTCACCGCTTCGTCGAGATCTTTGCCCAACTGCGTGCTTTCACTAATGTTGAGCACATAGAGGATCGGCTTCTCACTCAGAAACATGAAACCGCGCAGACGCTTTTTGTCTTCCGGCGTCATCTCCATTTCACGCAGCGGCTTTTCGGAACCCAGATGTTCATTGGCGCGCTTGAGCAAATCGAATTCTTTCTCGAGCTCCGGCGTTTTCATTTTCTTGAGGTCTTTTTGCACCCGTTCTAATCGCTTTTCAATTTGGCCGAGGTCGCTGACCATCAAGTCGAATTCGACGTTCTTGATGTCGCGTAGAGGATCCACCGGCCCGACGTGAGGAATGGAGGGATCGTCAAATGCGCGCACCACATGAATGAGCGCATCCACGTTGCGCAGGTGTCCGATGTAGGAAGTCTCTTTTAGAGCGTCCTGACCGATTGCACCGACATCCACATATTCAACCGACGTATGAGTCAATTTTTTGGGATTGTAGACCGCCGCCATGCGGTCGAGACGGTCGTCGGGCACTTTTGCCACGCCCAAATGCGCTTCGCGCGGGTTCGACGAAGCCGCTCCACCGAGTGCCTTGGTCAGAATACGGAAGAGAGATGTTTTGCCCACCTGCGGCAGGCCAATAATGCCAGTTTTCATAAGAGTTTAGATCGAAAGAACATAAATGATAGCAGGCGGGCACCGAATAGACGGGGGCGCGTCATGTTATTCTCACCATGAATTGCGGTCGATTGCGTTGACCCTCCTTTCAATTTCGAAATTGACCGTGCGCTGTCTGCTGTTTTTCTTGCTGGCCCTGAACGCCGCGGCCCAAGCGAATTTCCGGCTACTCAATCAGAGCAAAATCGAAACTCGGATCAAGAGTTTTTCTCGCAGCAACGACGAGAGGGAAACTATTATTAAGCAGTTATTCCGGGAATCGGGTTGCAAGGACAATCAACTTTCGGAACAGGTCGTTGAGCCGAAGCTTCCACCGAACCTGATATGTGTCCTGCCGGGACAGACGGACAGTGTCATCCTGGTCGGGGCTCATACCGATAAGGTCGATGCCGGCGACGGCGTGGTCGATAACTGGAGTGGTGCGTCTCTGCTGCCCAGTCTTTTGTACAGTATGAACGGTAAGAAACGACGGCACACATTTATCTTTGTCGGTTTTACGGGTGAGGAAAAAGGTCTGCTTGGTTCCGATTTCTATGTGCGCCAGCTTACTCCCGCGCAGCGCTCAAAGATCGAAGGTATGGTCAACTTCGACACTTTGGGATTGGGGCCGACCGAAGTCTGGGCATCGCATGCCGATGCGCCGCTGCTCAATGCACTTGCCCGCATCACCAGCACCATGAAGTTGCCGGTCGCGGTCATGAATGTCGACGATATAGGTACGGCTGACTCAGAATCGTTCGCCGAATTCAAAATTCCCCGAGTTACCATTCATTCACTGACGCTGAAGACCCTGCCCATCCTGCACTCCGATCGAGATAGGATCGACGCCATTAAGATGGATGATTACTACAACACCTATCGTTTGATGGCTGGGTATTTGGTGTTTTTGGATACGCAGTTGGATGTTCCCACTCATTGACGTTGTCATGTTGAGCGAGGGAATCGTTCACGAGAGTGAACGGCGAGGGAGTCGAAACATCCCTACGCCCTTTGCTGTCGTGGTGCAGTAGGGGTCCTTCGACTCCGTGATTGCTTCGCTGCGCGAAACAATCACTGCGCTCAGGATGACAGGGGCGATGGTGCATTGCGGAGCAAGTGAAATTGTTACGGTGTACGCAACGCATTTCGTGCAGTTAAATAAACCAGCATCAATCCCAGAAGCAATACGCCTTCTTCGACTCGGGTTGCCCATACATGCAGTGCATCAAACTGCGCTCTCGCCGGATTGTCTACTGGAATGGAATCGATCTCACCGTGGATCGAGGCACGGAGCGTATCCATGCGGGGAATCATGCAGAATTGTGAAATCAGAGTAAGCATCAGCATAAAGGTGATTAGGATGTGGCGCATTGCATATACGTGCGCTGTGCCAGTGCTGAATCGATTGTAGAGAAGAGAACTGATCAGAAAGACGACGCCCGAAATTATTCCCATCCAATGCAGGATGACCAGTGAACGTCCCACTACCAACCCTGCAAGCTGTCGTGTCGGCAAAACCGAGAATGCCGTCTGCGCGACCACCGGAAAAAAGACCAGCCCACCAATCCACACGACCAAAGAAAGAAGCATGAGGAAACGAAGGAGCGTCATGCGAAAGATTATGACCTGAGCCAGAAGGAAAGTCAGTAGGAAGCGGACGGGCTGAATGCTGAGTGCCACTTCTCCTACACGGGTACATGCGTATTCTCCACAATCTCCTGCATGGCTTGTTCCGCGAGTTCCGATTTCTTCTTGGTAGACGCATTGGAGCCATTGACCACCACGCGATGAGCGAACACCGGTACCACCAGAGGCTTGAAATCTTCGGGTACGCAGAAAGTCCGGCCTTCTAGAAATGCCATGGCTTGGGCGGCGCGATAGAGCATTTGTGATCCGCGCGGAGAAACTCCCAGGGAGAATTGTTCCGCATCGCGGGTTTTGCGAACGATGGCGAGAGCATAGCTGACCAGCGATTCATCGACGCGAACTTTGGTGACAGCCTGCTGCATCTCCAACACATCGGCGCCACTCAGTACCGGCTTCAGGATTTCCAATTGGGCTGTGCCTGCTTCCGATCGCAGAATTTCGCGCTCTGCGCTGCTGTCGGGATATCCCATGCGCACCCGCATGAGAAATCGATCCAGTTGCGATTCGGGCAGCGGATACGTCCCATGATGCTCGACTGGATTTTGCGTGGCGATCACCAGAAACGGCTGCGGCAGCGCATACGAATGAGAATCGACCGTGACCTGGCCTTCATTCATGGCCTCGAGCAGAGCGGATTGGGTCTTGGGGGTCGTGCGATTGATTTCGTCGGCCAGCAGCACATTGGTGAAAACCGGGCCGCGCTTGAATTCGAAATTTTGCTCCAGAGCGGAATAGATAGAAATTCCCAGAACATCGGAGGGCAGCATGTCGCTGGTGAATTGGACGCGCTGAAAACTGCAATCGATGGCCCGGGCGATGGCCTGTCCCAGCGTAGTTTTCCCGACGCCCGGAACGCCTTCAATCAGCAAGTGTCCGCGCGCCAGAATCGAGACCAGCGCCAGGCGGATGGCATCGTCCTTGCCGCGAATAACCTTGCGCAGCACGGTTTCCAAGAGGGCGGCGCGGGAAGTGGCAGCCGTAGCGGTTTCGGGCGACATTAGAGTCAATTCTACAGTGGAGAACGGCGGGCGAGCAGTTACTTGCGTCACATGTTTGGCGGGGCTCCAGCTGTCAGCGAACGCAGGCCGGACAGATCGTTGGTGCAATTGCAACTTTGCGACAACTGATTACGCTGTTATAACCTTGCGTGCGGTTCCTGAGGAGGGAGTATGGGACGTTTCTTTGGCAGCCTCGGTGTCTTGGTTCTGTCCGCGGCGGCTCTGGCTCAGTCGGTGACAGTTCTGTAGTCTGCGCCCACCAATCAGAAATTGACGCCCGAGCAGCAAGCCAAGGTTGTACGGCTCTCCAACCTTCAGAGAAATTTCGGAAAGAGCAGCATGAACAGTCCAGGGGTAGAAGTGTTTTTGAAGGAAATCGGTCGGAGGCGTGTCACAGATCGGACCTTGGTGACATATGAACTTTACGCAATCGGATTGCCTAAGGATCATACTTTTACCATTTTCGAGGTTAAGATAAGTGGCCAGTTCAATAAGTTTCTCGAAGGTGTGACCCTCGATCCAGATGGAAGGGCCATATGCGCCGGACGAAAGGGCACGTGTAGTGGACGCACCCCCAATAGTCCCATCAATTTGGTTTTCTTTGCTGGTAAGGCAGAGCCAAAGCGGTTGGCCTTGGTGTCTGAAGATAATCAACTAAAAGGTTTTGTGGCAATCGTTCCTTTCCCAAATGCGACAACCGACAAAAGCTGCCATTTAGAGTCGGTCATTGGAACTCCGAAGGGGGAGCTAACCTACATCCCAGGAAACGGATTCGAGCCGAACGAGGAATTGACTACTGATTGCGAGAGTTATGGTGAAAAGAATCACTTCATGGTAAAGGCGGAGTCGGACGGGTCTTATTTCGCGCCAACAATGCCATATGTCCTTGGGAAAACATCCGGCATTGCAACCTTCGAAGTAAGGGGCAAGAACTGTGACCCCAAGTTGACTTTCTCGTGGGGAACCTATCAGCTTGAGTAGAATCCATTCACACTCGCCAATTGTCGTAAGCAGTGATTTACCCCAACTATTCAAGTGCTCACCCAGTTGCTACCGCCCCATCATTGATGGATAATGAACTCGGATCGGAGGGCCGGTCGTGCGACCTTTCTTCGTTCTTCTGTTCTTCGCCACTTCAGTGATGGCCCAGTCGGTTTGCCGCGAGAGCAAGGGCTCCGCCATCGAACGTCAGCCCGGGGTTGTAATCCACAGCATATCTTTGCCCAATGCTGCTGGCTCGTTTACTGCCAAGGTGGTCATTCCTGCTTCCGATAAAACTTTTGATCCCGTAGTGTTTTCGTTTTCTTCACTGCTGGGCTCGGAGGCGAAACAGCCGGTTGAGGTGATGCCCATTGCGCTTCAGTTAGCAAAGCGCGGGATGGCCGTAGTGGTAATCGATCGCGCATTAACCTGGCCGGCAATCAGCAAAAGTGTGGGAACAATGCAGGAGGCTGCGCTATGCGCGGAGCAGTGGCTGGCAGCTCACGCCGATGTGCGTCCGGATAATTGGACCTTCGTCGGCCCGGAACCCGATATACCGACTTTCGATCAACTGCATGCGCTTCCCGACATAACCACCATGACATTTTTCTGGAGCATCCCCATCGGTGGGCCCGGCGAAGTGGAGAATACGGAAGGCGTGTTGCTCAAGGATTCCTACGTGCTTGACGCAATGTTGGACCACGCAGTGGACAAGCCCAAGATCGAATAGCGATCATCACCCATTGACCTTGGCTTCCCCTCGCTTGAGTGCCCGTTCCAGCGTCTGATCCAACGCGGCCTTGGCTTTCTCATACTCAGGTTGAGAGAGCGTGCCTCGCTTGTGTTCGACTTCGAGTTGGAATAGCTCTTCTTTCAAGGCTTCGAGCAGCAAGGCCGAACGTCCCGGCGCGATAGACGGAGCGGCGGGAACATCGGAAACCAAATCATGAGTCGGTGAAGTTCTTGAACGAATAGCGATAAAGATTGCTCCGGCACCAAGTAGCACGCCAAAGCCCAGCAGAATCTTCCAGCGATCCTGTTTTAGCGGATCCGGAGCCTCACTCGGCGGCCCCAGGCCACCGCCGGGACGATTGTCCCGCGCGTTGGGCGAGGTTGCGGTCTCACCGGCCACGCTCTGGTTCGCTCCACTATTGTCACCACCGGCACTTTCGCCCCCGGAGTTATCTTCCTGTAACACGCCAGTCCCGGAAACGGTGAACGACAGTGGCTGTCCAATCTGAGTGTTGGATGCTACTTCGGCAATCGCTCCCGGCTGATTGGGCGGCTGCTTATTGTCGTAGGTGCCGTCTTTCTCGGCCAAGAACTGGATGGTTGTAGGCAGGATTACAACCAGGTGCTGTAAGGGATACAGAGGTTTGGGATCAATCTTCGCCGATCCGCTATAGGGCATGCGATAAGTAATTTGGAAGTCAGTTTGTCCAGGCCGTAAAGGAAAAACAAAAGCATAGCGTCCCTTTTCAGGTTGCGCCACCGGTTCGGACTCCACCCACTGGCCTCCAGCGGTTTGCGCTTGCGCTCCGTCAATCTTCGCATCGATGGGAACGTAGAACTCAAAATTGCGGTCATTCATCTGCGTGCGCGGCGGCTTCGAGGCATTGTTGACGGCGAAAATGCGAGTCACTCCGAGTTCGTCCGGCTTGGCTTGCACGTATAAAAGATCGGCAGTTGCGGTGATGTTATCGACTTTCTTCGCGACATCAAAAACCTGCACATCGGCCGTGGTGGTTCCCGGAGGCGCCATGTGATGGTAGGTCACGCCCTGATGCACCACCCGGATCAGATGCGGACCCTGGGCGTCCTTGAGATCAAAGTGGAAAGCGCCTTTGGCGTCAGTCTTGGTGCGGGCCGCTTCTTCCATTCCTTGCGCGAGGCGGATCAGAATGACGTCATCGCCGGCTGCCGCCACGCTGGTGGTGCCGTTGGTGACCGTCCCGGTCAGAGTTTGGGCCGATGCAACCGCACCGATCGCCAGTGCCAGGAAGAATGCTGAAATTTTGAGGAAGAGTTTCAAACTCGGGTTCCTTTATCTCTGTTACTCGGGACCAATGCATCCCCTTCAAGGCTGGCCATCTCCGAAAGAATCGCGGCGGCTTCATCTTCGAGTGAACTCTTCATGGATTGATAATCAGAGTCTGGAAACTTACCTGCCTTAAACTCGAAATTCAGGTCGCGCAAGTTTTCATACACCACATCTTTGCGCTCGCGCAGATAAGCCAGACGTGTCTTTTCCGGCCCCATTTGCAGAGTTCCGGGAAGATAAAAAACGTAGATCAGCACGCAAGCCGTGACGATCAGCCATACCAGATGCGCGGTGCTCATTTCTTTATGTCCCCTTTGGATTCCTCTTCCGTATCATTCCTGGCTTGCTGGCGGAAGTGGTTTAGTTCTGATCCGCTGATCGGTTTCACCGAATCGGCGGGCAGTACCAAAGGACGGTTCTTCCATGCGCGCACAATCAGGACAACGGTACTGAGGCCAAATACCAACACCAGGTATGGCATGATCCAGGCGATGCGATCGAATCCTACCGCGCTCGGAGCCGCGATCACGGTCGTGCCATAGGTCTGCACGAACCATTGCAGCGCCAGATCATCATTGCTCTCGCGTTCCACGGCAGCGGTCAACTCGTCGCGCATCCGCGTGGAATATTGGCAGCCAACATGATTGCACTCCAGCAATATCTGATGGCAGCCGCAGACACACATCATGCGATGGCCAAGGTCGTTAAAGCGTGCTGCCGAATCGCCTGCGCCCAGCAACGCCAGAAGAGTTACAAATAGTAATCCTGCCTGTAACCACCGTTTAAAAATTCGAACTGAAACGGGCCGGATCAATCGCCTGCTCCCACCGGCTCCGTCTGCATCCGCGAAGGAACTGGCACGCGCACTGGCACCGCATTCGGGACCAATGCCGTGACCGTGCCCACGATCATGATCCATACCCCGATCCAGATCCACATCACCAGCGGATTCAGGTGCGCTTTAATAATGGGACGTCCCGTGTCCCGGTTCTGGCCTTCATAAACCAGATAAAGATCTTCCTGCAGCGTGGATCGATTCGCCACCATCGTCGATGGCGTCTGACTGGCTTTGTAGAAACGCCGTTCAGGATTGAGAGTAGCGATTTGCTTACCGTTCTTGAACACATCCATGACAGCCCATTCGCTCTCGAAGTTAGGATTGTCATCCTGGGTGTAAGACTGGCAAACCAGCGTGTAGGCGCCGATTTCCATCTTGTCGCCGAAAGACATCTCCTGTTCTTTTTCCTGGTTGAAGGCCGAGCCCACGAATCCGATCACCACCACGATGACGCCGAAGTGCACGATGTAACCGCCGTAACGCCGGGTGTTGCGATGGATGAGGTGCAGGATCGAAGAGAATAGATTTTGTCCCGTATGGCGGGAGATGACGCGGCCGCCGCGAATGAACTCCGACGAAACCGTCAACGCCACCAGCGCACAGAGCATCACCGTCATCAGCGAGTAGAAGTATGAAATGTCCTTCCACGGCTTCATGCCAAAGACCGAACCCCAGCTTGCCGGAGTCACCATGAGAAATAATCCAACCGCGAGCGCTCCCATCAGCGGCCAAAAGAAATTGCGCCGCAGGCTCTCGAGCGAAGTCCTGCGCCACGCCAAAAGCGGGCCCACCGCAGTCAGTAGCAATAACAACAGGGCCACAGGAATATTGACCCGATTGAAGTAGGAAGCTCCTACTGTCACGGGATGATGCTGCACCCACTCGGAAAGCTTCGGATACAGCGTGCCCCAGAGCACCGTGAAGCAAGCCAGCAATAACAAAAGGTTGTTAAATAGGAAACTGGACTCACGCGAGATGATCGATTCCAGCTTATGCTCGCTACGCAAGTGCGATTTGTTCTTCACATAAAAGGAAAGACAAGTCACAAACACGATGCCGAGAAACGCCGTGAACCAATCGCCAATCGAAGATTGGGCAAAGGCGTGAACTGAGCTTACTAATCCGCTACGAGTCAACAGCGTTCCGAAAATCGAAAGCATGAACGTTGAGAAGATCAGCCACACGTTCCACGTCTTCAGCATGCCGCGTTTTTCCTGCATCATCACCGAATGCAGGAAAGCGGTGCCGGTCAACCAGGGCATGAGTGAAGCATTCTCTACCGGATCCCAGCCCCAGTAGCCTCCCCAGCCGAGCACGGAATACGCCCAATGCATTCCGAGAAAAACGCCGCACGTCAGGAATCCCCAGGTCACCATGGTCCACCGCCGCGTGATGTGGATCCACTTCTCGCCCGGATAGCGCATGATCAGCGCACCCAATGCAAACGCAAACGGTACGGTGAAACCCACATATCCCAAATAAAGCATGGGCGGATGAATCACCATTTCCGGATATTGCAGGAGCGGATTCAGTCCATTACCGTCAGCCGGCAATGCGCCTTGCATGATCCCGAAAGGATTGGCCGCGAAATTCAGCAGCATCAGAAAAAAGATCTGGACCGCAGCAATGATGACCGAAGCATGCGCAAATAAACGCATGTCCGTCTTATGGCGCAGTCTTAAAACTAATCCATAGGCGGACAACAGCAACGACCAGAAAAGCAGCGAGCCTTCTTGTCCCGACCAAAGCACTGCGAACTTGTAAGGTGCAGGCAGTTCACGATTGCTGTGATGAAATATATAAGCAATGGAAAAATCGTTTTGAAAAGCGGCGGTGACCAATACCGTAGCCGCGAGTGCTACCAGCGCAAACGTTGCAATGCCGGCCCGTCGCGCCGTTTCTCCTACTCGCTCCGCGCCTGGGCCAGTTTCGGTCAGCGCCCAGAGTCCGGCCAAAAACGAATAAGCACTCAACGTCAGTGCGAACAGAAGAGCAAAACTGCCAATTTGCGACATGAGGGGATCAGATCCTAATTTTTCAGAAACTACCGTCTTCAGAACGTCGGAACAAACGATTGGCGGCGAATGCCAGTTCCGATTTAAGGGTGAGTTTATCGCATTGCAGCGTGTGGGGCCAGTCTGAGGAGCGCAAGTCTCGGGTCTTAAGGTCTTAGGTCTCCGGTTCTAAATGTTGGGTCTCCGGTATCAGCGCTTGGGTCTCAGGCCTCAGGAATTCAAGCTAAACGTTGAAACGCGACGCCCAAGACCCGAGATCCAAAACCTGAGACCCACAAATCACGCACTCTGTTGAGTCTGGGGCCGGGCCAAAATTTCACTCTCTGCGATCAGCCAGTCTTCGTCTTCACGTCCGGGCGTGTAGCCTCGCTGTACGTACAATTCGTACGCGCGCAGGCGGATTTCGCTTTCTACATCCACCGTCGGCTGCTTTCTTTTGTTCTCGATCGCGGAGCTGGGGCCGGAGATCGAGGTGACTTTTGGGTTGGGGGTGGTAGCGGTGCGGGTAGTCTTTGCTTTAGCCATCGTTGGATACTCCTTACAGATTAATGCGGTCCAGTAACAGACCGGGTTTGATCGATTCGCTATCCGCGCAGTGTGTTCAACTGCCGGGGCGCCCTCATAATCAGGTGCGAAATGATGTCTTAATGATAAACCCGATGGCCTTGTGGAATTGTTAAAGCGCAATAAAAAAAATCTATGCGGAGGAACACTTTTACAAACGAAAGCAGCCGGATTCTTGCATAGAATCGTCTTCGCATGAATTTTCGAACGCAGGACAAGCTGAAGGTAAACGTTTACTTTCTTGTAATTCTTTTTCTCTCTTACTCTTACCAGCTTCACGGGCAGACCGTGAGCGCAAATCAAGACGGCCAAAATCAGAAAATAAAACCTCGGGAAGAACAAACCGTGGTCACTGGGACCTTCACGCCGGTCCCTGCCACCGAGATCGACCGCTCAGTTTCGGTGATCGATCCGCGCGAGACGCCTCTTCTTTATCACCATTGGACGGACTATCTGCAACTCGATCCCTCCATCGATTTCCAACAGCGCGCCGCCGACGGAGTGCAAGCGGATCTTTCCATCCGCGGATCAGGCGAGGGCCAGACCCTGGTGCTCCTGAACGGCCTGCGCATGGACGACGTTCAGAGCGATCATCACGATCTGGATTTGCCCGTGCCCACCGAATCAATTGCGCGAATTGAAATTCTGCGAGGAGCAGGCTCGACATTTTATGGATCGGACGCAGTCAGCGGAGCGATCAACATCATTACCGGCCCGCCGAAATATTCGGAGTTCCGCGTCGGAGCCGGCATTGGAAACTTCGGAGTAAATCAGGAGAGCCTGTCGGCGTCATTTCTGACCGGCAAAATAGACGAACAACTCAGCGTCGCCCGCGACTTCTCCACTGGCTTCATTCCCGACCGCGATTACCGCAGCCTGACAATTTTCTCCAACAACGGCGTGCAAACCGCATTGGGCCGCAGCTTAATCATGTTGGGTTACGGCGATAAGCCTTTCGGTGCGGATCAGTTTTATGGAGACTTTCCTTCCTGGGAACGCACGAAATCCTGGTTCGCTGGTTTAAAGCAAGATTTGGGAAGTAAGACAGAATTTTATTTTGGCTATCGCCGCCACAGCGATGAATTTATTTTGGTGCGAGACGATCCTTCAAAATACGAAAACAATCATATCGACGAAAGCTGGCAAGCGTCGCTGCGCCGAAAACAATCGTTGGGAAAATACTCCACACTTTTCTACGGTGGCGAGGGATATTACGAATCCATTAGCAGCAATAACCTCGGGCAGCACTATCGCTCCCATGGAGCCGTCTACGCCGACTACGATGTTTTGGCATTAAGCCGTTTCTCTTTTTCAATCGGTGCGCGCGAGGAATTCTTCGATTCCCACGGCAGCGAATTCAGTCCGAGTGTGGCCGCCGGTTTTTGGCTTAAAGCAGGATGGAAGCTGAAAGGCAGCGCCAGCCGCGCTTTTCGTCTGCCAAACTACACCGATCTTTATTACAGCGATCCCGCCAACATCGGGAACCCGAACCTGCTGCCTGAAACCGCATGGAGTTACGAAGGCGGATTGCTCTGGGACCGTGGAGGCCGCTACAAAGCCGAAGTCACGGTCTTCGAGCGGCGCGAGCATAATGACATCGATTATGTGCGAGCGTCCCCTACAGATCGCTGGCAGGCTGAAAATATTGGACGTCTGAATTTCACCGGACTTGAAACGTCCCTGGAAGTGCGCCTTCCGCATCGCCAGAAACTCGACTTTGCTTTTACGGGATTACACGGCGCTCAAAACGTGCCGATGGGCTTGCAGTCGAAATATCTTTTCAACTATCCCATCGAAGATGGTGTGGTCGCCTGGCAGGGAGTGTTACCGGGAAACTTTGTGGCACGCACCCGAATCGGCGTCACCAACCGCTTCGGCCAAGACCCTTACGGAATTTGGGACGCCAGCATTGGCCGCGAATTTCGCAATATCGCAGCGCACCTGGGATTTTCCAATCTCACCAGCACCCAGTATGAAGAGCTTGTAGGAGTCGCTATGCCGGGCCGTAGCGTCGTCTTCGGGATGGAATTCTTTATGACGAAGAAATGAACGAAGACGATACCGTCGTAAGCTCATGCTGGCCCTCTTGTGGATGTGTCCAGTGATCGGACGGGGAGGAACACCGAAAGGCGGTAGTTGGTGAAATTGCCTGTTTACAACAGTTATTCAGTGCAATGGCTCATCTGGTATTCGATACACTTCGACCGCCGTTGCACGCAGGAAGGCTAGGTATCCTCCCCTGGGAGATAGCGCAACAGCAGAGTTACCATGACTGTCCCATAGCGGTTCATTTTTCCTTGTTTTCCAGTGGAACTCGGCTAGCATGTGGCCGGATTGTTGGTCATAGACCCGCACCCGGAACAAGTTTGAAGGATCGTCACAACACGTACCCAAGGCCTCGATGTAGGTGAGAGGATTCACGAGTTGCTTCACAATGTGAGCTTTGGAGTATTGCTGAAACCCTAAAGCAAACCGTTTCCCCGACACGGTAGTCTGTACGAACTGGGGTGAGCCGATGTCAAAGGGCTTCAACATTACTTGACCTGAAGTGACATCGATGATTTCCCCCTGATCTTTGCCCCAATGCGGTTTCAGAAACTCGGACTCGCTAATGCCAAACCCGACAGTGGCGCAGTTCTGCGAGCTTTTGAAAAGCAATTGCGGCTGTAAGTCTGGAAATTGATAGAATGATAGTTCCCACCCTTTTTTCCCCTTTGTGCTGGCATAGACCAGATAGCCGGCCCGATACAGATTGGTTACGTAATCGGACTCGGAGGGGTAGCTTGCAACTACGGTGAGTGTGTCCGTTGTCAACACCTTGGCATTGCCCCGCCTTGGGAGCGGATTCACGGCAATGAACTCGCGAGTGGGCGAGAATAGGAGCGTTTCATTCTGGTTGTACGTAAGAGGCGCCGCGAAGTGTGCGATCGGCTGGAATTCGAGATTGTACAGAACGAGGCCGTTAGGACAGGCGGCTAGCAGATTTTTTCCCGGTGTCGCCCACAGGCTTCTCCCTGTTGTTGCACATGTTGTTCCTGTTCTCACGACCTTCTTAGCCTTAATGTCATAAAGCACCGAGATCGGCGATGAATCCCCGTTGCTGATCAACAACAACTCATCTGTCAGGAAAGCGACGCTCGAATCAGCACCCGGAGTACCAACTACAGAGGTTAAATTTATAAGCACAGTTGTTTCGGGGCGTTCGTCGGCGATTGCCGCAACGCAGAAGGCGATTAGCAAACAACCAAACCGGAGGAAATCAAGACGCCGCAGGGTCGCTCCTTGTGGCAATGAGATCGGACGCCTACCTAATACGCTGCGAAAGCCATTTTAAGCCTCTTTTGACCCAACCACTTCCCTAAAGTAGCCGTTGTTGGCGAAAAATCGCGATTTCATCAACTGCCGGGGTTGTGAGTGAAATTGCCTGTTTACAACAATTGGCTACCTTTAAGTTTTAAGCGGCCTCAACTTAGATTCTATCGAGCGATGTCGAAGATAACCGACCACATATCGGCAAAGCAAAACGGCAATGATCGCCGCGAGGAACGGGAGAGACTGATCAAACAGGTAATGCGAAATACTAGAGGCCGACCTAGCCCAATTTTTTCTATGATCTGTAACAAAGCCCACTAAAGTGGAGGGAACCAGGCAGAGCGCAGCAACAGTTGCTGGCCGACGCTTCTGGAAAAAACCTACAAACGCGCCAACTCCAAAACCGGCGAGTGGCCCAACAACATAAACCGTAACGTCCGCAAAACGCTTGAGGTCGTGCCACATCTCAGGAGAAAGCGGCTGCTCGGGAGAAGTCCAGGGAGGAAGTTTCGGTTGCAGCAACAGCTCCAAAGCGACGAAAAGGAAAAACGATAGAAAAATTCCTCCTCCAAGACACGCACATGTCCGAGCTATATTTCGCCATTTTGATTCAACCGTCTTCATAATACTGAACTCCGCTTCCGAGGTGTGAGTGTACTTTCAGCCCAAGGGCTTAGCAAAATAATCGTAAGGGGCATGGTAACCCGCGCAGTTGGCGAAAAATCGCAATTACACCAACTATCCTTGGCAAGTCGGTGCCATTTTCGTGGGTCCGGACGAAAACGTAAGGTGGTGATGAGCAGACTTCGGGGGAGGGCTGTTCGGCGAGCGGAAAGAGCGGCCTGAATGAAATCCGTCGGCAAATCCGCCCTAGCGGTCCTGGGTTCGTCTCTGTTCGGCGCTACGTTATGGCTTGCGAGTTTGCTGCCTTGATGGTCGGAGCCCATTTAGCTAAGCTTCAAGACATGGGCCCTAGCGATGAGTTATTGGTATTCATCTTGGCAGGAACGTTGGGCATGGCAAGTGCGGTTTATGTATTCCGGAGATTTTGGCCCAGGACAATTTCAAAGTAGCCACCACGGTCATCCTTAGCCAATTGGCGAAAAATCGCAATTACACAAACAATCGCAGTTTTGGATGGTTATTGGTGAAATTGCCTGTTCACAACAACGGTGGTAACCTCAGCCCCGTGCAGATACTGAAAGACACGCGGTCTGTCTCCCAGCAAGTCTTGTCGGGGCTAAAGATCAGCGCTGTCCTTGTCATCCTGGTAATCGTGTCAGTCGTTTTCCTGGAATTCATTCCGACGCAGCACATCGAGACTTATTATTGGCACCTACGACATGGCAATTCCGTCGAGGTTGGCAGCTATCGTTTTCCGGTTCCCAGGCAGTGGTATGTGGAATCGTTTTCGGCGAACGATGTATTGCTCGTGAACCTTAATACGAGGGACAGTATCGCGGTGCGATTGATTTCGGTACCTGGCCGCTCCACGCTCGGAGCTTGGGATGCATTGGTCAGCCTCCCAGACCGGGACGGCAACACGAAAATCTTGGTGCGTAAAGAATTGCAAATCAATGGCGAAACGGTCCTGTGCGTTGAGAAGAATTTGGACACAAAATCGGTACGCCTGTACCCCATCGAATGCCGTTCCGAAGGTGCTCTGGAAGTGACCTTTCAGCCTGATGTTTTTAGCGCTAAAGACCACGACCACACGTTCTATTCACTCCTGCAGCAGCTCCAGAATCTCTAGGCTCCGATCAGTTGTTGAAAAATCGCAATTACACCAACAACCGATTGCGAGGCCATCCCTAACGTTACAATCGCGACCTACCATGGAACCAACTTCTCGACCTGGCAATATATTTCAGCGGATAGCTCACGGCTTCGTATACGGCATTTGTGTCATCTATCTGGGCATTACGCCGCCACCGCCCGAGAAGGAACTTCGATTCATGGCCTTGGTTGCGCTCGTCACTCTCCTGCTCGCGACCATGGGCGTGCTCTTCGGATCGTTCCTGATCCAGATGCTCTTTAAGCGCTGAAGAATTTCCAGGTAAAAAGTACGCAGCTGAAAGCGAGAGATTTCCTTCATCTACCTTCGCGTCCTTGGTGGTTCCAGCCTTTGCCGCACGTTCATCACAGCCACGAGACGGCGACCAGCTTTCAACGATACAATACCGGTTGGCACGAGTAGCTGCCGTCCGGCGGCGCTGTCATCTAACGGTTAGGATACTGCCCTCTCAAGGCAGGTATACGGGTTCGATTCCCGTCAGCGCTACCAATTTGCCACCGCCAACTCTTCCGCATACACTTCTCCAATTCATCAGGCGCCGCACATAATAAATAAAGATTTCAGATAAGAGGGACGATGGCCACCACTGTTGTTCACCCCGTTAAGTGCGTGCGGCCGGCACCCGTATTTCCCGGACGCCGTTACGACCACTACTTCTTCTCCGGCATGGCCCTGCTTATGTTGCTGACGGTTTTTGTGGGCTTCGGTCCGACCTACTATTGGGCAGGAGTGTTCCGGGCCCCCCTGCCGAGTTTGATCATTCATTTGCATGGTGCGGCCTTTACCTGCTGGATCCTATTGCTGATTACGCAAACTTCGCTGGTTGCTGCCGGACACGTGGCCATTCACCGCCGCCTCGGGCTTGCCGGTTTCTTGCTGGCCTGCGCGATGCTTGTCCTCGGGGTCCTGGCTGCTACGGATTCCCTGGTCCGCGAATCCGGATCCGTCGGACGCGATTCGAAGTTTTTCTACATCATTCCGCTGTCGAACATCTTCATTTTTGCTGTCCTAACGTTTTTTGCCTTTCGCGCCCGTTTCAAACCCGACGCTCACAAGCGCCTCATTCTTATCGCCACCCTGGGATTACTGGTGGCCGCCATTGCGCGCTGGCCCTTTGCCCTGGTTCACAAGCGGGCAGAGATCGCCGCACCCTTCTCGTACATCTTCCTGGTTTTCATGGTCGCGTACGATCTTTGGTCCACGCGCAAAATTCACCGTGCCACGCTCTGGGCTGGAGCTTTCCTGATTTCCGTGGAACAATTGGCTCTGCCTATAGGCCGCACGGTCGCCTGGCATGCTTTTGCCACCTGGGTGCAATCGGTGGCCCGCTAGCGGCTCTCAAAACCTTCCCCTGGCATCTGGGTGACCCTTTTGCGAAAGAGTGATGAATTCTGTTCCACAACTGTGCATGAACTTGGCATTCTCTCACTGGCGTCTCGTAACCCCTTTGCTACGTTACCGTTCCTGTGGAAACCGACTTGCACCGTCACCTTCATGGGGCGGGACTGGCGGGTTGATACCTTACGCGGCTATTTTCTCGTCTTGATGACGCTGGGACACTTTCCCAATCCCCTGGCGCGCTATACCGAATATTCCTTTGGCTACGCGGCGGCCCCAGATGGGTTTGTGTTTCTGGCGGGCCTGGTTTCTGCCTGGGTTTACTTTCCTTTAATCCAAAAACGAGGCCCAGCGGCGATGACTGCGAAAGTCTTCCGCCGGACTCGCGCCATTTATTTCTGCCATATCGCGCTAATCACTCTGGGCATTCTTTTCACCTTACAGTCGGGCGCCCACACTTTTCGAGCTTCGCACCCGTTGCGGGCATTCGTTTTAGGTTCCTTGCTCCTCCAGCAGGGAGGGTTCGATAAGATCCTGCCCATGTACTGTGTCTTCCTCGCCTTGACGCCCCTCATGCTGAAGCAGTTCGATAAAGGGCGCGCCTGGCTCATCGGCACCATCAGCGCCGGACTGTGGCTGGCCGCACAATTTGGGCTCGGCGACAACAATGACCGTATTCCATGGATGGACCTGGGAACGTTCAACATCTGTGCCTGGCAGGCTTACTTCGTAGCAGGACAATATCTGGGTTATCGGCGCGTGATGTCTCCAAGATTTAAGATCTTGAAATCACGTGCTCTGCTGCTGGCCTGTGCCGTAATTGCCACGCTTTTGATGGGGGACCGGCACCTGTTCTGGCTGGTGGGTCATCAACCTCTGTTGGGATTCTCCGGGCATCCCAATCACAATCCGGTGCGACTGCTGGACGCCGCCTGTCTTGCCTACATTCTCTGGTTTATTCCGCAGGCAGTGGATTGGAAGTTCATGCCGCTCCACCTGTTTAAATTCTTCAACTTGCTGGGCCGTCACTCTCTGCAGGTTTTTATGTTCTCCATGGTGGTCGCGCGCTTTGAAGCTCACACCATTACCACGCTTCCACTGGCTGCGAGAGTTGTGTTGACCATTCTCACCTTAGCCTCACTCGCTGTACCTGCCTTGGTCCACCAGATGTATCAGGCTTCCCGATCGCAGGAATCACCAGCTCCCGCATTACAGCTAGAAATCCAGCCGGTTTCGTAAATGCGAGATTCTTCGCTCAGATGGAATGGTTGAAAATCTTCGAATGAGGTCGCTCAAAGGCTGCCGGCATTGAAGAATCAAAGGATTGCAGACCAGAGCCGCGGAGCGTCAGAATACTATAGCCACGGCGCAGCCCTGGGACGAGTGGGAAATGATTCAGCCCCAGCGGGGCGAAAGAGAAGTTATCACGCAGCCGCTTAAGCGGTAGCCGGAACCAGATTGCCAGTTCGCGGTACTTCGCGGACTTTGGCATCGGCCTTCAATCCCCAGGGGTCATTCTCATTGACCAACGTTTCCAGCCCCACCTGATATTCGCTGGATCCTTGGAGCTGCCGTGTCCAAATCACTCGAAAATCGGCTTTGCGCTGGCGATATTGCAGAGTCAGCCGGTCGCCTACATTAAACGGGCGTCGCACCGAACCTAAACGGGCCCCAGTCTGTGTAATGTCCAACGTGTGCGCCACCGCCGTATACGGTGCGCCGCCGGTATCGTTGCCCCAGACTTTGACGGGCAGCACGGCTTTCACACGGTCATTGCGTCTCTTATTAGTGTTTTCTGTATTCATTGGGCCTATTGAATTCCGCTGGCTACACTGGAAAAAACATTGCTCGCGTTCGCTCCAACTAATCGCACCGTGCCGACCACAATGACCAGAACCACGGCAAGCATTACTGCATATTCGGCAACATCCTGCCCGTCGTCCTCGGACCATAAGCTGTTAAGAAAAACCGCCATAAATCCCCCTGCGGGATAAAGGACCCGCTCCCAAGCACAGTTAGAATGACGGATTTGCGGGCCTTCAACAATGGCTCGTTCGGGTGGAGAACGGCTCGTTTGGGTAGGTGACTCAAGTCACTCAACACTGCGCGTAGGGACAGCCGCCTCGGCTGTCCGCCGATCGGCCCAGGCCGCAATACGTAGACAAACTCCATCTTTTCTTGTGCTTGGAGGGATGGCAAAGGGGAAGGTTATTCCAGGACGCTGTCGTCGAGCTTCTTCCGTCCCCAATCCGCGGCAGCCTGGACGAACGCCAGCACCAGCGGATGCGGGTTATCGGGTTTCGACGAGAGTTGCGGCTGGTACAGGGTCGCGACGAAGAAACGGTGGGTGGGTGATTCGATGGCGCGAATCTCGCCCTGAGGGCCGCGGGCGACAACCGCATACCCGGCTTCCATGGCCGCCCATTCGTAGTCGGGATTAATCTCAAAGTTACAGAAGAATTGTTCAGTCACGGTGTCTTGCGAGTAAAACGATTGCAGGTACGAGCCGGGACGCAGACGGATTTCTGGAATCGCGCCAGCCAACTTCGGCGCACCTTTAGCGCGATCGGGCATGGCGCAAGCTACGGGATAAATGATGATGTTCTTGGAACCGGAATTGTTCTCGGCAGAGTCTGCGTCTGCGATGCCCAGCACGTTGCGGGCACACTCGATCAGCGTGTATTGGAAGCCTCCACAGGTGCCGAGAAAAGGCCAATCTCGTTTGCGCGCGAATTCAATTCCGCGCAGCATTCCGTCGAAGCTCCTGTAAGGGCTGCCTGGCGAGGCCCAAATCCCATCAAAGCTCTCCAGCTTTTTTTGTCCGCTGGCGTCCAGCAGAGAAGAAGTGGCGACCCATTCTGATTCCACCCGCTGCTGCAGTTTGGCAGCCGCGTGTTGCAGCGCCTCATTGGTGGCGGCATGGGAGCGGAATTCGGGATTGAAGTCTCCCAGAATTCCGATGCGAACGGCGTCAGTCACTGGGTCATTCTAATTGAGAAGTCGGCTTGCGCCCCGTGCGAAGGCTGGTGACCGGAGGTGCCATCAGATTTGAGGTTCAGCTGTACGCGCAGGGAACTTTCTTGTTCTAACTGGCGTAAGTAACTGGAGAGAGGTCTCCCATGATCGCTTTTCTGCTGTGGTGCATTCTTTTCGTCGTCTGCTGGCCCTTAGCGCTGGCGGCCCTGGTCCTCTATCCGTTGGTATGGCTGCTTCTCCTGCCATTTCGTATTGTGGGGATCGCTGTCCATGGAGTACTAGCGACGATCTGGGCGGTGGTCATGCTTCCCGCCCGCTTGTTATCGGCCCCATTCCGAGTCTGAAATTTCGGACACAAAAAAATGGGCCCGTCGTTTTTTTCCGATGGGCCCATCTTTCGCTGGGGAGGATCTACCGTTTGACTTCAATCTGATTCAACACCTGTGCAACATTCGGAGTGTTCGTCGCCAGTAATTCAGCTTCCTGCCGTTGCGGGCCGCTCTTTACTTTGCCAGACAGTGTGAGCACGCCATTCTTGGATTTGAAACTAATATCCTGCTTGTCGAGTCCCTTGGAAATGAGGGCCGCTTTGTAGTTGCTCTCAATTCCGTTGTCGAGGTCGGATTCCATCTTCCTGGCTTCCGACTCGACGCCAAGAGGCTCTACGCTGATTTCATTCGCCACCACTCGTTCACCCGCGGCAGCTTTGGCAACTTCCGCGGCTTTCTGTTTGGCGTCTTCCGAGTGGAGCTTGCCGGACAGGGTAATGGTATTTCTGTCCACATCTTCCGCGACAGACAGACCCTGATAGTCAGCTTGCTCAAGCGCCTTCTGTACGGTGTCTTTGTAAGCCACAGGGTTGGTGCGGGAACAACCAAATGACGCCAGCATCAACACCATCGCAACTAGGAGCAAGCCAGCTTGTTTAAGTGTTCGCATGAATTTCCTTTCAGGCAGTGGCGTTTCTGCCGGTCAGCAAATTGATCACCAGTACAACCAGCGCGACCACTAACAGCAGGTGAATCAAGCCTCCCGCTACATGCAAGCTGAAACCCAGGAGCCACAAGATCAGCAGCACTACGAAAACTGTCCAAAGCATAGAAGCCTCCTTAACCACCAGCAGAGTACGGTGGATGGAAGGCTTGTCCCATCAGGTTGATGCCCTAGGCTGGCTCTAATTCCGCCCTAGAACAACAGCAGTGATTACTGATGAAATTGTATCGAGCCGAAGGCCGAATCGAAGTGGGTACTCCGTCTTCTCGCGCACTGTGCGAGAGGGCTGTCGAACTTGCGGCGTCGCTCTTCCCCGGTATTCGTCAGGATCGTCGAAGTTGACAACATATTCTTTCGCTTTGGCTTAACTCCGACCCTGCTCTGTGACTAGCGACGCATCATCGTTCCCTGTTAACATCCGTCGCAATGGCAGCGCGTAAGAGCTCTAAGAAGAGTCCCAAATCCCAAACCCTGGGCCGGACTGTCGAGCGTTCCGCAATCTCTTCGGACGCACGTGGTGATCTGGTCATCATTACCGGCATGAGCGGATCGGGGAAAGCTTCGGTACTCAAGGCCTTCGAAGATCTTGGCTACTACTGCGTAGATAATCTGCCGGTAGGGTCTCATTCCCCGTTTCGCCGAACTCGTCGGCCAATCTTCCGAAATCGAGCGCACCGCCTTAGTAGTGGATGTCCGCGAAGGCACTCAGCTGGAATCCCTGCCATCGATCATTAAGTCGGTCAAGCGCATGCTGCCGACGCGCATGATTTTTCTCGAAGCCTCAGATGCCGTTCTGCTCCGCCGCTTCAGCGAGACTCGCCGTCCGCATCCGCTTGGGATTCATGCGCCGGTGAAGTCTTCCTTGACCGCCGAGCGCCGTCAACTCAAAAAGATCCGCGCGCTCGCGGACATGGTCATCGACACTTCGAAGTTCAATGTTCACGAACTTCGCTCCCACATCATCGAACGTTTCCAAAAGAAAAAGAAAACCAGCAAGAACATTCTGGTTTCCTGCGTGAGCTTTGGCTTCCGCCATGGCGTGCCGGACGACGCCGACCTGGTATTCGACGTTCGCTTTCTGCCCAATCCCCACTTCGTCCCCGAATTCCGCGAACTCACCGGACGCGATAAGAAAGTTGCCAAGTACATTCGTTCGTTTCCCCAGACCAAGGAATTCATCCAGCGCATCTCCGATCTGCTGGTATATCTTTTGCCGCATTACATTCGGGAAGGGAAGAGCTATCTCACGATCGCCTTCGGTTGCACCGGCGGCCAGCACCGTTCCGTCATGATTTCGGAAGACGTAGCGAAACATTTGCGCAAGCCGGGATACCGGGTGAAAGTGGTGCATCGGGATAGCCCGAAATAACCGTCGTTGGTTCGTCGTCGTTGGTCTGAAAAAACCGTCGTTGGTCGTTCGTCGTTGGCCGTTGGCCAAACCGGTGCACGAATGGTCTTTGGTGGCTTGTATGGATGGAGTAGCGCTTCAAGCGCTGCGTTAAAAGTCCCTGATTGCAAGACGCGGATCAGCGCGACAGACGCGATTTTGCCAACGACCAACGACCAACGACCAACGACGAACGACCAACGACGTTTTTCGCCCAACTGATTTAGAATAAAACCTTGCAACGAATGCCAAGTCCACCAGCCGCGAGCTCCCACAGGCTGCCCATCGGGAGCCCCCCATGCGGCAACTGACGCGCCTCATCCGTTATGTAATTCCTTATTGGTGGCAGCTATTTTCGTCCGTAATTTTGATGGCTGCGGTCGGCTTGCTCGAAGCGTTTCGGATATTACTGCTCAAGCCGATTCTTGACCGCGTTCTCAATCCCTCCAGCGGGTCTGACGACATTCAGCTCTTCACCATTCCCTGGACGCACCACGTTATCTATCTGCAAAAATTTGTTCCCTCGCACTTCCACAATGCGTGGACGGTGGTCGCCTACGCATTGGTGGCTTCGACCTTGCTCAAAGGTATTTTCGATTACGCCGGAACTTATCTGGTGAACTATGCCGGCTTCGGCATGATGACCGACCTGCGCAATGCTCTCTACAACTCCATCCTGCGCCGCTCTGCCGCATTTTTCCAAAAGCACACCACCGGCACGCTGGTCTCGACCATCATCAATGACATCGAGCGCGTGCAATACGCCATGTCGAGCGTGCTCGCGGAATTTCTGCAGCAGTTCTTCACCTTCCTGTTTACCTCAATTGCCGTGATCGCCCTGGGAGGGAAACTTGCATGGGTGCTGGTGCTGTTCATCCCCGTCATTATTTATTCCTCCCGAAGAATTGGACGCCAGGTACGCCACACCACTCGCAGCGGTCAGGACAAACTCGCCGACATCCAGAACGTCCTTCAGGAAACCATCACCGGCAACCGCATCGTAAAAGCCTTCAGCATGGAGCTCTGGGAGATCGCTCGCTTCCGCCAGGCGACCAAGCGTTTCTTCAGCGCCAACATGCGTTCGGTAGCGGCGGCTGCGATCAGTTCTCCGCTCATGGATATTTTCGGCGCCATCGCCATCGCCTTGCTTCTGCTGCTGGGACGCGGACAGGTCTCCCACGGCGTGATGACACTGGGAACATTCGTCGCTTTCATCGCCTCGGTTTTCAGCCTCTACAATCCCGTTCGCAAGTTCGCTCTGTTCAACAATAATTTCCAGCAAGCATTGGGCGCTTCGTCCGAAATTTTCAAGTTCATGGACACCGAAGATGAAATCCGTGAAAAGCCCGACGCCAAGCCCATTCCGCCATTCTCTCGCGGCGTACGCTTCGAAAATGTCTGCTTCTCCTACGAAAACGACGGCGACGAAGCCCGCGAAATTCTGACCAACATCAATCTCGAAGTGAAGGCCGGAGAAATCCTCGCGATCGTCGGCTCGAGCGGCGCAGGTAAGAGCACGCTGGTTCATCTGATCCCGCGTTTCTTCGACGTAACCTCCGGAAGCATCCTCATCGATGGCCGCGACGTTCGCGATACCACCCTCGCCTCCCTCCGTGCGCAAATCGGCGTGGTCACGCAGGAGACCGTTCTCTTCAACGACACTCTGCGCAACAACATCGCCTACGGCCAGCCCAGCGTCTCGCAAAAGCAGGTGGAAGCCGCAGCCCGCGCGGCTCTGGCCCACGATTTCATCATGGAACTGCCCGCCGGCTATGACACCATGATCGGCGAACGCGGCGTTCGTCTCTCCGGCGGAGAGCGTCAGCGCATCGCCATTGCTCGTGCCATCCTAAAAAATGCGCCGATCTTGATTCTCGATGAGGCCACCTCCGCGCTCGACAGCGAATCGGAATCTCTGGTGCAATCCGCGCTACAAAATCTCATGACGGGACGCACCGTGCTGGTCATCGCCCATCGGCTCTCGACTGTCCGACGAGCCGATCGAATTGTTGTCATCGAAAATGGCACCATCGCGGACATCGGCGCGCACGAAGACCTCATGAAAAAGCTCGGCACCTATCGCCGCCTGTATGATCTGCAATTCGTCGACATCGAGCACCCGAAGGCAGCAACTCCGGTGAGACAATAACAAATATGCCCATTCGCTCCATGACGGGATTTGCCCAGACTAAAGGCCAGATGAATGGCAAGACCAGTTTCACGCTTTCGCTGAAATCCGTGAACCACCGTTTTCTCGATCTGCATTTCCGCCTGCCCTCCGAATAGCGATGTCGCTGGAGATGAAGTTGCGCCGCCTGTTCAAAGAGAAACTGGCGCGTGGTCACCTGGAATTGACTCTCAACCTGGAGCGCAGCGGCAGCGAGACGTTTTCTCTGAATAAAGAGTTGGTCGGCGGATACATTCAGGCTTTCCGCGCCGCCGCGGCCGAATTTAGTTTGGCCGCAGACCCCGACCTGAACACCGTGCTGCGCCTGCCGGGCGCTCTCGATGCCGGTGCGCCGCCGGCCGCCGCGGAAGAACTCGAACCATCGTTCTGGCCAAAGCCGAAGAAGCTCTCTCGAACCTCAATCAAATGCGCGAACAAGAAGGCGCCGAAATTTCTCGCGAATTAAATGAGCGCATGGCGCATGTCCAGCAGGCGTGCGACGGCGTCAAAAAATATCGCGGCTCGGTGCAGCAGGTTTATGCGGACCGACTAAAAACTCGTATGCAGGAACTGATTGGATCGCAAATCGACCCGGAACGCATTTTGCAGGAAGCCGCTTTACTGGTGGATCGCAGCGAAATCCAGGAAGAGTTGGTCCGTCTCGAAAGCCACGTCAAGCATTTTGTCGCTCTCCTCAACCAGGACGGAGAAATTGGCAAGAAACTGGATTTCCTTCTGCAGGAGATGAATCGCGAGGCCAACACGTTGCTTTCGAAGACCTCAGGCCTGGCGGGCGACGCGCTCAAAATCACCGAGATGGGATTAGCCATGAAAGCGGAAATCGAAAAAGCCCGCGAACAGGTGCAGAACCTCGAATAAATAATGACGACTGTCTACATCATTTCGGCGCCGTCGGGCTCGGGCAAATCCACGCTGGTCAACGAAATCCGCCAGACTCGTGGAAGGACTTTATTTTTCCATTTCCTACACCACGCGTCTCCCGCGTGGCAGCGAGCAAAACGGACGCGAATATTTCTTCGTCTCCCGTAGCGAATTCGAAGCGATGATCCAGCAAGGACGAATTCCTCGAACACGCCGAGGTCTTCGGTAACTACTACGGCACGGCGCGCCGGTTCCAGCGCGAAGCCGAACAGACCGGCCAGGATCTGCTGCTGGATATCGACGTACAGGGCGCGCAGCAGATCAAGCGCAAGCTTCCGCATGCAGTCAGCATCTTCATTTTGCCCCCCGATCGCAACACTTTGGAACGAAGGTTGCGCACCCGAAGTCTGGATGCCGAGCAGGTCATCCAGCGCCGGTTGGTCACGGCCACTCGTGAGATTGAGAATTATGCCAAATACGACTATATTTTGGTGAACGACCGTCTGGAAGAATCGGTTGAAGCGTTGAAGTCGATCCTGCTCGCGGAGCGGCTTCGGCGTTCAGAAGCTCAACCAACCGCTGACGACAACGAAATCCTGGCCATGGCCGAGCGTTGCCGTCTTAAAGAATATGCGAGAGCGTTGCAACCAATTTTGGCTCGTTCGCGCCGGCGGCTACTGGTGGACGTTAAGAGATGAGCAGGAGATCACAATGAAATTGATCGAAGGGTTCGACAGCAATTATCGGTACATCCTGGTGGCTGCCCGCCGTGCGCGGCAACTCCAGGGTGGAGCGCCCCCCGTGATCGCAACGCCGTCCCGCAAACCCTGCCGCATCGCGCAGGATGAAATCAAGGCCGGCAAAGTGAAGTGGGTGATTCCGGAAATTCCGAAATCCGCCATGGACGTTGCCAGCGAAATGATGGACACGGCGATGGCCCCGGAATAATGAATTGGCGATTTTAGATTTTTGATCTCAGATTTGGCACGTTCCCCCCGTGCCGCTTTTAAATCGCGAATCTGAAGTCTTCGATCAGGAATCTTAAATCCAGGTCATTCGGTAGGCACTGGAAACTTTTACCCTTGTCATCCCGAAGATCCGGCGTACTTCAGCCGGTCGAGGGATCTCGTACAGCAATGCGATTTCAGATCGTAGATTTTCGAATTCAGATTTAAAGGCTGTCAGTTCTCAGCCAGATCGCTTAATACACGATTTTGGTTTCAATCTGAAATCAAAAATCTGAAATCACCAGGTCTCCATGAAGATAGCCCTCGGCGTCAGCGGCGGCATTGCGGCCTATAAAGCGGCGGAAGTGTGCCGCCTGCTGCAAGACCGCGGCATCCGCGTGCAAGTCGTCATGACCCAGGCCGCCCAGGAATTCGTTCGCCCTCTAACCTTTGCCGCGCTCTCCGGGCGAAAAAGTCATCACCGGGATGTTCTGCGGCGGCGATGAACCAAACATCGACTCCGCCATCGAACACATCGCAGTCGCGCAATCCATCGATGCCCTGGTGGTCGTTCCAGCCAGCGCCGACATCCTCGCCAAATTTTCCCAGGGCATCGCCAGCGATTTCCTGACAACGCTTTATCTAGCGACCACTGCGCCGGTGGTCTCGCCCCGGCGATGAACGTGAACATGTGGAACCATCCCGCCACCCAGGCGAATCTTGAAATCCTGAAAAAGCGCGGCGTGAAGATTGTCGAACCCGGTGCAGGCTATCTGGCCTGCGGCATGACCGGCCCCGGACGCCTGGCCGAAAACGAACTCATTGTTGCTGCGGTGATGGAAGCCCTGGGCGCTTCGCAGGAACTGGCCGGCGAAACCGTTCTCATCACCGCCGGCCCCACGCGCGAAAAGATCGATCCCGTTCGTTATCTCACCAATCGTTCTAGCGGACGCATGGGATACGCCCTGGCCGAAGCCGCATTGCGCCGTGGCGCGAGGGTCCTACTGGTCAGCGGACCAACCGCCATCACCCCGCCAGGCGCAGCCGAAGTCACGCGAGTGGAATCGGCGGAAGAGATGCGGCAAGCCGTGCTCAAGCTTTTGCCGGAAGCGACAATCGTCATCAAAACCGCCGCAGTTTCCGACTATCGTCCCAAGTTCGTCGCTTCGCAAAAACTCAAACGCAGCGGCAACATGACTCTGGAACTCGAACCCACGACGGACATCATCTCCGAAATTGCCCGCAACAAGCGTTCACAGATTAATAATCGGTTTCGCCGCCGAAACCGAAAATGTCCTGGAAAACGCCCGCAAAAAATTGCTCTCGAAATCGCTGGACGCAATCGTCGTAAACGACGTCTCCCACGAAGGCGTCGGCTTCGACTCCGACCGCAACGCCGTGACCATCATCACCCATAACGAAGTCATCGAAGTCCCCGAAACCACAAAATGGGAAATCGCCCAACGCGTCCTCGATCAAATCATCCGCCTACGAACCACCGTCTCAGTTATTAAATCCTCATAGGATCTTGTCATTCCGAAAGGACTTCAGTCCTGGAGGAATCTCACTGCCACCGGAGCGACCCCACACAGTGTGCTCGTCACAGCCCAGCCCGAAAGGGCGAAGTTCCGGGCAGGCAAACTCCCCGACCGCCACGGAACCATCCATCTACTGTAAGATTCCCCTGAATGCCAACCGTCCTCACTCCCCAACTAAAACGCGCCGTCGCCGACCGCATCCGCTACTACAACGACCTGGGAATTTACGATTTCTACCGCCGCGAGTCCGCCGAAGACCAATCCATGACGCCTAAAACTCTCGTCCCCATCACCGAAACTTTCCAATCCGAATCCGGTGTGCACGATCCCGTCGCCGCCCTTCGCCTCATCCGCGAAGACATCGGCGACTGCACCCGCTGCAAACTCCACAAACAGGGACGCAAACAAATCGTTTTCGGCGTCGGCAATCCCAATGCTGATTTAATGTTCATCGGCGAAGCTCCTGGCGCCGACGAAGACCTGCAAGGCGAGCCATTCGTAGGCCGCTCCGGCCAGTTGCTTACCAACATGATCAAGGCCATGGGCCTGAGCCGCGAAGAAGTTTACATTGCGAATATTATCAAATGCCGCCCGCCAGGAAACCGCCAGCCGGAATCCGACGAATGCGAAACCTGTTCGCCATTCCTGCTCCGCCAAATCGAAGCCATCAAACCTAAAGTGCTGGTGGCCCTGGGCGCAGTCGCCGCCAAAACTCTTCTGGCGGTAAATGAACCGATGTCCCAACTGCGCGGCCGCTGGTTCGACTTCCACGGCCACAAACTCGCCGTAACCTATCATCCAGCTTTTCTTCTGCGCGATCCCCGCCAGAAAAAAGAAACCTGGAAAGACCTGCAAATGGTGATGAAAGACCTGGGCCTGCCCATGCCTGCGAAAGGCGTGGAATAGAAACCAATCGTCGGCAACGGGCTACTTTGAAGACAGCATTCCCGAATCGAGATGTTCGTCAGCCTCATTCATTTCAATGCACATCGACAAATTGTACCGTACATTCCCGTCAGCACATAATGTTCCCCGTGGAACATTACTCGACTTTGTAGCCCTCTCACCTAACGATGGTAGGATTTTAGAGACCACCCATGGAATTCTGCGACGTCGCTCTGCCAGTCCCGCTCGACATGGCGTTTACCTACCGCGTCCCCGAGGGGATGGAACCGGTGGTCGGCGGACGCGTCCTCGTGCCCTTCCGCCAGCAGCGGCTCTCAGGCATCGTCACCGAGTTGCACGATCGCAAGCCCAGCGTCCAAACCAAGAACGTCATCAGCGTGCTCGACCTCGCGCCGGTTCTCGATGCCCAACTCTTACGCCTCGGCCAATGGATCGCCGACTACTACCTCGCCCCCATCGGAGATGTCTTCCGCTCGATGTTGCCCTTGAACGCCGAGTTCAAAAAGACAATCAGCTACAGCATCACGGAGACCGGCCACACTGCGTTGTACGCGGCCGGTACCGCCGGTTCGTCGGCAAGAGCGAAACGCACTCCGGATGAGCAGCTCACCGAAATCAATGTGCTGGAATATTTGTCGGAGGGCGAGCCTGCTCGCGAGCAAACGCTACGTTCCGCGACCCATGTATCGAGGGCAGTACTCGCCGGCATGGTGCGCAAGAAGTGGATCACGCGTGAAGATCTTTCCGATGCGCGCGATGCCACTCGTTTAGTGAAAGTAGCGTTGCTCAAGACTGCCGAAGGCAAGCTCAATGCAAATCAGCAGACGTTAATCGACACGCTCGCGGCGGCTGGCGGAAAAGTCGCCGTCGAAACTTTGCGGGACCTGGAAATTCCGCGGACCACGCTGGGCACGCTGGTCAAGCGCGGACTGATTGAGATCATCGAAGAGCCGGCTGAGCTCGTGCGATCAAAAAGGAAGGTGCGTCCTTCGCCACTGAACTTTCAATTCAATCCGGCGCAGCAGGAGGCGCTCAAACAAATTCGCCAAGGCGTGACTGCCGGAAAGTTTTCCGGCATGTTGCTGCACGGAGTCACCGGATCGGGCAAGACCGCCGTGTATCTCGCGGCGATGCGATCGGTGCTTGAGGCAGGGCGATCGGCGATCCTGCTGGTCCCTGAAATTGGGCTCACGCCTGCGGTGGCCGCCGATCTGCATCACGTCTTCGGAGACGAAGTAGCGATCCTGCACTCGGCGCTTGTCCGATCAGGAGCGGGCCGAGCAGTGGCATCGCATCAAGCGCGGAGAGGCGCGCATGGTCGTCGGGACGCGCTCGGCGGTGTTCGCGCCGGTGTCCGATCTCGCGTTGATCATCGTCGATGAAGAACAGGACTCTTCGTACAAGCAGGAAGAGATGCCGCGATATCACGCGCGCGACGTGGCCGTGATGCGCGCGAAGATGGCGAATGTGATTGCTGTGCTGGGTTCGGCGACGCCGTCGCTCGAGTCCTATTACAACGCCAAGAAACATAAATACACGCTGCTCGAAATGCCGGACCGTGTGGAGCAGCGGCCGCTGCCTGAGGTTGAGATCATCGACATGCGTCTTGAATTTCAGGAGACGGGACAAGAGCAAGTGATCTCGCGCAAATTGGCGGCTGAAATCAAAGAGCGGCTTGAACGCAAAGAGCAGGTCATGGTGCTGCTGAACCGGCGGGGCTATTCTCCGGTGGCGTTGTGCCGCACTTGCGGAAAGAAACTTGAGTGCAACAACTGTGCAGTATCACTCACTCACCACAAGCGTGAGCATCGCATGGTGTGCCACTACTGTGGGTTCACGGCGGCGATCCCGAAAGTGTGTGTTCATTGCGGAAGTGAATATGTTTATTTTCTCGGAACAGGGTCCGAGAAGCTGGAAGAGTTGTTGCATGGAATGTTTCCCCAGGCGCGGATTGCGCGTCTCGATCGCGATACGGTCCGCGGTCAGGAAGATTTCGAACGGGCGTTGAATGCGCTGAACGAAGGCCGGCTTGATTTGCTGGTTGGAACTCAGATGATCGCCAAGGGGCATGACATCCACGGTGTGACGTTAGTCGGTGTCGTCGGGGCGGACATGGCGTTGGGCATGCCGGACTTTCGCGCGGCCGAACGAACGTTTCAGTTGCTCACCCAAGTCGCCGGACGGGCTGGGCGCGGGAACATGCCGGGCAAAGTTGTGCTGCAAACTTATTTTCAGGACCACTACGCAGTGCAGTACGCGGCGCAGCACGACTTCACCGGCTTCTATGAAAAAGAATTGCAGTTTCGTAGCTGGATGCACTATCCGCCGTACAGCGCGCTGGCAAATGTTCTGGTGCGCAGCGATCATTTGGATGACGCGTTGACGTGGTCGGGAATTCTGGGGAAGTGGTTCGAGAAGACGCGGCATGAAGGCGTGCGGGTGATGGGGCCAGCGGCGGCGCCGATCATGCGATTGAAGCGGGACTATCGCTATCATTTTGTTTTGAAGTCGCCGAGCCGGGAGAAGTTGAATGCGGTGCTTAGATCGATGCTCATCTATGCGGTGCAGGCGAAGATCCCAAGGACACAAGTGATTGTGGATGTAGATGCGTTGTGGTTGATGTGAGGGAGCTATCAGCTATCAGCTGTCAGCTGTCAGCTAAATCCCAACAAGAACGAAAACTTCGGTTTACCCGGAACGACGAATCGCAAGATGCGAGAGCAGAGATAGCTATAGGGGTCCTTCGACTGCGGGGATTCGGTCTACGTCCGAATCCCCTTCGCTCAGGATGACACTGCTGTGAATGTGTGAATGAAGAAGCGTTGTGATGGTTCTAGCTGAAAGCTGACGGCTGAGAGGTGACAGCTTCTCTTCTTTACTCTTCTTTCTGTTCGCCCATCTGCTGCGTTAAGTATCGTTCGTAGCCTAATTCTTTGATTTGGTGAACTTGCGCTTCGAGCCAGTCGACGTGGCCTTCTTCGTCTTTGAGTAACTGAACGAAAAGATCGCGGGAACCGTTGTCGCCTTCGGCTGTGGCGATTTGGACGGCGTCGTTGTATTGCTTGACGGCGGCGACTTCGAGAGCGAGATCGCTTTGGATCATATCCTTGACCGATCGCGCCAACCTTCAATTCCAAAGGCTGCATGCTGGGAGTGCCATCAAGAAAGAGAATTCTTTCCATCAGCACTTCGGCGTGCTTCATTTCGCCGATCGATTGTTTTTTGATGTAGCCGGAAAGACGAATGTATCCCCAGTTCTCGCACATTTCGGCGTGGAGAAAATATTGGTTGATCGCGGTGAGTTCTTCGCGGAGCGCTTTGTTGAGTTCGGCGATGACTTTGGGGTTGCCTTTCATAGGGGATGAGTATTTCAAAAAGCGAGCGCGGGAGCAACTGGCGTCTTCGGGCTGGTTTCCGGAATGGCTATAGGGTGGCCGTCGACTGCGGGGATTTGATCGCTGCGCTGCCGAATCCCCTTCGTTCAGGATGACAAAATATCTAAGGGTTTGTGCGATGTAGGAATTCGCGGACTACTTCTTTCACGTCGCGATGCTGGCCATCGACTGCGTAGTTCAGTTGGCGCATGTCGTCGTCGGAAATCTTTCCGGCCAGTTCGGCGAGAGCAGTGGCTACTTCCGGATGCCGGGCCAGCATTTCCTGGCGAATAATGGGCACCGCTTCATAAGGCGGAAAGTAATGCTTGTCATCTTCGAGGACGAAAAGATCCAGAGCGGGGATGAGGCCGTCGGTGGTGTTGCCGGCGGCGAGGTCGATTTGCTTTCCTTTGAGTGCGCGGGCCAGAAGGCCGAGATCCATAACGCGAGGCGATTCAGCGAATCGCAGGCCATATGTCGCCGCCAGACCTTTGTAGCCATCGGGACGCTCCATGAATTCGTAACCGAATCCGGCGTGCCATTGCGGGGTGTAGGCGGCGGCTTGCGAGATGGTCTTGATGTTTAGTCGACGGGCATCTTCGCCGCGGATTTCCATTGCGAAAGTATCGTTGAAGCCAAAAGGCGCGCCCACGGCCAGGTTGAAGCGGGTGGCGTATGCGGCCTTTACGCGATTGAAAACCTCTTCACGATTATTTTCCGGCTGTTCTTTAAGGACGGCGGTGAGAGCCGTGCCCGTGTATTCGGGATAAATGTCGATGCGTCCACCGAGAATGGCTTGCTGGCAAATGTAAGTTCCGGCGAGATAGAAACGGCGTTCGACCGGAAGATGAGTTTTGTTTTCGATTTGTTGGGCGATGATTTCGCCGAGAATCAGTTGTTCGGTGAAATTTTTCGAGCCAATGACGATGCGATTTTCTCGCGCGGGCCCGCAAGAGATGAGGAGTAGCGAAATAACGATGATCAGTAGTCGGCGGAGCATTCGATTTCCAGTTTTCAGCGAGGGCTAAGGCGTTTCTCCAGCCATCCGAGGCCAACGTCGGCTAGCAACGCCATGAGAGCTGCCGGGACTGCGCCGGCGAGGATCACATCGATTGTTGACCATCGCCAGTCCGCGAAAAATATATTCGCCCAATCCTCCGGCGCCGATGGCGGCCGCGATTGTCGCCAGTCCGATACAAATCACCGTGGCGACTCTGACTCCTGCAATGATGACTCCTAAAGCGAGAGGCAGTTGTACCTGCCAAAGCAGTTGCCGATTGGTCATGCCCATTCCGCGTCCCGCCTCGATTACAGAGCGGTCGACGCCATTAATTCCGACATACGTGTTGCGGATCAAAGGCAGGAGCGCATAGAGAGTGAGCGCAAGAATGGCCAGTCGGTCCGCGCGCGCGCCGATCCATGGCGCGGGAAGAAGGAAGCCGAAGAACGCAAGGCTGGGAATTGTTTGAATAATATTTGCGCTGCCAAGAATGGGTTTGTTGAGGATCGGCCATCGAGTAATCAAAATGCCTAGAGGAATTCCGATGAGCACCGCGAAGAAAATTGAAACTCCGACCAGCCATAGATGTTCGAGTGTGAGTTCCAGCACCTCAGTATGATTTTGCAGCATGAATTGAAAGAAGTTCATGAGCGTTCCTTCGGCGCGGAAGTTTCGAAGGCATTCACGTAGTCAGAGACCAGGGGATCGGAGGATTTTAAGAAGTCATCCGGTGGAAGAATGGTTACAAGGTGGCCCGCTTCCATCAAGGCAATGCGCGTGCCGAGCAGAAGCGCTTCTCGCAAATCATGAGTGACAAAGACGACAGTCTTTTTCAGGCGCCGTTGTAATTCTAGAAATTCGCGCTGGAGTTCGGCCCGGGTGATGGGATCAAGTGCGCCGAAAGGCTCGTCCATCAAGAGAATCGGAGGATCGGCGGCGAGGGCCCGGGCCACACCGACCCGCTGCCGCTGTCCGCCGGAAAGTTCGCGAGGATAGCGGGAGCCAATGTTGGCATCGAGTCCCACCAAGTGCATGAGTTCTTTTGTGCG
Organism: uncultured Acidobacteriaceae bacterium; assembly: GCA_963794195.1. GTDB lineage: Bacteria > Acidobacteriota > Terriglobia > Terriglobales > Acidobacteriaceae > DATBAX01. The sequence continues at coordinate 215,546 of CAWCCU010000005.1, forward strand.
GGCTTGAATTTTATCCTGGGGCCAATTTTCGAGAGCCGGCACAACGCCAATATTTCGGGCGACGGTGAAGTGAGGAAAGAGACCGACCTCCTGAATTGCATAGCCGATGCCGCGGCGTAGTCGGATGACGTCCCAGTCGCGGGTGAGTCGGTCGTTGACCAGGAGATCGCCTGAAGTTGGGGTTAGTAGGTGATTAATGAGTTTGAGTGTGGTGGTTTTGCCGGAGCCGCTGCGTCCGAGGAGGACCAGGGTTTCTCCGGATTGGATTTCCAGATTCAGGTTGCGCAGGAGTTCGCGGGTGCTGTCGATGCGGTAGGAGACGTTGCGGAATTGGATGGCTGGAGTCATGCGGTGATCGTCATTCTGGTGATCTTCATTCTGGTGATCTTAGCGCATCGCGTAAGCGCTGTTTCATTTACAGGGTCTGGCATTTTTCCGCTTCGTGCAGTGAGATTCCTCTGGGCCTGAAGGCCCTTCGGAATGACAAGATTAATTTGTGGTGATGCGAATTACATCGCTGGCCTTTGTTTTGAATTTTGCTGAACTGATGCAATAAGTAAGCATTGTTTCATTCAGAGGGTCTGGCATTTTTCCGCTTCGTGCAGTGAGATTCCTCTGGGCCTGAAGGCCCTTCGGAATGACAAGATTAATTTGTGGTGATGCGAATTACATCGCTGGCCTTTGTTTTGAATTTTGCTGAACTGATGCAATAAGTAAGCATTGTTTCATTCAAAGGGTCTGCATTTCTCCGCTTCGTGCAGTGAGATTCCTCTGGGCCTGAAGGCCCTTCGGAATGACAAGATTTTAATTAAGCTAGCTTTTGTATGCGGACTCCGGGAGGCCGGTGATGCGGATGCCGGAGTGGTGGCCTTTGTTTCGGATGTTGAATCCGATTAACATTGCGGCGATCTGCTCGGCGATGCGGCTGTTTTCCAGTTTGCCTCCGTCTACCGCGCGGACTCCGGGAATTTTCGCCGCCAATTTGCGGACTTCGACGTTGGCTTGGGGATTGTCGCCGCAAACGATCACATCGCAATCGATCGGATCATTTCCTTTTAGTAGCTCAGAGGAAATATTGTGGAACGCCGAAACGACTGCGATTTCTTTCGACAAAGTTTCGGCTGTTTGTTGCGCGACGGATCCTTCCCACAGGCTTAAAGTTCGCGTGGCGCGACCGCCTACGCTGGCCGCGAGAGGAACAGTGGTATCAATGACAACGCTGCCGGGACGAATCGCCGGCTTGAGCTGTTTCAGCATGGCAGCATGATTCTCGAAGGGAATGGTGAGAACGATTAGATCGGCGGCGGCACAGGCAGCGACGTTTTCGTCACCGGAAATTCGAGCGGCGGCGCCGATTTCGACTTTTATTTTCTCCGCAGCTTCCTGGGCGCGTTTTGGGTCACGTGATCCTATGACAACATTCTCGCCGGCGCGGGCCCAACGGAGCGCAAGGCCGAAACCCTCCGCCCCGGTGCCTCCGATGACGGCGATGGATCGAGTCGTCACGCGAATTCCGGGTCCAAGGATTGATCAACGGTGAACGGCTCCGGCTGCTGCTTGATGTTGATTCTGGTGTAGGTGGTATTGCGCTCGGCGGGAATGCGGCCCATCTCAAGAATCATGGACTGAAAATCTTCCGGGCTGGTGTATTGTCCAGCGGTGGCGCCGGCCTCGCGCGAAATATTTTCTTCCATGAGCGTGCCACCATAGTCGTTGGCCCCGGCATGAAGGCAGAGTTGCGACAGCTTGCGATTCAACTTCACCCATGAAACCTGAATGTTGTTGATCGATCCAGCGAGCATGACGCGTGCCAGCGCGTGAATCTTAAGATGTTCCGCCAGCGAGGGCCCGCTGCGGGCGAGTCCCTGATGAAATAATAAAGTGTTCTGATGGACGAAACCGAGAGGCACGAACTCGGTGAGTCCGCCCGTTTCCCGTTGCAGATTGCGGAGAAGCAATATCTGATCGACCCAGTGAGTTGTGGTCTCAACATGTCCGTACATGAGTGTGGAAGTCGTGCGAATTCCGCATCGGTGGGCGGTTTTAATGACTTCGATCCATTGGGCGGTCGATAATTTGTTGCGCGAAAGAATGTTGCGGACTTGGTCGTCGAGAATTTCAGCGGCGGTGCCGGGTAGGGTGTCGAGCCCGTTGTCACGCAACATTTGGAGGTAATCTTCGAGCGGCATGCCGGTGAGTTCCACGCCGTAAACAATTTCCATCGGCGAAAAAGCGTGGATGTGCATGCGGGGCGTGACATTTTTCACCGCGCGAAGAATGTCACGATAGTAGAAAGCGGGCAAGCCATGTGGCAGTCCGCCCTGGATACAGACTTCGGTCGCGCCTAAATCCCATGCTTCTTTGGCTTTGCCGGCGACCTGGTCGGGAGTCAGGAAGTAGGTGTCGGACTCACGGGGGCCGCGGCTGAATGCGCAGAATTTGCATCCGACAAAACAAATGTTGGTGAAGTTGATATTGCGATTCACCACGTAAGTGACTAGATTGCCGACGAGTTCGCGGCGCAAATCGTTGGCTGCGACCAGAAGGCCGAGCAGATCGTCGCCTTCGGCGTTCGCAAGCGAGAGACTTTGCTCGCGGGACAGCGTCGCGCCATCCTGTGTTTCTAAAACTTGCTCGAGAGCGGCACGGAAATCTGGGGCGAGTTGAGGAGCGATGTCCTGCCATTCGAGCGAAGGGAAATTCTCCAGTTCGGATTGGATCAAATTGCGAGGCACAGGACCCCTCCCTTAGTTAACACTCTAAACATATCAGCGAAACAGATCTGTTGCCGGCGGACGAATCAACTCCTTGGCGCGTCCGCGACCCGGTTGATATTCAAACCCCCGAACGATACATGCCGGGGTGCGGGAGAGCTTGCCACAAACCAGGCCCGCGGCACAAGCGAGTTCGTCGGCCACGGCTTCGATACTCACACGCAAAGGATAACCGTGGGGATCACGTTCGCCACGAAAATCATGCAGAGGCTTCAATCCGGCGACGCCGATGGCGACTTCGGTCAGGCCCTCGCGCCAAGGACGTCCAAAACTGTCGGTGATGATGACGGGAATGGAAAGCTTGAGATGCTTTTTTAGGTGGCGATAAAGTTTTTGGGCGGAGCTATCGGAATTTTCTGGGAGCAAAAGCGCATGGCGGCCGCCATTTACGTTGGAAACATCGACGCCGCTGTTGGCGCAGATGAAGCCGTGGCGGGTTTCAGTAATCAGCACACCCCGTTTGCGACGGACAATGCGGTTGCTTTCCGCCAGCGCGACTTCGGTCACTCGAGCATCGAGACCGTAACGGCGCGCCCAGCTGCGAGATTTCAAAGACGGCTTGATTTTTTCGAGTAGCACAAGTTGACCTTCGGCCTTGGAAACGATCTTATGCTTAACGATCAGGATGTCGCCGCTTTGGAGGGTCAGTTTGTGATGCTTGAGCGCGGAAAGGAGTTTGTCCGAAAGCGAATCGCCGGGTTGGATTTCGTCTGGAAAAGAAATGGGGATGATGCGTAGTTCGCCGGACTGAGACGACGCGGCCATTTATTCGTTGGCGGCGAGCGGGAAGTCGGTGAGGTCCCACTGGCGAACTAGCTGCTGGGCGCGGGTTTCGCCGGGTGCCTTGGCGAGTTGCTTGAGGTCGGAGGGATTGTCGACATCAAGTGCAATTCCTGGCAAGGAAATTACGACGCATGGCCTGCCGGTGTCACGGGCTGCGGCAACATGAGGCTTGAAACTGTCATTGCCGAAGCGCAGCGGAAAAAGTCCGGCGGGACGGCGCAGGATTGCGTTGGTGCCACGTCCGTCGCCGGCGGGAACGATGACGGAACCTTCTGCAGGCGCAGCATCGATTATCTGATCGAGTTCGGAAGCCTGGATCAAAGGGATGTCGCCGGGAATCACCAGCGTGCTCTCAATTCCCTGCGACTCGCAAAATTGTGTGGCCATGGCGATGGCTGCAGTCTCGCCGGAGTTGGCGTGATCCGGAATTACCTGGAAGCCGAAGTGACGGGCTAGTTTAACTGCGAAAACGTCGGTCGTAACCAAGCCAACTTCTGACCGCGATTTGCACTGGCTCACCGCCTCGAGCACGTCGAACAACATGGCCTGCGCGAGTTCCGTGCGGGTAGGCTGATCGAGCAGAGAAGCCAGTCGCTGTTTGGCATTCGCCAGGTTTTTAATGGGAACGAGGATCATAATTAGTCCGGGGCGTGGGCCGCAGTCTGGTCGGTGAGGAACGAAAGCACGGAGCGTGCGAGATTGGCTTTATCTTCGGCGGTCCGCATGATGGTGTTTGAGCAAACTACGCGCAGGCCGGGGCGCTGTAATTCTTTCGCGGATTTTGTGTCTGCTGTGTCAGCAACCAAAATGTCGAGAAATTCTCCGTAGGCTTGCGCGAGACCGGCGAGAGAAACGGGCAGTCCCTGCGCGGCCATGAGAACTCCTGCCGGGCCGGAGACGGCTTTGCCATCTACCAGTGGGCTAATCGCAACCACTGTCGCCGGCGTGTCTTTCAGAGCTTTCAGGATTTTCGGTACGGCAAGAATTGGACCGATGCTGGTGATCGGATTACTGGGCGCAAGAATCACCGCGCTTGCCGCGAGGATTGCTTCGACCACACCCGGCGCGGGTTCTGCTTCGGCAGCTCCGGCGAAACGTACCGAGTTGACAGGGTCTTGATACCAACGTTGCACGAAATATTCCTCGAAGCTTAGATCGCCGGCGGGGGTGTCGACTCTGGTTTCGACACGTGAATCGCTCATTGGAAGTATGCGGGCTTGCACCGACATTTTAGCCGCGATGATCGCGGTCACTTCCGAAAGAGTTTTTCCTTCCGCAAGTAATTTCGAACGCAGCAGGTGAACCGCGAGATCGCGATCGCCCACGTGAAACCAAATGGGCTCGCCTAAATCGCCCATCGCTTGCAGGCAGAAAAAAGTATCGCCCTTCACGCCCCAGCCGCGTTCTTTACTGAGGAGTCCGGCGAGAACGTAGGTGATCGAATCGAGGTCGGGCGACATGTACAAACCCCACCATTCGAGATCGTCCCCCGTATTCACGATGATGGTCAGCTCTTTCGCGGACACCACCTGTCGCAGACCATCCACAAACTTGGCGCCGCCCGTGCCTCCGGTCAGTACGACGATCATGCGGCCCTCCCAACGCCGTGAAGGAGGTCAGCCGCACTTTTTGTCTTTTCGGAAAGCAGACCGGTCCGCGAAGTGATTGCCGGCAGGAATTCTGAATAGACCGGAAGGCGCTGTTGTAGTTGATATCCTTTTGCTTCAGTGCGCAACCTGAGTTGGTCCACATGCGGCCAGGGCTTTTCGGGATTGATGAAGTCCGGCGTCAGTGGAGAAATGCCGCCCCAGTCGTTGATACCCGCGTCCAGCAAATCATCATAGTAAGGAGCGGATAGATTTGGCGGCGCTTGAATATTCATATTGGGCATGAGCAATCTGGCCACCGAGACGGTGCGCAACATTTCACCGAGAGTTGGTTCGGGCCAGTTTCGCATAGGAATGCCCGGCTTGGCGCGGAAATTTTGGACGATGACTTCCTGAATGTGTCCGTAGCGGTCATGGAGATCGCGAATAGCGAGCAGGGTGTCCACGCGATCGTCCAGAGATTCGCCGATTCCAATTAATAGGCCTGTCGTGAAAGGAACATTCTGCCTGCCCGCCTCTTGGATCGTCCGTAGCCGCTTCGATGGGAGTTTGTCAGGGGCGTTGTCGTGGGCGGCGCCTTTTTCGAGCAAGGAGTCATTCGTGGTTTCGAGCATCAAGCCCATGCTGGGGGAAACCGCGGCCAGGCGCGTGATCCACTCCGCGCTCAACAAGCCGGGATTGGGGTGCGGCAGCAATGTCGTCTCGCGCAGGATCAATTCGCACATGGCTTCAAGATATTGCAGGGTGGACTTGTATCCCAGATGGCGGAGCGTCTCCCGCATATCTGGAAAAAGCAGTTCCGGCTTGTCGCCCAGACTAAAAAGAGCTTCGGTGCATCCCAGTTTTTCGCCGGAACGTGCGACTTCCAGGACTTCGTCCGGCGTCATGGTATGCGCACCCGGTTCGCGGGGATCGCGCCGGAAAGTGCAGTATCCGCAGTAGTCGCGACAGAGGTTCGTGAGCGGGAGGAAAACCTTTCGGGAATATGTAATTATCTTCGGTTTGAAGCGCTGTTTGGCTTCCAGAGCGGCGGTCAGAAGCGCGGGGAGATCGTCGTCGATGACACGGATTAATTGGCGGGCCTCATCGCGCGTCAGTTTGGAACCCAAGGCGTCCAATGATTGAGCCGTCGTTATAGTTTGATTTGCTGCCAAGACTTCTTCCTAACGGAATCCGGAATTATCGAGTATCGGAATGATACATGAGTGATTACGGGAGTGGGATTGGTAATGGTCCCAGCCAGATTTATCGCCCGGCTGGAGTACGCAAGAACTTCGAAACGACTGCCTCTGTGAGGTGTGTGCGTAGGTTAAAGGTGACGCATCGCTCACCGTGGAAGAGCGGCGCTTTCGGCGCCGCGTAAATCGTCCCTGCCTCGCACACGCGAGTCTGAAAGGCCGACTCTTCCGCGGCGCACTAATCGACAACTATGCTGGACTTAACTACCGGTGTTTCGGGGATGAATGGGTAACATGATAAAACGTTGAGAACGACTAGCAGGCAGTGTTTCTTATGACCGTGACGCAAAACGAGTTTCGCAAAGCTATGGGCACGTTCGCTACGGGGGTTACGGTAATCACCGTGGACTTTGAAGGCGAAGTCCACGGCATGACTGCGAATGCGTTCACTTCAGTGTCACTCGATCCTTTATTGGTGCTGGTCTGCGTGGACCACAAAGCGAAGACGCACGCGCAGTTGCATACCAGGAAACGTTTTGGAGTGAATGTGCTGGCGGAGAACCAAAGAGCAATCTCCGAATATTATGCGCTGCCCGACCGGACCCATGATCGTGCAGAGCAGGAAGCCGGGGCGCGCTTTGACCGCACCGAACATGGCACGCCGGTCCTGCATGGAGCGCTAGCTTACCTGGAATGCCGTCTGCACACTGCCCAGGATGCGGGAGATCATACGATCTTCATCGCCGAAGTCGAAGGCGTGGTGGTGAAGCAGGGCGATCCTCTACTTTATTTCCAGGCCGAATACCGGACGATCTGCCAGAGTTCCGAAAGCTCAAAGCGGCGCTAGGATTCTCTACAGCTGAATCTTTGAGAACAAATACGCTCCCAACGCTACAAATGCCGCGGCAAAGACGAAAAGCACCGACGCGTCCCATTGCAGACCGAAATTGGACTGGGCAATGAAAACTCCGCGCAGCGCGTCCACACCGTACGTGAGAGGGTCGAGTCGCGTAATGATAGCGAGTGCCTTCGGCAGATTGGTCAACGGAAAAAGTGCTCCCGATAAAAAGAAAATGGGTAGCACCATGAAATTCATGATCAGTTGGAAGCCCTGCATGTCCTGAAGAATCGAGCCGAAGGCCGTGCCCAGCGACGCAAAGACCACGGCGATCAGTGCCATGAAAACCAAGGCCAGCGGAAAAGCGGTGAGATGCGCGGGACGAAACCCTGCGATCACGCTGATAATTAAGATCAAAGAACCTTGAATCACAGCGACCGTAGCGCCGCCGAGCGTTCTTCCAATCATGATTTGGACACGAGGTACCGGAGCTACCAGCGTTTCCTTTAGAAAACCAAATTGCCGGTCCCAAAGCATCGCGATTCCAGAAAAAATCGAACTGAATAAAATCGTCATGCTTACGATGCCGGGCGTCACGAATTGCAGGTAGTTGCCGTTCCCGGCTTTTTGAAACACCGGACCGAGGCCGAATCCAAGCACCAAGAGATAGAGAAGTGGCTGTCCCAACGAAGCTATAATTTGCGCCCGTGAGCGAACATAACGTTTTAATTCACGCAGCCAGAGAACGTAAATTGCGCTCATCGGCGGTTGCTCCACATTTTGGCGACTTGCCGCAATTGGTCGGCGGAAGTGGCGCCTTCATCGCGGATGCCCGCGCCAGTCAGGGCAAGAAAAGCCTGTTCCAGGGATTCGCAGTTCGTCTGCTGCTTCAATTCCGCCGGCGTTCCCTGGGCGACGATTTTTCCGTGATCGATGATAGCGATTCGCTGCGCTACGCGGTCGGCTTCGTCCATGTAGTGCGTAGTGAGGAACACCGTTACCTTTTCCGTTTCGTTCAGGAGCTTCACGTGCGTCCAAAGCTGGTTGCGGGTTTGTGGATCGAGCCCGAGCGTGGGCTCGTCGAGAAAAAGAATTTTCGGAGTATGAAGAAAACCGCGAGCAATTTCCAGGCGCCGTTTCATTCCGCCGGAAAATGTTTTCACAATATCGTCTCGGCGTTCCCAGAGTTCGAAAAGAGTTAAAAGCCGCTGAATGCGCTCGCCGCGCACTTTGCGTGGCACTTTGTACAGCACGGCATGGAGGTCCATATTTTCGTAGGCAGTTTGTTCGCTGTCGAGGCTGGGGTCCTGGAAGACAATGCCGAATGTTCGTCGCGCCTCGTTGCGTTGCACCGCAGGATTGAGCCCATCGAGTTCCATGACCCCGCCGGTGGGAGTCAACAACGTCGTGAGCATTTTGATGGTCGTCGTCTTGCCCGCGCCGTTGGGGCCGAGGAAAGCGAAGATCTCACCCTGCTGGACATCAAACGAAATATTATCGACGGCCGTCACGTCACCAAACTTTTTCACCAGATTGCGGACACTGATCACGGAAAACTCCCTATCCATTAGGATAACGTCCGAGAGGGTAATTTGGTTACGGCAGGAATTAGATGATTATGGCGCATCGATAGATCAAAGGACTTGTCATTCTGAAGCGCGGCCTTATCGCGCGAGGAATCCGTTGTGCGGTGGTCAACAAAAAAACAGATTTCTCGCCGATAAACCTGGCTTCGGAACGGCAAAGTATCGAGGGCTCTCGCGCAACTGCATCACTGCCGGCCCAAATTCAGGGCTCGGAGGTGACTGCCTTCAGATAGCGATAATAAAAATCCACCCCTTGATCGAAAGAGGCAACGCCGAGACGCTCATCCCTGCCATGCTCACGATGGTCGTCTCGGTCGATCGCGACTCCGGAGATCCCGTAAGCAGGCATGCCGGCCGCGTTGGCGTAAACGCTGTCAGATGCGCCGGTCGCCATGGTCGGAATCACCGGCGTACCGGGCCACATTTCCTGGACAATCTTTTCCAGAGGCTTGAACACGTCGGGGCGCAGCGGAGGCGGAGCGAACGCTTGACGGTCAGGAGCGATGTCGGAAACCTCGCCGGCGTCGCTGGTGTAACGGACGATGACTTTGGGATCGTTGAAAATCTTAATCAAAGCCTGCCGTATTTCTTCAGAGGAGTGGCCGGGAGCGATGCGGCAATTTACATTTGCCTGGGCGCGTTGTGGCAATGCATTGTTGGCATGGCCGGCGTCGAGTCGCGTGGCTACGCAGGTGGTCCGGATCGTGGAGTGATCGATAGGGTCTTCCGAAAGACGAGCGACCGCGGCCGGCTCCGGCGGGTTCTTTAGGATGCCTTTCATGTCTGCCGCACGCTGGCCGGTCACAATCGTCGACATGCGCTGGTAGTAAGCACGGGTCACGTTGTTGAGGTCCACGGGAAATTCGTAGTGTTCGAGACGCGCAAGGGCGTCGACCAGATGGTAGATGGCGTTGTCCGGCGTCGGCTGCGAACTGTGCCCGCCTTTGTTGGTGACGGTAAGTTGATAATCGGAGTAAAGTTTTTCGGTCGCGTCCACCGAAACACTTTCCGGCTTGCCGTGTACCGTGTTCACGCCACCGCCGTCGCTGTTGAGCACGAACTCGGCGTCGACTAATTCGTGGTGGTTCTTGATCAGCCAGTCCACGCCATTCGACTTTCCGCCTTCTTCATCAGCGGTCAACGCCAGGATAATATCGCGATCGGGCTGATAGCCTTCTTTCTTCATGCGAATCAAGTCGGCGACCCAGATAGCGTCACCGCACTTCATGTCCTGAGTACCGCGGCCGTAGTAGTAACCGTCTTTCACGACAAATTGAAATGGGTCCGTCGGCCAATCTTCACGACGGGCTTCGACGACATCGAGATGGCCGATCAGCAGGATCGGCTTGTGCTTGCCAGTACCGTGATAGCGTAAGACAAGATTTTTCTTGCGATCATTGGGGCCGATGATCTGCATGTCGCTGTCAGAAAATCCGGCATCGCGAAATCGTTGCGCCATAGCCTCGGACGCAGTCGTCACATTGCCAACGGAGTCCGTAGTGTTGATCTCGATCAATTGTTTGAAGACGTCGCGAGCCAATTGTTTCGTGGCCTCGTCAACCTGGGCCTGTGAGATGAGCGGCAAGAACAGAAGGGAAATAAGAAGGATTATGGTGCGATTCACCCGGGTCTCCTGATGGAATTTATGGATGCGTTCGACCGTCCACAGTAATCTGATGCGTGCGGGAAGGCAAGAGAGGGGGCGGTCCGCGGTGTTGCACTGCATCCTGTGAAAATTATTTTCTGATTTTCTTCCGCGCTTCCACATTTTGTTATTCTGCGCGGGTGACTTCTTTTTCCGGGACGGCGGCAGACGCGAAACGCGTGGGTCTTTGCGCGGATTGCGTTTATTCCCGGCGGATGGAATCCGACCGAGGATCGATATTCTTTCTGTGCCAGTTGGCGCTGACGGATCCCGGTTTTGCGAAGTACCCGCGCTTGCCGGTACTTTCCTGTCCGGGGTACCAGAAAATCGAGTCTGGCAAGAGACAAGGCTGAGTTTTGAGGAGATTCCCGGTAGAAATGACAAGAAAGGCCCTGTAGAGAGAGGCGAAACTTTTGTCCTCATCCGGACTCTAATCAACTACGTACACTTAATAGGGACAAACGGAGGCTGCGTTATGAATAGATTCTCAATTCGTATCATACTGATCCTGGGAGCTTTGCTGGCGGTCTTGACCGCCTACAGTGCAGGCAGCGGGGCCAATGCCCCTGTCCCCAGTCCGGCATCCGATGCGTCTAAGGGAACTGCGGCGGGCCAGCAAACGGTGGTCGTTTCAGGTGGGTGTTTCTGGGGCGTCCAAGCCGTGTTCCAGCATGTGAAGGGCGTAAAGGACGCGACGTCCGGATACTCGGGCGGCGAGGCCAAGACCGCGGAATACGAGATTGTGAGCACCGGCCGGACTGGCCACGCCGAGTCGGTGAAAGTCACGTACGATCCGTCGCAGGTCACGTTTGGAGAGCTGCTGCGAGTGTTCTTCTCGGTGGCGCACGATCCCACGGAGTTGAATCGCCAGGGCCCGGACGAAGGCACCCAGTATCGTTCGATGATTTTCTATACCACCGACGAACAGAAGCAGATTGCTGACGCTTACATCGCCCAGCTGGACCAGGCAAAGGTTTTCAAACACAAGATTGTGACGCAAGTCGTGCCGCTGAAGGCGTTTTATCCGGCGGAAGCGTATCACCAGAACTATGCGACGATTCATCCCGACAACCCTTACATCCTTTTCAACGACGCGCCGAAGGTGTCGAATCTTCGCAAAGAGTTCCCGGACCTATATACCGGTAAGTAGCGGAGGAAAATCTCATGTTTGAAGCAAACGATCAAGATGTTTTGGGAGGCAGAACGCAGCGTCGTTCATTTCTGGCAACCGGAGCCACGGCCCTCGCGGGCTATTTCTTGTGGATGTTGAAGAAGCCGCATTTGATGACGGTCTCGGCGGCGACCAAAGAAGTGACCATTGTGAAGTTCTCCGATGACGGCAACCGTCTGCAAAAAGTGAAAGTGCCCAAGGTGGTGAAAAGCGAAGCCGAATGGCGGAAGCAACTTTCTCCTGACGAATTCGAAGTCGCCCGGCACGCAGGCACGGAGCGGGCCTATGGGGGAAGATATTGGGACCTGCATGATAAGGGTTTGTTCCGCTGCATCTGCTGTGACAATGCGCTCTTTACTTCAGCGACTAAATTTGACTCCGGCACCGGCTGGCCCAGCTTCTGGCAACCCATTGCGGGCGAAAATGTGCGCACCGACAGAGACCTCAGTTACGGCATGATCCGCGATGCCGTGTCTTGCACGCAATGTGACGCGCATCTGGGTCACCTGTTCGATGACGGTCCACAGCCCACGGGACTTCGGTATTGCATGAATTCCGTATCGCTTAAATTCGTCAAGCAGGGCTAGAAGCCGTTAGCCGCTGGTCGTTGGCTTGGAGCCTTCGACCCAGAGTTAAGTGATGCCACCTGGCTTTGCCAACGACGAACGACCAACGACGGTTTCTGCCAGTTACTCGAGGTCATGGGCGGAAGATCAATCGCCCCTCTCGCATCAACCTGCAATGCCAAATACAATGGATACCGCGCCACGAGAACGAATTTAGTTCCCGGGAGAACACCTGTGTCTCAGCCAACCGACGAATTCATTACTTGCCACTCCTGCGATTTTCGCTATCCCCGGAGCCGGGGAATTTGCGTGATGTGCGGAGAGGCCGCGCGCGCATCGTCGCCCACTCAAACCTCCGCGGGTGTTGGGTCTGATGCAAAGAGCTCAAATCGTGCCCCCGATGGATCGATTTTTGGGCCGCCCTCGCAACCGCCGGAGAGCCAAGGCCGCGGGAAGTCCATCGGGCTTGGAATTGCCGTCGCCGTTGTGCTTCTAGTCCCATTATTTCTGGTGCTTCACAACTCGCAGTCATCGCAATCGATCGAGCCGGTGGCTGCGGCGACGAAACCTCAATCCCAAGTCAGACCGGAACCAGTTCCCATTCCAACCAGCGCAACCAAGGTTTCTGCAAGAAAAGTTCATACGCAAGCTCCGGCAGATCAACAATCCGCGAATCAACTATCAGAGACCGACCCGGAAGTTGCATCCTTCAACGCGAATCAGAATCCCGCCGAATTATGGAAGGACGTTAAAGGTGGCAGCGCCCGGGCGGAAGTGACGCTAGCCAGGCTATATCTGGATGGAAACGTTGTGCCGCAGAGTTGCGAGCAGACTCATATGCTGCTGTTGGCAGCTTCGAAAAAAGGCTCCAAGGCGGCGGACAATCTTCTGACCGGTGCATACGTGAATCGGTGCCAGCGCGCCTCGACCCAACAAAACTAAATTAAGGCTTGGCCCGTTTTTTCCCGGCTGCCGGTTTACGCGCCGCGCTTTTCCTGGCGGCTTTTTTCTTCGCCGATTTTGCCGGCTTTGAACGCTTCGCTTTCCTGGGAGGGTTGCTCACGCCCTGCACCACTTCCGATGACACAGTTGCCAGCCGATGGGCGGTATTCGCAAGCCTGCCGACCGCGGACCCCACACCACGGGCGATTGTGTTCATCAGATCGCTCGAACTCACTGCTTTCTTGGGCATGATTTCTCCAGTCGATCGCGCATGGGTCCCGATGCCAGTGACAATTATTATTATCACGGCCGGCGGGCGCGGCCCAATGATTTCGTTTTCGGCGCTAAGGTCTAAGAGCTTCGGCTTCGTCGATCGTCCAGTCTGGAATTGCGCCCGGACGGCTTGCGACCAGCGCCCCTATTCGATTGGCGAAGTCCGCAATCCGAGGCGTCGGCCACCCATTTCCAAGTCCATGGACGAAAGCTGCCGCAAATGCGTCTCCTGCGCCTACCGAGTCGGCGACCTCGACGGCGAAGCCCGCGGCCTCAACATACTGATCGCCAATCAGCAATACGCAGCCGTTCGCACCCCGGGTAACACAGACGGCTTCCCATCCAAACTGCTTCGCATACCCGCGGCAGAATTCTTCGAAGCCGATAAATGGCGTAGCAAACATTTTTGCGATTGCCTCAACTTCCGCATGGTTCACCTTTACTACCGTCGCCCGCGACATGGATTCCTGCACCAACTCTGGATTCCATGAATCGGGACGAAGGTTTACATCATAAAAGCGGCGGGCTTTGGGATTCGAAGCGAGAAGTTCAGCCGTCAGGCGTCTGGCATCCACGCTCATCTGTTGCAGCGTTCCGAAGTAAATCCAATCTGGATGCTCGGCCGTTAGCGCGGTAAAATCGGTGCTTGAAAGCTGCGGAAAGTCGTAGGCGGCAGGCCTTGCGATGACGAAATGCGGCTGTCCCTGTTCATCGATCGTGACGCTTGCAACGCCGGTGGGATACTTATTATTCCGGCGCACGTAGCGCGTCTCGAGACCCATGGGCAACATACGGTCCAGAATTCTTTCGCCCCAGGCATCGCTCCCGACCGCGCTGATGAATGAGACGTGGTGTCCCAGTTTGCCCAGGTGGGCGGCAAAATTGAAGGGCGCTCCGCCCAAGTGTTCGGTCTCGCCGACCACATCCCAAAGTACCTCGCCAATGCTGATGATGTTCACAGGCTCCTCAGGAATTCGGGCGAGGTAAAACTCGTGCGCTGTCGAGGGCGTCCGTGCCCACGTGAGCATAGTAAGGGCCCAGAGCCCAATCTACGCTCTCCCCGCCCCAGTCAGCGAGTCGATCGCGTTATCCAGAGTTGGGAAAATCAGAAAAAGAGGCTCGACGCGAGTAATTTCCATGAGCAGCATAATGCGCTCATTGACGCCGGCGAGCACCACCCGGTGCCCGGCCTTTTGCCGGGAAACATAGGCGCTGACCAGCGACCCCAGCCCGGACGAATCGATGTAAGGCACATCGGTCAAATCAAGAATCATGGTGGGGGCTTCTTCATTGCGTACCGCACTTTGAAAGGAAGGGAAGGTTTCAATGGTCAGAGGTCCCCGCAGACAAAGCACACTCTGTCCGTGAAGACCATCCTCAAATCGCTCAATCACCAACGGCTCGGCCTGCATGGCGCAGATTGTAGGGTACGCGCCGTTATCAATCAACTAACTTTGGTCCATTATTTTGTCGATGCAACGAAAGCGGAATATCACTGAAGGCCCCGAATGCCTCCCCCGTAGCGCTTTACGCGGGCGCTTTGCCGGTGGATTCCCGGATTACCAACTCCGGCTGGACCGCAATTTCCCGCGGACAATCTTCGCGCCCCTCGATTCGCTCCAGGAGAGTTTTCATGGCAATTTCTCCCATCTCGTGCAACGGCTGGCGGACTGTAGTGATGCTCGGGTAGTGGAATGCCGCTCCCTGGATGTCATCAAAACCGACCACTGAGACGTCCGTTGGAACGTGCAATCCGGCTTCCTGAAAAGCGCGGATTGAGCCCATGGCGGAAATGTCGTTGTAGGCAAACAGTGCGGTGAAGCGGCGTTTAGTGGCGAGCAGTTGCTTGCCATAGGGATATCCAAGTTTCGGCGAAGAGTCCATGGAATCGATTTGCAGCGTCAGTTCCGGCGCGATGGTCAGTCCCAACTCCTGCGCTACCGCGCAAATCGCTTCCCACCGGGCAGCCGCATCGGAGCTGGCAGGATGGCCTTTCAGAAAGGCGATGTTCCGGTGACCCAGTTCAACCAGATGGTGCAGGGCAATCGACGCCGCTTTGCGATGGTCTAAAACAATGTTGGTGACGCCTTTATGCTGCCGGTGACCCGAAACGGCCACCGTGGGAAGCGGAAGGGAGTGCTGCAGATTCAGATCGATGGTAATGATGCCTTCGGCGCCGCGTTGCAGCAGCAATTGAGAGTAGGTCTCGAACAGTTCCGGATCATGGCGGTGGATCCCGGTGATAAAAAAATATTCTTTCTGGCGAGCATAATTTTCAATGCCTGCCACCACCAGTCCGCTGTATCCGTCGCCAATTTCCTGCGCAATCACTCCCACGGTATAGGTTCGCTTCTTACGCAGGGAACGAGCAAAGAAATTTGGACGATAGTCCAGTTCGCGCGCCGCTGCCCGGATGCGCTCTCTGGTTTTTAGCGGAATATTTTTCGAGGATGGCGCGTTGTTGAGGACTGCTGAGACGGTCCCTGCCGTAAGCCCCAGATGCTCGGCCACCGATTTTAGAGTGACGACGCCGTCAGCGCGCTTATCAGTCTTCTTGCTTGGCGCCATTGACTGCGGCTCTCCGTCGTGATCCTACCCGCCAGGAATGAGCTCCGAACCTTTCCAATTATCGGAATGGCCCGTTTTTTGAAGACGAGGGACCCTATTCCTCGACGCTTTCCTCGATGCTGCCACCCGGGAGTGCTAGCTGGTCCTGCGCGGCCGCAAAATCTATCGAAGAGAGATCATCCACTTCAGGTCCGCCCTCTTCTTTGCCTAATTTCTTTTGAACTTTCTTCTCGGCTTTTTCGCGAGCCTTTTCCTGCCGCGAACGTTCTTTCAGTCGTTTATTAAAGCTTGAGCGACTCCGACCAGCCATGCGACACCTCCAGATTTTGCTTTAGACCATCGTTTGCCGGAACGGAACTGGCGCGCCTGTCAAACTCAACGCAGTCCCTACCGAAGTTCTACCAGCGCGGCTCTCGCGGTTGGCGCGCGTGACCTTGATAGTCGTCGCGTCCGCCTCCGCCGCCCGAAGAGCGGCCACCACCGCCGGAACGTCCACCCCCGCCGCCAGGACGGCCGCCACCCCCCGGTCGACCGCCGCCGAAGCCTCCGCTGCGCTCGGTCTTGGGACGCGCTTCATTAATATTAAGCGCGCGGCCACCGAGTTCCTTGCCGTTGAGGGCCGCGATAGCTTTCTCAGCTTCGGCGGCATCCGACATTTCGACGAAAGCAAATCCGCGCGATCGTCCCGTGTCCCGGTCAGTGACAATACTTACTTGATCGATTTTTCCGTGAGGCTCAAACAGCGTGCGCAACTCGGCTTCGGTTGTGCTGTGGGGGATGTTGCCAACGAAAAGCTTCTTCATGATGTTTCCTTTTCTTCATGCAACCGAATTGCGAACCTACTGGGAAATCTGAAATCGTGCTGAAACTATTTCTGCGCACTCGCCGTAGTTTTCGGAGCAGCCGCGGATTTCTTGCCGGCCGCAGCTTTTTCTCCCGCCGCTTGCAGCAGTTGCCGGATTCCTTCGCGGCGCGCAATATTTTTCTTTCGTTCCCGGTTATAGCGGGCTTTGTCCCCGTTGACTCGCGACATTAGTAATTCTCCGTGTTTAAGTTGGCAAACAATTATACCTGCAAGCACCAAAAGAACGAAAAGTCGGCCAAAAGCCCAAGCTCACGCCTGGGACGGACGCCTCGTCTGTCCAGCGAGCGCAGCGAGCTATTCTTCCAAGCCGGCTGGTTGGGTGGGACACCGGAACCCCGCGGGTTAAAGCTCGCGCGCAGACGAGGGCGTCCGCAGCCACGTCATTTGACAGGTGATTTGAGTCGCACCAATTGAAAAAGGGTCCCGGCGGACCGGAACCCTCTCCAGTTAAATCTGTTGCAACGGGCTAATTCCAGGAGTGAACAATATGTTCCACCGTGTGGTGGGCTTCGTCGATGTGGTGGATCGCGCGGTGTTGCAGCCCGCGGGTCGAAGGATCGTCTTCTTCCTTGTCAATATCGTGATGGGCCTTGTCAAGCAATTCCAGGGCGCGGTGGAAACGTCCCCGTCGGTCCATGCCGGCGTCGACCGGAACGTGATCGCGCACATCTTTTCCGTCATCAATGGCCGCATGCTTGATCTCGCCGATGGCTGCGTCAATTTCCTCAATCGCATGTTGCTCTTCCCGATCAATATGGCCGTCGGGGGTGAACACGCCCAGGTGTGCTCGCGCATCACGCAGGTCGGACAGGGCATGCAGGTAAGCGGGATGTCGTCCCGGTTCGTCGGCGGAAGCCAGACTTACCATGGCAGCCAGGAAAAGAAACGATAAAGAGAGCTTGCCAAATACTTTCATAGAAGGTGTCACCTCAAATCGAGAGTAGTGATTCGGATGCGGCCATACAACTTCCAGAAGACCGAGCACGGGCGGGAAAGGGACAATGCACTTTCGGCACTGTGCAGAAATTCCGAAAGGATTCACGCCCGCGCACTCTTGAACCCTCTGCTATAATTTCTAAGCGTCTGATTAGAATCGGTTGTTGAGCAGATTTGCAGCCAGTCCTGCCCTTAAGTACCACCGATCTCCTTCCAGCGTAAAATTGATCGAAAGGAACACCAGTAACGTATGGCGGAACAAGGAACAGTCAAGTGGTTTAACGACGCTAAAGGCTATGG
This sequence comes from uncultured Acidobacteriaceae bacterium, assembly GCA_963794195.1. Taxonomy (GTDB): domain Bacteria; phylum Acidobacteriota; class Terriglobia; order Terriglobales; family Acidobacteriaceae; genus DATBAX01. The sequence continues at coordinate 233,578 of CAWCCU010000005.1, forward strand.
CTTTATCAGCCGGCAGAGCGGCGAAGACGTTTTTGTGCACTTCTCGGCGATCCAGGCCGGTGGATTTCGCAGCCTGCAAGAAGGCCAGAGCGTGGAATTCGAAGTCACAAAAGGACCGAAGGGTTGGCAAGCTGAGAACGTTCGCCCGCTGTAAGGCGGAAACTTCCGAATAGAAAGCGTGTCCGCACCTGAAAGGGGCGGGCACGTGATGAAAAAATAAAAAGATCCACGCGGACACGCGCTCCCGACAGGAGTTTTCCCGATGCAAGATGACTCGAAAGGTTCTTTTGCCATCATTCGGCACAACGTCAGGACGTACGAGTCCGGTGGCGTCGTTTCCGTAGTCAAGGGTCGCACCAACGCAGAAACCGCCCTCATGCAATTTGAGCGCGGACAAGGTTCCGACGACCGCCATCTAGGCTGGCGTTATTTCCTCGAAAAAACCGACATGAAAGCCGGCATGGATCCGACCGAAGCCACCAGTCTGCGGCAGACCCGGCTTGAGGTCCGCGAGTCCGAGGCCCAGCAAATGCCCGAGCAGAACGCTTTTCCTTCGCGAAATAACTAGCTTATTGCGCGTTCCAAGGTTTATCGGCGAGGAATTTGCTTTTCTCATCCGCAGCACAGCCGATTCCTCGCCCGATAGTGCCGCGCTTCGGCAATGGGTCTCGATTCGCCGCCCATCTCGAATGGAGGAAATTATGAAGCGGATTGCCTTCCTCAGAAACACATAGAATGATCTCCGGGCCGCCAATGGGATCGATTTTCAGACTTACGCTGATGTGTTTTGCGATGGCCATTATTCTGACAGCCGTCGTACTGTCGCCAGGAAACTGGAACGTGGAGCGCTGGATCGGATTGCTAATCGCCGTGCCCGCCGCGGCTCTATTCCTACTGGCCCACTATCAGTTGGGACGGTCGTTCTCGGTCACTCCTCAGGCCCGGGCCCTGGTCACACATGGAGTCTATTCAAGAATCAGAAGCCCCATTTACGTGTTCAGCACACTGGTGCTTTTGGCCTTCGTGCTGATCCTGCATAAACCCCGGTTACTCCTGATCCTGGCAATATTGGTCCCGGTCCAGGTCTTCCGTGCACATCGGGAAGCCAAAGTCCTGGAAAATAAATTCGGTGACACCTACCGTGAATACAGAAAAAAGACCTGGTTCTAATCTGCCGCCGACCCATCGACGTGATATTTTGGCAGGGCACCGATCTTTACCGATCACATTGGAGACCATGAAACGGCGCTCAATACTCGTTACGTTCGTCCTGGCAAGTGTTTTTTTATTTGCTGAACCCGAACCCCGGTTCGATCCGCTGCCCGTTCCGCTTTCCAACAGTGCCGTGACCAGCGTAAAAGTTGGCGGCGATGTTCTGATATTTGCCTTGATGGGAATGAGCGCGAAGAATAATTGGGACGCGGTCTCGAACTCTGCCTATGCGCTGAACACGTATTACGGCAAATGGTCGGAAGTCCGTCAGCTTCCCGGGGCGGTCGGGCGGGTCGGAGCGGCCGCAGTGGGCATGCGGGAGGAGGCGTTCGTACTGGGTGGCTTCGCGGTGGATGCGCAGGGAGGAGAAACTCCCACGTCCGACGTCGAACTTTACGATGCGCGTAACAAGAAGTGGTACCGTGCGCCGGATATCCCAATGCCTGTGGCCGATTCGGTAGTCGGCGCTTTCCGCGACCGCTACATCTATTTGGTGAGCGGCTGGTCGAATACGGGCGCAGTGAATGCGGTCCAAATCTATGATGCGGAAAAACAGGAATGGCTTAAGGGGACGCCGGTTCCCGGCGAGCCCGTCTTTGGCCATGCGGGCGCGATTGTCGGCGATACGATTGTTTACATCGACGGAGCTCGCAAGAATCCGGGCGATGGCCAGCCTCGGTTCGTGACTTCGCAAGATTGCTGGATCGGCAAGATTGATCGCAAGAATCCGGCTCAAATCCAATGGACCAAACTGCCTGACCATCCCGGCACTGCACGTTTCCACATTGCAGCCGGAGGCTCGAACCAGGATGGCAAAATTTTCTTTTCCGGCGGAAGCGACAGTCTCTACAACTACAAGGGCCTGGGCCTGGACGGAAAGGCCGCCGAACCCTCCGCTCTCACTTTTGCCTACAACCTGCGTACCAGCAAATGGGAATCGATTAACGAAAACACTCCGAATCCCACGCTGGACAGTCGCGCCGTCATAGTAACGCCAGAGAAACTAGTGATCATCGGCGGAATTTCGAAGGGCCAAGTAACCGCCCACGTGACTGAGATTTCGAAGATTGCGAAAACGGCGAAGGCAAAATAATCCAGAGACTTACTTTTCCACCGTGATCAACCAGTCCGAATCCAGCCGCGTACGATTCGCGGAAGTGGTTTCCGTCTTCTCGAAAGCGATTCGCGAAAACGCTGCGAAATAAGCACGGATATCTTCAGAGCCGACGAAGTGTTCGACCGTGCCCAATTCGTTCGTGTCCGCGATATTCAGGTCAAAAGTATTGTGTCCGAGTTTCGTGCCCTTTCCAAAGCGATAGTCGTCCAAAGTTCGTAAAACGACAAATGCTCTTCCTCCCGGCTCCAGCACTCTAAAAGTTTCGGCGATGGCCTGGTTCATTTCGTCGATAGTGCCGTAATAAAAGACTCCGAAACTAAGCACAACTTTAAAGCTGCAATCGGCGAAAGGAAGTGCCAGCATGGACGCCTGAGCCAAAAAGCGCTCACCAAGTCTGTAATGGGCATGCTGCAAGCCGACGAACGAAGTATCGATCCCGCAAGTGTCAAATCCCAATTCTGAAGCCAGCTTGCAATGCCGTCCCGCGCCCACTCCAATATCCAGAAAGCGCGCCGGCCTATTTTCGAGCAGCCCACGGCTTCCCATCAGAAAACGCACCACGTGGTCATTAGGATATTGCGGACGAAACCGGGGATTTTGGTGGAGTTGGTCCCAGTGAGACGAGGCGTCTGTCATGTGACCTCTGTAAGGCGATTTGAGACTGTAGATTTGTGATTGCAGATTGAAACCGTTTCAGTGCGAACTTCTTCTAAAACAGCGCCACGACCAATCACAAATCGTCCTACCGCGCCCTCGCCAACACCAGCGTCACATCGTCAGGCTGCTCGTTGGCGCCGATCCAGTCATCCACGGCTGCGGTGACAATTTCACTGATGCGCGCGAGTGGCAAATCGCGATTCTCCTGCACCAGTTCGATCAGGCGCTCTTCGCCGAATTCGCCAAAATCATTTTCCGGCTCGGTGACACCGTCGCTGTAGGCCAGAAAGATTTCGCCGCGCCGCAATTGCACCGAGCCTTCTTCATAGCTGCAATTGTCAAACAATCCGACTACAGTTCCACCACTCTCCAGCCGTCGCAGAGAACCATCTTCGGCGAGAACGATGGGCGGCAAATGTCCACCATTGCTGTAGGTAAACTTTCGATCTTCTCCATCGTAGACGCCGAGAAACAGCGTGGCATATTTTTCCATCGGCGTGCTCTCATAGAGTTGATGGTTGAGCAGCGCCAGCAAATTTCCCGGAGAAACATCCGCTCCCTGGCGCCGCGCGCCGAGCATGGTGCCGGAACCCAATCCAGCGCCAACCGCGACCGCTTCGCTTAGAATCGGAATTCCTTCCAGACTGTAAGCCCGCACCGCCGAATGGATGGTTGCCATCAACAGCGCTGCCGAAATTCCCTTGCCGCTGATGTCCCCAACGGCCAGCAGAAGTTTTTCAGAATCTAATTTAAGAAAATCGTAGTAGTCCCCGCTCACCGTCCGCGCAGGACGGCAAAATCCGAATACTTCCAACGAAGCCAATTGTGAAATGTGCCTCGGATAGAGCTGTTCCTGCACCTCCTGAGCAATCGCCAGCTCATTTTCCAGCCGCTGTTTCTGTTTCTGCTCCTCGATCAATTGCTCTAGCGAGGCAGTCATGGAATTGAACGAGTTGGCCAGCGCGGAAAGTTGATCGGTCGATCGAATCGGAATACGATGGCTGAAATCGCCGCGGTTGATGTGCTGAGTCGCCGAATAAAGCTGGGCCACCGCGCCAGTCACTGTTCTTGTGAGATGGGTTCCAATCCAGAGAGCGAAGACTTCAATCACCGCAAAAAAAATCGCCACTCCCAGCAGCACGAACTCCACGGTGGAAGCGAATTCGCCGGTACCCTCGAACATCCGCTCCCGCAGCTTAGAGACCCGGGTCTGCACCGTGATTGCGGCCGCATCCGCCACCTGGCCGGTGCCCCAATCGACCACTTTCACAGATGTGGGGAATGTCACCTGCATATCCAAGCGGCTGAAAGCCGGCGGTACAGAGCCTGCACTATAGATGGGAGCCAGTCCTTCGTACAGAGTAATTTGCCCGAGGTTGTCGGCCAGGCCCTGCAGCAAGCGCTGGTCGAAGGCCTCGCTGGAAATAACAATCAGTTTTCCCCCCTTTACCGTGACGCTTCTCGCCGCCCGCAAGAACAGCTTGTCACGATCGCGTGTCACTTCGCGAAAGGCAACTGGCAACGAAGCTGGACAAACTGGTGACAGGGAAGAGGTTCCGGCGGGAACGCTGTTCAGAACAATTTTTCCGTCCAACCATACATGCACATGACGAAAAGCCCAGGCTTTTTCGGTCGAGCGCAAGCCATCGATCGCGGCCGTCTCGGGATTGCCTCCATGGTCGATGCGGGCTGCGATTCCATGAGCGACTGCGGAGTTGGCGGCGTCGAGGGTCTGCAATTCCGAGCGCAATCCCGTGGTCACCACAAACGCTGCAAACTGTCCCGCGAAAAGATAGAAAGATCCCGCCGCCAGCGCGACCAGCAGCACCACCGGAATCAATCCAAAAAATACGTAGGTGACGATCAACCGGTTGCGCAGCCGCCACAGCATCTTGGCCTTGATCCAGCGGATGGCCAGCACGATGAAAAGAATGGCCACCACAAAACTCAAAAAGCTCACCCAGCCGCCGAGGCTTTGTCCGTAGGCAGGCCTCGAGAAGGCAAATACCTGCTGCAATCCAAACAGAAGCAGATCAAGGCCGAGCAAGTACCAGGTAATGAACGCGAGTTTGCTGGTAGGCAGCAAGCCTGCTTCGCTCAGTCGCAGCCGCAAACGCAGATAGCGATAGGGCAGTGCCATGGTCAGAAGAGAATTATAGATGGAGCGGGGGGATTGGGGCACTTGACAAGGTGAGTCAGAAAAGGAAGTCAGAAGTTAGAAAGTCAGAATGCAGAAATTAACCAGCTTGCTTCTGATTTCCGACTTTGTAATTCCGACCTCCCTCAAATTTCTGGATAAAAATCGAAAAAGGAATCCAGACTAATCTTCAACTGTTTCTCGATTTCTTCCCGGCTTCCTTCCAGCACATGCATGGTCACGCGCGCTTCGCGTCCATTTTTGAGCTTGAGCGTAGCATCGCCGATTTCCGATATTTCATCCGAAGGCAAAAGCCGCATTCCATAGACTAATGTCAGGTTGGCCATGGATCGATTCTATTCTCATTGCCTCGCCTGCTAAAATGCGCTGTGCTCCGAAAAACTTTGGCGCTCCTGATCGCTCCCGCCCTTTCCCTCTTGGCGACGGCCCAACAGCCAGCCACGCAACCCGGCCAGCCGCCGGTAAAGGTCAACGTAATCAATGTTTGCACGCCGTCTCCGGCGGAGCAGCAGGAGCTGGCGATGGCCCTCTCCAAAATCCCCAAACAGCCTTTGTTCACGCAGGATTTCGAAGTCGACCGCGGACGCTCCATCCTGGATCAGAAACCGACCTTTCTCCAGCAAGGGGACGCGGCGCAGGTCACCTCCGGCTCCGCTACTGCCACCTGGGTACGCATTCGTCGCGAGTTTTCCGTCCAGGCCATGTTCTCAACGGTGCAATATTCCTTCAGCCAGGACAGCAAGAACATGGACGAAACTGTCGTCTTCCGCGTCCGAGATCCGAAAGAATTTCTCGAAGTCGCTATCGAAGACACGGCTTCGTCCGTTACTACGGCCTCCGCGATGTTGAGCACCAACACGCCCGCCCGGCGCATCAAGTTGGAGCGCTTCGGTAAGTCGTCGGTGGTTCTGGCCCGCTGCCAGGGAACGGATACCAGCGCTCCGCCCGATCAAAGCGCTTACGAGCCGCTGTTTCAGAGCGCCACTGCCATCGTGGCCACCTATCGCAACCTGCTCGGCGCGCGGCACACTATTCCGGACGAACTGAATCGCACCAATTTATTGGGGACTTCGAAGCCCGAGGCAAAGCCTATAACGAAAAAGCCGGCTGCGGCGGCGCAATGAGCTTCACTTATGCGGATGCATCCTAATCCGGTCCTGGCAATCTAATGTTTAGCGCCATAGTCTTCTGAACTCCACAAATATGGAAAACGTTCGCAACGTCGTCATCATTGGCTCGGGCTGTTCCGGACACACTGCCGCCCTCTACAGCGCGCGCGCCAAGCTCAGCCCGTTGGTCCTCGAAGGCCATGAGCCCGGAGGCCAGCTCGCGATCACTACGCTGGTAGAAAATTTCCCCGGCTTCCCGGAAGGCATACAGGGCCCGGAGCTGATCGATAACATGCGCAAGCAGGCCTCCCGTTTCGGCGCCGAATACCAGCATGGACATGTGACCAGCGCCGACCTGAGCCAGCGTCCTTTCAAGCTCCAGGTGGGCCATCAAGTGATTCACACCCGCACTTTGATCATTGCCAGTGGCGCTTCCGCCCGCTGGCTGGGTATTCCCGGCGAAAAGGCATTGATCGGACACGGAGTTTCGTCCTGCGCCACCTGCGACGGGTTCTTCTTCTCCGGCAAGGAAATTACTGTCATCGGCGGTGGCGATTCCGCGATGGAAGAAGCCATGTTCCTGACGCGCTTTGCCACGAAGGTCACGCTTATTCATCGCCGCGATCAGTTTCGCGCTTCGAAGATCATGCTCGATCGGGCCAAGCTCAACGACAAAATTAATTTGCTGACGGACACCATGGTTGAAGAAGTAAACGACGTTTCCAAAAAAGAAGTCACCAGCCTAAAGCTGAAAAATTCAAAGACTGGCAAAATTTGGGACTTCCCTACCAGCGCCATGTTCCTGGGGATCGGTCACATTCCCAACGCAAAAATCTTCGAAGGCCAGCTCGATGCAGATCAGGACGGATATCTGAAGACACACAACCAGGTATTCACCCGCGTCCACGGCGTCTACGCCTGCGGAGACGTACAGGACCGCCGCTACCGCCAAGCCATCACTGCTGCCGGATCAGGATGCATGGCGGCGCTGGAAGTGGAAAAGTTTTTAGAAGAGCATCCGGAATGAGAGGCGAGCATTCAGCACTCAGCATTCAGCATTTAGCCATTACAGTTCCGAGGTAGTGCTATCAAAAGCCAAAGTGCCGAGCGCCAACCATTAACATTCAACCCCTTGGGCTTTGATGGCAGTATCTCGGAACGGTAATGGCTAAGTGCTGAGTGCTAAGTGCTAAATCCCAACTGCCATTACCCATTACAAATAAAAAAGGTGCCCAATGCCCGACATCCAATCAACCTGCTCTCACGTCAAAGAAATCAAAAAAGTAACTCCCAGCGGCGAAGGCTGCAAGGAATGCCTGGAAATGGGCGATACCTGGGTGCATCTGCGGGAATGTCTCGTTTGCGGCCACGTGGGCTGCTGCGACTCCTCCCGGAACACCCATGCCACCAAGCACTTCCATCAGACCAAGCATCCCATCATGCGCTCTTTCGAGCCCGGCGAAAACTGGAAGTGGTGCTACGTGGACGAGGTTTTCTTGCAGTAGGCTCCCCCGAAGCAATCATAAGGATGGTGACTCTAGTCACCTTTCCCTTCCACAATTCGGAATTTAAGCTGTTGTTATTGTGATCTGGCCTCGGTGGACCCATCTCGCTGCCTCGCTGCTCTTCGCGACAATACTCACAACTTCGCTCAATACTTTTGCCCAGGAATATGTCCAGACGGGCGATCGAAAAGTGATCAACAAAATCATGCCCCAGTATCCCGCGCTGGCCCGCAGCATGCATTTGAGCGGTGTGGTCAAAGTCGACGCCGTCGTTGCCAGCAACGGCGTGGTCAAGAACGTTTCCGTGAAAGGTGGGCATCCCCTTCTGGTTCAATCGGCGACGGACGCTGTTCGCAAATGGAAATGGGAAGCCTCTACGCACGAATCCACGGAGTCCGTCGAAGTAAAATTCAATCCGGAATAACCGGCGGGGCCCAGCAACCTTCTCTTTGCGATCTTCGCGTGTTAAAAGCTCTTCGCCCGTAAGTAAAATCCGCCGGTGTGATACAAATTTCTGTGATCTTCATGCGGTCTGGGACAACGTGTTAAGAGCGTTCTTCATTTCTCTCTCCGCGAGCCGCTTCCTGCGCTCGGTCGCCGAACGCTCCTCCATCGGACGCCGCGTCTCCAGCCGTTTCGTGGCCGGTACCGCCGTAGAAGACGCGCTCCGCGCCACCCAAGCCGTCAATCAATCAGGTCCCAGCGTTTCCATCGACAATCTCGGCGAGAACGTAACCAACGCCGAAGAAGCCAAAGAGAGCGGCCATCTTTATCATCAACTGCTCGATGAAATCGCCGCCCGCCGGTTGGACGCCAACGTCAGCCTGAAACTCACTCACATGGGTCTTGACATCGACGAAAATCTCGCCCGCGAGCAAGTCACCGCGCTGGTAGCAAAAGCCGCAGCGATGTCTCCGCGCAATTTTGTTCGCGTGGATATGGAAGGATCGCCCTACACCCAGCGCACTCTGAATTTCGTCCACGAATTGCATCGCGTCCCAGGAAACGAAGGCAGCGTGGGTGCGGTAATCCAGTCCTACATGCGACGCTCGGAAGATGATGTCGAAAAACTATTGGCCGAACGAATCCGCATTCGCTTGTGTAAAGGCGCTTACAAAGAAGCGGAAGACATCGCCTTTCAGAAGAAATCCGAAGTCGATGCCAACTACATCAAGCTGATGAAAATCCTGATGAAGAGTGGCGTTTACCATGGCTTGGCGACGCACGACGAAAACATCATCAACCAGGCCAAGGCCTTCGCCACCAGCGAAAGAATCTCTCGCGATGCATTCGAATTTCAGATGCTCTATGGTATCCGCCGCGATTTGCAACAACGCCTGATCAACGATGGCTGGCGCATCCGCGTTTATATCCCGTTCGGTACAGAGTGGTACCCGTATTTCATGCGGCGGTTGGCGGAGAGGCCGGCGAATGCGTTGTTTGTGGCGAGAAATTTGTTGAGGAAATAAAGCTGTCAGCTATCAGCTCTCAGCTAAACATTTTCAAGACAGTTTGATTTTGGATGGCGCGGTCGCTCTTCAGCGCTGCGATTTGAGTCATCGCTTCTGACCACGCGCTTCAGCTCCAGATGTTTTGCGGTCCAAGCTGAGAGCTGACAGCTAAGTGCTGAAAGCTGGTTCCTACGGTTCCGCCGGCGCCAGAGGAAGCTGTGACGCCCGATTCAAAATATCCCGCTCCTGTGGCGAATACTGGCTGAAGCGTCCCGATTCGATTTCGCGCCGTCGAACATCGGGCGGCATTCCCCGCAGCGCGCGAATCGCATTCTGCACCGCCGGACGCCGGTCCGCAGGCAACTGCTGCATCTCCGAATACACGTGCCGTGCGCCGTCTTTCTGCTGGGGCGTCAGATGTTCCCAAGTCTCCATACGATTGAGCGCCCGCTGCTGCTGTTCCGGTGGCAGGCTGTTGAAGCGCTGCAACCGTTGCTGTAATTGCTGCTGACGCTCAACCGGAAGCCTGCGATATTGCGGATCGTTTTCCAGCGCCCGGCGTTGTTGCTCGGCGGGCATCGCTCTGTACTGCCGCAGCCATTGACCCGAATGCGGTCCGGGACGGCTATAAAACTGGTTCGGCGCGCGAAAAGCGGGCCGATTCTGAGCTCTATTCGCAGGCCGGTCCGGAGCTCGAAAGACTGGTCGATTGGATGGTCTATTGCCAGGCCCACTAGGCCGATTCGACGAATGGTTTTGCGGGGGTGCCTGATGCTGTTGCCGCGCCATAGCCGGAGCCGCGCATGCCAGCATGACAATGCCGGCTGCCACCCACTCCGTTATGTGTTTCCCCCGAAACATTTTTTCGCCTTTTGCTACTAATTACGGATTCGCCGTCACATCCGGTTGCACTTCAAGATCGTCCAGCACATCCGAATCGGAATCCGAATACAGATCAAGGTTATTATCCAGCGCCTGCAAATCGCCCACCGCGGTACCAGGCTGGATCTGTGCCTGCGCCACCGGAGTATTCACCGGAGCATTTCTGCAACCCCGCCCTTATCGAACAAGGCTAACTCCCACCACCATCAGAGCACGAACGAAATCGCCATTGCAGGCCGTCGAATCCAGTGCAACCAACCCACCGGCTGCTTCGCCATCTCTTCCCGCAAGCGCGCATGCAGCCGCGTATCGAAATACGGCGACGGCTCCGGCGCCTGCCACTCATCCAGCAGCGCCATGGTCTGGCGGAACTCGATCAGCTTCTCCGCGCATCCCGTGCAGACTGAGATGTGATGTTCATTTCGGGCGTGGCCGCGGTCAGTCCGGCGGCCAGGTCCGGCATCAGTTCGCGAATTTCATTGCAATTCATGATCTGTTCCTTACTTCTAATTTCACTTACACAAACTCTTTGAGCTGCTCGCGCAACGTTTCATAGGCGCGAAACAGCAACGACTTGGTGGCGGACTCACTCAACTTCAAAACTTCTGCAATCTGCTTGTAATCCATCTGCTGATACTTATGCATCGACCACCGCCATCCTCTGCCGTTCGGGCAACGCCTGCACCCGCTGCCGAATGGCGGCCAGCCGCTCCCGCCGCACAATGTCTTCTTCCGTCGTCAGCGTGCGGATCGGCCACATCCATGGTCAGCCCGGTGTCCTGATCCGGCTCATCCAGACTGACCATGTTTTCCGGACGCTCATGCCGCGTATCGCGCGCATGATTCACCGCCAGATTGGTCGCGATCCGATACAGCCACGTCGTAAACTTCGCGCTGGCTTCATAACTCTCGCGCGAACGATACACCCGCAGAAAAACTTCCTGCGCCAGATCTTCCGCTGCCGCGGAATTGTGCGCCATGCGATACATAAAGCTCACCATCGGCCGCCGATACTTCTGCACCAGATACTCGAAACGCCGATTCATCGCCGGTCTTCACCCGCAGCATGATGTCGGCGTCGGTCATTGTCTCCGCCGGCCGCGGTAACTACCGCGTCGGCGCCGAAGGCTGGGCGCTAGCCATCGCCAGCAACCCGCGATCCATGGCAATGCTGCTCACAGCTGATTGAACCCGCTCCCCGACCGGAAGTTGCGCCTCGTACTCCGCCGGCGAAGGCCCGGAAGTCCCTGCTGGAGAAGCAGGTACGGGCGTTTTGACGGGTTTGGGATTGCCGGCCATGGGGGCATTCTCGGGAAATCCTCCCGGACAGCACTTGTATCCCGCAGCCCGAGCGATCCCCGGACTAGGCTACCACGCGCCAAGGTCACAGAAAACTGTTCATTTGCTACAATATAGCGGCTGCCTCCGATGGGCGCTTAACTCAGCGGTAGAGTGCCACCTTCACACGGTGGAAGTCATAGGTTCGAATCCTATAGCGCCCACCACCGCAATACGGTTGTAACCCCCACCTGCCCAGCGGCCTTCACCCCGGTCATTACAGCGGGACCCTACCTCTTTTCGGCAGGCCGAGGAATCGCCACCCCTGCCGCCACGGGCACCCCAAAGTTCGGAGTGCCGTCCGTATTCCACGTAAACGGCTGCGCTCGCGGCGAGCGATGCCCACCGCATCCCTGCCCCGGTTGAGAATTCGCGTGATAGATGATCCAGTCTTGTTTGCCATCGGGGGACTTGAAAAATCCGTTATGTCCCGGCGCGTAGACTCCGGCCGCGGGCGATTGTTGAAAGACCGGCTTAGACGATTTCTTCCACGAGGCAGGATTCAGAAGATCGCTTCCCGAAGCCGCCTCCAGCATTCCGAGCGCGTAATAATCCGTCCAGCACGCGCTCGCGGAATAAATCAGAAATAGCTTGTCGTCATGTTTGAGCATCTCGGGGCCTTCGTTGACGTCGATGTGTGGCGGATCGCCGGGCTGTTTCTTTCGATCGACGTCCCCAATTTTTTCCCAGGCATATTCGGGTGTGGAAACTCGTGTGCGCGGCCCGTCGATGGTCCAGGGATTTTTCATGCGCGCAATATAAATGCTTTGGGTGCCGTTTTTGTCGTCACCCCATCCCGACCAAATCATGTAAAACTGTCCCTTGTCCTCGAATACCGACGCGTCAATCGCCCACTTGTCGGACGTTTCGGCAACCTTGCCTTTGAAAGTCCACTCGCCCTGAAAGGGATCGGCCGAAGCGTTCTCAATCACCCAGATGCGATGCGATTGATTGGTCGCGCCATCGGCGGCGAAATAGATGTACCACTTGCCGGAAAGAAAATGAATTTCCGGCGCCCAAATGTCCCGCGAATAAGGGCCAGTCGCGGGAGGCGTCCACACCACTTTCTTTTCCGCAGTCCCCAGATCGGCGATGTTGCGGGTGCGCCACACCGTGAGGTTGATCGCGGTCGTATTCATGTAGTAGTAGACACCGTCTTTGTATTCCACCCACGGATCGGGCCCGGTCGGAAGCAGGGGATTGGTGAAGGTCGCCTGCGGCTGTTGCCCATGCACGCCGACACATAAGAAAATCAATAGCAGAAAACGTCCGGCGATTTTCATGGATCTCCTCCGACGATTACATTTTAGGCTTTAAGCATGATGGGTGCTCTGCGACATCCAAGAAAGAAGTCCTCAAACTCTCGGCTTCGCTCAGGGCAGGCTCTTTGACTCCGTGGATGCTTCGCTGCGTGAAGTCATGGTCGAAGCCCGCTCACCCGCAGTCGAAGCACCCCTATTTTAGGCACGCTTATTCAGGCTAGAGCAATCCAGGCAGCAGCGCTGCAACCCGGTTACGGTATCCCTGGAACTCCGCGCCAAATCGTGCATCCAGCAACCGGTCTTCCTGCCAGATGCGGCTTCCCACGAACGCCACCGTCACCAGCAGAATCGGCCAGACCAGGGTGCTCGCAAACACCAGCGCAAATCCCGGCGCAGCCAGCAGCAGACTCAGGTAAAGCGGATGTCGAATCGTTCCGTAAATCCCCGATTGCACCAACTCGTGTTCATCCTGCAACGTCACATACGCACTGAACTGTCGCCCCAGCTTCATCAACGCCAGCAGGCGCACCACCATGCCGGAGACGCAAAGTCCTAGTCCTAGATAGCGAAGCCACGGCTCGTGAGCGAACGTTAGGATCTGCCGCCGGTCGGCGAAAGCCAGAAACCAGATCAGGAAAAGCGACGCGCCCGCCAGCAATACCAAAACCAAAGTTTGAATTCCAGCCGGCGCCAATCCCCGCCGCAGCGGATGCAGATCAATGCCAAGCAGCATGGCCAGTCCAGCCCCCAGAATTGCCATCAAAACCAATCCCCCACGCCCGGGATTGCTAAGGAAACCGCGCCAGTCGCTCCACCCCCAGCCCAGCCACAGCAATAACAGAATGGGGACCAAATGCAGGGACAGCGTAAGAAATCTTCGCAGCATAATCAGAAATCAACCCGCAGAGTTCTTTTCCAGCATCTCATGCTCGGGTATTGTTATTGAATGAGTTCTTCGACCAAGCTGATTGTTCCCAAAGCCACTGTCCCGCCCATTGCCATGGGCTGCCTGACCACCCTGATGTTGCTTCCTTTCATAATCTTGCTACTGCCTGTAGCTCTGGTCGTTGGTGTGGCAAGCGAATTCGCGAATCGCGGCTGATATTCGGAGGTTCATCCGTCACATCTTTCGCGGATAAAAGTGTGTACCATCACCGAATGTGCCCGGCAGTTTCGTTCCCATTCCAGCAATAGTTCCAAATCCCGGCGGGCCACCTGCTTTCGTAACCGGAGGGAAAAAGCGCCTAAGACTACTATTTGCTATGTAAGCAGTTTGTTAAAAAGTGTCCTGTTATACATCTTTCAGGATGTACTTTGAATCCATTATGGGATACCCAACTCTTTCCCGAACTACCGGCGGTTCAACTGCGCCCTGGGACCCTTGGAAAATGAACTGGAAAGTACTTCCAAAACCTAAATTTCTGAAGATTGCGATTTAACGGAGGTGTTCGGTGGCGCGTTTGCCGAGAGCTGTATATTTCGTCCCGTTCTTATTGGCGGCCGCGGTTTCCTTTGCCCAGAACGCGCCGCAGAGCCGCATTGCCCAGGCCATCGATAGTGCCCAGTTCACGCCCGTTCACGGCTCCGCGCATCCCATGGCCCGGCCCGCTTTCGATCGCGGACGGGTCGACGGCAGCATGCAGCTCCAGAATGTGACCATCGTGTTCAAGCCGTCCGCCGCCCAGCAGCAGGCCATCAAGACGCTACTGGCCGAGCAGCAGGACCCCACCTCGCCCAAGTATCACAAATGGCTCACTCCGCAGCAGAATGCCGATCTCTTTGGCATGACGCAGGACGATCTCACGAAAGTATCCTCCTGGCTCAAGTCGCAGGGCTTCACTATCAATTACGTGGCCGGCAGCCGCACCCATATTTCATTCCGTGGCACCGCGGCCCAGATCGAAACGGCCTTCCACACTGAAATTCACAACTACAACGTGAATAGCGAAACCCACTTCGCCAATGCCAGCGAGCTCTCCGTGCCGGCGGCTTTTTCCAGCGTAGTTCTGAGCGTCCGCGGCGTGAACAATTTCCGGCCGAAGCCGAGACATACCGCCATCCGGAAGATATCGGATTCGCCGCACCTCAACGCCGCTGGCGGCCATCATCTGGTAGCCCCTGAAGACTTCGCCACCATTTACGATGTCAACGCGCTCTACGATCAGGGAATCGATGGCACCGGAATAACCATCGCCATCGTAGGCCAGACCGCCGTCACCATGAGCGACATTACGAATTTCCGCAGCGCGGCGGGCTTGAGTACGAACAATCCCACTGTGGTCATCGTACCCACCACCGGAACGCCGGTCTTTACCGATGCCGACGATCTGGCCGAATCGGACCTCGATCTCGAATGGTCAGGCGCGGTGGCTGAGAATGCCACCATACTTTTTGTGACAGTGGGTCCAAATGGCAACGCTTTTGATTCCTTCTTTTGGGCCCTCGATCCCAGCCTCACCAGCAATGCTCCGCCGCTAGGTCAAGTTATCAGCAGCAGTTACGGAGCGTGTGAAGCAGAGAATGGCACGACGTTTGAACTTGATGTGCAGCAAGCCGTGCAGAGCGCAAATTCCCAAGGCACGACTGTGACCGCAGCTTCCGGAGACACTGGCGCTGCCGACTGCGATAGCGGAAATGCGACGTCTGCCGTGGACGGGCTTGCGGTCGACGTTCCCGCCGCCGTGCCCGAAGTGACCGCTGTGGGTGGCACTGAATTCTCTGCCGATAAAACTGCTCCCGCGACCTACTGGAATTCTACGCAGGATGCCCATGACGGCTCTGCTCTGCAATATATTCCCGAAGGAATTTGGAACGACACCAGCGAGGAAGGGTCACTCACTGCCGGTGGCGGCGGCGTGAGTACATATTTTGCTGTCCCCACCTGGCAGTCGGGCATTACGGGTTTGGTAGCAGGCGGCCGAAATGTTCCTGATGTCGCGTTGAATGCCTCCAACAATCACGATCCGTATGTATTCTGCTCGACCCCGCCCACCACGGTGGCAGATTGCACATCCGGCTTTGCCAATGCACAGAACGAGCTGGACGCGGTTGGTGGCACGTCCGTCGGAGCGCCTACTTTCGCCGGCATCGTAGCTCTCCTCGATCAGGCTATCGACTCGGGTGGCGTAGGAAATGTGAACGCTGGACTTTATCCGCTACTGGGAACCGCGCCGACCGCATTCCACGACATCACGATTGGAAACAATATTGTGCCCTGCACGGTGGGCAAGCCCACCACCGGCCCAGCGAATCTGCGTTGCCCCGGCAGCGGCTCCTTCGGTTACAGCGCAGCCACCGGCTTTGATCAGGTAAGTGGTCTAGGCTCGGTCGATGCCAACGTCCTGGTGACGAACTGGCCCGGATTCTCCCCCCAAGCCACCTACACTTTGGGAGGCACCCCGGTGACCCTCGCTTCCGCTGGGGCCATGGGAACTTCAACCGTGACCGTGACCGCCGTCAACGGCTTCAACGGGACGGTGACTTTGAGTTGCACGCCCCCTGCTTCCGCCGACTTGATCACGTGTTCGATCACCCCGTCAGTTACCCTGAGCGGCGCCAGCGCCCCAGCCACTCTAACCGTCAACACCACCGCTGCGCACGCGGTGCTCGGCAGCAATCATCCCCGAGGATTGGGCTGGTTTGCGGTCAGCGGCAGTGGGATGTTGGCCGGCATTCTGCTGATGGGTGTCCCAGCTCGCCGTCGTAAAGCGACCGCCATGTTCGGAGTGGTCCTCATGGCATTTGCGATCACAGGAACCGCTTGCGGAGGGGGAAGCAGCAGTAGCAGCCCAGCCAATCCGGGAACCCCGGCAGGCAGCTACAAAGTAGTCGTCACCGCCGTCAGTGGCAGCATCTCTCGCACCACGAACGTTTCGATAACCGTTCAATAGCTCTCTGGTGGAGACGCGGCCTGCAGCGTCTCCCACCACGAACGCCTGAGCGCTGGAGGCAAGACGCAGCGAGCTGCGTCTCGACCAAGTCCCGAATTCACTAAAGGAAGTCTGACATCTGCCGATCTGATGTTTGAATCGAGGTGTCCCCCTGTCCCGTTTATCCACGAACCTCTGCATCGCTCCGTTCTTATTCTTGTCCCTGATTTCTTCTGCCCAGACTGCACCGCAGTCCCGCATTGTTCAATCAATCGACAACTTCGAATTCACAGCCATTCGCGGTTCCGCGCATCCCAAAGCGATGCCAGAGTTCGACCACGGCCCGGTTGACGGCGGCATGCGGTTCGAGAATGTGGTGATCGAATTCAAAAGATCGGCAACCCAGCAGCAGGACATGAACGCGCTTCTCGCCGAGCAACAGGACAGTGCTTCTCCCAACTATCACAAGTGGCTGACTCCGCAACAAATGGCCGATCGCTTTGGAATGTCGCCTGACGATTTGGCGAAAGTTTCCGTCTGGCTCAGCGCGCAAGGCTTTACCCTCTGCTTGGAACTACCCCGAACGCATTTCACGACGTCACCATTGGCAACAACATCATGCCGTGCACTCCGGGCACGCCGAGTAGCGATCCGGTAAATCTACGCTGTCCCAGCTCTGGCTCCATGGGTTACAGCGCAGCCGTCGGCTATGACCAGGTCAGCGGTCTCGGCTCGGTGGACGCCTACAACCTGGTCACGGGATGGCCGGGCTTCGTAGCCGCCCCCAGCTATACCTTGGCGGGCACTGCGGTGACCATCGCGTCCCCCGGCGCGGTGGGGACATCGACCATGACCGTGGCTGCCACCAATGGCTTCAACGGGACGGTGGCTCTAACCTGCACGCCGCCGGCTTCCGCAACTGCGTTGATCACCTGCTCGGTCACGCCTTCGGTGTCCGTCAATGGATCCAACGCTACGGCAACTTTAACCATCAACACCATTGCCGCAACGGTTGCAATGTCGTCGCCGGTGAATCGCTTTCACGGAATGAGTTGGTTCGCAGTCAGCGGCGGAGGTCTCTTCGCCGGAATTCTGTTGCTGGGTGCGCCTTCGCGCGGCCGGAAATCGACCGCCGTGCTGGGATTGCTCCTGCTGGTATTCGCGGTCACCGGAATTGGATGCGGCGTCGGCAGCAGCAAGAAAAGTACAACGGTTGGCGGTACTCCCGAAGGGAATTACACCGTAATCGTCACAGCCGTCAGTGGCAGTATCACCCAGACCGCGAATGTTGCGGTCACGGTAGAGTAAAAAGCTAAATGGCTCGCGTAGGGACAGCCGCCCTCGGCTGTTCTACGCAGGTCAGCGGAATAAACTTTTTGCCGAATCCGCCGATAGACCAAGGGTGACCGCTCCCAAGTCTACCCTGATCCACTCCGTGATCAAGCCGCCCAAGCCAGGTACACGGTTTGTGGCCCGGCAGCCAATCCTCACCAGCGATGAGAAAGTTTTTGGCTATGAATTGCTGTTTCGCGACGGTGTCGAAGACTATTTTCGCAGCTCCGATCCCGAAGCCGCATCGCGCAGCACTCTTGATAGTTCCATATTGATGGGGCTCGATGTGTTGTGCGACAGCAAGCGCGCATTTGTGAATTGCACCCGCGAAGTCCTGTTGAAGGATTACGTGACCCTGCTGCCTTCGGCCCAAACTGTGGTCGAGGTGCTGGAAAACGTGCCGGCCGACGATCTGGTGAAATCCGCCTGCCGGCGACTGAAGGAAGCCGGTTATCTGATCGCGCTCGATGATTTTGGGGTCGGCGATCCCCGGGAGTCGCTCACCGATCTGGCCGACATCATCAAAGTGGATATGCGGCGCACAACTCTCCCTGAGGCTGCGGCCATGGTCAAGCTCTATGGGCCGTGGCGCTGCCGCATGCTGGCGGAAAAAGTGGAAACCCGCGAAGAATTCCTGGCCGCGAAAAAAGCCGGCTTCGTTTATTTTCAGGGCTATTTTTTTCGCCGGCCGGAGTTGATGCATGCTCGCGAGATACCTTCCAACCGGATCAACTATGTGCGCATGATGCAGGCGGTCTCGCGTCCGGAACTGGATGCGCGCGAGGTGGAAGAGATCATCAAAAGCGAGGCCTCGCTCTGTTATCGTCTGTTGCGCTATTTGAACTCCGCCGCCTTCGGCTTCTCCAATGAAATCCACTCGGTGCGGCATGCGCTTTCCATGCTGGGGGAACGAGAAGCTCGCCGCTGGATCCGCCTGGTCGCCACCCTCGCCGCAGGTCAGGATAAATCCAGCGAATTGGTATTGTCAGCCCTCATCCGCGCCCGCTTCTGCGAGTTGCTGTCGCCGAAAGTGCCGCACGGGGAATCCGATTTGTTCCTCATGGGCCTGCTCTCCATGATGGACGCCATCCTCGAAACCCCGATGGTCAAGGTGTTGGCAAAAATCCCGCTCGATCAACCCACCAAAGCCGCGCTGCTGGGCGGAGTAAGTCCCTTGCGTCCGCTCTATCAATTAATGTTGGCCCGCGAATCGGGCGATTGGGAAAACACGAGCGCCCTGGCCAAACAACTGAACCTGAATGAAGCCGAAATCTCCGAGAGCTACTGGCAAGCCATGCAATGGGCAAGGCAAGTCAGCGGCGGCTAACGCCGAATACCATCCACCTGAGGATGCCCCGTCGTTCCCGCGCACTTTGCAGGGAGGGCGGGGCTTTTGACGGAGGGAGGCTTTCGATAAGATTCCCCCCAAGCCTCCGCAAAAAACAGCGGAACCGGAAGTCATCACGATTCGCATCAGGTGGGCCGTTCAGGATCGATCATTTGAGGACACCACGCCCCTTCCCATTACTTCTGTGCAAAACTATATTGACTTTGGGCTTGCGTTCCATCCTCAAGGGGCGGTACCATTCAGTGTTCCCAGCGGCCATGCTCTCTAGCAGGCCTTTCGCGCCCCCTGGCTCCCGGCGCGCCAAACGGACAAAGATCATTTACCAGTGAGTTTCCAGCCGCATTGGTTTTTACTTGCGCGGTATGCGCAACTTGAGGCACCACCCGGAAAGCGGTTCGTGATAAGGCAGCAGAATCCAGTCCCCCTTCGGCGGACTGAACGCAGGCTTGTAAAACGAGAACAAAATATGAATGTTGGACCTGGACCCAGAGGTCCCTCCGGAGGCGGAGGGAGAAACAGGCGGCGGCGCGGACGTCGTCCGCCCAATCGTAGTGGTCAACCCGGCGGCGGTGGCAGCAATAATGGCGGCGGCCGCGATCGTCAGCAACCCGGCGGCGGCATTTACAGCGCGCCCATGGACCACAGCTATCGCGCGGCGATGAATGGCAATGGCGCGCGTCCCGGACGGCAGCGTCCCGGATTTGCCACGGCTTATGCGCCTGTCGATCCCGACCCACTGCCCAAGCAGGCGGAAGACGCGGCATCCCGAATCTTTGCCTTCGTCGACGATTTATTTTTCCAGGCCAAAATTCAGGAAACAGCCCGCAAGCTCAACGTGAAAGTCGAGTTCGTGAAATCGGAAAAAGATTTACTCGACCGGGTGAAACAGAATGGCGAAGAAACACCCTCGTTGATTATCTTCGACATGAACAACGTCAATGCCAAGCCTCTGACGCTGATCCCCAAACTCAAGAGCAAGATGAAGAAGGCTTCGATCATTGGCTTCTTGTCCCATGTGCAGGGAGACTTAAAACAAAAAGCCCACGAAGTGGGATGCGACATGGTCCTGCCACGTTCCGCGTTCTCGCAGAACCTGCCACAGTTATTGCGCCGTCACGGCGCTCCCGAAGAAGAAACCGCAAATTAAATTTTGATACTGAGGGTGCCCCGTCCTTCTTTCGCGTCCTTTGCGAAAGAGGGCGGGGCCTTTCTACGTTGAAAACTTCCGATAAGAAAGCCGCGGAAAGATGGGGCACCGCTTATAACTTATAGTTAATAATTGCCGTGTTGAAGTTTGGGGTGTGTTCCTTGCTCGACGGGAGGCGAATTGGCCTCTGGCTCAGTCCAGGCGGAGATTGTCGCTCAGCGGGGCTTCGTACGCCGGGAAACGGCATCGCTCGGAATCGACAGACCATCGAATGTTTGAAGAAATTCTGCAATATCCCTAAGTTATTGAAAAACTTTGGAAGTTGTTGTTAACCCGGCGGCCAGCTCAAATTCCGTCCGCCAATGAGATGCACATGCAGGTGGAAAACCGACTGTCCCGACTTGGGGCCAACGTTGAGGACCGTTCGATAGCCTTCCTCGATGTTTCTCTCGCGTGCGATGTGGGCGGCGGCAAGATGACAGCGTCCGACGATCTCCGCTTCCTCGGGCGTGGCCTCTTTTAATCCCCGAATATGTTTTTTGGGAACGATGAGGACATGAGTCGGTGCCTTTGGATCAAGGTCTTCGAAGGCGAAGGTGTGTTCGTCTTCGTAAACTTTTTTGGCCGGGATTTCTCCGGCGACGATGCGGCAGAATAAACAATCAGTCATGTGTAGGTGAAATCATAAGCCGCGGCGCGGCCTGGTGCAAAAAAATAAAAAACGCTGTCATCCTGAGAGAGCGCTTTTCGCGAACGAAGGACCTATGCATTTTGGGAATCATTCGTGCAGAGGTTGGAAATACACAGGTCCTTACGTTCGCAAACGACTCTCTCTCAGGATGACAGAATAAAACGGGATAACAGAGTCAGTCTAATCTGACGAGAAAAATCGATCCCTGGGCGGTTTGGGTGTCGCGGGCAACGTCTTCGGCGCGTTTGCGGTCGTCGTTCTGGACGCGTACGCGCACCCACCAATCGCCGGCGGGACTGTTGAAGCTCAGGACTTTGGCCGTGCGATAACGGCGAGTTAGGTGATCGGCGAGATCGCGGGCGGCGTCTTCTTCGCCGAAGCCGCCGATCTGGACTGCCCAGCGTCCGCCAGAATCAAGCGGCGTAGGGGTTTGCAGGACTTCGAGACGAACAGTTGCAATCCCTGGGCCCCAGACATCGCACTTTTTTGCGGCGGCGAAGGAGAGATCCAGCATGCGTCCTTGAATAAACGGGCCGCGGTCGGTGATGCGGACCACTGCCGAGTTGCCGGTTTTGACATTGGTGACGCGCACGATCGTACCCAGCGGAAGAGTGCGATGCGCTGCCGTCATGGCGTTCATGTCGTATAACTCGCCATTCGAGGTGCGGCGATTTTGGAACGTGGCTCCATACCAACTGGCGCGTCCGGTTTCCACGGAGAGTGGTTTAGCGTCGAGAGGAACGCGGAGAGCTTCTTTGTCGTTGCTGTCTTCGGTGGGTTGAGCTTTGTCTGGAGCGAGGCGAGTGGCGGGAGGAGCCACCGCGGTAATCGCGGGCGGAGGCGGGACTTGTACCTGGGTCTGTTTGCGTCCGCAACTGGTCAGCAAAAGCGCGAGGGACAGAAACGCCGAGGCGCGTACAAGAACAGTTTTTGAATTGATTCGAGACATTACTTTTTGGGGGAGTGCTTTTCCATGTAGTCCGCGAGGTCGGCCAGTTTTCCGGCGGCGACCCGCAAGGCTTTCGTGGATTGCTGGCGAACGGCCGGCACCACTTCGTCATTCAGATATTTAATCAACTCCGCCGAATCTTTTTCCAAGCGCTCGGCGGCTTCGCCGACGGTTTTGCTGGCGCGAGACGTTGCCTCTTCCACCTTCCGATTGAAATCACTCATGGATGGATTATTTCCTGTCCCAGCGCTGGGGTCAACCGAGGTGCATCCCCTTGGACACTGTCTGGGTGGAATCCGTCGTTGGCTGTTGGTTGTTGGCCGTTGGCTAAAACCAGAGGAGTCTCGCGATACAATCACGTCCGTGCATGCTGCCTTAAAAACTATTCCGCTGGCTAAGGATTCACAAGGGAAACGTTGGTTTCGCCGGGAATTGCTGGACTGGTACGACCGCAACGGACGCGATCTGCCCTGGCGGCGCGATCATGATCCGTATCGAGTGTGGGTGTCGGAGATCATGCTGCAACAGACTCGAGTGGCTGCGGTGATTGAGCACTACAAGAAATTCCTGAAGCGATTTCCGACCGTCGAAAAACTGGCGGCGGCGCGGGAAGCCTCGGTGCTGGCGGTCTGGAGCGGGCTTGGCTACTACCGGCGGGCGCGGATGCTGCATGCCGCGGCGAAAGTCGTGAGAGAAAACGCAGGAATATTTCCGGCCAATGCGAAAGACCTGCGTGTGCTTCCCGGCATAGGACGCTACACGTCCGCAGCAATTGCTAGCATCGCGTATGGGGAGCCGGTGGCTGTCGTCGATGGCAATGTGGAACGGGTGCTCGGCCGTTTGCTGGGAAGGAGACTTGCGGACGACGCGTCGTGGCAAACTGCTGAAGCCTTGCTGGATCGAGCGAGGCCCGGCGATTTTAATCAGGCGATGATGGAGTTGGGGGCGACGATTTGTTTGCCCCGACAGCCGCTGTGCCTGATGTGTCCGGTGAACCAATGGTGTGTGACGCGTGGGGAGTTGGCGAAGCTGGAGACTGGAACTCGCCAGATCAGGAAAGAAATTCAGTATGCGCTGGATTGCCGGGATGAGGCGGTGTTTCTAGTCCGACGGCCGGCCGATGTCTCGCTGATGCCCGGGATGTGGGAGTTGCCAGAGATGGCCGGCAGTGAGGTTCCTCGTGAGCTGAAGCTCACTCGGAATGACAAGAATCACGGCGGCACTTTGACTCTTCGGCATTCGATTACGGTGACTGACTATACGGTGCGAGTAAGGCGGATGGCGGCGCCGGACGAAAGTATCGGTAAGTGGGTGACGGCTGACCGAATCGAAAGCTTGCCTCTGACTGGACTGGCGCGGAAGATCCTGCGAGCGGCGAAGGTCATTTAAAATAGAATGTTCGTTGAGGAGCGACATGACTGCACTCACTTCTGGAACCAAAGCGCCGGATTTTACTTTGCCTACGATTGATGGCGGCAAATTTTCCCTGAGCGAAGAGCTGGAGCGTGGTCCCGTCGTCCTCGCTTTTTTCAAAGTGTCGTGTCCAACGTGTCAGTATGCGTTTCCTTTTCTCCAGAGAGTCTTTAAGGCTTATGCGTGCAGGAATGTGACCATTGCCGGTGTGTCACAGAATGCGGGCCAGGATACGGCTGCGTTTCTACAAAAGTTTGGCGTGACGTTTCCCGTGCTGCTGGATGATCCC
Source organism: uncultured Acidobacteriaceae bacterium (assembly GCA_963794195.1). Classification (GTDB taxonomy): domain Bacteria; phylum Acidobacteriota; class Terriglobia; order Terriglobales; family Acidobacteriaceae; genus DATBAX01. Next base: position 257,307 of record CAWCCU010000005.1, read on the forward strand.
AACAATTATCTGGTCTCGAATGCTTATGGGCTGACCAATGTCCCCACGGTTTTTTGGATTGGGCAGAATGGCGAGATTGAAATTTCCAGCGTCGGCTGGCTGAAGAAAGATGTTCAAGAGATCAACAGCAAGGTGGCGGTATCGTCGAACGAAATGATGGCCCCGTTATTTCAGCCGGACGAGCAGATTCCCGACTTCCGCGCTGGTTGAGGGTCGAAAAATTAGCCCCGGTCGGGGTAAAGGCTTTTTGAGTCGAGAAAAAACCTAAGTTTTCGGTCATCCTGAGCGGACTTCCGGAGTCGAAGGACCCCTGCTTCACGCAGACTGCCGATCGTAGGGGTCCTTCGACTCCGAGGACCTTCACTTCGTGAACATCCTCTCCGCTCGGGATGACAAGGTTTGCGGTGAAGGGCAGACTATAAACTTGTGATGGGCTGAACCAAAAGACCCACGACTCTCCATGGTGAGTATTCGTTTCTCTTCCCGTACAATAAGCCGTTCCCTATACCAGTTGCAGGAGTTTCGCAGAATGCGCAAGGGCCTACTCGTCGTGCTATCGGTTCTTATAGCCAGCGTTTTGTTGGCGCAGAGTCCCAAAGGTCGTGCTGATGAGCTGAGTTCGGCACATCTGCCCGGCGCGGCGATCGCCGCCATGCAGACGATTAATCCGGAGCACATTCGCCAGCATGTGCGTTTTCTATCGCACGATCTGCTCGAAGGCCGTGGGACCGGACAGCGCGGCGGCGACATTGCCGCTGAATATATCGCCACGCAATTTGCGCTCTATGGATTGAAGCCGATGGGCGACAAGGGAACTTATTTGCAGAAGGTGCCGATGGTTGGCATCACGCCGGATCCGGCGACGACGTTTGCTTTTGTGTCCGCCAGTGGGACGTCAACCGATCTTAGAGTGTTGGATGAGTACGTGGGCTACGATCAAACGCAACAACATGAATCCGATGTGGACGCGAATATTGTGTATGTGGGCTACGGAATCGAAGCGCCGGAATATAACTGGGACGATTACAAAGGCGTGGATGTAAAAGGCAAAGTCCTGTTGATGCTGGTGAACGAGCCGACCTCGGATGATCCAAAGTTTTTCAAAGGGCGGGCACTGACTTATTACGGGCGCTGGACTTACAAGTATGAAGAAGCCGCGCGCAAAGGCGCAGTGGGCGTCATTTTGATTCATAAAACGGAGATGGCGAGTTATCCGTGGGAAGTGGTGCGGAATTCAAATTCCGGAGAAAAGTCGTATCTGAAGCTGGATGGCACGCCGAAATTGAAAGTTGCTTCTTGGGTGCAACTCGATGTGGCCAGGGAACTGGCCAAAGCTTCCGGAATGAATATCGAAAAGATGATGGCTGATGCGCTCTCTCGCGATTTTCATCCGGTGAATTTGCCGGTGAAGTTGAAGGCGCACATGGTGAGCAAGGTGCGTCCGTTTGAATCGAATAATGTGTTGGGGATGCTGCCGGGAGCAGATGCGAAGTTGAAAGATGAAGCTGTGCTGTACACGGCGCATTACGATCACCTGGGCATTCGTCCCGATATGCCGGGCGACAATATTTACAACGGCGCGGAGGACAACGCTACCGGCTGCGGCATCATTTTGGAATTGGCGCGAGTGTTTGGACAGGCGGCGGAAAAGCCGCGCAGGTCGATTCTGTTTGCGTCGGTCACGGCGGAAGAGCAGGGATTGTTGGGGTCGGAATATTTAGGCAAGCATCCGCCGATTGCGGCCGGCAAAATTGCGCTGGATCTTAATTACGATGACATCCCGCCCCTCGGTTCGCCGCAGGAAGTGGAAGTTTCCGGGGCGGAACGGACCACGTTTTATCCCACGGTGGAAGCGGTGGCAAAAGAATTCCGGCTGGTGATTCGTCCCGATGCTCAGCCCGAGGCCGGGCACTACTATCGTTCGGACCACTTCAGTTTGGCGCGAGTTGGGATTCCATCCTTCTCGGTGAGCTCTGGCATGAAGTACAAAGGCCACGATGAAGCCTGGGGGCTGGAGCAGGCGGAAGAGTATACGACCAAGCATTATCACCAGCCCAGTGATGAGTATCACGAGAGCATGGACTTCACCGCGGATGCGGTGATGGCGCGTTTTGGATTCGTGCTGGGGTGGGAAGCGGCGTCGCAGGCGAATGTGGCGGGATGGCAGAAGGGCGATGAGTTTGAGGCGGCGCGCGGGAAGTGAAGCTGTTTAGATTGTAGGTGTCCTTCGACTGCGTGATTTCACTCGTGCCGAGTGAAATCACTTCGCTCAGGATGACATGGGTTTTAAAGTTGGGCTTACGATTAGTTTTGGTTCGGTTACTTTTTGAACATCTTCCGGCGTAAATTCTGAGGCGATTTCTTCCAGCACCAATCCCTGAGGCGTGACTTGGATCACCGCCATCTCGGTGACGATCATGTGCACGACTTTTACTCCGGTCAATGGCAGGGTGCATTTCTTCAAAATTTTCGGCTGACCATCTTTGTTAGTGTGCTCCATGGCGACGACCACGCGGCGAGCACTGGCCACCAAATCCATGGCGCCGCCCATGCCTTTTACCATTTTGCCAGGGATCATCCAGTTGGCGAGGTCGCCTTGCTCGTCCACTTCCATGGCGCCGAGCACGCTAAGGTCGACGTGGCCGCCGCGGATCATGGCGAAAGAATCGGCGCTGGAAAAATAAGCTGTGCCGGCCATCTCGCTGACAGTTTCTTTGCCGGCATTGATCAGGTCGCAATCTTCTTCGCCTTCGAGGGGATAAGGGCCGATGCCGAGCATGCCATTTTCAGATTGAAGAATTACGTCCATGCCGGCGGGGACGTAATTGGCGACCAGCGTGGGCATGCCGATGCCGAGATTAACGTAGAAACCGTCGCGCAGTTCCTGGGCGATGCGCTTGACGATGCGTTCGCGTTTGTCGACGTCTTTGGGCGGCTTGGGCATAAATTTCAATATTCGAACTTCGTCTTGGCGGACAGCCGAGGCAGCTGTCTCTACGTGAGTTGGGGTGCTTTTCTGACGGTTCGTTTTTCGATGCGCCTTTCGTAGAGCTCTCCCTGGAAGATCCGGTTCACATAGACGCTAGGAGTGTGGATGAGGTCGGGATCCAGGTCGCCGACTTCTACCAGGTGCTCGACTTCCGCGATGGTGATTTCGGCGGCGGCGGCCATCATGGGGTTAAAATTTCGCGCGGTCTTGCGATAAACCAAGTTGCCCCATTTATCGCCCTTCCAGGCTTTAACGAACGCAAAGTCCGCTTTCAGCGCGTGTTCCATGACGTAGGGGCGACCATCGAATTCGCGCGTTTCCTTGCCTTCGGCAACCAGCGTTCCGAATCCAGCGGGGGTAAAAAAGGCGGGGATGCCGGCGCCGCCGGCGCGAATGCGTTCGGAAAACGTGCCTTGCGGGATGAGGTCGAGGTGAATGCGCCCGTCGAGGACCATTTGTTCGAGCAATTTGTTTTCGCCGACGTAGGTGCCGATGTGCGAACGAATTTGGCCGGCAGCGAGAAGCACACCCATGCCGAGTCCGTCGACGCCGACGTTGTTGCTGATGGTATTTAGATTCTTAACCGCTTTGCGAGCCAGGGCGCGGATAAGATTTTCCGGCATGCCACAGAGTCCGAAGCCTCCGACCATGATGGTGGCGCCGTCGAAGATATCTTTTACGGCTTCGTCGGCGTTGGCGACAACTTTGTTCATGGAGAAGATTCTAAAGCAATTTCATGAACGAAGCATGTCGGAATAGAGATTCCGAACCGTCATCCTGAGCGAATTGCGAAGGACCTGTGCATTTGAAGGCGGCAAAGGCTTGAGAGAAACTGCATAGGTCCTTGGTTCGCGAACTGCGCTCTCTGAGGATGACAAGGTTTTATTTTTTTTCTCGGCGTTTCTGTGGTGAGAGGGTTTGAGTCGAGATTTTCCTGAGACGGTGCGCGCGTTCGAATTCCATGGCAAGTTCGCGCGTGTCCAGATTCTCGCGGATGTGGGCGAGGCGCTGTTCCATTTTATGCAGGGCCTTTTGAATGCTAGCCTTGTTGGTGAGCGCAACGTCCCGCCACATGGAATAGGGGCTGGCAGAGATGCGGGTCATCTCGCGCAAGGCGCGTCCGCCGGCGTCAAGTAAGGGAGCGTCTTCGCCGTATTCATCGACAAGAGCAGCGGCCAGCGCGGTGGAGATCAATTGCGGCAAGTGGCTGATCCAGGCGCAGAGTTGGTCGTGTGCTTCGGCGTCGAGGCTGGCGATACGGGCGCCGATTTTTTCCACCCACTCGATGAATTCTCCGCTCAGGCCTTCGTGAAGATTTTGGCCAGGAACCGGAGTGAAGAACCAGGCTGCGTTTTGAAATAAGTCTGGGTCGGCGAATTCCACGCCGGCTTGTTCTTTGCCGGCCATGGGATGTCCAGCGAGAAAACGGCGGCTAACATTTTTGCCAAAGACTTTCTTGGCCTGTGCCAGGACTTCGCCCTTGGTGCTGCCAACATCCGTGAGCAGAGTTTTCGGAGGCATGGCTGCACCCAGTCGTTCAACCAGTTCGATAATGCCGCCAACTGGAGTCGCCAGCACGATGAGTTGACTTCCTCGGGCGGCATCGGCGGGATGGAGGTGGCCTTCGTCAATTGCGCCTTTCGCACGAGCGCGTTCGAGAACCGGGGCGCGGTCGCAGCCGATGATGCGTCCGGTGAAATGGTGCTTCTTCAGGGCCAGCCCCAGCGAGCCGCCAATCAGGCCGGTGCCTACGATCGTAATTTGCCGGATGGGCATGGGAGGATTTTTACCACGGAGACACTGAGGCACGGAGAAAAACAAATTCTAATAAAAAGCTTTTTCCGTGACTCTGTGTCTCTGTGGTGAAAAGACTTTAAGCGATCGTACGCCCTACGGCTGGTGCGATCATGCGCAACTCGTCCATCAGTTTTGCGAACTGTGCTGGATAGAGAGACTGTGCGCCGTCCGAAAATGCTTTGTCGGGATCGTGATGCACTTCCATGAGCAGTACGTCCGCACCGGCCGCGACCGATGCTCGCGCCATGGGTGGAACCTGATCACGAAGTCCGGTGCCGTGCGAGGGATCGGATGCCATCGGCAAATGCGAAAGCTTGTGGACTACCGGGATCGCCGAAACGTCGAGCGTGTTGCGCGTGTAGGTTTCAAACGTTCGGATGCCGCGTTCGCACAGAATGACTTCGTAATTTCCGCCCGACATGATGTATTCGGCGGAGAGCAGCAACTCTTCGATTGTCGCAGCGATGCCGCGTTTTAGCAGAACCGGCTTTTTGACCTTGCCCAGTTCGCGAAGCAGGTTGAAGTTCTGCATGTTGCGTGCCCCGACCTGGAAAATATCGATGTAGGGCAGCATGATTTCTATCTGCGAAATCTCCATGACTTCGCTGATGACGAGAAGTTTGAAACGGTCTCCCGCTTCACGCAAAAGTTTCAGGCCTTCGAGACCCATACCCTGAAACGAATACGGCGAGCTGCGCGGTTTGAAAGCGCCGCCACGAAGAGCGCGGGCGCCGGCTTTCGCAATTAATTCGGCGACGGTGAAAAGTTGTTCGCGGGATTCGACGGAACAAGGGCCCGCCATGATGATGACTTCCTTGCCGCCGACTCTCACGCCGTTGGGAAATTCGATGATGGTGCCTTCGGGACGAAAGCTGCGCCCGGCAAGCTTGTAGGGGGCGCTGATGCGGTGGACTTTTTCGACGCCGGAAAGGACTTCGAGATTGCGGGTGTCGAAATCAATGCGCGCGCCGACCGCCGCGAGGATGGTCTGGCGCTCGCCAGTGGTGCGATGAACGGCAAATCCCATGCGGACAAGGTGTTCAACCACATCCTGGATTTGCTCGTCACTCGCGGTGTCTTGCATGGCAACGATCATAGGAAGCTGTCAGCTCTCAGCTGTCAGCTCTCAGCTAATCCATCAGCCTTGCGGCTGAATTGCTGATGCTGACTGCGTTTTCTAGTCTTCTACTTGCGAATCTAATTCTGTGCTGCCGGTGCCTTCTGCCGCTTCGGGCGCGATTTCTTCGCGCTGTATCTGGCGCATGACGTCCATGATGCGCTCGTAAATTCTTAGCAAGTCGCGGTCCGCCAACGGACCGGGATTTACTTTTGTGGCGTTTTCAAAAACCTTTTTTTCCCGATCGGGCTCGTAAATCGGCATGCCGGCAGTGCGCTTTAATTTGCCGATCGCATGGGCGGCCTGCGCGCGCTGGCTGATTAAGTCCACCAGTTGACGGTCCAGGTCGTCGATTTTTTTTCGCCAGTCGGAAATGTCCATGGAGCTATCAGCTCTCAGCCGTCAGCTTTCAGCCAAGTCCTCGCTTCGATATTTTGAGATCGAGGCGGCTTTGAATCTTGGTAATGATAAATCAGGGTTTGGCTGATGGCTGAGAGCTGACGGCTGACAGCTGCCTTATAAATTGTGCCACAGACTCCGCTTCCTTGCCGGGATTCCGCTCGATGGTCTCGACGATTTTGCTGCCGATCACGGCGGCGTCGGCGAATTTTCCGACGGCGGCGAATTGGTCCGGCGTGGAAATGCCGAATCCCACCGCGATTGGCAGCTTGGTGAATTTTCGCAGGCGTCGCACTAATTTTTCCGCTTCTTCGGTGGTTGCACGCGTGTCCCGGTGACGCCGGTTCGGGAGACGGCATAGACAAATCCGGTGGAGCTTTTGGCGATTTGCTTTAAGCCGTTCATCCGGGCTGGTGGGGGCGGCCAGAAAAACTGTCGCCAGATTATTTTGCCGCATTAGACGCAGGTATTCTCCTGCCTCTTCGACCGGGAGATCCGTGATCAAAGCTCCGTCAACACCGGCGAGACGAGCAATCTTGCAAAATTTTTCCAGTCCCATACGCAAAATTGGATTCAAGTAGGAAAAGATAATCAGTCCGCGTGGATTGCGCGTGGACGCGAACTTCCGCCGCGAGCTGCAATACCTGGGCGAGAGTCGTTCCATTCTTAAGTGCTCGTTCGGTGGCTCGCTGGATCACCGGACCGTCGGCGACTGGCTCGCTGAAGGGAACGCCAAGTTCTATGACATCGGCGCCGGCAGCGATAGCGGCGAGGATGACTTCACGGGTGGTGGCGAGATCGGGATCGCCGCAGGTGACGTAGGCGACGAGGGATGGACGGTTTATGAAGGATAGCGGCATGGGAATAATTTTAGATTTGTGATTTTAGATTGCAGATTTAAGTGCCAACGCCGTTCATCGCAGATATTCATTCTGACATCTGCAATCTCAAATCTGAAATTGGTTTCTCAATCGATTTTCAAATTCTCTCTCAGAATTCCGATATCTTTGTCGCCGCGGCCGGAAATATTCACGATCACGATTTCCGATTTCTTCATTTTCGGGGCGCGTTTGATGGCTTCGGCGACGGCGTGGGCGGATTCGAGGGCTGGAATAATTCCTTCGGTGCGCGACAGTGTCGTCAAAGCTTCGAGCGCTTCGGCATCGGTCGCCGAGACGTATTCGGCGCGTCCGGTTCCCTGCATCCAGGCGTGTTCTGGGCCGATGGATGGATAATCGAGTCCCGCTGAAACGGAATGAGTGAGAGCGATTTGTCCGGCTGCGTCTTGCAAGACGTACGAGTACGTGCCTTGAAGGACTCCCGGTGAGCCTCCACGAAAGCGGGCAGCGTGTTCGCCTAACTTTTCGCTGCGACCGCCGGCTTCGACCCCGATTAGCTTTACTTTTTTGTCTTTGAGGAATTGATAAAAAATTCCGATCGCATTCGATCCGCCGCCTACGCATGCGATGATCGCTGTGGGCAGTTTGCCTTCGGCTTTGAGAATCTGCGCGCGGGCTTCGATGCCAATCACTTTTTGAAAGTCGCGGACCATCGTGGGATAGGGATGCGCTCCCAGCACGCTGCCCAAAAGATAATAGGTGGTGCGGACGTTGGTGACCCAGTCACGCATGGCTTCGTTGATGGCGTCTTTCAAAGTGCATGATCCGGCGTTTACACCGCGCACTTCCGCGCCGAGCAAACGCATACGAAAGACGTTTAGTTCCTGGCGGCGCATGTCTTCAGTACCCATATAGACGACGCATTCGAAACCCAGCAGAGCGCAGACGGTGGCAGTGGCGACGCCGTGTTGTCCCGCGCCGGTTTCGGCGATGATGCGGCGTTTGCCCATGCGCTCGGCGAGCAGGGCTTGTCCGAGGCAGTTGTTGATTTTGTGGGCGCCGGTGTGGAGCAGGTCTTCGCGCTTAAGATAAATTTTCGCACCGCCAAGATTTTTGGTGAGGCTTTGTGCGAAGAACAATGCCGTAGGCCGTCCGGCGTAGGTGTGTAGCAATTCGCTCAATCGGCGTTGAAATTTCTTGTCCCGCTTGGTTTTGTCGTAGGCGTGCTCCAGTTCTTCGAGCGCGGCCATGAGCGTTTCAGGGACATAGCGTCCGCCGTAAACGCCGAAGCGTCCGGGAGTTGGTGCGGACCGAAACTGGTTTCTTCTTCGTGATGGTTGCGGTTGCCATGACTTAATCGATTTTCTCAGATTGCCGGACTGCTTTTATGAACGCGCGGACTTTATCCGGGTCTTTTTTGCCGGGAGATGATTCGACGCCGGAAACCACATCCACGCCCCAGGGTCTTAGTATACGGATTGCCTCGGTAACGTTGATAGGCGTGAGGCCGCCAGCGACGATGATTTTTACATGCCTGCTCATTTTTTCAACCAAGGGTGCGGCATTTTCCCAATCGAAGACGCGACCAGTGCCGCCCGGTTGCTGGGGAGTGCCCGAATCGAGCAACACGGTATCGAATGGCGTATTCACGAAAGAAGCAAGATTCACATTGATCCGGGGCTTATCGCCCAGTAGATCGTGGGCAGAGAATACCCAGAACACTTTCTTAACGCCTGCCATGCCCACCGTGACCAAAGAACCAAATTCTTCGCGAGAAATTCCCGAAGAGGGCACATGGAATTGGAGTTCGGTTAATCCGCAAAGGGCAGCAATTCTTGCAGCTTCCAGCATTGGCGTGCCGGCGAATACGCCGACTCTTTGGATTTCTGGGGCCAATTTCGCGACAATCTTCGCCACAGCTTCCGCAGTAACGTTCCTCAGGACTTTTTTCGTGAAACACGAATCCCAAGGCATTGGCCCCGGCCTCTACTGCCAGCAGCGCGTCTTCGAGATTGGTGGTGCCGCAGATTTTTATCCAGGTCATAAAAAGGTGACGAGTGACAGGTCTCAAGGTCATAGGAACCTGAGATCTGGCACCAATGACCTGATACCCAAAGTCCCGGCTACTTACGCTGAACTCGATACAGGAATTGCCGCCTCCGCTAATAAAGTTCTCAGCGCTTTGCCTGGCGATTCGGCTTTCATCAATGATTCGCCTATAAGAAATGCTTGATATCCGGCCGCTCGCAGACGGGCGATGTCCGCTCCGCTCTGGATGCCACTTTCGGCGACTCGAATTGCATTCCTGGGAATCAGATCGACCAGGCGGAAAGCGGTCGCGAGATCCACTTTGAAGCTACGAAGATCGCGGCTATTGACCCCAATCAGATCGCAACCGGCGTCCACGGCGCGAGACAACTCTTGTTCGTCATGAACTTCGCATAGAACATCGAGATCGAGTTGGCGGGCCGCTTGCGCCAGGGAAATTAGTTCGGTTTGCGATAATGCGGCGGCGATTAGCAGGACGGCGTCTGCCGAGTTGGCCCGCGCTTCGAGGACCTGGAATTCGTCCACCATGAAGTCTTTACGCAAACATGGAAGTTGCGTGGAGGACGAGGCGCATCGCAAGTTCCCGAGTGACCCCTGGAAGAATTCCTGGTCGGTCAGGACCGATAGCGCAGCCGCTTCGGCCTGTTCCAATTCGTGAGCCAGACTCTCGACATCGAAATTCGCGCGGATCAATCCTCGCGAAGGTGAAGCTTTTTTGAGTTCCGCAATGATTGCGATGCCACTTCTGCTCCTGGCTTCGAGCGCCCGCCGAAACCCGCGGGGCGTGTGGGCCTGCGCGCGACGGTCAAGATCCCGCAGGTCCGCTGTGCGCCGGGCTTCGGCGACTTTGATGCGGGTTGTGGCGATTATCTGATCGAGGCTGGCGGGCATGGCGAATCCAAGAATTATACGGGATGAAATTTGTCAGAAAACCCTCGACCTGGGACAGCGAAGCGAGTAGGATTGCCGAGCGCGATTTTGAGATGGCTTCCCGGGCCTGACTTTCTCCAGTTGAGAATTCCACTCTGCGGTGTGAAGCTATTTGAGCCGAGAGTTGCACGTATTTGCACACTGAACGGCATAATCGCCCATGTATCGCTATTAAGTCTTTTGAATGCAATACCGGAAGTGTCGGTTACTTTGGTAATCAAAGTGCATGGCGACTCTTGGAGTTTTGCAAAGTTCTGACCCAGTGCCCGACGGCCTTGAAAGAATGAGGCCTCAAGTTAAATTTTTTTTGGTTACAGACGAGGGATCCTTTATGAGACGAATAGTTTTGTTGACTTTACTGATGCTGGCTTTGCCGATGGCTGCATTTGCAGACAGCAGCTTAATCTTTAAGAATTCGGGCGGCTCACTGAGCGTCAGTAGCAGTGGCGTGACCCTGAACAAGGCCAAACTTCTCGAAATCGACGGCTTTGGCGGCGGTGGATCCATCATTGGAAGCGGTCCCCATCCGGCGCTTGCCAGCCTGAGTTTCTCGACCGGGGCAGAACTGAGTTCGAGTTTCAATTCATCCACGAATGTTACGACCACTCTTTTTGCCGGTGGGGGAAGCTTTACGGTTAAGGGCGCCGGTGTTGATGGTATTCCGAGGGGTGTGATCTTCCAGGGCACATTTACCGGAGATGTTACAGTCACGTCGTCACCGCGCAGTCACGGTGTCGCTCCCACGTTCACGATCACCGGCAAGGTGACGGGAACGTATAACGGCGTCACCATGAATGGGCAGGTAGTCACGATGAGGATTACCGGTGGAAAACTTGACGGCACTACTACCCTGGCAAGCGCTGTTCCTGAGCCGAGTACTCTTGGATTGTTTGGTACTGGCTTGGTAGGCATGGCGGGCCTGCTACGCCGCAAGAAAAAAATCGGATAAGTGGTTTCCAGCCAATTCGTCTCAATAAAGTCCCCGTCGCAAGACGGGGACTTTTTGTTTGCGGAGTCAGCGGGTCCCGATTTTGAGTTCCTGGTGCGGGATCGAGACTTGCTCGACGATTTCGATGCCAAATCCTTCGAGTGCCACGACCCGGCGGGGATGATTGGTGAGGAGGCGAATTCGGCGCAAATTCAAGTCCGAGAGGATTTGCGCGCCGATGCCGATTTCGCGTTGAGTCTTGCGCTCGCTCTCGGGTAAAGCGGGAAGAGTGTGATCGCGATGAAAGCTCAATGCAGTCCGCTCTCCGACGCGCTCGACCGAAAATCCCCTGGACGTCTGATGCAGATAAATCAGCGCTCCGCGGCCTTCGCGGGCGATAGCGTCCATCGATCCCTCGATGGTGGCGTGGCAATCGCAACCCGTGGATCCGAAGACGTCGCCGAGGACGCAGTGAGAGTGCATGCGGACGAGCACTGGGACATCACTGTTTTCGATGTCGCCGCGCACCAGGGCAATGTGGGAGTCGCCGCCGTCGACTTCGCTTTCGTAAGCGATCAGCCGGAACTCGCCATGGCAGGTATTGATCAACGCTTCGCCCACGCGATGCACGTAGCGTTCATTCTGCATGCGGTAACGGATCAGGTCGGCGACCGTCAGCATTTTCATGCCGTGGGTTTGGCAGAATTCCACCAGGTCGGGGACGCGAGCCATGGTGCCGTCGTCCTTCATAATTTCGCAAATGATGCCGGCCGGAACCAGGCCGGCCATGCGAGCGAGATCGACCGAGGCTTCGGTTTGACCGGCGCGGACCAGCACGCCGCCTTTGCGAGCGCGCAGCGGGAAAACGTGGCCGGGACGCGCTAAATCCGTTGGCCGGGTCGCGGGATCGATTGCCACCTGGATGGTGCGGGCGCGATCGTAGGTTGAAATTCCGGTGGTCACGCCGTCGCGGGCGTCGATGGCTTCGCAAAAAGCGGTGCCATAATTGGAAGTATTTTCGGCGGTCATGGGGCCGATGCGCAGATGATCGAGGCGCTCTTCGGTCAGGGCGAGACAGACCAGGCCGCGTCCGAACTTGGCCATGAAGTTGATGGCTTCGGGAGTGACTTTCTCGGCGGCGAGAGTGAGGTCGCCTTCGTTCTCGCGGTCTTCATCGTCGACGACGATAATCATGCGTCCGGCGCGGATTTCTTCGATGGCGGTGGGGACGTCGGTGAATGCGGAATGCGGTGCCATGATGGGTAAATTGTAGCAAAAGCGAGCTTGGGGAGCCCAAATTCATCAACCACCAAGGACACGAAGTTACACCAAGGAAATCCTAAGAAGGCCTTCCCTGGTGTTACTTCGTATCGTTGGTGGTTGACGCACTTTGTTTGAATGGTGCCATCGAAGGGACTCGAACCCCCACACCCTTGCGAGTACGTGGACCTGAACCACGCGCGTCTGCCAATTCCGCCACGATGGCAATCTAGTTGGTCAATCCTTGCGGGCGACCGATCAGGTGAGAACTACATTCTACAGAGGTGAGGCTGGGCCGTCTACGGGAGGGCGTCGGATCGTAGATTTCAGATTTGAGATCGTAGATTGCAGATTTCGATCCCTGATGGTCAAGGTCCCAAATCTGCAATCTAAAATCAACAATCTGAAATTTGCTTAGCCCTCAAGTTTGGCGGTCATGGTGATATCGGCTTTCAGCAGCTTGGATATGGGGCATCCGCTTTTGGCGTTTTGTGCGGCTTTGTCGAATGCGGCGGCGTCGGCGCCAGGGACGCGGGCTACGACATCCAAATGAACTTTGGTGATGGCAAAACCGGAATCGAGCTTTTCCAAAGTTACCGTGGCTGAGGTTTCGATGCTGGAGGCCGTGAGATTTGCGGCGCCGAGTTGTCCGGAAAGCGCCATTGAAAAGCAGCCGGCATGGGCTGCGGCAATCAGTTCTTCCGGGTTGGTGCCGGGCGTCTCTTCAAACCGGGTGGCGAAAGAGTAGGGAGTATTCGACAAAACTCCGCTGGCGGAAGACACTGCGCCTTTGCCGTCTTTGAGTCCGCCCTTCCAAATTGCGCTGGCCTTGCGTTCCATGGGGTTCTCCTGAATGTATGAAATTATTCTGTGGCTATTGTAGATGAGGAAGCGGTGTCAGGTTGTCTTGACGAAGAATTTGCTCTACTGCTGTACCGCCTGTTTCAAGCTGGGCTTCACAATACCGACTGAAGCCAGGCTGGAACTATCCCAGCCTCCGCCTAGCGCCTTCACCAGATAAACCGATGTCACCAGGCGCTGCCCTAGAATCTGCGTGGCGAGGCGTTCGTTGGTCAAGGCCTGGGTCTCAGCTGTCACTACATCGAGATAGGTGACCAGTCCGCCGGTGTAACGCGTGTTTGCCAGGTTGAGCGAACGTTCAGCGGCGTCGACCGCTCGCTGTTGCGATTGCGATGCCGACTGGAGCGCAGTCAATCCCGAAAGCGCATCTTCGACTTGTTGAAAGCCGACCAGCGCAGACTCTTTGTAATTCGCCACGTTCTCGTCGTACGAGGCGCGAGCGAGATCGAGGCGGGCATGCAAGCGTCCGCCGGCGAATAGCGGCTCGAGAGCGCTCAATCCGATCGACCATAAAGCGCTGGGAGCGTTGAAGAGGGTGGTGATATCACGGCTTTCCAGGCCTCCGCCGCCGACCAATGGGATGCTGGGATAAAACGCAGCCCGGGCCACGCCAATCTGCGAGTTTGCCGCTGCCACTTCTCTCTCCGCGGTCGCGATATCGGGACGCCGTTGTAGCAACTCTGACGGCAACTGCAACGGAATGGCCGGAGGCTGCGCCGTGAGTTCGCGAACGGGCGCCTGAAATTGCGAAGCCGGCAAACCCTGCAATGCGGCGATTGCGTGTTCGTACTGCGCGCGCTGCTGCCGCAGCAAGTCAACTTGCGCGATCGAGGATTCGAGGACCGTTTCCTGCTGGGCGACGTCGAGTCCTGAAACTGCGCCGCCTTCGTGCCGCTTATTGACCAGGTCCAGTCCTTTTTGCTGGATCTCAATGGCTCTCTGGATGACCGCAATTTCGGCATCCAATTCGCGCAGCGAGAAATAATCTGCAGCCAACTCCGAACTCACCATCAGGCGGACGTTCTCAAGGTCCGCCGCCGACGCCTGGAGATTCTCGTTGGCAGCTTCGACACTGCGACGGATGCGGCCGAAAAGATCGATTTCATAGTTGAGGGTGAATGGAATTGCAAAAGTGTTTTCGGTGTCCGGCCGCAGTGGAACGGTCGAACCCAGAGTTGGGCGGTTTCCAGAAACGCGTTGCCGGGAAGCCGAAGGGTTCGCATCCAGTTCGGGGTAAAGGCCTGACGCAGTCACGCGGGCAGACGCACGGGCCTCGGCCAGGCGCGATACCGCAGCCTTCAGCGTCTGATTGTTGGCCATCGCGCGGTCTTCGTATTGATTCAGCTCGGCATCGGCAAAGAGCGTCCACCAGGTGCCCTTGGGAATGGCATCCACCGGACTGGCTTCGTGCCAGGGGGCCGGGGTCTGCCAGTTCGCAGGAATGACGATGTCTGGCTTCTTGTACTTCGCCTGTCCGGCATATGCCGTTACGCTTGCCAGCAAGAGGGCGAGTGCAAAATAACGTGACTTCATGAGGTGCCGCCGCCTTGCTTCGCAACCTGTACCTGCTGACCTTCTTCAAGCGAATCGCTGGGATTCAATACCACGCTGTCTGTTTGCAGTACGCCGCCGAGAACTTCCACGGAGGTTCCATAATCCCGGCCAATCACCACGGGCTTCAAAGAAACTTTCCCGTCCTCGCCCACAACGGCGGCGCGGGTGCCTTCGGCGCGGAACAATAACGCGTTCACCGGGAGCGAAAGACTACGGGTCACGACGTTTAGAGCAAAGTGGACCTGTGCAAACGAGCCCGGCAGCAGAATTCCCTTGGGATTGGGCACATCGATTTCGGTATTCAAGGTGCGCGTCGCAACATCGATGGCATTGGCAGTGCGGACGACCTTTCCCGAAAAGCGCTGGCCAGTCAGGGCTGCCAGTTCAATGCTTCCTTCCACCCCGCTATGGATGAGCGGCGCATAAATCTCTGGAACATTCACATAAACGCGAATGGGATCGATTTTTGCTATGTCAAACAGTTCCTGATTGTTGCCGCCGTTGCCGGCATTGATCAGCGCGCCGATATCCACGTTTCGTTTCGTGATCACGCCCGAAAAAGGCGCATAGACGTGCTTGAAAGACTCCAATTGCTGCAAGCGGCGCACATTGGCGTCGGACGAAGCCAGATTGGCTTTCCCTTGTACGTAGCTGCTGGTCCGTTCATCGGTTTCCTGCTGGGCGACTGCGTCCTGCTTCTGGAGATTCTCCCAGCGTTCGGCGGAAGTTTTGGCAACTGCCGTTTGAGCCGCGACCTGATCGCGCGCCGCACCGGCTTGCGCCAACTCCTGATCGATCTCCGGCGTCTCGATGTCGGCTAGGATTTGCCCTTTCTCGACGTGACTACCGATGTCCTTGTACCACTTCGCCAAATAGCCGTTGGTGCGGGCATAAATCGGCGACTCCGTGTAAGCCTGCAAAGTGGACGGCAACACCAATTCCTGCTGCGGCGCCTCCTGTTGCGGGTGGATGATCGCGACTGTCGGCACGGCGAGGGCTTCGGTTTCTTTCGCCAGAGCGTGGCTTTCGCTGAAGCGAATCATGAGTCCGGCGACGGCGCCCACAATGAAAAGAATGCCCAGCACGGCGAGTAAAACGGTCAAGCCGTGGTTTTTCTTCCGGTCGTCGTGCCGGGGTTGTGTCACTTCACTCCGCTCAATTACCTGTTGTTCCATATTTCGTTTCCATCCCGTTCAACGGCTAGTAACTTATGACGCGATTCATGGCTGTGAAGATTCACGTTTGACCCGCCGGTCATGGAAAATACTGAACACAACCGGCACAAAGAACAGGGTCGCCACGGTGGCAAACAACAGACCACCAATAACGGCGCGGCCCAACGGGGCGTTTTGTTCGCCGCCTTCGCCTAATCCAAAGGCCATTGGCAACATTCCGATAATCATCGCCAGAGCGGTCATGATGACTGGCCGCATGCGCGTATGTCCGGCTTCCAGAGCGGCCTGGAGAGGCGACATGCCCTCATCCATGCGTTCGCGGGCAAACGAAATCATCAGAATACTGTTGGCCGTGGCCACGCCCATGCACATCACGGCCCCGGTCAATGCCGGAACACTCAAAGAAGTGTGCGTCAGAAACAACATCCAGAGGATCCCGGCCAGCGCTCCCGGCAAGGCGGTGATGATGATAAAAGGATCCAGCCAGGACTGAAAATTCACCACGATCAACAGATACACGAGCACAATCGACATCACCAGACCGATGAGAAGACCTGCAAACGAGGAATTCATGGTCTGCACCTGTCCGCGAACAATCATCTTGGTGCCATCGTTCAATTTTTTCAATTTTTCGCGGAAAGGAGCCAGCTTCTTCTCGGTGTCGTCGGCTACGCCGCCCAGATCGCGACCGTCGACGCTCGCGTACACATCCACCGTCGGCGCCACGTTGTAGTGGGTTATGATCGCCGGCGCAGTCGTGGGAGTTGCCGTGGCCAGGTTCGCCAGCACCTGCGGCGTGGTCGCCGTTGAGCCGTTAATCGGCGTGTTCATCAGAGATTGCAAGGTTTCCAGTTTGTATTGCGGAGTCATCACCGCCACGTTGTAGCTGACGCCATTCTTCGGATTCAGCCAGAAGGTGGGGGAGGTTTGGAAACTGCCGCTCAAAGAGACCAGTAAGTTACTGGCCACATCGCGCTGCGTAAGTCCGACATTCTGGGCGCGGGTCCTGTCCACATTCAAGAAGAGGGCTGGATTATTCATCTGCTGCTGCACATGCACATCCACCGCGCCGGGAACGTGGCGTAACGAGTTGGCGATGTCCTGCGCCATCGCATAATTTTGGGCGTAGTGCGCGCCAACCAACTGCACATCAATCGGGGAAGGCAATCCGAAATTCAGGATTTGACTCACGATGTCCGCCGGCTGAAAGAAAAATTCCACGCCGGGAAATTGCCGGGGCAAAGTTTCTCTTAATTTGTGAATATAACTTTCAGTGGGACGATGCTTTTCGTTCAAACTAACGAGAATCTCCGCGTCCGCGGTTCCAATCGTGCCGGAGTTGCTGTACGAAGTATTGATGCCGCTGTACGGTAACCCAATATTGTCCAGGACGATGCCTAGCTCTTTTTGCGGAATAGTCTGGCGAATCTGTTGCTCCACCTGGTCCACCAGTCGGGCGGTCTCTTCAATACGCAGGCCCGGACGCGCCCGCACATGCAGCCTCATTTGGCCGGCGTCCACGTTAGGGAAGAAATCGCGGCCCAGGAAAAAAATCAGGCCGCCGGAAAGAATACAGAAACCCAAAAAGCAGATTACGAAAATGCGCCGGCTCCCCATGGCGCTTTCCAGCGCCCCGCGGTAAGACTCCCGCAGCTTCTCGAATTGGGCTTCGAAACCTTTCTGGAAACGTCCCAGAAAATTTGTCGGCGCCTTGTGCGTATCGTGTTCGTGACCGCGCAACAGATACATAACCAGCGTGGGAATAATCGTTCGGGATAACAGATACGATGCCAGCATGGCGAAGACGACCGCTTCCGCCAACGGTACGAAAAGATATCGCGCTACGCCGGTCAGAAAAAACATCGGCACGAACACAATGCAGATGGCCAAAGTCGAAACAAACGCCGGTACGGCGATCTGCTGGGCGCCGGTCAGGATCGCGTCTTTGAGCTCGGCCTTCATGGCCAAATTACGTTCGATGTTTTCGATTTCAACGGTCGCATCGTCGACCAAAATTCCTACCGCGAGAGCGAGGCCGCCCAGCGTCATGATGTTGAAAGTCTCGCCCAGCGCACTCAGCGTAATGACTGAAACCAGAATGGAAAGTGGGATGGAAATCGCAATAATCAGCGTGCTGCGCCAGTTTCCGAGAAACAGAAGAATCATCGCCGCGGTGAGGCAAGCTGCCGTCAGCGCTTCCTTGACCACTCCCTCGATCGAAGCTCGTACAAACAGGGATTGATCAAAGAGCAACTTCATATCGAGCGCTTTGGGGAGCCCTTTCTGAAGATCGGGCAACATCTCTTTGATGTTTTTGACGATATCCAAAGTAGAGGCGCCGCCATTCTTCAAAACGCTGAGCAGCGTTCCTCGTTCTCCGCCCTGGCGAACAATGTTTGTTTGCGGTGGGAATCCGTCGCGCACATGGGCGACATCGTGAATGTAAATGGTTGCGCCATTCTGCGTCTTGATTGGCAGATTGTTCAGCTCCGCGACCGTCTGCGGGCTGGAATTCATCTCAACCTGCGATTCTAGCTCTCCGAACTTGACTGTCCCTGCCGGCAGGATCAGGTTCTGCGCGCTGATCGCGTTCACCACATCCAGGGGCGTGAGATTCTTGGCCTGCATGGCCGGCGTATCAATATCCACCTGGATCTGTCTCTGTTTGCCACCGTAGGGGTAGGGAATGGCCGCGCCCGGCACCGTAATAAGCTGGGTGCGAATAAAGTTTGTGCCCAGATCGAATAGTTGCTGCTCCGGCAGAGTTTTGCTGCTCAATCCGATTTGAACGATTGGCACACTGGAAGCCGAGTATTGAATGATCAGAGGCGGCGTCGTGCCCGGTGGCAATTGCTTAAGCTGGGTCTGCGAAATTGCCGTGACCTGCGCCAGCGCGGTTTGAATATTAGCGTGGGGCCGGAAAAATACTTTGACTACGGCAACGCCGTTCAACGACTGCGATTCAATATGATCGATATCATTCACCAGCGTGGTCAGAGCACGCTCGGTAGTGGTAGTGATGCGGTTCGCCATGTCTTCTGGCGCAAGTCCGGCGTATTGCCAGACAATGCTGATCACCGGAATGTCAATTTCGGGAAAAATATCGGTGGGAGTGCGCAGGATGACGATGGGGCTAAGAATCAGAATCAGCAGTGCCATCACTACGAACGTGTATGGCCTGCGTAAAGCTAAGGCAACAATCCACATGGTCTATTCCGTAACTCCAGTTGAAACTGCAATCAAAGCCAAGGGGCCCTGGCATCAAACTACTGCGTATCAGCCATAGATGAAATACGAGTCGTATCGGATTTAAATTATGTTACAGTCTACCACTGATGTCCAAGCCTGCCCTTGAAACGGCCATAATCGCCCGCGCCCCCGGGCGTCCCCGCAGCGAAGAAGCCCGTAAAGCCATTCTGCTCAGCACGGTAGAACTGCTGAAGGAATCCGGGTTCAGCGATCTCTCGATTGAATCAATCGCTGCTCACGCCGGTGTGGGCAAAGCCACGGTCTATCGCTGGTGGCCCAACAAAGCTGCTCTGGTGATAGATGCTTTTGTTTCGGTGGTGGGTTCGGAACTCAGTTATCCAACGGTCGGGCCGGCCTTGGAGGCGTTCCGCGCTCAGATGGAACGATGGGTACCGATCTTCAACAGTCCCTTGGGCAAAGTGATTGCGGCGGTCATTGGCGCCGGACAATCGGACCCGGAGATCATCGAGGCATTCCGCGCCCACTGGGTCGAGCCACGGCGGCGTGAAGCCCGCGAGCTGATTACACAAAGCGTGAAGGCCGGCGAACTTCGCGCCGATATTGATTCAGAAACAATCCTGGACGTTCTCTATGGCCCTCTCTACCTGCGGCTGCTGGTGCGCAACCGGCCTTTAACGGTAGAGTTAGTCGAGGAAATCTTTGCAGTCGTGTTGCCCGGACTGAAACCGCAGTAAGAATCTTGCAGGTAATGCAGGCGCAAGAATTAAAGCCCACGGCCAAGCCGTGGGCTGTTATGCGTTGTGACGGAGTCCCTCTTTTAGAATCCCGGCTTGAGCGAGTAACCGATCGAAATAGCGAACCGGTTCGCGTTGCTGGAGGGGAATTCGTTGTTGTTGTGGACCTCGTATACATGGGCTTCGGGGCGCAGGAAAACGTTGTGCCAAACGTAGAGACGAACGCCGGCGCCAAAATGTCCGTCGAAATGGTTGCTGCTCACGTAATCAGTGCAGCCTACGAATGTGCAGTTGACCTGACCGTAGAAACGAAGGTCTTCGCCACCAAATCCAACCATCAATTCCGGCTGTACCCGCTTGCCAAGCCGGGGGGCATAGATGGCGTTAAAGTCATACAGGATGGGACGGAAAGGAAGTGTGTCGGCATAGTAATTCTGCCTGGCTCTCCAGGCTACCTCACCTTGGATGCCGACCTGGTGATGGTGCAGAAAGAGGACATCGGCGCTGATGCTGGGAAAAAGTCCGCCGCGCTGCGAGACAACGTTGTCGCCTGCGATATCCAGCGGGCCTGAGGTCGCGGTCATGGTACCAAAGCCAACAGCGGCGTCCAGTTGTTGCGCATTCATCGCACGCGAGGCTACGAACAATACGCAAATAGCCAACAGTAAAGTTAACTTTTTCAAGAGACTTCTCCATTCCGTAGAGCAGAAATCGAGCCTGATTCCGAGGAATTCAACGCCTTTTCCTACTCCAAAAGTATAGCTTCTATGATGCCGAAAGTTGGTTCATGAGAGCCAACTTTTACACGTGTTTACACATGACGAACGGACACACACTGCCGTTTTTCAGTGCAATGATGGTTGAACCCCAGCTTTGGCAAAAAGTTTCTTTTCGGATGGCAGAGAGTCCTGGGGAGTCAACTCATTGAAACCGCTAAGAAAGGTTGTCCAGCGCGCCTTTGCGATCTTTGCGGTCAAGAGCTTTAACCGCGAAGACCGCTACGAGGGGCCTGCCCATTTGGTCTACATCAACTGTGCGGAATCAATCTGGCGCCGGGGTAAGGATTTTTAACCCAGCAGTTAAAGAGCGGCTGCCACGCCGTGAGGGGCTTGTTGAAAAACGCCGAGCATCACTACCAGGCGAGTCATCTGCTCATAACTCTCGGCAATGCGCGCAGGAGAAATGCGTGGGCCGGGAAGGACCAATCCTAGATAAAGTTTGACCATGGCATGGAAGGCCAACAGACGGAGACGGATGGCGGTGTCGAGAAGTTTCTCGCCGGCTTCGACGATGGAGGGATTGGGGCTGTGCCGGGCCGCGTCTGCGAGCCGCGTCAAAATTGCGGCGTTCCGCGCTACACAAGAAACATACTCTATCGCTGCGAGCATTCGCGCGCGCTGGATTTTTCGGAAGTCTCCCGCAGCCAGGTGGTCCCGCAAGTACTGTTCCTCATCCGGATCGGTGAGGTTGCGGAATGCGTCCACATCGACGGAACGTAGGTTACTGGCCAAGTGTTCGACATCGCCGCTGGCGCCAGGCCAGCCTTTGGCGAGCAGCAGCATGCAGGCCAAAGCCAGAAACCCGCTCGCAACCAGAACGACGGTAATGATCATTTTATTTTCTTTTGAATCAGGCGCTGCAGTTCCTGCTTCCAAGTGTCCAGGTCATGCTCATCCGGGAAATTCTCTGAATTGTACTTGGATCGACGCTCCGGAGCCAACATATAAAAAAGCCAGATCAGGACGCATAGATGGTAGGTGGCCATGGTGAAATAGTCCAGAAAATGATTGCCAGATTGCCCCACCTGTGACCGGATGGCGGAACTGGCCAATTCGACACTGGCAAAGATTCCGAAGCCGAGAGCGATGCCAAAGGCACTGCTGCGCCAGGACAGACCAAAATAGCGTGAGAACAAAAACATCGCGAGCAGTAATCCGCATTGAACAATACTGAAGGTTCGATCCAGGATTGAGACCACAACGCGGAGATGCTCGGCGCCGGCTCCGTAACCGCCCCTGCTCAGGACAACGGCCATCACCAAAAGAATCAATGCCGCCGAGCGGAACAGGATTTTCCCTGACCGGTTGAGCGAGGGATAGTTGTGAAATAGGTGAATCAGAATCTCGTAGATTATGCAAAACCGGATTACGGTGCTTATCGCGGATCCGACTGAGAACAGGACATGATAGTGCTCATGAGACATGAGCCGGAAATAATTGACCAGCAGAAGTGTCAGAAATTGAAGGATCTCAAAGCCGGTGTACAAGAAAAACATCGGGAACTGTTTGTACTGTTTGCGATGGATCATCACCCCTAAAATCGCTGCCTGCACGACGTGAGGAGCGATCCAGAGGTAAAAAAAGAGTAAGAGAAGGAAAGTCATGGGCTACTGCGCGAAATATACCTCTTCGCATAGTAGCCCACCAAACTTTTGCCGGCACAGTTTCTTAGTGGCCTGAGGCCGGGATGCTGGGTGGCTCCCATGGGTTACCATCGGCAAACACGGATGCCGGCGCGGAAGCTAAGAAAAGCACTACGACAAACCACAATAATGTCTTTTTCACGGGTGAGCTCCTTAGGTTGGAATAGAGACTTACACCGTGATAGTCTGCTGGCAGCGGCCCGCCCGCACACCTTACGTCCGTAATTTAGAGTTCCTGAAAACGTAACAAAAATGACGCTGAAATCGGCTTTTGAAGACTTACGCGAAACTACTTTGCAGGCGATCAGCGGATGCCTTCGCAAGCTGGAATACGTCTCCAGCCTGCGGCATAAGAGGGAAGACTACGTGCATTGGGGGTTGGGCCGAGTGTATGGCGATCCGCAAGCCAACAAGGCATTGACTCAGGCGCACCGCACTTTAGTTTCTCAAGTGCTCTCGACCCCGATTCGGGAACTGGTAGAAGACATCAATCTCTCCAGCGGCGTGGCGGGATTGCCGCCGTCCACCTATCTTGAGCGGCTCCGTAAACGGGGAGTGGACCTATTGCCGAGTTCGCCGGGAGCCGGGTCGGCCCGTCATCTTAATTCAGTGCTGAGCGCTCTTTCGGGCCTGTTGAAGAATCGCCGAAAACCGGACGCCATTCGCCGAGCCTCATAGCCGCTCCCACAACTTGTCCAATCACTTCCGCTTGCTGTGGATATCGCAGCGCTCGGGCTGCAACCGGCGATAGCGGATGCGGCTGGAGAATCAGCTCTTCGCGAGTCAGGGTACACCAGCAACAGGTATGGCCACTGCGGGTTTCCACAAAATAGATGGGACGTTCGTATTCCGATCTCCAGCCACCATCCAGAACTTTGTTCTTGGTTTCGTCCACCTGTACGAAACTTCCGGGAGGGAGAATCGGATACATGGTCAGATCTTCCGTGCCGATATATCCATAGGTATATTGGCAGGTCGCAAATTGTTCCAAATAAGCCAGCGGCACCACTCCCCACTGCTCGACCATGCGCCCGAAGTTTGCCGAGCGTTTGGGATCGAAACTGGGATCGATACGGACCGGCATTTGTATGGCCGAAATGCCATCGAGCGCTTTCGTGAAGTGAGACTTCGTCGGCAGGGACACGTCCAGGTCGGACGCCATCAAGTTGAGGTCGACGCCAAACCATGACAACAGTTCGCGTATATCGCGGCGATAAATTACCGCGAGCGAGTACAGACGATAAACGCTGGGCACAACTCCTTTGGTTTCCAAATCGGAAAGACGGCTGGGAGGAATTGCGAATTCGTCATTCTCATGTTTCTGCGCAATCCGCGCACTCGCACTTTCCACATCCCGCATGGTAAGACCCAGTTGTTCGCGTAACACGCGTAGGTTCTGCCCGCCCAAGTACATTTGAATCCCCCCCCACCACTCACCCAAGTGCCTGCAATAATAGCAACTTACGAGAATAAGAACAGTGTAAAAAACGATTTTTTTTCCGAAAATGCCGGGAAAACAAGAAAGTGCGTCCTAAATATGCGAATGGACGGGCGGCTTTTTTTGTTGTATCTGTTCGAAATTTGTAACTAGCAACGGATTTAACCTGCAAACCGTAGCTAATGCCATAATCTTTTTCTGGTACACCTCCCCAGAGCTAGTAACGGAAAAACGGGCGCCGTGGAAAGCGCGCCCGTTTCTATGACCCAAATTATCGGCCGCTCAGCTCGCGTTTTCAATTGCTTCCACCAATGGCATTCTTACCAAATGCTCACTGATAAACCAGACCTGTAGTTCGTTGGTCCGCAATACATCGCTCACCGCGAGATCATTGGTACCATCGTCTCCCAAGTCGTCAGCCCGTTTCGCCAGGTCGCGGCAGGCGCCGATGATGATCTGGTGAGCGTCGATCAGGCGCGAGATTTGTACCGGTACTTCTTCGCGTCCGCGCGGAGGGCGCTGAATTTTTGTGGTTTCGGCGACATCGGCCGCCATCGCAATGCTGATTCCGCCCAGCAACTGAATGCGTTCGGCGATGGTATCTACCAACTCTGCCTGCTCGCCGTGGTGCTTATCGAAAAGCAGATGGAGCTGATAGAAGGTCGGGCCGGCAACCTGCCAATGCGATTTCTTATAGAGATCGCGCAAAGTCATGGTGTCGGCCAGGAGCTGATTCAGTTGCTCGGTCATTTCCAAACGAACGGGTTCTTCTAAGTCGAGCGGGAGAGCATGCGTCACCGTACCGTACTTTTGTATTTCACTGGCGTGCTGATGGAGGCGAGGCTGAGAATTGATTGTGGGTTGAGGTTTGCCGAAAACAGACTTCTTTGCCATGGGGGACTCTCCTCTGTTGTCTAGATCAATGTGATCTGAAGTGTGTGGATATTCCTGGGTTCGCGGATTTGATGCCAAACGGCACATGGGGCGGCTGCTGATATGAATTATTTAATGATTGAGGAAAAATCGCCGAAATTCAACAATTTTTTGGATGACCAGGGAGAACACTTTGATTCGCTCCATATTGTGAATTTGCTGGCAGGGCCGTTGTTTTCGGTGAGCCCGGTATCCCTTCGGCACTTCGGAACTCGCAGCAAGCAGAAATTCCAATTATTGACTATCATTGAATGTTCCCATTTAGAAGCCGGAGACATCAGACGTGGCAGAGAGCTATACCACAGAACCCCTTACCGCAGAGGTCCATAGCAACGGAAGCAGCAGCAATGGATCGGAAGTGCTGGAAACGCGAGAGTGGCTGGATTCTCTCGATTACGTATTAGCCAAGGGAGGTCCCGAGCGGGCAGGCCGATTGCTACAGCAGCTTTCGCTGCATGCGCGGCGCGCGGCTGGAGTGAATCTTCCGTTCACGGCGACTACCCCTTATGTGAATACGATTCCATCGACGCAGCAGCCTCCATTCCCCGGCAGCCAGGCGATGGAACGCCGGATCAAGAGCCTGGTGCGCTGGAATGCCCTGGCCATGGTGATCCGTGCCAACAAAATGCAGGATGGCATTGGCGGGCATATTTCGACGTTCGCCTCCGCAGCCACCTTGTATGAAGTTGCCTTCAATCATTTTCTGCGCGCAAAAACTGCGGATGGCGATCGCGACATCGTTTACTTCCAGGGTCATGCAGCCCCGGGAATCTATTCCCGCGCATTTCTCGAAGGCCGGCTTTCGGCAGAGAAGCTGGTAAATTTCCGCCGTGAGATGAAAGAAGGCGGCGGACTCTCTTCGTATCCTCACCCGTGGCTCATGCCGGATTTCTGGGAATATCCCACCGTGTCGATGGGATTGGGCCCAATCCAGGCGATCTACCATGCGCGATTTATTAGGTATCTGGAAAATCGCGGACTGAAGCAGTCGACTGGCGGGAAAGTTTGGGCCTTTCTTGGGGACGGCGAAACCGATGAACCAGAATCCCTGGGCTCCATTTCGCTGGCTTCACGCGAAAGACTCGACAATCTGATTTTTGTTATCAACTGCAACTTGCAGCGGCTGGACGGGCCGGTTCGCGGCAACGGCAAAATCATTCAGGAGTTGGAAGCGATTTTCCGCGGAGCAGGCTGGAATGTAATCAAAGTAATTTGGGGCAGCGATTGGGACGCGGTGATTCAGGAAGATCGCGATGGCTTGCTGGTCAAGCGGATGGGCGAAGTCACCGACGGCCAGTATCAGAAATACTTCGTCGAGAGCGGTGCATACTTCCGGCAGAATTTTTTTGGCACCGATCCGCGGTTGCTGAAGATGGTCGAGCACTTCTCCGACGAACAACTTTCGCGGATCCGCCTGGGCGGACACGATCCGCTCAAGGTCCACGCGGCCTACAAAGCGGCCGTCGAGCACAAGGGCGCACCGACCGTCATCCTGGCCAAGACCATCAAAGGCTACGGATTGGGCGAAGCCGGCGAAGGCAAGAACATTACGCATCAGCAGAAAAAATTGAACGACGACGATTTGCGCATGTTCCGTTCGCGCTTCGGAATTCCGATTGCCGACGAGGAATTGCACGATGCTCCGTTCTATCGTCCTCCGGATGACAGTCCGGAAATTAAGTACATGCAGGAGCGGCGAGTACAGCTGGGCGGCTATTTGCCGGAACGCAAAGTTCGGTCCAAGCCGATTGCGCCCGTAGCGGAAACGCACTTTGAGGAATTCTACAAAGGCACCGAAGGCCGCGAAGTTTCCACGACCATGGTTTTTGTGCGGCTGCTGTCGAAATTGTTGCGTGATCCGGAGATCGGCAAATTGATCGTTCCCATCATTCCGGACGAAGCCCGCACTTTCGGTATGGAAGCGTTATTCCGCCAGGTCGGAATTTATTCCAGCGTGGGCCAGCTTTACGAACCGGTCGACATGGATACGCTCCTCTATTACAAAGAAGCCAAAGACGGGCAGATTCTGGAAGAGGGAATTACCGAAGCCGGATCGATCAGTTCGTTTATCGCCGCCGGGACTGCTTATGCCAATCACGGGATCAATACGATCCCGTTTTTTATTTACTACTCCATGTTCGGCTTGCAGCGCATCGGCGATTTGATCTGGGCCGCGGCCGATATGCGTACGCGCGGCTTCCTGGTTGGCGGTACGGCCGGCCGGACCACACTCGCCGGCGAAGGCTTGCAGCATCAGGACGGTCACAGCCATGTGCTGGCGTTGTCCGTGCCGAATCTTCTGGCTTACGATCCGGCCTTCGCCTATGAAATTGGCGTCATCATTCAGGATGGCATCAAGCGAATGTACGTGGATGAGGAATCGGTCTTCTACTATCTGACCGTCACCAACGAACCGTTGCCAATGCCGGAGATGCCGGCCGGCAAAGATGTTCGCGACGGAATTCTGAAGGGACTTTATCGCTTCAAGACTTCGCAGAAAAAAGACGCCAAGCTGAAAGCGCAACTTTTCGGCAGCGGCACCATCATGTTCGAAGTACTCAAGGCGCAGCAGATTCTCGAAGAGAAATATGGCGTGGCCGCCGACGTTTGGAGCGTGACCAGCTACAAACAACTCTATAGCGATGGCAACGATTGCGATCGCTGGAACATGCTGCATCCGGGCGAGACGCCGCGGGTTCCGTTCGTCACTCAGCAACTGGAAGATGCCCAGGGCGTGTTCGTGGCGGCGTCCGATTATATGAAGGTGCTGCCGGAATCGATTGCGCAGTGGATACCGCGGCCGATTGTCTCTCTGGGCACCGACGGATTCGGTCGCAGCGAGAATCGCGCATCGCTTCGCGACTTCTTTGAAGTGGATGCGAAACACATCGTGCTGGCGACGTTGAGTGCGCTTGGCGCGCGAAAAGCAGATTGACCGGAAAGTTTTAAAGGCGCGATCAAAGATCTGGGCATCAATCCGGAAAAAGCGAATCCGGCAAACACATAAAAAAGCCGCGGGAAACCAGGCGAACATCAGGGAGAAAAAGTTAAGTGACTGAATTCAAGCTACCGGAACTCGGCGAAAACATTTCCCAGGGCGATCTGTCCGCCTGATGATTTCGCCCGGCGCCAGCATTACCGAAGGCCAGCCGGTGATGGAACTCGAAACCGATAAGGCGGTGGTCGAAGTGCCGTCTTCGGTGAGCGGCACCATTCAGGAGATTCGGGTCAAGGAAGGCGAGAAGATCAAAGTCGGCCAGGTGATCTTCACCTTCGAAAACGGCGCGAGTGCCAAAGCCAAACCGGCGGAGGGGCCGCGCCGAAAGCTGAAGCGCCGCACCGCGCCGGCTGCAGCCGAAGGAAGCCGCCAAGCCGGCAAGCGCGCGCCGAAAGTCCGTCCGGCGGTGGATCGCCGCGCAGCGCCACGGCTCCGGGCAGCTTCGCGAATTCAAGCTGCCCGAACTGGGAGAGAACATCGCCCAAGGGCGATCTGGTGCGGCTGATGATTGCGCCGGGCGCAAAGATTTCCGAAGGCCAGCCGGTCATGGAGTTGGAAACCGACAAAGCGGTGATCGAAGTGCCATCTTCGGTGAGCGGCGTGGTGAAGGAAGTAAAAGTTAAAGAGGGCGAGAAGATCAAAGTTGGACAGGTCATTTTCACTCTCGAAGGCGGAGCTGCGGCGCCGGCGAAGGTCGAGAAGCACGCTCCCGTGGAGCACAGTTCCGAGCAGCATGACGCGCGGTTGTCGTTTCAGGCGGCGGTCCATGCTGAAGGTAAAACCGATCGACCAGGTGTTGCCTCCCGATCAGCCGCAGCCCATCGCGCCAAGTTTCAGCATGCCTGCGCAGTTGGACAAAGTTGCTGGCGCCGAACATCGCGAGCCGGTGCCTGCGGCGCCGCACGTGCGGCGTCTGGCGCGGGAAATCGGCGTCGATATTCACGACGTGAAGGGAACTGGACCAGGCGAACGCATCAGCGAAGACGACGTCAAAGCCCATGCCAAGGCCCTGCTGGCTGCAGCTGCGGCTGCCGTGCCAGGGGGCAAGCAATTCGGCCAACCGATGCTTCCCGATTTCAGCAAGTGGGGCAAGGTTGAGCGAGTTTCCATTCGCGGCGTGCGCCGCAAGACGGCGGAACATCTTGTGGGAAGCCTGGACGACGATCCCGCACGTCACGCAGCAGGACAAAGCCGATATCACCGAACTTGAACAGTTGCGCGCCAAGTTCGCGCCACGGGCGCAAGAAGCGGGCGGCAAGATGACGGTGACGGCCATCGCGTTGAAAGTCTGTGCGTCGGCGCTTGAAGGTATTTCCCCAGTTCAATGCCAGCATTGACATGGAGAAAGAAGAAATTGTCTACAAGCAGTACATCAACATCGGCGTCGCAGTGGACACCGACCGCGGCCTGCTGGTGCCGGTGATCAAGGACGTCGACAAAAAGAACATCGTTGAGTTGGCCGCGGAACTGACGCAAGCTTCCAAAAAAGCTCGCGAGAAGAAACTCACGCCGGCGGAAATGGAAGGCGGGACTTTCACCATCACGAATCTCGGCGGAATTGGCGGCACAGGATTTTCGCCGATTGTGAACCATCCGGAAGTCGCGATTCTTGGACTCAATCGTTCGAGCATGGAGCCGGTCTGGATCAACGAAAAATTCGAGCCTCGGCAGGTGCTGCCGCTATCTCTTTCTTACGACCATAGGCTGATCGACGGCGCCGATGCGGCGCGATTCTTGCGCTGGATTGCGGAAGCGTTTGAGCAGCCGTTCTTGTTGTCAGTCCAGGGATGATCTCATGACATCAAGAGAATAGCTTCTAGCTACGTGGCTTTAGCTTCTCGTCCAGCTAACTGAGCTGAAAGGTTTTTCATGTCTGAAACTTCAAATTTGCGTATTGCGGTAATTGGCGGCGGTCCCGGCGGTTACGCCGCGGCGTTTCTGGCTGCTGACCTCGGAATGAACGTCACACTGATCGACAACGAAGTGAATCCCGGCGGCGTGTGTCTTTATCGCGGCTGCATTCCTTCGAAGGCTTTGTTGCATGTGGCGAAGTTGATTGACGAATCGCGCCATGCGAAAAATTGGGGAATCGAATTCGGCGAACCGAAGATCGATCTGGCACGCCTGCGATCGTTCAAAGAAGGCGTAGTCAACAAGCTCACCGGCGGCTTGGGACAACTTTCGAAGCAGCGGAAAGTCGCAGTACATCCAGGGACGGGCGGCATTTCCAGAAGTCGAATACTCTGCGCATTTCTAAAGCCGATGGCACTGAGTTATCGCTCGGCTTCGACCGCATCATCATCGCCACCGGCTCGCGGCCGGCTGTGGTTCCGAGCCTCAAACTCGATTCGCCGCGCATGATGGATTCCACCGGCGCGCTGGATTTGAAGGAGATTCCCGGCAACGCTGCTGGTAGTTGGTGGTGGCTACATCGGCCTCGAATTGGGTTCGGTGTATGCTGCGCTGGGCACGAAAGTTTCCGTGGTGGAAATGACTGGCGGGTTTGTTCCCGGCGCGGACCGCGATCTGGTGCTGCCGTTGCATAAGCGCATCGAGAAGAGATTTCGCTGCGATTTTGATGAATACGACCGTGACCGGAGTGAAAGAAGAAGCCAAGGGACATTCGCGTGAGTTTCGAAGGCGCTGAAGTGAAAGAAAAAGTCAGTTGTTCGACAAAGTTTTGGTTTCCGTCGGGCGCAAACCGAATTCTGAAATCCCCGGCCTCGACAAAACTCAAGTGGTGGTCGGGGCCACGCGGATTTATCCAGGTGAACAAGCAATTGCAGACCGACGATCCCGTCATTTACGCGATTGGCGACGTGGTCGGCGAACCCATGCTGGCCCACAAAGCATCACACGAAGGGCGGACTGCGGCGGAAGCCATTGCCGGGCACAAAGTCGCGTTCGAGCCCAATGCGATTCCCGCGGTGGTGTTTACCGATCCTGAGATTGCCTGGTGCGGGCTCACCGAAACTCAGGCACAAAAAGAAAATCGCGAAATCAAGGTGGCCAAATTTCCCTGGGCTGCTTCCGGACGCGCCCTGACGATAGACCGCCCCGAAGGGCTGACCAAGATTATTTTTGATCCGAAGACCGAGCGCGTGCTGGGCGTGGGCATCGTCGGCGCCGGCGCGGGAGAATTAATTGCGGAAGGAGTGCTGGCGGTCGAGATGGCGGCGACGGCAACCGATCTGGCTCTGACGATTCACCCCCATCCGACTTTGTCAGAAACTCTGATGCAAGCTGCGGAAGTTTTCTTCGGCACGAGTACGGATATTTATCGTCCGAAGAAAAGCTAGAAAATGGTGTCATCCTGAGCAGGGTGGGAACCTCGCTCCGCAAAGTTCCCACTTCGCTCAGGATGACGGATATTGATTTTTCTTCGCTCCGTGCACCTTGGATACAATGAACTCTCATCCACTCAGGCATCGTGCTCAGGGCATTTAGCGTCTCATGCTCTGGAGAAAGAGTCATGGGTCCTTTTCTGAAACGAGCAATCGTATTTTTATTTCTGGTGAGTTGCGCGAGTTCCTGGGGACAGTCTTTGCCCTTGTCTGTGGGCAAGGCGGCACCTGCGACCGCCACAAATTCCGCGCCTGATCCACTGGAGCGGGATACGCCCTATGGCACCCTCTTCGGTTTTCTGGAAGCGGCGCAAGCCGGCAATTACTCGACTGCGGCCCAGTTTCTACAGATGCCGGCGGCAAAGCGTCTGACCGAAGGACCAGACCTTGCGAATAAATTGAACGTGGTTGTAAACAACGCCTTCACCGGCAGTCTCAAGAAGCTCAGCAAAGAACCCAATGGCGTCCCTCAGGAGGGTGTTCCGCCGGACCAGCAAAACATTGGTGTTCTTTCCGCCGGCGAGACACAGACTACTCTGGTGCTGGTGCACGTAGCTGGTCCCGACCGGCCGCATCTGGCTGATTTCGAGTGACACTCTAGCCAAGGTTCCTGACCTGTATGACCAATTGCAACTCTCGCCCATAGCGCGGCATATTCCGGGAGTGCTGGTGACCCACCAGTTCCTTGACATGGCGATTTGGTATTGGCTGGCGCTGCTGCTGGCGATTCCCTGCGCGGCAATCATCGGGTGGGTGCTGGTGCAGTCACTGTGGATTCCCCGTTATTTCTGGACGCGCTTGCGCCAGCATCAACGGGTCCCCATTGATTGGAAGATTGCGTCGATGCCGCTGTGGCTTCTGCTGGGCACGATCGTCCATCGGCTTTTTGTCGGATATCTTCGCATTCCGTTGTTGCCGCGGCACTACTATTTTCAATTCGCGAGCGTAGTGGTTGTCATCGCGTTCAATTGGCTGCTGTGGCGGGTGGTGCAGCAGTTGATGCGGCGCGGAAGACAGCGCGCCATTCTGTCGGGCCGCGCGGGTACCGGCTCGCTGCTTCTGTTGGGCGAACGGATGTTGAAAGCCGCGATCGTAATCCTTGCGGCCTTTTCTGTCTTCGGCGCCCTTGGCTTCAACATGAGTACCGCGCTGGCGGGCCTGGGAATCGGCGGGATTGCCATCGCCTTTGCCGCGCAAAAAACCCTGGAGAACCTTTTCGGCGGCGTCTCGCTGCTGGGCGACGAAGTGATTCGTGTCGGGGACGTCTGCAAATTTGGTGATCGTGTCGGCAGCGTGGAAGACATCAGCCTCCGGTCCACGCGCATTCGTACTCCGGATCGTACGGAGCTCTCGATCCCAAACGGCTCGCTGGCCACGATGAATATCGAGAATCTGACCCGGCGCGACAAGATTCTCTTCAATACGAAACTGGCTCTTCAGTGGGACACTACATCGGACCAATTGCGTTACGTGTTGGCGTTGATGCGGCGGCTTTTTTACGAACACGCCAAAGTAGAAACTAATTCAGCGCGTGCGCGCCTGATCTCGTTCACGGACGGGG
The DNA here is from genome assembly GCA_963794195.1 of uncultured Acidobacteriaceae bacterium. Lineage (GTDB taxonomy): Bacteria > Acidobacteriota > Terriglobia > Terriglobales > Acidobacteriaceae > DATBAX01. Next base: position 289,845 of record CAWCCU010000005.1, read on the forward strand.
CAATCACGGTGGAAATATTCTGTTATATCCTCACGCTCGATGGCGCCGAAGCCCTCGCTATTCAGGAAGATCTCTTGCTGCGAATCATGGATTTGATGAAGAATGCCGGAACGTCGCTGGCTTCGTCGTCACAGACGCTCGTCCGCGGCCGCGATTCCGGAACGGACAAAGACAAGACAGCTGCCGTTCACGACGAAGTAAAAAAATGGAGAGATTCGGGCGAGATGCCGTTTCCCGACTACGATCCGGCCGACATTGCCCGCTTTCGCGATTCATTGCCGTATCCTGCGCAGGATTCCGCCAGAACCGAGAAGTGAATTGCAGGTTGAAGCGATGCGGCGGCACGAAACATCTAATATCCAGCTGGTATGGCTCAGTGCTGGTTGCAAGGAGTTCTCATGCGTGAAGTAGTAATCGCCTCTTCTGTTCGCACGCCCGTAGGTCGGGCCGTCAAAGGTTCGCTCCGCGCGACTCGTCCCGATGAACTCGCGGCCGTCGCCATCAAAGGCGCACTTGATCGGGTGCCGCAGCTGGATCTCAAAGAGATCGAGGATGTGATTTTAGGGTGCGCCACGCCCGAGGCCGAACAAGGGATGAATGTCGCCCGCATCGCTTCGCTGCGGGCAGGGCTCCCGGTCGAGGTTTCGGCGATCACCATTAATCGATTCTGTTCTTCGGGCCTGCAGGCTATTGCCATGGCTGCTGAAAGGATTATGAGCGGGGGTGCCGACGTTATCGTGGCGGGTGGGACGGAATCCATGTCGATGATCCCAATGGGGGGCCACAAAATTTCTCCTAATCCCTGGTTGGTCGACCACTATCCCGACGCGTATCTCAATATGGGGCTGACCGCCGAACGGCTAGCCCAGCGCTTCGGAATCACTCGTGAAGCTGCGGACGCATTTTCCTTGCGCAGCCATCAGAGAGCGGTTGCCGCCATTCGGGCAGGGAAGTTCGATGACGAAACCGTTCCTGTACCCGTGAGTTTCACCACGCCGAACGGCTCGAAGCCCAAACGCCAGGAAATTATTTTCAAAATGGACGAAGGCCCGCGCGCCGATACTTCACTCGAAGCTCTCGCTGCGCTCAAACCTGCGTTCCACATGAAGGGAACAGTGACGGCGGGAAATTCTTCGCAGACCTCCGATGGCGCCGCCGCTGCGGTGGTGATGTCCGCCGAACGCGCGAAATCCCTCGGCATCAAGCCATTGGTGCGGTATCTGGGATTTGCGACAGCCGGATACAAGCCGGAAGAAATGGGACTGGGCCCGGTGTTCGCGATTCCCAAAGTCTTGAAAATGGCGGGACTGAAACTAGCTGATATCGATGTGATTGAGTTGAATGAAGCGTTTGCGGCGCAATCTCTGGCTGTGATTCAGGAAGCAGGATTGGACTTGGATCGCGTGAATCCAAACGGAGGGGCGATCGCTTTGGGTCATCCTTTGGGATGTACCGGAGCAAAACTTACCGCAACGATTATTCGTGAACTGAAACGGCGCAAGGCCCGCTATGGCATGGTGACCATGTGCGTTGGCGGAGGCATGGGCGCCGCAGGGATCTTCGAAAACCTGAACTAGCGCCACGGATCTGCACGGATTTCACGGACAAAAAATATGTCCGTGAAATCGGTGGTTGCTGTCGAATTTATTTTGGTTGGGGGACAATTCGCAGGTACGGCTTGGGTGTTTTCCAGCCGCCGGGATATTTCTGTTGTGCTTCTTCGTTGGTGACACTTCCTAAAATAATTACATCGTCGCCATTCTTCCAGTTAGCCGGGGTGGCGACTTTGTGTTTCACGGTGAGCTGCAACGAATCCAGAACGCGCAGAATTTCATCGAAGTTGCGGCCGGTGGTCATGGGATAGCTGAGCTGAAGCTTTACCTTCTTGTCCGGGCCCACGATGAAGACTGTGCGCACGGTGGCATTGTCCGCCGCGGTGCGGCCTTCAGAAGTGCTGCCACTTGAAGCCGGCAACATGCCATAGAGCTGCGCGATCTTCAAATCCGTGTCGCCGATCATCGGATAGTTTACTTTCGCGCCCTGGGTCTCTTCGATATCGACGGCCCACTTGCTGTGATTGCTCACCGGGTCCACGCTCAATCCGATCAGCTTGGTGTTGCGCTTGGTAAATTCGGGCTCGAGCTTCGCCATGGCGCCGAGTTCAGTGGTGCACACCGGGGTGAAGTCTTTGGGATGTGAAAACAAGATTGCCCAACCGTCGCCAATCCATTCGTGGAAATTGATTTTGCCCTGCGTGGTGTCGGCAGTGAAATCGGGAGCGACATCGTTAATGCGTGGAACGCTGGATGTTTCGGTGGCCATAAAATTTCTCTCCTCGTGAATTCAATTTCCCGGATCGCCGGGAGCGCGTCGGAACCCGCCTGTTTCGTCGGGAGAGTTGCGAGCAAAAACAAAACCCACCCGATTGTCGCCGGGTGGGTGTCAGAAAACAGTCTGCGCTACCCACACGCCGGCGTCCGGGTACAACAACACACGGCCGTCGGGGTGGAGTAAATACGCATGGATAGAGAATATAGGGAAGGGCTGGGGGAGGTCAATTGGGGGAGTAAAGGGTTGTTGGTCGTTCGTCCCTGGTCGTTGGCTAAGGGCTAACGACCGACGGCCAACGACGATTTTTCTCTTTTGCCACGTTAGACTATTAGCATCATGCCAAGCCAGTCTTTTCATCTTCCATTTTCCCAAGTAGACGTCTTCACTTCCAAGCCTTTTGAGGGCAATTCCCTGGCCGTGTTCGCGGATGGCCACGGACTCAGCGACGATCAAATGCAGGCTATCGCTCGCGAGATGAATCTCTCGGAGACGACGTTCATCTTGCCGCGTGATGCGGCCACGGAAAAAGAACGTGGCGTACGTGTCCGCATTTTTACCGTGCAGGAAGAATTGCCGTTCGCTGGACATCCCACTCTGGGGACGGCTTTTCAGCTTCGGGGTTCGTCTGGGGCAAAGGAAGTTGTTCTGGAATTAAATGTCGGACGCGTCCCCGTGCAATTTACCGAGGTGGCGGGACAGCCAGTTTTTGGCGAGATGACGCAGGTGGAACCGAAGTTTGGCGAGATCCATGATCGTGAAGCTGTGGTGCGCGTCTCCGGTCTGCTCGACGGCGACATTGATCCTTCGCTTCCCATTCAAACTGTTTCGACGGGAGTTGCCTTTCACCGATCGTGCCGCTGCGCGGGCTTGGAAGTTGCCGCGCGAAGATTGCGGGTCGACCAAAAGGCTCCGATCGAATATCTTTCGCGATCGGGAGGAAGATTTTTTTATTTCGTGACTCGGGAAACTGTGGACCCGTCGGCACGATTCATGCTCGCATGAGTTTTACGGCTCCGAAGATCCCGCAACCGGTTCCGCGGCGGGATGCACTGCGGCGTGGATGGTCAAGCATGGCGTGGCTAAACCCGACGAACAGGTGTTGATCGAACAAGGAATTGAAATACTGCGTCCGAGCAGAATTTCTGTGCGCGCGTCTCTGAAAGATAACAAGGTAGTCAATGTGCGTGTCGGTGGAAATGTTGTAGAAGTTTTGCGCGGTGAAGTTTTTTTCTGAGGCGTTGCCTTCGAATTCCGCGGAAAATGATGGGATGCACAAGCTGATATTTTTTTCAACATGCACGCTCACCCATTAACATCGAACGACACTTTACACGCACAGCTCAGCGGATTAGGATTCACTTCGCTCTGCAATTCTCTTTACCTAAAAATTAATTCGAAGAAAGATTTTGGGATACTCCCCGATCCTGACGTTAGGGGAAGCCCATGCGAAAATAAGAATGAAGCCTAAACGAACCATCCTCTGCGTTGACGATAATGAGCAGTCCCTTTCCATTCGAAAAGTCATGCTGGAAACCCGCGGCTATCGCGTGGTCTCGTGTTCAAGCGGCGCGCAGGCGCTGGAATGATTCAAACAAGGCGGCGTGGACCTCGTCCTCACCGATCTGATGATGCCGGGCATCGATGGCGGCCGGCTGATCGAAGAGATCAAGGGCTTGTCGCCGGAAACACCCGCCATACTTCTTTCCAGCAAAGTCAAAACTCTACAGCCACGATACGCGTGCGGATGTTTTCCTCGCCAAGGGAATGTACGGCCCGGCCGAATTACTGGAGCGGATTCGCATGCTCCTGGTGCGAAAGCGGGGCCCGAAGCGGGCGATGATTCGTCCGCAGCATTTTGTGACGCAGGTGGGCGCGGCGTAAACCGTCCTTCCTCATTTAATTTCCTGTCATCCTGAGCGGAGAGAAAGTTCGCGCGGCGAGGTTTCCTCGCAGTCGAAGGACCCCTAGAATCGGCAGTCTGCTTGAAGGAGGGGTTTTTCGACTCCGGAAGTACGCTCAAGTGCAATCGGATTTCCTACGCTCAGGATGACATGGAGACTTCTGGCCGGTCCTCGCTTCGTGTAAAATCAGTGGCTTAGATGGCTGCCTTTATCGAAGCGGTAGAACTCCGCAAAACTTATCACGTTGGCAAGATTGAAGTTCCAGCCCTGCGCGGCATTTCCTTCAGTGTGCCGCAAGGTGAATTCGTGAGCGTGGTGGGCCCGTCGGGCAGCGGCAAGTCTACTTTGTTTTATCTCCTAGGAGGATTGACCCGCGCGGATTCCGGCCATGTGATGGTTGACGGCGACGACTTCGCCAAACTCTCCGACGCCCAACGTACCCGCATGAGGAAGAAAAAAATTGGGTTTGTGTTCCAAAAGTTCAATCTGCTGCCGACTTTAAGCGCGCAATCGAACATTGATATTGCCCTCGATATAGCTGGCGTGAACGGAACTCGCGATGAGGATTACTTCAAAAAAATCGTTGGCTTGCTGGGCCTGGAAAAGCGCCTTCCTCACCGGCCCTCGGAACTGTCCGGGGGTGAGCAGCAACGCGTGGCGCTGGCGCGGGCGCTGATCAATAAACCGGCCATCGTGCTGGCGGACGAACCCACCGGTAATCTGGATTCCAAGAATTCCGAAATTGTTTTGAATATGTTGCGCCACTCCAACCGCGAACTGGGACAGACAGTGCTCATGATCACGCACAATCCAGAAGCTGCGGCTTACGGAGACCGCATTATTCATATGCGAGATGGAGCGATCGTAGGGCCGGAAGACGATCCGCAATGGAAAGCGCACTAGGAGAAGGACCAATGCGGAGGTCCTTCGCGGCGCAAAGTGCGCTTGCTCAGGATGACAGATTTTAGAAATGAAGGCTGTAAATCCAGCCCCTTTCAAAGCCTTTCCAACTTGTTTATAATCATCGAGGTTGAGCGGGAGTAGCTCAGTGGTAGAGCGCGACCTTGCCAAGGTCGATGTCGCGGGTTCGACCCCCGTCTCCCGCTCCAGAAATCTTCAAAAGCCCCGTCCAGCGCGGGCTTTTCCTTTCGGTGGGCAGGCCGGCTGCCCGGATGGACTTTTTGCCCGGATAACGCTAATTTAGGGTCTACGGCGCGGTACCCAAGTGGTAAGGGAGAGGTCTGCAAAACCTTTACGCGTGAGTTCGATTCTCACCCGCGCCTCCATATTCTTTTCCGAGCCAGCCGAAGGACGGACAATCACGGCCCCCACCGACCCGGGCGCAGCCGGAACTGAGGACATACCTGGAAATTACCCCTGTTGACATTGCCTGAAGATCGTCGCTGTCCGGTTTCGGTAAGATTCTATTCTGGGCCAAAGTGTATTGGCGCGCTCGGCTTTTCCTCTTAGCTACGCAATCGGTTCCGGTCCTTAATAGGCGGCCAAAGCCTCTTCCATCGTTAGGACCCTCACACCGTTCTCAGCCTGCTTTGCCATCCAATCCATAAAGACTGAATAGGGGCTTTTCTCTTTGGCCTTGGCCGCTTGATCCAGGGAATGGCCGCTTCAACGCGCTCAAGATGGATTACCGCGACCTCATCGTCCAACATATCGCAGGCTATTTCCGGCTTCGCTTTGCAACGGGGGCACCACAGGGTCAGGGGACTGACAGCAACGTATTCAGGCGCCTTTTCCATTGGCAAGGAGGGTCCTTTCCACCGTCTCAGGTAAACACTGTATTGATCCCTTCTACCATAAAAGTTATAACCCGTCAGTTAGTCCTAAGTGAATTTGTAAGGGATGCCTCCGATGGCCGCCGTCACCCCAAAATGGGTTGTGCTTTATCAGCTTGCTTTGCTGGAGCAGGACCCGGAGAAAATGGCCGCTCGATTACTTGAGGCCCGGCACGAAATATTCAACCGCGTGGAAGAGTTGAGAGATTTGCCAGGGCCGCATGACACCGAAAATCAGGCAATCCAAGACGCTATGAACCATATGCGCTCACTTCACAAAGAACAACAGGAATGGGCCGCTAACAGGCGCGACGGGTTGGATGGTCTCCTTCTAACATTACATTAGGTTGGCAAAGCTTCTCCGTCCGCGCAACACTTGAGCCGGACCCAATTGGTTCGGCTTTTTTTTCGGCTCTTTCTTTGGGGTGGATGGCGGCAACGGCACAAGCCGCCCGGAGTGCGTAATCCCAACGGGCAGTCTTGATTTTTGCGATTGCCTTGCTTAAGGTAAGGAACATGAGGACCAAACTGATACGTTTATTTCATTTCTTGGTGGCCCTTGGTCTCTCTGTTCTTTTCCCACCGGACCGGGACGCATCCCGGGTGCGCTGATATTCAACCCATGGAAATGTTCGATGCCGGACAGTTGTCACGGAGCATCTTTGACAGTTTGACATGATTCGTGACAGGGCGTAGCGTTGCGGTAGCCTTTATCCCTTTCCGTCATAAGGTAGATCGGGGGTTCCGTCATGAGCGACGAATCCCACTTCAGCGTACCCTGCCGCATCTGTAAGAAAGCCGTCAAACTTGAATCCCGCATCGTGGCCGACCCGAATGGTGATACCGTTCACGAAGAATGCCTGGCACAAGAAATTCTTGGGGGGCGTCCTTCGGGCAACGAGAAACTCAAATAAGGCGTATCGTAACCCTGTGCCCCGCGCTGCTGTCACCCTCGCCTTCATCAACTCTGTACCGTGCCCACTTTGCGGAGCTGTAGCGGGTAGCGGCTGCGAATTGTACAAGGGCGTCCCGCGCACGGAGCCGCACGTGCAAAGGGTGCAATCCGCAAAAGCTGCACCCGAATAGAGCGAGTTGGGAGGGCTGTTTCTTAGTCCACTACATTTCATCCAGTGAAACTTGCACTTCCTGGATAGCCTCGATGGCAACTTCTAGTCCGCGTTGGTTCACCCGCGCCTTCATTTCTTTTCCCGCATATTCCCGACGTCTCGCGTCGAACCCACATCCCCCAAGCCTCGAGAGGGGTGTCGCTGACGACGTTTCCCCCAAACCGCCGAATAGCCCGTGCATGCATTCTCCTTTCTCCTCGTTCTGGCTGCCTCATCTGCGATAATCCTTTTGCATCTATGGCCAAAGTCAACGGTGGGAGACTGCTCTGTTCCGCGCTGGAAGGTCTCGGCGTGCAGCATATCTTCGGTCTGCCGGGATCGCAGAATGTTGAGTTCTTTGAAGCGCTGCGTGAGTCGTCTCTGCGCACGATTCTTGCGAACCATGAACTGGCGGCGGCATTCATGGCCAATGGATATTACCGGGCATCCGGCAAAGTTGGTGTGCTGACGACAATCCCCGGGCCGGGGTTCGCATACACCGTGGCCGCTATTGCCGAAGCCTCGCTCGATTCATCGGCAATTCTCTATATCGCCAATAAGCCTCCCGATGTTGCCGGCAAGAAATTTAACCGGCAATCGATCGACCAGCGGGCCATCCTCGGGCCGCTGGTGAGGCGCATCATCGATGTAGATCGCGCCTCCGACATCGTGTCCGGCGTGCGCGAGGCTTATGCTGCGGCTACAGCCGGCGAGCCGGGCCCGGTGATGCTGCATCTGGATACACGGGCGATTTCCGGCCAGGGCGAAGACGTCTCGGGCCCCGCCCCAAGAGTTGCGCAAAGACAACCGGATCCGGTCTTGGTGGAACAAGTAGTCCAATTATTAAAGTCGGCGCGGCGGCCTGTGTTCTTCGTGGGTCAGGGTGCAAATGAAGGCGCGAAGCAACTCGTCGACCTGGCAGAACTGTTGCAGGCTCCCGTCGTGGCGACCCGCTCAGCGCGGGGCGTCGTGCCGGAAAACCATCAGCTCTCGCTCACGTTTGTCTATGCCGAGACGGCGACCAACTCACTCAATGCATTTCTTGAACGTAGTGATCTCATTGTCGCCGTCGGCTGCAAGTTTTCACAGAATGGCACCTACGGCTTTCAGCTTCGCATTCCACAGGAAAAACTCGTTCATGTGGACGCATCGAGTGAAGTGCTCGACGCCAATTATCCGGCCAGGATCGCGATTCATTCGGATGGGCCGGCATTTTTGACGGCTCTCCTGAGATCCGCCGCCGATCTGCGGAAATCGGAGTGGAGCCTGGAGGAACTCGCTGGCTACAAGAAGGCCGGCGCAGAGTATGGCAACGAACCCGAACCGAACATTCATGGAGCAAGTCCGTCGACCCCTGCGGGCTTTTTCGCCATGCTGCGAAAAATACTTTCAGCAGATTCCCACTTAGTCGCCGATTCCGGACTGCATCAAGTGCTGGCAGGACGGCACTATCGCGCTCATGCGCCGCGCGGGCTGGTGACGCCGTCAGACTTCCAGTCCATGGGATTCGGCTTACCGTCGGCCATCGGCGCGAAACTGGCACACCCTGATAAGCCGGTGGTGGCTCTGATTGGCGACGGCGGCCTGCACATCAGCGCCATGGAGATTGTTACCGCCGTACGCGAACAGATTCCACTGACGGTGATAGTGTTCAATGACGGCGTCCTCGGACAAATTCGCTTACAACAATTCGCGCGCTTCGGACGCGCGCATGCCACGGAGTTGCTGACGCCGGACCTGCAATTGCTGGCTCAGGCGGTTGGAGCGAATTATTTGTACTTCGAGAGTGAAAGAGCTTTGAATGAGGTCATCAACAGCAATTCGGTGACATTGGTGGAAGTGAGCGTAGGGGACAGCACTGCGATTCGTATGGATCGGGCCAAAGGGTTGGTTCGTAACACGGCGCGCCGGGCGTTGAAAAAGCTAAGAGGTTAGGAAAAGAGATGTATCAAGGCGAGAAGCGCGTTGTCAGGTTGAAAGATGTTTAGCGCAGCGCTGGAAGTGCCGCTCCCCCAAACCAAGCATAGGGCGGACAGCCGAGGCGGCTGTCGCTACGCGAGTAGGGCGCTTACCCTTTCACACTGATATTCGAGAACGACAGGACAGCTCTTCCTGACGTTGGACGGCCCATGGACGTCGCCGGACGGAACGTCGTGAAGGTCATGAAATCAATCAACATGCTTTTCACTTGTGGCGACAAATCTTTGGCTTCGCGACGATCCGAGAGCACACGATAATCCTGCACTCGTCCATTCGGACCCACGTAGGCCTCAATCACCAGCGAATCCTCATTGATGGCCGTGAGCGAAGATTCATACCCTGTCTGCTGCAATTGCGGAGCGGTGTAGACGATCAATGGGACATCGGGATTACCAGCCTGCAACGGCAGCGCGGAGAAGCCCATAAACATCCCAAAGATCAACACTGCAACAGCCAGCCCGGCAGTCGCGGGAACCATGAACGCTTCAACCACGTTCTGCAACCGCTGACGCATGGAATCCCAGTGCGGATGGCGCGCACGCCGCACTTCCTGCGAAATCGCCAGGCGCAGTTTCAGCGATAAGTCGGCCGGCGCTTTTCTGCGGCCCACGGTGGCGAGCAATTGTTGGGTGCGTTGCAGCGCGGCATATTCTTTTCTGCACCCACCGCAATCTTCCAGATGGCGATTGATCCTGTGCATTTCTTTCCCGGTCACGGCGCCGTCCAAATAGGGCGAGAACAGGGATCTAGCTTGGGCGCATTTCATGGCATCACCTCTACTTCCCTGCCATCGGAAGAACCCCTGGGACGTAAAGCAACTTTAAGTTTGCGCTCTTGCGGCGCTTGTAATCCAAGTTCCGGACCAACCTGCCGGACATACTTCATAAGACGTTGTTTGAGCGCATCTCGACCGCGGGTCAACCGCGACTTTACTGTGCCGAGCGAGACTTGCGTGATTTCCGCAATCTCTTCGTAGGACATTTCTTCCAGATCACGCAGCACCACAGTGGTACGGTACGGTTCCGAAACCTTTCTTAATTCCAATTCCACTCTGGCTCGCACTTCCTCGTGGGCCAAACATTCGAACGGCGTGTCGGATGGATCTACGAGCATGTCCTTGATGCATGGAGTCATCTCGGAAAATACATTGGTTTCGGCCGGTTCGATCGACGTCTCTTTGGCTTTGTGGCGGAACCACCAGCGCCGCCGATTGGACGCTTCGTGGATGGCGATGCGATAAATCCAGGTCTTCAAACTGGACTCGCCGTGAAAATGCTTCATTCCGCGGAAGACTTTCAGAAAGACTTCCTGCGTGGTATCGGCAGCGTCGGCTGGATCGCTGGCCATGCGATAGACCAAACTGTAAATTGGTTGATGAAATTCGCCAATCAGCCAGGCATAAGCCTCTTCCGAGCCTGCCTTGAGATCAGCAATGATCGCCGCTTCCTGCGTCCGAATTCCAATCGCGCTTGCCAGATCGGCCAAACTGGTTGCTCCCGCCATGGTCGTCACGGCGTCACCCCCATTATAAGTTTTCCAGATCGCCTGCGCAGCCAAAAACGTGCCGATTCAGCCTTCACCAATTTTCGAAATGTGAGGGTTACCAGCACCCATACATAGACCCCGCAGAGCGACCCAGAGTTCCAGCCAAAAGAGCATTATTTTTCAAATAGTTACAGGTGGCTCCCGGAATGGGAGCCAGCTGGCGGCAGGTAACCCAGCTTTTGAGTTACTCGAGGGTTACTGAGGCGGAGACTGTGGCTTCGGGTTCGTCGTGACTGGAGGCGCAGCTGTAGTAGTTGGTTTGGCCGTTCCCGGAGTCGCCCGTTTAGCAGCGGGTTTCTTTTTCGCCGGCGGTTTCTTGACGGGCTCAGTGTCGTCGACGATTACTTTTTTCGGAGGCGCAGCGACAACTGGCTGAGCATTGCGCACCTGGGTCCGCAACTGGCTCAGTTCTCCTTCTTTCGATTCGGCCAACCCTTGCATCCGCTCAGCCAGAGTGCGACGCGCAGTTTCGATGGTGTTGAAATCGTTGTCGAGGGCCTGGAACTCATCCTTCGAACCAAACGCTCCCGCGGCTTCGACCACCGAACTCAGCACGTCATAGAGTGCATCGAGATTGCGATAGAGTTTGAAACTGGCGGCAAGGTTTTCCGGAGAATTCCGCATCTGCCCAATGATCTCCGGCAAGGCGGCTTTCAAATTGCGCTGAAGAGATTCGACATTTGCCTGCGTCTGCCGTTTCGTATTCGAGTCCGTTTTCCAATGATCGATACGGGTCCCGGCCAAATCTATCTGCGTGGTTTGCGACACTTGTTCGAGCTGCGTCAGCAATTGATTCAGTTGGGTGGCCGAAGAATACGAAACTGGCGCCGAAGGCGTCGGCGGATTGGGCGAAGCCGATTGGGCTGAAGCTGTCGCAATGAGGAGCGAAAGCAGGAAAACAAATTGCCAAATGCCGGTACAGGTTCGATTCATAGTTCGGGCTAGCCCCTCAATTGCATTCAGCATACTAATTATGGCGGTTTTCGCAAAATGTAATGGTGCCGTTGGGTGCATCTATCGCCGGGGCGCTCTCCGAAAAATCATCAACCAGCAAGGACACGAAGGGACACCAAGGAAATCTCTCAGGGCGACGCCGTCGCGATTCCAAGTTTGACTATCTAACCTATGTAAGCGAGAATTGATGCACTCAGCAAGTTGTTTCCCATCCTTAGAAAATGGGCCTGTGGCGCAGCTGGGAGCGCGCTTCCATGGCATGGAAGAGGTCGTCGGTTCGATCCCGACCAGGTCCACCAAATCTCAATGCGGCAGGTATCCGTTTTCTGCATGCTAACCACTTCCGTTGATCTTGCCATAGACGTCATAGCCTGGCCAGAAGCAAGTCTTTCCTCCGGGGCGCTATGTCAACCCGTACCAAGCTCCGCGACCGCTGCCATGCATTATCAGGTGGCGTTTCTCGAGAAGATGGCGGAAGTGCTGCTTGAGCGTGTTCCGACTGGTGCCAGTCAGGGCAACGATATCGCCCATGGTGACGCGTCCGTGTTCGCGTGCGTAATCGAGGATTTTCACTGACAATTCGGGTATGGCAGAGAGGACGATTTTTTCTCTTTCGACTTTCTTGGCCAGCCGCGTCATCTGCTGTTGAAGTGCGCGCAGGAAGTACAAGACCCATGGCTGCCAATTTGGGGTGTCTGTTCTGATCGATCCTTGTGTCTGACGCAGCGCGAGGTAATAGCCTTCCTTGCTGTGTTCGATCACGCTCTCCAGTGAGCCATAGGGAACATAGGCATAGCCAGCCTGCAGCAGCAACAGTGTCGTCAGGATGCGGCTTACGCGACCGTTGCCGTCTTGAAAGGGATGGATTTCAAGAAATACGACGATGAAAACGGCTATGACGAGCAAAGGATGCAGCTGCCGGCTCTTCAGCAGTTCCCGCGCCCAATCGACCACTTCGGTCATCAGGCGCGGGGTATCGAATGGCGTAGCCGTCTCAAACACGATGCCGGTCTGCTTTCCACTTTCGTCAAAGGCCGCTACGCTGTTGGAGTGGGTTTTGTATTCGCCGCGATGATGCGCGTCCTTTTCACTGTATTTCAGCAAGTCGCGGTGTAGTTGCTTGATATGGTTTTCTGTTAGAGCGATCGCTTCCCAGGATTTGAAAATCAGCTCCATGGTTTCGGCATAGCCAGCAACTTCCTGCTCATCCCGCGTGTGAAACGAATTGATTTCAAGGTTGAACAGTAGCTTTTCGACCTCTCTGTCCGAGAGGTTGCTGCCTTCGATGCGGGTGGATGATCCGATGCTTTCAATGGTGGCCACCCTGCGGAGTGCAGCTAGACGATCCGGAGCCAAGGTGCTTAAGGCGCGCCAAGATCCTTTAAATTCATCGAGCTCAGCGATGAAACCGAGAATTTCTGGCGTGATTCTGAGGCTAGCAGGCTGAATCATGAGACCCAATGATACACCCAATTACACCCAATTAGTCAAAACACCCAATAATACGCCCATTTACACCCATTATCGAACCCGATTCTCGTCCAGCGGTATGGGCGGAAAGGAAAGAGTTTAATCTGGGGCAAGCCGCAGGCCGTCCTTGCAACTCTGCTTCAAACGATTGCAGTATGCGTGCCGGGGCGATCTTGCGGGAAGAAGTGGAGTTGGCAAAGGTGCGAACCGACCGCTACTCGGCTTGCAGTCAGAATACCAGCAGCCTGGAATGCCGAAATCTCAATATCTAATATCAGGAAGAGCAGGCTCGATTGAACCAACTAAGTCTGGAATACGAGAACTGTATGCACCGCTGACCTAGGCGGCGTCGTCCTCGATTTTTATACGGAGGGACTTGAGAAATTTCAGGTCCTGATCACTGATTTTGAGCTGCGGATTACTGGTCAGCGTGGTCACCAGCGAAGTCTTGTCACTGGTCTTTTCGCCGGGCTTGCTAACTCCAATGGTAGCTTCCAACACCAGGAAGATGTCATATCCCCCGTCTTTGATCCTGGAAACGACTTCGGCAATCTGCTCGGAGTCGGCCAACGACTCGTTAATCGCCTCGCCTAACTCCTTCATCAGTTGTTTCAATTGCTGGTCCACGTACCCCCCTTGGTATGCGGGCTTTTCGCGCTTATTCAGTGCCTGCTTTTGAATAACCAGAGTCAGGCTGCCTACCTATTGGATGCTCACCTGCGGAGGATGGTTCAGGGCCATATCCCCCATGCGCGATTATTGTAAACCGGAACACTGTTAAAATCGATGACGATGATTAACTTCTCGAACGCCCGGAAGATCGGCACGGTGGCGAGGGCTGCTGCCAAGCACGCCGGACGCACTCGCACTGGCAGCGCCTTTCTGAGCGGAATCCGAGCCACTGCAAGCCATTTCGGACGCGTTCTCCACCAGCTTTGGCTCGAAGTTACTGGCTTTGTTTTCCTGATCTTGGCAGTTTTCGGCGCTTCGGCCATCTTTCGGGAATATGTGAAATATCGTGCAGGGCAGACGACTTCCAGTCATGTTTGGATAGCAATCGGATTCACACTCATGTTCGGATGGTTCGGTGTTAGTTCGTTTTGGCGGGTGTGGCGAAAAGGATAAACGGCTTGGTTTAGGTGGCGCAATCGTTTCGGTGCTGCGGTAAGTGTGCAGTTTCCGTAACAGGCTTCGGCGCCTGAGGCTAGTGGACGCAAAGGCTTGAACCACCAAGGACACGAAGTGACACGAAGGAAATCCGACGCTCCCGCCGATCCGCTGACTTCATCCGACATTCCGATCCACCCGCTTTATACTCCTGCCGATCTTGAAGGCCGCAACGAAGAAGCTGATATCGGTTATCCCGGCGATTTCCCCTACACACGCGGCGTTCAGGCGACCATGTACCGGGGGCGCCTCTGGACCATGCGCCAGTACGCAGGCATGGGCGACGCCGAGGAATCCAATAAGCGCTACAAATATCTGCTCGCCAACGGCACCACTGGACTTTCGGTCGCATTCGATTTACCCACGCAAATTGGACTGGATTCCGATAATCCACTGGCCATGGGTGAAGTGGGCAAGGTCGGCGTCGCCATCGATTCGATCGAAGACATGCAGCGGCTCTTCGAGGGTATCGAGCTGACAAAGATTTCCACGTCGATGACGATCAACGCCACAGCCGCAATCTTGCTCGCTCTGTACGTTGCTGTCGCCCGCCGCCAGGGCGCGGATATTGCCAAGCTTTCCGGCACTGTGCAGAACGATGTGCTCAAGGAATATATTTCGCGGGGCACATATATTTATCCGCCGCAACAGGCGATGCGCATCATTACAGATTTGTTTGCCTGGGCCAACGACAACGTTCCGGAGTGGAACACGATTTCGATTTCCGGCTACCACATGCGCGAGGCTGGATCGACCGCCGTCCAGGAAGTGGCGTTTACTCTGGCGAATGGAATCGCGTACGTGCAAGGCGCGATCGAGGCCCGACTCGATGTCGATAAATTTGGGCCGAGGCTCTCGTTCTTCTTCAACGCGCACAACAATTTTCTGGAAGAAGTTGCCAAGTTCCGCGCCGCTCGCAGGATGTGGGCGCACATCATGCGGGACCATTTCAAAGCCAAGAATCCGCGTTCATGGATGCTGCGCTTCCACACTCAAACTGCGGGATCGACACTGACGGCGCAGCAGCCGGAAAACAATATTGTGCGCACCGCGATTCAGGCCATGGCCGCGGTTCTCGGCGGGACGCAGTCGTTGCATACCAATGGATACGACGAGGCCCTGGCGCTGCCAACGGAGCAAGCTGCCCGCATTGCCTTGCGCACACAGCAAATTGTCGCTTTTGAATCCGGTGCGCCGCAAACGGTCGATCCTCTGGCGGGGTCTTACTACATCGAGTCGCTGACCAACGAAATTGAAAAGCGATCGCAGGAATATCTCGACAAGATCGATGCCCTCGGTGGCATGATAAAGGCCCTCGAACGCGGCTATGTGCAACAGGAAATTCAAAATGCCGCTTATGAATATCAGCAGAGAGTCGATCGCGAAGAAGCAGATCGTGGTCGGAGTCAATCGCTTTACGGTAGATGAAGAAAACCAATTCCGACGCAGCGCATCGACGAATCCTAGAACGAAAGCAAGTGGAACGGCTTCGCGCCCTGCGGCAACGGCGTGATCAGAAGCTCTGGCAAAATTCATTGAAGAAGCTCGACGAGGCCGCCAGATCGGGAACGAACCTGATGCCGCATATCGTCGCCGCAGTGGATGCCTACGGAACGGTGGGCGAAATTTCTGATACTTGACGGAAAGTTTTCGGAGAGTACAAAGAAGCAGTCGTGATCTAGCAGACTCCGGATATCCGCTCAGGAAGACAGATTTTTGGGGTTGTGGAGATTAGAACTAGTCTGAAACTTTGTAGTCGCAGGCTTCGCGGCAGGGCTGACAGTAGTACAGTCCATCGTCGCACAAGCGGACTTCCATCAGCGATTGGCAGAGGCAGCAATATTTTTCACAATCGCAGCGTTCTTCGGTCATCTCGCATTGCATGCAGCGGTATTTTTTGCCTGTAGTGGTGCCATATGCGAACTTTACCGCGACCAGACGGGGCGGGAAAGTGCCGTTGGTAACCGGGGGAAAAGCGGTCTCAGGTCACGGGTTCCGGTGTCTGAAAATCGCAGCCCGCAACCTGACACCCAGCACCTGCGACCAGCGGTCTGCCATGGTTGAAGCACGAACCACGCACATGTTAGGGTTAATAAGTCTCACCATTTCCCATCTACTTTTGAGGTTTTCATTGTCCGCTGTTGCGGCGACCACGCCGAAAATTCGTAAGACCGCTCTCAATGCCGTCCATCGCCAGATGGGCGCGAAGATGGTCGAATTCAATGGATGGGACATGCCCGTCGAATATCCATCAGCCGGCGGCATTATCGCCGAGCACAATGCGGTGCGAACCGGCGTGGGCATTTTCGATGTCAGCCATATGGGCGACATTTGATTCAGCGGGCCTGAGGCGCTGGCCGCCGTCCAGCATATCTCGATGAACGACGCTTCCCGGCTGGCCATCGGGCAGGCGCAATATTCAGCTTTGCTCTATCCGCAAGGGACGTTTGTCGATGACGTGATCGTTCACCGTCTTGGCGAAGAAGAGTATTTGCTGGTGATCAACGCCGGGACTCGCGAGAAAGATTTCAACTGGGTGCGCGACAATACGTGGCAGTTTGACTGCAAGGTGGAAGATCTTTCTGACAACTTCACCCAGATTGCGATTCAAGGGCCGAAGGCGCGTCAACGTTCTGCAGAAGCTAACCGACGCGAATCTTGCAGCTGTGAAGTTTTATTGGGTGACTCGCGGCACGGTGTGCGGACTGAAGGATATTCTCATTGCGCGCACCGGTTACACCGCGCGAAGACGGATTCGAAATTTACATTCCTGCCGATGAGGCCACCAGCGCTCGGGTATGGAACGAAATTCTCGAAGCCGGCAAAGAATTTGGCGTGGTTCCGTGCGGACTAGGCTCCCGCAATACCTTGCGTCTGGAAGGCAGCCTCTCGCTCTACGGCCACGAAATTTCCGATACGATCAATGTGTGGGAAGCCGGGCTCGATCGCTTCTGCAAGATGGAGAAGCCAGAATTCATCGGTCGTGCGGCTCTCGAGAAAGCCAAAGCTGCGGGGCTGAAGCGGACGTTGGTCGGGCTGGAGATGATTGAACGCGGTATTGCCCGCGACGGTTATAAATTCTTGAGACGAGCTGGCCAGCGAGATTGGCTACATCACCAGTGGATCGCCGGCACCGTTTCTGAAAAAAAATATTGCGTTGGCCTACGTGCCGCCGGAATTCGCGGGAATTGGATCCACGGTGAAGGTTGAGATCCGAGGACAGGGTGTGAAAGCGCAAGTTGTGCCAACACCGTTTTACAAGAGACCGAAGAAAAATTAGACCACAGGACCGAGCTAGAAGCTAGCACCAGGAGAACAGATAAGCACGATGCCTTACCCAACAGACTTCAAGTACACCAAAGAACATGAGTGGATCAAGCCCGATGGCAAGAGTGCCACCATCGGCATCACCAGCTATGCGCAGGCATCGCTGGGCGACATCGTTTTTGTCGAACTACCCAAGGTGGGAGCCGAGATCACAGCGGGCAAGACGTTTGGCCGGTCGAATCAGTGAAAGCGGTCTCTGATTTTACGCTCCGGCTTCGGGCACCGTGACGGAACTCAATGCGCGATCTCAGCGACTGCTCCGGAGAAAGATCAATCAGGATGCTCACACGGCGTGGATGATCAAGATCACGCTGAAAGATCCGAGTGAGTTGAATTCCCTGCTCTCGGCTGCCGACTATGAGAAGTTTGTGGCAGAAGAGGGCGAGGCCACTGATGATGCTCACTGCGAATCCTTCACCGAGCCTGGCTCTGAACATCTAATATAAGTCTTCCTATGCGCTATTTCCTAAATCTCCCGCCGACCGTGAAGCCATGTTGCAAGTCCATTGGCGCGCGGTCGATCGACGATCTGTTCGCGCCCATCCCGGCCGAATACCGCCTCGAGCGCGATCTAAAAGTCCCGCGGCAGATGGCTGAGTCGGAAATCGTGGACTGGTTTCGCGAGCGTTCCCGCGAAAACGGCGATGGACTACGCCACGTTTCTTGGCGCCGGCGCTTACTACCACTACCGTCCAGTCATCATTGATTCGCTGATTTCTCGCGGCGAGTTTCTAACTGCCTACACGCCTTATCAGGCGGAGATTTCTCAGGGCACGCTGCAATCCATTTTCGAATTCCAGACCATGATCTGCGAACTGACTGGCATGGAAGTGGCGAACGCTTCCATGTATGACGGTTCGACCGCCGCTGCCGAAGCCGTGATGATGGCCGTCCGGCTCACCGGGCGCCGCTCGGTGTTGATCGCGCGCAGCGTACATCCGGAGTATCGCGAAGTGCTGGCGACCTACGCGCATCATCAGGGATTGCCGCTGGTCAACGATGTCCGTTCACGGACAATGCCCGCCTCGATCTGAAAGCGTTGGAAAAGTCCATGACGTCCGGAAACGGCCTGCGTCCTGATCCAGTCTCCGAACTTTTTCGGCACGATTGAAGATGTCGACGCGCTCGCAGAGATCGCCCATAAGAATGGGGCGATGCTGGTGGTGTCCATCGCCGAAGCGGTTTCTCTGGGGATCGTTGAGCCGCCGCGCCAAGCCGACATGATCGCCATGGAAGCGCAATCGTTCGGCGTGCCGTTGGGATTCGGCGGTCCTTACTGCGGAGTGATTGCCACGCGCGACAAATTTGTTCGCCAAATGCCGGGCCGTCTGGTCGGCGAAACCAAAGACCACAACGGTAAGCGCGGATTCGTGCTCACGCTGGCGACGCGCGAGCAGCACATCCGGCGCGAGAAGGCGACTTCGAATATCTGCACCAATCAGGCGCTGATCGCCTTGATGGTGAATATTTTCATGACGATTTACGGCAAAGTTGGATTGCGGGAATTGGCAAAACAAAATCTCGCCAAGACCGCCTACGCCGCGCAGCAATTCGGCAAGCATGCCAAAGTGCTGTTCTCCGGCGCTCCACGCTTCAACGAATTTGTTGTCCAGACCAGCGAAGATCCCTACGCCATCAACAGCCGAATTCTTGGACACAAGATTGTCGGCGGACTTCCACTGAAGAAGTTTTATCCCGAACTGGGGAATGCGTCGCTGTGGTGCTGCACCGAAATGACCACGCGCAGCTCGATCGACACTGTCGTCGGGCTGGTGGCCGAGAGCGAGCGCTCGGTGCAAAGTCCGCCAAAGAAGAAGTTGAAGAGGTGGCTCGATGAAGCACATGACTCGCAAAGCCACTCGCCACATCAGCCAGAATGAAGGCCTGATCTTCGAGAAATCGTCTCCGGGGAAAGCCGCCTGGAAGATTGCCGCCGCTCGATGTTCCTGAAGTCGATGCAGCGGCACTTTTGGGGAAATCCGAAAGAAAAGATCTGGGAAATTTGCCGGAAGTGAGCGAGATTGAAATCATTCGCCACTTCACGCGCCTGTCCACCTGGAACTACGCCATCGATCTTGGCATGTATCCGCTAGGCTCTTGCACCATGAAGTACAACCCGCGAGTGAACGAAGTCGTGGCTCGTTTGGACGGTCTGGCGAACGCTCATCCGTACCAGCCAGAGAAGATTTCGCAGGGCGCGATGCGAATCATGCAAGTCGCTCAGCGATTGCCTTCTCGAAATTACCGGCATGGATGCGATCACGCTGCAACCCGCCGCCGGGCGCTCATGGCGAACTTACCGGCCTTCTGATGGTGCGCGCCTATCATGAGTCAAAAGGCTCGCCGCGGAAGAAGATTCTCATTCCTGACTCTGCCCACGGTACCAATCCCGCAACCGCCGCGATGGTCGGCTACGCAGTTGAAAATCTGAAATCGAATTCCGCTGGGATGGTGGATGTCGCCGCGCTGGAATCGCAGATGAATGAAGATGTTGCCGCGCTCATGCTCACCAATCCCAATACTTTGGGAGTGTTCGAGCAGGAGATCCACAAGATCGCCGACATCATGCATGCCAAGGGCGGCCTGCTTTACATGGACGGCGCCAACATGAACGCGCTGGTCGGCAAAGTTCGTCCCGGCGACTTCGGCGTCGATTTGATGCACTTGAACCTGCACAAAACTTTCTCCACTCCACACGGTGGCGGTGGTCCAGGATCGGGCCCGGTAGCGATCAAGAAAATTCTGGAGCCGTTTCTGCCGACGCCGGTTGTGATCACCAAATCCGACGGCACTTTGGCTTTCGAATACAACCGGCCGCAATACTGTCGGCCGAGTGCGCGGATTCTACGGAAACTTTGGAATGTTCGTCCGCGCGTTGGCTTACATTCTCGCCAATGGCCCTGACGGCCTCCGCCAAACCACAGAAGACGCTGTACTCAATGCCAACTACATTCGCAAAGGATTGGAAGGCATATACGATCTTCCTTATTCCACGCCAAGCATGCACGAGGTCGTATTTAGCGATAAGATTCAGGCAAAAAAAGGCGTCAAGACGATGGACCTTGCCAAACGCCTCATCGACTACGGATTTCATCCTTACACCACAGCTTTTCCACTCATCGTCCCCGGCGCTTTGATGATTGAGCCGACCGAAAGCGAATCGAAAGAAGAAATGGATTTGTTCATCGAATCCATGAAATCGATCGCCGAAGAGGTGGAAGAAGATTCACAGATAGTGCTGGACGCTCCTCACAACACTCGCGTATCGCGTCTCGACGAAGTAGGCGCGGCAAGAAAGCCTGTGTTGCGCTGGAAACCAACTGTGCCGGTTACATAGAAAGAAGAACGAAACTTCCGTACTATTCTCGCTGGCCAGCATCCGTGATTAAATCCTTCTGTGTCTGGACGAGTCACTGATCCGCCGCGCCCCATGGCTACTTCGAGCCTGTTCGCTTCTCCAGAGAAACGCAATCTTGTCCTTGGTCTTCTGCTAGTAGTTGCGACGCTGGCTCTCTACAACCCGGTGAGTCATCACGCGTTTGTGAACTACGATGACGATCGCTACGTTACCGAGAATTCGCATGTGCGAAGCGGGTTGCGTTGGGACACGATCCAATGGGCGTTCACAACTTTTGATGAGGCCAACTGGCATCCCCTGACCTGGCTCTCTCATGCGCTCGACTGCCAGATGTTTGGCCTCAACCCGGCCGGACACCACTACACAAACGTTTTGCTCCATGCTTTGAACGTATTGCTGCTCTTTTTACTGTTGCAACGGTATACGGGTTTTACCGGCCGGAGTCTGATGGTGGCTGCGCTCTTTGCGCTGCATCCGGTCAACGTTGAATCGGTGGCGTGGATTGCGGAACGAAAAAATCTGCTTAGCATGTTATTTTTTCTGCTCGCATTGGGAGCGTACGGGAACTACGCACGGAGGCCGGGGATTGCCCGCTACACTCTCGTAGCCGTCTTATTCGCTCTCGGGCTCATGGCGAAGCCACAAGTAATCACTTTCCCCTTTGTTCTGCTCCTTTGGGATTATTGGCCATTAGGGCGGTTGTCAGCCGGGTTCTCGAAACTCTTATTGGAAAAATTGCCGCTGCTGGGCCTTTCGCTCGTCAGCGCGATTGTTACAGTGCAGGCGCAAACCGCCGGTGGCGCGGTCCGTTCGATGGCGGAGTATTCCTTTCCCATTCGGCTGGAAAATGCCATCGTTGCTTATGCACGCTATATCGGAGTGATGTTTTGGCCGTCGAAACTTTCTCCGATGTATCCCCATCCCGGGACTTCGCTGGCGGCGTGGCAGGTATGTGGCGCGCTTCTTTTACTTCTGGCAATTTCCGCGCTCGTCATCGCATTACGGCGAAAACGATATTTGATCGTGGGATGGCTGTGGTTCCTGGGAACTCTGGTTCCAATGATCGGTCTCGTGCAAGTGGGTCCGCAGGCAATGGCGGATCGCTACGCCTATCTTCCTTTTCTCGGACTGTTTGTGATGATCTGCTGGGCAGCCGCCGACGGGGCTGAAGAATTGCATATCTCGATCCCCTGGCTCATCGCTCCCGGCCTCGCGATACTGTTGGCGTTGGCCGTCATCTCTCATCGCACGATCGGATATTGGAGCGACGATCTGACGCTCTGGTCCCACGCGCTACAGGTGACCAACAGAAATTCTTTCGCGGAGGACAGTCTCGGAGGGGCTCTGATCAACGCAGGGCGAATTGAAGACGCTATTCCGCACTTCCGCAATGCGGTCGAAATCGATCCTCGGGATCCAGTCGCCCATCTCAATATAGGTGCGTACGAGCAGCAGCAAGGCCAACTGGAAAATGCGCTCGGCGAATACCAGAAGGTTTTGTCGCTGACCTCCGACAAGCGGCTGCGCAGCAACGCACTGGGAAATAGCGGCTCCGCCCATCGGCGCATGGGAGATCCAGCCCACGCCAAAGAAAATTATGAAGAGGCGCTACAACTCGCGCCTAATCAAATCATGTCGCTACTTGGGATGGGTCTTCTGGCGCAGCGGAGCGGAGACTTGCCTGCGGCGATCAATCAGTATTCTCACGCCATGTCTGTGCAGCCCAGCGCCGAAGGTTATTTGTTGCTGGCTCGCGCGCTGCAACAGGCCGGACGCATTCAGGATTCACAAGCGGCCACGGACAAAGCCCGGCAACTAACCCAAAATTTAGAGCAGGCCCAGGAAACCGCAAATCGCCTTTTGACGGAATGAAGCGAATGGTAAACAGGCCCAGCAAATCGCGAACAAGCTCATCGCCGTTGGATTTGTGGGCCTGAAGAAATCTATTTTTCGCTGATCATTATGGAAGCTTCAGTACTCTCCCAGCTCATATTCAGAGTGCAGCCTTTTCCTTTTTGGTCGAATGCGATGGTGAAATTTTCCACCGGCGACGCGGTCTTCGAGGTTTTCATGTCCACTCGCGTCAAGTCCTTGGCTTCTCCCGGATAATCGGTGCCCCATTCTTTGGTACCCTTGCTGATAATCAGTGTCCACTCATCGGCAGCGGGAATTGCAAAAATTGTGTAACTTCCAGCCGGGACATCTTTGCCGCCAACGGTCAGATTGGAGTCGGTAACGAACGTTGTCGCTTCGTTCGCTCCGGCGCGCCATACTTTGCCAAAAGGAACTAATCCGCCAAAGATCTTCCGTCCCTTGGCGCGCGGACTGGAATAATCGATAGTGACGGTCTTGCCATCAGGCAATGTACATTGCGCCTGGGCGGGAGGGCTGGGGCGTTTGCTCTTGTCGTCTTGCGCAAAGGCAGTTGCACTTACGGCGACCATAGCGAGAATGATACAAGTCACAACTGCAAGTCGTTTCTGCATGATTTCTCCTTAGAATAATCACTCGGCATTCGGCACCTGGCATTTGGCCAGCAGTGGCTGGTGGCTTTGCATTAGGAAAATCCGAACCTGACGTTCAACGCCAATTGCTGAATGCTTTGACGTACCAGCCCTGCTCCGGATAGCGAGCCGAGCAATTATGCCCCATGCAACACGAACAGTACAATCAACCCATGCCAGTTTTCGATGAGAAGCACGAAGAACTCGAGCGCTACGAAACCATGATGGGTGTGCCGCGCGGACGCCTCGCCGTGACCATGGATACGATTACCGACGCTATGGCACTGGTAGGACAGCATGGAGTCTATTGCCAAAGCCAGCGTTGGCCCGGCAAGCCGGTCATGGACATCCAGATGGTGATGAAGAACCTGACCGACGCAAAAGCATTGATCCAGAGCGTGATGCAAGAACTAAAACCGAAAACCTAAGTTGCTATTCTCGGTAAAAGACTCCCGGTGGTTCGTTAGGGTTTAACCGTAACCATTACCACCCCATGAGACGGGACCACGGCAGAGAACTTCCCGGAAAACTTTCCCAGATCTTTGTGTTGCCACAAGTCGCGAACCGTTGCGCTTACATGGCCGGGATAACCCAGATCTTCCCAATTGACCGTAATTTCCTGATCGGCGCTGCCACGGTTGAAAAGAATCACTGCCCGGTTGCCCCCTTGCAGAGGCCGTGCCAGCACTTCCAGATCGCCATTCTTTCGCACCGGTCTGCCTTCGCTGCCCAACGGGTCCTGATCGATCGCGATCACTTCTTTATTGGTCAAGATCTCCTGAATTTCCGGCTTCATGTTCCGCAGGTCATTACCCGCGATCAACGGCGCCGCCAGCATGGCCCACAAACTAAAGTGAGAACGATATTCGACCGTGGTCATGCCGCCGTTTCCAACTTCAAGCATATCCGGATCGTTCCAATGTCCCGGCCCGGCGAAGGATTCAATTCCGTCCTGCTGATCGAGAATGCTCACCATGCCGTTGGAACAGCAGCTTCCATCCGGCCATTTGGCGTGGCCTGTCCATAGGTCCTGAATATCGCCGGTGCTGCGCCAGAGATTGCCGCCGATTTCCTTGCCCCAAAGCCAGGGCTTGGCAGTCCCCCATTCACAAATGCTCAAAACAATCGGCCGGCCAGTCGCATCCAACGCATGGCGAATGTTGGCGTACGACGCTTTCGCATCTTGCGTGGTGGTGTTGCACCAATCGTATTTCAGATAATCCACGCCCCAGGCGGCATACTGGCGAGCATCTTGATATTCATGGCCAAGTCCCGCCGGCCGGCCCGCACAGGTTTTTGAACCGGCATCGGAATAAATTCCGAATCTCAATCCCGACGAGTGAACATAATCAGCCAGCGCTTTTATGCCGGAAGGGAAGTGTTGCGGATCGGCAATGATATTCCCATCTTTGTCCCGCGATACCTGCCAACAATCGTCGATGACAACATATTGGTATCCGGCATCTTTCATCCCGGATTTCACAATGCCGTCGGCCATTCCCTTAATCATGTCCTCGTTGACATTGCACCCAAATTTGTTCCAGGAATTCCATCCCATGGGGGGCGTCAGAGCGAGATCGTTCGACGGAGAATTGCTTTCCTGCGCAAACAGGGCCGCAGGAGTGAATAAGAGCACAGCGGCAATCAGCTTGGTGATAAATGGCTTCATTTTGTTTCCCTGAGCTTAGTCCCGATATTTGTATCAGAGGCCACAGCCAGCAGGAAAGGAATATAACGCTCCCGGCAGCCGCCAGCGAACTTGCAGCTCCTTTCCATGGTCATCCCGAAGATCCGGCGCACTTCAGCCGGGCGAGGGATCTCGCGCGGAGTGACTTCAACTCTCCGCTCGCCAGCATTGACAATCCCATCCGACCGCTCTACCTTTCCAGTGATTCAAGTCCAGGAGGCGTTTTCGTGAATCGAAAAATGATCCAGTTAGCGTTACTAGCAATTAGTTTTTCGCTCTCTTCCTGGGCCCAGAGCAACGCCGTGGGAATCTTTGAAGGTCACAGTGACGTGGGTACCGTGCTGCATCCCGGCTCCGTAGACTACGACGATTCCCAAAAGACTTACACCATCACGGGTAGCGGCGAGAACATGTGGCTCGGAGCGGACGCATTCCAGTTTGTTTGGAAGAAAATTTCCGGCGACGCCAAGCTCACTGCGGACGTCCGCTTTCTTGGCACAGGTGGCAACGAACATCGCAAAGCGGTCCTGATGTTACGCCAGAATCTTGGCGCGGATTCTGTCTATGCCGACATTGCGCGCCATGGCAATGGCATGACTTCCCTGCAATTCCGTACTGAGACCGGCGGGCTTACCCACGAAATCCAAGCGAATATTCCCGCGCCGACACGGCTCCGCATCGTCAAACGTGGCGACTATGTTTATATGTCATTGTCTGGGGATGGAGAGCTGGTCCATGTCGCGGGCGGATGGCTTCGGGTTCCGATTGAGGGCCCCTTCTACGTAGGGATCGGCGTCTGCTCCCACAATAAAGATGTCATCGAGAAAGCCCTATTTTCGAATGTCGATTTGATCGCAGGAGGGCCGGCCCCGACCGGTCAACCGGCACTCTACAGCACCCTGGAAAAAGTCAGCATCACCTCCACCGATCGGCAGGTAGTTTATATTTCACCTGGACGCTTCGAAGCTCCCAACTGGACGCGTGACGGCAAGTCATTTCTGTTCAACCGCGAAGGCCACATCGAGCGTCTCCCAGTAATCGGCGGTCGGCCCGAGATCGTCGATACCGGACTCGCCGCGCGCTGCAACAACGATCACGGCATTTCACCGGACGGAACGCAACTCGCGATCAGCGACAATTCTCAGGAAAAGCACGACTCGCTTGTGTATCTCGTGCCCATCGGCGGCGGCGCGCCGCGGCGGATCACCCAAAACTCGCCTTCTTACTGGCATGGCTGGTCGCCAGATGGAAAGACGCTCGCCTTTGTCGGCCAGCGCAATGGCGATTTTGACATCTACATCATTCCAGCGGACAGTGGCTCTTCCCCTCAGGCTGAAACTCGCCTAACTACTGCCAAGGGTCTCGACGATGGCCCCGAATATTCTCCCGATGGAAAGTATATCTACTTCAACTCCGAACGTACCGGCCACATGCAGATTTGGCGCATGCGTCCGGATGGCAGCGAGCAGGAGTTGGTTTTCTCCGACGATTACAACAACTGGTTCCCGCATATCTCGCCCGACGGGCAATGGATGGTATTTCTTACGTACGATAAAGATGTCACCGGGCATCCCGAAAATAAGGACGTCAAGTTGCGGGCAATGTCGCTCGCCGACAAAAAAATCACAGTCCTGGCCACGCTCTTCGGTGGCCAGGGCACTATCAACGTCCCCTCATGGTCGCCTGACAGCAAGCAGGTGGCATTCGTGAGTTATCAGTTGGTTCCAGAAGAAAAATGATCATACGTGGGGCGGGGTGCCCCAACTGCCCCGCGGGCGTGAGCCTGCGATGAGGAGGACTCTCAGGCAGGATGCTTCGTCCGAAATGTCTTCAAACACTTTCGCGCAGTATCGAGTTCCGAAAACCTGCTGCCTTCCTGCTCGACCAGATAATACTCAACTCCGCCGCCATTCTCCGCCGCCGCAAAAAGATTTTTCCAGTCAGTGACGCCTTCTCCAAACAAAACCGTGTAGCCTTTATCTTTTTCAGGCGACCAATCCTTGCAATGAATCGACCGGATGCGTCCGGGATTGGCCTGGATCCAGGCCACCGGATTGGAACCGGCTTCAATACAGGTACCCACATCAAGCTGCAACATGACCGACGATTTCGTGTTCTCCGCCAGAATCTCTATTGGACGACGGCCTTCAACCGGAGTGAACTCCACCTGATGATTGTGATATCCGGCCTTCAGTCCTGCCGGCCTTAATTTTTCCGCAGTCGTGTTTAGAATGTCCGCCACGGCTTTCCATTCGTCCAAATGGGTTTTCGGAGACGTGCTCGCCAGCACCAGGTATTTGCTGCCCAGAATCGAGTTCATGTCCTGCGTGCGCGAAATATTTGACGCGCTCAAATACTTTTCATCGTTGTGGGTCGAGAAGCAACGAATGCCCAGATCGTCGAGCAGCTTTCGCATCTGCTTGGTCTGAGCCTCCGTCCAGTCGAAGTACGGCGCGTAAAATTCGAGACCTTCGTATCCCATTTGGGCCACCGCTCGCACCGTACCCTCGGGATCCTTTTTCAGTGACTCGCGAACCGAATACATCTCAAGCCCAACCGGGATTGATGCTGACGAACCTGCATGCGCAGAAAAAGCCCAGGGAAGCATTGCCGACAATGCCAGGAACGACCGCCGTGACAAAAAGGATGAAGGCATTGCGGAATCGTACTACACCAGTACTACGAACGCACGCCTTGCATAACGCCGAACCTGTTCTGGCAGCGTTAAGAAAAACTATAAAACTTTTGTCATCCTGAGCAAGCGTCCTTTGCACCGCGAAAGATCCCTGCATTCTCATCGACGCCAAGATGACTTCAAGGACGTTGTGACTAAGAAATCGCGTACTTGCCTCGTTCAATCATTTTCTGAGCGATCTGCTGACGCAACTCAATGGTATTAAACGGCTCATGTTTCGCAAGACGCCGCAAAATGGCCAATTGTGTTCGTAGCATATCGCCATCTGCCACCGCGGCGATGACCTTTTTCGCCGCAGCCTCAACTTTCTCCATCGCCTGCGATAAATAAACCCGCGTCATCGCGAGCGGTAGCGCGGCCGCGGTTTCGCCTTTGGTTTCGGCAAGTTTCTGCGCCCGCAGCACGGCGGATTCCATCGCATACGTCTCAATCACGATGTCCGCGATTGCTCCCATCACTTCCTGCTGGTCCTGAATGGCCTGCATATATTTCTGCGTAGCAGCCCCGGCGACGAATAGTCCGAGTTTCTTGGCTTGGGCGACCAGTTTTCGTTCCTCAGCCAGCATGCCCTCGAGGTCTTCGCCCAACGATGGTCCAGATAAAACTTCGTCCATCAATTTCTTAATGGCAGGCATGAGCGGCAATTGCCCGGACATCGCTCGCTTCAGCAGGAATCCGGTAATGATCAGCCGGTTGATCTCGTTCGTGCCTTCAAAGATGCGATTTATGCGGGCATCGCGATACGCGCGTTCAGCGGGGTACTCTTCCACGAAGCCGTAGCCGCCGTAGATTTGCATGGTTTCATCCACCACGAAGTCGACCATCTCGGAACCCCAAACTTTGATGATCGAACATTCGACTGCGTATTCTTCGATCGCTTTGAGCGTCGCCCTGGCGGCATCGGGCGCCGACTTGTCGACCTCGGCGAGCGCCGTATCCATCATGCCTACGGTGCGATAGACGAGAGACTCTCCGACGTAAATGCCCACAGCCATATTCGCGAGCTTCTCCCGCACCAACCCAAAATCGGAGATGGTCTTGTTGAAAGCCTTGCGTTGCTTGGCATATCCAATCGCGTTTTCCAATGAAACGCGGCCACCGCCAACGCACATTGCCCCCAGCTTGAAACGGCCGACGTTCAGGATATTGAAAGCGATCACGTGGCCCTTGCCGATTTCGCCCAGCACGTTCTCCGCCGGTACCTTGCAGTCATTCAAAATCACCGGACAAGTGGACGATCCGCGAATGCCCATCTTGTGTTCTTCCCCGCCGATGGAGAGGCCGGGAAAAGTCCGCTCGACCAGAAAGGCCGTGAACCTTTCTCCGCCAACTTTTGCAAACACGGTATACAGGTCGGCGAAGCCGGCATTAGTGATCCACATTTTCTCGCCGTTCAGCGTGTAATGGGTTCCGTCCGCGGAAAGTTCGGCGCGGGTGCGGCAATTCAGTGCGTCTGACCCAGATGACGCTTCAGACAGACAATACGCTCCGACAATTTCCCCGGCCGCCAGCCTTGGCAAATATTTTTTCTTCTGCTCTTCGTTGCCGAAATACACGATGGGCAGCATCCCAATTCCGCTGTGAGCGCCCCAGGTCGTAGCGAAACCGGCGTACTTGGCGATATGGTCCGCAATGATTGCAGCGGTGACTTTATCCATTTCGAGCCCGCCGTAAGCTTCGGGAATTTCCACTGCGCTCAGCCCGAGATCCCCGGCCTTCTTCAGCAAATCGCGCGAGATGGAAAAATCTTTATGCTCAATCTTCTCCGCGTTGGGAAGAATTTCATTGACCGCAAATTCCTCCGCCGTCTGTCCAATGAGAAGGTGCTGTTCGGTGAAATCTTCAGGCGTGAAAACTTCGCTGGGTTTGCGTTCTTCGAGCAAAAAGCTGCCGCCGGAAATTCTGTTGCTGGCAACTGCAGTCGTAGCCATGGGACCCCTTCTTACCAATGTAGGTCGCCGAGTTTGCCGAGGCGATAGATTCAATTGTAATCGTCCGGCAGGCGAGTGAAACATCCCAGTAGTAACTCGTCTAAAGTTTGCCGGCAGGACTCCGTCAAAACGCTTGACTGTCAAGGCTTTCCAGCCCCTATAGCGAAATTCCGCGCTTGACACCCGTAATCCGAAAAGGCAATATTCATACGTTTTAATAAAGAACTTATTGGCCCTGGCTTTGGGAGTTCGTAATGGATTGTTCAGGAAATCTCGTTTGGCTTCCCAGGTCTGGAAAGCAAGTTTTGGCCGCAATTTTATTGCTGAGCTTGCTCGGATGTTTCTCAATAGCGCAGGCCCAGTCCGCCTACATCCGCGTCAACCAGGCTGGATATGAAATCGGCGAAAATCCGTCTCGTGCACTTTTGATGAGTACGTCTCCCGCGGCCGGCGCGAATTTTAATGTAATTGCTTCCAATGGAAACACCATCTATTCCGCTTCAGTGGGGAGTCCGTCTGGAAGTTGGGCAACTTGCACCGCCACCAGCGGAGGAGGAAGATTTCGCACTTGCGCGGCGAGTGTCATCTACAACGTGTATATTCTTGATTTTCCGATCTCCACTCCGGACATCTATTACATTTCCCTCGCCGGCCCGGTGTCGGCCGTATCGCCCTCTTTCGCCGTGAACGATCCGAACGTGCTCTATCCAGGATTACTTTTGAATACCCTTTTTTTCTACGAGACCCAGCGCGACGGTCCCGATTTCATTCCCAACGCCTTGCGCAGTGGGCCCAGTCATCTCAAGGACAAGCACGCTTCCGTCTACCTCACTCCTCCATTTGATGACGACGACGAAATCACGTCCTCCGGAATGCCCCTAAGCCCTACGGGCGCGGTAATTGATGCCTCCGGCGGCTGGTGGGACGCCGGTGACTACATGAAGTATGTCGAGACCGTCAGCTACACCGCCGCGTTGATGGAAATCGGCATTCGCGATTTCCCCAATCAGATGGGTCCGAGCGCCCCTTCGCATCCCCCGGCTCCTCCCGTTTCTGTTTCTTATGCCGGAAACGCCACGGGTGCTCCTGCGTCATCCGACTTCAGCGCCGAAGCGCAGTTCGGTATCGATTGGCTGATGAAGATGTGGGATGACCATACCAAGACCCTCTATTACCAGGTTGATAACAGTCAGGACTGGGATAACTTCCCCGACCTGATTTCCGAATACGATATTTGGACTTTGCCACAAGCGGCGGACAATTATGGCGACTGCGATCCCAACTCGACATTCTTTATTTGCAACCGTCCGGTCTTTATCGCCGCTCCGGCCGGCTCGCGCATCAGTCCCAACCTTGCAGGGCGCATGGCGGCCGCGTTCGCCGAATATTATCAGCTCAATCGCACCACTAAACCGGTGGAAGCCAATCAAGCTCTGCAAAATGCGGAAGACATTTTTGCGCTCGCACGTACCTCTCAATCCGATCCTTCAAGTCATCTCCTCACTATCGCGCCCTTCGACGGATATGGAGAAACCGTTTGGGGTGATGACATGGAGTTGGGTGCAACCGAACTTTACTTTGCTTTGAGGTCTGCCGGATCGCCGCAGAATTTGCCGCCCGGCCTGCCCACCACGGACCCCGCGTTATACCTTCGCGCGGCCACCCGCATCGCCAGTCGTTATATGACCGACGTCTATAACACGGGCAATGCGGGAACGCTCAATCTTTACGACGTGGGCGGTCTCGCGCATTTCGAGCTTTATCGCGCGCTTGGCTTGGCCGGAAAGCCCAATCAATTGGCAATTTCCCAAGCCACTCTTCGCAATGCGCTTATTGGCCAGGTAAATAACGCGATTGTGCAAGCCGGGTCTGATGCTTTTGGCTTCGGTACAAATTGGAGTTACGGTGACACTACTTCAGTAGGCGCGGGACTATCGGTCATGGCCAGCGAGGCCCACTATCTGACTCACACCGGCGCTTATAACAATTACTCCCAGCAATGGCTGGGAAATATTCTTGGCGTCAATTCCTGGGGATCGTCATTCATTGTTGGCGATGGCACCACATTTCCAAATTGCATTCAGCACCAGGTAGCGAATCTGGCGGGCGCGCTCAATGGCACGTCGGGAGGCACGCCCATTCTTTGGGGCGCGGCTGCGGAAGGACCGTCGGACAGCGCTACCGCTGGAAATCTTGGCCACATGCGCGAATGCCCGCGAGGCAAAGACAACGATGCCTTCGCGATCTTCAACGGAGTGGACGGCACCCAGGCCGAACCCTATCAAGCCGTCTATCGCGACAATGTTGAGTCTTACAGTACAACCGAGCCGGGGATCGATCTGACCGCGACTTCCTTTCTCATGTTTTCGTGGCGGATGGCGCAGCGTCCAAGTTTCTGGACCAACTCCAGCTTGGCGGCTAATCCGCCTTCCATTTCGCGGAGCGCGAACTCTGCTACTACGTTGGTCGCGTCGGTTGGTACTACCGGCAACGCGGGACCACGAGGCAAAGTCCAGTTCTACCTGGGCACCACGGACGGAATACTGTTAGGGGAATCGAGACTCAGTGTGCTCTCGGCATCGACATCCAGTGCAGTCCTGACCGTCGCAGCCGACCAGCTTGCAGATGGTGCAAATAACATTGTTGTGTATTTTGCCGGCGATGCCGGGGACGGCCCTTCGACGTCGCCGCCGGTGCAAGTGACGGCAGAGAAGTAAGGGAAGTTCGACTGAAGCACTCCGGCGTCGTCACAGGGGACGCTTCGGGACGAGTCACGATCTCTTCAGCTCTTCGCCCGCAAATACTGGTCGGGCCATTTCACATCTTTGAAATGGACTTCCGCGGCAGCATGCAGCGGGAAGTAGGGATCGCGGAGCGATTGACGGGCGAGCAGCACCAGGTCGGCTTCGCCATTGCGGATAATTTGATCGGCCTGCGCAGCTTGCGTGATCATGCCGACGGCGGCGGTGGGAATGTTGGCATCGTGACGGATGCGAGTTGCAAAAGGCACTTGATATCCGGCGCCGACCGGAATTTTCGCGTTAGGCACGAGACCTCCAGAAGAACAATCGATGAGGTCGACGCCCAGCGGCTTCAAAATGCGGGCCAGTTCCACGCTGTCGTCAATGGCCCATCCGCCTTCGCTCCAGTCGGTGGTGGAAAGGCGCACGAAAAGAGGAAGGGTCTCTGACCAAACTTTGCGGATAGCATTGACGATTTCTGTAAGGAATCGCGCGCGGTCCCGCAAGCTGCCGCCGTATTCGTCGTTACGGTGATTGCTCAGTGGCGAAAGGAAAGTGTTGATGAGGTATCCGTGAGCACCGTGAATTTCAATCACTTTCCCACCGGCTTGCAGCACGCGTTTCGCGGCATCTGCAAAAGCCTGTACGATCGACGCAATTTCGCTCTTATCAAGAGCGCATGGGATTTGATATCCCGCATCGAAGGGCAGCGCGCTTGGGGCAAAGATCGGGGTCCATCCGCCAGATGCAGGATCGAGTGGCTTCCCGCCCTTCCATGGAATGTCGGTGCTGGCTTTACGCCCGGCGTGGGCGAGCTGCATTCCCGGAACTCCGCCTTGTTGCTCGATAAAATAAAAAATGCGAGAGAGCATCTCGACGTGTTCGTCTTTATAAATACCCAGATCGCCTGCGCTGATGCGACCGTCCTTCGTGACGGCGCTGGCTTCGGTCATCACCAGTCCGGCACCTCCGACGGCGCGGCTGCCGAGATGCACCAGATGCCAGTCGTTGGCAAATCCGTCGTGCGAGCTGTATTCGCACATCGGAGAAATGCCGATGCGATTCCTGAAAGTGATACCGCGAAGAGTGAAGGGTTCGAACAGATGAGGCATGAAGCTTAGTTTACCGGAACGCTGCTTGGTCCCGGAAATGTGGATCACTAAGCCTATTAATCTCTAGCCTTCTCGGAAAAAAACTTCAAACCGCAAAGAACACAAAGAAAAATCCGCAAAGATCGCAAAGAAGAATATCTCTTAACGTTTTTTTTGCGGCCTTTGCGGCATTTCTCTATGTTCTTTGCGGTTAAAAGCTTCTCCCCTTACTCGCAGCCTTCCCGACTGCCCGAACCTGTCCCTCCAAATATTGATGCAAATGTTCTGCCGCATTCCGCAGGGGCAGTTCGCTTTGCTGCAGTCGTCCCATCATAAGCGCGCCTTCGAGCGACGATATCATTACGTCTGCGAGCCTCTTTCCCGCCACCTCAGATCGAATTTCGCCCTCGCGAATGCCGGCAGCGATGATCGTTCTCAACCACGTCTGCCACTGTTCTAAAGCTCTTCGGGCGCGACTTCTGAGTAGCGCATTTCCATCATCACTGTCGACAGCAGTGTTAAGTAGCGGACATCCACCAGTGACTGAAGGGCGGCGTTCTACAAAATTGGTGACAAACTGCTTTAACCGGTCCACCGAGTTCTCGATCCGATCAAGATCATGGGTGCGGGTCCTGATGGCCTCGCTCCAGGCATAGTCAAAGGCCTCGGCTGCGAGTTCCTGCTTGCCCGAAAAATGGCGGTAGATGCCGCCTTTTTCGAGTTGCGTGGCCTGCATGATCTCGCCCATCGAGCTGCCGTCGTAGCCCCGCCGGTTAAACACGGGGGCGGCTCTGCGGATGATGCGCTGCCGGGTTTGTTCGCCTTTACTCATTGGGCTTGGCCTCCGACTCTAAGTATTAAAGCGACCAATCAGTCTCTTACTGTATCATATGTGCAGCAGTTGAGACCAATCGGTCTCTTATCGGGATAACCAGAGGAAGACGCGAATGGCGGTCCAGGTTTTACCCTTTCCGGCTGCCATGGCGAAAGCAACGGGACGCGATCCAGCCCGCAATTAACCCATGGTTCATTGCGCTGACGGTCACCCTCGCCACCTTCATGGAATTGCTGGATACGGCGATTGCCAACGTCGCACTGCCTCACATCAGCGGCGGCCTGGCCACCAGCAGCGACGAAGCGACATGGGTACTTACCAGTTATCTGGTAGCGAACGCGATCATCCTCCCTTTGAGTGCCTGGTTGAGCCGGGTTTTTGGCCGCAAGAATTACTACATGGGCTGCGTGGCGATTTTCACGCTAAGCTCTTTGTTCTGCGGGCTGGCTCCCAACCTCGGCACCCTGATTTTCTTTCGCGTTCTGCAAGGCATCGGCGGAGGCGGACTGGCGCCGGTGGAACAGGCAATTCTGGTAGACACATTTCCGGCAAAGAAACGGGCTGCGGCTTTTGCGCTTTACAGTATGGCAATCGTTACTGCTCCTGCGATCGGCCCTCCGCTGGGGGGATGGATCACCGACAGCTTTTCGTGGCGCTGGGTTTTCTTTATCAATATTCCCATCGGGATTATTTCTCTCTTTTTGACCCAGCGCATGGTAACCGATCCGCCCGATTTCAAACGGGAAGTGGAGATGGCGCGGAAGCTTGGCAAATTGAGCATCGACTACATCGGCATTGCGCTGGTGGCCATTGGCTTCGCATCTCTGGAAGTGGTGCTGGATCGTGGCGATCGCGACGACTGGTTCGAAAGCCACTTCATTGTCACTTTCTTTGTGATCGCAATGGTGGCGCTGGTAGTTGGCGTCCTCTGGGAACTTCGTCACGACGATCCAGTCGTGGAACTTGGGCTTTTGAAAGAACGGAATTTTGCGCTGGCGAACTGCTTTTATTTTCTGTTCGGCTTTACGTTATTCGGAAGTACCGTACTGATCCCGCAAATGCTGCAATCGCTTTATGGATATTCGGCCACCGACGCTGGCCTGGTTCTCGGCCCAGGCGCAATGGTGATCGTAGTGATGGCTCCGCTGGTGGTGCGGTTGGTCAAACGCATTCCGGTCGCTTATATGATCGGCACTGGCTTTACCATACTTGCCATCGCCCTGTGGACTTATGCCAGTTTCAATCTGGCCACAAGTTACGGCTACGAAGCACTGGCCCGGGCGATCCAGGGATTTGGCCTGGCATTTCTTTTTGTGCCGACCAGCCAGTTGGCTTATTCGTATTTGCCGAAGAACAAAAACAATAAGGCGTCGAGCCTTACGAATCTGTCACGCAATCAAGGCGGGAGTTTTGGGATCGCATTCGTGACCTCCATGTTGGCCCGCCGCAGCCAGTTTCATCAGACCGTCCTGGCTGCGCACGCCTCAAGTGCGAATGCCGGATTTCGGGCGAGTCTGGCGGCGACCAGGAATTATCTTATGACGCACGGTTACTCAGCGCCTGATGCCGCTAGCCGTGCGCTGGCCCGGGCCTATGGCGCAGTGCAGCGGCAGGCGGCGATTCTCAGCTTTCTGGATTGTTTCTGGATACTCGGAATGATCGCTCTTATCGGGCCGGTACTCGCAATCTTCATCCGCAAATTTAATCAGCGGGGAGAAGCGCCGGCGCACTGAGCCTTCACCAAACAGTTTCAGCCGAATCGCCACTTCGCCACCGCTAATCTGCGGTAAACTCAGTCACCGATGCTGAGCAGGATACGAGGCATGAAGAGTATTTCCGCCGTGGCATTTTCTATTGTGCTGTGCAGCACAACCTTCTGCGCGCCGGCGTCGGCTCAGCAAATCCCGGTGCTTCTGGTCGACGGACAAAGCGGCGGCCCTTATCACGTTTGGCGATTAACGTCGGTCGTCCTCAAGAAAGAATTGGAAGAGACGGGATTGTTCCAGGTCACAGTTGCGACTGCGCCGGAATTTGGCGGTGATTTCAGCAACTTCAGACCGGATTTCATCGCTTACAAAGCAATCGTCTGGAATTATGACGCGCTCGATTGGCCGGCCAATCTTCGCGCCCAACTTGAAAACTACGTCAGCAACGGCGGCGGCCTGGTCGTCGTGCACGGCGCTGACAATGCTTTTCCCGATTGGCAGGGTTTCAATCAGATGATCGGAATCGGTGGCTGGCGGAATCGCTCTGAAAAATCCGGTCCTTATTGGTATTACAAAAATGGCAAGCTCGTGTCGGACTCGTCACCCGGTCCCACGGGTTCGCATGGCGCGCGCCTTCCTTTTCAGGTGGTCACTCGTGAGCCGGCGCATCCGATCATGAAAGGTTTGCCCTCAGCCTGGATGCACGCCGGCGATGAGCTTTACGCCACGCTGCGTGGCCCGGGCGAAAATATGACAGTGCTTGCAACCGCCCACTCTGATCCCGCCAATAAAGGTACCGACCGCGATGAGCCTATGCTGATGGCCGTGAGCTACGGGAAGGGAAGAGTCTTCCACACCACCATGGGCCACGATGTTGCCGCGCTGAGTTGTGTTGGATTTATGACAACCTATCAGCGCGGAACTGAATGGGCCGCTGTAGGGAAAGTCACGCAGAAAGTTCCCGCCGATTTTCCGGCCGCCGAAACCGTCAGTTATCGCGTGGATATTGCTAAGATGGATCCGGCTTTTGTAAGCAATGCGCCGACCGCTCCGCCGCCAGCTACTATCGCGAGTGATCGTGCAACTCCTGCTCCAATAATCCAGAAAGGTACAACCATGACGGCACATGCCAGCGGACCATTTGAAGTAACCGTAAGCCCTCAGGCGGACGAGAAAGTCGGCGATCCCACGGTCGGCAGGATGTCCATAGAAAAGCAGTTCCATGGTGATCTTGAAGCCGTCAGCAAGGGCCAGATGCTCGCCGCGATGACTGAGACCAAGGGTTCCGCCGGCTATGTCGCGATGGAGCGAGTTACGGGGACGCTCAGGGGACGAAGCGGCAGCTTCGCTTTGCAGCATACCGGCACCATGGATCGCGGCGTTCCGCAATTGAGCGTTACGGTCGTGCCCGATTCCGGCACCGGTCAATTGGCCGGACTCTCCGGCAAAATGTCGATCAATGTCGTAAATGGAAAGCACTCCTACGATTTTGACTACACGCTGCCTGAGGCGCCCTGATCGAAATGGATTACTGACATCCCTGGAAAATCTGTCCATTGGCCTTTCCCGGTGCTTTTTCGGCGCATCCATACAATGAGTGGTGTCTAACTATCCAGGGTATCGCAGGGTCAGCCTTGACCACTGGAGCATTCTTTGAGGATTACCAGACACAACCTTCGCCTTTCGCAGAATAAGGCGTTGCTGCGTGTCCTGGCGGCATCAATCCTGTGGTGCGGATCTTTACCAAAGCTGGCCGCACAAAATATCGCCACCCAGGAACAATCCAATAGCGTGCACGGCATCGTCGTAAATCGCATCACGCACGAGCCCATTGGTCATGCTCTGGTTTTTTCTCCCGACAATCGTTTTGCCACCATGACGGACGATCAAGGCCACTTTGAATTTGTTTTTCCGCCATCAGAGGTGTCCTCGGCCAAGGCCCAGCTCGGTGGCCCGATTCCAGCGTCAAATCGGCTAAACCAATTGATGGCGCGAAAGCCGGGATTCCTGGAGGGCGATAACCCTCAACAAAACGGTGTGATCGCGCCAGAACAGAAGGAAGTTTCGCTTTCGCTCACGCCAGAGGCCCTGATCGTAGGCAAGGTTGCGTTGCCCGATGATGCAGACAAGATTGTCGTGGAGCTTTACCGCCGCGACATCCAGGAAGGTCATGCGCGCTGGATGTCTGCCGGCGCCACCGAGGCAAGGTCCAATGGTGAGTTTCGTTTCGCCAACCTGCCCGCCGGAAAGTTCAAGATTCTCACCCGGGAATCTCTGGATCGCGATACTTTGGCCCTCAATCTACATACGCAGCTTTATGGATATCCGCCAGTATTTTTTCCCGCCGCGCCGGATCTCGCCACGGCGGCCACCATTGAGCTGGCGGCGGGCAACACGTTTCAGGCGAGTTTAGCTCCCATCCGGCAAGCGTATTACCAGGTGAGTGTGCCGGTAGCGAACGTGCCCAATTTGACGGCGCTTTCGCCCATTGTCTTTGTCCAGGGACATCCGGGACCGGGTTTCTCTCTCGGCTATAACCAGCAGACACACAGCATTGAAGGGATGTTGCCCGATGGGCTGTACACCGTCGAGGCCTTCAGTCAAGACTACGCTGCACTCACCGGAACTCAGAACTTCACGGTCAAAGGCGCTGCCGTGCAGGCTCCGGTAATGATGCTGACGCCCCGTGTCTCGATTGGAGTAAACGTCAGGGAAGAATTCACAGCGAACTTGCCTCCCCTGCCTCCGACCAATAATTTCGAAGTGAGGGGGCCGAGGCGCTATCTCAGTATTACGCTGTGGCCGGCCGCAGAATTTGGTTATGCGGACGCCGCTATCATGGGCCAGGGGGCTGGGCCCGAAGGGGAGGCGCTCACTATCCCCAACGTCCAGCCCGGTGCCTACTGGGTGCAAGTGAATTCGACAAAAGGTTTCCCAGCGTCCATCACTTCCGGTGGTACGGATTTACTGCACCATCCATTTGTCGTCGGATTGGGTGGCGCGACTCTTCCCATTGAAATCGCCATGCGCGATGACTGGGCGCACTTCACCGCTAACCTTGAAGTTGCAAATGAGGCAGGCGCTCCTTCGAACGCAAGAGCCGAAGTCGCAGAGGGAATAAACGCACCAGCCTGGGTCTACCTGGTCCCGCTCGCGGATAGTCCTGGACAGTTCCAGCAGATCTTGCTGACGTCGACGGGAACATCAGCGGACATCAATGTTTCGCCGGGAGAATACCGGGTCCTGGCTTTTGATCGCCCCAGCGCAGAGATCGAGTACCGTAATCCTGAAGCTATGCGTGCCTATGACGGAGTGGGACAGGTAGTTCGTTTCGCCGCC
Organism: uncultured Acidobacteriaceae bacterium; assembly: GCA_963794195.1. Taxonomy (GTDB): domain Bacteria; phylum Acidobacteriota; class Terriglobia; order Terriglobales; family Acidobacteriaceae; genus DATBAX01. The sequence goes on from CAWCCU010000005.1 coordinate 329,306, forward strand.
GGCCAGAAAGAGCACGTCACGTTGTCAGTAATTTTCACGAGTGCAGCGCCATGAACTTGCGTCGGACCTTTGCAATTTATTGCGGACTGGGACTCGCGCTTTGCTGCGGATGTCTGCCTTTTTGGGGGCAGGCGCCGTCGCAATTCCGCATCGCCGGCGTCGTTACGATTGCCGATAGCGGTACGCCACTGCCGCAAACCCGGGTGTGGATCTACGACGTGAAGAATCCACAGGCCGTGCAGGCGATCATGACGTCGGACAATGGCCATTTCGAATTCGATCGGCTTGGTCCGGCAAAGTATTCATTGCAGGGAATGCGTCATGGATTTATCACCGCCGCCTACGACTCGCACGAGGAATACGCCACCGCCATTGTGACCGGTGCGGGAATCGACACAGAAAATCTCACGCTGAAGTTGACCCCCGCCGCCGTGCTGTCGGGGACTGTGCTCGATGAATCGGCCGAGCCCATCCGAGGTGCGATGGTGAACCTCTATCGCGAAGATCATAGGTCCGGCGTAAGCCGGGTCGAGCAAGTCAATGCCTCTGGAACCGACGACCTCGGTGGCTACGAATTCGCCGGTCTCGAACCGGGAAATTATTTCGTATCCGCAACCGCCAAACCCTGGTACGCCGTGCATCCTTCCTCCCCGGGAAACCAGGGCACGCCGGATTCACTACCGACCGTGGACCGCTCGCTCGATGTCGCATATCCCACTACCTACTTTCCCGACGCTACGGACGCCGATCAGGCGCCGCCCATTCCAATCAAGGGCGGCGACCATTCGCATATCGAAATTCATCTCAGCCCGGTTCCAGCGCTGCATCTTCGCTTTCACGTCCCCGATGACGGCCGCAGCGGATTCGCCATGCCGTCGCTCGGCAAGCGAGCATTCGACTCCGAGCAATACCTCCCCGAAAACAGTATGCAAACCGTTTCTCCCGGAGTCTATGAGCTGACCGGAGTTCCCGCTGGCCGTTATGACGTTCACGTGGGAATGGGAAGTGGCCAGACGGCGCAGAGTGACGTTGACCTGGTCAACGATGGCCAGGACCTGGATTCAGTCGCGGGTCTACCGGTCAGCAGCGTGAGGCTGTCGGTGCAGATTTTCGGAGAGAGCGATCTTCCCGAGCAGCTTCAGCTCGCGCTGTCGAACGGCCACCGAACTCTCACCGCTAATCGGGATCTCAGAGATGGCAAATTCGGTTTCGAAGATATCGATCCCGGCAAATATACCGTCCTCGCGTTTGCCCAGGGAACAGGCAAAGCTTATGCCGTAACAAAAATCGCATCGCAGGGCACTGAAATTCCCGCGCACACGATCGATGCCGCTCCCGGCTCCAATTTAGAGATATCCGTTTCCCTGGCGATCGGCGCAGCGAATGTCGAAGGATTCGCCAAGAAAGCAGGCAAGGGTACGTCCGGAGCCATGATCGTGCTGGTGCCGGACGACCCTGAAAACCATCGCGAACTCTTTCGCCGGGACCAAAGCGATCTCGATGGCAGCTTCAACCTGTCGAATGTCATTCCCGGCAATTACACCATCCTCGCCATCGAAAACGGATGGGACCTCGATTGGTCGCGACCCGCCGTGACCATGCAATACACGAAGCACGGACAACCCGTCAGAGTGGGTCCTCAAGCCAAAGGCTCCGTGCACGTTCCAGAACCTGTCGAAATCCAATCAAAGTAAAAGCAGGAATGTTTTCGTCGAGTGATTTGCGCTCGCATCATTCCAACCGAGAGTGCCTGTCCTTGCCGTGCACCTTGCGGGAGGTCGTGAATTGCAGACGCCGAAGGCTTAAGTCGTGATTCACAAAGATTTCCTAAACTCTTCCCGGCTGAACCGAGATCATCGCCCAAGCTGCCCCTGCACTCGCCAGAGCTAGCGCAGCGCAAATCCACATCACCAACCGAAAGCCACCGACAAATGACTGGCGAACCAATTCTCGAACCGCGGCGCCAGTATTCTGATCAAGACCGGCAGGCAGTGGCAGACCGGCAAGATCAATTTCCCCAGCCTGGATCTCATGAAACACAACGGGAGAAAGCGAAAGCTTCGCGAGTTCGGGATTCAAGTGAGAACGGAAAGAACTCAGCATCACAATTCCAAGTACGGCGATCGCCAGCACGCTGGCAACACGTGACACAGTATTATTGATTCCAGACGCGGCGCCGACTCGGCCCTGCGGTACCGAATTCATTACGACCGTTGTCAGCGGCGCCACCGTCACCGCCATACCCATACCAAGAACGAGGATGGCCGGGAAAAACCCTTTCCAGTAGCTGCTACCAATCGAGGGTAGGACAAATAACATGAATCCGGCCCCGGCAATCAACGGACCTACGATCAGTGGAGTCTCGGGACCGTAACGGTCGACCAGGCCCCCGGACCACCGCGAAAGTAGAAACAGTATCAGGATCAGTGGAAGCAGGGCCGCGCCGGTTGCGGTCGCAGAGTATCCCTGGACCTGGATGAGATCCAACGGAAACAAAAAGAAAAAAATTCCGATTGCTGAATAAAGGAAGAGCGTGACCAGGTTCGCGCCGCTAAACGTTCGCGAGGAAAACAATGCCAGCGGGACCATCGGCGATTTTTTCCGGGCTTCCACCATCACGAAAATGAAAAGGCCAGCCACGCCCCCTATCAAACTTCCGCACACCAGAGGATTTCTCCAACCCAGATTTGCGGATTCGACAAACCCATAAACCAATCCGCCCAAGCCAAGAGTGACAATCAGCGCGCCCAGTCCATCGACCTGATCGGCGGCAGCACTACGGCTTTCCGGAACCTGCCAAAGCGAAATCACAATCACTGCGGCAGCAATCGGTAAATTGATAAAGAATGCCCACCGCCACGATGCATGCTGAATCAGCCATCCCCCTAAAACCGGACCTATTGCCGCTGTGATCGAAGTAAACCCGGACCAGGTGCCAATCGCCTTCCCGCGCGTCTTTTCATCGAAACATGCACTGATGATCGAGAGGCTGCCAGGAACAAGAAATGCAGCGCCCACTCCTTGAATGCTCCGCGCAATCACCAATTGCAAAATATTCGACGCAAACCCACAACCAGCGGAAGCCAAAGCAAACACCACCACTCCGGTCAGAAACATGCGCCGGCGTCCCCACATGTCGCCAAGGGATCCGCCGACCAGAATCAGGGCCGCAAGAAGCAGTCCGTACGATTCGACCACCCATTGCACATCGACAACGGTGGCACGCAGGCTGCTCTGAAGCGAAGGCAACGCAACGTTGACGACCGTCCCATCAATGAAAGCCATGCTGGAAGCAAGGATGGTGGCGGCCAGTATCCACGGTCTTGCTTTCACGCCGCTCTGGGCGTCATTGCTTGTCGAACCAATTGGGATTCCGTCGCCGGGCAGTTTGGGGAACGCCATGAATGCATTCTAACGGGAGCTAATCACTAAAACTCTCAATCGGGCGCAAGGTTGTTTCCGATTGTAAGTTTGTGTCTACAGAACAGAAGGATTCGAGCGAATCCGCCACCAATCTAGAGGGTGAAGCTAGAAGCTAGAAGCTAGAAGCTAGAAGCCCCTTACTCCCCAGAATCTTCCCACTCCGCCATCATCAAACTCCGTAGCGCTCGATTGATTCTCGTCTGATAGCCTCGCCCTTGCTTCTTGAGCCAGTCGAGCACATCGGCGTCCAGACGCAGGGTGACTGGCTTTTTGATCGGCTTGTACATGTCGGCGGCAACTCTCTCGTGGACGTTTTGATTCTCCGGCAGAGGCCCGCAGGCGGGCAATCTTCCGGCTGACTGACTTTTTAGGCCAGGACGGCGAGGCTTCGTAACTCCCGTGCGTCGTTTCATTTACAGATATATGGATACATCTGTACGTACCGTTTTGCTAGTACAAAATGTTCCACGGGGAACATTTTGACGATTCCCGCCCCAGCTTTTCGCTCCCGCCACTACAACCATGTGTTTCATGTTTAAATCTAAAGGTGAGTTCCTTGATAATGGGCGTGCGCAACCAGGGGAGAGGCATGAAACGTCTGCTGTTCGTCGGATCGCTGTTGTTTCTGGCCGGATGTGGAAGCAGTTCGGACACGACCACCACCACCACACCCATCACCTCCATTGCCGGAGCCTGGGAGATTACAGCCACATCTCAGCAGCAGGTGGGCTACTCCACTTTGATCGAAAGCAACCTCCAGCAAACCACGCCGACCGGGACGGTTGGGACGGGAACAATCACCGCCACCGGCGCCGACCAACTGGTATTGATTGGACAACATCCCTCGGGAGGATTATTTTTCGGCGGACTGTGTCCCGGCCCAACCGTCGAAGACATCACCGGTACGCTCTCCTCGGTCGACACTTTGGATCTGACCCTCACCGAGGGTGCTGCGGTCTACACCCTCACCGGCACGGTCAACACCAGCGGGAAATCCATGGCGGGAACTTATGTATTCACCAGTGGAACTTGCCCCGACAGCGGAACCTTCACCGGCGTGCAGGTGGCCGCACTCGCCGGCACCTACACCGGGAATTTGAACTTTACCAACGGCAATAGCGACCATGCGACCGCAGTCTTAACCGAAACCATGCCCAGCAATTTCACCATCGCCCTCACCCTGACCGGCGCCGACAATACGACGGTCACGTTGACGGGATTGGTGGTGGGGAATTCGTTTTCAGTGCAAGGCACACTGGGCGGACAATCCGTCAGCTACGTCGGATACTACGCACGTAGCGAGAATGCGATCTTTCTGGTCGACGCATCGAACAATACCGCAATCGGAACGCTCTTCGCACAATAGAGCACCGGCGGTGTTTACTTTATTCCTACATTTTTATTTGTTCACGTCCTGGGAGCGCATAGGTTCCGTTGAATCTCCCGGTCTTCCAAGCGATGAAATCGGGATGGGGTTCCTTGTTTTCAGCGGGTTCGCTAACCCATGACTGGCTGTAAGTTGTTGAAGTCAGGCATTGGCGGGACGGGGAATGCAACGAAGATGCAACGGTTTTGCGGCCTGGGTCCCCCGGTCAATCGAACGGATTCTCTTGTACGGTTCAACTCGAGTCAATAAGTAATCGCGCCTCCCCGTACTACTCATCATGTCGCCCTGATTTCAGGAGATGATACCCTAAGCAGGATAAATAATCGATCAAGAATACATAAATTTCTTGACAATTTATGAATTCGATCACTATGTTTCACTTAATGATCGTTCATAACGGCGGAAGATCGCTGGGGAATCGTTTAAGGAGGGCGGCGGAATTGTGTCCGGCAACTCTCCCGTCGGCGCCTGCGGAGACTAGACGGTTATGACTTCGCGTTGGAATTTGCGACTGGCGGGTGTTGTCCTCGTCTTGTTTCCCGTGGTATCTGCCGGTTCTGCGAAAGCAGCTTCCGAAACCGTTTGGCAGATTGGAAATTTTGATGGGGCTTCGATCGAATTCGGAAAACGAATTGATTACGCTAATCCCGCCGACGATCCGGTATACGTTGTGGGAAGAAGTATCGCGACAAAAGATTGGCCGGCTTATCAACCCGGATCCGCCAATGGGCACGCAGGTTATCGTCCGCATCCGTTTACCATTGAGTTCTTCCTGCCTCAAACACCCAACGGCTCGTATGTTTTGAAAGCCGCTGTGCTCGTGGATACGCCGCGGATCCCACGTTTGCAGGCGGAAATAAACGGCCACAAAGGCTGGGCTTACTCGCACCCGAAATTGGATTATCGGGCCGGCGATCCCACCGGCAACAGTCCGACTTACACCAGTGAAACTATTACGCTCGAACTCCCGACATCATTTTTGCGTCAAGGAACCAACAAGCTGATCTTGACTGCGATCGACGAACCGGGTGAACGGGACGATTCCGTACCTCCACCGGGAAGGTTGGGCGACTCGGGTTTCTTCTATGACGCAGTTGGGTTAGAACATGACGGCGGAACGGAGTTTCGCTCCGAAGAGATCGGGGCAGAGGTTCTTCCCACCATTTTCTACAATGAGAAGGTAGGCAGGCTATTTGAGATTGTAGAGATATACGTTCGGTTCGCTGAGCATTTGCGTGGCAGCGTTAGTTTTACCGCCGGGAGTTTCACCTCGGCCCAGGAATTCAAATCCGACCGCGATTTCGGGCAGGAAAAATTGGAATTTGAAGTGCCTGAGTCGCAAGTTTCTGAAAAAGGAGAAGTGGTCGTCGCCGCGAATGGAAAATCGATCTCCGTTCCCATTCAGCTTTCTCCGGGAAAGAAGTGGAATGTGTTTGTAGTGCCGCACGAGCATTTGGATATCGGATATTCGGACTATCAGGCAAAAACTTACGAAGTGCAAACCCGCGCTCTGGATCAGGCGATCGATACGATCGGAAAACATCCGTCATTCCGGTACACGCTTGATGGCGATTTTGTGGCTGAGCAATATCTGAAAACTCGCAGTCCGGAGCAAGGCGAAAAGTTCCTGCAACTTGTAAGGCAAAACAAAATCAACGTTCCCGCCAATTATTTCAATGTGTTGACTGGGTTCGCATCGTCGGAAGAATTGATTCGATCTTTGTATGCCGGCCATCGATTTAATCAGGAACATGGCAGCGGCATTGACTACGCCAGCATTACTGATGTTCCTTCCTACAGTTGGTCGTATGCTTCGGTGCTGGCCGCGGCAGGAGTGAAATATCTGGTGGCGGCCAGCAACAATGAGCGGGCGCCCGTTCTCCGCCTGGGCCACCTCAATACGAGGTCCCCGTTTTTGTGGGAGGGTCCGGATGGCGGCAGAATTCCCATGTGGTATACGCAGTCCTACCAACAGCTTCCGCATATCTTTGGATTGCCGCCGCAAGTAAGCGCCGGCCGCGATACGCTGCCGATTTTTCTTCAACACTACAGCGGCAAGGATTACAAATCCGACGGAGTGATCGTCTATGGCACGCAGTGGGAAAATACCGCGCTCTTTACCAGCCAGGCAAAGCTCGATGAGGAGTGGAATAAAACCTACGCGTATCCGAAAGTAAAATTTTCGGGCTTCGCCGAAGCCATGGAATATATCACTGGGCAGGCCGGGGACATGCCCGTGATTCGCGGGGACGGAGGCCCTTACTGGGAAGATGGAATCGGTTCGGACGCCTACTTTGCCGCGATGGACCGCCAGAACCAGCATCGCGCGCTCTCTGCTGAGAAATTTGCGACGATTAGTTCTTATGTAAATCCCAGCACTCGTCCCGATCGCGAAACGCTAAATTCGATGTGGGATGATTTGCTGCTCTTTGACGAACACTGTTGGGAAGCGGACCGGAGTATTCAAGACCCGAAGAGTCAACTTAGCATTCAGCAGCGGGCAGTCAAGGATTCTCGTGCCGTCGAAGGGAAGCGCCTTATCGATCAAACCCTTCAGCGTGATATGTCGGTGATCGCCGATTCCACCGATAATCCCGCGGGGACGGTCCTAGTATTCAATTCCTTAAATTGGACGCGAAGCGCCCTGGTCGAGACTGATCTGAATAAAGGCCTCGAACTTGTGGATCTCTCGACAAACCAGGCTGTACCGTACGAGATTTTATCGCGGGGGAACCAATTTATTCGGATTCGCTTTTGGGCCGCGGATGTCCCGTCCGCGGGCTACAAGAGTTATGCGTTGCGACCGGCGCACGGACACAATGCCGCCGACGCCACAAAGACAGCGCCGGTTTTGGAAAATACTTATTACCGAGTGCAACTCGATCCCAAGACTGGCGCAGTGCAGAGCATCTTCGACAAGGAACTCAACCGGGAACTGATCGACTCCTCAAGCCCCTACGGTTTCAACCAATATGTTTATGTCACTGGCGCGGACAAGGAACCGAACCGGCTGACTCGTTACGCTGAAGTTCTACCGGTTCCGCAGATGGAAACTCATGGAGCTAATAATGGCCGATTAGTCTCCGTGACCAGGACGGCTTTCGGCACAGTGGCTCGCTCATCCAGTTCAGCGGTAAATACTCCGTCGATCGAAACTGAAATTATTTTGCCGGATGCGACCAAGGCAATTCTGTTCACCAATACCGTCCACAAAACCAAGGTGTACACGAAGGAAGGCGTTTACTTTGCATTTCCTTTTGCGTCGAAGCATCCGGAATTCAGCTATGAAACGCAGAATGGCTACATCAATCCGGCCAGGGATTTGTTGCCTGGGGCCGGCGAAGAGTGGTTCTCGGTACAGCATTGGATCGCAGTAAAAGATAAAGACGGGGATGCGACTGCCGCGATTGTGCCGGTAGACGCGCCTTTGGCAGCGCTGGGCGATATCGTGCGCGGGACATTTCCTAAAGAGTTTGGAGACCGCAAGGGAACAATTTTCTCTTACGCGATGAACAACTATTGGACTACGAATTACGTCGGCGGACAGGGTGGAGACTTCGTTTTTCGATATGTTCTTGCCAGCGGAAAAAATCTTTCTCCAGTGGGGCTCAGCCGGCTGGGGTGGGAAGCCATGACGGACTTGGAGGTAAATGAGATATTTCCTCAGGACAGAGTCGATGATGCACCTCGCCCTCTACCCGCCGCGCAAAGCAGCTTCCTGCAAGTCGATCGAACAAATATTGTGCTGACTGCATGGAAGGAGGCGGAGGACAAGAAGGGAACCATTCTGCGATTTACGGAGCTCAACGGCGAGTCAAGCAAAGTGAAAGTCACGACTCCGATTGTTGACTTGCAATCGGCATGGATTTGCAACGCGGTGGAAGAATGCAAAAGTCCTTTGCCGGTTTCGCAACACGCCTTCACGTTTGATATCAAGCCGTTTCAAATTGTGACATTGAGGATCCAAGGGAAGTAACGGCATGGAATCTCTACAATATTGGGCACAGTTCTTACTGATTGAACCCGTACTCCTGCGAAAAGTGATCGCGCTTTGCGCCCTGGTTGTCTTGTCTTTTGCACTTCTCGCGTCTGGCGTGCGCGCACATGCCGCTGTGGATGATCCTCCCGGACAACAAATATCGTTGAATGATTCATTGATCCTGGTCGATATCCATGAAGCTACGTACGTACAGTACGCGGCGAAAGATTTGAGTGGATATCTCACGGAAGTCACCGGCACTCCGGTGATTGTCGCCTCAACCTTAACTGCTGTCCGCAAGGCGCCGACCGTGATTGCGATCGGAGAAAAAATGGCGCTTGCGATGGGAGCCGATTTGAACTCCGCCGGCGAACTGGGTGATGAGGGATCCCTGATCCGTTCTTTCGATAGAGCCGGAACAAGAATCGTGATTGTCGCCGGGACAAATCCTCACGGCACCAACCTGGGCGTGTCCACTCTCTTGCAAATGGTCCGCTTCAAAGGCAAGGCCGCATACCTTGAAGGGCCGCTGGATCTGCGTAACAAGCCGAGCATTCGGGTTCGCGGGTTTCATATGAATGGCGGATGGCAATTGAATCATCCTTACGGATTCCGCACGTGGACCGAGGATGATTGGAAGCATTTTGTTGACATCGTTTGGGCGGAACGCGGGAACCTGATTTTTATCTGGCCGTACGTCGAAACAATGACCGTTCCGTTGTCAACCGCCGATAAGGCGTATCTGGAGGAATTTCACAGGATCACCGAATATGCGCAAAAACAACGCGGAATGGAAGTTTGGATTATGCAGTCCGCCAATCGCGTTGCTGTCACGGAATGCGATGTCGCGGACCCGACGCTGCGTCCTCACTGGATCAATGGTTGCCAGAAAGATATGGACCCGGCCGATCCACAACAATTTGCGAAGATTGAAAAATCCTTCGAAGCGCTATACCAGGTGGTCAATAACGCAGACGCCTTTTGTCTGATTGATTCTGATCCGGGAGGTTGGCCCCAAAGTCCCATCAGCGATCAGCTCAAGATCTTTCTGGCGGCCCGAAAACTTCTCGACCACTACAACCTCCACGCGGAAAAAACCAAGTTAGTGGATTGGATGTGGGTCGGCTGGGGACGCCACAAATTCTTTACCGCCAAAGACCGGCTCGTGACCGGATATGACTTGACGGACAATTTGAAGGAGAACGACGCTGCTTTCATGCGCCGAACGATTCGCAACTTCAAAGACAACTTACCCGAGCCCTGGGAATTGGTCGCCGGAATGGCTCCCTATCTCGAATCCTCCAAAGCAGGAATCGACGCTGGAGAAAACAATCTATCTACCTTACGGAACGATTGAGATGGAGCCGGCATTTCCCTCGACGAATATGGGCTTTGAGCCGGTACGGAAAGTTCTCGATCAGGCTGAGGCTTATCCCGAACTTCGTGGTTGGATGGGTAATAACGAGCTGATGCTGTTGCAATTTCCCCGCAGCTATTACTACATGAATAGCTTGTGGGACGCGCAGTTCAGGAAGCGAAGCGAAAGGGAAGCGCTGCAGGAGATTTCCCGCCAACTTTATCCTGATGAACAGGAAATCATGACCGACTCTTTTCTCGCGTTGCAGGAGAAAGATCCGGAAAAAATCGGGGTAGCTCTCGCTCGCCTGGAAAAATTACCTGCTTCGCAGATCCGTCCCGGAGCTATTGGCCGTTTTCTATTCCCCGACCGTCTTATCGTCGCTAGAGACTTGAGGATGCAGCTTGAAATCCGAGAGTCACGACAGCGCCTTCTCAAAGTTCTGCAAGGACGGCCGGATATAGATGAATGCGCGAAACTCGTGGAAGATTATTTCGACAAACTTCTCGCCTGGAACACCGAAACCGGCTGGTACAAGACCATCGATATAGCGATATGGACGACGCCGATTTATCAAGATGGAAAAGATCTTACCGAGGCGTTGTCGAGGCTGAAACAAATTCTTGGTAACGGTGCGCCGTATACGCGTTATGCCCAGGTCGATGTTTTCTTCGATCGGATCGGCAAAGATCTTCTAAAGAAATATGAGCAAGATTCAGTGATGATCGGATGTGTCGAGCCGTTCAAACTCGCTGTCGTCCAAACCCAATAAAGGCGCTCGCCAATGAAAACAAGTTACCGTGTTCGCGGTGCAGTCGTTGTGAAACGGGCAGTGTGGGCAATTTCAATGTGGGCCCTGATTAGCTGGGGCACGATGTTCGCCCAGGACCTGTCTCACCGAATTGCCCTCGATCGGCCGGTTATTCTCGTCGACCAGACCGAAGCTTCCTACGTCCAGTATGCAGCCAAAGATCTTGGCGCCTATCTGTCGGAGATCACCGGCGAACCCGTGACTATCGGTTCTTCGGCGAGCGTAAAGCCAAAATCCAAATTGATCATCGCTATCGGGCAGAAGATGGCGCTTGCCGTGGGCGCTGATTTGGGGGACGTTGACGATCTGGGAGCTGAGGGTGCGGTGATTCGTGCTTTCGAAAAAGGCGGCGTACAGATCATTGTTGTTGCCGGAGGCAATCCTCACGGAACGAACATGGGAGTGGCGACGCTAATGCAACTCGTTCGTCTTGAGAACAAGTCTGCTTACTTGCAAGGGCCATTGAATTTGCGAGATAAGCCGAGCATCGCTGTCCGCGGGTTGCAGACTGGCGCATGGCCTATGAATTATCCGTATGCAGCATGGAAGGAACAGGACTGGGAACATTTCATCGATATGGCATGGACCAATCGGATGAATCGTTTACTGCTGGCCCCTTGGTTTGAGATTCTTCCCGTTCCTCTCTCGCAGGAAGACGAAGCGTACGTGCAGGAGGTGCGGCGCATCGTCGATTATGCGCAGAGCAAACGCGGCATGGAAGTATGGGTCGGGATGCCGGCGAATCGCATCGCCATTTCGAACTGCGACGTTCGTGATCCGCGCCTGCGTCCTTATTGGATCAACGGCTGTCAGAAGGACATGAATCCAGCCGATCCCCAGCAGTTTGAAAAGATTTCAAAAGCTATCGAGCCTTTTTACCGCATCGTCAATAACGCGGATGGCGTTTTAATCGGTGACGCTGATCCCGGTGGTTGGCCGCACAGTCCGCTGAGTGAACAAGCAAAAATCTTTCAGTCCGCGCGGAAATTGTTGGATCGTTATAACATTCACGGCGAAAAAGCCAAGCTGGCCGATTTCATGTGGATCGGATGGGGGCGGCACAAATTCTTCACCTCCACCGACCGGCTGGTTACGGGATTCGATTGGACCGACAAAAATCCGGACGAAAGCGATATCGCGTTCATGGCGGAAACCATACGCAACTTCAAGCAAAACCTGCCGGAACCGTGGGAAGTGGTTGCCGGAATGACGCCGTATTTGGAATCTGCAAAGAGAGAGTCGGTATTGAATAAGACGATCTATTTTCCCTATGGCGCTATCGAAGGGGAACCAGCGTTTCCGGAGACCAATATCAGGCTGGAACCGGTGCGAGAGGTCCTCGACAAAGAGCAGGAATATCCTGGATTGAGTTCTTTGATGGGGAACAATCAGATCATGCTGTTGCAGTTTCCACTCACGTATTACTTCTTCACAAGTACCTGGGACATCGCAAACGAGAAACGAACCCAAAAGGAAATATTATTAGGAGCTTCCGAACAGATCTATCCTGAGCGTAAAGAACTTTTGGTAGATTCCTTTCTTGCGCTAAGAGAAACCGATCCCGACAAAATTGCCGCCACGCGCTCTCGTCTCGCGGCGTCGCTAGATGAAGGCAACATGGGACGCCTCGGAGTGATTGGCCGCCATTTGTTTCCCGACCGGCTTACTGTGGCGAGGGACTTATTGAAGCAATTGGATATTCGCGCGTCGCGCCAATCTCTGCTTAGGGCATTGCGCGGCAAGCCTGACGCGGAAGAATGCTCGAGGTTGATCGAGGATTACTTTGACAAACTCCTCGCGTGGAACCAGGAAACGGGATGGGAGAAGGTAATCGACACCGGCATTTGGACCCAGCCAATCTACGAGCAGGGCAAAGATTTTACCGAGGTCTTGTCGCGCCTCAAAGAAGTTCTGGGGCATGGGTCTCCCTACACCAGCTACGCACAAGTGAATTCCTTTTTTGACGGAATTGAAAAAAATCTGCTGAAAAAGTACGGACAGAACTCCGTGATGCTTGGCTGCATTGAACCGTTCAAGCTCGCAGTGGCGCAAACCCAGTAGCGAAGCTTAAGACAGAGATGAGGGCATACGGGAGTAATGATCGATCATATAGGTGATTCGCACTGTTCCTCGATGACAGAATAGCCGCAAGAAGCTGGTTAAGCCTACGAACGAGATTAAGTAGCTTATTTTCCTAATTTTAAAGAAAAACATAAGGGGTTGTAACGCTCACGTTAAGACGTTCCGTCGTGGGATAGGACTTGACCGAATCCTATAATTGGAATATCTTGTTGATCGATCATTAATATTCAGGGCGCGGACTTTATGGAGCAAAATCCTCGAAGGAAATATCAGAACCCGCAGCCCGTAAATACGGTTTTTCGGAAAGAATCATGAAAATTACGCAAATCGACTGTCACGTGCTACTCGATCCCGGTTATGACGTCGGCGCTACAAGTTCGTCGCAGGACGACATTGTTGTGGAGATTCATACCGACGAAGGCGTGACCGGCATTGGTGAGACAGACGTTAACCCGTGGATCGCTCGCGCTTGTATTCAGGCGCCGGGCACGCACACCATGGGATTGGGTCTTGCGGAAATGTTGATTGGCCAGGACCCGATGCAGGTCGAGGCATTGTGGGAAAAGCTCTACGTGGGATCGGCGATGAACGGCCGTCGCGGCGCCGTCATCCATGCAATTGGGGCTTTGGATATGGCGCTCCACGATCTTCGCGGCAAGGCTTTAGGAAAACCCTGTTATGAGTTGTTGGGCGGCGCCGTAAGAAAAAGCATTACCCCTTATGCATCGCTTCAGCCGGAAGTAAGTTCGTTCGCAGCGTATCGGCGTTCCATTGTGGATTGGGCGCTTCGCGCAAAGGGATTGGGATTTCGTGCAGCGAAAGTTGAAATCACTCCGTTCGGTCCTTACGCGCATCAAGGTCTGATAGCTTCGCACGAAGAAATGACAGAGGTGATCGGAGAGGTCCGGAATGCGGTTGGTCCGGAATTTACTTTGATGGTCGATGTGCAGTACGCATTTCCAAATGCTGCCACTTGCCTGAAAGCGATTCGTCCGTGGGTGGATTTCAATTTATTTTTTGTGGAGACGCCGCTACCTTCGGATGATCTCGAGGGCTATGCGCGCCTCTCTTCGGAACAGCCGATTCCCATTGCAGCCGGGGAATGGCTGGCGACTCGATTCGAATTTTTGGATTTGATGGACCGCGGAAAAGTCAGCGTTGTACAACCAGATGTGGGTAGAGTAGGGGGATTCACCGAAGCCAAACGAGTCTGTAATCTGGCTGAACAAAGAAAATTGACTATCGTTCCGCATCTCTGGAAGTCGGGAATCTCAATTGCCGCCGCCGCCCATCTGGCAGCGACGACCACGAGTTGCGCGTTCATCGAATTCCTGCCCGACGAATTGTGCGAATCTTCATTGCGGCGCGAACTGGTGTCCAATGAACTTGAGATGATCAATGGAGAGATTGCTCTTCCGAAACTCCCCGGTCTGGGAGTAGACCTGAATCGTGAGGCGCTCGAGCGATTTAAGCGCGAAGCGACCGCTGCTGTTTCAACGCTGTCGATCAGCTAGGAGTATTCATGACGGAATCGCGAGTAGCGCTGGTGACGGGTGGTGCGTATGGCATTGGGCGCGGCATCGTGCAGGAGTTTGCGAAGAAGGGCGAAGCCGTTGTCATCGCCGATCGCGACGATAAGCGAGGCGCCGAGCTCGAGTCTTCGCTGCGAACGTCCGGAGCCCGGGCGCTTTTTGTCCATACCGACATCCGTATCGAGGGCGAGGTGCAAGCCTTGATAACGCAGACCGAGGCCGCTTTCGGCCGCATTGATGTATTGTGCAACAACGCTGGGATCGAGCGGTATCGCACTGCCGATGAATATACCATCGACGACTGGAACGCTATTTCCGAGACGAATCTGCGTGGCGCATTTCTCTGCACCAAATACGCTTACCCGCTTCTCAAGAAATCCAAAGGATGCGTAATCAATATTTCTTCCGTGCAGGCCATCGCCTGTGAGCCTAAAATTTCTGCGTATGCCGCGACTAAAGCCGGATTGCTGGCGCTTACGCGCGGCATGGCATTGGATTTCGCAGCCGACGGCGTGCGCGTGAATGCAGTTTGCCCCGGGGCAATCCAGACTGGGATGATGGAGCCATTCGTCAAAGACCAGCCCGATCCAGAAGAGGCGGTGAAAGCGATCGGACGCACCATTCCTTTAGGCCGCGTGGGCCAACCGGAAGATATTGCCCAAGCGGTCTATTTCCTCGCATCCCCAGCGGCTTCTTACATTACAGGCGCGACGCTTGTTGTCGACGGCGGATTGCTGGGAAGGCTTTCCACATGAGAGTGCAGGGAAAAGCCGGATGGATTAATTTCGCAGCCCTGATTTTGGTAAATCTGATGTGGGCTGCTCAGTACCCTGCCTACAAAATCGCCGGCGACTCCATGGGAGCGGCCGCGTTGAACTTCTGGATGCTGATATTTGCTTTAGTTCTGCTCATCCCGCTGTGGCTGCGGGAGAGACAGAAAAGTAAAAGCGAGCCAAAGCCTTTCGACTGGAAAACGGTGTGGGAATATCTGGTGTTGGGACTGGTGGGAATTATTCCGCCGTCAGTGATGCTTTCCTGGGGGATTGCCCACTCTTCCGCATCGAATGCGGCGATTTTGTCGCTGACCATTCCGGTTTTGATGACCGCTTTAGGTTTTCTGATGTTGAAGGAGAAGTTAACGCTAATTCGCATTCTTTGCCTGTGCCTGGGTTTGATCGGCACTTTGCTGGTTTCCACCAGCGATCTGGCGCAGGCTTCGCTCAGTCGCGGTCTGCTGTTGGGAAATTTTGTGATCCTGATTGCCGGAGCGGGCAGCGCGTTTTACAACGTTTACAGCAAAGATTTGCTGGCACGCTATTCGGAGTTGGAAGTCCTGATCTATAGCTACGTAGTTGCGACGGTTGGATGCGCGGTAATCTCGCTGGTTTTTGAACCAAGACCCTTCTATCGCATTGCTGGGTATTCCGGCGAAACCTGGCTGGCGATTGCTATCCTCGGTATATTGTCCTGGGGACTGGCGATGATTTTGTGGATGTGGGTATTGAATCGCCTGGAAGTGGGGCAGATTTCGACATCGATTTACTTGCTTCCTCTTTTCGGATTGGTCCTCTCCGTATTGACTGTTCACGATCGGATTACGCTGCCGCAAATCCTCGGAGGAATCCTGACCGTAGTGGGGACCGCAACGCTCACATTATTTGAAGGGCGACGCTCGGCCCAGGTGGCGGAGTCTCACACCAGCTAATTTCCGAAGGAACTCAAATGTCAGTTTGCACACTCATCGACGATGGAAATCCATGTGGCGAAGCGCCGATCTGGGATGCAACCCAGCAACGGCTCTACTGGACCGACTGTGCCGGCAAGTTATATGGCTACAACTGGAAGACCAGGCAGAGAGATATTGTCCTGGAAAATTTCGAGGTGACCGGTTGCGCCCTGGACCATTCCGGGGGATTTACTTTCATCAATAACGGCGGTGTTTGGTTTTGGAATCGGAAAGATGCGCCGTCGCTCCTCGTGAGTGAGATTGGCGGCGTCAAGTTGCAACTGAACGATTGCATCGCCGATTCCGAAGGCCGGCTGCTGGCGGGTTCGTGCTTTTACAATCCGCAGGCAAAGTATCCGCTGGGAAAGCTCTTCTGTGTGCAAACCAACGGTACCGTCCAAATATTGGATGAAGGAATACACCTTGCGAATGGTCTCGGGTTCTCGCCCGACAGAAAGA
The DNA here is from genome assembly GCA_963794195.1 of uncultured Acidobacteriaceae bacterium. GTDB lineage: Bacteria > Acidobacteriota > Terriglobia > Terriglobales > Acidobacteriaceae > DATBAX01. The sequence continues at coordinate 346,062 of CAWCCU010000005.1, forward strand.
CTTTGTACTTTGCGGATTCAGTGGCCCGTCTGATTTACGCCTATGAATATGATGCGACAACGGGCCGGGTGAAGAATCGGCGAGTGTTTGTCAAAGTCCCTGGCGATTCCGGATTGCCCGATGGACTGACCGTCGACGCCCAGGGTTTCGTGTGGTCGGCGGAATGGTATGGCGGCTGCATTTGCCGCTACGATCCCGACGGCAAGCTCGAACGCCGCATTTCAATTCCCGCGAAACAAACTTCTTCACTCGCGTTTGGCGGACCGCAAATGAATGACATCTTTGTGACCTCAGCCGCGAAATCAGAACCCATGCCGGTTATGCCGCCTGGCTACGATCCGGATTCCGGATACTTTGGCGGCGGTTTATTTCATCTGAACGCCGGCATCACGGGGACCGTGGAATATCGCACCAAATTCAGGCATTTGATCACTTCGCGGGCCGTATGAGTTCTCGACCAGCCGGAAAAGTTGCGTTGCTTACCGCCGCCGGTCAGGGCATCGGCCGCGCGACGGCGCTCGCCTTCGCGGACGAAGGCGCAACTGTATGGGCCACCGACATCAACCAGGCCGCACTTGAAGAACTGGCTGTTGACCGGCCGGAAATTCACACGCGGCGACTTGATGTTCGTGATGATAGCGGGATCCAGGCGATCGTCGCCGAAGCAGGCGCGGTGGATGTTTTGTTCAACTGCGCAGGATGGGTGCATCACGGCACGATTCTGGAGTGTCCGGAAAAAGACTGGGACTTATCTTTCGAGATCAATGTGAAATCCATGTATCGCACTTGCCGCGCGGTGTTGCCGGCGATGTTAAAAAAAGGACATGGAAATATTATTAACGTAGCCTCGGGGGCATCGAGCATAAAGGCAGCGCCGAACCGGTTTGCTTATGCGTCGACAAAAGCGGCGGTGATCGGACTCACGAAATCCATTGCGGTTGATTTTATCCGTCAGGGGATTCGCTGCAACGCAATTTGCCCGGGCACTGTGCAATCTCCGTCGTTGGAACGACGCATGGCGTCGCAGGGAGACTTCGAAAAAGCGCATGCTGACTTTGTGGCCCGGCAGCCGAAGGGGAGATTAGGGCGTCCGGAAGAGATTGCGGCGCTCGCAGTATATCTGGCCTCGGATGAATCGAATTTCACCACGGGACAAACTCACATTATCGATGGCGGCTGGACGCTGTAGGAATAATTTGCAAAGCGATCCAAGTGAAGCGATGAGTTCAAAACTGCCAGGCGCCGGCCGCTATAAAGATCTTGTCCGGAGTTTATCTCCGCAAATCCCAGCAGGCCGCCTGATTCGCGATCCGCTGCGCACTTTTGCGTACGGAACGGATGCCAGTTTCTATCGGCTTATTCCCAAGCTGGTGGTGCGGGTGGAATCGGAAGCCGAAGTTGTTTCCGTAATTCGTGCCTGCGGCCGCCTGAAAATTCCTTACACTTTTCGCGCCGCCGGCACCAGCCTTTCCGGCCAGGCTATCAGCGATTCTGTTCTCATTCAAATTAGCCGTTTGTGGAATGGGATCCATCTTAGCGACGATGGGACTATCGCGCGCTTTGGACCTGCTGTGTTGGGCTCCGAAGCCAACCGGGCCCTCGCTCGTTTCCAAAGAAAAGTCGGGCCCGATCCGGCCTCGATCGATTCCGCGATGATTGCAGGAATCGCGGCGAACAATTCGAGCGGAATGTGCTGCGGCAACGTGCAGGATACTTATCACACCATGGCCTCGGCGCGACTGGTATTCGCCGATGGTTCGATCCTCGATACCAGCTCGCAGGAAAGCTGGCGGCAATTTGTTGCCGAGCGAGGAGATTTAGTAACCAAGATCGATTCGCTGGCGCGCCGGGTGAGAGCCGACAAAGTTCTCAGTGAACGTATTCGTCATAAGTTTCGAATCAAAAACACTACCGGATACAGTTTGCACGCCCTGCTTGATTTCCAGGATCCCCGACATATTATTTCGCATTTGCTGGTCGGGTCGGAAGGGACATTGGGTTTTATCAGCGAGATCAGCTACAACACTGTCCCTGACCCGCCGTGCCGGGCTACGAGTCTGGTTTTATTTCCGAACATTCACGCTGCCTGCGCCGCTGCCGGGCGTTTGAGCAAAGGGCCTGCTGCAGCGGTCGAATTAATGGACCGGCAAAGCTTGCGCTCCGTCGAAAACAAACCAGGAATGCCGGAATATTTTCGCGCGCTGGATGATGAAGTGACGGCCCTACTGATCGAAGTGCGAGCGAACTCGCCAGAGCTCCTGCAACAGCAAGTTCACGATGTTACGCAAACATTGGAGAGCTGTAGCCTACTCGAACCGGTCTGCTTCACGGAAGATCAGGTCCAATCCAAGCGGCTTTGGGAAATTCGGAAGGGATTGTTTCCTTCTCTTGGTCAAGCGCGGAAAAATGGCACGACCATCATCATTGAAGATGTTGCCTTCCCTCCCGAGTATTTGGCGGACGCGGCAATCGATCTGCAAAATCTCTTTGCTCGACATGAATATCCCAACGCCGTGATTTTCGGCCATGCGCTACAGGGAAACCTCCATTTTGTTTTTTGCGCGGATTTCAATCGGGACAAAGAAGTTCGCAAATACGCTGCTTTCATGGAGGACCTGACCCGGCTGGTGACGGAGAAATACGATGGATCGCTCAAAGCGGAGCATGGCGCCGGTAGAAATATGGCGCCGTTTGTCGAACGCGAGTGGGGCATCCAGGCGTTCGGTCTTATGCGCGAGATCAAAGACATCTTTGATCCCGGCTATCTGATGAACCCCGGCGTCATTCTTAGTGACAATCCGAAGATCCATATCTCGGATCTCAAGAAGACACCTGTCTCCGATCCGGTGATTGAAAAATGTACGGAGTGCGGCTTTTGCGAACGCACCTGTCCGTCAAGAAACTTGAGCCTGACTCCGCGCCAAAGGATTGCTGTGTGGCGCGAAATCTCAAGGCTGACTGAGGATGGGACAGAACCGAAGCGATTGCGGCAACTCCGCAAAGATTTTAACTACCAGGGGGATGACACTTGTGCCGTGGATGGTCTTTGCTCCACTCTTTGCCCTTTGGGAATTGATACCGGGAAGTTCATCAAGGAGCTGCGAGCGGAACACCATTCCTGGCTTGGCCGCCTGCTAGCGAATGCCGCTGCTGAAAATCTCGATAGCTTGCTTCCGTTGTCGCGCCTGTTGCTTCGCTGCGCCAGTAGTGCGCATTCCGTCCTTGGCAGCACAACTATGACTGGCCTCACGGGACTGTTGCGAAAACTTTCCGTGAATACGATCCCGGCGTGGAATCCATGGACTCCAGAGCCGTCTTCCCTTAGCCAGACATCGAATCAAAATTCTAAACAGGAAAAAGTCGTTTATTTTCCCAGTTGCGTCAGCCGGCTATTTGGCGCTTCCGCAAAAAGTCCGTATCGAGACTCGCAGAACGCGAGAATCGAAAGCTTGCTGGCCAAGGCCGGATACACTGCTTCATATCCGGAGGGCCTTGAAAATCTTTGTTGCGGAATGGCTTTCTCGAGCAAAGGTTTCCCTGAGCAGGCTGACGAGAAGTTGAAGGCGTTAGGGGAGGCACTTGCCGCCGTCTCGCAGGATGGAAAATATCCAATTCTGATGGACACAAGCCCTTGCGCGCAGCGATTGAAACAATTTGAAAATCAATACCTTAGCCTGCACGTCTACGACATCGCGGATTTTTTGCTGGAGTTTATTGGTCCACGACTTAAGTTTAAGAAACGAGAATCCAGCGTTGCCGTGCACGTGCCGTGCAGCCTGCGAAAAGGCCATCGGGAAGGAAGCCTTATTCGTTTAGCAAAAATGTGCGCGAACCATGTTTATCTGCCCGAGTCGACACCGTGTTGCGGATTTGCGGGAGATCGGGGATTCACGAATCCAGAGCTTCCGGCGTCCGCGCTGATTAGTTTGAAAACGGAGTTGCCGGCGGATTGCAAGTCAGGTTATTCGAGCAGCCGGACCTGCGAAATCGGCGTGTCGCTGCACAGCGGGATTAGCTATCAGTCGATTGCGTATTTGGTCGATGAATCGACCACTGCACTTAACGTTGGAGAAAGCTAGCAGGAATTAGCTGGCGGTAACTTCTTCGCTCTCGCCCGCATAAAGATGCGAAGCCTGCTCGCTCCAATCGGACATTGCGGTATTGAAAGCGCGCTTGGCTCTCTCGGGTTCGCCCGCGGCGATCGCGTCCAACAGTATTCTGTGCCCCTGAAGATCGTTGGTCAGGTTGAAGCCCGGTTGCATGGCAACCCGAATCGCGCTGAATCCGAATAGAGGGACCACGATGCGGCGAAGACATTCCACCAGAGTGTCGTTGTGGGTCGCCTCCCACATCGCAATATGCCAGTTTAAATCGCCGCGAATGTATTTCTGGAATTCACGCGCGCGGACGGCCGCCTGCGATTGTTGAAAAAGCTCCTCAAGCCGTTGAATGTCCGCCTTGGTCGATTGCCGGGCAGCCTCTTCAACGGCGAAACCTTCGAGCACGCGACGTACGGCAATTGTGTTTTCCAGGTCCCGCTGGCTGAAATGGGTCACGAACGTGGCTGAATTAGGTTTCTTGCTGACGTGTCCTTCCAGCTCGAGCTGAATCAGTGCCTCGCGAATTGCCGACTGGCTGGTTCCCAGAACTTCTGCGAGCTTACGTTCGACCAACCGCTCGCCTGGGACGAGCGAGCCATCGAGAATCGATTCACGCACTTTGTCCGCGACCTGATGGCGGGCAGGTTGGGTATTCAACTTCGTTGAGTTAAATGGCATAGCACGGTTCCGGACGAAGACTGTGAAAGGTCATCGCCCGTTTTGCATATAGTAATCGATTGTGGGGAAAGCTTCAAGCGAGGACCATGAAGATTAATGATCGATCAAAATCTATTTTTAAGCTTGACAATATCGAGGTACTTTACATATTGTTCACATGATAATCGTTCATCCATAGTCATTAGGATCCTTAAATGTCTCGTTTTCTGTCTACACACCGGGTCGTCGTGTATCTCCTCTGGCTGGTTCTGCTCGCCCCCATCACTCTTCTTGCACAGGAATCCGGCATCGTTGGAACTGTGACTGATCCTTCCGGCGCAGTGCTAGTCGGAGTCACGGTCACCGCCACCAATGTAAACACTGGCGAAGAGCGCAAAGTCACGACCAATGACGTCGGTCAATATGCGATCCCGAACGTTCAAGCCGGCAAATATCAACTGAGCGGCGCGAAAGATGGCTTCCAGCGCAAGCTTGTCGACCAAGTGACTCTGGAGGTCCAGTCTGTGAGGACCATCGATTTAGTATTGTCTCCCGGGGCGGTTTCAGAACAAGTCAGTGTGACAGCGTCAGCCACCGCGCTGCAGGCAACTGAGTCGTCGGTCAGCACAGAGTTTGAATCGAAGGTGGTCGCGGAACTGCCGCTCAACGGACGCGACTTTCTGCAACTTCAGTTGCTCGCGCCCGGAACCACGTTGGCCCCCGGCGGAACTTTCACGGCCGTGCAGATCGCCTCGCAGAATCTCGACATTGGCGGAGGAAATTTTTCCGTCAACGGAATGCGTGACGTTTATAACGACTACATCATCGACGGGGTTTCGTTCAAAGACTGGATGCACGGCACCAACGGAATGAACCCATCTGTAGATGCCGTGCAGGAATTCAGGCTGCAAACCGGCAACTACTCGGCTGAATTTGGCGCCAACGCAGGCGGGCTGGTCAACATGGTGACCAAGTCAGGCAGCAATCAGATCCACGGAAATCTTTTTGATTTTCTCAGAAATGACAAGTTTGACGCCGCTAATTATTTCACCGATCAAGCGGGAGAGACGAAGACGCCCCTCCGCCGCAACCAGTTTGGCGGCACAGTGGGCGGCCCGATCATACGCAATAAGACATTCTTTTTCTTTAGTTATGAAGGTTTTCGTGAGCAGAGTACGACTACGCTGTTCGATAATTTCCCGACCCAGGCCATGCGCACCGGAGATTTTTCGGAATTGTTGAACCTGTCTACGCCGATCGTAATCCACGACCCGGCGACCGGAATTCCATATACCAACAACATCATACCGTCGGGCGATATTCTCACCGTGATGCCGGGATATCTCAACACTTACGTCCCGCTTCCGAATCGTCCGGGATTGGTGAACAACTATGTCGTCCCGGGCACGCATGGCAATGACGTTGACCAATATATTGGCCGGGTAGACCAGCAGTTGAAGAACAACGTCCAGCTTTCGGCCCACTATATTCACGACAAGATTTTCGACAGTCCTGCATCGACCAATCCCAATTTCTCCGTGAAGCAACACAACACCGATCAGAATGCGAGCTTGCACCTTACCGATGCGGTCCGTCCCAACACAATTTTCGAACTGCAATTCGGCTACAACTCGTTCAAGCAGTTTGTCATTCAAAAAACCTCCGATACCAGCCCGAACATATCTACAGACGTTCTGGGGATCAACGGAGTAGCGACGGACCCGCGAGCTTCAGGTACTCCAATCTTCATTACTTCTGGTTTCGGCGACATCAGTGACCAGAATTCTGCGCCCCGGCAGTGGGCGAGCGAACGATACGAATATCAAGGCAGCGTGAGCCTGGTACGAGGGAAGCACCTTATTAAAGCGGGCATGCATGGAGTCCGGCATCACGAGACTTTCCAGGAAATTTACCTTCCGGATGGCTTTTATGTATTCGACGGCACCCTGTCGGGATACTCAATGGCGGACATGTTGTTGGGAATTCCGAGCAACTTTCAATTGTCTCCAGAATTATTCGACCCCCAGTTCAGACAGTGGGAGCTGATGCCCTGGATACAGGACGACTGGAGAGTCACACCCAAGCTGACAGTAAACCTGGGCTTACGCTATGAATATCGGCCCTGGCCGGTTTCCAAAGACAACACAATTGCAAACATTGTTCTTCCTCCCGGAGGAGGAGGGCTGGCTTCGATCAATCTCTCCGGACCTTGCACGCCGGTTCCTCCGGGCGACTGCGGAACCTCCCTGTCAACATCGATCTCTCCAACGCGGAGTACGCTCAGCGGCACCGACAAAAATAACTTTGCCCCTAGAGTGGGATTCGCTTACCGCGTGGGAAGCTCGGATAAAACCGTGGTCCGCGGCGCCTACGGCGTTTTTTATCAGGCAGAGCCATTTAATCAGTTCGTATTCCTCAGCATCAATCCACCGTTTGTCGGTTTCTTCAACAAGTTTATTAATCCGACCAACTACCAGTCCACATGGGATTGGCACAATCCCACCGCAGGATTGCCGCCGGGAGGTGTGCAATTTACTTACATTCCGCAAGACTCGCGAACTCCGTATCTCCAGTCTTGGAACATCGGAGTACAACACGACTTCGGCGCCGGCTTTGTTCTTGACACTACGTACGTTGGAAATAAAGACACAAAACTTTGGGCGCGGACATGGCCCAATCAGCCGAGGCCGGGACCGGGCGACATAGATTCGCGGCGTCCTTATACGAACGTTTCGACCATTGCTGGTGATGAACCAGTCGGTAATGCCAACTATAACGGCCTTCAAATGCGATTGGATAAACGCTTCTCGCAAGGCCTGTCGCTACTGGCTGGGTATACCTGGTCAAAGGCGATCACCGATACTCAAGGAGCAGAAACGGGCGCGTTTGTGCCAGACCTGCAAGACAATGACAATCGAGGCGCCAACCGCGGACTCACCGCTTCGGATACACGTAACCGCTTTACTCTGAGTTCGGTGTATGAGCTTCCCTTTGGCAATAAGCGACGCTACCTGCCGAATGCACAGGGAGTGTTAGGGAAAATTGTCTCCGGATGGCAGGTGGGCGCGATCGCCACCTTCCAAAGCGGCCAGCCAACAACTGCCACGCTGGCTTTTGACAACTCCAACACCGGAGAAGGCGCGAAACTGCCCAATGTGATTGGAAATCCGAATGATGGTCCGAAAACCGTTAGCGACTTCTTCAATACGTCGGCGTTTGCCTTGCCCGCACAATATACCTTCGGGGACGAAGGCATCGACGTCATTGAAGGGCCAGGAGTGCGGGACGTGGATTTCTCCCTGGTGAAAAACACTCCGATTCGCGAGCAGATGAATCTGCAGTTTCGTTGCGAAGCTTTCAACATTGCGAATCACCCCATATGGGCACAACCGGACACGACGTTTGGTACTCCGCAGTTCGGCGAAATCACCAGTACCCGCCTGGCAAATCGGGAAATCCAATTTGCCTTGAAGTTGTCGTTCTGAAATTAGCATTGAGGGGGAAACGGGGCCGCTGATTTTCTCGCGGCCCCGCTTGCACGACCGAAGAACTTTGCGGATATACACTGATTCAGAATTAAGGGAGTGACCATGCAGGCCGGCGCGGCAGAGACCGTCATCACACCACTTCCAGGCGCGCCGACTCTCGGAACCATCCAGCGCACTACCGGCGTACATGATGAATTGCATGCACGCGCTTTAGTACTGAACGACGGGCGCCAGCGGATCGCAATCCTGTCGCTCGATCTGATTGGTACGGATTTCGTTCTATCCGATGAAATTCGCGATGCGATTCTTAGACGGACCGGCATCACAATCGGGCTGGTTCACTGTACTCATAATCATTCGGCACCCTTCACTATTCCCTGGAGCGTAGTAGGATCGCGCTGGCTTTCTGGCCCGGGCAAGAGTTGGCGCGACGGCTTGCCGATTCGGCTGGCAGAACTCGTATTTCAGGCGGAAGCGAATAGCGCGCCTGCAACTCTGCGAGTTGGAAGAGCTCCCGTTCATATCGGCACCAATCGGCGGCTTCCATCGGAGCAAGGGATTGTGATGAAGCCGAATCCCGATGGCCCAGTCGTGCCGTGGGTGGACGTCCTCCGCGTTGATGGCGCCGATGGAAATCCCATTGCGATCTTGTTCAGCCATGCCGCTCACCCTGTGATTATCCATGGCGCGAGTCGCGAGATCAGCGCGGAGTTTCCAGGTTTTGCCGCCGGGAAGCTGAAAGAACGGTTCGGCGAAAATGTGATCACGATGTTTGGCCAGGCGTTTGCCGGGAATATCAATGGCGATCCTTTGCGGGGAGGCATCGCGGCCGCTGAACAGGCAGGCGAAGTTTTGGCCGAAGCTGCATTCCAGGCAGCGTCCAATAGTGTGCCGTTACCCTCCGAGGAATTTAAGATCAGCTCTATTCATTGGGACATTCCCTTGCAAGCTCTGCCTCCAAGGGAAGATTGCATACGATTGCTGCGGGAAGCTGAAGAGCGTCTGGCGCGACGGTACGGAAGGACTGCCTTCAGCGATGAACAATTGTGGGACATGCAGGACGAAGCCGAGACCGCCAAAAGTCAGAATGAATCCAAGGCTGTCGATGATGTGCAACCCATGGAAGGTAAGGCGTGGTGGATGGTCGACACCGTGCTTTGCTTGCGTGATTTGTTGAATAAAATCGAGCAACGTGATGAGTCTCCGTTGCGCTTTGACGCGCATTTGATTCGCATCGGCGCCGAGTGGTCTCTGCTCGCCGCGACCCACGAATTGTTTGCCGAATATCAATTGATGTTGGATGACGCCGCCCCAGCCGAACACAACATGATGCTTTCCTATACCAACGGCTGTGAGAGCTACATCCCCATGGACAAGGACCTTGCTCTCGGCGGATACGAAGCCGCCAGTTTTCCAGAGGATGGAGCGGCTCTGCGTTATCGGCATCGAAGGGCGCTTCGTTCAGGTTTTGAAAGGCAGTTGATCGAGCAGCTTCGATCGTTGTGGTCATAGTTCTTTCGCGATACACGAATTTGCTCGACGCCAACAAAATGACGAGAGATGCATGTTCATAGGATATTTATTCGCTGTCCTCGCCATGCTGAGCATTGGCGTCTTAGGAATTCTGAGCAAGTTGGCGGACCGGCCGGATTGCACGCCGCTGAATACCACGCTCGTACTTTTTGGCGGATCGTCGGTAATCATGGGCCTCTATGTCAGGTTCATCCAGGGAGAAACACTGAATCCGCCAAAGATGGTTAGCGGCACGGCGATATTCTTTGGCGCCCTGGCGGTGTTGGCATTTTGGGTATTTCTGTACGGCCTCCAGTTCGGAAAGATCACTACAAGCTGGATATTTATGAATCTGTCGGCGATTGTGCCGGCGGCGCTTTCCACGATTCTTTACCACGAAAAGCTAGGTGTCCTGAAAGCCCTGGTACTGGGACTGGTGGTGCTTTCAATTTTTCTTTTGTGGAAAGATAAACAGCAGGAGAGTGGCCAGGTTTTAACCCAGAGCGAAGTCCCCGCGCGTGCGAACGTAAAGATTTGGATCACAGCGATGCTCTGTGCATTCCTGCTGAATGGGATTTGCCCGTTCGGTCTTCGCGTTCTGGCAGGCAGGGGACTCGCTCAACAGTACACGCCCGTGTATCTCGTCTATTGGTATCTTGCCGGCTTTGGTTTTGGTTTGTTGGGACTGATCAAGAGCCGGCAGAAACTTTCTCTGGCGAATTTAACGATCGGATTGATCATGGCCGTGGCCAGCGTGGGTGGCCAGTTCTTCATGGGTCTGGCTTTGTCGCATGGAGTGGCCGGAAGCGTGGTCTTCATGCTGGGTATGGGCGCCAGCATGTGCGTCGTCGTACTTGGCGGATTGATATTTTTCCATGAGCGGGTGGGAACGTATGCCAAACTCGGCATCGTCATTGGCCTGGCGGCGGCGGTTTTGCTGGGAGCTACGGGATAAGATATTTTTCTATTTGTTTTTTATCCGCACGATCACCGTTTTGATCTCGTAAGCTCCCATCGCCGCGCTAACGCTGTGCGTAGTGGAATCCACGGCAGAAACGCGATCTCCCAGAACTGAACCGAGATAAGCATCTGCAAGTTGGACCATTGGAAATTGGAGGATCGCAGTTACCTGATCGGGAGTTGTGTTCTGAACTCTGACCAGATACATGTCGTCATGATCGAGCGGACGAATGGTTAAGATTGTCACGCCGGCCGGGGATGCGTTGAGAAATCCTGCTCCCTTATCGGATAAAGTTGGCGTCCATCCCATGTTGTAGTGGCGGATTGCGGTCAGCGGAGATCGCTGTTCGCTAGTTAAAATCTCCGCTTGAGTTGAAGATACTTCCTGGCCACTGGTCAGTGCATAACGAAATGTAAAATTCCCGCCTTGTTGCGCCGGAGTATCGGTATACCAATAATTATTCATCACATAAGAAAACAAAGTTCCGTTGCGGACCTGAATCGATTCCGGCCAGAGACCGCGATTGATGTCTTCCAGCGTGATCAGCGGGGCGTCGACCGATGTCCAGGCCACATTGTTGTCTGCACCCTTGCCGAACACTCCTCCTTGAGTAGTGAACCACTGCCGGTTCGCGCCGGGAAGCATATCGACTACGGGATTCACCCAAGCCGTGGCGCCTTGATATTTCATTTCTGGTTGTTTCAACGCGAAAGGAAATGCGAAATAGATCCCTTCTTTTTTTAGAGTTGCCGTCTTTTGAACTTCGTTCTGGATGTTGATCTGTTTTTTCGTGTCCAGCAAAGTAATCGTCGAAATAATCTCGGGAGTGTTCACGGCCTTCGAGTGAACGGTCACTACCGTTCCCCAAGGGAAGCGTTTCGCCTGCGGCGGGTCTATGGAAGACGCGTGATGAATTGCCAATTCTGGCAAGGGGAGTGTGACATCGGCGGTTAGAATTCGATTGTCTTTAATGCTTCCCTTAATAAAGCCGCCGGGATCACCGCCGGTGACATACAGGTATTCGTTCATTCGATATTCGCCGCCAGAATTGACCAGGTCCTCATTAGTGGACTTGTCGAAAAGATGGGCTATCGCGCCGGTTTGCGGATCGAATACCAGCTTATAAAATTTATTCTCAACTGTTGGAGCGGCGGGATCCAGATTGATCGCTTCTCCCTGAGTCGCGTTCCCTTTGGCAAGTGCATAGAACTTATATCCGGTGGCCGGTACTTCGGAGGCCCAGCAACGCACATCCTGATATCCGTTTTGCGATTTCATGACGCCGCAGGGAATTGCCTCTCCGGTTGCGGGGTCAAGAAGCGTTTCGTTCGGGTCCAGTTCGAAGTCGAAGAAATCGCTGCGCGGCCAACTTTCTGGATTGAAGACGACAGTACCCTGTTGATCGGTGGCGACCAGCTCCGCAACTTTGTCCATGGCAATCAGGCGCAGGTCGCTGGTTTGCTGCAAAGCAGCCTCCGCCCAGGAGCGATGGGTCGCCTCGCCACCACGAGTGCGATAACTTTCCGGTCGCCGGAAAGAGTTCGCGTCGCTCCATACATAGGAATCCGCCAGTAAAATATTTTTCCAGGCAGCATCAAATGGCGGACGATCGTATTTCAGGTGTGGCTGCAACCAGTTCGCAATGCTTTCAAACTTTTCCGCTGCGGCCAGTTGCGATTGCGAGGTGCGGATCATGGCTGCAATGCGGGCATCCGATCCGGCTTCGTCTTCCCAGTAAGCGCCTCCGTCTCCGCGATAGGTCTTAATCTTGTCACCAAAATGTGTGGTGATGTGGGTAAAGAAGTCTCGCTGGGTAGCAGGGATAATTTTCGGATAGGCGTATTCCTGGTTCCAGGCATCGATGACGTCGGCGTCTCCCGCATGGCGCAGAGGAATTTCGTCGTTGTGCAGTCCAAATAACAACACAGCATCAAAGGGAAAATCCTGGCGTTCGAACTGGGAAAGAAAAAGCGGTAGGGAGTGATTCAATCCAAAGGTGGAAGGAGTGTATTTCCCGGTCTTAAGCGAATCTGCATTCCAGCCGCCCCAGGTCATGTCGTCGATCGCCGTATAGGAAACGCCGCTCCAGACCAGGACTTTTGCGCCAGTGGCGGCTTCCCAATAAAACGGCGAGTGGAAATTAAGATGACCAATCGGGTTGAACGCGCCGCGAATGGGATCGCTGCCGTTGGTGAAATATTTGATGCCGGCATCCGCCAGAACTTGGGGAAAGGCCCAGGTTAATGACGGTTCGTCTGTCTGCGATGCGGAATCAACCGGGAAGCCGTGCTCGCGTCCTGCGCGCAGGGAATAATCGAGGGTGCGAAAAATTTCTTCCGGCGTCGAAAGCCCGGTGAAGAAATTCGTATAAAGCGCATTGATTCCCCACTTCCCACTTCGCAGATGGTCAAGCAACTGTTTGCCATGCTGTTCATCGCGAGTGGCAAGATAAGAATCGAGATTGGCTGCCGCGTCCAGATTGAACGAATAAGAAGGATATTGTTTCTGAATTTCGAGTGCTTTATCCGATAAAGCGATTTTCCCATTCCAAAGTTCGCGCCGGAAGATCGTTATAGCCAAAGTCTGCCTGCTCCATCGCCAATGCGTAGACCTGCCACCGCCGTAGAGGCGTGAAAGCGCCTTTATAGACGGGGTCGCTGATTCCAGATACTTGCAGCGTAACCGGCAATGCTTTTTCGGACGCGGGCACTTCGATGGTTGTCTCGATGTCGCCAGCTTCGCTTTGATTCACTTCACTCTGGATGGATGTCCCTCCAATCGAAACCTGTAAATTCACGTGGCCGAGAGGTTTGCTGGTGCGTAGATGCACTTTGGCCAACTCAACCAAACCGGAAGGACGAGTCTTGTAAAGCACAGTTGGTTCGACCGATGCCTGTGTGATGAGCGGCGGGACTGCATTTGGATTATTCGACAGTGTCAGGTCATCGTAGAAAATTCCGAAGCCCTCCAGACATTGCAGAGACAACGTGTTGCTGCCCACGCTGAAAGCTGATGCAGGCAGCTGCATGTCGAGAGATTCGTATCCAAAATATTGCATGTTGCCATCGCTCTCGCCGCCGTTGGACCACCAAATGTCTGGCGAGGGATGCGGAGACAGTTGATAGCTCGCCGCAAGTTTTCCATTGATCGAAACCGCATAACGTGGCGGAGCGGGCCGGCGATATCTAAAGATCGCATCCAGGTGAAGGATGAAAGTTCCCTTCGGCGACGACGGCAGCGCGAAGACAACCTGGAAGGGCGCGAGAAGGGATCAGAGGCGGGAGGTTTCACGCTCATCCAATCGCGCTGCATGGTGCTGCGTCCGACCGAAGAGTCCAGGGGGCCAGGCTGGTAGGCGTACCAATCTTTATCAGGAGAATTCTCCCCCACTCGATAGAGCGTTCCTTTTTCGGGTTCGCGATTGTGAATGAACTCTTTGAAAGAGCCGTCTTTCGTGCCAATGGCGAAAATCTGGGTATTCTGGCCATGGGCTATGATTGACCCCACCAACAGGAAAAACGTGGAACAGACATAAATAAGGATGCGGCTGTTGCCCATGGAGGATCTCCTGATCGTTATTGAACAATGATCGATAATATAGCAAAAAATCCTTTACATCCTCGGCTCTCGGCAATAAAATCCACTGGTTAGAACGATCCGACGTTCGTTGATAGATTTTGAGTAAGCCACATAAGCGGCGGGTTCCTAGCACAAGGAAAACGATGGATAAGAAGGTGGGAGAAAACATTTCGGTTAGGGTTACGATTCTCATCCTGCTTCTTGCATGCTTTGGAACGGGCGTGTCGGCGCAACAGAAAGCGAGCCGAATCTCCCTGAGTGATGCGGTCATTCTGGTCGACAACGGCGAGGCTTCATATGTGCAGTTCGGAGCAAGAGACCTCGGATCTTACTTAACCGGAATCACCGGTCAGCCGGTGACTGTTACTTCCACGATCGGCGCGACGCGAAAGGCCAAGACCGTTATTGCGATTGGAGAAAAAGCGGCAACGGCGATGGGGACGAGTTTGCCGTCTACCGCAGAGCTTGGCGACGAAGGTTCCGTGATCCGAACTTTGGATAAAGCTGGAACGACCTTTCTGGTCATCGCTGGATCGAACCCGCATGGCACCAATGCGGGAATTGCCACCTTCATGCAAATGATCCAGGCGGACGGCAAGTCTCCCTATGTAAACGGGCCGCTTGATCTGCTCAGCAAGCCAAGCATCGCGGTGCGAGGCATTCATCTCAACGGATGGCCGCTGAAATATCCCTACGCATTTCGTTCCTGGAAAGAAGAAGACTGGAAGCGCTTCATCGATATCGCATGGGCGCAGCGAATCAATTTGTTTTATCTGTGGCCGTTCATGGAGATCATGCCGGTTCCGCTCTCCAGTGAAGACGAAGCTTATCTTCAGGAAGTGCGCCGGGTTGTCGATTATGCGCAAAACCAGCGCGGCATGGAAGTATGGATCATGCAATCGGCCAACCGCATCGGCACTTCCAATTGCGGCACGCCCGATCCGCGGTTCCGCGCCTATTGGATCAACGATTGCCAGAAGGACATGAACCCTGCCGACCCGCAGCAGTTCGCGCGGATTCTCACATCGTTTGAAGCGTTCTACAAGATCGTCAACAATGCCGATGCTTTTTGCATGATCGACTCCGATCCCGGGAGTTGGCCGCAGAGTCCGCTCGAGCGATCAGGCAAAAATATTTCAAGCCGCGCGAAAGCTGCTCGACCAGTACAGCGTGAAAGGACCAAAAACCAAACTGGTGGACTGGATGCACGTTGGCTGGGGGCGTCACAAGTTTTTTACTTCCACCGATTCAGTGGTCGCCGCATACGACTGGACAAATAAGAATCCTGATGAAAGCGACGTCGCCTTCATGGGCGAGACCATTCGAAATTTCAAAGACAATCTGAGCGAGCCGTGGGATTTA
Source organism: uncultured Acidobacteriaceae bacterium (assembly GCA_963794195.1). Taxonomy (GTDB): domain Bacteria; phylum Acidobacteriota; class Terriglobia; order Terriglobales; family Acidobacteriaceae; genus DATBAX01. The sequence goes on from CAWCCU010000005.1 coordinate 361,721, forward strand.
ATTGCGGGCCAGCCGCCTTATTTGTCCGATGGTGCAGAAGAGAAGGGGTGTTGGGCAAAACGGTCTATCTGCCTTATGGTGCGATCGAGAGTGAGCCGGCATTTCCCGCTACGAATGTTGGTCAGGAGTCGGTCCGCAAAGTATTTGACAAAGCCGGCCAATATCCAGGATTACGCGGCGTGATGGGAAACAACCAACTAATGCTGCTGCAATTTCCCCGCACTTATTATTTTTTTGAAACCGCATGGAATAGCGAATACGAAAAGCGTCCGGAAGCGGATGTGATGCTGGATCTGGCGCCCAGCTTTATCCGGACCACAAGCAGCTAATTGCGGATTCGTTTTTAGCGTTGCGCGAAACAGATTCTGCCCGGATTACCACAACGCTTGCCGGTCTGGAAAAAATGTTGCATGACGGCGCCGGCCGCCCCGGCCCGCTCGGACGCCTGTTGTTTCCGGATTCACTCGCGGTAGCAAGAAATCTCCAAATGCAACTCGAGATTCGCGCGGCCCGGCAAGCTCTGTTGAAAGCGCTACAAGGCAAGCCCGACGTCCACGAGTGCTCGCGGCTCGTCGAAGCGTACTTCGACAAACTGCTGGCATGGAACCAGGAAACCGGTTGGGACAAGATGATCGACATCACTGTCTGGCCATCGCCGATCTACGAAGAAGGCAAAGATCTTAACGAAGCCCTCGACCGGTTAAAACAAATTCTGGCGCAGGGCGCTCCTTATACCAGTTATGCGCAGGTGAATACCTTCTTCAACGCAATCAGTAAAGATCTTTTATCAAAGTACGGAGAAAACTCCGTAATGATTGGCTGCATTGAACCGTTCAAGCTGGCGGTCATCCAGAGTCAGTAAGTTTTTTTGAGTTCGCTATGAAGACTGAAAACCCAATGTTCTGCAAGCCGGCAACCTGGCAAGGCCGAAAAGGCTATCTCGTCGGGAACAATGTCCTTCGTCTTACGACTCTGACTGGAGGGGGACACATTGCCGACCTTCATCTGGAAGATTCCATCGGCTCCAGTGTCAGTCCTCTATGGGTTCCTCCGTGGCGAACCATTGATCCACATGAGTATCGGGAAAAAGACCATGCTCGAGAATATGGGACCATCACCGAAGGCAAGCTACTCTCAGGCCTGGTGGGACATAATATTTGTCTCGATTATTTCGGCTCGCCTTCCGTGGAGGAGGCGAAACAGGGGATGTCCCAGCATGGCGAAGCGCCCTGGTCGAAATGGCAGAAAACAGGAATTTCTTTAGGTCCGCGAAAAGTGAAGCTGGGTCTGTCGGTGAACCTCCCTGTTTCCGGACTCAGATTCAGCCGCGAGATCGAGCTCCGAAAAGATGAGCCCGTCGTCTATTTCAAAGAGGTCGTTCGCAACGAAAAAAAATCGGATCACTTTTTTCATTGGACCCAGCACATCACATTAGGCTTGCCCTTTCTGTCGGTCGACGACGCCGAAGTCGCAATCCCCGGGACCAAAGGACTCACTTATCCGCACGGATATGACGAAGGTAAGGCTCTGCTGGCTTCCAACCAGGAGTTCCGTTGGCCCAGCGCTCCTCTTGCGAAGAGTGGAACGGTTGATTTGACTCGCCCGTTCCTCCGCCAGGGACTGGGATTCGTTGTGGCTCTGTTGTTGGACAAGAAAAAAGACCTGGGATTTGTTGCAGCACTGAATCGCAAGCTGGGATTGCTGATCGCCTACTGCTTCAAGCGAAGCGATTTTCCCTGGGTCGCTATTTGGGAAGAGAACATGGGCATCGCCGCTGCTCCCTGGAAGCAACGAACTCGCGCCCGTGGCCTTGAGTTCAGCACCACTCCGCTCCCGCTCTTGCGGCGAGAAGCTTTTCTTGCTGGAAGACTCTTTGACGAGCCAACTTTGACCTGTGTGCCGGCGCTGGGAAAGAAAACGGTCCAGTATGTGGCGCTTTTGACCAGGATCCCAAAAGGTTTTGACCATGTCAGCGGCATCGAGCTGCGAGAAAAACAATTCTTAATTCACGACGCTAAGAAGCAAACCGTGACTGTCCCGGCTTCCGGTGCGGAAAAATTATTGGATTAATACTTTTTATTTTTCATATAAGAGGCCTGATTTGCAGATGTGTATCAAAGTTGATGAACAGTCTCCCATGGTTTTGATCTTGCTGGGACCACCAGGGGCGGGAAAAGGAACGCAATGCCAGAAATTGGTGGAAGCGTTGTGCATTCCGCATATTTCCACTGGAGACATTTTGCGTGCTCACGTCCGTCAAGATACAGAGGTGGGACGGCGGGTGAAGAGAATCATGGACGAAGGCAATCTCGTTTCAGACGCCCTAGTATGGGAGATGCTCTCGGACCGCATTGCGCAATTGGATTGCGCGCGTGGATTTCTCCTCGACGGATTTCCACGCACTCCAGAGCAGGCGGAGTCGTTGGATTCCTATCTTTCGCTGTGGAACGGACCGAAACGAAACTCGCATCCAATCGTGGTTCGATTGGTGGTAAGCCAGAAGTCTTTACTCCAGCGGCTTGCCGGGCGCCAGATCTGCCCCAGTTGTGGCGCGGGTTACAGCGCTCATCTGCGTTCCGCCCAGGTCGCGGGTAAATGTGATGTTGACGGTACGCCCCTGATCATTCGTGGAGATGATCGCGCAGCCGTCACTTTCGAAAGACAGAGAGTATATGAAAGCCAGATCACTCCCATCCTTGGCCACTATTCGCAACGGGCCGCCGTGCTGGAAGTCGATGGCGATCGCCCCGCGGAGAAGGTGACGGAAGAGATCCTGAATTCAATCGGCGCTGTCCGCCGCGCTGTCTCCGCGGATGAACAGAATTACGTTGGATCGTTGTCGAGATCAGAAAGAAGTTTGTGAGCATTATGAATCTGCTTGAACTGCCGCTTGGCGATTTGGTGCCGGAGGTATTAAATGCGGTCGTTGAAATCCCGTTGGGAGAAGTGAACAAGTATGAATATGACAAGAAATTGCATATTTTCCGCTTGGATCGCACGCTGTTCTCCCCAGTGCACTATCCCGGCGACTATGGTTTCTTTCCTCAGACACTGGCTGCGGATGGCGACCCCCTTGACATGTTGGTTTTAGTCGACACCCCCAGTTTCCCAGGATGTCTAATCGAAGTGCGTCCGATTGGATTGCTTGAGATGCTGGACCAAGGCATCAAAGACGAAAAAGTCCTGGCGGTTGCCCGACACAATCCTCGCTACGGGGAAGTGCACAACTACACGCAAATCTATCCTCATGTCATGCGAGAGATATCGCATTTTTTCAGTATCTATAAAGATTTGGAAGGCAAACGAACGCAGATGCTGGGCTGGAAGGATGCAGCCGCAGCCCGCGCTGTGATTCTCGAAAGCCATCGAAATTTCCTAAGGAGTGCAGTCCGGCAAGATTTAAGTGAAAGTAAAGAAATCGAAATAGGGAGAGCATGATCGTGGCCGCGACAGTCACTTCCGCGACAGTTCGCAAGATGCAGGCGGAACTGGATCAATTCGAAGCTCAGGCGAGACGCGAACTAAGCAATAAGGAGACGCACGACCTCGGCATTCTGAGAATGGAACTGGTCGCTGAATTTCGACGAAGATTGCTTTTCATTTCGTTCAGCCTGAGAACCAGTTAAAGGTATTTCAGGGACATTGCCGCACGTTTCTGCGACATATTAAAAGCCAGAACTCGGACGATTTCTCGTCCTGCTCGCGGCATCGCCGTATCCTCCCTACGCCTCTTCCGGCCAGCCGCGCTGACACCCCGAATTGCCAGCCCGTCGGTGATGCCTTTACGATTAACAATGACTTATGATCTATCAAAAATATGGCCACAAGCTTGATAATAGCTTGACACAAACGTGAATGGCTGCATATAGTGTTTGCTTGATGATCGGTCATCGTTCCAAAGAAGCTTTCTATTACTAATGCTGATGGCGGGACGGTTGTGAATCCCCGAGGAGGGTTGGACAATGTTCTCAGGCAAAATACTCATCCCCTTGTTTCTTCTGCTTAGCATGCCTTTTGTAGCGCTAGCTCAGCAGGCCGGAATTGTCGGCACGATCACCGATCAGTCTGGGGCCGTGGTCTCACAAGGCGTGGTAACTGCGAAAGACTTGGCGACTGGGGCGTCGCACCAGGCCACTACCAATGACGTCGGCCAGTACACGATCTCCGACCTGGGTGTGGGGGTCTACCAGGTCGTGATTGAGAAGGCAGGGTTCCGTCGGGGCGTTGTCGACGAGGTTAAACTTGAGGTCCAACTGATCACCCGGGTTAATTTCACCCTACAACTCGGCCAACTGGCCGAAGAAGTCAGGGTCACTGCAAATTCGGGTGCCTTGGAAACCGAACAATCGTCAGTAGGGACGCTCCTGGAAAACAAGATGGTGGCCGAGATCCCTCTTAATGGTCGAAACTTCCTTCAATTGCAGACGCTGTTGCCCGGCGTGACTCCCGGACGAAACGGCTTCTTCTCTGCCGTAAAGATTGACGCCCAAACAACCGATATCGGCGGAGGAGCTTTCTCAGTAAACGGACAGAAGCCCATCTACAATGATTTCCTCTTGGACGGGGTCTCGTTTGAGGAATGGGAAAATAACACCAACGCCTTCAATCCCTCCATTGACGCAATCGAAGAGTTCCGCACCCAAAGCAGCAACTACAGCGCGGAGTTTGGCATTAACGCCGGCGGACTGGTGAACATGGTAATGAAATCGGGCGCCAACCAGTTCCACGGAAGCGCATACGAATTTATTCGGAACGACAAGTTTGACGCAAACAATTACTTCACCAATCTATTCAACCAACCGAAACCGCCGCTTCGACGCAACCAGTTTGGAGGCACTTTTGGCGGCCCGCTCATTCACGACAAGACCTTCTTTTTCGCGAGCTATGACGGATTCCGTGAGCTACGTGCGCAAACCCTCACTGGTACTTACCCCACCGCTGCAATGAGAACGGGCGACTTTTCCGAGTTATTGAATCAAACGACCCCGATCACGATCACAGACCCTGTAACCGGCACTCCTTTTGCGGGTAACATCATTCCCTCCAATCGTATTTTGAGTTTTTGGCCGTCCTACTTGTCCAAGTATGTACCCCTGCCCAATCTCCCCGGCCTCAACCAAAATTATGTCGTAGCTGAGACTCACCACAACAACATAGATCAAGGGATGCTCCGGCTTGATCACCGGCTTTCACAGAAACTCTCCCTGGATGGTCATTACGTCTATAACGCGGTGACGGATGTGCCTGTCTCGCTCAATCCAATATTCGGCGCAACGCAAAACAGCCGCAGCAACAATATTATGCTGCACGCGACATACGTCAAAAGCCCATCTACAATTATTGACTTCCGTGCCGGTTATGCGCGGTTTTGGCAGGATCTGCGAGGTGACCGGGAGAACACCACGCCTTACATTGCGCGTGACATCATGGGCATCCAGGGAATCCCGGACGATCCGCGCTCCTCGGATGCACCGTTTTTAAGCGTAGCCGGTTTCGATGCCCTAGGATCTTCCAATATTTCGGAGCCTCGGAAATGGATCAACGAGCGTTATGAGTATCATTTCAGCGTCTATTCGCACATCAAACAGCACGACCTCCGCTATGGTTTTGAGCCGACGCGTCTGCATAACACCTTTCCAGAGAGAATCATACCGAATGGACTATACAGCTTTAACGGCATATTCAGTGGCTACGCCATGGCCGACATGCTGTTGGGTATTCCGAGCTCCTGGACGGGCGCACCGGATCTGTTCGACCCCCAATTGCGTGCGTGGTCGTTTTCGCCGTGGGTCCAGGATGACTGGCGCGTCACCAAGAACCTGACTTTGAATCTTGGACTACGGTATGAGTGGTTTGGAAATCCACACTCGCTAACTGGCGATATCGCGAACCTTCGCTTGCCACCAGGTGGCGGCCTCGCCTCGGTTGTCATCCCGGGCGAATGTGTACCGGTTCTTCCCAGCCACCAATGTTTTCTTGATGGGCTGCCGTTATCGAAGCCCTCATCTACCAGCACCCTCGATAATAATAATAAAAACTTTGCGCCACGTGTCGGCTTCGCCTATCGCCTTGGAGACCGTACGGTAGTGCGATCGGGATATGGGGTGTTCTTTCAGAAGGAGTTCATGGGGAGGAGCACGATATTGGCAACGAATCCTCCATTTGTTGGCTCTTTTACCGTCAACAACACTCCAACGACGTTCCAGAACTTCAGCTTCACTGATCCCTATGCTGGTCTGTCACAGGGCGGTGAGCTAGGTTTTGAATATATCCCCGAGCATACTCCGAACGCATATTTGCAGGCTTGGAACCTTGCCGTAGAACGCGAGATGGGCGCAGGGATCAATCTTGAGGTTGCGTACGTCGGCAACAAGGGAACTCATCAGGAATCGAACGAAGATACGAACGAACCACTGACCCCTGGCCCAGGGGACCTCAATCCGAGACGACCTTACACCAACGTATCGGGAATTGATGGTGAGCTCTCCGTAGGGAACTCATCCTATAACGGTCTACAGATTAAGGGAGAGAAGCGGTTTTCAAACGGCCTTTCATTCTTGTCGTCTTATACCTGGTCAAAGGCGTTCTCCTCCGGCTGCGACTTCCAGTTTACGGTCACACCCAGCGGCGGTTGTGTTTCGGACCAATACAATCCGCAGTCCGCCCGGGGGTTGGATCAGAACGACCAGCGCAATCGCTTTACGCTGAGCTGGTTGTATGCGCTTCCTGTTGGCAAAGGACAACGTTTCTTGGGGAGTGCGTCGCCCGTCGTCGGCAAGATAGTCTCTGGCTGGCAACTGGGTGGAATCGTGACAGCCGCGTCTGGGCAGCCCCTGACCCCCGTTCTCACTTATGACAATCCAAATGTTGGCGCGCAAATCGCGCTCCCAAATATGGTTAGCAACCCGAACAACGGGCCCAAAACGAGGAATGAGTGGTTCGACACAAGCGCTTTCCAGACTCCGGCCCTATACACTTTTGGAAACGCTCACATCGCCAGCATTACTGGGCCTGGTTCGCTGGGTGTGGATTTCTCGATCTTTAAGAACACTCCCATTACAGAACGTGTGAACCTTCAGTTCCGCTCCGAATTCTTCAACGTACTGAATCACACGAACTGGGGAGACCCAAACACCACGTTTGGCACGCCCCAGTTCGGACAGATCTTCGGCGCCGCAGCTAGCAGGGAGATCCAATTCTCGCTGCGGCTGGAGTTCTAGTACCGTTACCGCGTGATTATGTAGTCAAAGGTGATTCATACGCCGACTCCAAGCCCGAGTTTCTCTCGCAGAGAGGCTCGGGCTTGCGTTGGCAGATTCGAGCCGTCGCCGGTCTCACCGATGTGGATTTCTCGCTCGCCAAAAGCACGAGGATGAACAACAACACTGCGGCGTTGGTCCTCTTGTTGATGTTCTTCATGCGCCTGCCCGCGTGGTGCGAAGAGCCCGACAGAGAGTATTCACTCAAAAGCAAATTCGGTCTCGAGTTGAGGGTGGAACCGAAAACGGGTGAATATTTTGTCTCGTACGATGGCGGTTCCTGGCTTGGACCCGGCACAGTCAGCGTGCTTGTGAACAAGCATTGGTATCGTAGCGGGAGTTCTCAGGTTTTTGGGATGGTCCAGAGCAAGAGACTTTCGGTTTCCGACACCAGGGCCGGCTCGGATCATGACGTATCAGGCAATTACCAGTTCGTCGATCTTTACTGGAAAGTAGAAGGAACAGAGATCAACTTCGTCACCAGTTTGCGTCTCTACCAGGACCATCCATACCTCATTTTTGTGCAGAAATTTCCGCAGGGTTTCAAGGGCTACGCCAATGGCGATTGGACCGTGCCGTCCGTGGTCTTTCCCCAGTTCACGTCACAAAATTGGGGGTTGCGAAACAATCTGTATTCGTGGACGAGCGTCGGCATATGGTCGCACCGGCTGGCCTACGGGGACGCCTACACAATTCAAGGCACCGTCGACTTTCTACTTCTCGCCGATCACTCGTACAACACTCTCATTCTGTCTTCCTTCAGCAATTACCTTGTGGCCACGCAGCAGAGCCAGCCTCAGTCCACCCTCAACAGCATTTCCAGGGGCAGCATAAATTGCGGTATTGAGGGACTGGTGGAAGACCTGCCGGCTGGATTCGAACACAAGCACATTCTCGTGGCCGGCCGCGGAATCCATAACACCTTTCAGGAATGGGGCGGCGCGCTTCTCGAAAAAGCCGGCAAGAAAGTCCCATCGAAGTATCAAGATGACACTCTCAAGTATCCCGTGTACATGGACGACAACGGTGCGTACTACTACGATCACGACTTCAAAGAAAAGGGATACACATCATACGAGGACATCATCCTTGGGGTGGAAGATGAAGCCAGGAAGCACGGTCTTCGTATCGGCACATACCATGTTCTGGACTTGGCGCAGCAACGTTACAAAGAAGGTCTGTTCGAGCCCAGAAGCGATTTGTTCCCGCACGGTTTAACTTGGCTGCACGAGAAGCTGGGCAAGCCTCTCCAGTTGTATTACGCATGGCTGCCGCCCGGCCCTTATCGAAAGAAATATTCCTTTTTGGAAACGGGTGCCGGCGATCCTCCCGGCGACTCGATGGGTGACGTTTTCTCTTCGCTCGATTATTGGCGAGACACAGCTAAAAAGATTTCGTCTTGGGGAGGCATACTGCTGCAACACGATTTCTTAAGTACGTATGAGGGCAACACGGTGATGATGTCCGACGTTAACCGGATGAATGATTACTACAAAAACATGGCGAGGGCTTTGGGGGAGCAAGGTATTGACATGCAGTACTGCATGCAACTTCCACGAAACGTCATGGAGTCGACCGAGAATCCCACTTTGGTTTCACTGCAAGGGTCGGACGATCATTTTGTTCCCATGGCAGAAAAGAAGACGTACCACAATGACGCCAAAGACCCAGTGGACTGGAAGCAACTGCTCTTTACGAGCGCATTCTATGGTGCGGTCGGGATTTGGCCCTCCCGCGACAACATTCAGACTGTGGCCGACCCGAACGCCGAGGAAGATACGCTCATCGCAAATCTTCTAGGTGGGGAAATCCAACTAGGTCATCGAATTGGAGAATGCAACTTCGCTCTTCTGGCCAAAACCTACCGGGCGGGAGATGGACTGATCCTAAAGCCGGATCAGCCTATTGTGCCGCTCGATCGTTCCTATATAGAAGGCGGAGCGGTTGGATACACCCAGTCAAACATAAGCGGCCGGTCCTGGTACTACGTATTAAGCCTTCCCTCGGCAGGTTACCTTCCTGAATTTGCGCCTTCGGATTTGGGCGTAGACGGTAAGTGGGCGGTTTACCGCTATGAAGCAAAGACGGTCGCCATTCGGAGTGCTGACTCGATGATCAAGCTGGAGAAGGAAGCGAAGCATGAATATTTCGTTCTTGCGCCCGTGATGCCGAATGGCATGGCGGTGATTGGCGACGTCGACAAATTCGTGACGATGGCGGATAAGAGAATCGCCTTTGTGGAAGCCGAAAAAAAACAAGCGCTCCGAATAGGCGTCATATCAAATCAAGCCGAGAATCCTGTGGTGACGGGTTATTCATCTGCGCGCCCAACCTGGGTCGGGTCAGAGGGCAAAGAGCTGCAAGAGGTTAGTAGCTTAAACAGGCTTGCCGAAGGTAAAGAGGGCTGGTTTTGGGACTACCAAAAGAATCTCTGGTCGGTGAAGCTTGATTTCTCCGGCCAAAGCAGCATGACGACACTGTCTTTCGAGATTCGATGATCTGAAATCTATGATCAGCGAGTTCTGAATATGTTCAAACTTGCGCGACCTCTCTTACCACCCTTGAATCAGCGAAAGCTCAAATGGGTCGATGCAACCGATCATCACGGAATCGCGCCCATACTTCTGTAGCAGTGGCTTGCTGATTCCATCGAAAAACTCCTGGGTTTGCGTGTAACTGGTGTAGGAATTGCCATGCGCGATGACCTTCTTCAACTCGGTCATGGCCTTGGAGAGATCTTTCCCATTCTCGTAGATCGGCGTTCGCCAGATCGTGATGTCGATCATCTTGCTCCAACCGGTCTCTTCGTTCCAGGCGAGAAGCTTGTCGAAATAGTTTTCCACCAGCTGCGCGCTCTCATCGATATTCGGCTTGCCCTGCATGGCTTTGATGAGACGCTGGCGAGCGAGACGAATTTCGAGTTGCTGTTGAAGGTTGTGGATGACAATCAACCGGTCAGGAAACAGGTAACGGCCGATGGCACCGGCGCGACCTGCGTCCCCGGTCTGAACGATCTTTGCCAGCTCGGCGAGTATCGGACTAATTTTGTCGGGATCGCTCTCGCGTAATTTTTGGTATGAATCCGCAATGAGTTGCTTGTGGTCAGGGTAGAGTTGCTCCGCAAGGTCCAACAACATTTCCGGTTGCTGGCGCGTTTTATATTCCCCGTCCCAGGCGCGGTTGAAGAAATAAAACGTGCGCGGAAATTGTAACGACATCAATTCATTGTTACCCATGATGCCCTTGATTTCAGGGTATCGGGCGGCGGTATCGAAGACTTCCTGCATTGGTTCCAGCCCAAGATTGGTGGCAGGGAAAGCCGGCTCTTCCTCGATTGCGCCGTAGTGAAGATAAATCGTCTTAGCGAGGACGGACTCGTTTTTGGCAGATTCCAGATATGGCGACATTCCAGAAATCAATTCCCACGGCTCCGCAAGGTTATCTTTGAAGTTGCGGATGGTCTCTTGCATCAGTGCAACCGCCTGCTTTCCGCTTTCTTCCCCGGTTGAATGGCGTCCCCATCCCAGCCACATCCAATCGATCAGCTTGGTTTTTTCTCCATGAACGTTGTACTTGTCCAGCAGTTTGCGAGCGCCGTTGAAAATTTTGGTCTGATCGCTTAAGGGACTGCCGGGCCAGCCGCCCGGGTCAGAGTCGATGAAGGTGAATCCGTCCGCATTGTTGACGATTTTATAGAGCGCTTCAAAATGCGTAAAAATATTGTCGACCTGCTTCGGATCAGCCGGGTCCATATCGTCCTGGCAGTCTCGCGGGACCCAATAGATGCGGAATCTAGGGTCCTTACTGCCGCAGTCAGAAACTGCGACACGATTCGCCGACTGCATAATCCAGACTTCCATGCCACGCTGCTTTTGCGCATATTCCACTACGCGCTGGACCTCCTGCAAATACGCTTCATCCTCCGCGGACAACGGCAAGGGTATGATTTCCATGAACGGCCATATGAAAAGCAAATTAATGCGCTCCGCCCACGCAATATCAACGAAGCGCTTCCAGTCTTCCTCTTTCCAGGAGCGAAAGGCGTAGGGATATTTCAGCGGCCATCCGTTGAGATGAATTCCGCGAACCGAAAAACTCGGCTTGTTGCGAAGATCGAGCGGCCCCTCCAGATAAGCCGACTTTCCCTCGGTGCGTATCATTTGCAACAAGGTCGCGATTCCGGCATTCGTGCCGTGCGGGTTCAGTCCGGCGATCACGACGACATGGTTCCCCGCCTGATCAAAAGATCGAATCACTGAACCTTCATCACCCAGATCGGCGGCAGATGACAAATCGATTTTCCAAGTCTGCGCCATTGTCTTTCCCACGACGACAACGGATTTGGCTGTCTTGCCAACTGCGGCGACCGGGCCCACTCTAACCGTCTTGCCGCTGATTTCGGTCAAGTAATTTCCCAGATCTTTGGCCGCATACTGGACGTAAGAAGGTTCGCCGCTGTCCACCAGGATGACGACGTCGTCAAGCGAAATGCGTTGACGATTGCTCTGCGCAACCGCCACCGAGATCGTCAGCATTTCGAGCAGGAGAACCAAGCAAATCCTGGGAGTTATCCGCCACTTTCCACCCACTGAAATCTCCTTGATACTGAATTTCGCATTACGCAGCCTTAAAGAAAACCGTCTCTCACGTCGGTGCAAGCCTCTAATTCCTGGTCGTCCCGATTCGTTCATCTTGATTCGAACCAGTGACCGCAGTCCGCCGTCATTTAGCAAATCCACCACCGATGAGCTATCTTAAGATGACCGATTACTAATCCTTAAAAAATATACAATGGCAGAATAATACATGAAAAACGTATATTTTGATCGATCATAGTTCATTTATTGAGTGTCAGCCTCTATTAGCTGCGGCGACTTGAGTTGGCATATTGCCATGTGGGAAGCCACTCACAATGACTGCCTAGTCGAATGCTTGCGCCGTGTGGTTGTTCCTCTTTTCGGATTCAGTGCAATCCGCGTCGCGATGCAGCCTGGATTCAATCTGGCAGAGGATCTTCAGGACCATCTGCTTTTATTGGACGCAATCTCTGCCGGAGAGCCTGAGAAAGCCGAGCGCGTTTTCCACCTGGCGATGAAAGATTGGGCGGAACAAGCGGTGCGCCTGTACTCCGAAGAGAACGAAGCAGAACCTGCATCCTGATGTCTTGACGAGCAGGCTGAGATTAGGCTGCATTGCGGAAATCTTTCTCGATCTCCAGGACTCGGGAGTAGTCCCGTCAGACAATCTATCAAGCTTGTACAACAGCGAAGTAAACGGCACGATGCGTCCGACCGCGACGGAGGTCTGTCCGAACTTTTGGAGCAAGTCCCTTGCAATTCCATCGAAGAAGCTATTCACTTGGGTTGGCGCCTTTCCCTAGAATCTCCTTCAGACGGGATGTGGCTTTAGTTACGATGTTTATCCTGCTCGTAAATCGTATGTGTTTGAATCCGGTGTCGATGATCTGATTGTTAGCAATGGAAGCGCATGGGTTCCGGTGAATCTCCCGGTCTTCAAAGCCTTGAAATTGAAGCGGGGCTGCTTGTTTTCAGCGGTTTGCAAACCCACGACTGACTGTAAGTTGTTGAAGTCGGGCGTAGGCGGGACGGATCATGCAACAGATCATGCAATGCAATCGAGCAAAATCAGGCAAGAATTCTCCCTGTTCAATTGACCGTAGGGTTCACCTTTTATTCGGCGGATAAATAGTCAGAAAAACGCTGTCGATGGAGTCGTGCTCGCGGTGTCACATTTGGCGGATGGCAAAGCCACCGGCTCAACTGCCGCCAAAGCAGTATATCGGCGCCGACTCCCCATTCCGCCACTTCGCTCAGGTCGCGGAGGCAAAATCGCGGAGGCACTTTTCGCTGTGCAGACCAGTTCAAATGACCTGAACTGTGTTTTCGTGGCCAGCGTGAGAGTTGGACTGCTTTGCGTGCTGCTTCACGATATGAGATGACGAATTCGAGGTGAGAAATGACGAAAGGAAGCTGGCGGGAGCGGCTTGGGAGGCGTGACCATAACCATGGGCTATCGGAATAAAACCAGCGTCATTCGGCGACGGATTTTCGGTCCTCGCCGGAAAGAGGCGTAAGCGGGAACAAGAAAAAATCAACCAAATATGAGTTTTCTGCCCAGCCGTTACCGGAGAATGGTTCAATCCCTGACTGCACGACAGGCAAGCAGTCTGTGAGAACCATTTCTGAAGTGGGGACATCTCGCACATTTGTATTCCTTTCGGCCTGACCGTCGCCCGCCATTCGCCTTTGCGGAGTTATGAAGCTCGACTCTTACTTACAACTCTGGCCTGCCCTCCATTCTCCTGAGGCCACGTTCATCTTGCATAATCTCGTCTAACTCCCTAAAACTTGAGGAGTTGCGCGTTCGGACAAAAGGGTAACGAGAGTTCGAGTCCCGTTTTCTCCGCCACTTAGTCTGAGTAGCAGAGAATCCAGGCAGTAGTTTCCCAGCAACCGCCAGAAATCGCCGCGTTTCCGAAATATCCGCGCTCAAACCGGACCGGAGAAAATGTCCTGTCATATCTTAAGAGTGAGCTTTGGTGCCTTTTTCTCTGAAGGCCATTGTGGCAGTCCGGTTTCATCGCTTCCTCCAGACGAATGCAATGCGATCACGAACCGATGGTTCGGCGAAAGCCACTTGACTTCTCCCGTTACCGTGGAAGGGCCAGTACTCAGGGAACCTTATCTAGTTTCCCAGGACTACATTTTCAAGAGCTCAACTTCAATCCGAATTGCAGGGTGCGCGGCAGTGCTGCGCCGTCCGCTTGTCCGAACCTAGGTTACCGCTTAGATGTTGTACTCCTGACCATGCTTTTATTTCTAAGCGACTGACGGATGACGTCAACTGTTCGCTCTCACGTCGGTTCTGGGGCGGCAGATTCACATTGCCGCATGAAATCAAACCTCCGCACGCCCCCGAGCTCCGCGTTCATAAGATTGTAAAAAACCAAGATGATAAATCCACATGTGCTCTTTTAGACAGACACGCAATTTCACGCCTGTCATTATTCTCCGCGTCAAGAAACTCAAAGTAATAAAAATGAGCCAGCTATAGCCTTGGGTAGTTGCCAATCGACGCTGGAAAAACAAAATCAGAGGTGGAGCTTTCTCATGTTATTCGTGCGCCCTGTGCGTTTTCCTTTTGGATGTAAGTCCATTTTCTCAACTTATTTGCTTACCGGAGTAGGGATGGGCTCGCGGCCGAGAAGGTGGCTCGTGCCGTGCGTGACGATGTTCTTGCTGTTGTTTCTGGGTACCGGCGCTTCGTCGGCGGCCACTGGCCACGGCGTCCCAGTTACACCGTCAACCTTCGACGGCATCCTAAGCGCACTCGCCACCGGCAGCCTTACCTTGAGCATAACTGGAGGCGTCGCTGTAGATGGTATGGGAAATATCTATGTGGGCGATATTGGTAACCTCCGCGTGGTGGAGGTAACAGCGGCTGGCGTGGCGTCAGTTGTGAGCTTCCCCGGTCTGGCCACCGGGTTGGACTATCCCCTGTTGTCAGCAACCGGCCGGGCCGGAGGTTGTGCTGATGACTGTTCCTTTGATCGTGGTTGGAATACTTCTACTCGGAATGGCTCTTGGAACCACACTGACCACGATCCGCTTCAAGAGCGCAACCGTACGAATTGTGAGCGAAGAGATCGAGAAGCGGACTCCTGTCCCGAATATTCTGTCATTTACAGAAAGTAACGAAAACACGCGAGTGCCAAGACTGGCCCGTAGTGTGTGATTGAGACCGATAAGGCAAATATTCTGCAGATAGAAGCCGGCCGCCCGCGAATCCCGAATGAATAACCCTGAGCAATTTAGGCCAGCTATTATTTCCAGAGTGGATGACCATGGATATTAGAGACGAGCACTTATTCTCGCTCTTTCAGGTTTCTGAACTAAGTCAGCCCATCTGAAGTTCTCCCTCTTAGTTCCGCAATTCTTAAAAGGAAACCCATGAAAAAGACAATGTCAGTTCTATTAGTAAGCATGATGGGCATGATAGGCACATATGCGTTTGCAGGCTCCGCGCGCGAAGATACGATCGATCGTCTGCAAGAATTCTGTTGAGGTCCTCCACTCGATTATGTCGACCCCGGATAAAGGAATTCCTGAAGAAGTCTTGAGTGGCGCAAAATGCATGTTAGTAGTGCCGCACCTGATTAAAGGTGGATTCATCATCGGCGGGAAACACGGCCGAGGCGTCGCTTCCTGCCGTACGCCTGATGGTTGGAGCGCGCCAGCATTTGTTTCGGTCGGCGGCGGCAGTTGGGGATTACAGATCGGCGTGGAAGGGGTTGATCTGGTCATGCTGGTCATGAACGACCGGGGTTTACAGCATCTGCTTTCCAGCAAGTTCGAACTGACTGGCGAAGGGTCGGTGGCAGCGGGCCCAGTTGGCCGTCACACTTCGGCTGGAACTGACATCTTGTTGAACACCGAAGTCCTTACCTACTCGCGATCGAAAGGCGCATTCGCGGGTCTGACACTCGAAGGCGCAGTCGTCGAGCAGGATAACGACTCCACTCGCGCGATCTACGGCCATCACATGAGATTTCGCAGCATTCTTTCCGGCAGAGCAACCACGCCCGCAAGCGCGGCGGAGTTTGTAAGAGCTGTTTCCGAAGCAGGCCACCAGGCGCACGTCGCCGAGGCAAGAGGAGACAACAAATAGTTGGATCATAACGTCGCTTGCAAGAGATCGGTACTGGGCGTCCGGCGCCGATCTCTTCGCTATTTTCGCCAGTATCTCTTGCCCGGCGGAGCCAAACCAAAATAGCTCGTAGCCCATTTTATGACTGAGAAAAGCTATGTGGCCGGCGCCAGGCTTGAGTGAGAGGAACAGCATGTGTGTTCGTCAAACTGTTTGCCGAGACCTTCTAGTCCGTCGTAAGGTCTCTTGACGGAATCGAGCGGCACAGTGAAAGCCTTCCCGCACAGAGTGCAGACGCATGCCACTGGGATAGGTCCGAGCCATTCGGTGATGGTCAGGCATTTTGACATGAGTGATGCCAATCATAGACCGTCGAGTTTGGTCGAACTGTACAAAATTGAACACCCTCTAGATTGTTACTGTGCTTCCCAGCGCTGACAAGCGAATACATATGACATGACTTTCGGAAAATTAAATCCGAATTTGTCCAATCTTGTACAGCGCCACTTGTGCAGCCACGGCATGATGCGTTGATGGGAACCGAAGCCAGCCCACGAATTGAAAAATCTCGGCGACCGTTTATCGTTGAGGCAAAAGCATTGTTACCGCAACGAGCCGACGAGTTGGTGGATGAACTCGCTTCATTGTCCGTTGAGATATTCGGGGCATTGCTGTCTTCGGTTGCCATCCCCATGTCGGAAAAAGAAGCGGCTGTGTGTCGGCAGCGCCGGAAGCGGATGGAAAAGATCTGCGAGCTGTTAGAGGTCCTCAGACCACAATTGTGAAGGGCCGGGCGCTCCTTCCATTTGCCGGAGCCTTTCTTGCGTGTACCCTGGCGGCGGGACAATCTGTCGTGAGTTCGTCCGATGACAGGACCGAACAGATCTCGAGTCGGTTGCCGCATCCCTACCTCACTTTAGGACCAGCGCTGATGGGAGGCGGTTATGCGCCATTGGCCTATTCCGCAGGCGCTGGAATTTCCGAAGAAAGTTTCGCACATCATTTTCGATGTAGGGGGTGCCTACGACAACGGGCACAAGCGCAGCCCCCGAATCAGCCTGACAATCCGAACGGGCATGATCGTCATCTGCAGGGCAGGATCTACTACAGATCCGCCCATAGATGGTTCGTCGGCGCAGGTTGGCCCTGGGGACAGCTTTCCACTACGAACTTCACTAAGGGCAACGCTGGTCCCTCGATCGGTGGGGGCTACGACTTGGTGTCACGATCATGCGAAAGTTGCCGGCCCACATTTTCGGCGCGACTCAGTGTTGATTAGCTGATTGCGGGCAATGACTGGCAGAATGGAACAGATGGCCCTCACTTTGTAATCACCCTGCCGACACCACATGAAAAGGGCCATTGCTTTTTTTCGGATGGCGTGGGAATTTATCGCTTCCATACCACTGTTACTGAGCCTCTAAATGCGCCTCTGACCGCGTTGCAGCAATCGCAGCGCCAATTCGCAGCCTGAGCAGAATGCGGAATTACTTGCCGGTTCTGAACAAAGACCGAAAAGAGCGTGTTTTATTCGAGCTCAGCGTCATGGGTGTGTCGGGATAGATGTAGCAGTCATCCGTGAAAAATATGCACTTCAGTGCTTGAAGAAAAGTCAGATTGAGCATTAAGGAGCATCCTCAGGGAACCACGAAGGCTAGCTTAGGGACTGTCCGGACATGGAATTCAGCCGGGTCTTCCGCGCCACTATTTTGGAAGACTCGTGAAGGGGGTATTCCTGTCCGGCTTTTGAAAATGGTCAAAATTGACCTTACAGCACTTAGCGCCTATGGCATTATGCGGGCATGAAAAAGCAACTGACCTTCCAACTCATCATTGCTATTCGTTGTCCAACTTGCGGCGCCGCGCCGCGACAAAAATGTGAACTCCATTCCGGCCAACCACGCACCGAACCACATCGAGACCGTCGATTGATTGCAGCCCATTTGATTCGTCTTATTAATAGTTCCAATGCAGCCTAAACGATTAAAGGTCTGCGGAGACCGCTTTTCGAATGCCGGTCTTAAGCAGCCTGGCAAATTGTTTGGCTGTCAGAGGCTGACTAAAATAGTGTCCTTGGGCCTCATCGCATTTGTGGGCTCGCAGATAGGCCAATTGGTCCTCTGTTCCCACGTCTTCGGCGACCACCCGCAGATTAAAGCTTCGTCCAATGCTGATGATTGCGGGCACCGCAGTTATAGTTTTGTCGGCGCCGTTGAGTTGACGCACAAACGACTGGTCGATCTTAAGTGCGTCAATCGGAAACTTTTTTAGACAATCCAGGCTGGAATGTCCTGTGCCGAAGTCGTCGAGGACTACCTGCACTCCACTTGCCCTTAAAGTTTTGAGAACGGCTTCGGAGACCTGGATATTTTTCATCAAGACGCCTTCAGTCAACTCCAACTCAAGAAATCTTGGAGACAACCTCGTCTGATCGAGAGTTGTGAATACTCTCTCCAGAAAGTGTTCGTCGTGGAATTCCGTGGCCGAGACTTTCACTGCTAGCGTGTCGACGGACATTCCCGCGTCCAGCCACACCCGAGCTTGCGTGCAAGCCGACCAAAGCATCCATTCGCCGATCGACAAAATCAACCGTTGATCTTGAGCGACAGGCATGAAGGCCGCAGGAGAAATGATGCCTTGTGTCGGATGCATCCAACGAACCACCGGCTCCGCTCCGGTGATCTCTCCCGTTCTGAGATCCACCTTTGGCTGGTAATACACTGCAAATTCCTGTCGACCCACACTGCGCCCGAGATTTTTTTCGATGGATTGAAGCGCCTCAATCAAGTGTTGATTTTGACGCTCCTGACCTGAACCACGCATGTTCTTGGTCCCGCGTTTGGCGATAGAGCGAAGCCGTTCCTTACCGATCGGATCTCGCAGAAAATTGTTGATTTGGTTGAAGCTCAATACCCTCGTCCCCATGCTACGAATGTAGGGCGCGGCTCTACCGAATGCTGTGCAATTCTATACATTCTCAATAGTCGCTGGAGCATGGCCCGAAGAATCGATCGTCCATAGAGATGTCTCGGATTAAGGGAGGAAAAGCGCGTCACGCCAACTTTATTCTGTGGCCGCGGCACGAAGAATTAGGTCTGGATTTTCATAAAATGTTCCTTATTACTTCATTCACTAGATTCAGCGGACTGACATTCTTACCGTTGTATTCATCGGCGGAAGAATGATCAAAAATGAAGGCGCCGTTCCCAAACCTGACAGCCATTCGGTCCCGCCCATCGGTAACAATGTCGCCTTCATAAATGTCCTTTCCATGCTTGTCCTTAAGATTGGAGCATTGAAGCAGTACCAAGTCAGCTCCTGAATCGAGGTCCTCGCCAGAATCCCGGAAGAACAGCCGGCCGTTGCAGGTAATGGCCAATAGTGATGGCTCGACCCAATGATGACTTTGCCTGCTCCACGCTTTGAACTTTACTTCTCTCATGGAAGCGCTCAATCTGCTTTCTCCAGCGAAACCACCTGGGCCATGGGAATGTCCAAGGATGGTTCTCCTACATTTTTCGTTCCGCCAGCCCGTAGGATTGCAGTCCCCTCCATCTCTCGAAGGAAAACATAGAACCCGTCTTTTCCAATGATTTTTACGTGGTCGCCCTGTTTCATGACAAGACTCCTAAGGTGATTTGACTACTACAATCGCGACCGTACTCCCTGGGTGATATTGAAATCTGTACAAGACTGAACGACTTGAGAATGTGGATTGAACTTAAGGATTAGACTGGCGCGATTCTTACCGAGAGACTTTGCATCTTTAGTGTTTTCGCTTAACTTGGGGCGTGCTTCGGCGCGCTGGCAGGGTGCCACAAATCCCGATCGTGTTCAATGTTGAACAGCGTTGCTTCCGCACTCCGTTTAGCATCGCAAGAATTTCTCATAAGAAGTCGTCAAATGATTGATCTAGCCAGGCAACAATCGGAAATCAAGACTCAGATCTTTGAATTGTCCGAGCAACAGCTTAAAGCAGTGAAGAGGGCGACATTCATGGGCTGGAGCCATGAAGAGTCTACGGCTTACGTTGAACGGCGTAACACAATCGCATTGTTGCGTAGCAGGCTTTCCACACTCAATTCTGCTGAAACCTGGGAACGATGCTGGCCGTGATTTCGAATGTTCGCCGTTGCGCTTTCCTCAGCGTAAGCGAGGCGGGAATATTGCCGGAGTGTACAGAAAACCTTTCTGGTAAAACTTTGGACCAATGTAGATTCCGGTCACCTGGCCACTTGCATTAATGCCGGTGGGAATCGTGCCTGCGGCATCCGGCGCGTCTAGGATGGTGATCGCCATCCGAGGATCCAAAACAAAGCCGTGGTCTTTCTCGCCATCCGAGTAATAACCGGCTATCACTCCAGAACTGTTGATGGCTGTCATGCTGGTCAAAGTAGCTTGTGGGGCATCATAGGATGTAAAGCCACGCGTCTCCGTCCAAAGAAAACCATGGATCTCCCCCTTGGTGTCAGTCCAGTCTCCGACGATCTTTCCGCCGTTGTTTATGGCCCGAGGTCGAGTGGACTTTGCTCCCGAGACATCCAATTGGGTAAATGTTCCTGATTCGTAAAGAAATCCGTGTTGACCTATGACGCCGTCACGCGAAGATGTCCAATCGCCGACGATTTGATCTGAATTATTCAGTCCGCTAACCGCAATTAAGACTGAATCGTTAGGAGCGTTGTCGTGGGGAAAAGTAAACTGGGTATACTTCGCGGCCGCGTCCATGAGATAGACGGCGCGAATTTTGCGAGTCCAGTCAAGGAAGAACGTCCCGGCGATGTGTCCCGAATCATTCACCGCTACCGCTGAGGTTGTGCAGCACGAAAGCGAAATTGTATGAAACGAACCATCCGTCAGGCGCTTAAAGCCTGAACTCTCAGCATAGCCGACGGTCTCGCCGGAGTTGTTCATCGATACTCCGCCCGAGGATTCAGCTTCGGCTTGCAATTTGATGATGGTGCCGTTTGCGTTGCGGACAAAAGCTTTCGATTTACCGGCAACTGTCGCGCTATAGGAGCCAGTCACTTGGCCGCCGTTGTTGATTGCGGACGGATAGGTGTAGTTTTGGCCTACTGCGAAGTCTGTCCATGTCTGCGCGGAAAGACGTAAGGACAAAATCAGAAGCGTCAGAAGTCTATAGGACCATTTCATGAGCCGCCCTCTCTCAAGCAGGTCGATTGTCTTACATCGATTTTCGATTGTCACGACAAATGCCAAACTTCGAAGGTGATTCGGGTTACGAAAGTAGAGAGTTGGCGGCGTTGTTTATCGGTTCATAAATAATTTCAGAGTCTGTGCAATTCTGGACAGCCGAAATGGGCACGTCTGGCATAACTTGGGTTCTCATAAGTGGAGCGGTTCTGACAATGGGCCTTCCATCATCATCCTGATGTATTTGTGGCGCAGTCACGGTCCTACCACCAACACTGCGCCACGTTTTACTGTCGTGGATTCGGGTGTGGCGCAGAGAGTTCCTGGTGAAACTAAGACGGAAGCTTAGCCGCTTTAGCCCGGGCTCGCTCGACACAGTCGTGAGAGGCGAACGCGTCGGCGAGCTGGATCTGAAAGTTGCGCTTCATCTGGTCAAGCGACTCGCCGATAGGAAGGCCAAAAGGATGGAATACCCAGATGCATTTAGAACAGCCCCAGCCCTCGAAGGTTTGTTCCTCGATCCATTTCATGCCGCGGAGTGAGGGGCTTAGGTGTTTGCTGGTATCGAACTTCCGAATGTTGTGCATAGTGCATTCCTCCCTACTTGAATCGGACTTTTCGCCGCCACACGAACGTCGAGGTGGCGGTGACAGGAAGTCCTGCCCGTCGGTGCCGGATGGCGCTCCCAATAAAGTTAGCTGGGCAAGTCAGGGGGAGTGGATGTTTGGCCGGTGGTCAGATGCCTCCAGAACGCAAAAGATCGAACGTCACGACTGTGCTGATCGCCTTTGAATAGGAGATTGTCCTGTGGGCATCAATTTATAAACGACGTCAAGAGATGTTGGCTGTTCACTATTGCACATCTAGTGAAAGAAAAGTTGCCGACTAATTCCAGCGCAAAGATCTGGATTCAAATGTCAGGAGAAGTGATTTCGGAATTCGTAAAAAAATAGGCAAATCTGTTGTACAAATGGGGAAAGAGCGAGAAGCAAAATGGATGGCCCATGGCTCTGCGAATGCAAGGCAAAATGCACACGAGGTAGTGGGACGAAAGTTGGCCCAGAAATAACCGTGGCCTTCTCAGGAGTGCCGCCGGCGATGTGTAACCGATGAAAAAAAGCACACAACACTCCGATCAACTCACGTTTCCGATCAACTCCCGCCAGATAAGGGTCGAGGAGCAGGTTCGAATTGAGGGGAAGCTCGCAGAATTGGCTGCCATCGTGGAATGTTGCGATGACGCGATCGTCGGCTGCACGACACAGGGGATCATTACAAGCTGGAACCGTGCCGCACATCGGTTGTATGGCTACTCAGCCGAGGAAGTTGTGGGCGGAACTCTTTCCATACTGAGCCCTGAAAACCGCTCTCACGATATGCCTAATTTTCTGGAGCGGATCAACCAGGGGGAACGCGTCGTCCATTGCGAAACCGTCAACGTCACCAAAGATGGCCGGCCCTTTGACATATCTCTGACCGTTTCTCCGATACAGAATTCAAAAAGGCTGACGGTAGGTGTTTCAGCGATAGTGCGCGACATCACCGCACACAAACGAGGTCAGGAAGCGCTGCGCGAATCGGAAAGACGGTACCGCCTTTTGTTTGACAGTAGCCCTTTGGCTATGTGGATCTTCGACAGCCGAACCCTTGCTTTTCTGCAAGTGAATGCGGCTGCGGTACAGCGATACGGCTTTTCGTCCGAAGAACTTTTGGCGATGACGGTATTTGACATCATGCCCAAAGAAGACGTGATGGCGTTGCTGCATAGCGCTTCGCTGCAATCTTCTGGCCTTCATCATCTTGGGGCTTGGCGGCATCGAACGAAAGATGGCCGTCTCATAGACGTCGAAGTGACCAGGCATCGGGTGAACTTTCGAGGAATTGATGCACATCAGGTATCCGCATATGACATAACCGAACGCATGAGAAACGATGCAAAGCTGTTGCAATCCGAAGAGCGATTCTCCAAAGCGTTTCGCCGCAGCCCGTTGGCAATGAGCATTAGCACCAAGGACGAATCGCGCTACGTTGACGTGAATGAAGTGTTTCTGAAAATGCTGGGCTACGATTGGGAGCAGGTGGTGGGTAAGACCACCAACGATTTGAACATCTGGATCACCCCGGAACATCGCACCGTAATGATCGAGCAGTTGGATCGCTCTGGCCGGGTGACTGGATTCGAAACCCAATTTCGCACCCGGCACGGCCAAGCCCGAGTGGTTCAATTTTCCGCCGAAATCATAACCCTGGATGCGACGAGTTGCATTCTGGCTATCATGCAGGATGTCACTGACGCCAAACGTCTGGAGCGGCAATACCTGCAGGCCCAGAAGATGAATGCGGTTGGCCGGCTGGCAGGCGGGGTAGCACACGATTTCAATAACATTTTGGGAGTCATCATCGGTTACAGCGACATGGCCCAGGAGCTGTTAGCCCCGGAAAGTCGCGCGCAAAAGCACATCGGGCACATCCGAAAGGCGGCCGACCGCGCCGCTGCCTTGACCCGGCAGCTCCTCGCCTTTAGCCGACAGCAGGTTTTGCAGCCTCGCGTGATCGATCTCAATGCAGTCATAAAGGATTTGAGCAGTATGTTGCTACGGCTGATAAGGGAAGATATTTCTCTGGAATTCATGCCGTGTGCGGAACTAGGAAATGTGCGGGCCGACGCGGGACAACTGGAACAGGTTCTTATGAATCTTGCAGTGAACGCCAGGGATGCCATGCCGGATGGTGGAATTCTCACTATCGAGACTTCGAACGCGACGCTGGATGACATTTATGCCGCGAGTCATGATGCAGTGGCCGCCGGCCCATACGTCATGCTCTCCGTCAGTGATTCTGGATCAGGCATTGGGACGGAGATTATGCCGCACATATTTGAGCCGTTCTTTACCACTAAACCCGCTGGAGCCGGAACCGGCTTAGGGCTTTCTATGGTGCACGGCGTGGTCCAACAAAGCGGCGGCCACATCTGGGTTTACAGCGAGATCGGGAAGGGAACTACATTCAAGATCTATTTCCCCCGAATCGACGAACCGGTTGAGTCAGTCGGCGTCCACAAGGACGAAGACACGCCGGCGAGGGCATCGGACACCGTTCTCGTCGTGGAGGACGACGATGCGATTCGCGATCTAACCGTTGGCCTTCTTAGAGGGGAAGGTTACACCGTGATCGAAGCAAAAGACGGGTTGACCGCACTCGAAACGGCACACAAGTTTCGGAAGGTAATCCATTTGCTTTTGACCGATGTGATCATGCCCGGGATGAGCGGGGCGGACCTGGTTTCCCGGTTTGCGCAAGCGCGATCCGACATGAAAGTTACTTACATGTCAGGTTATACGAGAAATCTTATTGCTCACCATGGACTATTAGAAACCGATGTGAAATACCTTCAGAAACCATTTAGCAAACGGTCGCTGTTAAACCATGTAAGGATGGCACTCGACGTACCAGATATTGAGCCACCTCACGAACGGTTTCCGGGCCGTCCAATCGTCGACGTTGTTCGGAAATTGTAACAGATTGTCACTGACCGTGACATCCTTCCAAATTTAGTATCTAACATATTCCAGTGGAATCCAAAAAATACAGTTTTGACCCTCGCATCTTCCTTTCGACTATTGGGGAGGGCAGGAGACCCTTGCGCATTCTTAGGAAGGGAGTTATTTTCGCGCAGGGCGACTCCGCAGACTCGGTTTTTTATATTCAAAAAGGCAAAGTCAAGTTGGCCGTTGTCTCGAGTGACGGCAAAGAAGCCATTATCGGCATATTGGGCGAAAACGATTTCTTCGGCGAAGGCTGCCTGGCGGGACAGCCCCTACGCATGGGGTCCGCGAGCGCGATGACGAATTGTGACATTCTGCGGATTGAGAAAAAGTCCATGATGCAAGCGCTCCAAGGAGAGCACAAATTATCGGACATGTTCGTGGTCTATTTATTGGGACGAAATATCCGATACGAAGAAGATCTGATCGACCAACTCTTCAATTCCAGTGAAAAGCGATTGGCAAGAGTTCTCCTGTTGTTAGCTCATTTCGGCAAGGAAGGCCCCCCTCAGAGCGTCATTCCTGAGATTAGTCAGACCACGTTGGCGGAGATGGTGGGGACGACGCGTTCAAGAGTTAATTTCTTCATGAACAAGTTTAAGAACCTCGGTTTCATCTGCTACGACAATGGGCTGCGAGTCCACAGCTCTCTTCTCACCGTGATTCTTCACGATTAGCCTGGCCGTCTGTCTGGGCCTCCCAAGTCATTTTGTGTAGATTTGTGGAACGAGGCTACTTGTTGTTCCGCGATCGCAAGACTCTTCGAAAAGTCGCATTCTTGCGCCGCCGGGTTGAAACGTAGGGGACGCGGCAATTTCTGTGCGGCCGGAGCATAACTGTTGACGTCAGTTTGATGATGACTCTCCTCTTCAGCGGACGGTGCGCTGCGGTTGGTGGGCCGGCGCACCGTCCTTAGGGTTGTTGCCCCCTTCTACAGGCGGCCCTTTTGTGAGCTTTATCCGTTCATTCGAACGAAATTGTATTCGGTTACGAAAACGATACCTGTTCAGAATTGAACACCCTGAAGATTACTTGTCCGCTAAAGTGACACTATTCGTGACTGAGGAAAGGGGCGTGTATGGCCTCTACCGCAAGACAAATGGCGCATCGAGTTCTTTTAGTAGACGACGATGGCGCTGTTCGCACCATGATGAATGAAGCGCTCAGGCGCAAAGGTTTTGAGATCGTCACCGCCGGAGGCGTCTCTGAGGCCCTAAAACAAATCGCGACTGAAAGCTTTGATGTGTTGATCACCGATCTTCACATGCCGAATCCAGGCGACGGTTTTACCGTAGTTTCCGCGATGCGCCATTCCCAGCCCAATGCTCTTACACTCCTGGTCAGCGGCTACCCTGATGTGCAAAGCGCGATGGCCGCGATTCTTCTTGAAGTGGACGAAGTTCTGGTAAAGCCTTTCGAAATCGGACGTCTTACCGAGCTCATTCACGAAAGAGTGGTTGATCGTACGCCAACCAAGCGGCCGCAGAAAGAGAGAGCCGGCGCCATACTGGCCCGCTGCCGGGATACGGTTGTCGAACGGTGGCTGGAGCGTGCGAAACGCACCAGCGAGCTCAACCGGTTGCAGCTTAGCGATGAAGAGCGTACCCGACATCTTCCCAAGTTAGTTCAGGATTTGGCGGTCCGCCTGGGCCATTCCAACGCCAGCGCCAGAGATAGCGATGCAACTTTTTCATCCGCAGCCGTCGCCCACGGCAAGCTCAGGTTTGTGCAAGGCTACACGCCGCCGATGCTGGTGCATGAGTCTCGGATATTGCAGGTGACGATCTTTGGGATGTTACAAAGCAATCTCAATCATTTGGATTTCAGCTTGTTATTGCCCGACGTTATGGCGATCGCGGATGAGGTGGACGCACAGTTGACGCAATCGATGGAGAGCTACATGGAACTAATGAACAAGCCGAGCATCGGGTAGTTCCGCTGCATCGAAGCCTGTCGGCAATATTTAGCTAAACCCTGAGCAATGTTGAACAGACCGGGGAGGGAGCGCGTTTGTATTGTAGAAACCTTCGAGGGGAGATACGAATGAGCACTCCGATTACGATTTCAACCAACTCCGATCTCGTAATGAGGATACGGGAGGGTGACTCGACGGCGTTTGAGGACTTGTTTAACGCTCACAAGGCCCGTATTTATTCGCTTTGTCTGCGTATGACAAACAACACGGCCGACGCCGAGGACCTCACCCAGGACGCTTTTTTGCAGGTGTTTCGGAACCTATCTCGCTTCCGCGGAGAGTCTGCCCTGTCGACATGGCTTTACCGAATAGCCGTGAATACTGTCCTAATGCATCTTAGAAAAAAAACAATCTGCCGGGTCTCGTTTGACGATTGCACAGAGACTGATGACCGGCCTCTGCGTCGTCAGTGTGGACGGGAAGACAGCCGCCTCTCCGGCACCGTCGATCGTATTTGGCTCATCCACGCACTTAAGCAGCTCCCTGCAGGCTATCGCAGGATGTTCCTGCTTCACGAAGTTCAAGGCTACGAACATCTGGAAATTGGTAAGCTGCTCAATTGCTCCGCGGGGAACTCAAAATCGCAACTTCACAAGGCGAAAGTACGTATCGGTAAAATCCTGACTCGCACCCACGAGGTACTTGAATCGACAAACAACGCTGATTCAGCCGAGCAAATCAACGTTGAGCCAGCAATCAGGGAAAGCGCTGACCTACTCAGTTGGCAGAAGAGTCCCACCAATCGGACGAAAATGGCTTCGGCGTCCGGCGCAATGGATAGACGAAAGCTGACCCGAGTTGATTTCTTTCCGAATTCCTAGTTGGCAGATGAGCCGTCGATGCCTTTATTTTGAAGCGTCGGTCGCCAATGCTTTGCGACGCTCGGCAACCGATTCTGTCATCCCGCGTTGGAGCAGTCCGGCAAACTCTTGCGGAAGAACTGGCCGGCTGAAAAAGTATCCCTGGGCCTCATCACATTCGTGGGCTTGAAGAAACGCCAGCTCTTTCTGGCTCTCTACTCCCTCAGCCACTACCCGCAAGTTCAGGCTTCGCCCCATACTGATAATGGCCGTCACAATCGTCGCCCCGTCGGGAACGGTAGTGATCTGGCGCACGAATGATTGATCGATCTTAAGGGCGTCGACGGAAAACTTTCGGAGATAGCTCAGGCTGGAATATCCCGTGCCGAAGTCGTCGACTGCAAGACGCACTCCTTTGGCACGCAGGGTTTTGAGGATGGATTCGGTCGACTCAACATCTTTCATCAGCGCGCTTTCGGTGAGTTCCATTTCCAGAAATGCAGGATCCAATCTCGTTTCATCGAGGATATTGAACACGCCATCGAGAAAGCCCTCGTTACCAAACTCGATGGCAGAAATATTCACCGCCATGGTCATCGGGGATAATCCGGCATTCACCCATGAGCGAGCTTGGCGGCATGCTTCACGAAGAACCCATCTGCCGATGGGCACGATTAAACCGCAATCTTCAGCGACCGGAATGAATTGTGCCGGAGGAATCAAGCCTCGAATGGGATGCGTCCAGCGCAACAGTGCTTCCGCGCCGGTAATTTCTCCGGTTTTCAAATTGACCTTGGGCTGGTACTGGAGTGCGAATTCTTTCCGTTCCAGAGCTCGTCGTAGGCCCTCCTCAATGGCTTGCCGCTCCACCGCTCGTACATTCATTTCGGGCTTGAAAAACTGATAGCGCTGGCGGCCATTTTCTTTTGCCTGATACATGGCTGTGTCTGCGTTCTTGATGAGCGTCTCTGCATTTGAGCCATCTTCGGGATAGACGCTTACACCAATGCTGGCTGTGACATGGAGCACGTGCTGATCGACGGAATGAGCTTTAGCCACTTTTTGGAGCATCCTTCTCGCGGTGAGGGCAGCATCTTCAGGCTGCGCCATATCCGAAAGTAGAACAACGAATTCGTCGCCACCTTGTCGGCTCACTGTATCTGAGTTGCGGACGCAAGCAACTAAACGTTTGGCGATGGATTGGAGCAGTTTGTCGCCGATTGGGTGACCGAGTGAATCATTGATATGTTTGAAGCCATCCAAATCCAAAAATAACAGAGCTACGGTTTTCTTCTGTCGCGGCGCGAGCAGAATGGCGCGGTCGATCCGATCTTTTAGCAACATTCTATTGGGCAAACCGGTGAGGAAATCGTGCTCCGCCAGATGCGTCATCTGCGCTTGGCTGTCTTGCAGGGCGCGGTTCGCGGCGATGCGTTCGGTGTTATCCATATTTACACCGATCACGCGACTGACATTCGATTGCTCGTCGAGGACTACTCTCTCAACCGCAGAAACATAGCGCACACATCCGTCCACCCGGTTGATGCGGAACTCTGCCGAGGCATGGGTCTTTTCTCGGATGGCCTTTTGCAGGGCAGCTTCGACTGAAGGCAAGTCTTCCGGATGTACCGCGGCGGCCCACGTTTCGTAAGGCATCGGAACCACACGGGGAAGGCCGTAGATCTCAAACATCGTGGCATCCCACGTGAGGGCATTACTGGCAAGGTCCCATTCCCACACGCCCACCTTGGCAACAGCTGTAGCTAGAGACAGTCGCTCGGTCAATAACAGAAGTCTGGACTCTGCCTGTTTACGGTAAGTGATGTCATGGTTAATAGTGAGAATTCGGGCCGGCCGCCCATCCGCTCCGCATTGTAAAGCCCAACGGCTTGTCACGATGGCGCGTGTTCCGTCAGATTTCAGGTGGCTGGCTTCGCCTTCCCAATGACCTTCGTGCAGGAGTTTGGCCATGATCGTTTCCGGTGGCTCGGAATATTCGGACTTCAACAGATCATGAGAGTGCTTTCCCAGTATGTCCTTGCTGGTCCAGCCATACATGATCTCGGCACCGCGATTCCAAAACAATATACGGCGTTGCATGTCCCGCACTACGATGGCGTCTTGCGCCAGATCGAGTAATGCAGCCTGCTCGGTGAGCACCGCAGCTTGCTGCCGTAGGTCCGTTGTTTGTTCGGCAAGTTCCAGCTGGTGAACCTCACTCTGGAGCAAACTGGAAATTCGGGCACCCACCAGATGAACAAACGTCTGGTAGCTTTCGTCAAACGGAAGTCGAGGGCTGATGCCGAACACCAGAACGCCCTGAACTGGAGATCCGGGTAACGATAGCGGCAACAAATATGCGGACTTTACCGGTTCTGGCCAAGGCGGACAGACGAGGTTTCCGAATCGTTGTTGCAGGTCATCGATCATTAGCGGAGTTTGAGAATTCACGAGCTTCTCCAGCGGCCAGTAGGATGGATCGGCCAGAATGCCAGTTAAACTCGTACTAGCGGAGTGGAGGATCTGGGTTTGATTCAAGAGATACAGCACGGCGAATGGGAGGTTTACTGGGTCGGCATCGAGTTTTGCAATGATGGTTTTTGCGAAGGATAAAAAGCGCGCAGATTCTGAGAGTTGTTTGTGTTCCGCAGAGTCGGCTGTGATTCTGAGCAGCGCGCGGAGGCGGCGTTCGCTGAGCACCTGTTCCGTCGTTTCACTACACACCACCAGCGTACCTTGGACTACCTTATGCGGGTCTCTGATCGGGTTGTAACTGTACGTCCAGAAAACTTCCTCGAGTTTTCCATTTCGATTGATTGGAACCAGTTGGTTGGTATTCCAGGTGGACTCGCCACTCGTCATTACTGATTCGATTTGCGGGCCGATGATCGACCATATTTCAGGCCAGCATTCCACAGCACGTTGGCCGAGGGCGGCGGGATGTTTGTCGGCGCGAATAATCGGCTGATAACCATCATTGTAGAATTGGATGAGATGCGGTCCCCACCAAAGAAACATTGGCTGCTTAGACGCCAGAACTAGATTGACGGTTATAACGAGAGTATCGGACCAGCTGTCGATCGGTCCGAGCGGTGAGTCCTCCCAAACATACCCACGAACTAGTTCCGCCATTTCGCCTGTGCCTACAATCCGGGAAATAATCACGCCAGAATCGGACGGCTGTTTCGGCTTCGCGCGATCGGGACTCGGAGATGAAAAAGGCATGCTTCAGACCAAAACCACGGTTCTTGGATCGGCTAACTCATTGACCGGAAGACATGGCGCTGGCCATGCCGGTTTCGAGTAACTTTGCGAATTTCTCGGGCAGCACTGGGCGGCTGAAAAAGTATCCCTGGGCCTCGTCACATTGGTGCGCTTGAAGGAATGCTAGTTCTGCCTGGGTTTCCACTCCCTCGGCCACGACGCGCAGGTTTAGGCTTCGCCCCATACTGATGATGGCCGTCACAATCGTCGTCTCATCAGGGACGGTAGTGATTTGACGCACGAAGGATTGGTCGATCTTAAGCGCGTCGATTGGGAACTTTCTGAGATAACTCAAGCTAGAGTAGCCCGTGCCGAAGTCATCCACAGCGACCTGAACACCTTTGGTTCGCAAAGTCTTCAAAATGGTTTCAGTCGACTCGGCGTGCTTCATGAGAACGCTCTCGGTCAATTCCAGTTCCAGAATGCTGGGATCCAACTTTGTCTCCTCGAGGATTGCGAATACACCATCGAGAAAACCCTCGTTGCGGAATTCCATAGCGGAGATATTGACTGCCATGGTTGTGCGGGGCAGGCCGGCATCCGCCCAGGCACGGGCTTGCTGGCACGCTTCCCTCAGCACCCACTTGCTGATGGGCAGAATCAAGCCACAATCTTCCGCAATCGGAATGAATTGTCCAGGAGGGACCATCCCTCGAGTGGGATGGGTCCAACGTAGCAAGGCTTCGGCACCTGTGATCTCTCCGGTCTTAAGATTGACTTTGGGCTGATAGTGGAGCGCAAACTCCTGCCTCTCCAGAGCGCGTCTTAAACTTTCCTCAATGGATTGCCGCTCGACTGCCCGGACATTCATGGCAGCCTTGAAAAACTGATAGCTCTGTCGTCCGTTTTCTTTCGCCTGATACATGGCGGTGTCGGCGTTCTTGATGAGCGTCTCTGCATCCAGGCCGTCATCGGGATAGATGCTCACACCGATGCTGGTAGTCACATGAAGGTCATGCTGATCGATGGAATGAGCTTCCGCTATCGCCTGGAGCATTCTTCTCGCAGTAATGGCAGTGCCCTCCGGTTGGTCTACCTCGGAAAGCAGCACGACGAATTCGTCGCCACCCTGGCGGCTGACTGTGTCAGAATTGCGCACGCAAGCGACCAGGCGTTTCGCAATGGATTGGAGAAGTTTATCGCCGATCGGGTGTCCCAGCGAATCGTTGATGTGTTTGAACCCGTCCAGATCCAAAAACAAAACTGCAACTTTCTTCCCATGGCGCGGAGCCATGGCTATGGCCTGGCTTACGCGATCATTGAGGAGCATTCGATTGGGCAGGCCGGTGAGGAAATCGTGTTCGGCCGAGTGGGTCATCTGCCGCGCCATGGCACGGGTCGCGCTCACGTCGCGAAACACGATTACCGCGCCTGTGGCCTGTCCTTGGCTATCATGGATGGGAGCGACTGAATCTTCGATCGGAATTTCGGTGCCATCTCGCCGAATCAGGATGCAGTTCAACGGCAAGTGCAAAGTCCGATTTTGACCGACTGCCATCTCCATTGGATTGGGGGTGGGTACGCGGCTTGTAGCGTCCAGAATCTGGAAAGCTTCCGACATGGGGCGTCCCAGCGCTTCCTTTAAAGACCAGCCTGTCATCTTTTCCGCTACAAGATTGAGGAAGGTAATGTTTCCGGCGCTATCCGTGCAGGCCACTGCGTCACCGATGCACTTGAGAGTGACTTGAGCGCGTTCCTTTTCGACGAAAAGAGCATCTTCCATCGTCTTTCGCTCTACGGCGTAACGCAGCGAACGCAGAAGTCCACGGGTTTCGATCTGCCCCTTGATCAGATAGTCCTGCGCGCCTTCCTGCAGCGCTTGTGTGGCTAATGTTTCGTCGTCCATTCCTGTCAGCACCACCAGTGGAGTGCGCGGTGCGGCTGTGTGCGCCCGTCGTACGGCACTCAGGCCGTGCGCGTCAGGCAATCCCAGGTCGAGCAGGATGACATCGACGGGATTATCTATCAGATATTTTTCCGCCGCGCTCAGCCGTTCCACGTGCATCAATTCGGTCCGGTCTGGTCCCAGTCCGTTCAACATCTCACGCAGTAGGCGAACGTCTCCCGGATTGTCTTCAACCAGGAGAAGTATTTTGATGATCTTACTCATCCGCTTTGGTCCTGCTGCGGTAACTTGACCTTTGTCAGCCAGAAATCATTGATGCTCTTCACTAGCGCCTCAAAAGCGTCCAACTGCACTGGCTTGGTGAGATAGCAGTTCGCCCGCAATTGATAACTCTTGACGATGTCTGCTTCTGCGTCGGAAGTCGTCAAAATGACGGTGGGAATTGATTTCAAGTTCTCATCGCCTTTAATGTGCGACAGGACTTCCCGGCCATCCATTTTGGGCAGGTTCAGATCGAGCAAGATAAGGTCCGGGCGCAGAGCATGAGCATGACTTCCTTCACGTTCAAAAAGGCCATAGCTTCCACACCGTCGTTGGCCACGTGCAACTGGATGGATGGATTCGCGTCGCGGAAAGCTTCTTGCGTCAGCCGGACATCACCGGGACTGTCTTCGACCAACAAAACTTGTATGGACATACCATCACCTCCGATAACATTCATAATTTCCTCTCACTTCCCGTCAAAGCAAAGCGAAAGGTGGCCCCCTGGCCAACCTGCGACTCAACAGAGATATTTCCACCGTGTCGCTCGACAATTTTCTTGCAGATGGCCAGTCCTATGCCCGTGCCGGCAAACTCTTCGCGTTTGTGCAGCCGTTGGAACATACCGAAAATCTTTTCGAAGTATTGCGGGTCAATTCCCAGCCCATTGTCTTTTACCGAGAATGTCCATTTGTTACCTCCGTTTTTGGAAGCCCCAATGTGTACTCGAGGAACTCCGCCGTTTTGATACTTGAGCGCGTTTCCGACGAGATTTTGGAATAACTGGACCAGTTGCGTTTCGTCCGCAAGAACGAAGGGCAGCGGATCATGGGTCACCTTCGGCGCCGCTGTCTTCAATCGCGCCGCGTAAATTCGCGAGCGCCTGCTGCAACGCTTCGTCGCTGGAAGTTTCGAGCAAGTCTCTTCCTTTCGATCCGACCCGCGAATAGGCCAGCAGGTCCTGGATCAGTCGCTGCATCCGATTGGCCCCATCTACTGCAAAACCAATAAACTCGTCGGCATCGGCGTCCAGCTTTCCTTTGTAACGCCGCGAGAGAAGCTGGGTATAGCTGGCCACCATGCGCAGCGGCTCCTGCAAATCGTGGGAAGCGATATAAGCAAACTGCCCCAGTTCTTCGTTAGAGCGGTTTAGTTCCTCCACCTTTTGCAGAAGCTGCGCCTCGGCCTTTTTACGGGCAGTGATGTCGCGGATGGCGGCGGTGACCAGAACCCCTTCAGTGCTTTCGAGCGGACTCAGCATGATCTCGATGGGAAAATCGCTGCCGTCTTTGCGCCGTCCCGTCAGTTCGATGCCGGTGCCGATCTGCTGCGCTAGAGCAGCTTCAGGAGACCGCAGGGCGTCCGCGATCAGGCGTTCCGCGAAGCCTTGCGGAATAATGCTCTTCACTCGTTTTCCGACCAGTTCGTCGCGGCGATAGCCAAATTGCTTTTCGGCTTGAACATTGAGAAGGACCATTTCCCAATCCTGATTGACCACCACCATCGCATCTGGAGCTGCCTCTAGGAGGCCGCGATATCTTCCTTCCATCTGACCCAAGTGCCTTTCGGCAGCTTTGCGCACGCTGATGTCGCGGATAGCGGCGGTGATCAGTATTCCTTCTGCGCCTTCGAGTGGGCTCAGCATGATTTCGATAGGGAAGTCGCTACCATCTTTGCGACGGCCAATCAGTTCGATCCCCGTGCCGATTTGCTGGGCGAGTGCTTCGGCTGCGCTCCGCGTGCCGTCGGCTATGAGCCGTTCCGCAAAGCCTTCCGGAATGATGTTCTTTACCTTCTGTCCCAGGAGTTCGTCGCGGCGGTAGCCGAATTGTTCTTCTGCTTGCACGTTCAGCAGGACGATTTCCCCGCCCACGTTTACCACTACCATCGCGTCGGGGGCTGCTTCCAAAAGGCCGCGATACCTGCCTTCCATCTGCGCCAGGTGCTTTTCCGCAGCCTTGCGCACACTGATGTCGCGAATCGCCGCGGTCACCAGAATTCCTTCGGCGCCTTCGAGTGGACTGAGCATGATCTCGATGGGGAAATCGCTGCCATCTTTTCGCCGTGCAATTAGCTCGATTCCGGTGCCGATTTGCTGGGCCAACGCTTCGGCCGCGCTGCGAGTGCCGTCCGCGATCAGCCGTTCTGCGAAACCTTCTGGAATAATGTTCTTTACCTGCTGTCCCAGGAGTTCATCCCGGCGGTAGCCAAACTGTTTTTCAGCCTGAACGTTCAGAAGTACGATTTCTCCAACTGTGTTCACCACCACCATTGCGTCGGGAGCCGCCTCGAGAAGTCCGCGATACCTGCCTTCCATTTGCGCCAGATGTTTTTCCGCGGCCTTGCGCACACTTATGTCGCGGATTGCGGCCGTAACAAGAGTTCCGTCCGCGCTTTCGAGCGGGCTCAGCATGATTTCGATAGGAAAGTCGCTGCCATCTTTCCGCTGTCCGATCAGTTCAATCCCTGTACCAATTTGTTGTGCTAATGCTTCAGCGGCGGTCCTGGTGCCATCGGCGACCAGCCGTTCCGCGAAGCCTTCCGGAATGATGTTTGTCACCTTCTGCCCTAGAAGCTCATTGCGGTGATAGCCGAATTGCTTTTCCGCTTGGACATTAAGCAATTCGATCTCGCCTGCGGAGTTCACCACTACCATTGCGTCCGGAGCGGCTTCGAGCAGTCCTCGGTACTTCGCTCCAGATTCTTTACTCTCGCTGAGATCGCGGCTAATCACGGAGAATCCGCGTAGCACTCCTTCCCGATCGCGCGATGCTGTGTATGTAGTGTGAACAAAGAAGCGGGTACCGTCCCGGCGCACGCGGGTGCCTTGTTCTTCGTACTGTCCGCTGGCCGCCGCCATTCTGAGGATTTCCGCGGGACGGCCTTGAGCGATATCGTCGGGTGGGAAGAAGGTGGAGTAATTTTGTCCGGCGACTTCTTCGTAGACGCATCCTGTCATACGTTCCGCGCCCGGGTTCCAACTGCGAATCTGCCCTTCGGGACCCAACATCAAAATTGCGTAGTCTCGAACACCCTGTACCAGCATCCGATATTTGCGCTCGCTCTCGCGGAGCGCGGTTTCCGTGAGTTCACGTTTGAGGCCATCGCGCTGAGCGCTCCAACCCGCAACAGCAGCAGTCACCAAGCCCAGGATGGCTCCCAGGATCAAAACCGTCTTCGTCTGTTGCAATCGTCTCTTGGCATCCGCTTCACGCAGCACCAACAGGCGCGCCTCTTCATCCTGCATGTTGCGAACGACCTCTTGAAGATCGTTCATGATCCTCTGTCCCGGACCGGTGCGAGCAGTCTCGGCTGTCACTGTTAAGCCCTCAGTCTGACGCAAGCGAATAATGGTGTCGCCCCGAACAATCTTTTCGTTCATCAGCCTTTCTAGATCGGAAAGGCGGCGCTGTTGCCCAAGGTTATCGATTGTTAAATGAGCGACGGATTCCTTGGCCGACGTTGCCTTCAAAGTGCCAGCGTGATAGGTCTGCAGATAGGAGTCGTTGCCCGTCAGGGCGAATCCACGGCTACTTGACTCGACAGTCTCCATGGAGAGAAGTAAATCCTGAAGACTTTCCATGACCTCGTGAGTATGGCGCACCCATCTCACGCTCTCGCTCGATGCAATCATGCTGCGATAGGAAAGGACGCCCACGATGAGCAACGTCAGCAGAGCAGAGCCGAACGCGATTTGAACTTTTCGATTCAGCCGAGACTTCGTTTTCATATCATCCGACTTTGTCGTGTGCGTCTTGTTTCACGACTCTCCATATAGGGTGGACCATGACGTTGCGGGTCAGCGGCCAGCCGAATGGTTTCCGACCACGTTGTGGGGTAGGCATGTGAAACATCTGCGATTGTTAACAATGACTATTTAGTGGTATAGCGGAGGGGGGATGTGGTTGCTGTTCCGTTTTGACCAATCGCTAGAGATGAATCACGGCAGCGACGAAACGAAGGTCACTAGGTTTGAAATTCGCGCCTGATGCGACAAAACCGAATATTGAATAGAAAGCGCCCGCGACCACGCCGTCGGTCCAGAAGCGAGACGAGAAGTTGCCCGTCAACGCAGTCGCGGAAAAGCATTTCTTAGGACTTACGCAGCAAGAATCACTGCGTAGTTGATCAATGTCCGTGTCCCTCGTGATCGTCGTGGTCCCAATGGCCTTCGTGTAGTTGCCAGCCTTGTCGTTGGTGATCGTAGTGAGCGTGGCTCCAATGTGCTCCTGCATAAGGAGGATGGTCCCAGCGTCCCGCTACCCATGCGTAACTGTGTCCATGTGGCGCCCAGTAACCGTCGACCCAGGCATAGCCTTCACCTGGAGCCGGTCCACGTTGTTCGTATCGTAGCGCCGGCGGCGCAGTCCCGACGTACAGCGAGACCTGAGCAGAAGCAGAAACGCCAAGAGCGCTCGTCAGAAATAGGGTGCACAGCCAATTCAGTTTCATTTGGTATCTCCTGTCGAGTGAATCCTACCTACGAAACACTGAGAAATAGTTTTGCGTATCGCCGCTCAGGTTGCCGAGTCTTTCTGGCGAGTGGCCTTTACGCCGGTTAGGATGCCGACTCCTGCCAGTACAAGCCCTCCCACAACTATCCAATGGATTGGAACATGCATCAAAGCCGCGCCATAGATGAGACCAGCAATCACGACAAGAAAGCCTGCGAGATAAATTGCGAATGACATTAGGTTCGTTCAGATCGCTTTTTGCTTTGTTATCTGTATAGCTGCTTTTAAACTCACCTGCTGCTCACTTTTGACCAATCAAGCAGGATCCTGGATTGGGATTAAGATGCGCCTTGGGCCATCTTTAACTTCGTGGAGTTTCCCTGGGCTTCGAGCTGCGCCTGCAGTCGTTCCTGTGTTCCCTCATCAAGACCGATGAACTCAATTCCCATTCCGACGCCGCCGTCGCAGGTCCGGACAATCGCTGTCGTGGAGACTCGTTCGGAATTAAGCCAGAAGGCGATCGCTACCTCCCGTCCCAAAGGAAAAGGAACGATCGTTTCGACATAACAACCTTTTCCGGTGATGTCTGAACTCGTTGCATTCATCTGCCTATGAAAGCTCTGTTCATCTCGGATTTCAATCGGAAGCCTAATCCGTAGCCGGCGAAAGCGTCTTTCGTTCGGTTTGGTGGGCGCTGTTCGATGAATCGGACTCGTCCCCGTTATACGCTGCATCAACATTTGTTTTTCCCATGGGCACGGCTGCCCCTTCACAATCCTCACTCCCGTTCTTACTTCCTGACCGGGGCCGGCTTCTGATGTCCAAATTATTTTGCAACGGGCCTTAACCTTACCGAACTGAATGCCGATCACGTCTCCAGTTCGCAACTGTTTTTCAAGTCCAGAGAGCATGGCGCCACGATCACTGATATTCCTAGTATGCAGATCCTGGGAGAATGGACGGTTGACGGCATCCATGCCGAAGATTCTCATCACGAGGTCTACGCTGAAACGTTGTTCTGATTGGTCCGGCATTGTCTTGGGTGGGTCGTGTTGAAAGCTCTTGGCGCAAGCATCGCGATCTGACCTTCGACGCTCTGGATGTGTACGGCCGAAGAACACGGGTGTATTTACTCTTGGAACCCTTCGAGGCCGGGAAGAGGCGGCATCTTCGCGCGTTCGCTGTCCCGGGTTCCGCCTGGGGCGGCGGGCGCTTCACTCCGTCCAGCGGCGGCCGCCATGCTTTTGGATCCATTATTGGAGCCGCTCTCATCATTGAGCACTACGCTCAAGAGTGAGCTGTGGACATGCAAATTGTCTCCCACATCGTAGTTGATAAAGCCTAGCTTCCTGAATCTGTTCATGAAAAAGCTGACTCGCGAACGTGTCGTTCCCACCATTTCAGCCAAGGTCTCCTGACTCAGCCTGGGCACAGACATCTCAGAAACACCCTGCTGGCCGAATTGCGCCATCAAAAGAAGGACGCGAGCCAATCTTTTCTCGCTTGAATTAAAAAGTTGGTCGACTAAATCGTCCTGATAACGGATATTTCGCTTGAGCAAATATTTAAGAAACATCGCGGACAGTCTTGGTTCTAGGCTCATCGCGCGCATCATCGCCTGCTTCTCAATGTGAAGAAGTGTGCAGTCGGTAATTGCGATGGCGGATGACATGCGCAGAAGTTGGCCTGCCAGGCCGCCTTCGCCAAAGAAATCGTTTTCCCCGAGAATGCCGAGAATTGCTTCTTTGCCGCTCTCCGAAACAACTCCGAGCTGGACTTTTCCCTTTTGAATATAAAATAGTCCGTCGGTGGAATCGCCCTGAGCGAAGATTGTTTTCTTCTTTTGGAATGACATCATGTCCCGGCCCTTTCCAACTGTGGAAAGAAAAGCGTGGGGATCTAAATCATTGACTCGCTTCGAGCTGATCTGTTTGGCCAAAATTCTCCAGAAGAAAACTTAGAGATACAGTCGGTTCAATTATGCGGAAGCAGTTGCCTCCTTCGCTGTACGGTATTGCACACAATGCAAATATCCTTCAAGCCAACGATGCGCTCCTTTGGTTTGAGAGTTGTCCTCATGGAAAAGACTAGGATCGACGAGTGACATACCAAATAAACAAACCGAAAAGCGGCGGAACGATCTTTACATGCGCTTTCTGTCCGCACAGTGTCAACACTCTAGATTTCGATAGTGAGGACGGTAACCGTCGCACACAGGCCGCAACCGTGATAAATCAGCACCTGGCGCAGTCGCATTCGCGGCCGCCCTCCTCGGTGATGGCTCTTCATCTGTTCCCTAGACCGCAGAGCGGCGAAGCCGACAAGCCATCGTTGCCCAGCCATGTCAGTCCTGGATATTCCAATACGCAGGACGATCGTGTAATGGAGGGTAAAAAGGATGGAGCTCTCGCAAGTGTGCGAATGGAGTTGTCAAGCACGATTCGAGATTCGATATTGACGCCGCCCAGCGTAGTTGAGCCTAAGCAAGAAGACTAGCTCCTGGACGCCCGCTGAGTGCGAGAAGACGGGAAGCCCCGTCCTTGTGCCGGCAAACTCTATGTCAAGCTGGCCCTGAACCAGTCGGAGGGAATAAAAATGAAATCGATATTTATCCAGACCCCAGTATCAGGCGCACGCGGAGGCATTGCAAGAGAATCCGAGAGTTTAGGTTGGAACTCAAAATCCGGCCTTGCCAAAGTCAATCAGGAACTGTGGCTGATTTTATCCTTGTTTGTGATTGCTGGTTTGTTCAACTGGTTGGTTGCATCTCACCACATGATATTGAGCTTGTATACTCTGCCAACCATTTTTTCGGCATACGTCTATGGACGGAGACATGCCGTGCTTACCGCCGGTGCCAGCATCTTTATCGTCATCATTCTTCTGTGGACGAATACTCCGCTTTTCACATTTTCCCTCCCGCTCGTGGATACCAGCGAATACACCGAATTGGCTACGTGGGCTGGCTTACTTCTGGTCACGGCATATGCGATGGGGACGCTGTATGAGAAAAAGGAACGTCATTCATGCGAACTCCGCGAAACCTACTTTGGGTTGTTAACGATTCTTCAACAGTTCATATCCAACGACAAGTACACACATAATCATTCGTATCGAGTCGCCTTGTACTCGACTTCGATTGCCGCACGCATGGGATTCGATGAACAGCATATTGATGATGTCCGTGCTGCCGCGATGCTTCATGATGTGGGCAAACTGGAAACCAGCCGCGAATTACTGTACAAAGCCGCCAGCCTAACGCCGGAAGAAATGCGCAAGCATGTGCAAAAGGGTGTCGCCATGCTGGAACCGGTGGGTGGATCCCTACGCAGGGTGCTACCCATCATTCTTGCCCACCACGATAAGTATGACGGATCGGGTTATGGGCCTTCAAAAGCTGATGAGATCCCCATCGAGGCCAGAGTATTGGCCGTGGCTGACGCCTACGACACTTTGACCAGCGATCGGCCATATCGACGAGCCGTCACTCCGTTCGAAGCCAAGCAGATCATTATTTCGAGCGCCGGATCAAATTTCGATCCAGCCGTGGTGGACGCATTTGTTGGAGCGTTCGAGCATGGGCAAATGGAAATCCCCGAGGACTTTACGATATGAATAATGGCTTGGCTTATCCGGCTGTCGCTGGATCGAGAAATGATTCTTCGCCCACGGATAAGATCGTAGTCAGGGTGTTGCTGGTAAGCCGAGACATTCAGACTATCGATACTCTTTGCTTTTTCCTGGAGAAACTGGCGATGCATGTCGAGGTATGTTCAGACATTGGTGCGGCGACCGGAAAACTTTGCCACTCCAAATTTGAAGCAGTAATAGTGGACTTCAATCCCGTCGAAGAAGCACTTGAACTGATTAAGAAGACCCGCCAAATGACGTCGCATAAGGCATCCGTCATGCTGGCCATCTTGAATGGAGACGATGAAATGCCAAGCGCGTTCCGCGCTGGGGCCAGCTTTGTTATGGTTAGACCGCTGACTCCCGCGACCGTGATGCGCACGCTCAAGTTGGCAAACCCGCACATGGTGCGGGAAAAAAGGCGCAACTTTCGTTGTCCGCTATCGATCGCAGTCTATGTCACCGGCGCGTCCCGTGCGGAGTTTATGGCGACTGCCGCGAATATCAGTGAGGGAGGCATGGCTCTCTTGAATGCTCCAGCGCTGCAGGTTGGAGAGAGAATTACTTTACGACTGACGCTGCCGGGAGCACAAGTTTTCATGAGAGTTAGCGCGGAGGTTTGCTGGAGCGACAAGGCGGGAAAAGCAGGAATCGAATTTGTTGCGGTTCCTCGCTTGTTGAAAGAGCAATTGGTGTCGTGGCTCACCATCCATTTGGAAAATCATATGGTGCAAGAAGCTGCGGTGACGCGATGATGCTGCGATTCGTCTCCTGAGTGAGTTTGCCGTACTCGTTTAGTTCTCTTCTAGATGTTCAAAACTGCTCACAGGCGTTACACGATCGGACAACAATTCGTATCCCTTCGTTACTCTAACCAAATAAGCCAGGATGTTAGGTGAACAGCGTCGTGCGATACGCTACAAGTTAGATGTGCCGCTTCGAATCATTCTCCATAAGATCGACGCGACCTTAATAAGACAGGGACGCGGTACTGAACTCAACGAGTGTGGACTGTGCGTTCTGGTGGGCGTTGAATTGACTGTTGGGGATGACGTCAAAATCGACTTTCTCTTCCTTGTTCAGGAGAATCGATTCGAGTCTCGGGGGTGGTGCAGAATCGCAACGGGTATCGCTATGGATGCGAGTTCATTCCAGGCGACGACGACGAACGGGACGCGGTGACACGTCTGCGGCAAGTCTTGCAGACCTTTGCCGAGGAAAAATCCCGCAGTGATGAGAGAATTGTTACTCTCCAAAACCAGGGAGCAGTGGATAGGTCACCCTGGCTGGTTCCCGTCGATTTCCCAACGGAACGCTCACGCTTTTTTCTGAATGCCGAACCTATATAAAATATTCCGCTTTGCCCGCGCCAAGGGTCAGCACCTTTCGCGCTTTCAGTTATTCCACATTGGTCAATTGTGAGCAGTCAGCAAATATTCATCAAGCTAAGTTATTTCTAACAGTGAAATGTGGAGAACCAAGTCACCCACAACTGCCTTGAGTCTGGTTCGGGCTCAAGGTGCCCCTCCCCCTTTTATTGCCACCGGTTTAACTCGCTGGCATCGCTATGTCCAATTTTTGTCGTGCCGCATGTTGACGAATCGTCACGAAGAGGTCAGGAACTCAACGAATGAACATACGAGACGTCGATATTCTCCTGGTCGAGCACAGCAATGATGACGCCGAATTCGCGGTGCGCGCACTGTGGCGGGAACATTTCGCCAGCAATGTCTTTATCGCGAAAGACGGTGAAGAGGCTCTGGACTTTTTGTTTTGTCGAGGCGCTTTCCTGGAGCGTTCGTTCGATCGCCTGCCTAAGCTCGTGCTGCTCGAATTGGAATTGCCCAAGCTCAATGGTATGGAGGTGCTCAGACAGCTCAAGGCCGATTCTAGAACCAGGTCGATTCCTGTTGTCATCCTCGGATCTTCCCAGCGAGAACTGGACTTAGCCCGCAGCTACGACCTGGGAGCCAATTGTTATATCCAGAAGCCCGAAGGCTTTACACAGTCCCGGCAGACCGTGAAGACGATTGGCTCGTACTGGATGGACATAAATCGCAATCCGGTCGTGGAGAGTAGCAATCGATCGACAGAAAAAGGTTCGTCATGAACACAAGCGCCGCCGTGATGAGTTGCGGAATTGAAATCCCTGTTGCGCGGAAGCCCCATCTTCGCGTTTTGATTGTGGAAGACAATCCTGCGGACCGGGGTTTGATCCTGCGCGAACTGGACAATGGCGAATACGAGATTAGCAGCGATGTGGTCGAAACCGCCGAGCAGTTTCGCCGGCTAGTGAAAACAAATTGTCCGGATGTGGTCCTGTCAGACTACAAGCTGGAACAGTGGCGGGGTCCCGATGCCTTGGAAATATTGCGCGAAGAAGGACTCGATGTTCCGGTGATCCTCGTCTCCGGCGTATTCGGGGATGTGACCGCGGTCGAATGCATCAAGCAAGGAGTCATCGATTGCGTGACCAAGGATTCGATAGGCCGATTGTCGGTGGCGCTGCGCGGTGCTTTAAAAGACAAACGAACGCGATTAGAGAGCCAGCAGTCTCAGGAGTCTCTGGCTCAAAAGGTAAAAGAGTTGGCTCGCTCCAATCGCGACCTCGAACAGTTTGTTTACGTCGCCTCGCATGACTTGCAGGAGCCATTGCGGATGGTCGCCGCATATACGCAATTGCTCGCAGAACGTTATCGCGGCAAGCTCGACGCTCAAGCGGACAAATACATCAACTATGCCGTTGACGGCGCGGACCGCATGCAAAGCCTGATTCAAGACTTGCTGGCGTTCTCTCGCGTGGGGCGGCAGGAGACCGAATTAAAGAATACTGACTGTAATGTGATCGCCGGACAGGCCATTAAGAGTCTTTATGACGCGATCACCGAAAGCGGCGCGGTGATTCACTGCGAACCTTTGCCTCGGGTCAAGGGTAACGAGTCCCAACTAAAAGAGGTGTTTTACATCCTCTTGGGGAACGCGATCAAGTTTCGTGGCTCGCGGGCTCCAGTGATAGATATTTCGGCGCAGCAATTGGGTAATGAGTGGGTATTTTCGATCGCCGACAACGGCATCGGCGTCGCCGCAGAACATACCGAAACCATCTTCACCATTTTCAATCGGCTGCATACTCGCAGCGAGTATCCAGGAAATGGCGTCGGGCTTGCGATCTGCAAGAGGATTATTGAACGACACGGCGGCAATATCGAGGCCCAGCTTCGCGAAGGCGACGGCACTATCTTTAAATTCACTTTGCCCGCGGTGAGCCAGGACATGGTTCGGGAATCGGCATGATTGAAGCTACAACTGAAATCCTGTTGGTGGAAGACAATCCTGCGGATTTGGATTTGACTCTCGATGCCCTGACTCAAAGCAAGTGGCTCAGTAACGTGCACTCAGTCTCGGACGGCGCTGCGGCCATGGCGTTTCTCCGCCGTGAAGGCAAGTACAAAAAAGCAGCGCGCCCCAACCTCGTATTACTGGATTTGAATTTGCCCAAAAAAGATGGACGCGCGGTTTTGTCGGACATCAAGTCGGATCCGCTGCTGCGCAGAATACCGGTCGTAATTTTTAGTACATCCCAGGCGCCGGCGGACATTCAACGGTGCTACGAACTGGGCGCTAACAGCTACATCAGCAAGCCACGGACCCTGCGGGAGTGGATGGCAGCAGTCACTCTCATGAATGAGTTCTGGATTGGGTGCGCCAGCTTGCCGCGCGAGGAGGACTGAATGGACAACGGACCGAAGCACATTTTGTTGATCGAGGACAATCAGGGGGACGCCGACCTCGTCCGCTTACGCCTGGTCGAAGCGCAATCGGATATCAGCATTTCGTGCGTGGATCGTCTTTCTACCGGACTGGAGTCCATGACGCAGAACCCTCCGGCCGTGGTTTTGCTGGATTTGAATCTTCCCGATAGCCGCGGAGCCGAAACTTTTCGGAGTGTTTTGAGAAAAGCGCCAGGCGTTCCCGTGCTGATTCTTTCCGGCAAGGATGACGAAGAACTGGCGGTCAAGGCCGTCCATCAAGGTGTCCAGGATTATCTGGTCAAAGGCACTTTTGACAGTAAGCAATTGGTGCGTGCCATTAGTTATGCAGTCGAGCGTCAG
Source organism: uncultured Acidobacteriaceae bacterium (assembly GCA_963794195.1). Lineage (GTDB taxonomy): Bacteria > Acidobacteriota > Terriglobia > Terriglobales > Acidobacteriaceae > DATBAX01. Next base: position 406,688 of record CAWCCU010000005.1, read on the forward strand.
GGATTGTTGACCTCGCTGGATATGAGTCGCAAGCACCAATTGCAGTTCAAAGATGAGTTTCTTTCCCATGTCTCGCATGAACTGCGTACTCCTCTAACCAGCATTCATCAATTCGTCACCATTTTGCTGGACGGGTTGGCGGGGGAGGTCTCGCTCGAGCAACAGGACCATCTAAGCACAATTTTACGGAGTGCAAACCAGCTTCAATCGATGATTGGAGACTTGCTTGAGGCTACTCGGGCTGAAGCCGGCAAACTCAGAAATGAACCGCGCTGTATTGCTATCGGAGACGTTATCCATCAAGCGGTCTCAATGCTCCAGGCAACTGCACACGAAAAAAATCTTCGCTTGGAAATGGCAGTGGAGGCGAAGGTTCCGCTGGCGATAGTGGACCCCGAACGAATCATTCAGATCCTGACAAACCTGATTGACAATGCCATCAAATTTACTCCGTCAGGTGGATCGGTAGTGGTTAAAGCTGGTTTGCTAAACCACGATGCTGATTTCCTTTACGTTTCGGTGACCGATACCGGGCGGGGTATCAGTCCAGAATCTAAGGCCTTGATTTTCGAGCGCCTGTTCCAGGATCCCAACGCGATCGACAGTAGCCGCAAAGGGCTGGGTCTCGGTCTCTACATCGTGCAGGAACTGGTCAAACAGAATGGCGGTCGGATCTGGGTAGACAGCCAACCGGGACACGGCAGCATTTTTTCTTTTACTTTGCCATTGTTTTCTCTGGAAAAACTCCTGGCACCAGTCATCACATCGGAGGGCGCACTGAGAGAATCGCTAGTCTTGCTCACGGTGGAACGAATGCCGCTACTGCAACCTGGACTGAGTAACTGGACGGAGACCCGGCTTCGTTGCCTGGAAATTATTCGAAGCTGCATTTTCGTCGACAAGGACATCGTTCTCCCCGCTCTGGGAAACACCGGCCCGAACGAGACTTTCGTGATTGTGGCGTCCACGGATGAGAAACGTGCCGACATACTTCGGAAGCGCATTCACGGGCAGCTGAATGCCAGCCCGGATCTTGAGAAAAATAGTGTTTTTAAGATTTCAGTATTGCCTGTTGAGCTTCCCTTGCAGCAGACGGCCGTTCCAATTGAAAAGCTCGTGCAAGAAGTTGTTTCTGGCATTACTGAGATGGTTATGACGATCTTTCGGCGTCACAATTCCGAAGGCTAACCCACTAACAACTCAATTAGGGAGAGAGAATCCATGGCAAACCCAAAGATCTTGATTGTTGACGATGATAGCGACCTGAGGCACGGCCTCAACCTGCGCCTGCGCGCCAACCACTACGACACCGCTTATGCTTGCGATGGCTTCTCGGCGGTCGCTGTGGCGATGAAGGAAAGACCAGACATGATCATTCTTGATATTGGTTTGCCCGCCGGTGACGGTTTCGTGGTGCTGGAACGCTTGCAACAAAGCGCAACCCTTGCCACCATTCCAGTCATTGTTTTGACCGCGCGCGATCCGCAATACAACCGTGAGCGAGTCATGAAGGCAGGGGCCGCAGCTTTTTTCCAAAAACCGGCGAACAATGCTGAGTTACTGGGAGCGATCCGGTCGGTTCTAAGTCCTGCTTGGGCGGGAGTGGCAGGTTCCGCTCCTTCTTAACGCAGTCACAGTTCTATTAGACGCACGATGAACTGAATTGGCCCTCCCCAGATGATGATTGAATGAAAAACGTCCTGTGCCAGGAGATCTCGTGACTAGCGCGGGATTAAGCCCGTCTGATCTAGATGGACTTTCTGTTTTTCTCCGCTATAATCTGCTGCTATGAAGCGGGGCGCCGTGTCCAGGAAGAAGTACGAGTTCAATCCCAAAGCCTTTCTTGCAACCATTGGGACTGGCCTGAAAACTCTGAATATCCCGAACCAGAAAGTGATATTCAAGCACGGAGACCGGGCAGATTCTATCTTCTATATACAAAAAGGTAAGGTGCGGCTCACCGTTGTATCCAGAGCAGGCCGGGTTGCAACTCTTGGCGTCCTGAATCGGCGTGACTTTTTTGGCGAAGGCGCTCTGGCCGGGCAGATTACGCGAATGTTTTCCGCAACTGCACTGACCGATTGCGAGCTTTTGCGGGTCTCAAAGAAGGCCATGATGGATGCGCTCCAAAAGGAGCATGCTCTGTCCGACATGTTCGTCGCCTATCTGTTGGCGCGCAACGTGCGCTACGAAGAGGACCTATTCGACCATCTATTTAATTCCAGCGAGAAACGATTGGCTCGCGCTCTTTTATTGCTGGCTCATTTCGGCAAGGAAGGCGTGCCTAAGAGCGTAGTTCCCAGGGTCAGCGAGAGAACTCTGGCGGAGATGGCTGGAATCCCACGTTCGCGGGTCAACTTTTTCATGAAGCGGTTTAAGAAGTTAGACTTTATCCGCTGCCACAAAGGAGTACTCGAGGTCCATACCTCGCTGCTCAATGTCGTTCTCCACGACTGAGAAATCACGGCATCGCTTCCCGCAACGGGATACCACGAGTGATCGGCTTGCTATTCGCCGGCTGGCATGTCTTTCTGCGCGTCAACGCGCCAAACGTAGAGGAATTTTTCATCACTCGACGTTACCACCGGGATATTCTTCTCCCGTGTTACGCGATTCAATGCGGAACGGAGATTCTGCATCTTCTCGCCATGCAAACTGCTCAATGGAATCTTGATGGCTTGATCTGCGTTTAGTTTCGCAACATCCTCCAGAATGTCCGCCACGGCTTTGCGGTGTTTCCCTTTGCGTCCCTGGGGAACTTCCGACCGGTTTACCGCAGGATAGTTGCTCTTATTTGCATTTCCCTTAATCCGTCCCATCTCTCCCCCATTTGTATTCACGGAATCCCACGCCCGAAATCCTACGCCTAAAAATCCTATCCTAAAACCAAAAAAATACTCTGTCACGCCGTTACATTACCATATCGCCGCGATCCTTTGCGTTTCGTTAAAAGAAATTACGTTTTCCGGAACTACGTCACGAACCCTAGCTGTCCCGTCGTCTAAAACTAAGAGTAAGGCCAACGCTATCAAATACTTGCATTGCAATAAGAGTTGCTAAAAGTTCACCCGTATGACTTGAACAACGTTATCGTGATTGGCACTTCGTGCCTGGCCGAATCGTTTCCCCCCGAGAGACCTTTCGTCGTGCAAATCTTTGGCACGTATTGAGGGTTGGCGAAGGATGACCTCCCGGGCTAGAACTGCGAAGAGCCGCAAAATCGATATCGACACTTTCCCTTCGAGCATTCGCAGAGGAAGGCGGATCATCGTTGTCGCCAAAAAGAAGACAGTGTACAAGCAAGGTGCACGGGCGGACGCGGTTTTTTTTGTCCAGAAGGGCAAAGTCAGATTAAGTATCGCGTCCCCGTCCGGCACAGAAGTGACGATCGGCACAATCCGCCAGGGTAATTTTTTCGGCGAGGGATCGTTGGCTGGCCAGCCGCATCGCATGAGCTCCGCCACCGCGATGATGGATTGCCAGTTGGTCCGGATAGATAAGAAAGCGATGCTGACCGCACTCAGCGGCGAGCCCGCGTTTTCCGCATTGTTTGTGGATTATTTGCTGGTCCGCAAAATCCATTACGAAGAGGACCTGATCGGCCACTTGCTTGACGTCGATGAAAAGAAGCTCGCCCGTGCTCTCTTATTGCTGGCTGACATTGGAAGGAATGGCACAACGGAAAACACTGTCCCCAAGATCGACGCTACGACCCTGGCCGGAATGATAGGCGCCACTCGTTCACGAGTCAACGTTCTTCTAAAACAGTTCAAGAAATTGGGGTTCATTCAAGATAAGAACGGTTTGCAACTCCACAACTCGCTGATCGATGTAGTTCTACACGACTAGGGCTCCGCGTGGCCAAAGTATTCCTCGTTATCTTCACTCTGCAGTGTTTAATACGCTACTTTCGTGTTCACTACTGCTCCACCGCTGAGCAATCCAGAACAGCACGCTCACAACGGTATCTATATATATGATCAAATGCAGCCCCACATCACTTTGTTGTGTATACACCGGGATCCGGCCCAACTCAGCGTGCTGGGGCAGAACGGTTTCAACCTGATCACCGCGACCAACGGTCATGACGGTTTGCAGATTTTCAGGTCGCGCCCAGTCGATGCGGTCGTGCTCGATGACAAAGTAGGACTTCTTGGTGGCTCCGTCATGGCCGCAGAGATCAGGAAAGTGAACCCACTAGTTCCTATCGTACTTCTGGCGGACGTGGCAAAACTGCCGCACCTTGCGGTGAGATCGGTGGATGCGCTCGTTGCGAATTCCGATGGTCCACGTTCCTTATTGGCAACGGTCCACTTCCTGTTGAATGCCAATCATGGCCGCCGCCAGGAACCAGGGAACGGTCCCGATCCTCAAGAAAAAACAAACGAAAGAGAACTGCGGCACAATGCCACCGTATTGGCAGCCGCCGAAAACAAGGCGCCTTTTTCGCCCGCTGTTTGGCGAAGCATTTGGGACGGCACAATCCAGTTTTAACGCGACGGCTGCACTCCAAAAACGAATAGCTAGACTCTTTCATCTTATCCACTCGATCCATCTCTTCAATACTGACGCAAGGATGGATTGCAAACACTGCAGAAAGTTGGGCTTGATAATTCTGCCGCATTTCCTGCAGTGATTTCCCTGGAGGAGGTTCAGACGGGTCAAATGTCCAGAGACATTGGGAACATTTCCATCCCACAATATCTGCTGCTTCGATCCATACCATTTTGCGCGGTGTACTTGTTTTGCCCCACTGCAGCATGTGGTCCCAGTGACCGACTAGAGTGCCCAGATCTCGACTTTCGAGTCCGACTGGTTGGGGGTTTTCACCCCAGCAATCTTGGTTGTAACAGTGACACGCTTTTCTCAAAACTAATTTTCTGCCTGTTCAATTTTGAACAGGTGGGCAAATTAATCAGGTTGTAGTATCGCGATCAAATAAAACGGTAATGACCAGTGGGTAGATGTCTCTGGGAGGACATCTGCCTAAATAAGGTGCGCCTGGCATAGCTTTGTCCGCCAGGCGCACCATTAATTTCGCAAGCATTGACACGACCGGAGTATTGACACGCCATCTCTTTGGATATGGAGCAACGCCAATTCGAAATCCCGGCCAGTAGGAGATCGCTTTCATGAAGTATGAAAAGAGGTTATCGGTAATGGAAGCGAAAAAACTGGCGGACGAGCTTTCAGCATTGACCGCGCAACAATACGATGCAGAACGAAGCGAAGCATATTTGGGCATGTCCATCGTGGAAGCCGAGGAATATGGACAACGACGGGCCCGCATTCGAGGGATTTGCCTCCAGTTGGGAAAGTTTCGCCCGAAGTAGACGCTCCTACGCCAATCGAATCTTGTCGACTCTTTTCACATGGGTTACCTCGCCTTCCCAGATGAAAGAAGCTATGCTTCATCACTCCTGCGTTGCCCCGACAAAATAATGTAATCGATAAGGTACGTTAGTGCTCACTATGAGCAATCCAGTACAGCAGGCCTTCACTGAATGAGACAGACTAACGAAGTAGCAATCTGAACGCCCTGGATCGCTTCGGGCGGAGAATGCAGGTCCATTTCAATTTAGAAAACATCGCTGACCTAAGTGAAAGGGGCGAAGCCTTGCCACAATTGGTCGAAACTATGAATGAAGGCTTTGAAAACGATGCTGTTTCCGGGTTGGCGAACAGTTTGGGACCGCAATCGTCCCACTGGTATGCGATCTCTACCAGTCCAAGGCACGAAAAGAGCGTGCATAAACATCTGTTGTGTCGCGAAGTGGAATGCTTCCTGCCGTTATATCGCACTGTTCGTCGTTGGAAAAATGGCTGCAAACCCATGGTGGAATTCCCGCTGTTCCCCGGTTATCTCTTTGTAAAAATTAATCAACCTGAAAGAGTCCGAGTGCTGGAAATCCCGGGCGTATTCTCGTTTGTGGGGACCAAGGCCGCCCCCGCGCCACTCGCCGACGTTGAGATCGAGACTCTACGTTCGGGCCTAAGCCGTCATACCTTTGGGCCTTACCGTGACCCAGTCATTGGCGAAAACGTGCGCATCAAAGCCGGGCCGCTGTCTGGGCTTGTAGGCGTACTGGTTCGTACAGTCAATAACCTGCGGGTGGTAATCACTCTGGACATGATTAATCAGTGTGTTGCCGTGGAATTGGGTTCGATGGATGTAGAACCAGTGGAATCTACCAAACATTTTGCTTCCGCTCACTCTGCGTAATTCTCGGAGCCTCAAAACCAATGCCTGTCGTGAAAGAACGAACGAAGAACCTGACCTAGTCCCGCATCTTGGAAGCTGCCGTGCGGCTCTTTTCGCGGCAAGGCTTTGCAGGAAGTAGTACGTACGAAATAGCCAGCTTGGCTGGCGTTAACGAGGTAACGGTGTTACGGCATTTCCCCAGAAAAAAAGAATTGTTTTGGGTGGCCACAGAATCGCGGCTGCGGCAATTACGCCTGAGCCGGGAATTGCGCAGCCGCCTGGAGAATGACGAGGATCCTCGCACGGCCCTTCTCGGAATTGTTGAGCTCTTGGTTGAAATCATGCATGACCACCCTGAAACAGTTCGGATGCTTTATCTCAGTTTATTTACGTTGGATCAGGGCGCGAGCCGTCTGCGCAAGCACTTGTTGCCACTCTTTCAGCCTCTTCAGGAATATTTATGCCGATGTGCGTCCAAAGGACTGATTCGTGATCTCGAACCAGGACTCGCGGCTCCTGGTCTCGCGGCGTTAGTCGCGGCCCACCAGGGATTGCAATCAGTCCTGACAGAGAACGAGAACACGACAGCGACCGTGGATGATGTGGTCGCAACCTACACTAGCTTCTGGATGACCGCAATGTTGCCCGACCTAAGCAAGAACCTTTCCTAGCCTGACGCTTTTCTTCATCTCATCGCAGCCAACTCAAACAATCCAGCTTTCAAACCTGGGAAGAAGTCCATCATGCGTTCTTACTTTCAGTTGATCTTGACGATCGCTGTGCTGGCACTAGCGTCGGCGCCCCTTACACGAGCAGATGATTCCGGCTTTCCGGACGCCCCCAGCGCTAGTCAAAGCGCGGCGAATTCTGCTCAAACGGATCAGGGTCAAGCCACACCCCAACCAGACCCAGCATCTGCTCGCGCGCCCAACCGTCGTTTTCCCGAAGGGGCGGTACCGGCGGCTACGGGAGGCTATTTGCGCTTTGATTGGGACGTCACGGGTCGAAGCTACTGGGGCCTGACTGGCGCAATGTTCGGCGTGAGTATTGCCAACGCGGAACTGACCCAGCGTTGTGAGAAAGAGAAAAGATGCGACTTTCTCCCGTCGATACTTTCAAGCAGAGGGGGGATGTATGGGATCGGAATTCCCGCGGACATCGCGATCGCTTATATGAGTTACAAACTCAAAAAAAATCACCACAAGTGGCCCTGGATCGTTCCCGAAGCAATGTCGACAGGAGTGAATTTGTACGTCGGCCTGCATTCATGGAACAGACTGCGGTGATCGGACCCTTGATCCTGCAGTCAGGACTTGATCGCAAAGCAGTCGCTAGCCCATCCACAAACATTAGCTGCAGGAGGATATGAAGGATACGCAGTCCACGGTGACAAGCAAGAGCGGAGAGATGGGAAACATTACTTTCTCCGATATCTTTCCCGCAACCTTCGAGTCAGGCGACGACCGCGTCTCCATTGTGCATCTCTGGCGGGTGCTGCAAAAGCGCCGCTGGCTTGTCCTGGGCAGCCTCGCTGCTATCGTCTTGACGGTGACGGCTATTTCGCTGACTCTTCCCAAGCGTTACGATGCGTCCTCTCGGTTGCTGCTGGATTTGGAAGGATCGGAAGACCTGGGCCTTGATCAGGTGGTGATGCCGATAGGCATCAACCTGGATACAAAACTGCAAACGCAAATACTGATCGTGCAGAGCGACACAATCGCGATCAGCGTAATTGAACAACTTGGACTTCAAAACAATCCTGCATTTGTCGGCAAACAGGCGGCTATGCTCCCGGCCCGTGATTTTCAAAACCTGGATTTGCGCACGCGCGCGTCGCTAACAACCGGATTCCACAAGTATTTAACAGTGCAGTTAGTCCCTAAAACAGAGATCATCGAGATCCACTTCCGCAGCGGCGATCCCAAGCTCGCAGCGGACGTAGCAAATGCCGTATCGACCACTTACATCGAACATAATTTCCAAACTAAGTACCAAGCCACGCGACAGACTTCCGAATGGCTTACCCAGCAGCTTGATGACGTAAGAAAGGAAGCTGAGGCCGCAGAGGTGAAGGTCATCGCGTACCAGAAAAAAACAGGCTTGTTTGGCCCGGACGAAAGCCACAATATCGTGATCGACCGCCTTCAACTCTTGAACAAGTCCCTTTCCGAAGCGGAAGGCGATCGTATCGTGAAGGAGGCCAAATATCGTATCGCGATGACTGAGAATCCAGATTTGATCGCGAACATTGTCCCGGAAAGTTTACTTGGTGCTCTTTACAAGCAGCGCGCCGACAGCCGCTCGGAATACGCGCAACTGGCCGCAAAATATGGGGAGTCTTATCCCCGACTCGTCCAGCTTCAATCGCAACTAAAAGAATTGGACTCAAGCATTGTCGAGGAAATCTCGAAGGTTACCGAATCTCTGCGGGCGCAATTTCGGGCAGCCGCAAAATCAGAACAGATGTTGCAGACGACTTTCGACAAGCAAAAAGATGATGCCTACAAGATGAATGAAGACGCGATCCAGTACGGCATCATGCGCCGCGAAGTGGAATCCAGTCGCGACCTGTACCAAGGTCTACTGAAGAAACTCAAAGAGGCAGGCATTTTAGCCGGCCTTAAATCAAGCAACATTAACATCGTCGATGTGGCCAACGTACCAGTAGTACCGGTCGAGCCTAAGATTCCATTGAATATCGCTTTAGGGTGTATGGGGGGCATAGTGTTCGGAGTCGCTCTGGCTTTCGTGGTCGAGAACGTCGATAGTTCAATTCGCACGCCAGAAGATATCGAAACCTATTGCTCCCTCCCGTCGCTGGGCATTATTCCCAGCGTAGCGGCCAGTGATCAACCATTGCGGAAAGCGTTAGCGCGCGAAACGCCGCATTTCATGTTGCCGGTCACCATGGAGCATCGAAGCTCCGGCACGGCAGAAGCATTTCGCGCCCTTCGGACGTCTCTAATGCTGTCTTCCCCTGGCTCGCCCCCCCAAGTGATTCTGGTTACCAGCGCCATGATGCAAGAGGGCAAGAGCTTCATATCGATCAACCTGGCTGTTGTTCTGGCCCAAACCGGCCAACAGGTTCTGCTTGTGGATTCCGACATGCGGCGTCCGGCGGTAAACAAATATCTCGGAATTCCCATGAACCATGGATTGAGCGCGTGCTTGGCGGGGTCTGAAGGACCCATGGATATGGTCGTGAAGATTGAGCAAATCCCTGATCTTTATGTAGTCCCAGCAGGCCGCGTGCCGCCGTATCCTTCGGAGATGCTGGGGTCGGAGGCGCTCTCACAATTAGTACAACGATGGCGGAAAGAGTTTCGCTACATTGTCATCGATACTCCGCCGGTTTTGGCCGTAACAGATGCCGTGGTAAGTGCGAGAGTCGCCGATGTAGTGGTTCTGGTTGCCCGCTCGGAAAAGACCCGCCGCCAATCTCTATCGCGGGCCCGGGATTTATTAAAGAAGGTACATGCGAATATTGCCGGCGTTGTCGTAAATGATCTTTCTTTTAACTCAGTGGATTATCGCCAGTATTACGGATACTACGGCAGAGCTCATCAGGATTATTACCACAACGGAAACGGCAACAGTCCTCAACCCTCCGAATAAATCCGTCCATCGAAGTCAATTCAAAATTCCAATGAAACTATTGATCTGTTGTTCCATGCGTTTCCCCGCTCTCATTGCTTTAATCCTCTTGCTGACGGTCAGCTCACCGGGGCAGCAACAGACTGCTGGAGGAGGAAGCTCTGCAAGCGCCTTTGCGAGTGGCGCCGCTGGCCCAATCGGCGCCGGGGATCTTGTCGACATGAGTACCTTCGACACGCCGGAACTTAGCGGAAAACTTCGCGTTAGCAATACCGGTGATATCACTCTGCCGCTGGTCGGTTCGATGCATGTAGCGGGACTGAGAGCGAATGAAATGGCGGATCTTATCCGCCAGAAGTTTATCGACGGCGGATTTTTGAAAGATCCGCAGGTCACTGTGTTTGTCGCTGAATATGCCACACAGGGCGTTTCGGTCATGGGGGAGGTCAAAAATCCTGGGATCTACCCTGCGTTCGGCACACATAATTTGATGGACTACATTTCCATCGCCGGCGGAATGACTCCCATGGCTGGCACGAATATTACTGTCACTCGGCTTGGTCATCCTGACACGCCGGAATCCGTTAAGATCTCGGCCAGCGCCACTCCCAAACCTTTCAACAATCCTGAGATACTACCGGGCGATTCAATCTTCGTTGAGAAAACGGGACTCGTCTATGTGATTGGCGAGGTCATGCGTCCCGGTGGATTTCCCATGAATCACGACGACCATCTCACCATTCTTCAAGTCCTTGCGTTGGCGCAAGGCTTGACCTACACCGCAGCCAAAGGTTCGGCAAAGATTATCCGCACGACGCCCTTCGGGCATGAGGAAATCGCAGTCAACATAAAGAAAATTCTGGCGTCCAAGTCGACGGATCAATCCATGCAGGACAACGACATCTTGTTTGTTCCCAGTAGTGCAGCCAGATCGGCTGTAAAGCACATGGAAACTTTGTTGCCCGTCGCCGCGGGCGCAACGATTTACCGCGTGCCGTAGGTATCTTTCACCTGCTGTGTCCCGCCATGAAAGTCCTCCAGATCACCAAAACATCGGAAGCATCCTTTTGGGCTGTCCGTCAGGCTGCATATCTCATGCAGCACGGTATCGATGTTCATGCGGCCCTTCCAAGCTCGAGCGGGGGCGCAGTCGACGCTTGGCACGCATCTGAATCAACGTTGCATTTCGTGGATTGCAATCTGCCAACCCATAAGCCTTCGGCGTTCTGGCGGCGGATATTGCAAATCCGGCGATTAGTGGAGAACATCCAGCCGGATCTCATTCACACTCATCATGTCTCTACGACCATGATGATACGTCTTGCGTTGGGAAGAAAGCATCCTGTGCCACGGATCTTTCAGGTGCCGGGTCCGCTCCATCTGGAACATTGGCACTCTCGTAATAGTGAAATTGCGCTGGCTGGTGCAAACGACTTCTGGATCGCGAGCAGTCGATTCACGATGCAACTGTATGAGCGAGCCGGCTTGGCCAGAAACAGGCTCTTCCTTAGTTATTACACGACCGATACAACATTGTTTTCGGACGTCCGCACGGGATATTTGCGACTGAGATTAGGCATCCCGGAGCATGCGATGGTTGTCGGTAACATCAATCTCATCTACCCGCCAAAAAGGCATTTGGGACAGACGGTCGGGTTGAAATCGCACGAGGATGTGATTGAGGCGATCCGCATCGTGCAGGAGAAGCGTGATGACGTTTGGGGCGTCCTGGCTGGCGGTACATTTGGTACTGTGCAAAGGTATGAACGAAAATTTTCCGCCCTGGCGAAACAAAAGGGCCAAGGCAGAATATTGATGCCGGGGAAACTTACGTCGCAAGAGGTTGCGTGGAGTTGGCCAGATTTCGACTGCGCCGTACATGTCCCCTTGTCAGAGAATTGCGGAGGCGTAGTTGAACCGCTCCTCTCAGGCGTTCCGACAATCGCCGGCGATGTGGGAGGTCTTCCGGAAGTTGTGCAATCCGGCCTTACCGGAGAAGTGGTTCCGATTCGCCGACCTAAGCTACTCGCTCATGCCATCCTCAATGTGTTTGATCGCTACGATGACTCTCGACGGATGGCGGCACGAGGCATGCATCTTGCAAATGTTATGTTTGATCCTGAGCGATGTAATCATGAGGTGTTGAGTATTTACCGGCACCTGTTATTTAACCAGCCCAGACCGAAAGATTTCAGTTCCACAGAATTTCTCTCTTCACCTGAGATTCCCAGAGACTCGGATCGTCTACTAGGGCTGGCTGCCGCAAACAGGTAGATCGCCCTGGGTCCATATCTCCAGAAACATGAAAAGAGTCTTCGACTTCGTAATTAGTTCACTGGCTTTAGTGGTGCTGTCACCGATTGTTCTAATGGTTGCATTAATCGTGCGGTTGTTCCTCGGTGGTCCAGTTTTATTTTGTCAGGACCGGCCAGGATTGCACGGCAAGCTTTTCAGACTTTTCAAGTTCCGAACCATGACATCGGAACGGAAGGTAAATGGTGAGCTGCTTCCGGACGCGGAAAGACTCACTCCCGTAGGCCGGTTTCTTCGCAGCTCTAGCCTGGACGAATTGCCGGGACTGATCAATGTGATTCGTGGCGACATAAGTCTGGTAGGGCCGCGGCCTTTGTTATCGGAATATTTAGACCGGTACACGCCCGAACAAAAGAGAAGACACGCAGTCAAACCGGGTATCACTGGATGGGCGCAGATCAATGGCAGAAATACGATCGACTGGAACCAGAAGTTTGCCTTGGACCTCTGGTATGTGGATCACCAAGGGTTTTACCTTGATCTCCGCATTCTCGCAAAGACTGCTTCGCTGGTCTTGAGGCGAAAGGGAATTACGCAGGTGGGCTGCGCCAGTATGCCCGAGTTCCTTGGGGTCCGGATTGATCACGAAAAGGGAACTGCCTGATGTCACGAAAGCGGATCGTCGTTGTCGGGGCTGGCGGGATGGCTAGAGAAGTTGTGTCAACCTTGCAATGGATCAATCGATCCATTGCCGAATTTGATTTCCTGGGCTATGTCATCAGCGATCTTTCCCGACTCGGAAAGAGGGACAGTAGCCAACGAATTCTCGGGGATTTTGAATGGTTAAGCGCCAATAGTGGTTCGTTCGATGCGCTGGCTGTCGGTGTTGGGAGTCCTCATCTTCGGTTGAAATTTGCGGCGGAGTTGCGTCATCTGTTGCCAGGGGCGGCGTGGCCCGCAATCGTCCATCCGACAGCGATCATCGACGTTGATTCCGCCGAACTCGCGGAAGGAAGTTTTATCGGAGCCGGGGTCACGGCCACGGTCAACGTGGTCCTCGAATCATTTTCGCTGTGCAATTTCGGTTGCACTCTCGGGCATGAATGCCGGATCGGATCGGGATCGGTGGTGAATCCTGGAGCAAATATTTCCGGAGGAGTAGTCATCGGAACTGGTGCGCTGATCGGTTCGGGAGCGCAAATTCTTCAATACCTGAACATTGGCGCAGGAGCGATTGTGGGGGCCGGTGCAGTCGTTACGGCTGACGTTCCCGATGGCGTGACAGTTGTGGGTATTCCAGCTCGACCACGGACCGCAGAGAGAACTCAGTTGGCAATCGAACAACTCCGGTACCAGGTCTGACTCTAGTAGGTTTCAATTCAAAGTATCCTAACCGACTCGACCATGTTGATCTTTGCAACCAGCGCTTACTCCGATCCAGAGCCGATCGATTCTTTTCGCCGGCTTGCTTCACATGGCAAGCGACATGGTTTAACCACCAATCCGGATGAGGCCGATGCAATTCTGTTCGTGGAGAATTCTCGCTATCACGATGACCCGTTGTTCTCCCGTCTTAAACGTCACCCTTTGATCCAGCGTGACCGTGAACGCTGCTATATGTATAACGAGCATTTTCGACCTTGGTGTTTGCTCCCGGGCTTATATTGCTCGATGCCGATCAGGTGGTTCGACCACAAGCGCCAGAGAGCGACAAGCTATGTCAAATTGCTAAACGCCGTTGATACGAGTCCTTCTGACAGGCCCGACCTCCTATTTTCTTTTCTCGGTAACAGCAAACTTCCATTGAGAAGTCGGCTTCTTAAGCTGAAACATCCACGAGCGATTCTCGAAGATACAAGTTCATTCAATGCATTTTTCTCCAAGGGCTGTACCAACAATCACGCCAGATACGCGGACATTTTGCGGCGTTCGAAGTTTATCCTCTGTCCGCGCGGAAGCGGCACCAGTTCGTTCCGTCTATTTGAAACGTTACGTGCGGGGCGAGTGCCGATTATTCTGTCGGACCAGTGGGTCGCGCCGGAAGGCCCCGACTGGGACAGTTGTTCGCTCCGCCTCCCACAGCGGAATGTTGCCGAAATCCCGCAAGCCGTTTCGGATCTCGAATCCCGCTGGCCTGAGATGGCCTCGGCAGCCCGCCAGGTCTGGATCGACTGGTTTTCAGATGAGGTGTTATTCGACCGCATGGGGGATGCGCTTCTTTCGATTAGGAAGAGCCGTTCGATGCCAGAATCCGTAGCACAACGTATCCCAACCATTCCTGAATGGGATTGGCGGCTGCGCTTCGGATTCAATCAAGTGCGATCGACCTTGTCCGCAACTCGGCGCGCCTGATGCCGCTCGATATCAGGACCGCAGTAACAAAAGCCGCTCCGACGGAATCAATGACCGAAATATGCTGTGACACGCTGCCGGAAACCGTAACGACAACCGGCTTTGAACTTCCGGCGCAGGCTCATGTGCCGCAGTTGGCGCGCCGTGCACTCAACTGGTCGTTCACATTGCTGCCGGCGAGGTATTTACTTGCGATGGTAAGCACAGCGGTCCTGGCCAGATTACTTTCCCCCGCCGACTACGGATTGCTGGCGATGGTCGCAACTATTACGGTGATGGCCCAGGCAATCGCAGATCTCGGGTTGTCCTGGGCGACTGTGCAGCGGGAACGGCTGGATCGAAATCAGCTCGATGTACTCTTCGTTATTAATTGCTCCTTCGGATTGTTGCTGACCTTGGTGTGCTGTTGCTCGGCGCCTTATGTTGCAGCTTTCTATCATCATCCCGAGTTAACAAAGATCATTGATGCGGTCAGTGGGACACTATTCTTATCCGCCGTCGCGGTACAACCTACCGCATTGTTAGTGCGCCAAATTAAAGTCAGAGAGCTCGGGTTAATGACCCTTTGCTCGCTTTTAATTTCGGCGTTTGTCACGATTGTGTTGGCATGGTTGGGATTGGGCTACTGGTCGCTGGTAGTGCAACTGATTCTCCAACAGCTCATTACAACGGTGGTGGTTTTTCCATTGAGCGGCTATTGCCCAAGCATTCCGCTGCACATGCGGAATATCTCGACGCTTTTGACGTTTGGCGGTTATTCGGCGGCGTATGGCCTTGTCAATTATTTCGCTCGAAACTTCGATAATGTGTTGATTGGAAAATTCTGGGGCGCAACGGCTTTAGGGTTTTATTCCCGAGCTTACTTTCTAATGAATCTGCCTGGCATGCTGGTAATTAGCGTGTTCAGCGGCGTCCTGATCCCAGCCATGATTTCGTTGCGGAGTGACCCTGCCCGCATGCAATCGGCGTATCTTCGGGCGCTCCGTCTGATCACACTAGTGGGATGTTCGATCGCGGTGGGGTTGGCGGCGACGGCATCCGAACTTGTGGATTTTGTTTACGGGCCCAAATGGCACGATGTCGTGGCGATTCTTTTGTGGCTTTCGGCGGCAAGCATTCTTCAACCAATTCAAAATACATCTCAGTGGCTATATATTGTGGCCGGCCGCGGTCGCGGAATGTTAGTCCTGGGCCTAGTGGTCGCCGGCACAGCTTCGTTGGCGTTTGTCCTGGGAATTCGTTCGGGGCCCATAGGCGTGGCTCGCGCCTATGCGATTTCCAACACAGTCATTGCGTACCCAGTCCTTCTTATGGGACATCGTGCGTGCGGACTGCCTATTAAAAAAACGATTGCCGAGACGGCGCCATTGCTGATGTGCGCACTCATTATGGGTGTCGTTGTTTGGATCGTGGGACTCGAGGCCAGCGCAATAGGCATGAGCCTCCGCAGCCGCTTGGTTCTGAAAATCATCGTCGGGGTTGGCGTTTATATTGCCTGCCTGCGCCAGCTCGCACGTTCCACGTATACCGAACTTGTGGCTCACCTGTCCTCATAAATTCAATGCTGCATATTCATGTTATCGACGAGCTTCGTACCGGCGGAGCGCAAACTCATTTGATTACCATGCTTCGTGAAGCCGTGACTCACCGTGGAATCGAGCATCATGTTGTCACCTTATTCGGGGATGGACCACTCAGCGCTGAAATCCGGGACTTGGGGATTCGAGTGCACGTCCTTGATCTGCGCCCCAAGTTCAAGGAACGCCGTTACCTCGATGCGACAGCGCAACTGCGAGCATTGTTCACCGAATTGCGTCCCGACGTGGTGGAGGCGCACCTCACCTGGAGCCGGTTCCTCGCGTTGTTTGCCGCATGGCGGGTTGGCGTGCCCTTACGGATCGGGTTCGAGCAAGGCGATCTGTACATGAAATCGTGGAAATTCCGCATCGCGAATTTCTTCGCACAATTTCTTGCCCATCGGATTATTGTGTGCAGCGAAGCTCTCGCCAGTTGGGTACACCAAACGCATGGCGTATTTCGCTCGAAGATGCTGGTTAGGCATAACTGCGTGGACTTGGTCCGGTTTAGCATGGGGACAACATATGCAAAGGATATTGAATTCCCAGATGGAACAGTAGTATTTTGCGCCGTCGGAACCCTCGGCCGGGGAGTCGACAAACGCATGGACATTTGCATCCAGGCGCTGGCTTCTACACGGTTGGCAGGAGCGAATGCCGCCCTGGTAATTTGCGGAGAGGGGGAGCAGCGAGGCGAACTTGAAGAACTCGTCTGGGAATTAGGTCTCACATTCCATGTGAAGTTTTTGGGAACCCGCTCGGACGTTGCACAGGTATTGCGGGCTAGCGACGTGTTTTGTCATGCCGCTCCATTCGAGCCTTTTGGAATAGTCGCAATTGAGGCGATGGCCGTGGGCCTTCCGATCATCGTGCCCGACGCGGGCGGGATTCGTGAAATCGTGGAACAGAATGTGAACGGTCTGCTGTATGCCGCGTTGGATCATGAAGCGCTTAGCGCAGAGATGCTGACTCTGGCTGAAGACCATGAACTGCGCGAATCGATGGGCAGGTCTGGCCGCCGTATCGCAGAAGAAAAATTCTCCGTGCAACAGTATTTGTGGAAGCTCTACCAGGTTTATGGCATTGAGATCTCCGCTGGCTCAACAATGGCATTAGGGGCCAAAGCGTGAACCGTCCACTGACGGCTGCAACCCATGAGACTAATCTGGACTTCGTTCGGGCCGTCGCCGTTCTGATGGTGGTTTGTTCTCGCCTGGTTTGGTTTTTCGGAAACGTACACCTGAGTTTTCTGCAGCCTTCAGTATTGGGAAAGCTTGGCGTCATCATCTTCTTTGTTCATAGCGGAATCGTGAATATGACCTCAATTGAAAGGCATGTTTAGAAATATGGCGACCATCGCATCTTCCGCGCCTTCATGACAAGAAGATGTTTGCGTATCTATCCTTTATCCATTTGTTGTTGTCTCAATCATCTTTTTCGCCAAATTGCCGGTCAGCCATATTGATAACCTCCCGACTTCGGTAGGTCAGCACGCAGGTTTCGAGTTCATTCCCAGCTTGCTCTTGGTGCAGAAGTTTTTGCCCGATTCGATCAGATATTGGAGCCCCTGTGGAGTTTGCCATATGAAGTCCAGATCTATTGCTTGTTCCCACTGATCTATTTGGCGCTTCGGCGGTTGAGGTCGACCAAAGTGCTTTTGTTTGCCTGGGCATTGTTAGCGGCCGCGGACCACGTGATGGTCCCACACTTTTTAAAGCACACGAATGTGGGTCGCTTCGTTATTGTGCCGGACATGCTTTTCTACTTTCTTTTATTTCTCGCCGGCCTTCATGCTTTTAAGGAAATGCAAACCTCGACCCGTGATTTGCGCTTTGTGGTTTTGCCGGCTTTACTGGCGATGGTCAGTTTTCTCTGGTTGTTTTCTCACGACAATACGAAATGCATTTGATAAGCATGTGCCTTGGTTTGGCTCCGCCGCACATTCAAGGATGCGAAATTGCGATTGTCAATAGCCTTTGTGGGTGGATCGCCAAATATTCCTACGGCATCTATTTGCTGCACGATCCTGCAATTTGGTTTGGCTTTGTTCGTTTAGGGCATATGCCCATGTTTGCGAGGATCGCCATATTCGTGCTGACAACCTTTGGGGGCAGTGTACTGGTCTACTACGCCATTGAGCATCCCATGATTGTGATTGGCAGTAAGGCCGCCGCGGCAATCAGCAGAAAAAATCCGCCCGCCAAGATTCACGCTGCCGCAGCAACGGCCGGAACTGTCGGTTGAACCGTTCCGTTCTGATCGTTACACCGTTTTTTGCGCCGCAAAATCATGCGGCGGTTTTCCGGACCCACAAATTGGCAAAGTATCTTCCCCAATTTGGCTGGAGACCTGTCGTTCTGACTGTGGACACACAATATCAATTCAATGAAGACGACGCCTTGCTGGCAGACCTGCTGCCTGAAGTCGAGGTTATACGCGCCCGCTATATCGAGCCAACTTTGAGGGGAGCGCGTATGGCCCTCGGAGGACGCGATAGAACGTTCAAGGCCACCAGGACGGGAAACGTCATTTCCGCTGACAGTCAGGTGGGAGTAGCCAAGGGTTCGATCGCTAAAGAGACTTATCGATCCATCCGGAACAGCTGGTTTTGTGCTCCAGACATTTATTGGACATGGGCAATGACCGCAACAGCTGCGGGAATCAGAATTCTTCGAGATCGTGGAATCGGTCTTGTATTTACCAGCTCTTCGCCATTTTCTTCGCTGGTGGTGGGAGGAAAGCTGCAGAAAGCCGGAGCAAAGTGGGTTGCCGATTTCCGCGATCCGCTTGCTTATACGCAAAGGCTATCTAGCGATTTGCCTCGCATTTACCAAAAGCAGAGAAACATTGTCCGAAGCGCCTTGGCCAATGCTGACGCGGTCACTGTCCTCTCGTCCAGTTTTAGCAGCATTTATTTCGACATGTTCGGAAAACAAGGTGTTGATCCTGTTTTCATTCCTACTGGTATCGACGAAAGTCTCGTAGAGTCGTTGCCACCAGAGGTTAGCGAGCGCCGTCCCTATCTATTGTTTGCCGGCGAATACCTCGCAGACTATGACACTGCGTTCCTGGAGGCATTTGCAACTGCTGTCGTGCATCCTGACCTCAGGCGAACCGGCTTCAAACTTCTAATGGTTGGCACACTCGAATTAAATCGAAAGCGGTTGCTACCGCTTATGGACAAGTTCAACCTTCACGAACATGTCGAATTCCTCGATCAACAGCCGCAAAGAGAAGTGTACAAGTTATTGAAGAGAGCACACGCCGGTGTTCTCGTACCAGGCGCGCGTGCATGTTGGTGGACGAATTTCGCCAAGATGACCGATTGCATTGGAATGCACAAGCCTGTTGTAGCAGTTGTTCCAGACCCTTCTGAAGCCCGCTCCGCTCTTACCCGTAGCCGGCTCGGGATCTTTCTCGATGGTTCGCCGCACGACCGCGCCACGACCCTTATCGACTTCCTCCTGGGAAAATACAAATTGCCGGCTCCCGATGAGAACGAGTGTGAGCGTTATACCGCTCACCGTCAGGCGCAGTCATTTGTGGAACTGTTCGAATCTCTCAGCACGTAACTAAGGATCCAATGAAGAGTTACCAACAAGCCAAACTCACTTTGTTGCTGGTGTTGCTCGGGGGGATTGTATATGTTGCGGCGCCGCAGCATCTGGTTGCAGCCCAGGCCTACTACATTTCGTCGACCTCGGGAAATGACCACAATGATGGCCAAAGTCCCAAAACAGCCTGGCGGAATTTGTCGACCATTTATCTGAAATCTGTTTCCAAGCACGACTTTCAGCCGGGGGACAAAATTCTTCTGAAGCGAGGCGATCGATGGGACGACCAAATTCGTATGCAAGCCAACGGAACTGTTCAATACCCGATCCTGATCGATGCTTACGGCGACGGAGAAAAACCGCTACTCTACGGAGAAAATCATCGCATTGAGTGGGAGTCCGTAGCAGGCCATCAGGGAGTTTTTACTACCGACCTGGGAGATGAAAGCGTAATCGGATTCGTCTTTCTGAACGGCAAGAAATTGGAGCTGATTGCTCCGTCCGGGATATTAAAGCGCAAAAGCGATCTGGAGAGCTTCCTGTCAAAGTTGCAAGCGGGCGAGCTTGCAGGAAAGTTCGGGAGCCGTGTTTGGGTTCGAACGGGA
This sequence comes from uncultured Acidobacteriaceae bacterium, assembly GCA_963794195.1. Taxonomy (GTDB): domain Bacteria; phylum Acidobacteriota; class Terriglobia; order Terriglobales; family Acidobacteriaceae; genus DATBAX01. The sequence continues at coordinate 426,825 of CAWCCU010000005.1, forward strand.
GACAACAAACCGCCGGATGAAACACTCCACATTTTTCGAGTGGCTGGTGTACTCCTTGCAGATTCCAGCAATATCCAGATTGAGAATTTGGACATTCAACATTTCTACACAGGAATCGACGTTACCGACTCCCGGCAAGTCCTCGTCCATCACAATGACATTCAGAATGTTCTTGGGATCGGGATTTATCTTCGATCAGGAGACGTCAACTGCCGTGTCGAAAGCAATACTGTCTTTCGCACGGGCAATACAGCTCTCTATGTTCTCAAAGGCGTCGGCAACACGTTTCGCGACAACTGGGTCTCGCATGTTGAGCCGGAAATTCTGGGAATTAATGTGCGCGGGGACGGCATGGGCGTTGGCTTGCAACGTTCCCAACAGACTCTAGTTGAATACAACTATTTCACCCACAGCGGCGGCATGGATTTTTACTATGAGCAGAATAGTGTCGTTCGCTACAACTATCTCTACCATGTGCGCTCTGCCGGGGCCCCGCATGGCGTCGATCTCAAGGTGTACGGGAACATTTACAACCTGGGCGAACCGGAAGGTAAACGCGGATCCACCGGCATAAACGCGGTGGCGACCGGTCCGGGAACGATTGCCGTATTCAATAACACAATTTTTAACGCTTCGAAGTTTTTCCTAATGGGCTCCTCCGATAAGGGAGGCAATGTCGTTTTCTCTGACAACATCGTATTTTCGTCGGTGCCCGGAAACACGATGGCCGTATTCGGAGAGAACGTGGCGTCCAATCACAATTGCTTTTCGACCCCAGACCGGCCGGTGTTTCGATACAAGAAAGCTAATTTTTGGTCTCTCGAAAGTTACCAGGCGAAAAGTGGTCTCGATAAAGATTCGGTTTTTTATGATCCTCGTTTTTTCAGCTCAACCCCGCTCACGCCGCTGGACTTCCACAGTAGCGCGACCTCGGGATGCAGTTTGGCAGCATTCAATACGCCGTTTGCGGATTTGACTCACGCCAGTACTTACGATCATCCTCATATCATCTCGGGCGATCCAGTCATCGGAGCGTTGCGTACTGATAAAAAAACCGTTCAGTCCGCTCCCCGCGAACAGGTCTGTAAGGTGCACTGTTTTCAACATACGTTTGCGGTGCCGGTTGGCGTCTATCTTGTTCGACTGAAGTTTTCTCCCAGCGCACTTTCTGAACAACACCCTGAATTCACCTTCTCCCTAAATGGAAGGAAAGTCGTTGCGGATTTCCTCCCTTCAGAAACCATCGGTTCTGATGATTCGCTTCTCCGGTCTTTCTTAGTGCGCACAAACGTGACATCGATCGTTCTCGAACCGGGTACAAAGACCGACACTTCCGTCGTCAATGAAGTCGACATCATCACATTCGATACAAGTCATGGCGACGGTCCACAAGTAGTTTCCTGGTAGCGTCCAAATGTTCCCAACCAACGCAGTCGGCCCGGATGGGCTCCTCTTGTTCGCTTTCGAATACCCGCCCGTTTCTGGGGGTATTGCCAGACTATGCGCGGAAATCGGCAGGACATTTGAGTGTGATCGCCGCAATGCGTTCGTTCTTACTCAGGGCTGTAGCGCGCCCCCTCCTGATAGCGGATTGCCAGAAGTCCGAGTTGATTCCCGAAGAATCATTCGTGAGCGGCAAGCGTTTCGCTGGTTACGGAATCAAATGCGATCGTCCAAAGGCCGTCATGCAACGATATGTGGCGTTTGGTTTCCAGAAGGATTGATCGCTTACCTAGCCGGAGTCCGCCCACTCGTTATCCTGGCTCACGGTGCGGAACTCTTGCCCCCGGTGAATCGTTGGCGGCGTCCTCTCTGGAAGTTCTTGCAACGCCTTGTGTTGGAAAAGGCGAGTCTGGTGATTGCCAATAGTGAATACACCGGCAAACTTGTGTCCAGTGTTGCGCCCGAGGCGTGTGTGCAGGCGATTCTGTTGGCGGTCGATGCTGACCGGTTTGCTCCCGGAGATCGCGATGCAGCCAAAGCCAAATTCGGCGTCGCAGGCAAGCGTGTGCTCTGCACTGTATCCCGTGTCCAACACTATAAGGCTCACGATACTGTCTTGCGAGCGATCGCGGATCTTTCCCCCGTCGAGCGCGCACAAATCGTCTACTTGATTGCGGGCACCGGGCCCTACGAGCCGGAGTTGAGGAAACTAGCTATTGAGCTGAAAGTCGCTGCCCAGGTGCGCTGGCTGGGATTTGTTTCCGAAAAAGAATTGCCGCAAGTTTATTGGGCATCGGATTTGTTTGTGCTCTGTACGCGAGATGCTCCCGAAGAGCGGGCCGTGGAAGGGTTTGGAATGGTATTTCTGGAAGCGCAATCGTGTGGCATTCCCGTAGTTGGCGCTCGGACCGGCGGCATTCCGTCCGCAATCGTAGAGGGGGAAGGTGGATGGTTGATTGAGCCCGACGATAGTCATGCGTTGGCTGATATCGTCCGCCGCATGGCCAATTCTCCGGAATCATTCCGTGAAGCCGGAGAGCAGGCCCGTCGACGTGTCCTGCGGGAAAGCACGTGGGAGAGTTATGGTCGCCGCTTTTCCCTTGCGTTGCAGAGTGTCGGAATCGTCAATGGATAAGAGCATCTCCGCGCCAAACATCCGCTCCGCCGAGCGCTTACCTTCACTGGACGGTCTAAGGGCGGTGTCGATCGCGTTAGTAGTCATGGGTCATAGCAGTAGAACGTCCAAACAATCGATCGCTTCCACTGTACTCGGCTTTATCGGAGAAGGACGTTTTGGCGTCGCCATTTTTTTCGTTATTAGTGGATTTCTCATCACTACACTTTTGCTTCGCGAGCAGCATGCCACCCAAACCATCAATCTCAAGGACTTTTATATAAGGAGAGCTTTCCGAATCTTTCCGGGTTTCTACGCTTACTGGTTAGTCGTATTGGGCCTGACACTTTCGGGGTACATCGCTCTATCACGCATCGATCTGATCAGCGCCGCGTTGTACGTGTGGAACTATGTGCCGCGCACAGTCGATTCCTGGTTTCTTGGACACACCTGGTCATTGAGCATCGAAGAACAGTTCTACTTGCTTTGGCCAGTGATCCTGAAGTTGTCCGGCCCGAAACGGGGACGATGGGTGGCCCTTGCGTTAGTGATCAGCGCACCCTTCGTACGTGTTGCAACGTACTTTGTTTTCCCCTCGACGCGATCCCTAATTGGAATGATGCTTCATACGCGAGCAGATTCACTGATGATTGGCGCATTCCTGGCGTTGGTCTCTTTGAACAAAGATCATTTGCGTAGTCTGAAGGGCTGGACTCGCTCGTGGTTGATTCCCATCGGAGCGCTGTTCTTTGCCGTGATAGATACACTGCTAACCCGGCATTTCAAAGGCGCATATCTTTTACCATTGGGATATTCGCTTCAAAACATCGTAATTGCCGTATTGATTGCCCACGTTGTCTTATTCGGCAAGACCATGTTGGGACGCTTCCTCAACAATCGAGTGGTCGTTCATATTGGAGTGATCTCGTATAGTTTGTACCTTTGGCAACAATTATTTTTGACTCCAAGAAACACGACTTTCACGGGAATCTTCCCGTTCAATATTCTGTTTGCATTCCTGGCAGCCGAACTCTCCTACTACCTTCTCGAAAGGCCGTTCTTACGCTGGCGCAAACGCTTTTCGAACGCTCGGCAACAGTATGCTGAACTCGAAAAAGAAAGTATTAACCCACCGCTCGACACAAAGCGCTTCGCAGCTGCGTCTTCCGGCTAGCAAGAAGGATCATGGGTTCACAGAAACAAGGTGTTTCGATCGTGGTGCCCACCCTGAATCGGGAGTCGCACTTGCTGGCTGCTGTCCGTGATTTGATGGCGCAGGATCACATGCCAATTGAGATTTTTATCGTCGATCAATCAGACAATGGATCAGCTGACATGCGGTGCCTGGCTTCCGAGCATCCTGACCTGGTTTCCTACCATAAAGTGCAATTCCGCGGTTTGCCACTTGCGCGCAATTACGGATGGCAGCGGGCAAAATACGAAGCCATCGTGTTTTTGGATGATGACATCCGTTGTGGGCCCTCGTTGGTAAGAGAGCATCTACGCGGATTGAGCAGGCCAAATATAGCCATGGTTGCGGGTGGAATCGATGACCGGATTGCGAGAAAAAATGACGGTTCAACGCCGGGAAAATTCAATTCATGGACCTCGATGCCGTACCGCGGTTTCAATGCAACGGTGGAATGCCTCGTGACCCATGTGCCGGGTGGGAATTTTTCTGCCTGGCGCTCAATTCTTCAAGCGGTTGGAGGCTTCGACGAAGCTCTTGGAATTGGCGCTGCTCTGTACGAAGAAACCGAACTTTGTTTGAGAGTTAAAAAATGCGGCTTTGATATTTATTTCAACGGAAAGGCTCGTGTTCTGCATCTCGGCGCCGGCGACGGAGGATGCCGAGTTCCCGATCTTGGAAAATATATGGGATCGCTGGCGCACAATCGCGCCGTACTCATTGGGAGGCATTCTCGATGGTTTCAAGTTCCCACGGCCTATCTCCGCCTCTTTCTGCTCTTTATTTCATATGCAGTGCACTATCGCACTTTGGATATCTTCCGCCCAGGCATCGTGGGATTCCTGCAAGGCATGAAAACTGCCAGGCAACCGCCGCTCTGTAGCGGCCAGGGGATTGGAGCTCACGCGTGACGCGGTTATGGCTCTTCTACTTCCCATTGCTTTTTCTGCCTAATTTCGGCTTTTCACACCAAACCGGCTTCGGGGTCCTGGAAATCTCGGATTGGCTCATCGTGCCCTTCATCCTCCTGCTAGTGGTTGCACCTTCAGCCCTGTATGAGCAGAGAGCCGCTAAATTGAATCCACTTTTGTGGGGCTTTCTGGTTTGGGCGTTGTTGTCGACGTTGTCCATTCCTTTTCGATACGAATCTTTGAACGATGTCTCCATTCTTCTGGGGTGTTGCTTGAAATTGGCCAAGCTGGCTCTCTACGTGGTCGCAGGCGTTCTGATTTCTCGGAAGTTGTCGAATCCAAAAATACGCGGGGACTGGTTGTGGTCGCTGCTTGCGGCGCTGTTCATGCTTGGTTTCGGCTTGCTTACCAGTAGAGGAGATGCGGGAGCCCAGGCAACCGATGCTCTCGAAGGATACAAATCCTACAACGCGATCATCGTTTCAGTGGCCATCCTCTGCTCGTACATTACAGGGCTTTGGATCGATGACGCTGGCTCTGCTAAATGGAAACAATGCAGTGGGGCCGTCGTGATATTTGCTGTGTCTTCAGTCTTGATATCAGCTTCGCTTTCGAGTCACGGACGGGGTGGATGGCTCGCTTTCGTAGCGGGTTTCGGCTACATCTTGTTAAAAAGAACCCAGACGGCTAAGACTCTGGCGATCGTCGTCATTCTTGCGCTCGCATCTCTGGCTGCTTACGAAACGCTGCCCAATCTTAAATCTCTAGTGGATTTAACCATTTCTTCTTCTCAAACCACACAATCGGATTCAGTGGATGATGGTGGGCGCATTTCAACTTGGAGCCACGAAGCCCCCAAGTTTCTCAATGCACCGCTCATGGGCTCCGGGTTCTATCATCGCGGCGAAATCCCGGGACTGTGGGAGAGCGGATCTCACAATTTCTTTTTGCAAATGTTTTTGGAGACGGGCCTTGTTGGTGGCGGTCTCATTATATTGATCTTTTTCCTGATCTGGCGGCAGGCGGGCCTTAATGCGGGCGGCCGAAATCAGATTAGTCTGGCCACACGAGCGGCTTTAATCACAGCTGCAGCGGGCGGGATGAGTGGCGAGTACTACTACGGAAACATCTGCCTGCTGGTCTTATTTGCCATGTTCGCGATCGCTGGGTCGTTGCCGATTGTGGAGGTCGTATTCGTGACCGACCGGGAACGCTTGCAAGTTGCGAGATGGCGGCGTGTAGCTTCGTGACGCCTCTGATCTCAGTAATAATGCCAATGTTTAACGCAGCCGGGACGATTTCCATAGCGCTCGCATCTCTACAGGTGCAGACGTTTAAGAATTGGGAGTGCATTGTGGTCGACGATGGCTCGACCGACAATTCCAAGCGAATGATTCAAGAAGTCGGCGAGTCGAGGGTCCGATACCATCCCTTAATTCGCAACTATGGACGCGGCTATGCCCGCCAACATGCGTTGGAGATGGCAAAAGGTCGGTACGTCACATTCCTTGACGCGGATGATTGGATTTATCCGGACAAACTTCAACACCAGGCGGCATTGCTGGAAGCTGAACCGAACATAGCGATTGCTAGCACAGGAATGGCAATCACGAATGCGAATGATCAATTGATAGCTGTGCGAAATGTAGATGTGAACGAGCCCGTACTTCGAACTCCCATGAAACATCCTGGAATGCCGCCGGTGGCATTTGCGCCTTCCATGATGTCGACCGATCTGGCAAAGCGAGTCGGCTTCGATCCTTCGTTTCCGATCGCCGAAGACACAGACTTCCTTTTGCGGGCTCTGCTGGGCAAACGGTTCGCCGTTTTGCCGCAACCTTGGTATGTTTATCGCTGGCAGGGCTCGACGACGCTTAATAAGGTCAGTCCCGCGCTGAAATATTGTTGCCGAATGTTCGAAAAGCAAATTGCCAAAGACCCGTTGTATGGCGCGTTGGAGATTGCGAAAGTCAGAGCGAAACAAATTCTCTACCACTCGGCCGCCGCTGTCGGTATGTGGGACTATATGATTTCACGACGTTCACGGCCCCCTGATGCCGCTGACTATGAGGACTACCACCATGCCTGGCAGTTGGTTTCGGAAATCGCGGCCGGATATTCCAACGAACCAATGCTTCAGCCACTTTTATGACGACAGCAGCAGTTCAACAAAGACTCATGGCGTCCGGCGCGCAAACTTTAATGCATTCGGCTCCGTGGCCCAGTTTCGAAGCGGAAGAGATCGAAGCAGCGACTTCAGTTCTGAAGTCGGGTAAGGTCAATTACTGGACGGGAGAAGAAGGCCGTCTGTTCGAAACCGAATTTGCCGAGTCAGCGGGAGCAAAGTACGCGATCTGCCTTGCGAACGGCACGGTGGCGCTGGAGTTGGCGCTGAAGGCGCTCGGAATCGGGCGTGGACATGAAGTCATCACCACCTCGCGCACATTCATCGCATCTGCCAGTTGCATTGTCATGCGTGGAGCTCGTCCGATTTGTGTAGATGTCGATCCCGAAAGTCAAAACGTCACGCCGGAAACCATTCGGTCTGCGATTACTCCCAGGACCAAAGCGATCATCGCAGTGCATTTGGCAGGGTGGCCATGTGATATGGATCCGATCCTCGAACTGGCATCCGAATTCGGGTTGTACGTGATTGAGGATTGTGCCCAAGCTCAAGGGGCCTTTTATAAAGGCCAGCCCGTCGGATCGATGGGACATGCGGCGGCTTTCTCATTCTGTCAAGACAAGATCATGACCACGTGCGGAGAAGGCGGGATGCTGACCACCAACGATCCCGACGTGTGGCGACGGGCCTGGAGTTTTAAAGATCACGGGAAAAACCATGAAGCTGTCTACGAGCGCAAACATGGTCCAGGATTTCGCTGGCTGCATGATTCGTTCGGTACGAACTGGAGAATGACTGAAATGCAGTCGGCCATGGGGCGGATCCTTTTAAAGAAAGTTCCACGCTGGATTGAAACCCGCCGCCGGCACGCCGATATGCTGACCCTACGGCTTGAGGACATTCCTGCTTTACGAATTCCGAGACCGCCTCTCTATAGTCATCACGCCTATTACAAGTATTACGTTTTTGTGCGCCCCGAGATGCTCAGCCCAGGCTGGAGCCGCGACCGGATCATGCAGGAAATAGTTGCCGCCGGCATACCGTGTTTTGTCGGAAGTTGCAGTGAGATCTATCTCGAAGGGGCATTCATCGCCAGACGTAGACATGCACGCTTGCCGGTCGCGAAGCAACTAGGAGAAACGAGTCTCATGTTCCTCGTCCATCCCACTCTTTCGGAACTGGATATTGCTCACACATGCGATGTGGTTGAAAGAGTGATGGCAGCCGCTACTCTTTCCACAAGCCCTAGTCCCCGTAAAGATTAGGCTTCTTTATTGTTCGCAGAATACCTAATTCAATCCATCCAACCGTACGTCACCCCATATCGTCGGAGGTGTTCAATCATGTTGTTAAGGCAACGGTCCTGGATCATCGCGCTGTTTCACGTCGTTTTGGTATCCACATCATTTCTGTTCGCGTGGCTTCTTCGTTTCGACTTCAGCTTTACTTTCACCCGCCTGATGTTCGCCGCCCTGCCATTGCTGATCCTCTCGCGACTGACGTCCCTTCGCGTTTTCAACCTGCTCCATGGCTATTGGAACCATAGTGGAATCACTGATCTGATAGACATCATCAAGGCGGTCGCGCTTGGAAGCGCAGCTTTTGTTGCGTCGGTCTGGATACTTATTGGCTGGCATCCCTTTCCGATTTCTATCTACGTGATTGAAGCAATGACGACCGCGTCGGCCCTCGCAGCCGTCCGGCTCTTTGCCATCGCGGTCAAGACGATTATGCCGGTGCGAAAAAGTGAGATGCCAACCCGCCGTGTGATCGTGATTGGGGCCGGCGAAGCCGCAAGTTCATTGATACGGCAGATCAAACATTCGGAATTCATTCCTATGGCGTGCGTGGACGACGATCTTTTCAAGCATGGCGCGAAGATCCATGGCATTCCGGTTGTAGGGAGCATTGATCAGCTTACGATAGCGGCTGCCGCCTATAGTGCGGAAGAGCTATTGATCGCCATCCCCTCGGCGTCGGGAAGTCAGATGCTGCACATCACCAAATTGTGTGATCTGACAGGATTGCATTACAGGACCGTACCCAACCTGGAAGACTTGATGCTCGGGCGCGGTTCTGTTTCGCAATTACGCGAAGTGAATATCGAAGACTTGCTGGGCCGCGATCCCGTTCAACTCGACGACGAAGTGGTTCGCGAACAGATCTTCGGCAAGGTGGTTTTGGTGACCGGAGCAGCCGGTTCGATCGGATCCGAGTTGTGCCGCCAAATTCTCCTCCATTCCCCCGCCAGATTAATTGCGTTGGACCAGGCCGAGACGCCTCTGTTCTATTTACAACTCCAACTTACGAAACAGCTGGGTGGTGAAAATGTTATTTATCACGTTGCAGACATTGCCGACGGGCGACGCGTGCGTCAAATCATGCTGCAAACTGGGGTGGAGATCATCTTCCATGCCGCTGCATATAAACATGTGCACATGGTGGAAAACAATATTCGCGAAGCCCTGCGGAACAATGTTTTTGCTCTGATGTCTCTGCTTGATATCGCAGAGGAATGCGCCTGCGTGAGGTTCCTGCTTATTTCATCCGACAAAGCCGTCCAGCCCACTAGTTTTATGGGCAGTACAAAAAGGATTGGAGAATTAATTCTTGCCGCACGACAAAATAAGAAAATGCGCTGCATCTCTGTGAGATTCGGCAACGTGCTGGGTTCGCAAGGCAGCGTAATTCCGATATTTAAGGAGCAGATTGAAAAAGAAGGCCGCATTACCATCACCGATCCAGAGGTCACCCGTTATTTCATGACGATTCCGGAAGCGGTTTCGCTGGTCTTGCAAGCATTCACGATGGGACAAAATGGTGACATTCTGGTTTTGGATATGGGAAAGCCTGTCAAGATTTTGGACTTGGCGAATTCTCTAATCCGGTTGGCGGGAAAATCGCCGCTGGACATAAGAGTCGATTTTATTGGTTTGCGCCAGGGTGAAAAACTTTACGAAGATCTCTTCTATCCCCAGGAAAGGCAACTAGCTACCGCCAACCGAAAAGTGACCCGAACACGCTCGACCGTCATCGCGTGGCCATTTCTTTCAGCTCAGCTGTGGGATTTGCAGGCCTTGGCCGCTTCCGGAACAGAAACTTCCATTCGAGCCAAGGTGGCGGAGATTATTGTGGAATATTCTTGCGAACCGGTAGCCCCTCAAGCAACCGTCGATCTTGAAATCGCACTTTCGTTGTCCACAACGATAAAAGCTCCCGCAACTCTTGCTGCCTCTGCAGGGCAGGACTAAACCGCTGACATATATATGCGGCTATTTATTAGAAGTATTTACACCCGCGATTGAATTGATCGCTCAGTAGCGATACCTTTGACCCAAAACTCCGCCCGAATCCACTCTCCGTACGACCGCTTGGTGTTCCACTCCGTTATACATTCAAACATCCCTCCACCTGTTGACGTAAGTGGACGGGTGTCGATCTGCGAAATTAACTGCTGCAAGCAAAGTTGGCGAAGAATCACTGCCAACCTGTGCAAATGTGAACTGCCGAAAGCAACAATTTTATCAATACTAACCTGGAGATATAAGAAAACGAATCGGTAGGTCGATGAGGAAAAGAGAAGTGGGACGCGTAGCCGTCACCAAAAACGCGCAGCATCTCTCAGGATCCCGGACGCAATCCCTCTATGGAAAATCTTGAATTTGTGATCTCTCTCATGACCGCCGACAACGACTACCAGATGGAACAAGCAAAATCTGCTCAGGAGTCCGCGCGCCGGTTGGGTGTGACTTTGCAGGTGATTTACGCTGACAACGATGCAGTAAACCAAACTCAACAGTTGCTAAGGGTCATTCAAAATCCAGTCCGCCGGCCGGATGCGATTATCGCCGAACCAGTGGGAACGGGTATGACCCAGGTCGCCAGAGCTGCCAGTGAGGCAGGAATTGGGTGGGCCATCCTCAATCGAGAAGTCGACTACATCGCCGAGCTTCGTCAGAAGAGCGGCGTTCCCGCTCTCGCCGTCAGTATCGACCAGGAAGAAGTGGGCAGGATCCAGGGTCGACAATTTGGAATGTTCTTAAAAGAAGGCAATGTGTTGTACATTGAGGGCCCGTCCATCGGTGGCGTTGCGCGACTTCGTACCATCGGAATGCACTCTACCAAGCCGCCGAACCTCACCCTGAAGTCACTCAAGGGGGACTGGACGCAGCGAAGTGCCTGCCATGCAGTCAGGTCATGGCTATCCCTGAGTACGTCAGGCCACCTGCATATTCAGGCGGTGGCATGCCAGAACGATGCGATGGCGATTGGCGCAAGGGAAGCTTTTGATGAATTAATTGGGACGCAGGGCCACACGCAGTGGCAGAATATCCCGTTAATGGGATGCGACGGTCTCCCGAAGACAGGCCAGGAATGGGTCAGAAAGGGATTCCTGCGCGCCACTGTGATTATTCCTCCGACCGCAGGTCTTGCCCTGGAACTCATGGTACACGCGCTCCAATCGGGCACACGCCCTCCAGAAAGGACTCCCAGTCAGCCGCACTCTTATCCCTCACTCGATGATCTGAGTTTGAGATACCGGCAAAAAGCGCAAACCGCTATGGCCTGATGGAATGTACGCTTTGACGAAGTGAATCCGCTCACACTATCAAGGATGGCTAGACTTGATGGCCTGCTCGCACGGGCCTTCCCAGTGTCACTGAAAGCGACTACCGTAACGGACCTGGTGCCGGAGATAAGTCCATTGTGAACTTATGAATCATGCAAAGATCGTTTGGAATTTCGATGTCCGGCAGTGGTTCTGTACTACATGCGGTCGGACCTCTGATCATGCTGTTGAACAGGACGCGCGGGTCGAACTGGATCAATTTGAGTGCCGGCTCCCCTATGTGGGAATCCCGGTCGCCATGCCTGAGGAGGAAACCGTCTAGCCAATAAAGAAGCCGTTTAAGATGGACCTGAAAGAAGATTACTCCAACCACTGTGTGCAATGTTGAGCAGACATCGGAACCGGATCATGGCATTATCCCTGAATGACGTCCTCGGGTCGCAAAATCAGTGCAGAGCAAATTAAAGAGCTCTCAGATGAGTTGGCCGTGCTCAGTAGGCATCAAGCGACCGGTTTTGGCTCGGGAATTAACTTCATTATGACTCTTCAAGACGCCCAAGATTACGATCTTCGGCAACAGCGAATCGTTGCAATCCGCTCCGAACTGCCGTCTCCCAAGGAATAAGCTCTACGCCTCTCATTCGATGGATCAAAAGCTATCAGCCGGCTTCGAGGAAACCGGTTCTCGTTTTATTGCGGCAATGTTTAACTGCAATTGCTAAATGCGTCAAAACTCAAACCAGTCGCGCGGGTCTGGGGAGGGATCGCGCGACTTGGCTCGAATTAAAGTGTCACGCTGAGCGCGATGTTGGCGCCTGGATACATTGGGTTGCAGAGATAATAAACACCATCAATGTCCACAACGTAAACGTCCTGCGTGTAAAGCCAGTTGCTTGGCCAAGCATCAACGAACCCCAACGAATAACCGCCGTATTGAAAGCGATGGTCGCGGCTGTAATTGGATTGGGTGACGCGGAACCTGTGTTCTTGTCCGAAATTCGCCCGGTAACGGTCGTCAGGGACGTGCCCGCCACCATGCTTGGCCAGTTGCGCCGGCTTTGCCTATAATTTGTGTTGCTGCTGTCGGTGAGCAGTCTGTTCGTGCGTGGCTGTCTTTTGTTGTTTGGCGTTGTTGTTCCGTTGGGCCGCAGTTTTCTCTTGTTGCTTCGCATTGCTGTGCTGCTGCGGAGCAGCCTTGTGTTCTTGCTTTGCCGGTTTTGCTGGCTGTGTGCTCTCTTTGTGCTCGGCAGGCTGATCTTTCTTTTCTTCCTGCTGACCGTGCTGCTCCTGCGCGTAAACGGGAACTGCAACTCCAAGAGCCAAGGTCAGTACTGCTGCGCCGATGGATGCTATTCGTTTCATGTCTCCACTCTTTTCTTTTTCGAAGTTTATCCTCCAATGCGAACATCCGATTCAACTCCGCTTCAGCTTCATCCAGAATGAAGTAAGTCCCGATGAAGCTGGCCTTGGCGTTGACCTGACAGCACGCCTCAATGCACTGGGCGACGAGTCGTCCGTTCTGCTCCATCCAGACTGCGTACAACTGGAAGTCAATCCGCCGGACGTAAACTCTGGGATTTGTCGGTGCATAATGAAGTGCGAGGGTCATTTGCTGTCGACAGCATCCGTGATCATTCTCGGGTTCACACTGGAGACACATTACTTCTCCTGCTTTCCGGCAGCAGCCTGCAACGCCTTGAGTCCATCACCGAGTGCATTCTGCGTCTGCTTCTTGTAGAACATCAGGGTCGTGTTCATGTGCTTGTGCCGAAGGAGTTCCTGAGCAGCAGCGTAATTCCCGCCTGTCAATCCAATGATGGCAGTCGCCGCCCCGCGTCGGCCAGCATAAAGCCCCTTCCATTTCAGACCAGCCTTGAACAACGCAGGTCTGATCTTCCGGCGAACGAGATCAGCCAAGTCTTGCGGGTTCCCACGTTCGTTCTTGAACAGCCAACCAGACTCTGGATTCCCGGACTTCTGCCGCCACAGAGTGAGCGGTACAAGAATTTGTGGGAGTAGCGGCAGCGTGGCAACAGATTCAGGCGTCTTCGTCGTGCCGATGACACCTTTGACGTTTGCACGGCGAATGTTGACCGCCTCGGCGTCGAAGTCTTCCCACTTGAGACCCGCGATCTCGCTCGGTCGCAATCCAGCGAAGAATGATAGTGCGATGATCAACTGGCAATCGACGCATTCGACGAGTGCCGAGATGATGTCCTCGGCTTCTTCAAGCGTGTAATGGGCCGTCGGTTTCGGTGCAGCGACCTTGCCTAGAATGCGGACGTCTCGCCATGGATTGCTCTCTAACCGTCCTTCGTTGATCGCGTGCGTGAAGATTCCCGATGCAAGACTCCGAATGTGATTGAGCGTGCTACGTCCCTGCGTCTTGGTAAGACTCAAGAGAAAAGTCGAGCCGACGTGCGTCCGGTAGCTCTGGAGAGTCATCTCCCCGAAGTGATCCTTGAGATGCTGGTTCCAGATTTGTAGATAGCCAGTCACGGTACTGGCCTTCATGTTCTCTTTAATGAACGGGAGGTATCGCTGATCCCAGAAGTCTGAGACGAGCATGTCAGCCTCTCTCGCCTGATCGACGTTGATCGTCCGCATGTGATCATCCCGCAGGAGCTTGACGGCCTTGCACGTCTTCGAGAAATGCTTGTTGTCGCGACGGCAGAGGAGATGAGATTTCTGGACTCGCTTGGGAAGGCCGTCGACGATTTCAGTCGTGTAATATCGAACGTGAAATGCACCCGATGCCGATTCAAAGATGTGACCCGTTTGATGCCTGCCCATTGTCCCTCCGTGCAGACCTCAGAATCACATTTATGCAACGATAGTGCAATGGTACGAAAGTGTTAGATGTAAGTCGTTGATAGTAAACACGGAAGCGCATGGGTTCCGGTGAATCTCCCGGTCTTCAAAACCGGCGGACGGCGGGTCACCCCGTCGTCGGTGGGTCCGACTCCCACTCGCTTCCGCCAATTTTTTCAGTGAGATAGCTCAACAGCCATCGAGTCGCATTTTGATAATTTAGGTCCCCAGGGACAGGGTGTGATGAAAACGTTTGGAGCTAGATACAGACGGCTTGTCGGAAAATCAATGAGTTGAGGAATGAAGTCGGCTCGGTCATGTTAGCGGATTGACGACGAACGGCTCTTGAGCTTGTATTCGCCTGAGAATCAAATCGGGACGAGATTTGGTGAGTCGGAGGAGTTAGAAACATGGAAGACGAGAGAACCAAACGCCCTCGGAGCATAGCCGACGGAATGATGGTGCTGTTTATTGTTCTGGTTGTGGTCATTTCGGTCCGACTTTACAGGGCAAACGATGAATCTGGCATGACTGAATCGAGCCAGAAAGACGCTCAGGGTGCAAACGATCTTGTAGCAATTTACTCTGCTGAGCTAGATTATAAGAAAGCTCATGACGGAAACTTTTCAAAGTCCTTAGAAGATTTGCGCGGTTTGTCGTTGTCTCAAAATCACGCGTTCAGTTATTCTCCGAAAACTAGCGAGTCGTCCGGCACTATCGTCGGCTATTCTATCAATGCCGTTCCTACGATTCCAGGAAAGACTGGAGCCGCGTTCTTTTATCTGAGCGAGGATGGCCTGATACGCGCCGAAATGATGAAACCCGCAAACGCCGGGAGCCGCGTGTTCGCTTCGGCGAAGCAGTAAACCTCTCGGTCAACTTCTGAAGGACGCGGGCGGCTGAGCTCCCAAGCGAGCGTGTTCTCTCTCCGAGAACGCGACTTGAGAATGGCACTTTCGTGCGGTCAACATGAATTGAAGAAAGATGCCCCCGAGCCGCAAATACGACATTTCAAAAGATCCGCGCTGAAATCGATGTCGAGTGCCTTCTACAATCTTTCATCAATTCGTCAAGTGCAGGCCGGCTGGACTTGATTCCCGAGATTCCTTTGTCCCGGTAAACCTTGTGCATCTGCTGACCTGCCAACCGCGACGGTTTACATATTCCAGCAGCGACCTTTCTTGCAGTTCGGTGTTCTGCTCGCCAGTGCTGACCCTGGCGTAAACCGCTGCACGTTTTATCTTCATCCGAATTACCTCCATCTGTGCTGGCGGCATATTCGAGAGGCTTACTGGGGAAACGTCAAATCCTGAATTTGACAGGTGCGGGAGGATTTCAAATCTGCATCAGCTCAAATTTCGGTATCGTCGCGACTAAGCTATTCTTGATTTCCATTCCGTCGTCGGTGTGCGTCAGTCCAAATCGGTTCGAACTCATTGAAACGAGTTTGCTAAGACGCTGTTACAGCCCTTCAGATACATCTCGAACTGTCAGAGGACAGGATTTCTCCCCTCTCGGGCACTCTTCCCCTGGTCATCGAACGTGGCTTTCGTGGCTATTTTGAATCCCGGATGACGGCCTCTTTCGAAGAGTCGGGAACCCGGTTAAACCTGCTATGGCAATAACTGGCGGGCCCGTGCTTGGGTTGCGGGAGGTTGGATGGGGGGCTGGGTGGTCCGCACGAAAATCGACACGTTCGGCGCCCATGTCGCATGAGTCTGGTGTAACTACTTGAGAACGAAGCCCTGGCTAGGTTTCGGTCTAAGACGCCATTCGAACCAGAGCTTGCTAAGGTCGATCCGCATCAATAAACGTGCTTCGGCGTGGGTTGGCTGGCCCGTGCTTAAGAATCCAGCGCGAGGGTGGGGACAAGGTAAGCCAATCTCGATATCTGCACGTGTCGGCACTTGTCGCACGACCGGTTTGGGTCTTCGTAAAGCTAGGGTTTGTCGGAGCCGGTAAGTGTTTAGGCTGCTTTTTTCCGGCCCTGAACTTGGCCTATCGCGCACGTTGAGTAGCCGCAATTTTTCGTCGAGCAAGTGTAGACACTACTCGACGAAATTTCATGGAAATTGCTTTGCCGTTTTCCCTCACCCGCCGCGCCGAGGTTGATCCCATGGCGGCGCTGCGCTTTGAATGGAAGACCCGACAATTCTGCGACTTTCGTGAAGGCTGCCATTAAATGGCTCTGCCGATTGAGTGTGATAAAAACGTGATAACTCTATGTTCAGAACGGGGCAAATCGGATCAGGACGCATCAGAATGCCTTTTTAGTAACTGCTTGAGAAATCAGATAGAGTAGAGAATTTTCATGACCGGTCGGAACACTCCTGGTGATCTTCAAAACCGGCGGACGGCGGGTCACCCCGTCGTCGGTGGGTTCGACTCCCACTCGCTTCCGCCAATTTGAAGGACTTACCACTGCTTACTGTCTGTTCACTGTCTGTTAATTCAACAATTCGCCCACCAGACGTGAGTTCGCGTCGCGATTCGCCGCCGCAACTCCCCGCCCATAAGTATCCAGCGTCATGCTGATGGTGCTGTGACGCATGAGTTCCCGCTGGGCTGTGATCGGAGCACCCGTCTCGTCAAGCCACGTGCGGTAGCTGTGACGAAGAGAATGCCAACCAATGGGGTTGAGTCCCGCCCGTATGGCGGCGGGCTTCAATTGGTCACGTTGAGCAGAGTAGCCGTGCAGTGGCTGTGTTCCCAGCATGACCGGACTTGCGAAGACGTAATCGCTTTCGGCTGAGAACTGGGTTTGCAGTTTCCAGTTTTTCAATATTCTGATCAGAGCCTCAGCCAACGGCAACTTCTTCCGCGATGATCTCGTTTTAACGTCGTTAGTACGGCCATCAACCACGGCACGCGAAATGCTGACTTCACTTCGCAGCCAGTCAAAGTCGAGCCAACGCAGTCCCAGTACCTCGCTGATACGCAATCCGAGGCAAGCCGCCACGAGCACCATGGTTCGATACGGCTCATTCTGGATTTCCGCAAGTAGTTTGCGAAACTCCTCCATGGTCAGAATCACCGGGTTTTTCTGACGTGTACCAGAACCGGGGACTTTGACGAGGGACATCGGATTGAGACCGACCGGGATGTACCGCCAAAGCATGGCAACACAGTGAAGTGTGTAAAGCATTGCTTTGACGTTTGCCTCAGTCTTGGGTGCTAAATGTTTTCCCGTGCGGGTGGACTTCAGCGACTGCAACCAGTACTCAACTTCGTCCGCCATGAGAGGCAGAGTTTTGCTCCCCCAATCGCGTCGAACGACTTTCAGGATGCTCATATAACCATCTTTGGTGGAGTGACGGGTCGGCATCCGCTCAAGCAAGTATCTCGCGATTGGGCTTCACAAATGTAATTTGGAATCATCCATTGTGGCATGCTGAAGAATCTCCTCTAGTTTCACTAATGACTCTTGCTTTCTGGACTTTTCGGATTTCTAGGACAGTTAAGAATCTGTAACTTACACATTAAAAAAAGACTCCACTCGCTTCCGCCCCTTCCGAGCGATAAGTCCCAGCCTCCACTTCCGCCTGGCATGGTTCAGAAGTTGTTACTGCGTGGAAACTTCTGTGGCGCTGGAAACAACGTCTAGACGGAGTTCGGAACCGTCGAGCTCGGGAATATAATTATGCGATGTGCGGTCGCTATCGACAGTCGCGGAAGAAGCAGCTTGTCGAAGAGTATTTCGACAGTGTTTCTGATGGAGAGGATTGGAGTCCCCGCTACAACATCGCACCGACTCAGCCTGTTGCTATCATTCGTCAGAATCCTAGTGGGCCTCGCCGGGAATTGTCGTTCGTCCGCTGGGGCCTGGTTCCATCGTGGGCGAAGGATTTGTCCGCTGGTGCAAGGATGATTAATGCCAGATCAGAAACTGCGGCGGCCACTCCTGCTTTCCGCGACGCTTTGAAGTTTCGTCGATGCCTGATCCCGGCGGACGGATTCTATGAATGGCAGAGGCTCGGGAGGACGAAGCAGCCATACTGCTTTGAAATCCATGAGGGTGAATTGTTCGCCTTCGCGGGGCTGTGGGAGAGATGGAAAGACCCAAGTGGAAAAGTGGTGGAGACATCCTCGATCCTGACCACTAGCCCGAATGCCGTGACCTCGTCTATACACGACCGAATGCCAGTTATCCTTGGCGTGGAGAATTACGATTTATGGCTCGATCCGGGGATGAAGGACGCGGCGGTCGTCTCTGATTTGTTGAAACCGTATGATGCGCGGGCAATGCGTTGTTATCCCGTGAGCACTCGGATCAATCACGCAACGAATGACGACGCGGAGTGTTCTGTGCCAATCGAACTCAGTCAAACGCAAACTCTGCTCTTCGGCTGACTGGACTGACCCGAATCCATAGGAATTGGAACTTCTCCCGCCTCCGTTATATTCTTGCGGCGTGCAACGTTTGCCAGACCGCTCACCCACTTCAGGTCTTCTCTTCGGTCTGATCGTCACGCTTGTCGCGGTAGTGGCCTACTCCGGCTACATTACGAAACAGATCAACGGACTGCGGGAGTTGCAGAACAATCTTGCCGATCGTAACCGCAAAGATTCACTGCAGCTCTTGCGCATCCAGAACGAACTGAATTCTCTGGCGCTCGCCATGCGTGACATGCTGGACAACGATGGTCCGTATCCATTGACCGCGTGGTCCGCCCAGTTTCAGCGCATGCGCACCGACCTGGACGACGCCCTGCATCAGGAAGCGCAATTCGCAGCGAGCGGACGAACGCCGGAGCAACGGGAGTATTTGGAAAGCCGGCTATCGCAGTTTTGGGACGCCAGCGATCGCACTTTCGCGCTGGCCCGCGACGGCAAGGAGAAAGAGGCAAAGGAACAAATCCGCCTGTCATTGCAGGCGCGCGAAGAAGCGCTGAACACGGCAGTTTCCAGGCTATTGGTGCAGAACAACGAAAGCCAGGAACAAGCCGGGGCGCGAATCAAAGATATCTATGATCGGGTGCAGCGCCAGGTTTATTTATTTCTGGCGGCCGCGCTGACAGCAATTCTACTCACCAGTTTTTATGTGATCCGTTCCAATCGGCGGCTGTTCAACCGGCTGGCTGTACTCTCTGACCAGCGCAGCGAGTTGGCGCAAAAGCTTATCGCCACACAGGAATCTACGTTGCGTTATATTTCACGCGAGCTGCATGATGAGTTCGGGCAAATTCTGACTGCAATGGGTTCGATGCTGGGACGCGCCCGCAATCACGCGCCGGAAGGTTCGCCACTGCGTGCGGAATTGTTAGAAGTACGGGAAATCGCGCAGGCCGCGCTCGACAAAGTACGCAGCCTTTCGCAGGCCCTGCACCCCGTCATGCTTGAGGAAGCCGGCCTCGAAAGCACTCTTGATTGGTATCTCCCAGTGATCGAGAAGCAATCAGGCATTAAAATATCGTATACAAAATCAGGGACTCCGTTTGCGCTCGATGGCGATGCAGCCATTCACGTGTATCGCGTCGCGCAGGAGGCCTTGAATAATGTCGCCCGACACTCCAACGCCAAAGAAGCCTGGGTGCGGCTTGGTTTTCATCCGCAGAGTTTGGAGCTTGAGGTGGAAGACCGTGGCTGCGGGCTCACGCTGCCGCCGAAGAATCGGGGTATTGGGCTGGTAGCGATGCGGGAGCGGGCGCAACTGCTGGGTGGAAAAATCGACTTTGTACAAGCAGGGCAAGGTGGCACGATAGTTCGACTGATTGTTCCGAGAGAGAGACCCGATTCAAATGCCTGAGAAAATTTCCGTTCTGCTGGTCGATGATCACAGCCTGGTTCGCCGGGGCTTCCGGCGCATTCTCGAAGACGAGCCCGACATCCGGGTCGCCGGTGAGGCGAGCAGCGGCGAGGAGGCAGTCAAGCTGGCGGGCGAACTTCAACCCAAAGTTATTCTGATGGATTGTGCATTGCCCGGAATGAGCGGGCTGCAAGCCATCCGAAAAATTCTGGAAGAGTCTCCAGGAATTCTGATTCTCATGCTCAGCATGCATACCGAAGAGACCTGGGTAAACCAGGCGCTTGAGGCGGGCGCCTGCGGATATATTCTTAAGAACGCAATGGACCTGGAATTGGGGACGGCGATTCGCCGCGTCGTTGCGGGAGAAATCGTGCTCGACGCCCAGATCGCGCGGGCTGAGGTTCTGAAGGGCGAACGCAGTTCAGGCCTCACTACCCGCGAGTTGGAAATCCTGCAATGGATTTGCGGCGGGAAGTCCAACAAAGAGATCGCCGCCGAACTCGGCCTCAGCGCGAATACCGTGGCAGTCCACCGCGCCAATATTATGGATGCGTTGGGAATCCACAAGACCGCCGAACTGGTTGTTTATGCCATTCGCAGCGGTCTGGTGAACCTGCCGTGAATCGAAGATCTTTTCTTTCAGGCATCACGGGCCTGGCCTCAGTTTCGCTTTTGCCGGCAGAATATTTGTGGGCAGTTCCGCAAAGCCCAACTCCGGGATTTCGTTTCGTCGATGTGACGACTCCAGCGGGCATTCAATTCCGTCACAATAGCGGCGGCTTCGGAGGCAAGTTCCTCCCGGAAACGCTGGGTTCGGGCTGTGCTTTTCTGGATTACGATGCCGATGGCTGGCAGGATGTTTTGCTGGTCAACAGTATGGATTGGCCCGGACACAAGCGCGGACGGAGCACGCTTCGCCTTTATCGAAACAACCGCGATGGCACCTTCACCGACGTAACCCACAGTGCCGGTCTCGACATAGAAATGTACGGGATGGGTGTGGCTGTGGGTGACTACAACAACGACGGTTTTCCGGACATTCTCATCACCTGCGTTGGACAGAATCGTTTGTTCCGGAACACCGGCAAAGGAACATTCGTCGACGTGACCGAAGCGAGCGGACTCGGCAAGCGGCAAGCCTTTAGCTCGTCAGCCCTTTGGTTTGACTTCGATCGCGATGGGCTGCTGGATTTATTTGTCTGCAACTATGTTAGGTGGTCAGCCGAGCACGATGTATTTTGCAGTCTCGACGGAAAGAACAAATCGTACTGCACGCCGGAAGCTTTTCGCGGCGAGACTTGCTGGTTGTTCCACAATCGCGGTAATGGGACATTCGAAGATGTGACAGCGACCAGCGGAATTTTCGACAGCAGTTCGAAGTCATTAGGCGTGGCCATGCTCGACTACGATCAGGATGGATGGCCGGATTTACTGGTGGCCAATGACACCCAACCCAACAAGCTTTATCGCAATCAACGCAACGGTGCTTTCAAAGATGTCGCCGTCGATGCCGGCATCGCATTCAGTGCGGAAGGAAAAGCTCGCGCCGGCATGGGTGTGGATGTCGCGGATTTCGATAACTCTGGCCATGCCGGAGTGGCGATCACGAATTTTGATAATGAAATGATCGGCCTCTACCGAGCCAGCGGCGGCAATTTTGCGGATGTTGCGATTCCCAGCGGAGTGGGACTGGCATCCAAGAATACGTTGGGATTCGGCTGCACGTTTGTCGACGTCGATCTCGATGGCGCTCTCGATCTGATCGTCGTGAACGGACACATCGACGACACCGTGCGGAATGTTCGCAATGTTGGTTATGCGCAACCGCCGCAATTATTCCTCAACAATGGAAAAGGCTATTTTCGTGAGGCCGGCAGCGAGGCCGGTGGGGGCTTCAGTCTTCCGAAAGTCGGGCGTGGCCTGGCTTACGGTGATTTTGACCGCGACGGCGACTCCGATATTTTGATGACGACGAACAATGGTCCTGCCTATCTTTTCCGCAACGATCAAATCTCCGGCAATCGCAGCATCCGTTTTCATCTCATAGGCACAAAATCCAATCGCGATGCAATCGGCGCGTCGGTGAAAATTTTCCATGCAGGATCGACCCAATCGCGATTGGTCAAAAGTGGATCCAGCTATCTCTCTCAATCTGAATTGCCTGTTACTTTTGGGTTGGGAAAGCGCGACAAAGTCGACCGGGTGGTCATTCAATGGCCCAGTGGGCGAACCGAAGAATACAAAGAGCTCGCCGCCGGCCGTGCCTATGAGTGCACCGAGTCGAAAGGGATTTCCCCTCTCGTCGGCTTCTAACCCAAGGGAAAAGACAGGCCTAAGCAAACAGGAGACGTTCCAAAAAAGGGAGGGCCCCGACCTAAGTCAGGTCGTTGAAGCTTTTCTGGAACCCACGCTCTTCAGCGCCTGAGGTTAGCCAGCAGCTAGAAGCTTCATGGCTCCGCTTCACCAAGTCGCTCCCGCAAATATCGCCGAATATCCAGGCTCAAGTCTTCCATCGGCCCGTAATATCCAAACTCATGGACGCGGCATTGCATGCCCAATTGCACGCGCTCGCAGATGGCCCAATCCTGCCGGTTGATAAGGTCCCAAAATTCAACGGCATCGTTAGGATCAAAGCCGGCTTTAACAATTTCTTCGGGATGAAACAGGAAATCGCAAATGATTCGTGTGCGTCCGGGTCCGAGCGGCCAAAGCTGAAATGCAGCCACGTGTTCCGGAGACAGGCTCAAAAGAAAGTTGGGATAAATAAGTTCGCCCTTGTGACGTGTCTTCTCAGCTTCGTTCAAGGTCGAGAAGGGAACACGATTGGTAGTGCCGCTGCGGGTAAAAGTGAATGCGCCTTCGCGATGGTCGATCCCATGTTCCCAATCGAGATGTGCGCCGCCACGCTCCTTGAATGCCGGGACCACTTCGCAAAGTTCAGGATGAACGCCGGCACAGTGATAGCACTCGTTGTAATTTTCCACGATCACTTTCCAGTTGGCAGCGACCTCATAGGCAATCGAATGCGCGGTTCGCAACTCGGCCAGCGGATAACGCTCTACCCTCTCCGGCGCAGGCCCAAGCTGAGAGAATAAAGATCGCTGCTCCCTGATTGCTAACGCAGGAGACAAATTCAGAAAGAAAAATCCGCCCCAAGTTTCGAGCCCAACTGGATAAAGCGAAAAATCCTCTTTGCGTAGGCCGTCGGACTCACGCAGATGGGGAGCGCTCAGCAGACGGCCGTCCAGGGAATACGTCCAAAGATGATAGGGGCAACGAATCGTTCCCGCAGCTGTAACGCCGCCTGCACTCCCAACCGGACTCGCCATGCATAGCCGCGCTCCGCGATGTCGGCAAACGTTGTAATGCGCTTTGAGTTCGCCATCTTTGGCGCGCACGACCAGCACACTCTCGCCCAGCACATCTAGAACAAGCGAATTTCCCGGATTCGGGAGTTGGTCTTCCCGCCCGGCACACAACCATTCCCGGAAGAAAATATGTTCCTTCTCACGCGCAAACACCTCTTCCGAGAGATAGTAGAGACTCGGTAGTGATCTTTGCATTCCGGGCGAATTGGGCGGAGTACTCATCGACTACTTCGCGCCGCTGCTGGTGCTCATTTCATCGTGTCCGTAGTATTCGTAAGCGGACATGGGCTTTTCGCCGCCTTTTTTCCAAACGCGCTTATCTTCAGATAATTTTCCGAGCGCGCGGGCCATCTCGCGAACATGGATCGCCACCGATCCGCAGCAGGACCCGATGTAATTGATGCCGATCTCCTTCGCGCGCAACGCATAGTCGCCCATCTCCTTGCGTGTGAGCTGGAGCGGATCGAGCCCGAGGGGAAACTCCGGCAGACTGGTGAAGTCGGGTTTCTCTTTCGGAGTTCGATAGCCGACCGGCTGACAAGCCAGATAGCCGTCAACCGCTTTTCGCATCTTTTCCATCGGCCCCAGGATGTGTTCTGGAGGGCGCAAACAATTCATGCCGACAACGTCGGCGCCAGCACCAAGCAGCGCTTTGGCCGCTTCGGCCGCGGACTTTCCGTCAGCGGTCTCATCGGTATTTTCGAAGCAGATTGTTACCATCACCGGCAAACCGGTTTTCTTCCCACGCTCCACTGCGATCAAAGCTTCGCCAAGAAATGAAAAAGTCTCGCCAATAATGAAGTCCACGCCTTCGTCCACTTGCACTGCCAGTTGCTCATCAAAAGTCTTGCGGACTTTGTCAGCAGCGGCAGAGCTGTCTGCTTCGTACATCCAGGTCAGGCTCAGATTTCCCGCCACCAGACATTTGTCCCCCGCAACCTCGCGAGCGATCTTTACCGCCGTGCGATTCATCTCGTCGAGCCTGGACTCCAGGCCAACCGTCGCCAATTTGTCGCGGCTGGCATAAAACGTCAGTGCCTGCAAGACATCCGCACCTGCTTCGCGGAATTCCACATGCAGTTCGCGCAAAGCTTCAGGATGCAGCAACACAACTTCCGGCGTAAACGGACCGGCGCGCACCCATCCTCGCTTTTCCAACTCCAGCAAGTAACCCCCGTCCCCCAGAACCGGCCCGTCTTTCAGACGTTCGAGAATTCCTTTTTTAGCCATGCCTTCTCCTTCAACCTAATCGTCTTGATATTCGAATTCCGCTTTGATGGGCTTACCTTCCGCGAAACGGCTGGGACGAAACGAACTGATATCGACCGACTTGCTTTGGCCGTCCAGTAGCAACTCCGACATCACGATCCCGATCGCCGGAGAAATCTTAAAGCCCATCCCGGAAAATCCAGCGCAAATATACAGACCCCTTAATCCTCGAATTTCTCCCACCATTGGCCGCGCGTCCGGCGTCATATCGTAGATTCCCGTGACACCGCGCATCACCTCGGCGCTTTCTATTTTTGGTATGCGGCGGCTGGTGCGTTCAATAATTTCTTCCAGAGAGTCGTCCGAGGGCCGCTGTGGAAAATTGTCCGGATTTACTTTCCGGCTTCCATAAAAATCGCCGATCAGAAACTTGTCGTGCCCATCGCTGCGAAAATAAGTCGCATTCTCCGAATCGATGCAGGCACAGCCGCCACCCTTCATTCCCGGCGCATTCTTCAAAATCGCCACCTGGTGATACTCCGCTTCGATCGGCAACGTGTGCCCAACTTTTTCAAACAGCGGATTGCTCCACGGACCAAGCGCCGAGACCACGATGGGTGCGGAGATTTCGCCTTCGCCGGTAACCACTCCCTGAGCTTTCCCACAGGCCACGACCAATGATGTGGCTTCGGTCTTCGGCAAATACGTCACACCCATTTCACGCGCGCGCGTAAGAAAATCGTTGGCAACGCCCGCGCCATCGCTGTAACCGGAGTCGGGCTCGTAAGCGGCGATTTCGACTTCGTCCACATTCCAATCGGGCTCCAGTTCTTTCAACTCTTGCCGATCAATCAGGCGAACGTTCACTCCAAGCTTCTGCTGCATCGCCACGTTCGCTTTCAGCCGATCGCTTTCTGAGGGATGCACGATCCTCACGAATCCAGTCTTGCGGAAATCTCCAGGCTCGCCCACAACTTCCTGCCAGTTCTGAAACATGTTTAGGCTGATCAACGCCATTTGCACTTCCGGCGGATAGCTGTAGTGCATGCGTACTAAGGCGGACGAACGTCCGCTCCCACCGCGGCCAACGTGATCTTTTTCGACGACAACAATATTTCCCGCTTGGCGCTTGGCGAGTTGGAACGCAATGGATGCACCCATCACACCTGCGCCCAAAATCACGATATCGGCAGTCTTCGGAAACGATGCATTGCTCATGCCACTGCCTCCTTCAATCGTCCCTTTTTCCAATCGCGCAATACTTGATGCGCTGCATTGTGCCCCGGCGCTCCTGTCACGCCGCCACCGGGATGCGTGCCGGCTCCGCAAAGATAGAGTCCATCAATCGGAGTACGGTATTGCGACCACCCCGAAACCGGACGCATAAAAAATAACTGCTCCAGCCGCAAATCGCCGTGAAAAATATTTCCCTCGGTCAACCCATAAGTTCGTTCAAGATCGAGCGGCGTAAGCACCTGCCGCGCAATAATCGCGTTCGGCACGTTGGGCGCATACTCGCCAATCTTCTTCACCACGCGATCGCCCAGCAGTTCCCGTTGATCATCCCAGTTGCCATTACGCAATTGATAAGGCACATACTGCACAAAACACGTCAGGATGTGTTTGCCGTCGGGCGCAAGCGAGTCATCCGCATTCGACGACACGACACAATCCACCCAAAGCTGTTCAGGGATCTCGCCAAATTTTGCGATGTCATAACAGCGCTCCGCGAATTCGAGCGATGGAACTAATGTATAGAACGTCCGCTCTAATTTCATCGCCGTCGGAGATGTTCCCGTGAATCGCGGTTCTTCTGAAAGCACGAAGTTCACCTTTGCGCAGGGCCCATCCATCTTGATGCCGCGAATCGCGTGCAGAAAATCTTCCGGCAATTCACTCGAAGGTAGCATGCCGAGAAACGTTCGCTTGGGGTCGGCGTTCGACACGACCAGGCGCGAGCGAATCTCCGTGCCATCTTCCAGGACCACTCCACGCGCGCGGCCGTTCTTCACATCAATCTGCGCGACAGAAGAAGATGTTCGAATCTCTACGCCGAGTTTTCGTCCCTCTGCCGCCAATGCCTGAGCGATGGCACCCATGCCGCCCATCACATGTCCGGAAAAACCCTGTAACTCGTGCTCGCCGCCGCTTAACAAATGAAACAGTAATCCAATCGCAGTGCCCGGTTGATAAGGTCCGCCATGTTTGCCGTAAACATTGTTGGCAAGAAACATGGTCTTAATTTTTTCGGACTCATAATTGTTATCAAGGAATTCGCCAAGGCTTCCAGTCAGAAACGCAACCAGTTGCGAAATCTCATCCGGCGAAATGCCGCGGAAGCGCTTGCCCAGTCGAAACAGATCGCTCCACCCGCCGATGCTGCGAGTATCAATCTCAGGCGGAGGCTCAAGAAAGAACGGTTGCAAATAACGCGCCAGTTTTTTGAGCTGGTCGTCCACTCGAATAAACTGCTCGGCGTCTTTTGCGGAAATCTGGCTGAATTCTTTTTTCGCCCGTTCGCGGTCCGCCCACCACGGCACCACCTGTCCATCGGGGAAGGGAACCTGAATCGCGGGATCGCAGGGCACCATGCGCAATCCATGGTCGGCGAGGTGCAAATCTTGAATCACTTCCGGTCGCAACATGCTCGCAATATAGGACGTCGTTGAAACTCTGCATCCCGGCGCGATCTCTTCAGTTACGCAACATCCGCCAACGATTTCGCGGCGTTCCAAAACCAGAGTCGACAATCCAGCACGCGAGAGGTAAGCTGCCGCGGTCAGCCCATTGTGGCCGCCGCCGACTACAATTGCGTCGTAGATTTTCTGCGAAGCGGGTACCATCTTATAAATGACCAATGGTCACTAAATCGCTCGTACAGGCAACATACAGTACCGCAAGATGCCTATAAATTGAATTGAATTTCCAATAAATCTTCTATACAGTTTTCTGACCTGAGGTCAGCATATGAGTGGAATTGGTAGCAGCCTCGTCTCTCCGCCGCGTTATCGACGCATGCCGCCCCGGCCCCGTTCGGAAGGCAAACGAACCAAGATTGTGGACGCGGCGATGCGTCATTTCGCCGAACAGGGCTATCACGCTGCGCGCGTTGGCGACATTGCTGCCGCTCTCGGCATCGCCAAGGGATCGATCTTCCAGCATTTTGGCAGCAAGGACGGCCTCTTCTTCGAGGTCTACAAAAAAGCTGTTCGTTCTTTCCCGCGTTATCTCGATGCCCCAGCTGAAGTGCGTGATAAAGGATTTTTCGAAGTCCTGAAATATTGGCTGGTGAGCACCGAGCACCTGCTGCACGAGGATTGGATCCCTTATCGCGTGTCGCTCCTCGGAAATTACGGGACCGACCTCACTTTGAAACGCGAGATCAATCGCTTTCTGCTCGCCGAAGATCCCTACGGCACCGTGACGTTCGTCCGCTACGGTCTGCAGCGCGGAGAACTTCGCAAAGATCTCGATCAGGAGATGATGGTTTCAATTCTCGACTGGACGATGGAACGTTTCCAGGACGCGCTGCTGACTGAAGAACTCGATCCTGGCCTCTTCCGCCGTCAGGGAGATACGCCGGAAAAGAAGGAAGCCCGCATCGCGCAGTTTCTGGACGTACTAAAACGTGCGATCGGCGCTGAACGCCGCAATTAAACCAGGCCTATGCTCATGCCAAATTCAGTGCAGCAAATTCTCGCCAGTTACAACGCCGACGCGCCGCTTTCCGAAGCATCGACGATCCCCGGACCGTGGTATGTAGACTCGCGCATCGCCGAACTCGAAGAGCAAACAGTTTTCAGCAAAACCTGGCAAATGATCGGACGCGCCGATCAAGTCGAGAAGCCCGGCCAGTTCGTTACAGCTACAGTCGCCGGAGAGCCCATCGTCGCCGTTCGTGGAAACGACGGCGTCCTGCGCGGCTTTTACAACGTCTGCCGACATCATGCCGCAGCCGTCGTGACCGAGCCTTGCGGAATTGCTTCCATTTTGCATTGCCCCTATCACGGCTGGAACTATGGTCTCGATGGTTCCTTGAAAGGCATGCCGGAATTCGACGGCGTGAAAGATTTCGAACGCCAGAAGAACGGCTTGGTTCCGGTGAAAGCCGACGTCTGGGAAAAATTTGTGTTCGTGAATCTCGATCCGCGTGCCGCGCCGCTCAATGATTTCCTCGGTGGCCTCGTGAAAAGAGTTGCACCGCTCGGCGTCAGCAAGCTCCATTATTTCGACAGCCGCACCTACGACATTCACTGCAACTGGAAAGTTTTCGTCGACAATTATCTGGACGGCGGCTATCACGTCCCGCATCTGCACAAAGGCCTGAGCTCGGTGCTCGACTACAAGCAATACACCATCGAAAATGAAGACCGCTTCTGCCTGCAATCAAGCCCGATGGTTTCCTCGGAAGAAGACGCAGCCACCGGCGCTACTCGCAAGGGCGACCGCGCCTGGTACTTCTGGCAATATCCAAACTTGATGATCAATTGCTACGAAGGCTACATGGACACCAACCTTGTCATCCCGATCGACGTTGACCACTGCCGCGTAATTTTTGATTTCTATTTCGGCGATAACAGCGAAGCCGCCCGCGCATACAACGAGCAGAGCGTCGCCGTTGGCGCGCGCGTGCAGGACGAAGACCTCGACATTTGCGAAGCCGTGCAGCGCGGCCTGAAATCCCGCGCGTATGGGGCAGGGCGTCTTTCCGTCAGGCGAGAAGCAGGCGAGCACCTTTTCCATCGGCTACTAGCCGCCGATCTAAAAGCCGGACTGGAAACCTCATCCGCAGCCGCAGACTAAGGCCTTATTTAGTCTTGTCATTCCGAGAGCGCTTCAGCGCTCGAGGAATCTCACGGTACGAGCGCGAGGAAACACTCCGTGTAGGGCCGTTAATTGTTCGAACCGAGACAACGCGCTTCAGCGCCTGAGGCCAATTGTGAAAATATCCCTTGCATTCCTTTTGATTACCTGCACCCTCTCTGCCCAAATCACCGCCATCAAAGCCGGACGCCTCATCGATCCCGACTCCGCCACGATTCTCACCGATCAAGTCATTCTCATCCGTGACAACAAAATCGAAGCCGTCGGGAAAAACCTCACCATCCCTGCTGACGCAAAAATCATCGATCTCTCAAAGATGACCGTCCTCCCCGGCCTGATCGATTGCCACACTCATCTTGCCGACGGACACGAAGACAACGGAGATCCTCTTTCTTACTTCAAGAAAACGTCGTCACAGGTCGCCTATGAATCGATCCCCAATGCGCGCAATATGCTGCTCTCCGGGTTCACCACCGTGCGCGACGTAGGCGTCTATCGCGCTTTGAATGATGTGGCATTGCGTGATGCCATTGCCAAAGGGCTGGTCGACGGTCCGCGCATGTATGTCGCCGGCGCATATATCACGATCACCGGTGGCGCCGGCGCATTGACCGGACTGGCTCCCGACATTCCGCTGCCCTGGGACTTGCGCTACGGACAGGCCGATGGCCCGTGGCAAGTTCGCCAGCGCATTCGTCAGCTGGCGCAGGACGGCGTGGACCACATCAAAATTCTTTCCAGCGGCGCGGTGCTTGAGCACGGCAGCAATCCCAATTCGCAGGAATTTACCCTGGAGGAATTGCAGGCAGCGGTCGATGAAGCCAGCCACTTTGGTCTGCGCGTTGAGTCGCATGCACATTCTTCCATGGGAATTAAGAATGCAATTCGCGCGGGTGTTGCTTCCGTGGAACATGCCAGCATGATCGACGACGAAGGCATCGCTCTGGCCAAAGCTCACGGAACTTATCTCGACATGGATATTTATGACGAAGAATGTATCGAACAAGAGGGAAGAGAAGGAAAAATCCCCGCGGATTTTCTCGTACACGATGCCCAGCTAGGCCAAATCCAACGCGACAACTTTCGCAAAGCCGTAAAAGCCGGAGTGAAAATGTCTTTCGGCACCGACGCCGGAGTCTGCGCCTACGGCACCAGCGGCAAACAATTCGCTTTCATGGTCAAGTATGGAATGACGCCGATGCAAGCCATCCAGGCCGCTACGAGTTCCGCTGCGGATCTATTGGGACATTCCGACATCCTTGGTTCCATCAAGCCAGGAAAATTCGCGGATGTGATCGCCGTGACTAGCGATCCCCTGCAAGATGTAAGCGCCCTGGAAAACGTCAACTTCGTAATGAAAGACGGCAAAATCTATAAACAATAAACATCGCCGACCTCTTGTCATTCCGAATGGACTTCAGTCCAAGAGGAATCTCACTATGTCGCACTTCAGTGCGACCACGCGTCAGAGGCGCAATTACACTCGCGGGGTTCCCGACCGCATCTTCCACATGATCTGCCGCAAAACCCCAAGCCAAACCTGCACATCCTTCGCCGGCATCTTCAACCGCCTCACCAGCCGTCGAACTTTATCATCCGTGGACGCCGCCGGATTCACATACCCGCTGGTCTTCAACGCCGCCAGCAACGAATCCGTAAACCGCTCCACCTCACCAGAAGCCGCCAACTCTTCCTTCTCCGCCAATCCTGCAACCGACGCATCACGCGCCAACTCATACATGCAAATCGCCACCGCCTGTCCCAAATTCATGGAACGATGATCTTCACGCGTGGGAATCCGCGTCAGCCAATGGCAATGACTGAAATCCTTATTCGACAGCCCAAATTTTTCCGATCCAAATAAAATCGCAACCTTGCCGGTTGTAAGCTGCTTGCGAATCGCCCGCGCCGCGAGTTCCAACCGTTTCACCGGATGATTCAAATCCCGGACGCCCACAGCGGTAGTTCCCACAACAAGCTTGCAATCCGCAACCGCCTCGGCCACGCTGTCATACTGTTCCGCATCCGCCAGCACAGCGGACGCGCCTACAGCGGATCGCGCCTCCCGAAATCCCGCCTCAAACGGATTGACCACGCGCAGCCGAAGAAATCCGAAGTTGCTCATGGCGCGAGCAGCCGCGCCAATATTAAGGGCATTGCGCGACGACACCAGCACCACGCGCAGATGGTCGAATTCGGCGGGAACGGACAAGAACTTATTCTATGACAACCATCACTGATGATCTCGCGGGATCGTCTCTTCCCACGTCTTCTGCTTCACCATCTGATCGTCTTTCAAAACTTCACGCGTGTATTTGTAATAAAAATTCTTCTGGTCGGTAGTGACGGAAAGATGTCCCTGCCAGGTCAGTACGCGGCCCTTGAGTTCAAACACGGTCTTCGCCTCACCTTTTACCGAACAAGTTTCAGGATGAGCGTCATCCACCAGATAATCAATATTTTCGAAGTCCGTCTCGCGACCCCATGGATACTGCTCCTCCGCGCTTCCATGCCAATTCACCGTGGTCTTCTTGTTGATCTCGTCCCGCGTCGAAGTCCACGTTCCCGGCCACGGATATCCCACGTCTTTCATGTCCGTCCGTTCCTCGGACGTCGGTGGAGGCCTGAACGCAGCAACAGCAGTCCCATGCTCCGGCACGATCGGAAGCACCAGTCGTGAACCAGCTTTCCCCAACTCCAGCGAAGTCGTCATCGAATACGGTGTCGGCAAAATCATCGGCCACAATGCATTCGAAACCGAAAGCCGGATGCGATGCCCCTTCGGAAACACCCACGACGTCAGATGCATTTCAATGTTGATCGCATAAGTTTTCCCCGGCTCCAAATCTTTCGGATCGGTCATGCCATCGCGTTGCGCGCCATTGATTCCGGCCCCCGTGATCTGTGTGACCGTTCCATCGGGAGCGACATCAGAGAGTCGAGCAAACCAATTCGCCAACGGCGCAGTCGCCGACGCTTGCAGCAAAGCTTTCGGCCGTCCAAGAATTGCTAAGTCTTCCGTGAGCGGCGCAGAGTCATACACCAGGCTAAAAGCATCCACCGGACGCTGATCGCTCAACAACTCTCCCCACCAGAAACCAGCTTCCACGCCAATCGACGGAACATATTTCAACTGATGAACATCATTTTCCGGCGCGGAAGCTGCCAACGTGTGATTCGGTTGCGGGAAAAAATCTGTGTTCTGCGCCTCAGGCGGAGGCCAACTATCTTCGCGCCGCCACTCACCGGGAACATTCTCCAAATTCGGGTCCGGCGGATGCCAGTGCTGCATATAAATCACCAGCCGCGGGTCCTGCAACACGCCCGTGTCGCGGCTTTTGAGCCAATAATCCCACCAGCGCGTAGCTTCATACTGCCAGTCGATCTGCGGCCCGGGCACAGCATCGTTCGGAAACGAGTGGTTCCACGGACCAACAATTGCCTTAATCGGCGCTTTGGATTTCATCAGCATGTCGGGAACATTGTCGCGGTATCCATCCAGCATGCCCCCAATCAGAAAGCTCGGAATCTTGAGCTCGCTCAACGGACGCACCGGGCTGCGCCAAAACGGGCCATCATGCTGATGCTTAAAATAAGTCAACGACCACGGCGGCGTATCGAAACGCAAATTCAATTTCTTTTCATCCAGCGTGTAATCCGGAGGCGCCGTCTCACCCTCCGCCATATCCATGTTCAATTCAAACTCGTCCACGTGCGCCATGCCGTCCATGTAATGCACGTCGTCGTGAAATAATTCCGCCGTCGCGTGCATGGCGAGGATGGCCTTCAACTCCGGCGGATTCCGCATCGCCAACTGCATGGAATTAAATCCGCTCCACGAAATTCCCATCATCCCCACATTCCCGTTCGACCACGACTGGTGCGCCAGCCAGGTGATGATCTCCAATCCGTCAAGCTGCTCCTGTTCGGAATACTCACGATCAGTCGGAGCGCCATCGCTGCTACCAAAGCCACGAATATCTACCCGCGCGCATACGTATCCACGCCGCGCAAAATAGGCGTAGAGAGGATAATCCCGCACCGCAGTCGCATCATCCTTGCGATAAGGATGGTATTCCAGGATCGCCGGAAACTTGTCGTCGACTTTCGCGCCATCGGGCCGGTATAGCGTGACCGCAAGACGAACGCCGTCCTTCATCGGGATCCATGTATTTTCCATCCGTACGCCATATGTCGGCGGCGAAGGCGGTTCAACTGCAAACGCAGGAAGAACGACAACAACCAAAAGCAGCAGCAGCGCAGGGATTCTTGACATGGAGGATTGCAGCATCAGATAACCAGCCTATTTTGTCAAACCCCGAAACCCTTGTCATCCCGAGCGAAGTCGAGGGACCTTGAGTTCCCATCCCCAATCAAAAAGGCCCGTGTCTGTGGAAGTCCAAATCTGCGTATAATGTGCCGGAACAAAAGCTTTCATAATGAGGCCCCACTGATGAACGAAAATTCCTCCCCTGATTCCAGCAGCCGCAGAAAATTCCTCGCCACCACCGGAAGCCTTTTGGCCGCCGCGACCGTAACAGGCGGCTTGACCCCGGCAGCCTCAGCCAAATCCACAGCAGTCGCAAACGCAGCGAGCGAAAGCGCCTTACCAAAAGGCGTCGGCAGAAAAATTCCCATCGGCGTTTTCGATCCCGTCTACGGCGATCTTTCCTTAGACGAAATGCTCGATCGCGTTTCCGCCTTGGGCCTCGAAGCCATGGAGATCGGCACCGGCGGCTACCCCGCAAGCGCCCACTGTCCGGTACAGGAGTTGCTCGACGACCCCGCCAAACTTCGCGCCTGGAAAAAGAAGTTCACCGACAAAAATATTCAGATAGCAACTCTGAGTTGCCACGGCAATCCGGTCCATCCCGACAGCAAAATTGCCGAGCGCGATGCCGCAGCTTTCCGCCGTACGGTTCTGCTGGCCGAACGTCTCGACGTCAAAGTCATCGTCGGATTCTCCGGATGCCCCGGCGGCAGTCCCACCGACACGCAGCCCAATTGGGTGACGTATCGCTGGCCCCCAGAATTTGCTCAGGTGCAAGATTGGCAGTGGAAAGAAAAAGTTGTTCCCTACTGGAAGGAAGCCGCGAAGTTTGCCCGTGAACACGGCGTCCATCGCCTGGCTTTTGAAATGCATCCGAACTTCGTTGTCTACAATCCGATGACTCTGATGAAGCTGCGTGAAGCCGTGGGCGAGGAAATCGGCGCCAACTGCGATCTCAGCCATCTGTTCTGGCAGGGATGCGATCCCGTCGAAGTCATCCGCTTCCTCGGCAAGCAGGGCGCGCTCTATCACGCGCACATGAAAGACACCGTCTTCTTCAAAGACAACCTCGATAAATATGGCGTCCTGAATTTTGCCTTCGAAACCCAGGACCTCCCCAAAGCCTCGGAGACTTTCCGCGCGGTCGGTTACGGTCACAGCGCCGGCACCTGGAAGGAAATCGTTCGCGCCTACATGGAAGTTGGCTACGAAGGAATTCTCAGCATCGAGAACGAGGATCCCATTCTGTCGGGCCCGGTCGGCGTCGAGCGCGCGGCTTACGTTCTCAAGAATGTTCGCAACGAATTATTGGGGACATAATTTATGGATCGACGTCAGTTCGCGCGATCATTGGCCGGTGCGGCGGTCGGCGCGGCGGCGTTTTCATCATCAGCAATAGCCGCCGAGACGAAGCCGCCTCTGCCTTTCAAGCTCTCGGTCATGCTGTGGACCATCGATCGCGACGCCCCATTCGACGAGCGGATCGAGAAAGTTGTCGAAGCCGGCTACCACTCCGTGGAACTGGTCGGCGAATTCAACAAATGGTCGGACGCAGATTTCCAGCACTTTCGCGCCAAAAAACAGTCCCTCAGCCTTACAGTCGATGCTTGCACGCTGCCGGTGAAGGGAATTGTCGATCCTTCAAAGAAAGATGAATTTCTTTCAGACCTCAAAAAATTCCTTCCCACTGCGGAGAAACTCGAGTGCCCCGCGCTCATCATCCTCACCGGAAATCGCATCGAAGGCGTCGCCCACGAAGTGACTCACCAGTCCTGCGTGGACACACTCAAATACGGCGCCGACATTGCCGCCAAAGCCAACGTCACTTTGTTGCTCGAGAATATCGATCAGGAAGAGAATCCAAAATATTTTCTTACCTCGGTCGCCGAAGGTTTTGAAATCATCCGCCAGGTAGACCATCCACACGTGAAATTTTTGTACGATTTCTACCACGAGCAGATTGCGGAAGGGAACCTGATCGAAAAGCTGGAGAAAAATATCGATCTCGTGGGATTAGTCCACATCGCCGACGTCCCCGGCCGCCACCAGCCTGGCTCCGGCGAAATCAATTTCGGAAACATCTTCCGCAAGCTGGTGGAATTAAAGTACGATCGCTGCGCCGCCATGGAGTTCATTCCAACCGGCGACACAGTGAAGGCCCTGCGCGGGGCCCGTGAGTTGGTCGAACAATCAACGCGTCTGTAGAAAATTCCAATCCCCTGCCACGGATTGCACTGATTTACACGGATTTTTTTATCCGCGGAATCCGCGTAAATCCGTGGCTCATTGACCCAGCTTCCCGCCGGGGAGTAATCTGCAAAAGCGACAAAATACTCAGGAGTGAAGCATGAAGCGACGTGATGCGCTCAAGTTGCTTGCTGCCGCCGCAGCCCTTCCGCTGCTATCGCATGAGGCATTTTCGCTTTTCCGCGCCGTTCATCAGGAACTTCCCAAAACCGCTGCACTGCAAACTCTCAACCCGCATCAGGACGCGACCGTCACTCTCATCAGCGAGCTGATCATTCCGCAGACCGACACGCCCGGCGCAAAAGCCGCGCGGGTCAATGAATTCATCGATCTGATTCTCACCGACTGGTATGACGACAACGAGCGCGCCAATTTTCTTGAGGGATTGGATGACGTCGACACCCGCAGTCAGGGGCTATTCAACAAGGATTTTCTCAGTGCGTCGCCGGACCAGCAAATGAAACTTCTTGGCGATCTCGATCAGGAAATGATCGAAATGCAAACTTCACCAGGCCGGCATCGCGAAAATCCCGGAAAGAAAAAATTCTTCGGCTCCATGAAACAACTCACTTTGGTTGGTTACTACACGTCGCAAATCGGCTTTGAGCAGGAGTTGCATCTGTCGATCATTCCGCCGCGCCACGCCGGCTGCGTGCCTCTCGCGCCCGAGGCGGCCAAATAATCATGCCCGCCAAAGTGTACGACGCCATCGTTGTAGGTTCCGGAATCACCGGCGGTTGGGCCGCCAAAGAGCTGACTGAGAAAGGACTGCAAACTCTCGTTCTTGAGGCTGGCCGTCCTATCGATCCCGAAAAAGATTACGCCGAGCATGTTCCCACCTGGGAGAAGAAATATCGGGGCATGGGCGATCGCAAACTGCTGAGCAAAGATCAACCCGTTCAGGAGACGTGCAGTGGCCTAGACGAATGGAACAGCAAATTTTTCGTCAACGACAAAGAAAATCCGTATACCACCGACCCTGATAAGCCTTTCTTATGGATTCGCGGCCGTCAGGTAGGCGGGCGATCCCTTATTTGGGGCCGTCAGACCTATCGTTGGAGCGATCTCGATTTCGAAGCAAATCTAAAAGAAGGCATCGCCATCGACTGGCCGATTCGCTATCAGGACATCGCCCCCTGGTATGACCATGTGGAAGATTTCATCGGCGTGACTGGCCAATCCGAAGGGCTTTCGCAACTTCCCGACGGGAAATTTCTGCCGCCCATGGAAATGACCTGCGCCGAAGTCTTAGTAAAGGATGCCATCGCCAAACATTTCCCCGGCGAGCGCATGATGACTATCGGCCGCGCCGCCATTTTGACTAAAGCTCATCAAGGCCGCTTGCCTTGTCATTACTGCGGCCCCTGCGCCCGCGGATGTATCACGCGTTCATATTTCAGCACGCTGAACTCCACGCTTCCGGCGGCAATGGCGACCGGCAAACTGACACTGCGTCCCTACAGCGTCGTGCACAGTTTGATCGTCGATTCGGAAAACAAAAAAATCAGTGGCGTGCGCGTCATCGATGGACAAACTCACCAAGCCCTCGAATTCCATGCTCGCGTAGTTTTTCTATGTGCTTCCACTCTCGAATCGGCGCGTCTGCTTTTGAATTCTGCCACTCCGGAATTTCCCAACGGCCTCGCAAATTCGAGCGGCGAACTGGGCCACAATTTGATGGATCACGTCATGGCGGCCGGTGCATGGGGCACCATTCCGGGCAATGAAGATCGCACCAGCCTGGGCAATCGTCCGAATGGCATTTATGTTCCCCGCTTTCGCAACGTAAAACAGAAGCATCCAGATTTCGTCCGCGGGTACGGTTTTCAGGGTGGTGGTTCTCGCGAAGGTTGGGGCCGCGGCAGTCGCGAACCTGGCATTGGCGCGGAATTCAAGCATTCGCTGCGCAATCCCGGACCCTGGATGATGTCTTTCGGCGGCTTTGGAGAATGCCTGCCCAACCACAACAACTATGCGGAACTCGACAAGGTAAAAGTGGATGCCTGGGGAATTCCCGCCCTCAAGATCTCGGTCCAGTTTGGCGAGAACGAACGCGCTCTACTGAAGGACATGCAAGTCACCGCATCCGAAATGCTCGAGGCCGCGGGCGCCAAAAATATCGGGACCTTCGATGAGAAAGCTGCTCCCGGTCTGACCATTCATGAAATGGGAACGGCGCGCATGGGCCGGGACCCGAAAACTTCGGTGCTGAACTCTCACAACCAGGCCCACGAGTTGAAAAATCTTTTCGTCACCGACGGCGCCTGCATGGCCTCGACATCCTGCGTGAATCCGTCATTGACTTACATGGCGCTGACGGCCCGGGCCTGCGATTATGCCGTCGTCCAAATGAAGCGAGGAGAACTTTAGATGAATCGTCGAAAGTTTATTGGGACTCTTTCCGCAGCGACCTTGCTGGCCAGCCGTTTCACCTGGGCGCTTGCCCATCACAAAATCGATAAGATTGGCCTGCAACTCTATACCGTGCGCGATGCCATGGACCGGGATTTCCATGGATCGCTCGCCCACGTGGCCACCATCGGATACAAAGAAGTTGAGCTCGCCGGCTTCGCTCAAGCCAGTGACGGGGCAATCACTTACTTCAAGCAATCGCCAAAGGACTTCCGTGCCGCAATCGATTCTCAGGGCCTTACCGCTCCTTCCACTCATGTAAATTTCAAAAGTCTGGCGCCGGAAAATTTCGCGCACGTGTTGGAGGCCAGCAAAATTATTGGGCATTCCTACATCGTCTGTCCGTGGATTGAGGAAGAAATCCGCAAGCAGCCCGACGGTTGGAAGCATGCCGCCGACACTTTCAATCGCGCCGGCGAAGCCTGCAAGAAAGAAGGCATTCAGTTCGCCTACCACAATCATTGGTTCGAATTTTTTCCCGGCGCTGACGGCAAGATGCCCTACGACTTCCTCCTGCAAGAGACAGACGCAAATCTGGTCAAGATGGAATTAGACCTTTGCTGGATCGTCGTAGGGGGCCAGGACCCTTTGAAATACTTCGCGAAGTATCCCGGACGTTTCCCGCTTGTCCACGTAAAGGACATGAAGAAAATTCCGAAAGTAGACACCTCCGGCGGCCAGAATTTTGGCGACTCGCTCGACATGACTTCAGTCGGCAGCGGCGTGATCGATTGGAAACAGATCCTCGGTAAATCCGAGCAAGCCGGGATCAAACATTATTTCGTCGAGCACGACAAGCCGCAGGACCCTTTCGCCAGCATCGAAGCCAGCTACAAATATCTCAAGCCGCTTCGCTTCTAGCGAAATAGTGAACCTAGGAAATTTAAACTTGAAGTTATAAAATTAATCTTGTCATTCCGAGCTGACTTTAGTCCGCGAGGAACCTCGACAGCAGGAAAGCACGACAGAAGTAGAGGTATAAAGTCCACCGTTACCAGGCAATACGCTGCGAATTGCATCTGTTGCAAGGAGCACCGTGTAGAAGCGGTGCTTCAGCACCGCGTCAAGAGTCTAGCTGGACACAAGCGCTTTAGCGCCTGAGGTATCACACGCATGGAAGTGATTCGTTCCCCCAAGAGCTACGACGTCTGCATCATCGGATCAGGCGCAGGCGGCGGCACTGCCGCCAAAGTCCTGACCGAAGGCGGCTTGAACGTGGTCATGCTCGAAGCCGGCCCCGCGCTCAATCCCGAAAAAGATTTTAAAGAACATGTCTGGCCCTACCAGCTTCCTCACCGGGGCATCGGCGTTGGCGGAAAACAGGCCGACAGCTTCGGTGAGTTTCTCGCGCCCAACGGCGCCTGGGACATCGACGGCGAACCTTATACCACCGCCGAGGGGTCGAAATTTCGCTGGTTCCGTTCCCGCATCGTCGGTGGCCGCACCAATCATTGGGGACGCATCGCGCTGCGTTTCGCGCCCGTGGATTTTAAGTCGCGCTCCAACGATGGCATGGGCGACGACTGGCCGCTCACTTACGAAGAAATCGCACCTTATTACGATAAAGTTGAAACCTTCATCGGCGTCTTCGGATCTCAGGAAAATATTTCCAGCGCGCCCAACGGCGTATTTCTTCCTCCTCCTCCTCCGCGCTGCACCGAGACCATCATCAAGAAGGCTTGCGACAAAATCGGGGTCCTCTGCGTACCTTCGCGTCTCGCCATTCTTACTAAGCCGCTGAATGGACGCGCCGCCTGCCACTACTGCGGCCAATGCGGACGCGGTTGCATCAGCGCCTCTAACTTTAGTTCGAGCCAGGTGATGATTCCTCCTGCGCAAGCTACCGGACGCTTAACGCTGATCACCGGCGCCATGGCCCGTGAAGTCATCGTGGGCAAAGATGGCAAAGCGACAGCAGTCTCGTACGTCGACAAAACTACAAAAACCGAAAAGCGCGTCTACGCCAAGTCATTTGTCCTCGCCGCCAGCGCCTGTGAATCCGCGCGCCTGCTGCTCAATTCCAAATCCACGCTGTTCCCTGACGGGCTCGCGAATTCTTCCGGCGTCGTCGGCCGCTATCTCACCGATACCGTGGGCAGCGGCGGTGGTGGCTACTTTCCGCAACTCGAAAAAATGCCGCCGCACAATCATGATGGCACCGGTGGAGAGCACATGTACGTTCCCTGGTGGAAGTTCGACCGCAAAAATGATTTCCTGCGCGGCTACCACATTGAATTCGGCGGAGGTCGCGACATGCCGGGCGTAGGAGAATTCAGCGACTCACTGGATGTTTACGAAGGTTACGGTGCTGGACTGAAGAAAAAGCTGCGCGGCGATTACGGAACCTATATCGGCTTCGCCGGACGGGGCGAAATGATTCCCAACCCGGACAGCTATTGCGAACTCGATCCCAATACCGTCGATCGATGGGGCATTCCGGTGCTTCGTTTCCATTGGAAGTGGAGTCAGAACGAAATCCTCATGGCGAAAGACATGCAGGAAACTTTCCGTTCGATCACCGAAGCCGCGGGCGGGACTTATACGACCAAGGTGTCTCCCGACGGCGCCCAACCCTATGGCATTGCGGATGGTGGCGTCATCATCCATGAAATCGGGACGGCGCGCATGGGCAACAATCCCCGAACGTCAGTCTTGAACAGCAACTGCCAGGCCCACGACGTAAAGAATCTGTTCGTCACCGACGGCGCACCGTTCGTGACCAACGCGGACAAAAATCCGACGCTGACCATCATGGCCCTTTCGTGGCGCGCCTCTGAATATTTGATTGCCCAGGCCAAGAGCGGGAGCCTCTGATGACAGAAAAAATTATGTCCTCACAAACAGTTTCACGTCGCGACATTTTGAAAACCCTTGGCCTGGGCGCAATCGCCGGCGGCGTGCTTGGCACCATTCCCGCGCAAGCAGCCGAATACGCGCATCACATGGTGATGTCAGAAAAAGCGGCCACGGCTACAGGCGCCTACACTCCAAAATATTTTTCCGCCCATCAATACAGGACGCTGCAAACCCTTTGTCAGACAATTATTCCCGCGGACGGCGACTCCGGT
Organism: uncultured Acidobacteriaceae bacterium; assembly: GCA_963794195.1. GTDB lineage: Bacteria > Acidobacteriota > Terriglobia > Terriglobales > Acidobacteriaceae > DATBAX01. The sequence continues at coordinate 468,132 of CAWCCU010000005.1, forward strand.
GGCGCAATCGAAGCCGGCGCTCCGGAATTTATCGATCTCATCAGCAGCGAGAACGAGGTTTATTCATTGAAGCTGGGCGGAGGCTTGATGTGGCTGGACGAAACCTGCACCGACCGTTATGGCAAGGTCTACTTGGATTGCGCTCCCGAGCAACAGAAAGAAATTCTGGATTTGATCGCCTATCGCAAGAACGCTAAAGCCGATTCCAGTCTGAGCCAGGGAATTGATTTCTTCTCGTTCCTGCGCAACATGACATGCGACGGTTTCTTCACTAGCAAAATCGGCATCGAGTACCTGGGCTACATCGGCAACACGTTCCTGACAGAATTCAAAGGCTGTCCGCCGGTGCCAGGGCTGTAAGCCACTACCGATGGCAGGTTTTTTTCGATCGAGTCAAATCCACACAGTTTTGTCATCCTGAGCGGAGTCTGACGTTCACGCAGCGAAGGTCTGCGAAGTCGAAGGACCCCTGCACCTTCCAAGGACGCGTAGTCGTGGTGCCTCCGATCCGGCTTCGTTGTTGAAAACTATATCTATAAGCTAAATTCTAACAGTGAATCGATTCGCCTTCCTTCGAGGGGCGCTAGCTCGTTTTAGGCGACCCAAACGTCCTGTCGAGAGGAGCTGGAGCTCCTGGGCTGTTCCAGGCCTCATGGCGACCTATTCTGGGAGACCATGCAACTGCATTTTGCGGTTTCAGAGCCATAAAACTTGTTATCCCCAAGCTAATGGTTGGAAACAATGGTCTTAGAGTACGATGTCCTCATGGATGCAGGCTTCCAATGCGCACACTGCGGGGAATGGAACGAAATCGTCGTCGACCACTCCCAGGGCAAAAGCCAAACTTACGTTGAAGACTGTCAGATTTGTTGCCAGCCCAATGTTCTCCACCTCGAATACGATCCGACCGCCGAAGGGTATGTGATTACGGCCGGCCCCGAGTAGCGTACCAAGCTGGTAGGGAGGCATCCGCGCGCAATTGTTGTAGAGTTTTCCCCAGGGACGGCGAAAGGAATCCTGACATGGCATTGATGGTCGCGCATAACATGGTCACCACCCAGTTCGAACTGGACGGTTTCAAAGTCACCCGCACTTTGGGAGTGGTTCGCGGAATCGTGGTGCGGTCGCGTTCGATCGTTGGCACCATCGGCGCCAGCCTGCAAACCATTCTCGGTGGCAACATCACGCTGCTTACGCAGTTGTGCGAGAAGACTCGTGCCGAAGCTTTCGATCTGATGTTGCAACACGCCGCCGAACTTGGCGGCAATGCGGTCGTAGGCGCTCGTTACGATGCCACCGAAGTAATGCAGGGTGTCACGGAAGTCCTGGCGTACGGCACCGCCGTCTTCGTCGAGCCTTCAAGATAATCAAGCCTTCGTTACTCGCACGTCGAGATATTCCGCAGTCACAATCGTTTCATTTGCCGATCCCCGATTGTTTTCATCCCAAAGCTTCTCTAAATCAGCCGCCAGGGCGGATTGTCCGGCAGCATCGAGGCGCGAAAATGCGGACTGCGTTGGGCCGAAGTATGTTCGGAAAAACTCCACTACCCGCTTGCTGTCAAAGGGATATTTAAATTCAGCATTCCGCCTGAAAGTCTCGACTTTGCAATTCTGTTTCGCAAAGCGCTCGCGAACCACATCTTCCTTGCCCCACAACACCGGCGCGGGCATGCCGGGCGGGGGTGGCACATGGCGACTGGTGAGGATGAATGTCTTGCCGACAAACCCTTCAGGCGTCCAATTCGCCATGGCGATGAAACCCTTAGGATGGCATACCCGCACCAATTCCGCCGCAACGAGATCCGGCCGCGGGGCGAACATGGCGCCGAACATGGTGATGACGGCATCGAACGAGGCGTCGGGAAAAGCCAACTTTTCGGCGTCGCCTTCACGAAAGTCGATGGTAAGCCCTTCGCCCTGAGCGCGGATGCGGGCTTGTTCAAGGAGATTGGTGGCGATGTCGACTGCAGTTACCTGGGCGCCTTTGCGCGCTGCCGGTATGGCGGTGTTGCCGGTGCCACAGGCTACATCCAATATCCGCATGCCGGATTGCAACGGAAGACCATCGACGAACCGCGCGGCATCGCTGGCGGCAAATTTCGCAACTTTACCGAAATCGCCTGCCATCCAGGTGGCTTTCATTCGCTCTTTTAGCGCTTCAATAGTCGGCGGAGCTGATGACATAAGTGACCTCGCGAAAAAACATTAGCACGGTGAAGCCCACTTTTGTCATCCTGAGTGAGCGTTTTTCGCGAACGAAGGACGTACGCAACTTTGGTTCTGATAAGAACACTCCACTCCGCCTCGGGTGAATACAAATCCATAGGTCGTTCGTTCGCGAAGAACGCTCACTCAGGATGACAAGGGTTTTGTGGGTTGCTGTATATTGACAGCGCCATGACAAATCCATCCCTGAAAATGTTTTCTCTCGTTTTTGCTGTCACGATTTTGTTCAGTTGTGCCAGCCAGGCGGCTTCGTATCAATACATGCGTCTCGGTAACAAGAACGATGTGAAAACTACGCCGGTCGCTGGAACGGCCATGATGGGCGGCGGGAAAGACCTTGATGTTGCTTTTAAGTGGCTGTGTGACAAAGCCAATGGCGGAGACTTTTTGATTTTGCGCGCCACTGGGGATGACGATTACAACCCGTACGTAAACGGCCTGTGCAAAGCCAATTCCGTGGCCACGCTGATTATTCCGGACCGCGCAGCGGCGGAAGATCCCGCGGTGGCGGACATCATTCGCCATGCCGAAGCTGTGTTTATCGCGGGCGGCGACCAAGCCAACTACATTCATTTCTGGAAAGGAACTCCGGTGCAGGACGCGCTGAATGCCAACATCGCCGAAGGCAAACCGATCGGCGGAACCAGCGCGGGACTCGCTGTCCAGGGAGAATTTCTTTATGGCGCACTAAATGATCCAGCGGACGCCGAGCTTCATTCCAAAGATGCATTGCCGAATCCTTATCACAATGAAGTCACAGTCGTGAGCGGCTTCCTCAAGATTCCTCATCTCGAAAATTTGATTACTGACAGCCATTTCGCCATTCGCGACCGGATGGGGCGCACTTTGGTTTTTCTGGCGCGCATGATTCAGGATGGGCAGACGAAGCATCCGCGAGAAGTGGCGATTGACGAAAAATCATCGGTGCTGGTGGAAGCCGATGGTAAAGGAACGGTGGTCGGTTCCGGCAAAGGCGCGTATTTTTTGAAGCCCAAGCATGCGCCGGAGGTTTGTAAAGAGAATGTGCCGTTGGAGTTTCATGATATTTCCGTTTATCACGTTCCCACTGGCGGGCATTTCGATTTGAATACCTGGACCGGCGATGGGGGGAAGAGTTATTCGCTGTCAGTCGAAAAGGGGGTGGTGCACAGCACAGAGCCGGGGAATGCGATTTACTGATTCGGACTCGCCCTCGTCTGCCCACGGGCTTTCGACTGGACGGCGAAGTTCCTAATTGACTTCTGGCACCTTCTTTGACAAACTTCCGTCAACCGGAAAACTGCTGCCAATCGGGTCGTAGCAGACGATGACCAATACTTCTCTTCTATTTTTCTTTTCGACGCGCGAGCACAATCTTGAGCAGATTGTCTCAATTGTCGCGTCCGGCAAGCTTGAATCTGGGCTGTGAGCCGCCGGCGGCCGCCCCCCACCGCCTGAACAGCTAATTTCCAATAACATGCAAGCGTCCGTGAAGTTGTTGTGCCGACACGTAAAAACGAATTGCCGAACTTAGAACCAGAACCCAGGAGCCACATGAAACTCTTTCGTCTCAGCGCCTTAATAATCCTCGCGGTCGTGTGCAACACAGTTTTTCTGGCCGCTCAAACATCCCAGGGAAGAATTCTGGGTTCGGTGACGGACGATTCCGGGGCCGTGATTTCGGGCGCCAAAATTACGATCACCGATACCGCTACAGGAGTTTCGAGGACGCTGACCACGACGGCGGCGGGCGATTATGCGGCTCCGAATCTTGAGCCCGGCCCCTACACCGTGACCGCGGAGGCGGCGAGTTTCAAGAAAGAAGTGCGCGTCGGTCTCCAGTTGGAAGTGGCGAAAGACATCCGCGTGGACATTAAGCTGACCGCGGGCTCCGTCGACCAGGTGGTGACGGTTTCCGGCGAGGCGCCGCTGGTTGACACGACGTCCGACGTACTAGGCGGTACTTTTTCCAATGCCGCGATCAACTCTCTGCCGCTGTTAGGACGCGATTTTCAAAACCTCGTGGTGTTACAGCCGGGCATTCAGCGTTCGCCGGGCGGTGGATTTCTGTCGATTACCGCGAATGGCAACCGCCCAGAAGACAACAACTTTGTTGTCGATGGTCTTGATGACAACGACGCGTACTACGGAACGACGGTCATCAACGCGGAAGGCGTGGAAGGCACGCCGGCCACGCATTTGCCGATCGACGCCATCCAGGAATTTAACGTCCAATCCAGCCCCGAGGCCGATTACGGTTACAAGCCCGGCGCGATCATCAACGTCGGCATTAAGTCAGGGACGAACGGTTTTCATGGTTCGACTTACTATTTCAACCGCAACAAGGCGCTGGATGCCCGCAACTGGTTCAATCCGGCGGTGAGCGAGGACGGCACCCACAACCCGGTGGCCGCGCTCAACCTGCATCAGTTTGGTGTGTCGGCCGGCGGACCGATTGTAAAAGACAAGCTCTTCATCTTCGCGAATTACGAGGGTGTTCGAGATGTCGTTGGCAATCCTCTGCTGGTGGAAGCGCCGATTACGAACGCCCAGGCCACCCCCGATCCGGACGAGAGCGTGGCCGATGCGTTTGCGCTCTGCGAGCCCAATTGCAGCTCGGTCAGTGAGAAGCTTAGAACGCTTCTTCCGTTCAATCCTGGCCAAACCACGAACCTGAACACCGACTTCGACAATCGAAATCGCGAAGACAACGGAATTCTGAAGATGGACTACCATTTTTCAGAAAAGAACACTTTTGTCGGGACTTATTTCTTTGGCGACAGCAAACAGCTCGAAGAAAGCACCACGGTATTGAATCCGCTATTTCTTTCGCAGGCGCGTACACGGGCACAGGTGGCGGGTGGCGGATGGATTTGGGTACCTACTTCACGCCTGACCAATCAAGTGCACGTTGGCTACAACCGGTTCTCGCAGCAGATCGCGAATGCCGATCACAATACCAATCCCATTGCCTACGGTCTGAACACGGGCGTGCTGGATCCAACCAACTATGGAATGCCGGAAATTCGTATCGGTGGCGGCTTCACGTCGCACACGTTCGGTGGAAGCGAGTCCTGGCCGCTCTCTACGACGCCAAACCAGACGCTGCAGTTCACCGACAACGCGACCTACATTGTTGGAAAACACAATATTCGCTTTGGCGGCGATTTCCGTACCGGCAGTTCGGATAATCTCAGAAATACTTTCGGTTCCGGCGAAATCCGCTTCTCTGATCTGGAAGATTTTGCGACTGGCGATATTCGCAGCGGCAACTTCATTTTCGTGGGCAACAACCATCGCGTGGTCAGTCAAAAATCTTTTGGATTGTTTATTCAGGACGACTGGCGCATCACCCCCAAGCTCAGCCTCAACGCCGGGTTGCGCTACGATTTGAGTCTGCCGATTCACGAACAGAACGATTTGTTGAGCAACTTCGATCCCAATCTCGGATTGGTCCAGGTGGGACATGGAATCAGCAAACCCTATAGCACGAATTATCGGAGCTTCGGCCCGCGGCTGTCCCTTGCCTACGATCTGTTTGGCACGCAAAACACTGTCATTCGCGCGGGGTTTGGCATCATCGACGAAATCCCGCACATCGATGTTTATCTCGGCCAGAACAACACCAATGCCATTGGATTGGGCGGGAACCCGACAGGTGTTCCGGGATCTCCGACTCCGGGCGGCGGCACGATTGTGGCCACCACTCTAAGTCCCGATCCGGATGAAATGAGTGCGGCCTGGAAATCCGGAGGGCCGGTGTTTGGCGATCTCAATCCTCAGGATGCGGTTTGTTCGACTGACAATCTTTGCCCGGTCTTCGGCACGTCGCCCAAATTGACGACGCCGTACACCATCAACTGGAACTTCAATGTGGAGCAAGTGTTGTGGCATGACGCTTCGTTGACCATGAGCTATGTTGGCAACAAGGGCGATAAGCTCTACAGCATTCGCGATATCAATCAAAACGTGTTTGCGAATGACGTTGATGAGGACGAGCAATCCGGGCGGCCCTTCAACGCCAGGTTCCCGACACTGAGCAACATCTACCAGTTGGGAAATGGCGACAACTCGATTTATCACGGGCTACAGGTCACGCTGCGGCAGAAAACCTCGCATGGACTGTATTTTGTCGCGGGCTACACCTGGGCACACGCGATTGACGATTCGGGTGACAACCGCCAGTTCAACATTCAGAACAGTTACGATCCGGCTGCGGAACGATCGAATGCCGACTCAGATATCCGGCATCGCTTCACTTTCGCATCGACCTACGACCTGCCGTCCAAGAGAGGTTATGGGCAGATGCTTGAAGGCTGGCATGTGAATGGCATCTTCACTGCCCAGACCGGAGAGCCGCTGTTCCTGTATGACAGCTTTAATGACATCAGCGGTACTGCTGAATTCAACGACAAATGGAATATCACCGGAAACCCGGGCGACTTCCATTGGGGAAAAACCAAGGGATTTCCGTTCTACGACTACGATCAGTTCAGCACGGTGACTGATAGCAGCGGGAATTTCCACGCAACCGGCGGGCTCAACCCGGCGGCCCAGCGCTGCTACAACCAGGCATTCGCTTTGGGAGGACAGGCTGGAGCGGACCAACTAATCGACGGCACCGACGAAGACACTCTGGATAGCGGCGGCTGTTTCGTTTCCGGAAGCGCAGTCATGACACCGCCCGCGCCAGGGACTTTCGGGGACATGCGCCGGAATGTGGTGTACGGGCCGGGCTTCGTCAATCTGGATTTCTCGGTGATCAAGAACTTCAGAATCGGGGAGAAGGTTAAGCTGGAAGCTCGTGGCGAAGTGTTTAATATCCTGAATCATCCGAACTTTGCCAATCCCGACCATGATTTGTCGGACGGATCCGCAGGCACCGTGGGCATCGCGCAGTTCACTCCCGACATCAACGCCTCCAACCCAGTCATTGGATCCGGTGGATCGCGGCATATTCAGATTGGCTTGAAAGTGCTTTGGTAGAGCCAATGAGCGTTTTTGGCCCCGGCGATAGCCGGGGCCTTTTTTATTGGAGGGCTTTTAACCGCAAAGAACGCAAAGAAAATCCGCAAAGAGCGCTAAGAGGGGCAGAAGATTTTCTTGGCGTTCTTTGCGGCTGTTCTTTGCGCTCGAGAAAATCCCACACAGGGATGGGATGGTTGAGTTCGTAGGGGGTCCTTCGACTCCGCAAAAGGGTTCTTCGAACCTTTTTGCTGCGCTCAGGATGACCGAACTTGGGGAGTTGAGAGATTTCCACAGATTGGTGAATTTACGGAAAATTATAAAAGGCGAAGAATCAGCGAAATAGAAGGTTTAGAACAAAGATCGTTAACACCACTGCTTGTGGTCACCTAAATCGTTAAGTACAAGTCTTAGTGGTTTCCCCAAAGCGTCAACTATCCCCCTCATGACCTATAACTTTCATGTTGACAACAAACGGTTTAGGCGTAGGATGTGGACAAATGTGGTAGAAAGTGGCGGACGCGGTAGAGATCGTGGGCAAGACTGGAAAATAGAGAGGCACCAGTGGAAAGAGTAGCTGGAACCCCCAAAAACAGCCCCGACGTACCGAAAACGCACCGCATTGTAACGATTTCAACCTCCCCCGAAGTGGCAGTCACTGCAAATGGTAGTCAAACCCTGAATCAGGGCCATATTTATGTTTCGCGGCAATCACCCAACTCGCGTCGACGAAAAAGGACGGCTCAAGGTCCCGGCGGAGTTCAAGCGGGTGATCGACGAGAAGTACAGCACGCAATTCTATATCACCAGTTTGGATGGCAAGGTTGCCCAACTGTATCCCTTCGAGGAATGGGAGCGGATCGAGCAGAAGCTGGCGGGGCTCTCCACTTTCAATCCTACGAAGAAGAAGTTTTTGGATCGCGTGAACTACTACGGCCAGGCCGTCGAGATGGATGGGCAAGGCCGTTTGCTGATGCCGCAGTTGTTGCGGGAAGCGGCGCAGATCAAAGGTGAGGTTGCGGTGACCGGGAACCTGACGCACCTGATAGTGCGGAACCTGGAAGCGTACCGCAAGGAAATTGAAGAGCAACAGTTCACGCCGGAGGATGAAAGACGCTCGACGAGCTGGGCATCTAGTGGCGCGAGAGTTTAAACATCCCCGAGAGGGATGGGCATGGTGGAGGCTGCCATGTTCCGGTTCTTTTAAAAGAAGCGATCGATTTTTTAAATATCAAGCGTGGCGGAACGTATATCGACGCTACGGTGGGCCTGGGCGGGCACAGTTTGGAAATCGCAAAACGCCTCGGCGCACCGGGACATTTGATTGGGCTCGATAAGGATCCCGCGGCGCTGGAGATTGCGAAAGGCGTCATTGGTCGTTCGTCGTTGGTCGTTGGCCAAGATCAAGATCAAGAGCAACAGCGACTGGCGACTGGCCGACGGTGACGTTGCTGCATGCGTTCATTCGCGGAACTGGCGAACGACGAACGACGAACGACCAACGGCAAGGTTGACGGAATTCTGGCCGACATCGGCGTAAGCAGTTTGCAACTCGACGATGCGGCGCGAGGCTTTAGTTTTCAGGCGGAAGGACCGCTCGACATGCGAATGAATCCGCAAGCCGGGCTGCACCGCCGAACAAGTGGTAAATCAGGTGGACGAGGTCACACTCGCGAATCTGATTTACGAATTCGGTGAGGAAAGGAGGTCGCGGAGAATCGCCAGAGCCATTGTCCGGTCGCGGCCAATACGAACAACTGCGCAACTCGCAGCTGTGGTATCAGCCGCGGCCCGGCCAATGAATCAGGCAGAAAGAAGGATTCATCCGGCGACCAGAACCTTTCAAGCACTCCGAATCTTCGTAAACCATGAACTGGACGACCTGCGGGAGCTGCTGGAAGCGGCGCCGCAGATGCTGAAACCGGGCGGAAGAGTGGTGATCATCAGTTTCCACTCGCTGGAGGACCGCATCGTGAAAGATGCCTTCCGCGACGGAGCGAAGCAGGGTCACTACAAAGTGCTGACGAAAAAGCCAGTGACCGCAACGGAAGAAGAGATTGATCGCAATCCGCGGTCTCGCAGCGCGAAGATGCGGGCGGCGGAAAGAGTTTAGAAACATTAAAATTTTGACCCTGGAAAACCTGCCGGGATCCCGGCGCAGTCTGAATGGCCGAGCCGGGATGAAAAGTTCGAATTAATAAACGGAGGCGGTAATGTACACGGGAAACTGATCAACGAATTGATGGCGGCGGTGGAACGCGCGGAAGATCACGCTCCTCAACAAATCGATGCGACCTTGTTGGAACAGTGGCAGTCGCTGCCGGACCTACGAACGGTTCCCGCGCTCGAATTTACTTGGGGTGGCATAGATGGCGGCAGCCGCAGCAATCCACGGCGCAGTTCCGGTCCCGCGACGCAAGCCGTGTTGGACGGGGACGCCGGAAGTTTATTTTTTCAAGCCCATCGACAATTCACGCCTGGTGAAAGTGGAAGATCCGGCGCATGGACGCGAGATGAAGCAATTTGGCTTCGCGCTGTGCTGTTTGTTTCTGCTGGTGATGACTTATGCCTGCCAGCATTTCAAGGCCATTGAATACGGATACAAGATTGAAGCGTTGAAAAGCCAGCGCGATGGACTGGCGGAAGAGAACCGCGATCTGCGTCTGCAAGATGCGTTCCTGCGCACCCGGAGCGGATCGACACACTGGCGCGGCAGATGGGATTGCAATCGCCACAGGCCGGTCAAGTGATCCGCATGGATAGTGTCACTTCGGATCCAAGCGCACCGGTGATGGCCAGCATGACGCCGGTTGCAGTGATTTCGGCGCGATAGATTTGTGCGCATCCCGGGCAGTTTGAAAAATATTCGCTCCGAAGCTCGTGCAAATCTCTGACAAAGTTCCGGCGGCTTCCGCGGCAAGCGGGCCGCCATGTTTGTCTAAGGAAGAAATTCGTGGCTGCCAGCACAAACCGCAACAGCGCCAACCTCCGGCTCTACCTGCTCGGCTCAATTCTGGTGTTATGGTCGGCGGGCATCTGCATGCGGCTGGTGTATTTGCAGGTTTTCCGTTACGGCAGCTTTCAGCAGAAAGCGCAACATCAGCAGCAGCGGACCGAGGAAGTTTCCGCAATTCGCGGTGCAATTTACGATCGCCAGGGGCGTGACCTTGCGATGTCAGTCTCCGTCGATTCAGCCTTCGCGGTGCCCTCGGATATTCCCGATCTGCCGACTTCGCATTTCCTTAATTTCGAGGATTACCAAAACCGATCCTCGTGAATCGCTGACCAAATGCAAGGCGGGAAAGAGTTTTTGCTGGGTGGCCCGCAAAGCCGATGCGGAGACCGCGGACCGCATCCGGGCATTAAATCTGCGCGGCATTTATTTCCAGAAAGAATCGAAGCGCTTTTACCCCAAACGAGATTTAGCGAGCGCAGGTCATTGGTTATGTGGGTACGGACGATCAAGGACTGAGCGGCATCGAGCGGGAGTTTGATGACAAGCTCAAGCGGCGAGCCGGGAAGCATGGTTATCTCGGTGGACGCGCATAAGAAGTGGTTTGGCAGCGTGGAGAAACAACCGCGGCCGGGTCAGAACATTGTACTGACCATCGATGAGCAGATCCAATACATCGCCGAACGCGAATTAGCCGCTCGATGCAACAAACCCATGCCGAGGCCGGCACGGTGGTCGTGGAGAATCCCCGCACTGGAGAAATTCTGGCGTTGGCGAATCATCCGACGTTCAATCCCAACCTTTCCCGCGAGATTACGCCCGAACGATTGAAAGACCACGCCGTCAGTGACGTATACGAACCGGGCTCGACCTTCAAACTGGTGACGATCGCCGCAGCGCTGGAAGAAAAGCTGACTCGTCCCAGATGAAGTATTCGACTGTCAAATGGGCTCCATCGTCGTCAACGGCATGCGCATCCATGACGACAAGCCGTGGGGAAATCTGTCGGTCGCGGAAATTCTTGCGCACTCCAGTGAAGTGGGCGCGATTAAGATTGGGCTGCGCCTCGGCGACGACCGATTCTACAAATACATTCGCGGATTCGGATTCGGCCAGCAAACCGGAATCGAACTGCCCGGGGAAACCAGGGGCCTGAGCAAGCCGGCCAGCCGTTGGTCAAAAGTCTCGATCGCTGCGATTTCCACGGGCCAGGAGATTGGAGTATCCCCATTGCAGTTGGCCGCGATGGTTTCGACCATCGCGAATGACGGAGTGCGGCTGCCGCCTCATATTGTCGCAGGAGCAATCTCAGCACAACAGGGTCCTCAAACCGTGGCCTTTCATCCCGGAGAAGGGACACGCGTGATCTCTTCAAAGACGGCGGCCGAGATGAAACAAATGATGCAGGGCGTCGTACTTACCGGCACCGGCCGCAAAGCTATTCTGGAAGGCTATTCATCCGCCGGGAAGACTGGCACGGCGCAGAAAATCGATCCTGCCACTCACGCATATTCACACACAAAATACATTGCATCGTTCGCCGGATTCGCTCCCATTAATGATCCATCGATCGTGGTCGCGGTGATCATCGATTCCCCGGTCGGCCCGCATCATGGCGCCGACGTCTCCGCACCGGTGTTTCAGCGAATCTCGCAGCAGGTGCTCGAGTACCTGCACACGCCGCACGACATCGAGTTGCCGCCGAACCGGCAGGTGCTGTTGGCCGCGCGACAGGTCAATGATCAAGATATCGCCGAGGGTTCGCCGGACCATCTGGGCGCGCCGCTGGATGTATTGGACGACAATGCCGCGGCACAAGCTTCCGCGCCCGTGATGCCTCCGTCAGCAAATCCGGTTCCGGTGAAGAACGGTGGGCTTGTGCCGGCATCGCTGAAGGAAAATGAGCCGAATCCTGCAATTGCGCCGGGGCCACGACCTTCAAATTCGCAGCCCGCCGCGGAGAGTGAGACATCAAATGATCAAGGCCAGCGAACGTCAGGCACGGTTGTGTTGGATGTCGAGCAAGGGGGGATCCTCGTGCCCTCATTCATCGGAAAGACAGTAAGGACGGCGATCGAAACTGCTGAGGAGAGTGGGCTTGATCTGGATGCCGTGGGCAGCGGCATGGGAAGGGAACAATCGCCGTTGCCGGGGACCCACGTGCAGACGGGGGCGAGAATTACGGTGAAGTTCGGGCGATGAGCGTAAGGGGATTTCCGATTGGAGATTTCAGATTTTGCGGCTAAATCTGCAATCTAGAATCATAAATCTGAAATAACTGCGACATCGTCCGGACGAAATGATTGTGGTTCTTTGCGTCCTTTGCCTGCACGATTTCAGATTGGAGATTTTGGATTGCAAATTGAAACCTCTGACTCTTAAATCTGAAATCCGCAATCACAAATCCGAAATCTCCTAGTGTCCTATAATTCAGTCCAATGACTTTCCTCGAACTCCTCGATGGCGCGGAAATCCGCAACCAGAGCGGCAATCCGCAGGTTGGCGGATTGGAATACGATTCGCGCCGCGTCAAACCGGGTGACGTGTTTGTCGCTATGCGTGGCGAATCCAGTGACGGAAATAGGTTTATCGATAAAGCGGTCGCTTCCGGGGCGGTCGCCGTGGTTACCGATTGTGCCAGTGAAGCAGTGCGAACGGGTGTCGCATGGGCGGAGATTTCACACGGACGCAAGGGATTGGCACAACTGGCGGCGAATTTCTACAAAAATCCTGCGAGCAAATTGTCTGTTACTGGAATTACCGGAACCAACGGCAAGAGTACGACGGCATTTCTTCTGGAAGCGATTCTTGCTGCTGCCGGCCGTAAGAGCGCGCTGATTGGGACCATCGAATATCACGTGGCCGGAAAAATTCTGCCTGCGCCCCATACAACACCGGAGTCGCTCGACCTGAACCGGATTTTTGCCGAAGCCATGGGCGCGGGTACGACCGACGCTGTGATGGAAGTTTCCTCTCATGCTTTAGCGCAACACCGGGCATATGGCATTTATTTTGATGTCTCAGTATTTACGAATCTGACCCGTGACCATCTGGACTATCACGTCACCATGGAAGAATATTTTGCGGCGAAGCAATTGTTATTTACTGGAGATGGCGCTCGCCCGCCGCGAGCTGCTGTGATTAATGTGGACGATGAATCCGGAAGGCAACTGACGGGGATCAGCAAAAAAGTAAGTCAAGAAGTTCTCACTTACGGATTGATGCAAGGCGACTTCCGCGCCGCAAAACTGGAGATCACGCCGCAAGGAACGAAATTTGATTTGATAAGCCCGGCGAGGACCATTCCGATTTCATCGCCCTTAATCGGACGAGTGAATGTGTACAACATTCTGGCAGCCGCGGCCGCGGCCCATGCGGGCGAATGCAAATTGGAAGATATTGCCAATGGCATTGCGTCGCTGGAGCGCGTCCCCGGGCGTTTTGAACGTGTGGATTGCGGGCAGCCGTTTACAGTAGTTGTGGATTATGCTCACACCGATGACGCACTTCGTAATCTGACAGCGCTGGCGCGCGAGTTTGTAACGCGGGCAGGACCGAATGGAAGAGTGATCACGGTCTTTGGGTGCGGGGGGGATCGCGACCGCGCGAAGCGTCCGTTGATGGGCGAGGCGGCGGGCCGGGGCAGCGATTTCGTGGTGCTGACTTCGGACAATCCGCGCAGTGAAGATCCGCTGGCGATTATTAATGATGCGATGGTTGGGCTACAGCGAGCCGGTGCAAAGTATCGAACGGAACCTGACCGTAAGGCGGCCATTGGGATTGCGATCCGCGAGGCTGTTCCGGGGGACATTGTGCTGCTGGCCGGCAAGGGCCATGAGAAAATCCAAGTGCTGCGTGAAGGATCGATTCCGTTCGACGATGTGGAAGTTGCTCGTCAAGCCTTGCGGGCGGCGGGATACGAGTGCGTGGCAGCCCAGACTGCAGCCGGGAAAAATCCATGAAGCTGCCGCTTCCCCAGATTGCGAAGATTCTTTCGGCCGCTGGTGAATTCGATCATCAAGCGGTGGCGCAGGGATATTCCATTGACTCGCGCACGGTGAAATCCGGCGAGCTTTTTTTCGCGGTCAAGGGCGAGCGGATGGATGGTCACGATTTTGTGGATCAGGCACTGGAAAAAGGGGCCGCAGCTGCCATCGTTCGTAAAGATCAGCTGGCTCGTTATCCGAACAACACGGACCTCGTGGCTGTCAATGACCCGCTGGTAGCGCTGCAAATGCTCGCTGCGGCGGTGCGCCGCTTGTGGGGAAAGCCGTTGATAGGAGTTACGGGATCGGCGGGAAAGACAACCACCAAAGAGGCCATTGCTCATGTTCTCTCTGCGAAATTTCTCGTGCTTAAGTCCGAAGGCAATTTCAATAATCACTTTGGATTGCCACTGATGTTGCTAAAACTTGAGCCCGAACACGATTTGGCCGTGATCGAGATGGGCATGTCCCACGCCGGTGAAATCGCGGCGCTGGCGAAGATCGCGCAACCGGAAATTGGCGTGGTGACGAATGTGGCCCCGGTGCATTTGGAATTTTTCGACTCAATCGCGCACATCGCCCGCGCCAAGTACGAGTTGATTCAATGTTTGCCGGCGAATGGAACAGCCGCACTCAATGCGGACGATGAACATGTTTCGAAGTTCGCGTTCAACGGCAAGAAAATAATGTACGGTTTGCATTCTTCGGCGGATGTGCGAGCGGAAAACATTCAATCACGCGGCATCGAGGGATCGCGGTTCGATCTGGTGATGAATGGGCAACGCGAAAGGGCGGTACTGCCTTTGGTCGGCGTACACAATATTTCCAACGCATTGGCCGCCGTTGCAGTCGGAGCGGATCGAGGCCTCACGCTTGCGGAATTGGCCGCAGCCTTGGGCACGCTGGCGCCTGCGGACAAACGCGGACAGGTCGTCCAAGTGGGTAACATCACGGTCATCAACGATTGCTACAATTCCAATCCGAGGGCACTCGAAGCCATGGTGGACAGCCTCGCCAGGACGCCGGCGACGCGACGAATTGTGGTTGCGGGCGAAATGTTGGAGCTTGGCCCTGCGGGAGAGGAAATGCATCGTCGGTCCGGAGAGCACATGGCGGAAAAGAAAATTGATTTCCTGGTAGGAGTTCGTGGACTCGCCCGGCCAATGGTGGAAGCGGCGCAACAATCGGGAATACAAGCCGTATTTTTCTCAACTTCGGAAGAAGCAGGGCAGTGGTTGGCGAAAGAAACTCGCGATGGTGATGTCGTGTTGCTGAAGGCATCGCGGGGCGTGAAGTTAGAGCGGGCGCTGGAAAGCTGGAAGAGCAAGCTATCAGCTGTCAACTCTCAGCTATCATGAAATCAGGGTGGTGGCGAAATTTGAGAGCAGCGAATGTATCCCGGGGCGTGACTGGGCAAAGGCTTTTGTCGCGGCGCTAAAAGCGCTGCGCCACCCAAGACCTGCTTTGGAAAAATGGTTACGCAGAACGGAGGCTGATTGCTTTATTGGCTGCTGTACGTAAAGCTGTTCCATTATTTTCCGCCGTTCCGCATCTTTCGCTATCTTACGTTTCGTACAGCGTTTGCCAGCCTGACTGCGCTTTTTACGGGATTGATTATTGGACCATTGGTGATTAATCGTCTGCGCGAATTTCAGATTGGGCAATTCATTCGCGAAGAAGGTCCGAAGGCGCATCAGAAGAAAGCTGGGACGCCCACGATGGGTGGCCTGTTGATTGCCATCTCCATCATCGTACCTACATTGCTATGGGCAGACCTCAGCAATCGTTTCGTTTGGATCGGGATTTTCTCCACCTGCGCTTTTGCTGCCATCGGTTTCGCGGACGACTATATAAAGGTTGTGCGCCGTAGAAATCTCGGACTGACCGGCAAAGCGAAAATCGGGTTGCAGATCGCGTCCAGCGTTTTGATTGCGGTCGCGCTGATTGCCATGCAAACCGGAGGTCTCTACTCAACCCGGCTGCTGGTGCCGTTTTTCAAGCAAGCGCATCCCGATCTGGTTATCGAAAAATTATTGCACTATCCGCATTTGTGGCCCCTCGCGTTCATCCCGTTTATTGTTTTCGTGAGTGTGGTGATTGTGGGTTCGAGCAATGCGGTCAATCTGACGGATGGTCTGGATGGCCTGGCCATCGGTTGTACGGTCATCGCTGCCGGTGGGTTAACGGTGCTGACTTACGTCAGTGGCCACGCTACATTCGCGGCGTATCTCGATTTGCCGCGAATGCCACAGGTCGGCGAGCTGACAATTTTTTGCGGCTCGATGGTGGGCGCGTCGATCGGATTTCTTTGGTACAACGCCCATCCCGCCGAAGTGTTTATGGGCGATGTGGGATCATTGGCATTGGGCGGCGCGATCGGCACTGTTGCCGTGATGATCAAGCAGGAACTGCTGTTGCCGTTTATTGGTGGAGTGTTTGTGATCGAAGCGCTGTCGGTGATCCTGCAAGTCAGCTCCTATAAGCTGCGCAAGAAACGCATTTTCAAAATGGCCCCACTGCATCATCATTTCGAATTGCTGGGCTGGTCAGAATCGAAAATCATTGTGCGCTTCTGGATTGCGTCGCTCATATTTGCCTTGTTCGCGCTGACTACACTGAAGCTGAGATAATTTTCGCGGAGGACACAAGGAGGCAGTCAGCGTATGCCACCCTTCGAGCGTAACGTTCTAAGTTATGCGGAACCCGGGTCCAAGGATGGACGCAAGATCGGAGAAATCTATTTTTCAGTTTAATTCCTCGACGAATCCATGCTTGTTCCTATGGTCGAAACCTTGGTCTTTAGTGGTGAAATAGAACTGTGGAACTGAACAACAAACGCGTGCTGGTGGTCGGCCTCGGCAAGTCCGGCGTCGCGTCGGCCCTTTTTCTGAAAGCCCGCGGCGCGCGGGTGACTGTGTCCGACTCCAAGAGTGAAGAACAGTTTGGCGATGAAATCCCCACGCTGCTCGATCATGGTGTCGCAGTGGAGACTGGCGGACACGGCGACCGCACTTTTCAGGGACAAGATTTGATCGTGGTCAGCCCAGGCGTGCCTGTCGACGCGGCTCCTCTGGTGCAGGCTCGCGCTCTTGGCGAAATGGTAATTGGCGAGATTGAGCTGGCAGCACGGTTTTTTCCGGGTCCGATCGTCGCGATTACAGGTTCGAACGGCAAGACCACTACGACTACGTTAGCCGGAGAAATTGTCGCTGCGGGCGGACATCCCACTGTGGTTGGTGGCAATATTGGAACTCCGGCAATTTCGCTGGTTGAAAACGCAACGTCCCAAACCATAGCGGTGCTGGAGGTTTCGAGTTTCCAGCTTGAAACTATCCAGACGTTTCGTCCGAAGATTGCGGTCGTGCTCAATGTCACGCCCGATCACCTGGATCGTCATCGCACGTTTTCGGCTTATGCCGACGCCAAGGCGCGCATTTTCGAAAATCAGCAAGCGGACGATTTCGCCATCCTAAACGCCGACGATCCGACGTGTGAAAGCTTCGCCAATCGGACCCGCGCGCAAGTTTTTCGCTTCAGCAGGATGAAAGAACTGGACCTGGGGGCTTACACGCGCGACGGACGAATTCTGTTTCGTGATGCGAACGGACAGCGGGAGATCATGCTGGTTTCGGAAATCCCGCTGAAAGGCGCTCACAACGTAGAGAATGTGCTGGCTGCGGTCTGCGTGGGTTCGCTGATGCGTTGTTCTTCGGAGATCATCAGTCGAACCATCCGGAACTTTAAAGCGGTCGAACATCGGTTGGAATATGTAGCGACAATTCGCGGAGTGGAATATTACAACGATTCGAAGGCCACGAATGTGGACGCGACCATCAAGGCCATCGAATCATTTCCTGCCAACATTCATTTGATCCTTGGCGGCAAGGACAAAGGCAGCGACTACTCGGTGCTCGATGACTTGCTCCGGCAAAGGGTCAAACAGGTCTACACTATTGGCGCGGCGGCGGCGAAGATTGAATCCCAGATCCAGGGGGCAGCGAAGATCGTTCGCGCGGAGACCCTTGAAAGTGCGGTCAAACGGGCCGCAATCGAGGCGCAAATGGGCGATGTGGTGCTGCTGGCTCCTGCTTGCGCCAGCTTCGACCAATTTAAGAACTACGAACAGCGTGGGAGAGTTTTCAAGGAAGTGGTCAAGGAATTGTCTACCACGCCGGAACCACGGAAGTAATCTTTCCTCAGGCATCCACAGGCAAATCCTCTTCGCGTCTCCGTGCCGCCGTGGTGAAATGAAGACCTCTCATGGCCAAGCGCGTTAGCGTCGATCGTTGGTTGTTCACCGTGACTATGCTCCTTGTCTTTGTGGGCGTCGTCATGGTTTTCAGCGCCTCGGCGGTGATGGCCAAAGAGCGCTACGGCTCGGGATATTTTTTCTTCTTCAAACAATTGGAATGGGCCACCGCGGGAATTCTGGCTCTGATCGTAGCGATGAAAATCGACTATCGCGGCCTGAAGCATCCAGCGGTAGTTTTCACATTGCTGGGCGTAACGACCCTGACGCTGATCTCAGTCTTTTTTCTTGATCGGGCGCACAACACGCATCGCTGGTTCCATCTTGGGGGCTTTTCCTTTCAGCCCTCGGAGATGGCGAAGCCCACGCTCATTTTATTTCTCGCTTTTTTTCTGGAGAGCCGCACCAAATATATGGACGACTGGCGCAATACGCTGTTGCCGGCCATTCTGCCTACGCTGGTATTTATCTGCTTAATTGTGTTTCAACCTGACTTGGGTACGGCCATCGCCTGCGCTGCCATCACGGCCTGTATTTTATTTGTCGCGGGGCTGCGTCCGCGGTATTTCGGATATGCGCTCTTAGCTTCTATTCTCCCGCTTTATTTTCTGATCTTTCACGTCGCCTATCGAAGAGATCGCATTCTCGCGTTTCTGAATCCTTATTCCGATCCCCAGGGCCGCGGCTTCCACATCATTCAGTCATTGATCGCGGTGAGTACCGGCGGTCTCACCGGGACAGGTTTGATGGAGGGCAAGCAGAAGCTTTTCTATCTTCCGGAACCGCACACCGATTTTATTTTCTCTGTGATCTCAGAGGAATTGGGGCTGGTGGGCGCGGTCATCATTGTCACGCTATTTGCTGTCTTTCTCTTTCGAGGCATCCGCACCGCTATACACACCCAGGACAATTTCGGACGCTTTCTCGCGGTAGGCATCACCAGCATGGTTGTGGTGCAGGCTTTTATTAACATCAGCGTGGTGCTGGGACTTATGCCGACGAAGGGCATTCCGCTGCCCTTTATTTCTTATGGTGGCTCTTCTTTATTTATGACGCTGGCGTGCGTTGGCGTCTTACTCAACGTGAGCAAACACGCCGAGTGAGGCGCAGCCAGACCGTTAACCCATGCCTGCGTCTCCCTACGAAATCCGGTTTATAGTCACAGCATGAGAGCGATTCTGGCGGGGGGGGACCGGCGGACATGTAATTCCCGCCATCGCCATCGCCCAGGAACTAAAAAAAGATTATGGTGCGGAGATATTGTTTATCGGGACCGCCCGCGGCATTGAAAATCGCCTGGTCCCGGCCGCAGGATTCCCACTGCAGTTGGTTCAGGTGGGTGCGCTGAACAAAGTCAGTTTCAAGACGCGTCTGAAAACTCTTGGGGATTTGCCGCGCGCCGTCTTTCATTCACAGCGCATTCTGTCTGAGTTCCGTCCCGATGTGGTGATTGGCGTCGGCGGGTATGCGTCCGGTCCGGCGATGCTGGCGGCAATCCTGAAGCGCATTCCAACCTTGGCCTTTGAACCGAATTATGTTCCGGGATTTGCCAACCGGAGAGTGGCGCGGTTCGTTTCCGGCGCGGCGGTGCACTTTGACGAGACCGCGAAATATTTTCGTAATGCGCAAGTCACGGGCGTGCCCGTCCGTCAGGAATTTTTCAAGATTGCGGCTCCCGTCAATGCGAAGCCAACACTGCTGATCTTTGGGGGAAGTCAGGGCGCGCACGCTATCAATCAGGTGGTAATTGAGTCGGTCGCAGCTTTGCAATCGCACGTTCCCGGGATACGGATCATCCACCAGACTGGTGAACATGACTATAATGACGCGCAAGCTGCCTATGCATCTTTGGGCGAATCGGCGGAGGCGCATCGTTTTATCGATGAGATGCCAAGCTTCTTCGCTCGGGCGGATTTGATTTTGTGCCGCTCGGGCGCGAGCACAGTAGCGGAGTTGACCGCCGCGGGAAAACCCGCCATTCTTGTGCCGTTTCCGAGGGCCGCCGATGACCATCAAAAGCGAAATGCCGAAGCCATGGAGCGGGCGGGCGCAGCCGTGATGCTGGAAGAATCGAAATTGAGTACGGATCGTCTGGTGGAAACGATGAGTGCATTATTCGCGCACCAGGACCGGCTGGAGAAAATGCGTAACGCGGCGCTCAAACTATCGCATCCAAATGCCGCGAGAGATATTGCAGTCATGTCCGCGAAACTGTCGGAGATTAAACCCTAGCCACGGAGTTTGCTGATTTTCAAGGATTTTTTATTATTCTAAATCCGCATGATCCGTGACCGGAAATTGAATTATGTTTGCGAAGATTCAGAGAATTCATTTTGTTGGGATTGGCGGCATCGGCATGAGCGGGATTGCCGAAGTGCTGCTGAATCTTGGCTATAAGATTTCTGGCTCTGATCTCAAGAGCTCAAGCGTCACCAGGCGTCTGGCGGAATTGGGCGCGACTATATTTGAAGGACATCGCGCGGAGAATGTCGCTGGCGCCGAGGTGGTGGTCACCAGTTCAGCGATAGTTCCCGATAATCCCGAAGTCTCTGAAGCCCGGAATTTTCATATCCCGGTCATCCAGCGAGCGGAAATGCTGGCTGAGTTGATGCGATTGAAATATGGCATCGCCATCGCGGGCATGCACGGCAAGACTACGACCACATCAATGGTGGCCGCAGTGCTGGCTGGCGGC
Source organism: uncultured Acidobacteriaceae bacterium (assembly GCA_963794195.1). Classification (GTDB taxonomy): domain Bacteria; phylum Acidobacteriota; class Terriglobia; order Terriglobales; family Acidobacteriaceae; genus DATBAX01. The sequence goes on from CAWCCU010000005.1 coordinate 489,187, forward strand.
GGACTCGATCCCACGGTGGTTGTGGGCGGCCGTGTGGACGCCATGGGGTCAAACGCTCGTCTGGGGAAATCACAATATCTGGTGGCCGAAGCCGATGAAAGCGATCGGACATTTCTAAAACTTTCGCCGATTCTTGCCGTGGTTACCAACATCGATCGCGAACATATGGATTGCTATCGCAACATGCGCGATGTGAAGCGGGCGTTTCTGGACTTTATGGATCGGGTGCCATTTTACGGAATGGTCGTCGCGTGCAATGATGATCCGCTCCTGCGCAAGCTTTTGCCGGATGTCCGGCGGCGAGTCATGACTTATGGAACGCGTCGCGGCTCGGATTTTCTAATCAAACTTACTGAGTCAACTTTCGATGCGTCCGATGGCCGGCCTCGCAGTAGTTTTCGCGTGACCTATCGGGGGAAGAGTCTTGGCGAATTTATCTTGCACGTGCCGGGGACGCACAACGTGTTGAATGCCACAGCGGCGATTGCTGTCGGCGTTGGCCTCGACGTTCCCGCCGACCAGATTCGCGTCGCGCTGGAGAATTTCGGAGGCGTCGATCGGCGATTCCAGCTGCGAGGAAGAGTTGCGGGCGTCAGCGTGATTGACGACTACGGTCACCATCCCACCGAGATCAAAGCCACGCTGGCGGCGGCCCGGCAATGCGGCTTCCGCAAAGTTCACGTGATCTTTCAGCCGCACCGTTATACCCGTACGCGTGATCTATTGGACGAATTCGGATTGGCGTTTGCCAATGCCGATGCCCTTTTCGTTCTGGATATTTATGCCGCCAGTGAGCCTCCGATCGAAGGCATTACTGCTGACACTCTGGCCCATCGCATCGGTGAAACCGGCGGCCACAATGCTTCGTACGTCAGTTCTTTTGCAGAAGCAGTCGATTCCGTCACTGCGGTTGCCGAAGATGGCGACATGATTTTGACTTTGGGCGCGGGCAGCGTATCGCAGTTGGGACCGATGATTTTGGATAAGCTGAAGACGAAGGTGGCAGTTTGATGCGAGCCCGCCTTTTGTGGGTTTTTGATTTTGGGAACGAAAAATCAGACTTGACGCAACGAAAACGAAGAAAACGATTGTCCGCCTCGCCCGTCTAATTTCAAACACAACTGGAGGAGACCATGTTGAAAACAACCGTGTGCTTTGCGATCGGATTGGTGTTGCTCACCTCAACATCCTGCCAGCCTAAGAACGAAATTACTCAAACCGAACTCGTGCGACGCACGCAGGAGCTGTTCGATGCAGTCGCTCCGGGCGACCAGGCTCCCTGGAAAAAATACTTCGCCGATGACTGCATGTACTTCGACGAAAAGGGAAGAAACATGGACAAAGCGGCCCTGCTCGCCGACCTGACGCCAATGCCGGCAGGCTATTCCGGCACCATTAAAGTGACGAATGCCAAGAGCCATATTGAAAGCGATATTGCGGTCTTGAGTTACGACCAGGACGAAACCGAGACTATTTTCGGCCAAAATATGACAGCGCGCTATCACGAAACTGATACCTGGATGCGCCGTAACGGGCAATGGCAAATCATCGCGGGCCAGGTGCTGCGCTACTACGAAGACCCAGCGCCGGGCGAGGTCGATAGTTCGCGATTGCCAAAATATACCGGAACCTACGAACTCGTCGCGGGAAACACGCTGACGATTTCAAGCGACGGGAAAGCTTTGTACCGCCAGCGCGGCGAGCATCCGTCGGAAATTCTCATTCCGGAAGCCGGCGACATATTCTTTCGCAAGGGCGTGGAGGGTCGGATTCTTTTTCGATTCGGCGTCGATGGCAAAGTGAGCACGCTTATCGATCGCCGAAACAACGAAGATGTGGTTTGGAAAAAGATTAGATAGCATTCCTCGCCGGCGTGACCTTAGCGTCATCGGAGCAGCAGACGCGTTTGTTGAAGCTTGTCAATCAGCTCACGCCTTTGTTCAAGGACGCGTTTTAGATTGGGAATCAGGCTCACGAGCTTCTGAGGTGCTTTATCGATCGTATCCTCCAGTACTGGCAGTTTCGATGGATCCTCGATAGCGCCGATATAAGCGGAGATAATCCGTGTCAGCGCCACCGAAACTTCTCGATCGCCGGGAAAATTTCCGCGCAAGGATTCGAGGTCTCGTCGTGCTGCAGATTGCCAATCTAACCCCAGCTGCCCAAGTTGTATGGCCGCTTTTCGCAGCGTCATCCGTTGCGCCGGAGACAGGCCACCGGCTTCCAGTATCGCTAGTGCGGCGACGAGGTGCGCGTTCAGAAGGCGCTTCGCAACGAGAGCGGATACCAACGATCCCCCGGTGGCAACGTCGTGCGAGAAGCGTATTCCAGCAGCCAGAGCCCGCACGGCCCCGTCTTTGTCGCCACCGACCATTAGATGAGACACGTAAAGAATGTTAAGGCTGCCCAGGGCTCGGGCCTTCCATACATATCCAACTGGAAGTGCGGCAGCGCTAAACGAGGATTCCGCATGGTTTGAACCACCTGAACGTGATTATGCCGGGGAATTGAATCTGCGTCGTGCGCTCGGATCTCTTCCCGACGATCAAAAAGAAGTCATCGTCCTGCATGTGTTTCGAGTCCGGATCTTGACTTCGTTCAACACCGCATTGCGTACGCAAGCGAATAAATAAGACTTCTTGTCCAAGGCCTGATGCAATTTCCCATCCTCAATCAGCTTGAGAAAAACTTGATGAACCGCCTCCTGCGCCCGGGTCGGGTCGCCGGTCATTGCAGCTGCAAAAAGGAGCAGTGCCGGAGCATGTTGGCGATATAACGCCTCGATCTCGTTGCTGCGGATGGGCTGCACGATTCGGTCTCGATGGTAAGACAATCCAGACGGGAAGATTTGTCTATGGATCGGGAAATAGTTTGATCACCGACTACTAGAAACGATGAAAGCCAGGTCGCCGGAGCTATCCTTCTATCTTGGTCTTTCTCTTTGCTATCGCCTCGGCGTCTGCCAGCATTTTTTCCGTCCGCCGACTCCGCGACTCGGGATTGCGGTAGTAGAAAATCGCAAATAAATGTCCGCGCCGCTGCGTTTCTGACATACGATCCCAGCCTTCGCGGGCCAGGGAACCGGGTGGGAGCACACGTTGCAGCGCCGGGGGCAATTCCTGTTCGGCTTCCATGGTGGAGAGCAGTTGCTCGGCGACTTGTTCGGCTCGGCGGACGCGGGCTTCGGCGCTCTTTACGCTCGTGATCCAATCCGCAACCCATTTTTGAGTGGAGTAATTTAGCTTTTCGTACCATCCTCGGAAGGCGCGATCTTCGGCGAGGATTCGCTTCAGTTCCGTGGGGACGGTGACTGTCCGTAATTCGGTGTCGGGCTCCAGGCGAAATTGTGCTGTGTCGCCGCGAGTCACTCTCGCGCCGGCCTGCATTCGTTTATTGATCAGTAAAGTATGGCCGCCTTTGCCGGTGGGAAGAGCGAAGTGCGGAAGGCGAATCCGTTGATTTCTCCCTTGACCTTGAGCATGCCGCGGGATCCCCAGATTTTTTCGACGTTGAACGGGATGCGAATAATAGTCCATTTTAGGTTGGTGCCGTCGGGTTCGAGGGTGGCTCGGAAGGATTTGAGGCCGGATTTTGGCATGGTCGATTGCACGATAGCATGGCGGCGTTTTTAGTTGCGCCTTCGGGGATTAGATATTTTCAACAGGCTTCCCCGATAACGAAATAACATCTGTCTCGTCTAAACCCGCAACCCATGACGAGGAGTGGCGGCATGTCTTCAGACAAAAAAGTTTATCTGGCAGCAGTCTTGGTAATGGCTTTCGGAATCGGCAACTCACAGATACAAAAGCACATGGACTGGTTTGAGTGCTTATCCCAAAGGATCAATAGCCAGATGTCCGATCATGCGCTCGAGGGTGAAAATCGCGTGGAAAGCGCGATCGAACGAGCATTGGTTCGCGGACAAAGTCGAATTGCGCGGGATCAGAGCTCCCTCATGAGAATCAGAAGTAAAAACGGCGTGTGCCCAGGCGCGCATGGCGCAGCGCCAGGCTGAGATGGTTCGATCCCAAGTCGAAAAAGTCCGGGTCATAGATCTTGATCAAGCGCGCCGTACCGTAGTCCTCGACCAGCAGAATGCGATCAGGAATGTGCTGAATCGCACGGTGGTGCCGAAGATCGACATGAACATCGAAATCGACGACGACAAGATCTAATAATTTCAGATTGGAGATTTTAGATTGCAGATTTGGACCCATGGCTTCCGATCTGAAATCTAAAATCGCAAATCTGGCAATATCTTCCGCCGCCTCGTGTATCCCGATGTACTCCTGTGCAAAAACGAACCAAATTATCTCTATCTCAAGTAGAAAAAAGCATTTATATTTGTGTGGCTCTCGATTCACCACGACAACTGACCTGATTTGATGGCACGGAAATCCGGTTCCACCATCTCGCAGGAAGAGTTGTATCCGCAGCCTGACGAACCAGTGCGCGCAGAAGTCGATGACCCGCGCCTGCTCGATCTGGATGCGGATGAGGAAGCCCCATTCCTGCGTGGACAGAAACGTGTCTCGGCCCGCCGCAGCAGTCTTCCGAAAAAAACTGCCACGCGCCTGATTTGGGGCGCGATTGCTGTCACCGTCCTCGTTTTGTGCGGAGTCGCGACTGCGGTTCTCTACGATTACGGCGAACATTCCTGGCGCTTCCGCGTGGCCTCGAGCGATGACATCGAAATTGCCGGCCTGCAAAATGTTCCCCGGGCGCAGGTGATGGAAGTGATGGGCGCGGACATTGGCCGCAACATATTTTTCATTCCGCTGGCACAGCAGAAAAAGCAACTTGAACAGATTCCCTGGGTCGAATCCGCGAGCGTGATGCGCTTTGTACCGAATCATCTGCGAATCGAAATTCAGGAACGGACTCCGGTAGCTTTCGCGCGGGTCGGTTCGAAGGTGATGCTGATCGACGCTGCAGGCACGCTGATGGATCTACCCGGCGGCAAGAAAAAATATTCCTTTCCCAGTGATTCTTGGGATGAACCCCAATGAGCCGATGTCGACGCGGGCCCCGCGCATGAACATCTACAACGATCTGGTCGGCCAGTTGGATGCCGGCGGTGCGCATTATTCACAAGAGCTCAGCGAAGTGGATATCTCCGATGTGGACGACGTAAAAGTTTTGGCCAATGATCCTGACGGTGCCGTACTGGTGCATCTGGGCGCGTCCGATTATCTCGATCGCTACAAAATATACGTCGCCAACGTGCGGGAGTGGCGGCAGAAGTTCACCAAGCTGGAGTCGGTTGACCTGCGATATGACCGGCAGATCGTGGTGAATCCGGATATGCCGGTTACGAAGAAGCCGCCCGCAATGTCGCAAGTTGCAGCCAGGGCAGCGATGGCTGCGGGAGTGAAGCGAGCGTCGTTTGTTACCCGCATGCCTGTCACGATGAAGGCGCCGAGCCATCCGCCGGTAGCGGTTCTGGCGGCGAAGGTGGCGCCTGTAAAGAGTAAGGCGGCGACTAAGACCGAAATTAGCCATCCTGCGATCAGGCCCGCACCAGCCAAAATTGCGGTGAGCAAGCCCCCTGCGAAGAAGAAAGTTGCGATGAAGGCGCAGCATCATAAGGCTTCGGCGACTAAGAAAACGCATTCGAAGATGGTGAGCGCATCGGCGAAGAAACCTGCTACGCCAAAACCAGCTGTGCAGAAGCCGGTAGTGAAAACGAATTCCGTCGCGCTGGCTCGGCCGGTGAGTGATTTGTCGAAAAAGAAACCCAGTCCCGCGATTGCGAAGAGCCAGGAGAATCCATAGGCATGGCGAAGCCGTACGAACATTTAATGACGGCGATTGACGTGGGCAGCGCCAAGACCTGCGTGCTCGTCGCCGAGATCACCGAGAGCGGCCTGCGTTATCGCGGCCACGGCGTCGCCGAATCACGTGGATCCCGCAAGGGCGTCATCGTTGATCTGGATAAAGCCGTCGCCTCGATCCAGAAAGCTGTGGAGCAGGCAGAAGATGCTGCCGGCGTGCCGATTGAGCATGCCCTGCTGGGTGTAGCCGGTTCGCACGTGCGCGGCGTGAACAGCCACGGTGGTTTGAATTTCGGAACGAGAGCCCGCGAGATTGGGCGCGATGAAATCCGGCTGGCAGTCGACAAAGCTCGCGCCATTCCGCTCCCCGGCGATCGTGAAATCCTTCATCTGCTTCCCCAGGAATTCATTCTCGACGAACACACCTGCGTGCACGATCCGCTGGGAATGATGGCTTCGAAGCTCGAAGTGCGCGTCCACATGGTGACTGCGGCGGCCAGCTCTACGCAGAACGTCGTGACCGCCGTCAATCGTGCCGGGGTGCATGTTGACGACACCGTATTTGAACCACTTGCTTGCGCTGACGCAGTTCTTCGCAACGACGAACGCGAACTCGGCGCTTGCCTGATGGATCTGGGCGCGGGATCGAGTGGATTGATCGTGTTTCAGGAAGGCGCAGTGGCACATACGGCCGTCATTCCGATCGGGGGCGACCACTTTACCAGCGATCTTTCCGTCGGGCTGTGCACTCCGGTCGCCGAGGCAGAAAAGATCAAACGAGTTTATGGCAACGCCATCGTCACGCTGATTCCGGACGGCAATGAAGTGGAAGTTCCATCCGTCGGCGATCGTCCTTCGCGACTGATCTCGCAACGCATGGTCGGAGAAATTCTCGAGCCGCGGGCCCGTGAACTTTTCGAAATGCTACGTGACAACTTACGCCACACGGGAATGCTGGATCGCTGTGTCGGCGGGATTGTGCTGAGTGGCGGCGCATCGCGCCTGGCGGGAATTTTGGATATCGCCGAATCGGTACTACGGCGTCCAGTGCGGCTTTCGTGGCCGGCGCCACTGGCCAAGATGCCGTCGACCTTATCCGAACCGGAGTACGCAACAGTTTTAGGCATGGTTTTCTACGGACATCGCGCGCGCATTGCAAGAGGCATTCAAGACGATCGCTGGAGTTCAAAATTGATGGCGTTGTTTGGTAAAGGGGCATGAATCAGCACTTGGCAATTGGCATTTAGCCATTACGGGGTTGTGCAGATATCGGCAAAATCCCAAGGGGCCAAGTGCCAAAACATTCGACCGGCAGACTGACAAAAGAAAAAACAACTCGAGGTGAGAGCAATGAAGAAGGAAGACATCCGCATCAGCTTTAACGAAGATACTCGCAACGACGCCAAAATCAAGGTCATCGGCGTGGGTGGTGGCGGCGGCAACGCCGTGAACCGCATGATTGAGGCCGGCATGGAGGGCATCGAATTCGTAGTGGCCAACACCGACTTGCAGGCGTTGCGGATGTCGCGTGCGCCGGTAAAACTTCAGCTCGGCGTCAAGCTGACCAACGGCTTGGGCGCGGGCGCGAATCCGGAAGTCGGACGCAAAGCCGCGCTCGAAGATTCCGACAAAATCATCGAAGCCCTCGAAGGCGCCGACATGGTGTTCGTCACCACCGGCCTCGGCGGCGGCACAGGAACCGGCGCGGCGCCGATCATTGCTTCGCTGGCCAGCGAAATGGGCGCGCTGACGGTAGCCGTTGTCACCAAGCCGTTTGCGTTTGAAGGCAAGCGCCGCATGCAACAGGCGGAGCGAGGAGTTTCCGAGCTCATGGAATCGGTTGACACCACGATCGTGATTCCCAACGAAAAGTTGCTTGGCGTCGCACAGGACGCAGGCTTCTTCGAATCCTTCCGCGTGGCGGACGACATTCTTCGTCAAGGCGTGCAGGGAATTTCGGACATCATCACCATCCCCGGAATCATCAATCGCGATTTCGCCGACGTGAAAGCCATCATGGCGCACATGGGATACGCCGTCATGGGCACGGCCACAGCCAATGGCGCACGGCGGGCGATTGAAGCGGCGCAAAAAGCGATTGCTTCGCCACTCCTCGAAGCCGGAGCCATCGATGGCGCACGCGGCATCCTGATCAACATTACCGGCTCGGCATCATTGAAGCTGGCTGAGGTACAGGAAGCTTGCAGCATCATTCAAAACGCTGCCGACGACGACGCCAACATCATCTTCGGTGCCGTGCTCGACGAAAAGATGAAAGACTCGGTGAAAATCACCGTCATTGCCACCGGTTTCCGCGACGCCGATTATTCCCACGGCCGCCGCGCCGAAGTCAGTTCTGGCTTCGTGGTATCACGAGAACCAGTTTCGCGTCCCACGTTTTCTCGCGAGACGAAATCCAACGACGACGATTTTTTCCGCCGCGATGAACCTGAAGCTGAATCGGATCCGGAGCCACCACTGACACCCATGGTGATGGAGGAAATGACTCCGGTGATGGAATCAGAACCGCCGTCTCCGGTGATGGCCCTCGATTCCATGCGGGACGCCTCCATGCGCGACGCCATGATCGCCAACTTCGAGCAATCCGATCTCGATGTCCCGGCGTTCCTGCGCAAGCGGAATGAAACCATGTAGAGGAGATTCAAAACTGAAGTTCACTCGGGGGCCATTCGTGGCTCCCGTTTTTTATTGGAGAGAGGGAGAATGATATTCATCGTCCAAAGAAAAACATAAAAATTTGTCATCCTGAGCGGAATAGGTTCGCTCGTCGCGAGCGAACTTATGGAGTCGAAGGACCCCTACTCCGATCACGTATGCTGGGAGTAGGTATCCTTCGACTGCGTAGGAATCTCGCTGCGCGATGTTCCCACTTCGCTCAGGATGACAAAAATATTTGGTAACAATCTTCGGTAATACAGGGTTTCCTGTAGGGCGAATGTGCTCGAATCCCGCCAAAAGTGCCCCTTCGACCAACGGCAAAATCTCTAACTGATGGCAACGGTTCGATCCACCGACGGCCCGGCGAATGCACCTATCCCAGAGTGATTCACTCAACGCTGGCCACCACGGCAGAGGAGGTTACTCAGTTCAAGGAGAAACCATGAAAAATAAATCCATGCTGAAACCCGTTGTCCGCACCGAGAAGCAAGCGTCCGACGATTTGTTTTGGGCCGTGGCTTCGCGGGAGCGCGATCCAGAAAAGAATCTCAGGATCACCCAAGAGATTAGCGATGTCCTCAAGGAACACGACATAAATGTGCGTCGAAATTCTGAGTAAAGAGTTTCGAACTTGCACAAATAATCCTGGATTTAATTTATCTTTTACCGATACAGGATTTGCTGTAGATCAAATGTGCTTGAGGGCCTCCCAAAAGTTCTCATCGCAAACAACCGGCCAGCATGTAACTACCTCAAATGGTTGGAACATTGTGCTGGCACGACGAATGCTTTCTATATTGGAGAGAGCGCAAGGAGGACCACATGTTCGCTGTTCATAGCGAGAAGATCGGTGATGTCGCAGTTATCGTATGCACGGGGAGAATGGTTGGCAGCGACGCCGCTTTCAAGTTGCGCGATGAAGTGAGACGTCAGCGAGATGCTCTTGTGGTGTTGCTGGATCTTTCGGAGTTGCAATTTCTGGGTGGCGACGCGCTTGGGATGCTTGTGTTCCTGCAGGCCTGGTCCCGCAGCATTGGCATCGAATTTAAATTGTTCGATCCTCCGCCCGCACTTCGCCAAAGCTTGAGGGGTTTGCGCTCGGCTGCTGAACTTGAAATGGCTTCAATCGACGATGTCCTGACTCTGTTGCATCGGGATGGGCCAAGAACAGGAACCGTTGACTCGTCGATGACCCGTGTGCCAGGATTGCACGCGGCTTAAAGAAGCAAGCTTGCGCAGGAAATGACACTGCCGTGTCCTTCCCCTTGTCGAGAAACTACCCAAGGCTTGGAAACCGTTTATCCTGAAGCCATCCATAAAGTTACCCGCCAACTTGTGCAGTACGTGCCACGATCCTCTAAACTGCTAGACTCACCATCTTCACCACCAATCCGAAATCCGCGCCAATGCCGCCCCTGTATAGAGTCTCGAAGGCTGTTCTGATTTCGTTGGTGTTGCTGGCAGCGTCCGAATTTGTGCTGCGCGGGCCGGTACGTTTTCTGCAAGCAGCGGACTTCAACGATTTCCTCTCTCCCTACATTCAGTCCAAAGCCTTAATAAAGGGGATGGACCCGTACAGTCCGCATGTCCTGCTGGAGCTGTGGCCCGGCGGCGATGCTCACCGGCCCACTTTTTTTGTTAAGGGCTTGGACGATAGTTCGTTAGTTACCAGGCGAGGAATTCCAACCGCTTACCCGCTTTCCTGTCTGTTGCTGCTGGCTCCGCTTGCAGTTTTGCCGTGGCCGGTGGCCCATGTTGCCTGGGCGATTATCAATGTAGGACTGGCTCTACTTTTGATCTGGACGCTTTTCGCGAATGCCCGATTCCAAAACACGGACTGGCGCGCATATGTCTTTGTGGCTTTCGCTCTGGCCCTTGCGCCCCTGCAAACCGGCCTCGCAACCGGAAGCATCGCGATCGCTGCGATAGTCCTTTGCGGCATTGCTCTGACGCGAGATCAATGCAGCACGATCCTTCCAGGAGTGCTTTTAGGATTGGCTATTTGCCTGAAGCCTCAGCTCGGACTGCCGTTTGTCGCCTACTATCTATTGCGCCGGCATTGGCGCATATGCGGAATTGCAGCCGCAGCTGTTGCGACCGCATTTATCGTGCCGATAACGCGGCTGGCGGTGAGTGGCACACCGTGGCTTCAGAACTATCGAACTGACAGCAGGATTTTGCTGAGCACCGGAATTCTCAGCGACTTCACCGAACGCAATCCCATCCGCTTTGGCCTGATCAATCTGCAAGTTCTCTTTTACGCCATCTTCCACCATGCCAGCGCCGCCAATATTCTCGCAGTTGCTCTTTCAGCCGCTCTATTTGGAATTTGGATCTGGCTGCTTCTTCGCAGCGACTCTCGTGAAGCGTTGCTGCCGATGAGCACGCTGCTGGTTCTCAGTTTGTTTCCGATTTACCATCGCCTGTACGACGCCTGGATACTGGTTTTTCCGTTGTGCTGGACTCTCAAGGAATTTGCAGGAGTAGACCGCAAATTTGCTCGGGCGGCTTTCTTTCTTCTTCTACCTTTCCTGGTGCCAGGCGGATCGGCACTGGAACAACTTCAGGCAAATCATCAAGTCCCGGAAGCGATTTCGCGATCGTGGTATTGGACCGCCATCGTAATGCCGCATCAGATCTGGTTTCTTCTGTTACTCAGCCTGCTTCTTCTGGCGCGGATGGCGGCGCGTCCCCCGCATCATCCGGCAGAGCCGATATCAAGGTCCGTCGCCTTTTTTACTCAACGGTCGCATCCTCGAAAGTCTTGATCCAAATTTTTCGGGTATCGGGATCCAGTTGTTGAACTTTCGCGGCGTAGTGAACGATAAAAAGGTTGTGCTTGCCGAAAATGATCCTGGCGATCTCGTGCTGGTCGGGCCAGCCCAGGCAGGGCTTTTCCTGCCATTCGTACAAAATGCTGCTTTCACTCTGTTCGATTACATTCCATTCCGTTGCGCCAGGGCACTCTTTCTCTTTGACTGCCTTCAAGGCATCGAGTTCGTCCTTTATGGTTGGAGCACGTTTGTGTCCCAGGCCGAAGTTCTGGTAAGTAAAGAGCTCCTTCCAGTGATGGATGTCGTCTCCCTGGCGGACATACTCCATAATCACGTACCCATGCTGCTCGGCGTGGTTGGCCATTTTCCAATCCAGACTCAACCGAATATTCAGGCTTTCCTTCTCTCCGGCGAACGCCATAATTCCGGCCCACGCAATGAAACATAAACAGCCGGCGACGAGCAGTACTTTTTTCATAGAAGCTCTGTGATATCGCACAGTCAATCCAGCCATGGCACGAAATTCATTGGGATTATAGCAACCGCTCTGCCAATGCCGTCCCCCTTGGACGGGATCGGACGCGAAGACTGGACGCTTGGTCGTGACGGGAGACCAGGCACGGCTGTATCTGGTCAAACTGGATCAGGCGACCGGCGCTGTCACAATGGACAATGCGTTTCATGACGCGAACGGGAAACCAGGTTTTGACTTTGCTAATCGAACGTGGCCTCACGGGGGGACGGGAACCGGTAGGCCGCACGGAGTGGTCTTTTCGCGCTAGAAATGTTGCCGGACATTTCGTACAAGTAATCCCTGATGCCTCGCCTTAAAGCCTAACTGGCGAAAAATCGCAATTACACCAACAATACAGGTTTCGGGATCGTGCCTGATTTCTCCTGTTGACTCAGATTTGCCCGTCATGTTGTGATTCTTTCATCCGATGGAAACAGATCGCGATATCGCTCGTTACGTCGTTCGATGGTATAGCAACCTCATGACTCCGCTTGAAAAGCGAGCAATAAACCACTTGTACTCGACCATGAAGGCCGCACCGATGAAAAGCGATATCGAGGCGCAAAGCGAAGACGAAAAAGCCGCAGGACGGTACCGCTTCTTTACCGATCTTATTTCCGATGATGCGGATGTGCTGCATCTCACTGAAGGAGGATTCGAAGGCTTCATAGAACGAACGTCGGCTCGTATTCTCGACGAGAGCCGACACTTAATCTTCTTCAATCGTTGCCCAAAATGCGGAGGGCTGGCACGAACACCTACCGCAAGGCAATGTCGCTACTGTTCGCATGAATGGCGAGCCAAAAATTAATTGGTGAAAAATCGCATTTACACCAACTATCCTCCTTTTGGGTAATAGTTGGTGAAATTGCCTGTTGACAACAGTTAACTGGAAACCTGCCCGCATGTCGGCGTAAACTCCTGGCCATGAAAACTGCGATCCTACGAATGTTCCTTCTATTGATGTGCGTGCAGTCGGCATTTGACGCGAGCGCTCAGTCAGCACCGGAAGGCCAGGGTAGCGCGCCGGAGACTCATGCGCCCGGCTTCTGGATCGATCCCGCCACAAAGCTAATGTGGACGGCGAGGGACAACGGAAGAGATGTGAGCTGGAAAAAAGCTAAGAAGTACTGCCGTAATCTGCGGTTGGCTGGCTACTCCGACTGGAGGCTGGCGAATATGGCTGAGATACAAGGCATCTATGACGACACTGCCAATGCTCCCGGATTAGCTGGCCCTGGAAAAGGAAGTCCCGACACCTGGCACGTGAAGGGCAATCTGTTCTTAACCGGCAATCAATGGACCAGCAATTACAGGATGGATGATCGCGGACGATTTAGTGGGTATGTGTATTACTTCGACTTCAACTCAGGTAAACCCGACGAAGACCCAACTGGATTCCTAGAACCCTTCAGCTTTATGCGTGCGCTGTGTGTGCGCAGTACAGGAAAATGATGCTCGCAGGTCGCGATCTTACTTCACCCCGCGAATCGCTCTTGCGTTTGGTTCGTGCCGGTAGGTTTTGGCGATTGTTGGCGAAAAATCGCATTTACACCAAGAATACTGATTTTGTGATACTTGGTTAAATTGCCTGTTTACAACAGTCGCGACATTGCCGCGAATGTAAGGTCTGAGATTTATGAAGTTTCCGGGTTAATTCGGGTAGATTGTATGGGCGGAGGGAAGTTTGAAATGAGGGCCATTCTCGACGCTTACATTCTGTTTTGTGTCCTGGTATTCTCGCCACTTTTGCCCGCGCGACCCGCCGACTCAAATCCACTGTACACCGTAGACTTATCACCGCTAATACCACACGGGCCAGAGGTCTTTCTCACGGGCGCTCTCGCCTTCCTCACGGAACACACCATTGCGGTCAGCATGTGCAGCGATGAAGGTTGCAATCTCGAAACGCTGGATTTAGCCAGTGGCAAGCCACGATTGCTGGCCAAGACAAATGAATTCGAGAATTACCGCGCACTTTTCCGTACACGCGGCGGGGGCGTCGTCTTAAATCATGTTCGAACCGGGGTCAAGGAAGGCACAGTTCTTTTCGATCCAGACTTGCGCGCACCCCAGTTGATACCAACCGCCAATATTTGCGACTGGTGCATGTCGATCACGGGAGAAACATTCGCTCGTCAGTTGAGCCAAAACGAGTGGGCAGTCTACCAAATGACTGTGCCCCCCTTGAGAATCCGTAGTGGTAGCGGACGAATACTGTCCGTGTCAGATGACGCGGTCGCTTACTTTGATAGAGGCATCATCGAAGTCGAGGGCATGGATGGCAAATCTCTCGGGTCCTTTGCCCCTAGACACGGCTTCTCGGCGATCCCTGCTGTCCGTTTTCTTGGACACGACCGTCTCTTGTTTGACAGCGATTCGCATCCAGAAATCTCCGATTTCAAGGGGAAGACTGTAAGAACACTGGACAAAGAGGACGGTTGGGGGTTTCGAGTCGGACAGTCCTCAGACGGGTCGCGCCTCTTATACGATAGATACACCCGGCACATTCCGTTAGGGCAAAGCATCAAGGAAGATGCCGTTGCTGTGGCAACATTGGGTGTCGGAGTTGGCAACCTGGAGGCAACGGGAGAAATGGTTCGGGTCATCGATACGAATGATGGAAAACAATGTTTCGAATGGGATGGGGAAGCCGGAGTGCTGTTGGCTGGTGGCTACCACGCGGATATTGACCCCTCGGGCCAACTCATTGCCATCATGACGCGAAATAACCTCGCCTTTTACCGCTTGGCAGATGTCTGCGCGAACAAGTAGATTTCTTCGCCTGACTTCGGGGTCTCTATCCGAAACAGCCGGGGGCAGCCAAGGTTGTTGTAACATCGCAATTACACCAACAACGCAGCATTTGTCCCCGAAGAACCGGGCCTTTACGTCTTGGGCACAAAAGGGAAAAAGCTTTCCTATATTAGGGAGTAACGATCCAGTAACTAGCAGCGATTACCAAAGACCGGACACTCCGGCCGGAGTTACCGCAACTATCAGTGTTTTGAATGGGTTATATCTAATATTAAGTTACTCCCACGAAATCACTTTTTGATTGCGAGGAAGCCGGAAGTTCCTTACTATCGAAGAAGTTGCAGCAAACTAGCCAGGGACAGACCATCACCAGCGATCCTTGGCAGGCGTCGTGCAGGATACTGGGTGTGAACTCCGGGGATAGGCTCAGGGATTTAATGTCAAGGCATCATTCAGCACTTATACGTTTCGCATTCGCCACCATTTCCTTGTTGCTGCTCAGCCAAATTGGCATAGCGGCCACGGTCAGCACGCGCGCGTTGACCACCACCAAATCCAAAAAAGTGACCGAGACCCAGCATGCGAAAAAGCGCATGCATCGGTTGGCGCAGAGCCGCGCCGCGCGTCCGCGAACGACCGCGACGCTGCATAAAACTAGTATTCATCGTCGTCACCGCTACTATGAGCGTTTCACCGCGAAATCTTTTGTAACTCAGGACGTCACCGAGGGCGATGTCATCACCGGTGAAGATCCAGTGGTGCGTCAAGCGGCGATTGATGCTTTGGGCGACATGAACGGGACCGTTGTCGCGATTGAGCCCACCAGTGGACGCATCCTGGCCATGGTCAATCAGAAGCTGGCTCTTTCGAGCGGTGCACAGCCTTGTTCGACCATCAAGCTTTCCGTTGCCCTCGCCGCTTTGAGCGAAGGCATCATTACCAAGGAAACCGAAGTTCGCCTCGGCGGCCGTTTTCAAATGAACTTGACCAATGCACTGGCGCATTCGAACAATGCATATTTCGAAGCCGTGGGCCGCAAACTTGGATTTGAAAAAGTCAGTTACTACGCTCATCAATACGGACTGGGCGAATTGGCGGGCTATAGCATTCCGGGTGAGCAACTTGGGATTTACCCGAATCAGGAGATTCCCGCCAAGCTGGGCGGTGTAGGCAAGATGTGCTCCTTCGGGGAAGGCGTTTCCGTGACCCCATTGCAGCTTGGGGCATTAGTTTCGGCCATTTCGAATGGTGGGACTTTGTACTACCTGCAGCATCCCACGACTCCGGAAGAAATCGCCAACTTCGCACCGCTGGTGAAACGGCGTTTGGATATTGCGCCCCTAATTCCCGAAATTTCTGATGGCATGTCTGGCGCAGTCCACTACGGCACGGCGCGCAGCCTGCGAACCAACTTCCAGGAAGAAGAAGTGTTGGGCAAGACAGGGACTTGCTCTCGCGCCGGTACCCGCTTCGGATGGTTTGCCTCTTACGCCAATACCAGCGCGGGGCGGATCGTCGTCGTAGTTTTCCTCGAAGGCGGCCGGCCGACCTTCGGTCCTAAAGCCGCGGAAATTACGGGACACATTTATCGCAACCTGTACGACCACGATTTCTTCATGACCAAGCCAGCTGCGCCTGCGGATACTGCCGCGGTCAAGAGCGTCGGATCAGGGGAATAACCCCTTTTAACTTTCAGCGGTCAGCTCTCAGCTTTCAGCCCAACCCCGACGATTTTGTCATTCCGAGTCGCGCAGCGATGAGGAATCTTGCCTCAGGTGAGGAAATGTAGAGTTCGCGACACTCGAGATAATAAGAGACACGCAAAAGGCCTCTCCTGAGAGAGGCCTTTTATTTCGAACTAAGCATAAGGCAGGATTAGCTCTGTGAATCCGCAGCGGCCCGTGATCTCCCGGCTCCGATCGATGTTCCCATGTAGAACTCGTGGTCAAGCCAGGCAGCAAAGCGGTTCTGGTCATCCGCGCTGGCGCACTGAAAATTGATGCCGGCCTTGCCATGTTTGTCATCCCAAACCACGCTTCCGTCTGCGCTTAGGACCAGCTTCGCGCCGGGCACCTGAAAATTCAGCTTGATGGTTTCTCCGTGTTTCAGCGGCGAGGGCGTGATCACGGCCATGCCGTTCTGGCTAAGGTTGGTGGTCTTGCAAAGCATCTCTTCGCCAGAACTCTGGATGATCGAAACGTTCAGCTCGACGGCCAATCTGAAATACTTTCTGCGTTCGCGCAGCATCTGGGCATAAGCCGTCCGCAGTACCAGCCTTATTTGCTCAGGCTTGAAGGGGCGTTCAAAAATGAAACTGGTTCCGTGCTCAAAAGCTTTCTCTTTTGCGGCCCCATAAGTGGCTGCCGCAAACAGAGTCGCGTTTTTGTTGGAAGGGCTGTCGCGCAGGCTCTTAACCAGAGGATCACTGGCAGACACGTTGTCCAAATCGAGTACCAGAGCGTCTAATTTGGAGCGGGAAAGAATCTCGGCAGCGGCGGCTTCATCGGTGCACCCTTGCACCACAATACTGATTTCGCCGAACAAATCTCGCAGCAGATCGACCATGGGTGGATCGTGGGTTACGAGTAGTGCTTTCATTTCAGCGGTATCGGGTGTCACGTTTTAACCTCCCAAACTGCTCAGCCGGATTGGACAAAGTTCTCCCAACGACAAAACCCTCTTAAAAGATTAGAAGAGTTCGGGTGCCGTGCTTGGGAAGACGCGTTCTTGTTCCAAAAACCGAACGGAAACGCCACCACCTTTCGTGGAAGCCTGACTTATGTCAGGCGTTTATGATGCCGCCGGCGTCCCAAAGGCAGTACGGTCAAATGGAATTTGCCACCAAAAGGGATGGCTTTTTCGTCGGCCGCCATATCCCACGCTGTAGTCTATGTCGGCAGTACGGACGGAAATCTTTATGCCGGTGAAAGCCCAATGTGGGGCGCGGGCGTCCTCGCCGTGAGACGGCAAGAAACCGCTTCCGAAGCCACAGATTCCATTTCGCCATCGTCCCCTCGTGTTCCGAGTCAATCTTGGAAATTTCGATGCCACCAGACGCCGTCACACGGACGGGGGCGGGCGCGCCACATATCAACGATAGAACTTTGAGATTTAATTTCCGGGTTCGGCCGATGGGTCGTTCAGGGCAATCAGTTTGCCTGGCGGATAGTCTTGCTCAGTGAAAGGGTTCTCCGGGTCGGCGTTAACGATTTTCAGCACGTCACCGCTACCCTCAGCGCGGAGCGTGAGGCTCTGCTCCTCGACCGCAACTACTCTGTATCGGTCTTCAAATATTGGAGTTTCTTCCATAGCTGGTTAGATGCGAGATTTCAGTGGCCGGGTTCGATACGAATTGGACCAGACAACAAAGCCCAACTCAAGGCTGGGCTCTTTGTCCGACATCGAAACAGAAAAGAAATTACAAATAGTTTTTCTTTGGGGCTTCTCCTTTGCGTTCTTTGTGCTTAGGAGCTTCTGACCGCAAAGAAAATTCGCAAAGAAAATCCGAACCGATTCCCAAACTAACGTCCGGGCTTTCTTTCGTCTTTTTCTACCACGCCGTCTTTGATGTAAATCACACGATGCGCGTACTCGGCGATGTCGTGTTCGTGGGTCACCAGCACAATGGTATTGCCCTGCGCCTGCAGCCGGTCAAGCACCGCCATGATCTCGTTGCCGGTTTGCGAGTCCAGGTTGCCGGTGGGCTCGTCGGCCAAAATGATGGACGGCCGGTTGACCAAAGCGCGCGCAATCGCCACTCTTTGCCTTTGGCCGCCGGAAAGCTCATTGGGTTTGTGCGATCATGCGCGATTCCATGCCCACCGAGGCCAGTGCTTCCTTGGCGCGCTGCATGCGTTCTTCCGAAGGCATGCCGGCATAAATCAGGGGCAGCTCCACATTGTGCAGCGCGGTCGCGCGCGCCAGCAGATTGAAGGTCTGAAAAACGAATCCGATTTCTTTATTGCGGATGTGCGCCAGTTCATCGTCATCCAGTTCGCTGACCAGCTGATTGTTCAGCCAGTATTGGCCTTTGCTGGGCGTGTCCAGGCAGCCAATCAGATTCATCAGCGTGGATTTACCCGAACCCGAGGGTCCCATGATGGCCACATATTCGTTGCGCTCGAATCGCAGATTGACGCCGCGCAGAGCATGCACCTGTTGCTCCGAGCCCCATGTCGTAGGTCTTCCACAAGTCGACGCGTGGAAATCATGCACGACTCGGGAGGCGCGGATGCTGCAGGCGGTGAAATGCTGATTACTTCTGCGGTCGCCATTCTATTCTCCTGGTCCTCTTGGGACACTCACCCGCTCCGATCTTCTCTGGATTCTGGGGCTTGATGACGGGCTCGACCCTGGCTGGCTCCCCCATTGGACGAGCCAGTCAGGCGAAGGTTACTGTTAACACAACAGATCTGCCCTGGTTTCAAATACGATTCAGCAAAGACAAAAGTTCCGTGAGACGAAAAGCCACGCATTACAGAATCAGATACCCATTATACCGGACCGAGGAAACGGAAAATAACCGCTGAGAGACCATCAAATGCTCTACAACTCGGCGGCGAAGTGCGTGCATCGTACTGAGTCTAGGGTGTTTAAATAGTTCGACTTAACCTTGCCTTGGTGTTTGCAAAGTCTTAGAATGTAGTTACCAAGAGTGACCCTAAGGAGTGCCCCGTCTATGTTCCAATCAAAAACCTGTCAGCGCGTTATTTGGTCATTCCTGTGTTTGGCGATTTTAGGGTTCGGGTCTTACGCCGTCGCGCAACAGCAGGGCGATAAGCCGAAGTCAGATTCCAAAGATCAGGGCAATGCCACAGTTTCAACGGGGCAGGGAGGAAATGACGAGGGCGATCCGCTCAAGCGTCCTCCCAGCGATAAGCAGAAGAAAGAAAACTCCAAAGCGCTGAAGCAGGAGTTCGGTAAGTCCTACAAGAAATGGCTGTCTGAGGACGTTGCCTGGATTATCACCGACGAAGAGCGCCAGGCTTTCAAACAGCTTTCGAACGACGAAGAGCGCGACAACTTCATCGAAGCCTTCTGGCAGCGCCGCGATCCCACGCCGGATACCGAAGAGAACGAATTCAAAGAAGAACACTACCGCCGTATCGAATATGCCAACGAGCATTATCGCCGCAGGCATTCCGGGATGGAAGACAGACCGCGGCCGCATGTACATCATGTATCGGTCCGCCGGATGAGAATGATTCGCATCCATCGGGCGGTACCTATGAACGTCCCATGGAAGAAGGCGGCGGCGAGACTTCCACTTTCCCGTTCGAAGATTGGCGCTATCGCTACATTGAGGGAATTGGACAGGAAGTCATCATCGAGTTCGTCGATACCTGCATGTGCGGCGACTACCACATGACCATCGACCGCGGCGAGAAAGATGCATTGCTGCACACGCCAAACGCCGGCCTGACCCTGTACGAGCAAATGGGGCATGTCGACAAAAGCGGACCGCTTCACGAACAGCGGACTGGAAACACTGGGTGCGGGCCCGGGCACGCAACAATCTGCAAGCCAAGGAATTTGACCGCCTGGAACAGTTCGCCAAGCTGAACGCTCCTCCGCCGGTGAAGTTCAAAGATCTGGAAGAAGAA
Source organism: uncultured Acidobacteriaceae bacterium (assembly GCA_963794195.1). Lineage (GTDB taxonomy): Bacteria > Acidobacteriota > Terriglobia > Terriglobales > Acidobacteriaceae > DATBAX01. Next base: position 509,288 of record CAWCCU010000005.1, read on the forward strand.
GTCGGCACATAAGATCAGCTACAATCCGATGCCGTTCGATGTGCGTTCCGATTTCGTGAAGGTGACCAGCGATACCGTGCTGGTGCCGATCACCGTGCAAATCAAGAACCGCGACATCACTTTCGTGAACAAAGATGGCGTGCAGCGCGGCGTCGTCAATATTTTCGGCCGGGTCACGAATCTTGCCGGGCACACCGCGCAGACCTTCGAGGACACAGTGCAGGCGGATGTTCCGGCCGAATTGCTGGCGAAGGCAGTGGAAAGTTCGCAGGTGTACTGGAAGGCGATTCCGCTGAAACCGGGACTGCTACCGGCTCGACCTGGTAATCAAGGACGTCAACGGAGACCGCGTGGGTACCTGGAGAAAGGGATTGCAGGTTCCGGAATTTGCCGATGACCGTCTTGTCATCTTCTTCGTTGATTCTGGCAGGCACCATGGAGCCGGTACCGACACGGAACGTGGGTACGGGAATGTTCGTGATTGGGACCACCAAAGTTGTGTCCGCGGGTTGCAGCCGTCGGACGGCAAACCGGTGAGCTTCAAACGCAACCAGAAAATGAATTTCTGGATGCAGGTGTATAACTTGAGCGTGGACGACAAGACCCACAAGCCTTCGGCCACGGTCGAGTATGATGTGGTGAATACGACGACCAATAAATCCGTGGTTCATTCCGTGGAATCGACGGACACGATGGGCAATATCGGCGACCAGATGACCCTGCAGAAAACACTCGCGGCCGCCAACCTTGTATCCGGGTACTTACCGTATTCAGATCAAGGTGAATGACAGTATTTCCAAGCAGACCCTGGATCCATCGGCGACATTTGCCGTCGAGTAACTGGGAGGCTTGGTTTCCCAAGAGGTGGTGGGGATGTTCCGAAAGCTCGGCTACCTGGTGGTTGCGTTCGGCCTGACGCTCCCAGCGTGGGCCGTCGAGAACCCCGGTTCGATTTCCGGATATGTACGCAGCGCCAGCGGCATCCCGCAGATGGGTGCGGTAGTGGAAGTGCTGGGCTCCGCCGTAAACTACCATCAAAGTGTTTACCGACGAGAATGGTTTCTATTCAGCCGGCGGCTTGCTGCCCGGAATTTACAACATCAAAGTTTCCGCACCATCTTTTCTGCCGACCCTGCGCGAAAGCGTGGGCATTCAGCGCAGGCGCCAGCGTTGATGTTGAATCTCAAACTGAATACAATTTTTGACGCGGTGCAGTTTGCTCCTGTGCGCACGCAAAGACGAAGACGACGACTGGAAGTGGGTGCTGCGCTCCGCGTCGAACCGTCCGATTCTGCGGATGCTGGCGACGATCACTCTGCGCAAGTCGGAATCTGAAAAGGGCGGATCAGATTTGAAGGGAACGCTTTCGTTCCTGGCGGGTTCGCCATCCGATGGTTTTGGCAGCGCGTCCGATATGAGTACCGATTTCTCGCTCGAGAAGTCGATTTTTTCCTCGGGCACAGTGGCTCTGCACGGCGATGTGGGATACGGCAACGGCGTGCCGGATGCGGTATTGCGGGCCTCCTACAGTCACAAATTGGCCAACGGTTCATCGCCCGAAGTAGCGTTGACGATGCGTCACCTGGCTTCTCCCGATATCAACCTGCCGAATTCCGATCTCGAAGCTTTAGCGCTGAACACTTCCGACGATCTGATTCTGGGCGATATTCTGGAACTCAAATTTGGAAGCGAATTGCAAACCATCCAGTTCATGGGGCGGCAGAGCGCGTTCCGTCCGTTTGGCTCGGTGGCCATGCATCTTTCTCCCAACACACTTGTGGCTTACGGATACGCAACTTCGCAGCCCGATGGCCGTGTGGAAAAAGGATTTGATTCAGCGCCCGCTGATTTGAGCGAGTCCGGGCCGCACATGAGCATTTCGAATTTCACGCCGGAGCTGGAAAAAGCGCATCATCATGAGGTTTCGATTTCCCATCACGCCGGCAAGAACAGTTTGCAGCTTGCCGCCTATAGCGATCGCTTAGAAAATCCCGCGCTTACCGGAGTGGGCGAAATCCCCAGCGGTACCGGAGACGCGCTGCCTGATATTTATTCGGGCACGTTTACATACCGGGGCAAAGATCTGGATACGCATGGCATGCGCATAGTATTGCAGCGCAAGCTGAGTTCGGACATCACGGCCACGGTTGATTACGGCTACGGCGGCGTCCTCGATCTCGGGAAAGCCGATGTGAGTTTGCAGGATGCGCGGGCATGGACGCAGGTGCGTAACCGCCACAGCGTGACCGGCAAAGTGAATGGAGTACTGCCACGGGCGAAGACCAGTTGGATCGCTTCATACGGCTGGCTTAGCGGGCAGGCGCTCACGCCTGTCGATATGTTCAACGCTTCCGCCGGACAGGCCGATCCTTATCTTGACATCTTTTTCCGGCAGCCCATCCCTGGGACCGGCTTCTTTCCCAACCACGTCGACGTTCTGATCGATGTACGCAACCTGCTGGCCCAGGGGTACGTTCCTGTGATGGGCCAGGATGGCCGCACGGTTTATCTGGTGCAATCGGCACGCGCGGTGCGCGGCGGGGTTGCGTTTACGTTTTAACTGGCTCCCCTTCTTGATTTAGGGAAAAGCCCCGCTCAAGCGGAGCTTGAACGCGAACCCTCACACTCTTCGTTATTGTTTACCTGGAACGATCCTGATGTCGGTGCGAAATTTCCTGTAGTCGCGATAGGTGGCGTCTTCATCGATGTTCACACCCTTGAAGATCGCAATCCTTGCGTCGAGCCTGAGGGCCACATGCTTGGGCAACCAGACATCTTCATTGACGCGTGTAAGTTCGATGACGATGTTTGAGCCTTTGTGGATGCGAGCGAGAATCCAGCCGAAGGATGCGGTCTCGACGCATTGAATATCGATTTTGACCCATTGTGATTCAGCGATGTCGATCCAGACGCGGAAACGGAAGTTGGGAAGCATTCTTGCGTCTCGCATTTTGGGCTGAAAGCCGGGGCGAGGGTCGGCGTCGATTACGTAGGCGTCGCGTCCATTGAGGGGTTCGACGGCGGTCAGACGAAAATTATAGGCGTCGGCGACCTCGCTGACGAATTTGCGATCGTCCTCGCGCTCTTTTTCTTCTTTCTCCAGACGCTTCTTGCGATCATCCTCGCTCTCGTTCTTACGCTTATCGATTATCTTTTGGATTTTCTCTTCTTCTTTGGCGGCATCTTTTTCGGAAAGCGGCTTGTCGTCCTTGCTGACTAGGCGTCGGACCTGTTCGCCGTAGAGCATCATCACATCGTAGGTTCGGACTTCGGTGGACTGGAGCTCGCCTTTGCCGTTTCGCTTGTGTTCTTCTTCGCGTTGGACGTAGGTGTAGTCGCGCTGCTTCTTGTCGTTCTGCAAATCTTTTTCGGCGGCCTGGCGAATCAGGTCGCGGAGCTGGTCGTTGGAAAGCGTGGGTGCACTGTTTTGTGCGTACGAGAGCGAGGAGGCGATTAGGAGTGCTAGAAAGAGTATGACGGTACATAGTTCCAGTACTTCAGAATAGCCACAAGGAACACGCTGGGCCACTGAGGAAATCCTTCGTGGTCCTTCATGTCCCTGGTGCTTCATTGCGCTTACTTTTCGGCCCGGCCCAGGCAGCCGGCGCGAAATGAACGGTCGTCGAGACGATGCAGCTTTTTCGCCATGGCGGGCGTGAGCAGCCGGTCATGATGGATATCGAAAAGATATTCGGCAATGAAGAAAACATCGTGCTCCGTGGTCGTCCAATTTTGGCGATCGAAACGTTTGAGATTCACGGGACGTGAATAGGTGCGTAGAGTACGTTCGCGGCGAAGGTTGAAATAAACGTCGAAATAACTGAGTGCCAGCTCGCGCAGGGAACGGTAAACCGGCTCGCGGAAGCGGCATCCGGTGTAATTGGATTTTGCGACTGCGCCCCAGTGTCCGTTCAATTTGTAAATGGCGATGACGTGGTCGGTGTCGTGTTCGGCTTCGAGGTCGAGGATCAGGGGAGGGAATCCGTTTACTCGTAGAGCAGCGGCGGCGAAAATTGCGCCTTCGAAGCAGTGCGAAGTATTTTCGCGGAGGACGCGGCGCGGAGACCAGCCAGTGTCGGCCAAATGGTATGGCATGTTGTCGAGATAGCACTGGATGCCATGGGGGTCCTTCAGGCTGCGAAGCTTGCGGAGTTCGGCGGGAGCGAAGTTGGTCATCGTCGTGTGCAGTTTATATTAAGGCGGGACGGAAATGCTTCATGCGGTTGTTGCTGGATTGAGATCTGCGAGAGGGCATTGCCGGGAGTAGGGGTCTTTCGACTCCGCAGGCGCCCCTTCGTGGGCGTCTGCTGCGCTCAGGATGACATGGGTGAACGGAACATCCTTGCTAACTCTTTGGCGTTGTCTACGATTACGTCGGGCGGATTCCCTTCGAATGTGTGCGGTGCGAAGCCGTAGGTGACGCCGCAGGTCCAGAGATCGGCATTGCGGCCGGTGGCGATATCGACGTGGGAGTCGCCGACGATAAGAGTCTGTTCGGGAGATGATCCGGTTTCCCACAAAATGGTTTGAGCACCCAGTGGATCCGGCTTTTTGGTGGCGAAGCTGTTGCCGCCGTAAACGGACACGAAGAATTTCCCTAAACCAAGCGCTTCCACAATCGCACGGGACGGGGCCACCGGCTTGTTGGAAAGGACTGCCAGTTTGCATCCTCGATTTCCGCCGCGAATGGCCGCCAGGGCTTGCGGGATGCCGTCATACACTCGGGTGTGATCCAGTTTGTGTTCTTTGTAGTACGAAAGAAAATACTCGAGACCGCTTTTCACCAGCGCCTCATCATTCGCTTCCGCGCCGAGTGCCCGGCCAATCAAGACGGGTGCACCGTCGCCAACGTAACTGGCAATTAGGTCTTCAGCCAATTCAGGCCGCTTCATATGCCGTAGCGTCGCGTTGACCGAGTGAACCAGATCCAGACGGGAATCGATCAAGGTGCCATCGAGATCGAAAATTACCAGTTTGAGTGAGGAGGGATCGAATTGGCGATTGAATTTGATCAAGGTTAGCTCTAAGCAGCATAAATGATTTGAGGGAAGCTATCAGCTCTCAGCGATCAGCTTGACCCATTTCGTTTGCGCTTCCTGGAACTCGGGTTTCAAGCTGAAAGCTGAGAGCTGACAGCAGCTTCCCCAAGATTTACAATAGATTCTGTAATCCCACTCTGTATCAAGGGAGCCGGATGTCGACGACGAAGACGAACCCCCGACCGGCGGCTGTTGCGGAACGTGTGCATAAGGCCAAGAGTTACCAGGGTCTTAGCCGTTCCCAATTGGTTGAATTTTATCGATTTATGTATATGTCCCGGCGGGTGGACGACCGGGAAATCCTGCTTAAGCGCCAGCAAAAGATATTTTTTCAGATCTCCGGCGCTGGGCATGAGGCCATCGGCGTGGCGGCGGCCATGGCCATGAAGCCAGGCTACGACTGGTTCTTTCCTTATTATCGCGACCGGGCACTATGTCTGGCTTTGGGCGCGACCCCTTACGAAATGCTGCTGCAGGCTGTGGGTGCTGCCGATGATCCCAGTTCCGGTGGTCGCCAAATGCCTTCGCATTGGGGCTATCAGCGGTTGAATGTGGTCACTGGATCGTCACCCACAGGTTCGCAGATTTTGCAGGCGGTTGGATGTGCGGAAGTCTCGCGATATTTTGCAGGCCGCCCGGACTCGGTCAAAAAAACTGGCGGTGATTATCGCGAATTCAAAGACGTTGTTTTCCATGGCGACGAAGTCACTTACACCTCGCTCGGCGACGGCACCACCAGCGAAGGCGAATTCTGGGAAGCGTTGAACGTAGCCGCGAATCGGCGATTGCCGATGATTTTTTTAATCGAAGACAACGAATACGCGATTTCCGTGCCGGTGGAAGTGCAGACGGCGGGCGGAAATATTTCGCGGTTGGTTTCCGGCTTTCCTAATTTTCATTTTGAAGAAATTGACGGCACCGATCCGGTGGAGAGTTATGCGGCATTTGACCGTTCCGTGGCGCGATGCCGTGCCGGCGAAGGGCCGGCTTTTATTCATGCGCATGTGATTCGTCCATACTCGCATTCGCTTTCGGATGATGAGCGCCTCTATCGTCCCGACGCCGAGCGCGAGCGGGATGCTGCGCATGATCCGGTGCCACGCATGCAAATGTTTCTGCTGCGTGAAGGCATTCTCGACGAGAAGAGCATCAATGCTTTGGAGAAGCAGGTCGATGACGATCTCCAGATTGCAGTTGATCACGCTCTGGCTGCCGCGGCGCCCACGCCGGATTCGGTGGAGAAATTTCTTTATTCGCCTAACCTCGATCCTACGTCTTCAACCTTCGATACCCAGCCCATCGTTACTGCCGCTGCGCCCGAGGGAAAGAACTCCGAGGGCAAGAAGACTTCGCACACAAAGACAATGGCCGACCAGATCACGGCCACGCTCCGGGATGAAATGCGGCGCGATGAACGCATCATTGTGTTTGGCGAGGATGTAGCGGATTGCAGCCGCGAGCAATACCTGCAACAAAAGATGGTGAAGGGCAAAGGCGGCGTGTTCAAGCTCACCTTCGGATTGCAGACAGAGTTTGGTTCGGACCGCGTATTCAATTCGCCGATTGCGGAAGCCAGTATTGTCGGACGCGCCACTGGCATGGCGGAGCGTGGGTTGAAGCCGGTGGTGGAGATCCAGTTTTTCGACTACATCTGGCCGGCGATGATGCAGCTACGGAACGAGCTGCCGACCATCCGCTGGCGATCGAACAACGCGTTCTCCGCGCCGTTGGTCATGCGAGTGCCGATTGGCGGATATCTCACGGGCGGCGCCATCTATCATTCGCAATGCGGCGAGAGCATCTTTACCCACATTCCAGGACTGCGCGTGGTGTTTCCTTCGAACGGCCTTGATGCCGCCGGCCTGTTGCGCACGGCGATTCGCTGCGACGATCCAGTATTATTCCTCGAGCACAAACGGCTTTATCGCGAAACTTACGGCCGGGCGCCATATCCGGGGGCGGATTACATGATTCCGTTCGGCAAGGCAAAAATCGTGCAGCCGGGGACGGACCTCACGGTCATTACTTACGGCGCGGTCGTGCCGCGCGCCCTGCAAGCTGCGCAGAAACTGGAACGCGAACATGGAGTGAAAGTTGAACTTATCGATTTGCGCAGCCTGAATCCGTTTGATTGGGACACCATCGCTGGTTCAGTCAGCAAGACCAATCGTGCAATCGTCGCCTATGAAGACACGCTCAGTTGGGGATACGGTGCCGAGATCGCCGCCCGCATAGCCGACCAAATGTTCGAACATCTCGACGCGCCGGTCCGCCGTGTCGCCGCCAAAGATACTTTCGTCGCTTACAATCCCATCCTCGAAGACGCGATCCTGCCACAAACCAGTGACCTGTTCCAGGCCATGAAAGAGCTCTCGGAATATTAGGCGAGAGGGCTACCTGCAGAAGGGTTCACTTGGTGTGCAACTCTCTGTGCAGGTTCATTGCGCCACCCAAAATCGGGGTGCTACTCGCTAAACAGACCCCGATAAATTCCGCCGCCGAGAATTCCGCCAATGATCGGAGCCACCCAGAACAGCCAGAGTTGTTGCAAGGCCCATCCGCCGACGAAGATGGCCTGGCCGGTGCTGCGGGCTGGGTTTACGGACGTGTTAGTGATCGGGATGCCCACCAGGTGAATTAAGGTTAAGCACAGGCCAATAGGGATAGGGGCGAAGCCTTTGGGGGCGCGGCCGTCGGTCGCTCCCATAATTACGATTAGGAAAAACATGGTGAGAACAACTTCCACCACCAGGCAAGCCAGCAAGGAGTAGCCGCCGGGAGAGTGCTCGCCGTATCCGTTGGAGGCGAAGCCGAGGCTTAAGGCGAAACCGGCTTTGCCGCTGGCAACTATGTAGAGAGTACCCGCGGCGGCTATTGCGCCGGCGACTTGCGCAACGATATAGGGAAGCAAGTCCGAAGCCGGGAAGCGCTTGCCAATCACCAAGCCGGCTGTGACAGCCGGGTTCAGATGGCAGCCAGAAATGTGCCCGATGGCGAAGGCCATGGTGAGGACGGTAAGACCGAAAGCGAGAGCAACGCCAAGAAATCCGATTCCTAGTCCTGGGAAAGCCGCGGCCGATACCGCCGCCCCGCATCCGCCAAAAACCAACCAGAATGTTCCGAAGAATTCTGCTGCTGCACGTTTGCCCAGAGTCATAGCCAAACCTTCCTTTTTCGAGCGCCACAGCGTAGCACAACTGCCGCAAAAGTCGAAGGGTGATTGCGAAGGAAGCACGGCACGGCTATTATGCGTGCATCATGAAATCTGCAAAAGCGCTTCTGCTCGTGCTTCTTGGTGTGATCGCAGCCGGCGCACAGAGCCCGCCGTCTTCGAATGAAGTCGACGGTGTTTATCCCGATGCGCATGCGTTGTATCTGGATCTGCATCAGAATCCGGAGCTGTCTTCGCATGAGACGCAAACTGCGGCGAAGCTGGCGGGACGGTTGAAGGGTCTCGGCTATGTAGTCACGGAGCATGTTGGCGGAACGGGCGTTGTGGCTATCCTGAAAAACGGAAATGGGCCGACGATCATGCTGCGCACTGAGCTCGATGCGCTTCCGGTGGAGGAAAAAACTGGGCTGCCTTACGCGAGCAAAGTTCACACCACGGATGACTCGGGCCACGAAGTTGGAGTGATGCATGCTTGCGGACACGATGTACACATGGCTTCGCTGGTGGCGACGGCATCGATCATGGCGCATAGCAAAGAGACCTGGCATGGGACACTAATGCTGGTCGGGCAGCCCGCAGAAGAAACGATTTCAGGCGCGAAGGCGATGCTGGCGGAGGGCTTTCTGACTCGCTTTCCGAAACCGGATGTCGCCGTCGCATTGCATGTGGTGAACACCGCTCCCGCAGGGACTGTGGCGCTTGCATCGGGCACCTACGACACCAATGCAGATTCATTGCGGATCACGATTTATGGCAAAGGTGGACACGGCTCTGCGCCCCAGACTTCGATTGATCCCATTGTGATTGCGGCTAGAACGATCCTGGCTTTGCAAACCATCGTTTCACGCGAAGTGAAACCCGGGGAGATGGCTGTTGTTACCGTGGGGTACGTTCGTGCCGGAACGAAGAACAATATCATTCCCGATCAGGCTGAGCTGGGATTAACGGTGCGTACTTATAAAGCGGATATTCGCAAGCAGGTGCTGGCGGCGATTGCTCGCATCGTGAAGGCAGAGGCGGAAGCGGGTGGGGCAACTCGCGAGCCATTGATCGATCGCTATGAGCAAACCGATTCTGTATATAACGATCCAGGGCTGGCGGCGCGGGAGAGGAGTGTGCTGGAATCGGTGCTAGGCAAGCAGCACGTTATGAATGAGGAACCAATTGGGGCGTCGGAGGATTTTTCTTATTTTGTGGAGCAGGGCATTCCGGGATTTTATTTTGAATTGGGCGGGGCGGAGCCGCAGGAATATTTGAAAGCGAAGGCGGAGGGAAGGAATTTGCCGTCCAATCATTCTCCGCTATTTGCGCCGGATGCGGAGCCCGCGATCAAGACGGGGATTGCGGCGGAGGTGGCAATCTTAAGGAATTTGTTGCAGGGATCCGGGGACGAATTGCGGAAAGGAATTGCCGCAGGCAAGTAAATTGCATTCGTGGTTCGAGTTTGCTTTCTATTTTTAAAACTCAAACCCTTGTCATCCTGAGCAAGCGCTCTTCGCGTCGCGAAGGATCCCTGCATTCTTTCCGGTCGTTTCGGGCGCCGGTCTTGCAACACGGAAAGCCCCGCATCAAGCTTTGGGTAAGCGGAAGAACGGCGCACCCTCGAGAACTGCGGTAGGAGTTTGACCCAGTGTGACAGTGTTGGATAATGGGGCGGGAGACAAATGTATATTCCCAGGCACAACGAAGAGAAACGCGCGCCGGTGATGCAGGCGCTGATGGTTTCGCATCCGCTGGCAACGCTGGTTACGCTGGGAACGCAGGGCCTGTTTGCTTCACATATCCCCATGGTGTTCGAAAATGATGGTTCAGAGTTCGGAGTGCTGAAAGGCCACATCTCGCGGGCCAACACGCAATGGCAGGATTTTTCCCCGATCGTGGATGCGCTGGCGATCTTTGCCGGCGATCAGCATTACGTCACGCCCACCTGGTATTCAGAAAATGGCGAGCATGCCAAGCAGGTTCCGACATGGAATTACGCTGTGGTACATGCTTATGCCCCCCTGAAGGTGATTGAGGATAAGCAGTGGCTGCTGGCTCATGTGAGTAAACTGACGAACATCCACGAAGCAGCGTTTCCAGTTCCATGGAAAGTCGGCGATGCTCCGGAAGACTTTATCCAGTCGCAGTTGAAAGGAATTGTCGGCCTGGAATTGTCCATCCGGCGGCTTGAGGGTAAATGGAAAGTCAGCCAGAACCGGACTGAGCGTGAGCGCCAGGGAGTGGTGGAGGGTTTGACTGAACTCAATACTCCGGAGAGTCTCGCCATGAAAGCGTTGGTGGAGCAGCGGAATAAGTAGAGATGGAACGCGCTAACATAAAACACTACTTTCGTGTATCGCGGTAAATGGGGGGATATTAGATGAGTCGTCCTGGACAAGATTCGCCGGCGCAGAACCCGCTGCTTGTCCTGGCTGTCGTCATTGTTGTTTTATATTTGGCGCGGGCTGTTCTCATTCCGCTGGCGCTGGCGCTGACGCTTAGCTTCCTGTTGGCTCCGATGGTGACCTGGCTGCAAAAGCTTTCCATGGGCCGAGTGCCCGCAGTCGCCCTGGTGATGTTGATTTCGGTCGCAACCGTTGGGGGCATGGCCTGGGTGGTTGCTGATCAACTGCTGGAAGTTGCTAACGATCTCCCCAAGTATGCTTTGAATATCCACCATAGGATCGAAGCGTTTCATTTCCCAACCGACAGTGGGCTGGGAAGGGCGACTAAAAGCCTGGAAGAAATTGACAAGGAATTCTCAGAACTGCCAGCCAATCCAGCAGTTCCCCCAGCCGGTTCTCAGACCAGGCCAGCTTCGCCGGTTCCCGGACCATTGCCAGTCCAGGTGGTCACGGTTCCAGCCAACGCGTGGCAGCACCTAAGCGAGATGCTGGGCCCAGCTCTCCTCCCGTTGGGTACGGCCGGTATGGTCCTGATCTTCACCGTGTTCATCCTGATCAAGCAGGAAGATTTGCGCAACCGTTTGCTGCGCCTGGGAGGCCTGGCGCAGTTGAATGCCATGACGCTAGCCTTGGATGACGCGACTCGCCGCGTGAGTCGTTACCTGGTGATGCTCTTTCTGGTGAACACTTGTTATGGGATTTGTTTCGGAGCTGGTCTGTTCTTGATTGGTATTCCGAATGCAATTTTGTGGGGCGTGATGGCCGGCCTTCTGCGGATTGTGCCCTATGTGGGCGTTTTGACAGCCTGTGCTTTTCCCTTCGCACTGGCTCTGGCCGTATTCAACGGTTGGGGGCCACCGGTGATGGTGGTGCTACTGTTTGCGGTCCTCGAATTGATCGTCGGAAATATCGTGGAACCCTGGCTGTACGGCGCGCATACGGGGATCTCCTCGCTTGCGCTGCTGGTCACGACCGTTTTTTGGACGATTCTTTGGGGATGGGCTGGACTGGTTTTAGCGGTGCCGCTTACGGTGTGCGTGATCGTGTTGGGACGCTACGTTCCGCGCATGTCTTTCCTGCACGTTCTGCTAGGTGATGAAACCGCACTGTCAGTAGAAGCCCAGTTTTATCAGCGTCTGCTGGCACTCGATCAGGACGACGCGCGGATGATTGCAACGACCTTTCTGCAGGGTCATTCACTGGTAAGCCTGTATGACGACGTTCTGGTGCCGGCGCTTACTTTGGCGGAACAGGACCGGCACAAAGGCGAACTGGATGAGATGCGAGAGTCATTCCTGTTTCTCAGCGTAAGCGAAATTGTTTCGGAGTTGGCGATTCGGGGAGTGGACGAGTTTTCGACCAAATCGAAAAAACTGAAATGGCGCCAGATGCCATCTGAAGCGCAGGAATTGCCCTCCATCAGTGCGGCGGCTGTGCCTTCTATGATTCGTATTTTCTGTTTGCCGGCGAACGATCAGGCCGATGAAATCACGGCTTCCATGCTTTCTCAATTGTTGGAACGCGCCGGCCATGGCGTCCTTTCGCTATCTGTGGGAGCTTCCTTCGAAGAAATCTGGACCTATCTTCCGCCCGAACCGCAGGATGTGGTCTGCATCTCCGCCGTGCCCCCTTTTGCTTTTGCGCAATCGCAAGCTTTGTGTCAACGAATCCGCATGCACTTGCCTGAAATCAAGATCGTTGCGGGTATTTGGGGATTTGACGGTGATCTCGAGAAAGCCGCGGAACGGTTCGGCAGCACGCCACCGGACAGAGTGGTGGCGTCAATGGCGCAAGCAGTCGAACAGATTAGCCAGTGGCACAACGCTGCCTTGGCGTCGGGATTGCCGCGGTGAATTTTATAAATACGCCTTCAGTTCAGCAAAATGGACACGGCTCGCAGAATTGATAGCAACGTCCGGAGAGTACTGAACTACTATTTCTTCGAATGGGCGATTGAACGGGTCGAAGACAAAGGCCTCGGAATGTTCGGCCAATTCGCGCGAAAATGCTGGGAAGGACAGGTGCATACTTTTTCGAGGCCTACCTTGTACCGGGATTCTCCCCGGCGATGTTTATCGCCGTCTGCACCAAATCGCAAAGTTGCGTAGTGAGCGCGGCCGGATCCACGTCGGCGTTGATGTCCCGCCGGATATTCATGTCTTGGAAAAAACTGGCCAACGGCTGAATCTGCTGATCGTATTCGACGAGCCGCTGTTGGACGGTCACATCATTGTCATCAGTGCGGCGTTCCAGCGGAACGGAATCGCGGTCGCAATATCCGGTCATGCGTGGGGGTTTGAAATGGATGTTGTAAATCTCTCCGCAGGATGGACAGGTTCTTCGTCCCAGGATGCGCTGCATGAGAACGGTGCGGCTGATTTGCAGGTTCAACACCAGGGTCTGCCGGAGTGGGAGTTTGGGGCACAGGAAAATGGCCTGGTCGAGGGTGCGCGGAAAGCCGTCGAGGATCGCGCCGCGTTCGCAATCGGGTTGGCTGGTGCGGTAGACCACAGTCTGGCAGACCAGGCTATCGGGGACAAGCTCGCCGTCCGTCATCTTGCGTTGGATCATCCGACCCAATTCGGTGTCTTCTTTTGCGGCCTTACGCAAGATATCACCGGTTGAGATGTGCGCCAATCCGGTGGCCTTTGACAATTCTCTGGCCTGGGTTCCTTTCCCGCAGCCAGGCGGGCCGAGCAAGATCACAAATACCGGTCCTCGTGGCTGGACTGATTTTATCCCGTTGTTCTTTACCAACATCGTGCAGCCACTCCTCGGTCCCTGGGGACACGTCAACTAGTGTAATTGCGAAGGTCCGCCAACTGCGGCAAGACAGGTTTGGTCTGGTCGATTTTATTTTACTTTGAGTGTCAGAACGTTCCTGAAGATTAGAACCTGTTTTCGTGTGGGTTCACGTTTTTGACCTGGGATCGTCTGGTTTGCGGACCCGTCGAGCGTCCGGAAGCGAACAGCAATTTCCAGAACTGAACAGTGGAGCCCCAGCCATCGCGGCACTGCTTCCTGCGATTCTATCAATGCTGGGAGGAACTTGAGAGCTTCGTAGAGGGCCGGATTTTTTGGCAGGCTAGTTGCTGATTGTCCAGGGAAAACCTGGTCCAGTGGAGGCTTTATGGCGCACTTTGAACGGATTCGAGATGTAATTTCCGGGCCGTTTAGTTCCGAGATTATACGACAGCGCACGACCGCGGGATGGCGATTGGTGTCGCTCGAATGGCGGCGCGAACTACCTGAGTCGGAATCTCCCAGCATCGGCGCCTTTAGCGAGGACATCCCCTACGGATTGCGCATTTCGGATGATTGCCAGCGACTGGAAATCGACCCCATTGAGAATAGAGCTCTCATGCTGATGATGGAGTTGCTGGTCCAGGACTTTTCTTATGCAAGCATCGTGAGCGACTTCATGAAAAAGGTCTTCGGATGCGGGACGGAAAACCCTGGCGCAGGGTCGCGATATTCAACATGATGCCGCGCCTTATCGAGGTGGGACCGCGCCTTTTCTCAACCGAGGAGTGGAGGAAGATGCGACAAAAATTCTCGTCGTCAAAAGAACAAGCGGCCAGCTAGACGCAGCTATCTTGTCTCGTGGGCTACCGGTCGCCTGGCCAGGAATGCAAACCCCAGAGCAACCGCGGACAGTATGGCTCCAGTGTTAAATGCGGCATGATAGTTTTTGAATTTGTCGAACAGTTGTCCGCCAATGTACGGTCCGATGTTCCCTGCCACTCCCCATGCAGTAAACAATAATCCATAGTTAATGCCGGCGTTTCTGGTTCCCCAAAAATCCGAAGTGGTGGAGGCGTTTACCGAAAGCTGTGTGCCATAGCACCAGTAAACGACAAAGACCATCACATATAACAGATTGATGTTTGCCCCAGCTTTGTAGAGCAGCGGCATGGCGACGATCGAAATCCCGATCATCAGGCGCAGCACATTCAGCCGGCCCAACGCATCGGACAACCAGCCGGAAAGAATGCGTCCTCCGGCATTGCCCACCGCCGCTACCACGAGCGTCATGGTGGCCAGCAGGTCGCTCGAAATTCCCTGGCTTTTCGCAAACGGCACCAACTGGCTGATGACCATTAGTCCGGCCGAAGTCCCCAGCGCGTAAGCCATCCACAGGAAATAAAAAGTTGGCGTGCGCAAAACCTGAGCGGGAGAAAAATCCTGACCGGCAGATGTTATGGATGCAACAGGAGGCGTCCAACCTTCTGGATGATAACCGGCCGGCGGGTTCTTCAACAGCAAAGAGCCGATCAGTGTCATGACCAGAAAGACGCCGCCCAGAATCATGAACGTGGACCGCCATCCGTATGCGGGAATCAATATTTTGCTGGACAACGGCCCGAAGATGGCCGAGCCAGCCCCGTATCCGCCCACTGCCAAACCCACGGCCAGTCCACGCTTATCGGGAAACCATTTGGCCATGACGGGAATTGGGGCAGCGTATCCGAAGCCATTGCCCAATCCGCCAATCACGCCGAAACAAACATACAGCCAGGCCAACGTATGAGTGTAGGCACACAGAAAAAATCCCAGGCTGACCAGCACGCCTCCGCTGATGGCGATCCAAAACGGCCCTAGTTTGTCCTGCAAACGTCCGGCGAGAATAAAAGTTAGCGCGAAAACTGTGACCGCGATAGTGAATGCGGTTGAGGTCTGGGAGCGAGTCCAATGGAATTCTTTTTCCAGGGGCGCGACGAATACGCTCCATCCATAGAGAGTGCCGAGGGCCATGTTCATGGAAAGGCCTCCGACTACACGCCACCAGCGGCTTAATTGAGTGGTTGGGTTCATAGCAAAATTGCGGGTCTAAATGTACAGGAGGATGCGCAAAGCGCAAAGCCGGACTCTACAGCGTTGCGAAGCCAGGTATTGTTATATTGATTTTATGCGGATTTGAACTTTTTTCCGCCGCCGCGTGCGTGGTCTAGAGCGATAGGGCCGGCGTCGAAGAAAATCAAGGCGAAAGCGATGGCGGCAAGAGCGAGGGGAAACTGGATTCCGTGGTCGCCTAAGAGTCCGTCTTTCCAATTTACTTTCCAGATGGCGACGGCCAGGTCGACGGTGATGGCAAAGGCGGCGAAACGGGTGAATAGTCCGACCAGGACGGCAATCCCTCCAAAGAATTCGGCGATGGCTGAGAGGTAGGCGAGCCATGCCGGAAGTCCGACGCTTCGCACCAATTCGACATGATGCGACAGGCCACCGAAAATCTTGCCGTAGCCGTGCGCGATCATGATGATGCCAAGCACAACACGCAGCACGAACAGAGCAAAAGGTTGAACTCGATCAAGGAAGCGCAAAGAGTTTCTCCGGAACGAAACAGAGTATCGCAGGATTGGGGAAACCGGGAAGAAGAATTGCTGCGAGCCCCGAATCTATAATCGGCGCCGAACATTCTTCGATAAGAGCGCTGCGGAAGATTGCAGGAAATCTTTGCCTGGGTGGCGCTATGATTGTTCTCCGCCTGGCTCGGATTACGCATGAAACACGATCGCTACGCCATTTTTGCCGTTATCGTTCTGCTCCTGTTTTTGGCCGGGAGGGCATTCTCCGATGACAACCCTGAGTGGCTCGAGCCGTTCCCACCTTTTCAGATCGCTGGAAATCTGTATTACGTGGGCAGCCGCGACTTGGCCAGCTATCTGATTACAACGTCCCAGGGCAACATTCTGATCAACAGCGATCTCGAAGGCAACGTACCGCTGATTAAAGCCAGTATCGAGAAACTGGGCTTCAAATTCAGCGATACGAAGATCCTCTTGATCAGCCACGCGCATTTTGACCATGATGCCGGGAGCGCAACCGTCAAGAAGCTGACTGGCGCGAAATACATGGTGATGGATGCGGATGTGCCGGTGGTCGAGTCCGGTGGCGGCACTGATTTCCAGTATGGCAGGACCCCTGCCAATCGATATGCGCCCGCCAAAGTGGATCGGATATTGCATGACGGCGACGAAGTGAGATTAGGTGGTGCGATATTGGTAGCACATCTCACGCCTGGGCATACCAAAGGCTGCACCACGTGGACGATGAAGATGACCGAGAATGGTAAAACCTACAACATCGTGATTGTCGGCAGCCCTAACGTGAACCCCGGCTACAAATTAGTGGACAATGAGGCCTATCCTCAAATCGCCCAGGACTACGAGAGCATGTTCAAAGTATTGAAATCGCTGCCATGCGACATCTTTCTCGGCGCCCACGGTAGCTACTTCAACATGCAGGAAAAGTATGCACATCTGGGTCAGGGAACAAATCCCTTTATCGATCCACAGGGCTATCAGCTATTCATTGGCGACAGGGAAAAGGCTTTCGACGAGGAACTGGCGAAGCAGAAGGCAATCGTGGACCACAAGTAAGTTGGACTCGAGGTTACGGCTGTGCCATTAGTTCGATAGTTCTTTAATGTACTGAAAGCAAAGGAGATCAGATTGCTGATCTCTGTGTGTACAGCTACCTTCGTACCGTCTATGGTACTTTGGTTACGTTTACGGGAAGTTGCCAGACACTCCGGGACTAAAACCACCACTTATCGATTCAACCTGCAAGGCGACCGCAATATATAGACACCATCTGCAGTTCCATTTTGGTTACTTTCCAGAAAAACCAGAAAAAACCCAGCAAAACGCGGTATTTCACTTTGACCTGCTGTAAAGGGGGGCTGAGATATGCTCAGTCCACCTGAATACACATGAAAGCGCTTTTCAGGCACAGAAACTATGGCTGACTCACGAGAAGTAATGAACATTCGCCAGGCGTCGCAATACCTGGGCGTGAGTCCGGACACGCTTTACAAGTACGTCGGGGAACAAAAGATCCCCGCGTTCAAGTTGGGCAACCGCTGGCGGTTTAAGAAATCACGACTCGATCAGTGGATGGAAGAGAAGTCCAGCCAGGTGGAAGTGAAGAGCAAGAAGAAAACGAAGGCGGCTGCCAAAGCTGCCGGGCAATCGTAAAAGGCGGGCACATGTTTGGAATTGGATCGAAGACGATTGTTGGTTTGGATGTGGGCTCCTCCAGCATTAAGGCGGTTGAGCTGAGGAAAAAAGGCTCACAGATCGAAGTGGCGCACCTGGGCCTGGAACCACTGGCTCCAGATATCGTTGTCGACTCCATGATCGTCGACTCGGGCACGGTGTCGAGCGCGATTTCGAAATTGTTCACTGACAACGCCATCAAGACCAAGAGCGTGGCCACCGCGGTGAGCGGACACTCCGTCATCGTCAAAAAGATTTCGCTGCCTTCGATGAGCGACCAGGAACTGGCCGAAACCATCCAGAAGGAAGCGGCGCAGCACATTCCCTTCGACCTCGCGGACGTGAATCTCGACTACCAGATTCTTTCCGAGGACGCCGGCAACCCGCAAATGGACGTTTTGCTGGTGGCTGTCAAGAAGGACAAGATTTTGAATTACACCAACGTACTCTCGATGTCCGGGAAGACTCCGGCTATTGTGGACATCGATGCGCTGGCATTGCAGAACTGCTACGAGTACAACTACGAACCCGCGCCGGGACAAGTGGTGGCTCTTTTGAACCTGGGCGCGAGCGTAATGAACATCAACATCGTGAAGGGCACGACCCCGTTGTTCCCGCGCGACGTCAGCGTAGGCGGACATCAATACACGGATTCGTTGCAGAAGGAATTGGATTTGAGTTTCGACGATGCGGAATCGCTCAAGCTGGGCCACAAGGTGGGCACGGTGAGCGAAGACGCGAAGACGCCGATCTTACAGCAGGTGACGGAAATCATTGTGCTGGAAATTCAGAAGACTTTCGACTTCTTCCGCGCCAGTGCGGCGGGAGAACACATCGAGAAGATTTATCTGGCGGGCGGATCTTCGAAGGTCCCTGGACTGGTCGAAGCGTTGCGGCAGGAGTTCTCGTTGCCGGTTGAAATTTTCAATCCGTTCCAGAAGATCACGCCACCCACGGACGGACCGGGAGTGGAGTTGATCGAGAATAACGCTGGCCAGCTTGCAGTCGCGGTAGGTTTGGCCCTGAGGAGTTTTGAAAACCTATGATCCGAATTAATTTGCTGGCGTCATCGAAAGCGAAGCGGAAAGGCGGCGGGGGCGGCGGGAATGCGTCTTCAGCGCCTTCCATGGACGTGGGGAATGTCGGCTCGCCGCTGGTAAAGGTTTTGGCGGTGGTTTTGATCGCCGGCGCCGGTAACTACGCTTACTACTCTCAACTGAACAAAGAGGCCAAGAGCATTGCAGCCAAGATGGCAGTCGCGGAACAGAAGAACCGGGAGCTGGCAGATGTGAAGGCCCAGTACCTGGAGCGGCAGCGCCAGGCAGACGGCTACAAGCGGCGGGTGGATGTCATTGACCAGTTGCGAGCCGGCCAGGCGGGCCCGGTCAACTTGATGAACACCATCGGGGAGACGATCAATGGAACTGAAGCGGTCTGGTTGAGCACCATGAAGGACCAGGGCGGTTCGGTGGCGATCGAGGGAATGGCTCTGAGCACGGATGCGGTTGCCACGCTGATCAAGAACCTGCAAAACACAGGCTATTTCAAGAACATTGAAATCAAAGAGACCTATCAGGACGACACTTTCAAGGAAATGCAGGCGTTTCAATTCACATTGACCTGTGAAAAGGCGAAGTCCTAAGAGGGCAGGAGAATATGGCTAACTTTAGCGAAATATCGGGTCTCAAACAATGGGGCGCCCTGGTAGGCGGAGCGGCGTTGCTGACGGTCGCGTTGTACTTCACGGTTTTCAAGAGTCAACGGGAAGCCAATACGGCGGCGCAGACCACTCTCCAGGCCAAGCTGCAAGAAAACCAGGAGTTGGAAGCCTATCGGCCGAAACTCAAGGAGATCGAAGCCCAGTTGGCGAGCCTGAAGCAGCAACTGGAGATCGAGCGCAAGATCGTGCCCGACGAGAAAGAAGTCGACGGCTTCATGAAGATGATGGATGCGGAAGCGTCCAAGTCGGGGATCGAAGTGCGGCGTTACACCGCAAAGTCGGTTGCGTCGAAGGAATTCTACACCGAGGTTCCGTTTGAAATGGAGCTGGATGGCCCCTACTACTCCATGTTGGACTTCTTTGACCGGGTTGGAAAACTGGAAAGAATCGTGAACATTTCGGACTTGCTGGTGGCCAACACAAAACGCGGAACCGACGCGAAAGCGAAACATTCATACCAATACGCACCCAATGAGAGCATCGTCGCCACTTGCACGGCAACGACATTCTTCAGTCACGATGTGATGCCACCGGCGAGCGTACCGGGCAAAGGTAGGGTCCAATGAAGTTAACGATCGGAATTCTGGCAATGGGAATGGCGGTAGGGACTGCCTGGGGGCAGAACACCGACGCCATCGAGAACACGCGGGACACCATGAAGGCCCTGCAGCAGAAGCAGGTGATGGACCAGAATGCGGCGCTGGGAAGTTCCCAGGCCCAGCCTTCCAGTCCGACTGCGCAGCCGATGCAGTCTCCGTATGCAGCCAAGGCGGCTAGCGATGCCAAGGCGGCAAGCGCGGCCAAAACGACCGTCAAGCCGGCGAAGCCAAAGGCCGAGCAAGCGACGATCACTATTGTTCGGACGCCCAAAGTTTCGCCCGCTGTGAAGGCTGCGGTAGCGCCCAAGGTCGTGGCTAAAACCGCCGCATCCAAGACTCACGTTAAGGCTGTGAGCAAAGCAGCGATCAAAGCCCCGAAAGCCGAGCAAGTGGTCGCGGTAGAAGACAAGAAGAGCGCGGCGGAGCCGAAGAAACCAGAAGAAAAGAAGATCAATCTTACGGGACGGCGCGACCCCTTCGTCAGCCCGATAGTGAATCGCAGCATGTTGGGTTCGGGTTGCAGCACTGGCAAGCGTTGCCTGGCCATCGACCAGATCGCGCTGAAAGGTGTGGTGAGGTCGGATACGGGCATGATCGCGGTTGTGACCAATGCACTTGACAAGGCGTATTTCCTGCATGAGAACGACCCGGTGTTCAACGGATATGTGGTTAAGATCACGGGCGATTCGATTGTGTTCAAAGAAACGGTACAGGACAAGTTGGGCAAACCGTTTATGCGGGAAGTAACAAAGACGATCACCACCCCGGCGGTTTAAGCCAGGGAGCGGCCGGTTCTGCCGGCTAGCAACGAATTTTTAGAAAGAGATCACGGGGCAAGCATATGCGAGCCCGTGGGGAGAAGCGAAATGCGAAAGCAACTGCTGGGTGTTAGTCTACCGCTGCTGTTTGTCGTACTGATGGCCGCGGCTGAGACGCAGAGCACGGGCACGGAAACAAAACATGCCACGCTGCAAAAGGTAAACGTGGTACAGGGTGAGGATGGAATCACTCTGGAAATCACTGCCCGAGGGTCAGTGACGCCCAAACTGAGCACGCTGAATTCACCAGCGCGCGTAGTGCTTGATCTGCCGAATACGGCACTTGCCACGCCCACCGGCCACATCAATGTGGCTCGCGACGGCGTGCAGGATGTTCGCATTGGCTCGGACCGCCAAGCCAGTCCGACCAGCCGCATCGTGATCGATCTGGACCATGCCTGCAAGTATGAATTGGTCCCCAGCGGCGACAACAAATTTATGCTGAAACTGCACTCCGCAGTTAGCGCGGCGAAAGTTGCCAAGCCAGCCCCGGTAGTGACAGCACCGATCGTAGTCGCGGCCTCGAAGGCCCCGACGGTCAGTGAGCAAGCGCCCGTGCTGGCTCCCGTAGTGGGGAGCAAGTCGGCCCAGGCCGCTGTGGCCGCCAGCAGTTTTGTGGTGGTCGAGCCGACCTACAAGCCCAAGACCGAGACCACCTCAGCGGTGACGGGTCAGCCCGCCCGTGCGGTCGAAGCGGCCTCCAAATTCGTGGAGAAGCCGGATACCAACTTACTGCCGGCGCCAAGTGCAGCCATGAGCCAGGCTGTCCAGGCGACGCCTACTGCTTTCCAGCCGGCTGTAAATTTGGCTGCGGAACAGAAAGCCCAGCAGGCACAAGCGCCAGCGGTCATGGACCCAAGTACACCGGCGAGCCGATCTCGGTGAACTTGAAGGATGTCGACCTGAAAGATTTCTTCCGCCTGATTCACGAGATCAGCGGCTTGAACGTTGTCCTCGATCCTAACGTTAAAGGCAACCTGACGATCGTGCTCGATGACGTGCCGTGGGACCAGGCACTGGATATCGTTCTGAAGAACAACGATCTTGACCGCCAGCTCGAAGGCAACGTATTGCGCATTGCGACTCTCGAAACCTTGCGCACGGAAGCTGAATCACGCCGCAAAGCGCAGGAAGCCGAGGCGCTGGCCGTCGATAAAGTTACGGTCACTCGTTTCTTGAGCTATGCGCACTCGAAAGACGTAGTGCCAACCATCAAGAAATTCCTCTCCCAGCGTGGAGATGTGATTTCGGACGATCGCACCAATGCCATCATCATCTCCGACATTCCGTCGGTGATGCCGTCGGTTGATCGCCTGCTTACCCAACTTGATCGCAAGACGCAGGAAGTGGAAATCGAAGCCCGCGTCGTAGCTGCAACCCGCAGCTTCGCACGTGATATCGGTACCCAGCTTGGCTTTGGCTTCGGTAACGGCGGATCCGCAGTGGGTGGATCTTCTGCAGCAGGCGCGTCGCCGATCACCGCTACCGGTATTACGGCGCCGTCTTACATTACGACCACAGGCGGTAGCGCCACCACCGGTTCAACTATCCCGCTCTTCTCGAACCTTGGAGCGACCAGCCCGACCAGCGGTCTTAGCTTCATTACCGCCAGCGGCACTGTGCGGCTCGATGCCATCTTGACCATGGCGGAGTCTCGCGGCTTGCTTAAGATTCTTTCTCGTCCGCGCATCGTGACCCAGAACAACATTTCTGCGGTCGTGAAACAGGGTACCCGGGTACCGATCGTCACCCTGGCGCAGTTGGGCGGCCCCCCGACCGTCACCTACGTGGACGCATTCCTGCGGCTTACCGTGATTCCGCAAATCACGTCAGAAAAGACGATCTTCCTGAACGTCGACGTCGAGAACACCACTCCTGACTTCGGCCACGCGATTCAAGGTAACCCCAGCTTGATCACCCAGCAGGCGACCACGCAAGTACTGGTCACCGATGGCGGCACAGTTGTGATCGGCGGCGTTATCCAAACCAACAACTCGATCAGCATCGATCAGGTTCCGCTGCTCGGCAACATTCCGTTCCTGGGCAACCTGTTCAAACACACCAACGTCAGCACCACCAATGCGGAGCTGATCTTCTTCATCACGCCTCGAGTCATCGAAACATAGTTCGCGGGCAGATATAGCAGTACAAGGTAGAAGTAAAGACAGCAGCCGGTTTCTGAAGCAACATCTCAGACCGGCTGTTTTTTTATTTGGATGTGAACTACTGAAACACAAAGTTTCTTGTCATCCCTCGCAATCGAAGAACCCTTATCTCAAGCGGACTGCCGATCGCAGGGTCCTTCGACTCCGTAAGTCCGGTCGAAAAGCGAGCGGACTTCCTGCGCTCAGGATGACGTGGAGATTTCGTGGCTTGCATCACTTCACAGGCCGGGAAGTTGCTAAACTCTTCAAAGATGAATCACCAGGGTCGCCAGAAAAAAGTACAAGGCCTTCTCGCCCGCAATCGACTGGACGCATTGTTGGTTAGCCATCTCCCCAATGTTCGCTATCTTTGCGGATTTACCGGCAGTGCCGGTGCCCTCCTGATCACAGGAAAACGCAGTTTGTTTTTCACCGACGGCCGCTATACCACTCAAGCGCAGGATGAAGTACAGGGGGCAAAACTGATCATTGTGTCATTGCCACCTTTGCTGGCGGCGGCCAAGTGGATCGATGCACACCGGAAAGGCTTTGGCCGCAAGACCCTCTGGAAATTGGGAATTGAGAGCGAGCACCTGAGCGTGCCGGCTCGTGACCGTTTTGCGGCCGAGCTGCCGTCGTTTTGCCGTCTCTGCAAATCGTCCGCGCTAGTCGAGCGGCTTCGCATGATAAAAGATGCGGAGGAAATGCACTGCATCCGGGCCGCAGTCCAAGTCGGCGCCGGAATCTTCGATACTGCCTTGAAAACAATCCGCCCCGGAGTCAAAGAAACCGACGTCGCCGCCGAAATGGAATATGCGGCCCACAAGGCCGGGGCGCAGGAGATGTCTTTCTCCGACGATATTGCGGCGGGAAAGCGGTCGGCACTGCCCCACGGTCGCGCTTCGAGCTGCCACGATTCCTGCCCGAGGATTCGTGGTCTGCGACTTCGGTGTTATACTCTCGGGTTACTGTTCAGACATGACCCGCACTGTGTACGTGGGTCGTCCGGCGCGCGGAAGCGCGGCGTGTGTATCAGGCGTGTACGAACGCGCAGCAAGCGCAATTGAGGCAGTTCGGCCCGGGATCAGCGTTGGCGAAGTGGATGGGGCGGGCCGCAAGTTATTGAAAAAAGCAAGGCTTAGCGAAGTATTTTACGCATTCCACCGGCCACGGCGTGGGCTTGGAAATTCACGAAGCGCCCCGCATCGCGGCTGGACAAACTGAGCTCCTGCGCCCGGGAATGGTCATCACTATTGAGCCCGGGGTTTACCTTCCGGGCAGATGGGGTGTCCGGATCGAGGACATGGTTTTGGTGACGGAAACTGGATGTGAAGTTTTGGCGCCCACCAGTAAAGAACTGATCACGCTTTGAAGAGTAGCCGGCGTCCTGAACTGGATCGTGAAATCGGATGCCATATCCAACGGCGTCCTGTGCCGTTTGAGGGCGCCTGAAAGAAAAGCGGTCCCACCTTACACAATGAACCAGAAAGAGCTGAAAGAACTCATTGAGTTCCTGATCGAAAAGGACATCGCCGAGTTTGAACTCGAGCGCGGTGATGTAAAAGTGCGCATCAAGCGCGGGGCCGAGCCGGTTGTCCATTCCGCGCCGGATGCGCGCTATTTTGCTGTACATTCCGCGCCCCTACCAGCGCCTGAGCAGGGAATTCATCCCGCGATTCCGGCCCCGCCGCCGGCTTCAAGAGAGCTGCCGCCCCAGCCGTCGAAGAGGGGCTGCACATGGTGCACTCGCCGATCGTGGGGACATTCTACGAATGTCCGTCGCCGGGATCTCCGCCGTTTGTGAAGGTTGGAGACACGGTTGAAGTCGGCCAGGTCTTGTGTATTGTCGAAGCCATGAAGCTGATGAACGAAATCGAATCGGACGTCGCCGGCGAAATTGTCACCAAGTTGGTCACCAACGGCCAGCCCATTGAGTACGGACAGGATTTGTTCTCCATCCGGCCACGAAAATAAGTTTCGAATGTTCAAGAAAATCCTGATCGCCAATCGTGGAGAAATTGCCCTGCGGGTGATTTGCGCCTGCAAGGAACTGGGCATCCGCACGGTCGCCATTTATAGCGAGGCGGACCGCAACTCGCTGCACGTCCGTTTCGCCGACGAAGCCATTTGTATCGGTCCGCCTCAGTTAGCTTTAAGCTATCTCAATATTCCGGCGGTGATCAGCGCTGCGGAAATCGCCAACGTGGACGCCATTCATCCTGGATACGGCCTGCTGGCGGAAAATGCCAACTTCGCCGAGGTCGCGGAAACCTGCAATATCAAATTTATTGGACCACCGCCGGAAATCACACGGATGATGGGGGAGAAGGAAAAAGCCCGCGCTGCGATGAAAAAGGCGGGCGTGCCGATTTTGCCTGGCTCCGAGGGAATTCTTGCCAGCGACGGCGAAGCCATGGAATGGGCGAAGCAGGTGGGCTTCCCGGTCATTATCAAAGCCTCCGCCGGTGGCGGCGGACGCGGCATGCGCATCGTCCGAAACGAGGCGGAACTGCCGGGATTGTTTAAAGCGGCGCAGTCAGAGGCGTCCGCGGCATTCGGCAACGGCGACCTCTACATGGAGAAATTCGTGGAGCGTCCGAGCCACATTGAATTTCAAGTCCTCGCCGATATGTACGGAAACGTGGTCAGCCTGGGCGAACGCGAATGCAGCATTCAGCGGCGTCATCAGAAGCTGCTGGAAGAATCACCATCGACGCAGGTTTCGCCGGAGCTTCGTGAATCGATCGGCAAAGTACTCGGCAAAACACTTTCCGAAATCGGCTACGTTAATGCCGGCACCATTGAATTTTTGATGGATGAAGATAGACGTCTTTACTTCATCGAAATGAACACACGCATTCAGGTCGAGCATCCCGTCACGGAAATGGTCACCGATGTCGACCTGGTGAAAAGCCAAATTCTGCTGGCAGCCGGAGAACGCCTGGAAAATGTGCTGCAAGGCCCCATTGTGCATCGCGGACACGCCATCGAATGCCGCATCAACGCCGAAAATCCCGACACGTTCGTTCCTTCGGCGGGGAAAATTACTGCCTTTAATCCTCCGGGCGGCACCGGCGTTCGCATCGACACCGCCGCCTATGCTGAAGGCGTCATTCCTCCCTACTACGATTCGCTGATTGCGAAACTCATCGTGCGTGGCAAAGACCGCTCTGAAGCCATTTCCCGCATGTCCCGCGCCCTCGAAATGTTCATTGTTCAGGGAATCTACACCACCATTCCGCTCCACCGCCGCATTCTCGCCGACCCAGATTTCCGCGCCGGGAAATTTGATACCACATTTATCGAGCGGTTCCTGGCCAAGGGGAAAGATAAGCCGGCAGCGTAGAGGCAATCAGCACTTGGCATTCAGCATTTGGCCCTTGGGATTTCTTGATGGTTACCTCGGGATCGGGAATCCACCGCGTGGAGTCTCAAGGTCGAAAAGCCTCCTACAATCTTGGCATCCCGACCGAAGCGTAGCGGAGCGAGCGCCGTGAGGGACCTGGTGTATCAGCGGCATCATCCGTGTTGGAACAAAAAGAATATTAGCCGGCCGCGCAAATGATGTTAAGAGCACTTATCCCTGGAATCGGGTGCAGGGTTGGCGTAGAGTGCAGACGTGAAAAGTCTGGTCGTTCGAGTTGCCCTGCTGTTAACCACCACGGTCGCACTTGGCCAGCGCCTCCCCGAACCGCGCATGACGTCCGCGGCGCTTCCTCACTACCCAGCAATTGCCAGATTGGCTCAAATCCAAGGCGAAGTGAAGGTAGAGTTCGTATTGAACCCCAACGGTGAGCCGGTCTCCGTTACTGCTGTTTCCGGTCACCCAATGCTGAAGGCTGCAGCGGAGCAGAATGTCAAAACGTGGCGGTTCGAAGTACCCAAAGATCTTTCTAGGACAGAGTGGAAATACGAAACAACTTTCAATTTCAAGATTTCGAATGACAAGCAGCCTTACGAAGACCCAAAGCTTACGGTCGCTCTCGATTCATATCGGTACGTGGAAGTCACGACAAATCCTCCTTCGACAAAGTATGCACACGACTGTCCCACCCCTATCGAAACCCAGCCTCCTTCAACTGTGGAAGCGGGAGACTTCGTGGAGCTTTCGCGGTCGGGATGCTACGGAAGGTGCCCGTCTTACAAAGTCAAGGTTGGAGAGAACGGGGATGTGAATTGGAGCGGTGACAGCTTTGTGGAGGCTGTCGGGGAAAGACACTCGATGATCGCCCCGGAAGCGGCCCTTGCTTTGTTGCAAAAATTTCAATCCCCGGCATTCTGGTCCTTGTGTGGCGGCTACGATGCGAGCGTGACCGACAACCCGACCATGCAGATTGAGGTGCGAATTGGGGGTCGTCCGAAGACAGTGTGGAACTACGCCGACTCTGCCCCGGAGTTCGAGGGAGCCCTCGAAGATGCGGTCGATGCCGCCGCGAATACTCATGATTGGAGACATGGCGACCCGCGAACAGAACCGCTCAGCAATATCGGTCAAGACACATATATGCCCAAGCCAGGAGTCACTCCTTTGATGAAGGCCGCGGCGAGAGCTGATGTTGCAGCAGTCAAGGAGTTTCTAAAATCAGGAGTTGATGTTGATGCAGCAGATTCCAGTGGGTGGACAGCTCTTATGTACGCGGCTACGAGCGAACACCCCGAGTCTCTCCAACTATTACTCGCGTCAGGCGCAAATCCAAACCACAAGTCGCTGAATGGGGATACGGCATTGATGGCATCAGCGATTTCTCGATCATTCGATGAAGATCTGGCCCACGCGGGCGCAGACCTTAACGCTAAGAATTCTGTCGGAATAACGGCATTGATGATTCTCGCCGCAGCCGGCGAAACGGATGAAGTTAGAGATGCGCTGAAAGCGGGCGCGGATGCGACTCTTAAAGATGCCAGGGGGCGTACTGCTCTCGATCACCTGCGCCTTGCTAACTGTGGCAAAAGCCCCGTGTTCGGCCGCAGCACCACAACAGGTGGCAAGTGCGATCATTTAGACGAAGATGACGTGCGACAGGTCACCATCCTGCTTAAGACAGCAAAGCGGAATCAGAAACGTTAGTCCGTCGCGCTTTCCCACGTGTCGGCGACTTGTGCATAAATGCAGCCCGCCGGGAAACACCGGGTCCCTCCACTCCGCGGTCGGGATGACAGTTTGCAGGAGGTTGTAGGGGTTTCTCTCACGTAGCGCAACCATTCCGGTTCCCACCCTTGCAAAGAACGCAAGGATGGGGCACCCTTTGTGATGCCGGGTTACAAACTTAAAATCCTTCATGATCACGCTTCCACGTCTCTACGCCATTCTTGACTCGTCTCTTTTTCCCGACACAGTAGCTTTGTGCGCCTCCGCTAAAGAACTGGTCGCCGGCGGCGTGACCCTCCTGCAATACCGCAATAAGAACGATAACGCGCGCCAGATGCTCGATCAGGCGCGTGAACTGAAACGAGCTGTCGGCACATCCGCAAAGCTCATCATGAACGACCGCGCCGACCTCTGCCTCGCCGCCGGATTCGACGGCGTCCACGTTGGACAAGACGATCTGTCACCCGCAGGGACGAGAAAAGTCATCGGCCCCAATCTATGGCTGGGGGTCTCCACCCACAATCCCGAGCAGCTGGCCATCGCGGATAAAACTTCGGCAGACTACATCGCCATCGGGCCGGTGTTCGCGACATCGAGCAAATTGAATCCTGATCCCGTGGTTGGACTCGACGGCGTCCGTCGGGCTAGGGCGCTCACGAACAAGCCGCTGGTGGCGATTGGCGGCATCAATCGTGCCAATGGGCGCTCGGTTCTCGATGCCGGCGCCGACTCGATTGCCGTAATCTCCGATCTGTTACGCGACCCACGTAACGCGGCAGAGGAATTTTTTCGCAGCTTTTCCCCCGCAACTTGAGGTAAAGTCATGGCCTTAGCTGTACGAGGAGGTTCGTGAGCCCCGAAATTACGAAGTCTGACTCCGGCGCCGATTGGGCGATTCATACCCAACAAGACAAAGAGCTGGTCAAAGGCCTGGGCCTCACCAGCGCCACCATGCTGGTCATGGGCTCGATGATCGGCTCCGGCATCTTTATCGTGTCCGCCGAAATTTCCCGCGAAACCAATTCTCCTGCATTGCTGATTGCAGCCTGGGCGATTACCGGTTTCATGACCATTGTTGGGGCTTTGACCTACGGCGAACTGGCTGCCATGATGCCGCGCGCCGGCGGGCAATATGTTTATCTGCGTGAGGCGCTAGGGCCGCTTTGGGGATTCCTCTACGGCTGGACGCTATTCCTGGTAATCCAGACCGGCACGATCGCCGCCGTGGGCGTGGCTTTCGGCAAGTTTCTCGGTGTGTTCTTTCCTGCGATTTCTTCCTCAAACTGGATCATTCACTTCGGGAAAGTTCCATCGATCAGCCTCGGGCCCATGGTCCTGGGAAATATGGATGTTGGGATAAGCACGCAAAATCTGACGGCAATCGTTATGGTCATCGCGCTGTCGGTAATCAACATTTTTGGAGTGAAGACTGGCGCGCTGATCCAAAATGTATTCACCGCTGCGAAAGTCGCAGCGTTGCTGGGCTTGGTTTTGCTCGGGCATTTTCGTCGGGAGAAATGCGCAAGCGTTGCTGGCTAATTTCCATGGAAACTTCTGGAACAACGCGGCGCTGAGCGCGCAACATGCCGTCCAGAAGGGAGTGGGCGGGGCGACCGTCATGGTGGGGACGCTGACGATCCTCGCGGTGGCGCAAGTGGGATCTTTGTTTTCGGCTGATGCCTGGAACAACGTAACCTTCACCGCCGGCGAGGTGAAAAATCCCAGCCGGAATCTTCCGCTTTCACTCGCACTCGGCACCGGCGTGGTGATTGCGCTTGTACATTGCCTGCAACTTTATTTATCTGATCGCGCTGCCGCTCTGGGGTGATCCGCATGGCGCGACCATTCTTGATCGCGGCATCAAATATGCCACTGAAGATCGCGTAGCCACCGCCGTCATGACGCAAATGTTCGGCAGAGCGGGCGGACTACTGATGGCTGCCGCGATTATGCTCTCCGGCTTCGGTTGCGTGAATGGCTTGATCCTCGCGGGTGCGCGAGTGTATTACGCCATGGCGAAAGATGGCCTGTTTTTTCGCGCGTCGCTAAACTGCATCCCACTCACAAGACCCCGGCAGTTTCGCTGATGGTGCAGATGGTGTGGACTTGCATTCTGTGCATCTCGGGAAGCTACGGCCAATTGCTGGACTACATTATTTTCGCGGTGCTGGTGTTCTATATTCTGACCATTGTCGGATTGTTCGTCTTGCGCTACACGCGTCCGAATGCGGAGCGGCCTTATCGCGCCATCGGTTATCCGGTGCTGCCCGCGATATATATCGTGATGGCTTTATTCATTGATATCGTACTATTGCGCTACAAACCGCAATTCACCTGGCCGGGATTGATCATCGTGCTGCTGGGGATTCCGGTGTATTTCGCGTGGTCGCGGCGTTCGACAGGCGACGTTACTGTCAGCTTAAGCTGTCCAGGGAGAAACAAACGCATGGCAAATCTTTTTGCGACCAAGTCGCTGACATCGCTGCTGGAGGAAGCCAAAGAAACTGGCGAGCACAGCCTGAAGCGCACGCTCGGAGTTTTCCAGCTTACGGCCCTGGGCGTGGGCGCAGTCATCGGCGCGGGAATTTTTGTGATGTCCGGGCTGGGGGCCTCGTATGGCGGGGCCGGGACTGATGTTGTCATTCGTCCTTTCGGGATTGGGCTGCGCGTTTGCAGCGCTTTGCTATGCCGAGTTCGCGGCCATGATTCCGCTGGCCGGCAGCGCTTACACCTATGCTTACGCAACGCTAGGCGAATTGTTCGCCTGGATCATCGGATGGGACCTGACGCTCGAATATGCCATGGGCGCCAGCACGGTTTCTTCGGGATGGTCGAACCACTTCATCGAGCTGCTGGAGATTTTCCATATCCGGATGCCGCTCTGGCTGGCCTACGACCATTGGACGGGACTGCGCATCGCGGAAGGCATGATCGCCCGCCAAATGGCGTTGGCGTCGGATTCCACGCTGGTTCCGGGAACGCAGGCTTTCCTGACCAAGGTTGCCGACGATCATGACCGCGCAGTCGCCGGACTTGCTCGCGCGGGCGCACGAACTGCTGAACGCGCCGCATTTATTCGGTGCGAGATCGGCGTCAATCGTTCCAGCATTTCTGATCGCACTGGTCATCACGGCGATTCTGGCCGTCGGCATCAAGGAGAGCGCGCGATTCAACTCGACCATCGTTGTCATCAAAGTTGCGGTGGTGCTCTTCGTCATCGGCCTGGGGTTCAAGTATGTCAACTGCGGCAACTGGGGCCACGACTGGTCGAGTTTTGCGCCCACGGGTTTTGCGGGAATCGGCGCGGCGGCGGCTTACATATTTTTCGCCTACATCGGATTCGATGCAGTTTCGACGACCGCGCAGGAAGCCAAGAATCCGCAACGCGATTTGCCGATCGGAATCATGCTTTCGCTGCTGATCTGTACCGTGCTTTACATTGCTGTGGCCGGAGTGTTGACCGGCATGGTGCCGTGGCGCGAAGTCAATATCGAAGCTCCGGTGGCGCGAGCGTTCCTGGATCGAGGACTTACGGGCGCTTCCCACATCATTACGCTGGGCGCTCTGGCCGGCCTGACCAGCGTGATGCTGGTCATGCTACTGGGCCAAACTCGCGTACTTTATTCCATGGCCAATGACGGGTCTGTTGCCCAAGAAATTCTTTGCGGACGTCCATCCCAAGTGGCGCACGCCGTGGAAGAACACGATTCTCGTGGGATTTCTTGCCGCCATCGTGGGCAGCGTGACGCCGATCGACGACATCGGCAAAATGGTCAATATCGGAACGCTGCTGGCGTTCGTGATCGTGTGTATTGCGGTGATGGTGCTGCGCAAGACGAATCCCGGCCAGCCGCGGCCGTTCCGGACTCCGTGGGTGCCCGTGGTGCCAGTTCTGGGCATTCTCTTCAACGGCTACATGATGTACAAGCTGGGCTGGATCAATTGGGCGCGGTTGGTCATCTGGCTGGTCATTGGAATGTTCGTCTACTTCGGTTACAGCGTGAAGCACAGCAAGGTGCAGGCGCTGGAAACTTCCAAGCGCTAAAGCGGATAGTTGATCAAGGCCTTTCGCGGAGACGCGGAAGGCCTTTTTGTTTTAGAGTAAGTCGTTGGCGGTTCGTCTTTGGTCGTTGGCCAAATCACAGCGGCGCTAAGGCGCGTTTTCGGCTGTGGCTATGGCGGCATGCCTGAAGGCGATGCCCTGAACGAGGCTATTACCTTCGGTCATCGATTTCGATTTGTGGCTTTGCCGCCGCGCATCAGATGTCGAGTCGGAAGACGCGAAGCAGCCAACGACCAACGACGCACGACCAACGACTGCTCTCATGAAAATTGTTTCCGCCTCCGAGATGCGCGAGATTGACCGCCTTTCCAGCCAACGCTTCGGCGTCCCGTCGCTGACCTTGATGGAAAATGCCGGCACGGCGGTCGCTGATTTCGTGATCAGGAACTATTCGGAGGCGAAAAACGTAGGCGTGATTTGCGGTAAGGGAAACAATGGCGGCGACGGATTTGTTGCCGCAAGAAAACTTCAAGAGACAGGCCGGGAAGTGCGCTTGCTCCTGCTCGCCGAGCCAGCCGAACTGCGCGGCGATGCGGCCGAAATGTTTCAGCGGCTTCCCATGAAGCCGGTCGTCGCAGCTCCATCGAGAAATTGAAAGCGAAAAAGCCCGCAACGTGTTCGCAGCGGATGTCCTGATCGACGCGATTCTGGGCACTGGTTTTCGTCCGCCGGTCAGCGAGCTTTATGCTGCGGCAATCGCCGCCCTGAATGCGAGCAAAGCGCCGGTAGTCGCGATCGACATTCCTTCCGGCGTCGATGCCGACGCGCTGGGCGAGCAGACTGGCGTGATCGCGCGCGCCGAACGCAGTCGTAACCTTTACCGCTCCGCGTCCGGCCCATATTCTTGGAACGGTGGCGGATGGTCCAACTTTGATCTCTCCGATAGGCTCGCCCGATGACGCAATCGTCTCTTCTCTAAATCTCAATCTGATCACCGCGCAGGATATCGCGTCGTTGTTCAACCTCGTCCTCGCGATTCGAACAAGGGAAGTTATGGACACGTCCTGTTGATTGGGGGATCGCTAGGAAAAGCCGGATCAGTCGCGATGGCAGGCATGGCCGCATTGCGCACCGGAGCCGGACTCTCGACGGTGGGCACACCCGAAGTCAGTATTGGCAACCGTGGCCGGGTTTCATCCCGAGCTGATGACCGAAGCGCTCGACGAAACGGATGTGGGCACCATCTCGCTAAAAGCCAAAGAACACGCTGTTGAATTGGCGAAAAATAAAACCGTGGTCGCCATCGGGCCTGGTATTTCTCGTCATCCCGAGACCTCGGAATTGGTGCGCGAGTTAGTGAAGCATCAAAAGCAGCCGATTGTTCTGGACGCAGACGGCCTCAACGCCTTCGAAGGCCGCGTGCTAGAGCTGAATGGCAATGGACGATCGCTGGTGATCACGCCGCATCCAGGGGAGATGTCGCGATTGCTCGGTTGCACCATTGCGGAGGTACAAGAAGATCGCATTAATGCTGCCCGTAACTTCGCTCGCGAACACGAATTGATTGTCGTGCTCAAAGGCCATCGCACTCTGATTGCCCAACCAGACGGCGAGGTATGGGTGAACACGACGGGAAATCCAGGCATGGCGACTGGCGGTACCGGAGACATTCTCACCGGGATGGTTGCAGGCTTTGTCGCGCAGAATCCCAAGCAGATTTTCGAAGCGGTAATTGCTGCCGTCTATCTTCATGGCTTTGCTGGGGATGTTGCTTGCGAAGTGACAGGAGAGCACTCGTTGGTCGCTACCGACCTCATAACAGCTCTGCCGGAAGCCTTTCGGCGGGTGCGTCAACTATCTCTGGAAAAATTCGTGACCGTCAGCGGATAGCGGTAATCGTGCTGAATGCCCGCCGGTAGCGGGTTTACGGGGTAGTAACCTTGCCTGATCGATTACGGACTCGAATCAGGCCAACCGCTTCGGTAATCTATTCTCGGTCCGAGCAGAGTGGCATAGTGAACTTGCCATGACACACTTCCCCCAGCCCCACCCGCAGCAGCGTGCCCCGCGTATTCAATTCAGCAGCCTCATCACCGCATTGATTCAATCGGACAGCGGTCAGCGTGCCAAAGCCAGGCTTTACACCGTATCGATGACGGGAGGATTGCTGCGCTTGGCGAAGCCGCTCTCCAACGGCGACTTCGTCGAGGTGGCGTTCCAGACCAACTCGGGCCCGGTGCATGGCATGGCTGAGATGCTGGCGCCGACGCGCCGCGCCACCGATGGAGTGCTTCAGCCCTTCCGTTTTATCGCTTTAGGCGATGACGATCATCGCGTGCTGCGGATGGCGGTGGACGCGATTTCCGATCGTACATTTATCGGGCTTCGCTCCAGTCAGTGGTCATTGCCGAAAGCCTAGGAATCAAACGCCAAGCAAGCCTGTGTTGGCTCTCGCTATACTGGTTGCGCTTGAGCATGCGACCAGAAAAGAGTGCGCTAGAATTCACCACCCATTCTGCGGAAGAGACGATCGCCTTAGGGCGAACGCTCGTCGGAATTCTTTCACCACCTAAAATCATAGTGCTGCGAGGCGATCTCGGGGCCGGCAAAACCATGCTGGTCAAGGGAATTGCAGAAGCTTTCCACGCCGCTTCCGCCGAGGACGTCACCAGCCCCACATTTACGCTGATCCACGAATATCGCGGTCCGGAAGTGAACCTCTTTCACATCGATCTCTATCGAGTAGACACGCCGCGTCAGTTGGAAACGTTGGGGCTTGACGATTTGATGACGGAGAACAGCATTTTATTAATCGAGTGGGGAGAGAAGTTTGCTCGCTTCGAACGCGAGCGGGATATCGAGATTGCTTTGGAACGAGTGAGTGAAGACGAACGGCGGATTCGTATTGTCACCCGATGAAATTCAAACAAAACCGATGTCATCCTTAGCGGAGCGAAGGACCTGAGCATTTGGGAGCGGGACGATTGTGTTTTTGTCTGAGTGAGATTGCATGGGTCCTTCGCTCGCAAACTACAGTCGCCCAGGATGACATCGGATTCAGAATCCCATGATGTTGTAGCCGCAATCCACGTAAATCACTTCGCCGGTGATGCCGGAACTGGCGTCCGAAGCCAGGAACACTCCTGTCGATCCCACTTCCTTCACATCCACATTGCGCTGTAGCGGCGCGCGTTCGGCGTGGGATTTCCGCATATCGCCGAATCCGGAGATGCCACGCGCAGCCAGAGTATTGATCGGGCCGGCGGAAATGGCGTTCACGCGGATTTTCTTTTTGCCCAAATCGTATGCAAGATAACGTACCGTACACTCGAGCGCCGCTTTGGCCACAGCCATCACGTTGTAATGCGGGACAACTTTCTCCGCTCCGAAATAACTCATGGTGATAATGCTGCCGCCTTCGTCCATAAGCGGCGCGGCGGCACGCGAAACAGCAATCAAAGAATAAACGCTGACATCGTGAGCGATGCGAAAACCTTCGCGAGTGGTATTAACGAATTCCCCGTTCAATTCGGCGGCCGGTGCAAAGGCCACGCTGTGAACTAAAACGTGCAGCTTGCCATATCGGTCTTTGAGCAGAGCAAAGAGAGAATCAATCTCGGCGTCATTCGACACATCACACTGGAACGCCTCCGCGCCGGGAAGCGCGAGAATCATGTCTTTGGCTTCCAATCCCATGCGCTCGTTCTGATAGGTGACGGCCAGCTTGGCGCCGGCTTCATGCAATCCCTGCGCAATCGACCACGCAATGCTGCGTTTATTGGCAACCCCGAAAACCACCGCAACCCGGCCTTCCAAGCTGAAAGACATGCATGACTCCTGATGAAATTTGCAGGAAAAGAATAACAGCTTGGCCACAGCTTACGCGGATTTTCAGGGCTCAGTTCCTAAAGAAAAATCAGTGAGATTCAGCGAAGATCCGTGGCCGATCTCTTGAGCGGCCAATGCACCTGAACCTTGCGGGCTTCCGCGAACAGATAGACAATTAACAAAGTCATCACCGGTTCAATGGGATGTTTGTAGCGAACGAAGGGATTCACCAGGTAATAGGGCAGCGGATAAAAAAGCAGGCAGGCGGCGAACAGGAAACTGCCCGGCACCTGGTTGCGAAAGGTCACCCACAGGCCGGCAAACGCCAGAATTGCCGCGAGCAGAAATTCCGTGTGGCGAGCGATCATCATGTCATACCCCGCCACAATGGCGAGCTGCGGCGGCGCGGCCCAGAAATATCCAAAGCGTTCGACAGTAAACTTCATGAATCGTTCAGGATGTTCGCGGATGAATTGATTTACCTGTTCATGTTTCTCATCCATAAACTTCATCTCACCCATGTGCTGAAACTTCTGCATGGCATCAGGATCGTTACCAGGATGCTCACTCCGCGTCCACAGACCCCCGGAGTTATCGTTATTTGCCTCGTACATCTCGAGCGGCAGATTATCGCGAACAAAAACAAATTTGCCGAAGACTTCATAGTTGCGGACCAGCCATGGGCTCACCAGCAACGCGGCAACTAAGATACAAACACAGGCATTGATGAACAGACGACGATCTCGCGGCAAGCGATACAGTAGCCACAGCAAACAGAACGGCAACAGGCTCACGATTGCAGTATTAGTCAGAACGATGACCCCCCAAAGCACACCGAAGCCAATCCATGCACGCGGACGAGGCGACTCATCGCCCATGCGCAACGTCATTAACAGAGCGAGGCTCAGCAGAAATGTAGTGAGGCTGGTCTCCCAGACCACCCGCACCGGCCAATAAATAAAATACGGAAACACAGCCCAGGTCCACGCAGTCGCGACCGCTACGGTAGTCCCGTACATTCTTCCGGCGATTTGATAAAGCGTGAGACAGGTCAAGGCGCCAAAAATGCTATTGAAAGCGAGAATGAGCCATGCCGAAGTCGCGCTGTACACGCCGAACACTTTGAAAACGCCTGCAAGAATGTATGGATAAAGTGGCGGCGCCCAGGCGCTGGGCCAGGTCGGCAGATCGGTCGGAGAACCGAATCCATGTCCGGTCGCGATCGAACGAGCGAGCCGTCCCATTTCCCAACCAAATTGAAAATGATCGCGTCGCGGAGTGATGCGGTAAGTGTGGCCAATAGTAATCACGGCGAGTCGCAGAAGGAAGGCGATCAGAACTATAAAGAGTATCGAATGACGCAGACGTCGAGGCGGGCCTTTCGCGACCCCATGCAGATTCTTCTGGTCGCGATCTCGCATTTGCCCAGACTATAGCACGAATCACGTGGCGCGGACGCTTGGTCAGCGCACGTAAAGCTTGCATCCCTTACAATTCGGCGTTACGATGCCTCCGCCGAAAATTTGCGGAGGTGACGTATGAAGTTCAGTCGCTTACCCGTAGTGCTGGCCATTCTGTTCCTTTCCGTTTCTTCCCACGCGCAGAGCCAGATTGTGATCCCGGCCGGCTCTCCTGAAGATCAGGCGTTGCAAGCAATCTCGGTCGAAGCCGACACCCAAAAGAAACCGGCGATGTACGAGGATTTCCTCCAGAAGTTTGCTGCGAATCCGCAGGCGGTCGCTTTTGGAAACTGGCAGTTGGCCCAGTACTATCAGGCCTCCGGCGATTTGCAGAAGGCATTGGAATACGGCGATAAAGCGATCGGCAGCGCGCCGGGCAATTTTGACATCCTGTCTTCCCAGACAAACATTGCGCAGCAAGCCAAAGACACCGGCAAGATTGTTCAATATTGTGTACAGGCAGGCGTGGCTTATAACGCCATAGGCAAAGCTCCCAAGGCCAACGGCGTGAGCGATCAGGATTTTGCCGCGTCCGTCGAAACCGAAAAACAGGCTGCAAAGGCTTCCCACGATTTCTTTGAAGCGACGGCAGTCAATGCCATCGGGGCAGAAACCGATGCCCGGAAACGTGTGGCCTACATTGAGCTTTTCACGCCCGCATTTCCGAACTCGACCTTTGCGGATCAAATCACGTCCATGGCGATGGTCGCATTCTCCGAGCTCAAAGACACGCCGCGCCTCATTTCCTACGGCGAGAAAAGCCTGACGACAAATTCCAACAGCCTGCCAGTCCTGCTATTGCTGGCGAACGCTTATGTGGACGATCCCAAGCCGGGCAGCGTTGCCAAGGCGGTCACGTATGCGCAGAAAGCCATCTCCCTCGCTAAAGCCGACGCACCGGATGCCGACCGCAATCGCAAAGTCGAGGCCGGTGCCGCGCACTCCACTCTGGGTTACGCCTACATGAAGCAGGACAAGACGCTGGCCTCGATTCCAGAATTGAAGTCCGCTTGCGCGTTGCTGAAGGGACAAGACGATCAGTCCTACGCCGCCGCCATGTATCGACTGGGTTTTGCTTATGCCAAGGTGAGCAAACTGACGGAAGCACGCGAAGTCTTGATGGAAGCGGTAAAAATTCCCGGCCCTCTACAGCCCATGTCGCAAGAGTTGCTGACCAAGGTAAACACAGCCCGCGCCAAAGGCAGATAACCGGAAGCCTAAGCCGAGAGCCTAATTTCTTAGTGTTTCGCCAATTCGTCGGATAACAACTTGGCTTTGAAGGCAAGATTGTGGGCCCGCTGCAAATCCCCGGCATCGGCCGAAGCTTTGGCCTGCTTCATGTATTCACGAACCTGCGTCACCGTGTCCTGCTGGCTGGGATTAAGTTCGCGGCCTTCTGTAGCTTTCAGGTTGCTCTCAGTGGTGGAAAGCAAGAGGTTGGTGCTTTGGCGTTGGCGCGACGCGGCTTCAGGATTAACGCCTGGAGATAGTTGGACCGTCGGGTCGGGCGCGCCGCCATTATTTACGATTATTTTCTTTGGAGCGTCTGCGGGTTGCTCCGCTTCCACTTTCTTGGGGCGAGGCCGGCGTTTCTTGGTTGAGGTTTTGCTAGTTGCGGTTTGCGCTTTCGGTGGTTCATTCGCCACCGGCTTTTCGTCCGTTGACGGCGCCGTAGCAGCGGGTGGTGCTTTCTGCGCAGAAGGCTCGGCAGGATCCGGTTCGGTTGGATTGGCCTGGAAGATAAACGAAGCTCTCGCCATTCGCGATGCGCCCGGCGGCGACACCAATAGCGTGGACAGAGCGAGAATGAGGGCCAGAGTCATTGGTAAGTCAACGCCCGGGGACGCACGGGCCATTAAGTGAATTCTACGCTCAAATTACAAACACGTAGGCCGGACGTCTCGTCTTGGCGAGCGACCGCTAGCGAGCGAAACCCTGCTGTGCTGCCGACTGGCCGGAGTCGAGGCACCCGCACCCATGTGAGAGTCTAACTACTGACTACGGCTTCTTTCACGATGCCGGATTTTGTCTCAATCAGAGGCAACCGCAGGCGAAAAATCGTGCCTTTTCCCACCGCGGATTCGAAATCCAGCGAACCGTGGTGCCACTGCGCCGTTTGGAACGCATGGGCCAATCCCATGCCGCTGCCGTCTTTTTTAGTGGTGAAATAAAGCTCGAAGACTTTGTCGTGCAGGTCAGTCGGGATGCCCCTGCCCTGGTCCCGAATCTCGGTGAGGATCATGTTGTCATCGCGCCGGATGGAAGTTGTCAGCGTCCCGCCTTTGTCCATGGACTGGACGCCGTTCAGCACAATATTCAGGATCGCCTGCTTCATCAGATCACTGTCGACTTTCACAGTCAGAGGCTCGGCTGGAAATTCGCGCACCAGTTTCACGCCATGTTGTGCGGCGTCGGGTGCGGCCAGCGAAAGAACGTCGTCCAGCAACCGGCGCAGGTCAATCTCTTCGAGATGAAGATCACGGGGCCGGGTGAAATCCACCAGGATTTGCACGACCCGATCCAGGCGATGGATTTCGCTGTCGATAATATCCATGTGGCGGCGAGTTTCGGGATCGGTTTGTTTTAGTTTCGTCTGTAGCAATTGCAGGTGCAGAACGATTGCGTTGATGGGATTCTTGACTTCATGAGCCACGCCGCGTGTAAGTCGCCCGCTGGCCGACATGCGCCGCGACATTTCAATTTCATCTTCAATCTGCCGCGCCGACTCTGCATCTCGCATGGTCAGCAGAGCTCCGATCTGTGTTCCCCGCTCTTGAATGAAATCGAGCGAAATCTTAACTTGCTTTCCGTTCGGGGCGTCAATCTCCTGTTCTTCGATGGCATGCTGCAGGCGAAAGGCGTCGAGCATAACCGATCCAAGATTCGATTCGGAGGAAAAAATCTGTTTCACAGTGTGGCCCAAAAGCTCGTGCCGCGGACGTCCCAGAAAAGTCTCCACCGACGCGCTGACCAATACGACCCGGGCCTCCCGGGTGAACAGCATCAAGCCGTCCTGAAGATTGGACATGATCTGGTCCACATTGTCTTTTAATGCGGAAAAAATCTCTTTGGCGTCGCGCATCTGGCGTCCGAGATGCGCGATCTTAAGCGTGACCAGACCGTATTCATCAAGCGTGGCGCCTTCCGCGTTCCTCCCTCTGGGACGATCTCGGAATCTCCATAGCTGACATTGTCCAGACTGCGCGCGATGCGTTCCAGTGGACCCAAAGCCAGAC
Organism: uncultured Acidobacteriaceae bacterium; assembly: GCA_963794195.1. Lineage (GTDB taxonomy): Bacteria > Acidobacteriota > Terriglobia > Terriglobales > Acidobacteriaceae > DATBAX01. The sequence goes on from CAWCCU010000005.1 coordinate 549,784, forward strand.
GCGAAAGTCCGGCTGCAATCACCAGCGAGAGCAGGATCGCAATGCCGGAAAAAATCACCGCATGCTGCAGCCACGGTGTGAGATCGTGTCGCAGGAACACCGTGGAAACGCCTACCCGCACGCTCCCGAACGGCGCGCCGTTCAATTGCAACGGCCGCCGCACTTCGTAAACCGTGGGAGTGTTGTAGACCATGCGAAGCTTGACGGCGAAATTTGGCATCCTGCATCAGTCTGAAAATCCGGCCGCGCCGGAACCAGCTTGCCCACGAGGTCCTGATTGCTATGCAGAATAGCCTTGCCATCGGCATCGACCACGGCACGCGTCCAAGCACGTCGGGCCAATTTCCGGTCACCGATTCCAGCAGTACGTTCAGATCGCGGTCGGTCCCGAGGTAATAGGCGACTCCCTTGCGGACCGCTTCCGGCTTGTTGGTGTCGACCTTCGTGCTGGTCAAATCGGGGACGGCGCTGGTGGCGACGAAAGCCAGTTGTGCGCAAACATTGTCAGCGGTGTCACGTGCCGTCTTGATGCGCTGCCGCAGCATCTGGGAAATATAGATGTAGGAAAACGCCGTCACCAGCAAGGCCACCATAAAGGTGACCGTCAGCACGATTTGGGTCCTTCGACGCATTGGCTGGTGAACTTACGCATTCCTGATAACCCAGGCTTCTTATTCCTGTTCTTCCTTGTCGGCAGCTTCGGCCGCGGCGCTTCCGTATTCCTTGAGTTTGTTATGCAAAGTCTTCAGGCTGATGGCCAGAATCTCGGCGGCGCGGGTCTTATTGTTGCTGGTCGATTCCAGCGTTTTCAGAATCAGCAATTTCTCAGCCTCGCCAACCGTTGTTCCTACTCCTAATCGGATGGAATCCGGATCATCGGCGGAGGTGCGGACCATGACTTGTCCGAATGCCGGCGGCAGATGCTTGGTCTCAATCACCGCGCCGTCGCAAACAATGATGGCGCGTTCCAGCGTATTGCGCAGCTCGCGAACATTGCCCGGCCAGGAATGATTGCGAAACAAATTGAATACCGCTTCGCTGATGGTCGCGACCTTTCGTCCATGTTTGGTATTCATGTCCGCAATCAGGGCGCGGACCAGGTCCGGAATATCTTCCTTGTGCTCTTTCAACGGTGGCATATGAATGTTGAAAACATTCAGCCGGTAATAAAGATCGTTGCGCAGTTCGCCTCGCGCCACCGCTTCTTCCGGGACCTTATTGGTTGCGGCCAGAACACGAACATCGATCGTGGTTTCCACTTTGCTGCCCAACCGCCGCAGCTTGCGGTCTTCAAGTACGCGCAGAAGCTTGGCCTGGGTCGCGATCGGCATCTCGCCAATTTCATCCAGCAGCAAGGTTCCGCCTTCCGCCAATTCGAAGCAGCCGGTGCGCCGTTCCAAAGCTCCGGTAAATGCGCCTTTCTCGTGTCCGAAAATCTCGCTTTCGATCAGTGTTTCCGGAATCGCGGCGCAATTGATGGCCACGAACGGCTTGTTGCGGCGCGGACTCAAATCATGGATATTGCGCGCCACCAGTTCTTTGCCGGTGCCGCTGGCCCCGGTGATCAGTACCGAAGCCGTACTCGGAGCCACCATCTCAATCAGTCGAAAAATCTCCTGCATTTTCTTGGACGGCCCCACCAGGCTTCCGAGCGAACCGGTGTCGCGCAATTTGCGGCGCGTGACTTCCAGTTCGACGCGCGTTCCCAGCAGGTGCCGACGCATTCTGCAAAATGGTCCGCAGGCGATTGGTGTCGATCGGTTTGGTGATGTAGTCGTAGGCGCCCATGCGCATGGCTTGCACCGCGCTATCGATCGTGCCTTGGGCGGTCACCACGATCACCGCCATGGTCTGGCTATCGCTGGCAGATTTTCTCCAGCAATTGCAATCCACCCATGCGCGGCATTTTGAGGTCGGTAATTACAATGGAGGGCAGCCAAGTTCGTGACTTTTTCGTATCCTTCGGCGCCATCGTTGGCAGTTTCAGCGCGATAGCCCCAGGCAGAAACCAGTTCCGCCAGACCGGTGCGCTCGTTCTCTTCGTCTTCGACGATCAGTACTTTTTCCTGGCTCATAATCGAGGGATGGCACCCCCGCAAGCATTATTGAGGCTTCTGCCATTCGCCGCAAGCAGGCGGATGGCTTTGGCCCACGAATTCTGCGAGAGTTGGGACCGAACTAGATGATTTTACGTGTCAATATGAGATTAGGTAGTTGTAAATTCCGTAATCTAATACTGAGCGAAAGTGAGCATCTTCAATCAACCACTTAGCGATAAAAAAGTGAGGTCGCTATTGGTTTCAATCGTGCTCTTAGTTAGAATGATTCGCGCGGAAATGTCTTAATTCCTAAGGGCCCCTTAGTTAATCTTGGCAATCTATGGAGACATCTTCAACCGCGTACTCCCGGAGGGTTAAATGTTACCTTGTTCGAAGTTAAGTATTAGAAGTGTGTTATTCGCCGTCTCCGTCTTGATGTTTGTTGCAGTTCTATCTCCTGCTACCTCGCCGGCGCAAGACCAGGAAGTCCCCAAATATGATTTGTTTGTGGGCTATCAGTGGCTGCACCCGGGCGGCAGTGTGCCGGCCCCCTTCGGAAACGCCAGCAATCCAACTCCATTTCAGCTCCCAGACATGGGTAAAGGTTTCGGCACCGCCCTTACCTACAATCTTGATTCGCACTGGGGCCTTGAAGCCGACTTTGGGCACAATTGGGGCAGCGGTATCTACGAGACCACGCTTTCGGCCGGTCCGCGATTCATGGTGCGCACGGAAACCACAAACTACTTTTTGCATGCGCTGCTAAGTTATAACCGTCTCGGCGTAAATGGTCTCGATTCCAGTAACGGAATCGGTGCCATTATGGGCGGCGGAATGGATTTGAAGTTCTCCCGCTTCGTTCACTGGAGACTCTTCGAGGCGGATTACGTGTGGGCGCGCCACAACTTTGCCGATGCAGCCGATCTTGGGTTCGGGGACCTGCGACGCCCTTCTCTGGAAGGCGTAAGGCTGCGCACCGGTCTGGTGTTTAACTTTGACTTCCCGGCAACTGTCGCTCCAGCGGCGAGCTGCTCGGTACAGCCGAGTGAAGTGATGGTGGGCGAGCCGATTACGGCGACGGCCACTGCCAGCAACTTCAATCCCAAACACTCGTTGAGCTATACCTGGAGCGGAAACGGCGGCAAAGTCATCGGTAAGGACAACACTGCCAGCATCGACACCAACGGCATGACTGGTGGCAGCTATACCGTGTCGGCCCACATCACTGATCCAAAGATGAAAAAGAACGGAGAGGCGGGTTGCACGGCGAATTTCACGGTTAAGGAACTGCCAAAGAATCCGCCGACGGTTTCGTTGTCTGCCAATCCTTCAAGCGTCACCGTGGGCTCGCCTTCAACCATTACGGCTACTTGCAGCAGCCCGGACAATATGCAAACCAGCGTCGCCGGTTGGACTGCCAGCGGCGGCAACATTTCCGGAAGCGGCAATACCGCGACTCTGGATACCACTGGCGCTTCTCCGGGATCGGTAACGGTAAGCGCTACTTGCAGCGATTCACGTGGCCTCAGTACACCGGGTTCCACCAGCGTGAACGTGCAGGCTCCTGCGTTGCCACCCCCACCGCCGCCCCAAGCCGCGAAGCTGAGCGAATGCGACTTCAGCAACATGGCCAAGATCGGCAAACCGTGGCGCGTGGACAACGAGTGCAAAGCCATTCTCGACGACGTAGCCAAGAACCTGCAACAAAATGCTGACAACAAACTGGTCATTGTCGGCAACCAGGAGACTGCGGAGAAACGCAAGAATCTGGCAGGTGAACGCGCTGTGAATGCCAAGGCGTATCTTACGGGCGGCGAATCGAAGCAGGGAATTGATCCCAGCCGCGTGGAGACTCGCACTGGTAACCTCGGAACCAAGAGCGCTCAATTCTGGATCGTTCCTCCTGGCGCGACCTTCCCCACGGAAGGCACCGAAGGGGTGAACGAAGCCAAAGTGAAGGCGGTCCCAGACCATCCGAAGGTCGCAGCCAAGAAAAAGGCTGCCGCTCACTAGACCATTAGGACCCACATGGCCGGTCGAGTTTGCTCTCGACCGGCCCTTTTTTTCTTCCCTTAAGTAACTTGATTACCACGTGTTAGGCTGTCACTCTGAGCCCCGAAAGCAAGATTCTTTTCGTAAGGGGCGAGGTTACCGATGAGCTTCAATGCATCCCGATCGATTTCGCGTAAGTCTTTGATTCTTTTGGCCGTCGCTATGTTCGTCTGCACGGCAAGCTGGGCCGCTCAGTGGACAGTCCTGGGCCCCGATGGTGGCGACGCCCGCAGCCTGGGTCACGATCCCAAGAATCCCGATCACGTTCTGCTTGGCACCAGCACCGGCAGCCTGTTCGAGTCGGAAGATGGCGGCCATAGTTGGGCCCGTCTGGCCCACCTGGGCGATGGCGACGACTTCGTGCTCGACCATATCGCCTTCGACCCACAAGATCCGAAAATCATTTTTGTAGCTGCCTGGAGCGTCGCCAATCAGCAAGCTGGTGACGTGTTCCGTTCGCATAACGGCGGCAAGTCCTGGGAAGTCGTCCCCGGCATGCACAACAAATCCGTGCGCGCTCTGGCCATCTCCGCTTCCGATTCGAAAACGATCGTCGCCGGCGCTGTCGATGGAGTATTCCGCAGCCAGGACGGCGGCAAGAACTGGGACAAGATTTCGCAAGCCGCTCAAGGCGAAATCGAATCAATCGCCGTCGATCCCAAAGATCCGAACGTAATTTACGCGGGTACCTGGCATCTGGCATGGAAGACCGCCGATGGCGGCGCCAACTGGGAACACATCAAGCAGGGAATGATTGAAGACTCCGACGTATTTTCGGTGATCGTCGATTCCGACAATCCTTCGATCGTCTTCGCCAGCGCTTGCTCGGGAATTTACAAGAGCGAGAACGCCGGTGAGTTGTTCAAGAAGATCCAGGGAATTCCGTTCACCGCGCGCCGCACCCGCATCCTGAAACAGGATCCAGTGAATCCGCAGATTGTTTACGCCGGAACTACCGAAGGTCTTTGGAGAACGACCGACCTGGGCAAGAGCTGGAAGCAGGTTACCGGGCCGGAAGTTGTAGTGAACGACGTGATGGTCGATCCGCGAAATTCTTCGCGAATATTACTTGCCACCGATCGTGGCGGAGTTCTCGCCAGCGACAATGCTGCACAAAGCTTCTCGCCTTCAAATCACGGCTACACTCACCGCTATGTGACTTCGATCCTCGCGGGCAAGAACGATCCCAACACCATTCTGGTCGGCGTAGTGAACGACCGTGAATGGGGCGGAGTGTTCGCTTCCAAGGACGGCGGCAAAAGCTGGTCGCAGAAAAGTTCTGGTTTGAGCGGCAAAGACGTCTTCACCCTGAAAGAAACCAGCAAGGGCGATTTCGTCGCCGGAACCAGCCACGGAATTTATCTGTTGGCAGCCAGTGGCAATCAGTGGCAGCCGATTAATTCCATCGTTAATGAAAAAGTCTCCTCACACGTCGTAAAGAAGGGCACAAAGAAAACGACGGTGGTGACCAGGACTCCAATCAAATCCGTGCTCGATGCTCGTGTGAACGAGATCGAAATCACCTCGAAGCGTTGGGTCGCCGCGACGACTGCTGGATTGTTTATCAGCACAAACGACGGAAAAAGCTGGACCGGTGGTCCGGTGCTCGGCAAACAGGAGTTCTCCTCGGTGCAAGCCCAGGGGGAACTCATTGCAGCCTCCTCGACGACAAACATCTTATTGTCATCGGATGGTGGCTCGACCTGGAAGCCCTTCAGCCTGGCTGCCTACCTCACCAGCATTCGCGGCGTGACGCTTACCCCAGAGGCCGACATTCTGGTAGCTTCCCACGAAGGCGCATTCAGCAGCTCTGATTCGGGAGCCACATGGCAGCACCTTTCAAATGGCATCCCAGACAAGAACATCAGCTCGATTACCTACGACAACACCCAGAAGCGCCTGCTAGCCACCAGCACCGAAACCGGCGTCGTCTTCACCAGCGACAACGGCGGCCGCAAATGGCATCGTGGGCCCGATTCCGGGTATCCGCTGCGCCGTATCAGTGTCGTTCACGGACGCTTCATGGCTGCCACGCCGTTCGATGGCGTCATCGTTCAGCCAGAAAACGAGTCCCAGAGCGCCGCAGACGCAGGCGGATCGAACTAAGTTTTACTCAACTAACTAAGCAGTCGGAAAAGAGGGGAGCGATGTTCGCTCCTCTTTTTTATTGCGCTCGCAAACTCCTTTTAGTGCAAACATAAGCCTCAATCTCCCAACCCCCAACCGTTCTTGTCATCCTGATCGCAGCAGACGCCCACGAAGTGGGCGTCTGCGAAGTCGAAGGACCCCTACGATCTCTACCGCGGCAGTACAGGTGGGATTTTATTGGTAATCCGAGTGTGCCGGAAGGAGAGTAGAGACTCATGACTTCAGGACGACGGCAATATTTTATTGATTAGCTCCTTGACAATAAACCATATTTCTGCAAATATCGAAATATGAAAGCGAAGCCCCAGCAAATCGCCAAGTTCGCGGACATGTTCTCCGCCATGGGAACAGAACCGCGCTTGCGAATCATGCAATTCCTCCTCTCAGCTCATCCTGGCGGAGTCGTCGTCGGGGAAATCCAGGAAGAACTGGACATTCCCAACTCCACCCTGTCGCACCATCTCGACAAACTAAAAGCGGAAGATCTGGTGCGTGTCCAAAGAGAAAGCACGTTTCTTCGCTACACCGCCAACGTCGATGCGCTCCAGGAATTGCTGCAATTCCTGTATGCCGAATGCTGCACCCGCAACCAGGCGGTAAAGCCGGAGCAAATCGTTCAAATCTGCAGGTAGGAGTGATCTCATGAGCATGGACATTAAAGAAGTTGTGAAAGAAAAATACGGACAGGCGGCATTACGCGTGACCAGCGGCGGCAGTTCGTGTTGCGGCGCCACCATCAATAACGGCAGCAACGATCCCATCACGTCGAATCTCTACGATCCATCGCAAGCCGGGCAGATTCCCGAGAAAGCCTTGCTCGCTTCATTGGGCTGCGGTAATCCGACGGCACTCGCGGAACTGAAGCCGGGCGAGACTGTCTTGGATCTCGGCTCCGGCGGCGGGATTGACGTCCTACTCTCCGCCAAGCGCGTCGGTCCGACCGGCAAAGCCTACGGTCTCGACATGACCGACGAGATGCTTGCCCTCGCGAATGAGAACAAACGCAAAGCCGGAGTGGAAAACGTCGAGTTCCTGAAAGGCGAAATCGAACACATTCCGCTGCCTGACAATTCAGTCGACGTTATCATCTCCAACTGCGTAATTAATCTTTCATCCGACAAAGACCGGGTGCTTCGCGAAGCCATCCGCGTGTTGAAACCGGGTGGACGCTTTGCCGTGTCGGACGTTGTCACTCGTGGCGAAATGCCGGACGAAATCCGCACAAGCGTGCTGCTCTGGGTCGGCTGCGTAGCCGGGGCTCTCGAGGAAAATGACTATCGCAGCAAACTTACGAATGCCGGCTTCGAGAAAATTGAGATTGAACCCACCAGAATTTATCAGATAGAAGACGCCCGCGAATTTCTGTCCGGCCAAAACATCGATGTGGACGCGATCACCTCGCAAGTCGACGGCAAGATCATGAGCGCGTTCGTCCGCGCCGTGAAACCTCTATCGAAAGACGCTTGCTGCGGCCCAACTTGCTGTCAGTGAGACCAGAACATGTCGCACTACAACGTATTGTTTCTCTGCACGGGAAACTCCGCGCGTTCCATAAAGCCAAAGTTGCACTCATACCATCACCAATGACTATGGGCCAGTCGAAAAAACTGACTTTCCCTCCCGCCGACGATGTTCACACGTCACACACGTTCTGTGACAACTGCCCTTAGCAATTCGCCCAACCCCGCCTAGACTTCCCAAATGAGGAGCGCGTTTTCGAAGGCGAACCTTTGCATCAGTTTTCCCATTTCGGGAATGGGGTGTCGCATCATCGCCTTCCCAAATCGGTCTCCGCATACAGTTGCATCCGTTTCCGGCCGATCCTGAGGTTTGGACAAGAGTGCTGCGGCAAAAGGCCATTGCCGATGTTTGGAATCAAAGGCTTTTGGAGGACTGGACATGGCCGGAACGACAAAACTGCAGCCAAAGGACGAATGCATCCTGGTTCCGGCGATGCTCCATGCGGCCGTGGAGGTCCTGCCTCTAGGGATGGCAATTGTCGAAAAAGGACAAGTTCTCTATGCGAATCCCAGTTTTGCACAGCGATTCGATCTTCTTCACAAACCGGGCAGTCGCGGAATGACAGTCTCGCTTCTGACTCGAGAGCCGGCCACCATTCGCCAGATTCACGCTTCCTTCGCCCATTTTCAAATTGATGGACGCAGTTTTCAAATCATCAGCACCCCGGCCGCGAATCAAAGTGAATTTCTGAACTTAGAGGCCATCGGGCGCCTGGTGAGCGGCGTGGCCCACGACTTCAACAATGTACTCACCGGCATCATGCTGTACTGCGATCTGCTGCTTCTGGAATTAAAGAAACACAGTTCGTCCTGGCATCACGCCGAAGCCATCCGCATGGCGGGACAACATGGCGCGTCGCTAATCCAGCAGTTGATGGCGGTGGCGCGCCGTGAAGCGGTCGAACCAAAATTGTTTTCCTGGAACTTCGCCATTCGGGACATGAAGAATCTGCTGGGACGTTTGATCGGTGAAAACATCAGGCTCGTGACTGAGCTGGAAGAAGAACTGGGCTTCGTCACGATGGACTATGCCCAAGCCCAGCAAATCATTCTCAATCTGGTGTTGAATGCTCGCGACGCCATGCCCGAAGGCGGGCAAATCCGGCTCATCACCCGTAATGGCACGAAAGCCGCCATCCATCTTGCAGGAAAAGATCCCGGCCTTAGTCCGTACATAGAGTTTCAGGTGATCGATACAGGTGCAGGCATGGACCAGGAGACTCGCAAACATATCTTCGAACGATTTTTCACTACAAAAAAATCCGGAACCAGCTCTGGTCTGGGGCTGGCGACAGTGTACGACCTGGTGCAACAGATGGAAGGAAGCATCGACATTGACAGTGCTCCGGGAAAAGGCACAACCGTGTTGATTCGCGTGCCCAGCGCAAATTGCCCGGAAGATTCGAAAGAAGGTAACCGTTTATGACCAGCGCAGCAGCCGTATCTCCCAATGTTCTGCAAATTGAAGGCGCAAACTTTCTGAACCTGATGATCGTCGACGACGAACGCGCCATTCGTGACGTTTGCCGCGAGGTTGCCCAATCATTAGGTTTCACCACATCAGTGGCGGATTCCGCCGAACACGCCTATCGCATTCTGGAGCAGCAGAACGTCGACGTTCTGCTGCTCGACCTGAAGTTGCCGGGGGCCGGAGGCCTCGAAGCCCTGCATCGCATCAAGCAACGCCGCCCCGATTCGGTGGTGGTTGTGGTGACTGGCCATGGCACGGTGCAGTCGGCCGTGCAGGCCATGAAAATCGGTGCCTACGACTACGTGACCAAGCCCTTCAGCATGGACGAGCTGCGAATGCTACTCGATCGCGTAGCCACCCACCTGAAGCTAAGGACCGAGAACCGCATCCTGCGCGAGAAGATCAAGTCCAAACAAGGTTTCGGCAGCATCGTGGGTCGGGCGCCGGAGATGGAAAAGCTGTACCGCATTATTGCGAAAGCGGCGCACAGCAACCATCCTGTACTGATTCTGGGCGAGAGTGGAACGGGCAAAGAAATGGTGGCACGCTCGATTCATTTTTCGGGCCCACTGCGGGACAAGCCGTTCATCCCGGTCGATTGCGGATCGCTGGTGCCCACCCTCATCGAAAGCGAACTCTTTGGAACGTCAAAGGTGCATTCACCGGCGCCGTGCAATCGAAAGAAGGATTGCTCGCCATCGCCGAAGGCGGTACGGTATTTCTGGATGAAGTGGGCGAACTGCCGGTCGACTTGCAAGCCAAGCTCTTGCGTGCCATTCAGGAAAAGGAAATTCGCCCCGTAGGCAGCACTAAGCGCATCAGCATCAATGTCAGGATCCTTGCCGCCACCAACCGCGATCTCGAACAAGCCGTAGCGCAGGGAACATTTCGCCGCGACTTGTATTTCCGGCTGAATGTCTTGAGCCTTCGCATTCCGCCGTTGCGCGAGCGCCGCCAGGACATCCCGCTGCTGGCTGGATTTTTCCTGGAACGCTTGTCCCGCGCCGCCGACCAGGAACGGACACTCAGCGATGAGGCCATGAAAGTCCTGCTGGCCTATGACTGGCCGGGCAACGTCCGCGAACTGGAAAATTGCCTGGAGCGTTCCTGTGCTCTGACCACCGGCCCTGTCATTCAAGTCGCCGATCTGCCGGCCGCGATCAACGGCACCAACGGCAGCATCCCGGTGGCAGGAAACGGCGAGTCTAAAATCCTGCCGATCGCGGAACTGGAGCGGCAATCCATCCTCAGCACCATCATTCAGCTCAACGGAGACAAGCTCATGGCCGCCCGCCTGCTGGGAATTGGCAAGACGACTCTGTATCGCAAACTGAAGGAATACGGTTCGCTGGATCTGTCGCAATGAAGACCTGTCGCAGTGAAGATCAGTCGCAGTGAAGATCAGTCGCAGTAGCATCAAGCGTCCGGTGGAATTGCGCCTGATTAAGTTCAGTCGTCCCGTGATGGAACTGTTAGCTGGTGGGCATTGCCGTAAAAGTCGTATTTTCAGCGATAAAGCATCTGGCGGTTGACGTGCAAGGAAATCGCCATGATCTTGTTGATCACGCCGGCTTCCCGGGCTCAGGACTGTGCCAAGGCCATCGAGGAGGCCACGGATGAGCCGGTGCAGGTAGCGGCCACGCTGCAGCAGGCCATGGCGCATCTGCGCGCGGCGGAGTACCTGGCGGTGGTCATCGACCAGTTCCTGGTCGAAGGCGCGCCTGACGAAAGCGAACGAGTTTTACAGCATATTGAGCTGGCCATCCCGGTATTTGTGAATCTTGCCATCAGCGGAATTGAACGTGTGGTGCGTGAGCTGCGTTCGGCCTTGCAGCGTCGCACCAAAGAAGTCCAAGTCGCACGAAAGGTCGCAGAAGGCGCCCTGCGGAACGAATTGAAGGGGACGGTAACCGCAATCCTGCTTTCCTGCGAAATGGCGTTGCAGGCCGAGAACCTGCCGATGACAGCTCAAGTCAAGCTGCAGGCCATCGATGAACTAGGCAGAGAAATGAGGAAGAAATTAGGACTGGCAGCGGGGGCCTAAAACGGCGGCAATGGAATCATCGGTATTAACCGAGGTCTTCCGGGAGTCGCGGCCCGAAAGGACCATAGTGTCCTCGGTGTTTATCCAGCCATCAGCGCCCCGATTGCAGCGAAATTGCATTGAGATTATGCACCCAACGCGCCGGACGCTTGTCCTCAGAAACAATCAATTCGAAAGGTCCAGACTCCCCCAGGGGATGGCCGTCGCGACTATCCGCCACTAACACCTGTCCGCCATGAAAGGTGGAATCGACTTCAGCCAGGGATAAAACCACCGAGTATCCGTCAGAACCGGAGGCAACCAGGTAGCAGCCGAGGGCCTCGCCGTGAAGGTCTTTGCCAAGCGGAGCATTTACCTTAGCTAGTAAGGTGTCGAGTGCAACTCCGGAGTAGGTTTCTGTGGCATTGCTGTGGCTGTTGGGGACGGTAACGGTGACATGCGCAAGTGCATGAAACTCCGCCGGAGAGATTAGAACCGGCTCGTGGTAAAGCTTCGCGGTAAGCACCAGCGAATCCTTGGGATAGATCGGAGTTGGCGAGCCACTATCGGCGATTTGCAAAACTACCGGGAAGATTGGAATCACGCTGGATTGCAAATTGGCTGGGGCCACATCAATGTCCTGATCGGATTTCTTAAAGCCTGGAGAAGAAACGAATAGCGTATAGCCGCCGGGCTCCAGATTAATCAAAAGCTCGCCACGATCGTTAGTTTCCAGCTTCGCGGCAGCCTTCGCCGATGAGGGCGTGAGCCCGATCTGCGCATGCTGGATCGCCGCTCCCAGAGGATCGCTCACATGAACAATGATTGGAGAAGTTGTAGCCTGCTGAGAAGTGAGAATCAGCGAGAAAAATAGCAAGCCACAAATTAAAACGATCGAACGTTTTCCAGACATTTCGGGCCTCCCTTCGCACCCTCTCGCGAACCAGGGTGCCTCATTCTATCGCGCACTTTGCGATAGAGTGGGAACAACGAACGCACGGAAGCGAGGTATTTGGGCCAGTGTCGGCAGAAAAATTTCGGAATGGGAAAGCTAGGCTAACTCCAACACCCGCCTCGACTTCATACATTTCCGTATGTACGGTCGCTTTACCCTCTGAAATACAAGTACGCTCCCAGGATGGCGCTCAATACAACAGCTGAGCCGGCAATGTCGCGCCAGTCCCAACTGGCGCGAGTTTGGGCGCGATCTTCGCTGGTTTTGGTGGCGAAGGTCAAGCTTTGGATGGCGGCGTAATCTGGTTTGGCGGTCGCATAGCTTACACCTACCATCACGATGGCCGACACGATCGTGATCAGCACGCTGAAGTATTGAAAGTAAAAATTATTGATGATCCACAGCAGCGAGCCCTGCGAATATCCGTTTTGATAACCTTGCAAGCCGAGCGTGACGGGCGTATCGATTGCCATGCGGAAAATTCCCATCACGAAGCCCACGATCATCGCCCACAGAGCGCCTTGTGCGTTGAGCCGCTTCCAGAAAACTCCGAAGAAAAATACAACAAAGATTGGAGGCGCGAGGTAGCCTTGCACGGTTTGCAGGTATCCATAAAGTCCGTTGGCACCCTTGATGACTGGGATCCAAGCCAAAGCTACCAGGATCATAGCGCCAGTGGCGATGCGTCCGGTGCGAACCAGTTGATGCTGCGTTGCTTTTGGCTTCCACTTGCCATAGAGATCGACGGTAAAGAGAGTAGAGCAGGCGTTGAAGACGCCGGCCAGCGATCCCATCAATGCGGAGAGCAATCCGGCCACCACGATGCCTCGCAATCCTGGTGGGAGGAGATATTGGACCATCAGCGGGAAGGAGCCTTGTGCGACAGAGGTGATCGCCTTGCCGTCCGGGCCAATGATTACGCCGAGCTCGGGAATTTTGCCGCTCTTGGCCAGGGCGTAGCAAACCATGCCGGGGATGATGAACAAATATACGGGCGACAATTTCAGGAAGGCCGCGAAGATGCTGCCGCGACGCGCTTCCGTCTGGTTTGGCGCTCCCAGCGCGCGTTGCACGATGTATTGATCGGTGCACCAGTACCACAGTCCGGTGATGGGGGCGCAGATCAACATGCCGAGCCAGGGGAAATTTCCATTGAAGTACCACGCTTGTTTCACAACTTCGCCGGCGGAATTGGTTTGCAGCACCGGGGCCCAGGTGCTGATCACTCCGGCGGGGGTGAGCGGCTTCCACAAATTGAACATTTCAGATCCGCAAATATGTCGAAGTTCGCTCCAGCCGCCTAGTTTGGCCAAGCCATAGAAAGTCAGGCACGCCGATCCTCCAATCAAAATGATGGCCTGGACCGCGTCGTTGTAGGCGACGGCGCGCATCCCGCCCAACGTGGTATAGATGCCAGTCAGGACGATAACCAGAATGGAGCCAATCCAAAAACTATCAATGTAAGCGCCGCCGATGGTGAGATGCATTTCAGGCAGCAGAGTGCTGAAGACCACGCCACCGGCGAAAATTCCGACGGCAATTTTCGAGACGATAAACGTAAGGATGGAGACGATGGAAAGAACGTACCGTGAACTCGTGCTGAAGCGGCGCTCGAGAAATTCCGGCATGGTGAAGACCATGGAGCGCATGTAGAAAGGAACGAACACCCATCCTAAAACGAGCAGACACCAGGCATGCAGTTCATAGTGTGCCAGGGCGACGCCGCTGGTTGCGCCGGCACCGGCAAGTCCGACGACATGCTCCGAGCCGATGTTCGAACAGAAAATCGAGGCGCCAATGATCCACCAGCTCAAGTTGCGTCCGGCGAGAAAATAATCGGCGGCCGAGTCTTTAGCTTTGCTGACCACATACCAGGCCACGCCCAGCAGAATGCTGAAATAAATCGCGATTACAAACCAATCAAGCCCTGTGATTCGAGAAACAGCTGCGGCGGCGAGGAGCGTTGGCATTGTTGTCCCTCCGTTCAGCTTAAGGTTTATAAACTAAACGGTGGGATTGTCCAAGGGATTTGAAGCGAGGGTAGTGGTGAAGTTGAGATTACGGTTCGTGTCAGGGCAGGGGGCTTCAGCCCTGCCGAAACAAAATCAACAGAGATGGGCTTTAGCCCCTGATCGCGCGGCATATCAAAAAGCTGCGCTACGCGCGTGATCGAATCTCCGCGTTTTTTCGGCACGCCTGAAGGCGGTGCCCTGACACGGATCTTTCTCAAACTGCACCACTCCCGAGAAGGGTGACCGCGGAGAGCCTGAACCACCAAGGACACGAATATCACCAAGGAAATCTTTTTATCAGTATTCCTTGGTGTACCTTCGCGCCCTTGGTGGTTAATTCGTGGAATTAAGCCACCACTGAATCATCATCAGAGTCTTGCAGCGGAAACGGCAGGACTTCCTGGGGCACGGGGTTGAGCCACACCGGCGCGAACGATTGGCGATGCAGAGGACACGGGCCGTGCTCACGGAGAGCGGCGAGGTGACGAGGTGTGCTATATCCCTTGTTCGAAGCCAACCCATAGATGGGGAAGACCGGGTCCCATTCGCGGACTAAGCGATCGCGCTCGACTTTCGCGAGGATCGAAGCGGCGGCAATCGAAACCGAAAGCGCGTCGCCGTGAATGATGGGATACTGCGGCAAATCGCAATCCAAACGAAGAGCGTCGACTAGTAAATGATCTGGACCGGGCGCGAGGCGCGAAACGGCTTCCCGCATGGCGAGGCGAGAAGCTTGATAAATATTGATCTGATCGATGACCGCGGCATCCACCGCGGCAATCGCCCAGGCGATGGCATGTTCGCGGATGCGTTCAGCTAAAATCTCGCGTCGTTCCGGCAGCAACAGTTTCGAATCGCGCAAACCTCGCATGCGATATTCGGGATCGAGAACGACTGCGGCGGCTACGACGCATCCGAACAAGGAACCGCGTCCCACTTCATCCACACCGGCGACCAAGTGCGCTCCCGAAGCCCAGGCCTTTTTTTCAAATTTCAGAGTGCAGCGCAGCCGCTTCAGCAGGCGAAGTTTGGCAGCTGATGCGGAAATCGGTTTTTCGGGGGCGAGTTTTAAATTAGAAGACACTTAACTAAACTGTAAAGACCATCTTCGCCGAGAGTGGGGCTGTGGAGCAAGGGGGAAAACTGGAACTCCGTAACGACGCGGCCGGAAGGCTTCGAGACGTTCGAGGCATACGGGCCGGGGCACCCGTGCCACACATCTTTCTGGAGGTAACCTGGCGCGAGTTACGCAGGTAAATTGACCACCCTCCGAGCGCTTGTTACGTTCGAGTGCAAGGAGTGCTCCCAGCCGATAACCGTGAGTGAACCGATTCCCCAGCAGCTTCCGGAACCAGCATTGCCCGAACGATTGGACAAGCGCATTCAAGTGGTGATGCCGCTGCGCGTTACTTATTGGGACAGCGAGAACAGACCTTGTCCGGACCTGGCATGCACTTACGACATTTCTCCACGAGGTGCTCGCATCACTGGTTTGCAATCGGTCCAGGAAGCGGGAAACATCATCGCGATCGAACGTACCCGCAACAACAAAACTTTCTGCCGCGTGATATGGGTGGGCAAGGCAAACTCCGAACTGCGTGGGCAAGTGGGAATCCAATCCGTGGAAAGTGAGCGGATGATGTGGGGTCCGGAGTTGCAAGACATGAAAGATATCTACGATCCGATTGTGCCGGACAACGATTTCGGAAATTTGAATGCAGCCCCCGGCGATCGTAATCGGCGCCGCCGCTCGCGTTTCCTGATCCAGGGAATCGCCGCATTGCAGGGCCGGGACTTGAAGTCGGTCCCCACTGAAGCTGTGCTGAAAGATTTGTCCGAAAAGGGTTGTTTGATTACCGGAGCACATACTTTTCGGGCGGGTGCCGATTTGAATGTAGTGCTCAATGTTGGCAATTACGATTTCAGCATGAAGGGCCAGGTGCGGCACGCAGTTCAGGGGGTGGGCACCGGTATTGAATTTCGTGAAATCCGCAAAGGCGACCGTCAAGTGCTGCAATTCTTCCTAAGAAAGTTGGAAGAGCGGCAACTGGAAGAATCGTTCGAGTTGGAAGTCTCGCCTTTAGCGCTTCAACCGTAGATATAACCTCCGCTTCCTCCGCCGCTAGTAGCTGTCCATTCAACCTGATATCTTCTTTATTGAATTCAACCCGGAGGCATCATGTCTATAAAGATTACGATTAAGAAGAACGGACCTTTGCGCGTGGAAGGTGCGGAAGGCGAGATCGAATTGATCGACGCGGAAGGCAACAAATTCGACCTGACCGGCAAACCAGCGTTCTCCCTGTGCCGCTGCGGCGGAAGCCAGAACAAGCCTTTTTGCGACGGCCAGCATTCGGCCATCGGATTTCAGGGAGCGGAACTGGCGGTGAAGAAGGCCGACGGACAGATTTAGGGGACGCAGAAGTGAGAAGTCAGAATGCAGAAGTGAAACCGAGATGATGGGCGAGAGACATTAGAATTCTAACTTCTGAATTCTAATGTATGGTCTTGGTCTTTCTCGACATATAGTCCATCAGCAAATATTGCCCAAGGGTGTAGGGCGTTGTGAAGTATGCCTTGCCGCGGCACATTTCGGTTACCTTTTGGACAAATTGCACCAGCCCGTAATCAGACGCGAGCATAAATGTGTTGATCATTACACCGGCCCGTTTGCATTTTGAAACTTCTTCCAGAGTCTGGCTCACGACCATGGGATCCAAGCCGAAAGCATTTTTGTAAATGCGGCCATCTTCCAGGGTCAGGGCGGACGGCTTACCGTCCGTGATCATGACGATCTGCTTCATGTCCTTCCGCTGCCGTTGCAGGACCCGCTGCGCCAGCCGCAGTCCCTCACGCGTGTTGGTGTAATACGGCCCGACTTTTACCCGTGCTAATTGCGACAGCGGCACTTCCTCGGCGGAATCGTGAAACAGAATCAGCGAAAGCGAATCACCCGGATATTGGGTGCGAATCAAGTGTGAAAGTGCCATCGCGACTTTTTTTGCCGGCGTAAAACGATCTTCACCATACAGGATCATGGAATGAGAGCAATCGAGCATGAGTACGGTCGCGCACGATGACTGGTATTCACACTGATGAACCTGCAAATCCGAATATTCAATGTTCAGCGGCAGGGTGAGACCCTCGCGCTGAATGGCACTCGATAGCGTCGCCGTGATATCGAGATTGAGCGTGTCTCCGAATTCATACTGCCGGGACGCTCCGCTGGTTTCGATGCCGGTCGCCAAATCGCGCGTGTCGTGACGTCCAAAGCTTGATTTGCCCAAGGAACCCATCAAGTCACGCAGGGTTTTGAATCCAAGAAAATCCAGGCTTTTATCCGTGATTTCAAATTTCGCCTGCGGGGCTTCGCCAGTCTGTCCGCCAACACTTGATCGTTGCGATGGATCATGAGGACCGTCAATACTGATGTAATCTTCCTGCTGCATCCGTTCAATTAATTGTTCAATCAGTTCGTCGAGCTTGCCGTCCATCTGCATTTGCTGCAATTGCTGGCGCATTTCCTCATCGAGGAAATCACTTTCCATCAAGGCCTGCTCGATGGCGCGCCGTAGATCATCCATGGTCTGCTCGCCGTCGGGGAAGTCCCCGTACATGTAATTATCAAATCCGCTTTGTAACAAGAAGTCGGATAGCGCGCCCAGCAAGTCTTCCAGGCTCATTTCGCCCGCGGGATCTGGCACGTATTTGCTATAGCGAATGCGCTTCATAAAAA
This sequence comes from uncultured Acidobacteriaceae bacterium, assembly GCA_963794195.1. Lineage (GTDB taxonomy): Bacteria > Acidobacteriota > Terriglobia > Terriglobales > Acidobacteriaceae > DATBAX01. The sequence continues at coordinate 567,740 of CAWCCU010000005.1, forward strand.
CCGTTGTGGTCGTTGGCCGTTGGTCGTTGGCTTAAATCTTCAAACCTCGGTTTTTAAGATGCGGCGTCCCTCGAAGGGCCAACGACCAACGACGAACGGCCAACGACTAGTTGTACGGCCTTCTCCCGCGAAATGGCGGCTCTTCCCGCTCGAAGGGTTTCTCGGTGTGCTTCGGCTGTTTTTCTCCGGCCGTAAACAGACGCTCTTCGTTACGACCGATCCGTTTATGGGCATACAGACCTTCGAGCACGAATTCCGCCGCGGAGACTTGCGCCTCAGCGGTGCTCTTGGGACCCACATTCAGCTTGGTCAATTTCTCCATTAATCCTTGAATGCCGCGCAAAGCCTGCAACGATTCGGTGGTACTGGTGGCGTCGGCCAATTGGATTTCGCCGCCGAGATCGAACCATTGCACGATCTGTTGCATGTCCACGCCTTTAAAGTATCCGTCGTAGGATTTCGCGACCGCGCTGCGAATTAGTTCGCGGCCCACGACGTCTGCGCCTTTCATCTCGCCTTCGTATTCGAGTTCGAGTTTGCCGGTGATGGCCGGCATGGCTGCGTACACATCGCTGATGCGAGGCACTACGAGTTTCTCGTCATGACCGATGGCGCGCCGCTCGGCATTTGAGATGACATTTTCCATGCATGAGATGGGCAGGCGCTGGCTGACTCCGGAACGCTTGTCGATTTTCTTATCTTCCCGCGCCCCGAAGGCGATCCGCTCAATCACTTCCTGCACATATTTGGGAATATGCAGTTGATGTCCATCCCGCTGCGTCCACGCTTCCTGCGTCGTGATGGCGATCCCCTCTTCAACGGTTGAGGGATAATGCGTCCGAATTTCCGATCCAATGCGATCTTTCAGCGGCGTGATGATCTTGCCTCGCGCTGTGTAGTCTTCAGGATTCGCGCTGAAAACCAGCGCCACATCCAGCGGCAACCGAATGGGGTAGCCTTTTATCTGAACGTCGCCCTCCTGCATGATGTTGAACAGGCCCACTTGAATTTTTCCCGCGAGATCGGGCAATTCGTTGATCGCAAAAATGCCGCGATTGGCGCGGGGCAACAGGCCGTAGTGAACCGTCATCTCGCTGCTCAAGGCGTTTCCCGCACGGGCCGCTTTAATCGGATCAATGTCGCCGATCAAATCCGCGATGGTGACGTCGGGAGTTGCCAGTTTTTCCACATAGCGTTGGTCGGCCGTGAGGTAGGCAATGGGAGTTGCGTCCCCATTCTTTGCCACGTCGTCGAGACAGCGCCGGCAAATCGGGGCATAGGGATTGTCATGGATCTCGCAACCGGCGATGTAAGGCGTCTGCGGATCAAGTAATGTCGTCAGCGCGCGCAGGATGCGGCTCTTAGCCTGCCCGCGCAAGCCCAGTAAAATAAAATTATGACGGGAAAGAACAGCATTCGTGATTTGCGGCACCACGGTGTCGTCGTAGCCGACGATTCCGGGAAAAATCGGCCCACCCAGACGAAGTTTCGCCATCAAGTTATCGCGCAGCTCGTCCTTCACTCGCCGGGTACGCAGTTTTTCTTCGGAAAATGGACTGTGGCGCAACTCGCCGAGCGTCCGAGGGAAACTCATGATGGAAAATACCCCCAAAGGGAAAACCAGAAAAACCGTTTGAAGTTCGATTATACGCCCGCACTTCAATCAGCCCGCGTGCCCATTCCCGCCGGCCTTTTGGCGCACACGCACGGTGCGCCGCAGATTTGGCAGAAGCGCCCCCAGAAAGCCGATCACTGCCTGAACCCGTTCGGGCTCCGACCTCATTTCCAATAGTGTTTGCTTAAAGTCAAGATCGAGTGGAAGCGACCTCGCCAGGTGAAATGAGAGTTGCTGTTGCCGAATTTCCGGAGAGTCCAGCGGGCTCGACCCGGCCAGCTTCATCACTTCATCATGCAGGGCAATCGCTTGCGTCTGCTCTTCGGATGTCGCGCTGCCGGCTTCATCCGGCAAATAAAGAACTTCGGCCTGTAAGATGTCGCGCTGCTGGCTGATCTGCACCACTTCAAAACGCTCACGGCCTTGCGTGATTATGTCCATGCGGCCGTCGTCATATTTCTTGAGAACCGAAATGATCTCCGCCGTGCAACCGGTTTCGGCGATGCCTTCTTCCTTTCCCCGCACCACTCCGAAAGGCTTCTTCCGCTCGAGGCATTCCGAAACCATCTCCCGATAACGCGGCTCAAAAATATGCAGAGGAAGTGGACTTCCGGGAAACAAAACCAGGTCCAATGGAAAAAGCGGCAGGAGTATGCTCAAGACCAGCCTCCGTCATGGTTCCGGGCAGTCGATAATCTGGTTCGATTGTACGCCTTGGATATTTTCGGCCTCGGAGCTGGAAAATGAATCTTGGAACGAGTTTTTGGGGCCACCTTTGGGTGGGGCAGCGCTTCAGCGCTTAAGGGAAAATACTAATGGAACTGACTGGCAAGGTAGTAGTCATTACGGGCGCTTCGATGGGCATCGGCGAAGCCATGGCCAAACTCTTCGTGGAGCAGGGAGCCAGCGTAGCGCTGCTCTCCCGTGACGCCGGACGAGCCGAAGCCGCCCGCACCCGCATCGGTCACTCCGAGCGCACAATGGCGCTAGCTTGCGACGTGCGGCATCGGGAGGAAATCGACCGCGCCATTGGCCTAACTTTGCATCATCTGCAACGAATCGACGTCTGGATTAATAACGCGGGCCACGGACTGCAAGATACCGTCGCAGGGATGGACATGGCAGCCTGCCACGAAACCTTCAACACCAATCTTTTCGGGACGATCGAAGCGATGCAAGCCATCGTCCCGATCATGCAGTCGCAGGGCGCGGGCGCGATTATTAATATTTCCAGCGTCGCCGGCCACGTTCCTGTGCCCTTCATGGGCGTTTACAGCGCGACCAAGTTTGCCATGAATGCCATCGGCAAAGCTGCGCGCATGGAACTGCGAAAATTTGGCATCGATGTTCTCACCGTCTGTCCAGGGTACGTACGCACGGAGTTTGGCGAAAACGCCATCAAGGGCAGGGAACCGCAACAAGTACGGCCTGCATCGGTCAAAGGGATTAGTGCCGAACGGGTGGCTCGCGCCGTGCTTCGTGGTTATCTAAAGAAAAAGCGTGAAGTGGTCGTCCCTTGGACCATGCATCCGATGATAAAGCTCTATCAATTATTTCCTGGAGTCGTGGAATGGGGCATGAGGAAAATGGCAAACAACCCGGAATCAAAAACCTGATTATCTCGACCCGCGACGGTTAGCCCAACTCCGCCAGCAAACCTTCCATCTCTGACAACGCATGCCCATTCCCCGTACGCTGAGCTGACGCGATCCCATCCCCCAACATTTTCCTGGCTTCATCAGCACGGCCGGCCTTCACCAATGTTTGCGCCGCCATAAAATAACCAGCCGTATAATCGGGATGGAACGACAGCAATTTTCCAAACTCCTTCAACGCGCGTTCCACTTCACCGGAGTTCGAATACTCCATGGCGAGTCCATAGCGGGCGAAGGCATCTGTAGGATTCTGCTCGAGGATTTCAGTTAGCATCGTCACACGATCCATAATTTTCTATCCGAGTTCTATCACTAAGATACCGCTAAAGAGTACAACAACCAGCCGATTCATATTTCCATCTTCACCCATCCCGGCCGCTGTCAACTTGAGCGAACGTTCTTTGCGAACGAAGGGCCTATTTCATTTGCATGATGCAGGAGAATGCAGAGTTCTCTTCGCTCAAGATGGCGACTCAATGGCCTCGAGGCCATGCATCGATCACTGGCACTGCTCGCTCCACCTGCGTACAATTGCGTTCATCATGGCGTGTCCATTTTTCATGCCGACCATTAAATCGGATGCCGCTTCTTTTCTTCATCCTGCCCGGCTGCCCTTGGGCGCTGGATGGAACGGCTATTGTTCCGCACCGGGCCACGAGAATTGCGAACCAACTAGTGACGAACTAAGAAATTGCAATCTGGGATACGCGGCAAATTGTTCGTGGCTTCCCACAGACCGCGCTTCCGACGCGATTCGTTTTTCGATCGCCCGCGATGGCGGCTCTCATCTGTCGCTATGGTTTGTGCACGAACGCGACCATCGTCCCGCGGGCCACGGCACGCTGGAATATGATGTTTCCCTTGGCGCGTGGACTTGCGCCCACTCCGATTCACGCATCCAGAAAATGGCCGAGTGCTATCTGCAGTCTTACTTGCAACGTCGTACCCAACCTGTTTTTCGAGACCCAATTCATGAATGAAAAAGACGACTTGTTGATGCCCCGGCCCGTCCGCGATTCGCAGTCCGACATGGCTGAGATCGTTCTCCCCAATGACACCAATCCCCTGGGTTCCTTGCTGGGCGGGCGTCTCATGCACTGGATCGATCTTGCCGGCGCTATGGCGGCTCATCGACATTCACGAAACTATACCGTCACCGCGGCAATCGATCACATGGATTTCTGGGTGCCCGTCCACGTCGGCGATTTGGTCATTCTGCGCTCATCGGTGAATCGCGTATTTCATACTTCGATGGAAGTGGGCGTGAAAGTCTGGGTGGAAAATTATCTTCAGGACGACTGCCGGCATGTGAGTTCCGCCTATCTGACGTTCGTAGCGGTTGATGGCGCCGGACGTCACCTGCCAGTTCCCGCCGTCGTGCCCGAGAGCGAAGACCAACAACGCCGCTATGACGACGCCGGCCGCCGCCGCGAAATTCGCCGCAGCGAACTGGCACGCCGCCGGAAACGCTGAGATCTGAGACCTGTGAACTGAATCCGAAATGGACAGCGCACTCCTTATCCACCGCCTGCACTTCGCCTTCACCATAACTTTCCACTATTTATTTCCGCAACTCACCATGGGACTCGCACCCCTGATTGTGGTTCTGAAAACGATCGCCATTCGCCAAAACGACGAGAATTACCATCAGGCTGCCCGTTTTTGGGCGCGCATCTTTGGAATAAATTTTGTGATGGGCGTGGTTACGGGCATTCCCATGGAATTTCAGTTTGGCACCAACTGGTCGGTGTTCTCCCGCTTCGCCGGAGGCGTGATCGGCCAAGCGCTTGCGATGGAAGGCATGTTTGCCTTCTTTCTGGAATCGGCTTTCCTAGGATTATTTCTCTATGGCGAAAAACGCCTCAGCCCGCGCGCTCATTGGTGGTCGGCGATGGCGGTCTTTGTTGGTTCCTGGCTCTCAGGATTTTTCATCATCGTCACTGATGCCTGGATGCAGCATCCTGTCGGCTTTGAGCGCGCCGCGGATGGCTCGCTGCAACTTCGCAGCTTTTGGGAATTGATGATGAATCCGTGGGCCTGGTGGCAGTACGCCCACAACATGGGCGGCGCCGCGATCACAGGGGCCTTCGTCATGGCATCGGTTGGAGCTTTTTATTTGCTGGGCGGCAAATTCATTGAGCACGGAAAAATCTTCGTCAAGGTCGGCGTGCTGGCTGGTTGCGCTTTCAGTATCCTGCAACTGTTTCCCAGCGGAGACGGCCAGGGCCGGATGATCGCGCAAAATCAGCCGGTCACGCTGGCGGCGATGGAAGCGCTATTCACCGGCCAACCCGGTGCGCCACTGATCATTCTTGGCCAGCCTGACATGCAGCAGCAGAAGATCGATAACCCGATCATCATCCCAAAAATGTTGAGCTTCCTTACTTACCAGCACTGGAATTCGCAAGTCAGGGGCCTCGATCAATTTCCCAGGGACCAATGGCCGGACAACATTCCCCTGCTTTATTACAGCTATCACATCATGGTGGGACTGGGGACAATCTTCATTGCGATTATGGTTGTGTCGGTTTTTCTATTGTGGCGCGGCATACTTTTCCGTGCGCGCTGGATGTTATGGATTGTTCTCTTGAGCCTGCCTTTTCCGTATATAGCCAACACAGCGGGATGGATGACCGCCGAACTCGGCCGTCAGCCCTGGCTGATCTATGGCTTGATGCGAACCGCCGACGGATATTCGAAGATGGTCTCGGCAGGCAATGGGATGTTTACTCTTATCGGATTCATGGGGCTATACATGGTGTTGGGAATTTTGTTTTTATTTTTAGTGCATCGCGAAATCGACTGCGGCCCAGAAGCTGGAACAGCGACCCATTAGAATGTTGGAAGAACGCCCCGGCAACTAAACGCAATATGGAAACGCTTTGGTTCGTCATCATCGCTGTCATGCTCACCACTTATGTGGTGCTGGATGGCTTCGATCTGGGTGCGGGTGTCATCTATCTTCTGGTTGCAAGGACTCCTGTCGAACGCCGCATGGTGCTGCGCGCGATCGGGCCTGTATGGGATGGCAATGAGGTCTGGCTGATCGCCACCGGTGGGGCGCTCTACTTCGCGTTTCCCCAACTCTATGCTTCAGCTTTCAGCGGATTTTATCTTCCACTGATGATGGTTTTGTGGCTGCTCATCCTGCGTGGGATCGGCATCGAATTGCGCGCGCACATCGACAATCGCGTGTGGCAATCATTTTTCGATTTTATTTTCTGCGGGTCGAGCGCCCTACTGGCGATTTTCTTCGGGGCCGCGTTGGGCAATGTGGTGCGTGGCGTACCACTCGGCCCGGATGGATACTTCTTTGAACCTTTGTGGACGGACTTCCAGATCAGCGGTCACCCCGGCATTCTCGATTGGTACACGATCATGGCCGGCGTGATCGCGCTGGTCACGCTGACGGTGCATGGCGCGCTCTACCTCGCCATCAAGACGGAGGCTGATTTAGGCAGGCGGGCGCGAAGCGTGGCCATTATTCTTTGGCCGGTGCAATTTTTTCTGACCTGCATCAGCCTGCTGGCGACTTACTTCGTGCGGCCGCGCCTGCTGCATAACTATGGAGAGTATCCCATTGGTATTCTTGTTCCCGTCGCAGTGGTGGCCGGTCTCGTGTTGATCATCTGGGCTGCGCCGAAGGGGAAGGAGAAGCTGGCATTCATAGGATCGAGTGTTTACATCGTCGCCATGATGGTAGGGGCAGTCTTCGCCTTGTATCCAGCGGTGTTGCCCGCGAGTACCAATTCCGATTACAGCCTGACCATCTATAACGCTGCTGCCGGACATCACGGGCTTGTCGTGGGCGTCGCTTGGTGGAGTGTTGGCCTGGTGCTGGCCCTGGGATATTTTGTTTTTATCTACCGCATGTTTCGTGGCAAGGTGCAAATCGAAGGCGGCGGATATTGAGAGGAATTCCAATGGGTGCCCTGCCCTTCCGCGTTCCCAAACTTTGATGCGATCCCAGAATGGATGTTGCGGAGGGCGGGGGTTTTCCGGGATTTCCCTAATTCAAAAGCCCCGCCCTCTTTCGCAAAGAACGCGAAAGAAGGACGGGGCGCCCCATTTTCTTTCTGTCTAATGCTTTTTTTCGTGTTCCCCTCGTGAGTTTCTCGAGCCCCCCACTCCTCCTATGCCCAGAAGGTCCGGTCGAGGGTGCGATATTGGATCGCTTCGGCGATGTGTTTGGGGGATAACGCTGGCGCGCCCTCAAGATCGGCGATGGTGCGAGCCACTTTTAAGATCCGGTCGTGAGCACGTGCAGTCAGGCCCTGTTGGGCCATGGCGCGTTCCAACAGGCGCTCGCAATCGGGCGAAAGTTCGCAGAATCCCCGTATGTGGCGGGGCGCCATTTGCGCGTTGCAATAGAGCTTTTCCTTTGATGGCGATGACGCAAATCTGGTCAATTGAATTTCCCGAGCGCGCATGACTCGTTCGCGAATATTCGCCGAACTTTCCGGCTCCGCGGTTGATCGCATCTCTTTGTAGTTCACCGCCGGGACATCGATATGGATGTCGATCCGGTCGAGCAGTGGTCCGGAAATTTTGGACATATAGCGTTGAATGATCGGGGGCGTGCAATGGCATTCACGGGAGCGATCGTTGAAGTATCCACATGGACAAGGATTCATCGCTGCCGCCAACATGAAGCGCGAGGGGAAAGTCAGGGACATGGCAGCGCGGGCAATGCAGACCGTCCCATCCTCAAGCGGCTGGCGCATGACCTCCAGGACGTTTCGCGGGAACTCCGGCAATTCATCCAGAAATAACACGCCGTTATGGGCCAGAGAAACCTCGCCAGGACGCGGCACGGCCCCGCCCCCGATCAAACCCGCATCGGAGATAGTGTGGTGCGGCGATCGAAAGGGCCGCACGCCGACCAGTCCGGCGCCGGCATCGAGCACTCCGGCGACGCTATGAATCTTGGTAGTCTCGAGCGCTTCATCAAAGGTGAACGGCGGCAAAATTGTTGGCATGCGTTTGGCCAGCATGGTCTTGCCCGAGCCGGGAGGCCCGATCATCAGAATATTGTGTCCGCCGGCGCAAGCGACTTCCAACGCGCGCTTGGCCGTATGCTGGCCGCGCACATCTTTAAAGTCCACGGAAAACTGCTGCGATTCGCTGAGCAAGTGTTCGCTGTCCACGAGCAATGGCTGAATGCCGTTGCCGGTGTTGATGAACCGAATCACATCCAACAGCGATTTCACCGGATAAACCGCCACTCCCCGCACCATCGCGGCTTCTTTGGCGTTCAATTCAGGCACAATGAGTCGCGATATCTTTCGGGCCCGGGCTTCAATGGCAATGGGCAGTGCTCCCCGTACCCCACGAATTCCGCCGTCGAGCGATAGCTCGCCCACAAACAGGCAATCGGGAACCTCCTTCTTATTCAGTCCCCCATATGCACCCAAAATACCCAGAGCCATAGGCAAATCGAAGCCGGAGCCCTCTTTGCGGATATCGGCGGGCGCGAGGTTAATGGTGATATGTGAGAGGGGGATGTCATAGCCGCAATTCTTCAGGGCGGCCCGAACCCGGTCACGGCTCTCCCGCACCGCCGCGTCCGGCAGGCCGACCGTATGAAAATAGTCTTCACTGGTCTTGACTCCGGAAATATCGACTTCAACCTCGATAATGCTGGCATCGATTCCGTAAACCGCCGCGCTAAGCGTTTTATAGAGCATGAGTTGTGGTGGGAATAAACGCCCACCTTACTCTTCACCGTGCCCAATACACGGTGACCGATGTCACAAGTGCGGTGTGACATCTGAACTTGCCACCGGTGGTGACATATACTTAGGTTCCGCAACAAGCATTCCCTTACCATTGACTGCGCTGTAAACTACGGTTTCTATTGGCAAACCGGACCTGAGATTAACTATGTTGGAAGAACAACAATCTTCGCGTCCCGCCCGTCCCCCCAACAAACTGGAGAAGGAAGAAGCCTGGTTATGGCGAATTGCTCTTCTCTTTGTCATCCTGCTGGCCACGGGATTGGCTGCCGTTCTTTGGGAGCGGCTGGAAAGTCTTCCTTATCATCTCGGCTTTTTGTCGATTGCCGTGCTCTGCGTCGCCATCGCTTTCGCCGGCTTTGCTTACGGACGAAAAAAGCGGGTGGCTGAACTCAAGGACTTAGTGCGCGGATTGCAAGAGCGTGCCAGCACACCTACCGAAGAACAAATTGACCAGCTCGGACAGGTCATTGCGCGCTCCCAACGCAGCTTTAAGGAACTCATCGACTCACTGGAAGATGTAGCCTGCGCCGTCTCGCTTGACGGGACGGTCCGCACGGTTAATAAACGGGTGACCGAATTGCTTGGGATTGCCTATCAGGAAATCGTGGGTCATAAAGTGCACGAGTTTCTGGAAGAGCCGACCCGCGCCGCAATGGAAAATGGAATCCCCCGCTTTTTGGACTCGAAACACTGGTCGGGAATCGTTCCGCTGCGTTTGAAGAACACCACGCGCCTACTTTATTTCGATTGTGTGATCAATTCCATCATTAAAGAGGGCGAAGCCGTGGGAGTCAGCATTCTCGCCCGCGACGTCACCGAAGAACGCGAAAAAGAACGGCGCTTCACCGAGCTATTCGAAACCCTACAGGAAGGCGTTTACTTCAGCACTCCCGAAGGAAAGTTGCAGGACGTAAATGCGGCTTTGGTCCACGTTCTGCGATATGAAAGCAAAGCCGATCTGTTATCTATCGATCCCCGGGCCTTGAATTCCGATCCGAGCGAAGCGCCGGTCCTGGGGCGGATCAGGGATGATCGAGGCGGGGTTCGTACCCGGGAAATCGCCCTTCGCCGCAAGGACGGTACCACGGCGGCATTCCTCGATACCTCGCGCGCGGTGTGGGACACGGGCGGCAACATCATTCGCTACCAGGGCACACTGGTCGATGTTACCGAAAGGCGCCAGATGGAGCAGGCGCTCCGGCAGCAGGAAGAATTCCAACGCTATTTGCTGGAAAGTTTCCCCGATCTGATTCTGGTGATTGGCCTGGACGAGCGCTACAGCTTTGTCAGCGCCCGAGTCCGCGATTTACTGGGCTTTAAGCCGGAAGATTTGCTGGGAAAGAAGATGGAAGATTTGCAGGACCATTCCCCGGAATTCGTGGCGCTGTATCGCGACGTGAGCGCGGGACGCAAAATGTTCGGCTTCTGCGAATATGGTGCGCTTCATCGGGATGGCAATTGGCGGACCATGCGGGCCGCTGCCAGCCCGCTGTTCGATGCCCAGAACAAATTGAATGGCGTGATCGTCTCAGTGCGCGATATTTCGGTGGAGAAAAAACTCGAGCAGCAAATCATTCAGAGCGAACGCCTCGCCGCCATGGGGCAAATGATCGGCGGCTTCGCCCACGAACTGAACAATCCTCTGACCACCATTCTGGGAGTAGCGGAGTTACTACAGGATGCCGAAGTTTCCGATACCATCCGCAAGCAATTGGTCATGCTGCAACAGCAGGGAAGGCGCGCGGCCGAGATCGTGCAGAACCTGATGTACTTCTCGCGGCCGCCGGCGCCCGGAAAGAGTGCCATCAATCTGAGCGAACTGGTGCAGAGGACGCTTCATCTTCATGCCTATTCACTGCGCAAAAACAATATCTCGGTGGATTTTCTGCCGGAGAGCGCCTTCCCCATTGTGAGCGGCGATCCGCACCAACTGATGCAGGTGTTCTTGAATCTTGTCTTGAATGCAGAACACGCTATTCGCGATGTTCGCGACCGTGGCACCCTGCGCATTCGTCTGGCAAAGAATGCGACTTCCGTTTCGGCTACTTTCCAGGACGATGGCCCCGGCATACCTTCAGAAATTCTTCCCAACATCTTCGATCCCTTCTACACAACGAAACGTCCGGGGAGGGGGACCGGGCTCGGTCTGAGCATTTGCAAGGCGATTTTGCGCGAGCACGGCGGGAACGTGGAAGCCGCATCAGGGCCCGGCGGTGGAGCGCTGTTTACGGTCACGCTGCCGGTTGCCGAAGCGGGAAGTGTCGCGGCTGCATCCCATGGGCCGATTGGATAAAACACTCAATATCCAAAGACTGGAATGGATCACGTGGGCGCGGACGCCTCGTCTGCGCGCGAGCTTCAGCTCGCGAAAGCCCCACCCATATCCAAGGTCGGCCAAAACCGGAACAAGACGACTTCAGCTCGGAATAAAAGGAAACCTCCCAGCCCGCCTGGAATCTAAGCCAGTCATGAGCATGGAGAAAGTAAAGCTAGGTTCACAGGGCGCGATCGTCTCCCGCATGGGACTCGGTTGCATGGGCATGAGTGAGTTTTACGGTGAGCGGAATGACCCTGAATCGGCCGCGACCCTCCTGCGGGCGTTGGATTTGGGAATCAACTTTCTGGATACAGCAGATGCCTATGGGATCGGCGACAACGAAGAACTAGTGGGAAAGACCATCAAGAGCCGGCGGGACGAAGTGTTTCTGGCGACCAAGTTCGCGAACATTCGGAAGAAAGATGATCCTACATTTTGGCAACTTAGCGGGAAACCTGAATACGTAAAGGCCGCGTGCGACGCTTCCCTGAAACGGCTGGGCCTCGACCACATTGACCTGTATTACCAGCACAGGGTGGATCCGGAAACTCCGATCGAGGAGACCGTCGGCGCGATGGCAGAACTCGTGAAAGCGGGCAAAGTGAAATATCTGGGCCTATCGGAAGCCTCCCCCAGGACGATTCGGCGAGCGCACAAAGTGCATCCAATTACCGCGCTTCAAACCGAGTATTCGCTGTGGGAACGGCACCCGGAAGACGAAATTTTTGCGACTGTGCGAGAGCTGGGAATTGGATTTGTGCCGTACAGTCCCCTGGGACGCGGGTTCCTTACCGGAACAATCACAAATCCCGCGAACCTTGGAGACAAGGATTTTCGTTCACAACGCTATCCGCGATTCGCGGGTGAAAACTTCGACAAGAACCAGGTACTGGTGGAGCGGGTACGGGCGATTGCCGACCGGCGAGGAGTCAAGCCAGGTCAATTGGCTTTGGCATGGGTGCTGGCGAAAGGCGAGGACCTGGTGCCGATTCCGGGGACCAAGCGAAGAAAATATCTGGAAGAGAACGCTGCCGCCGTAGAAATCAACTTGACGCCGAAAGAGGTAGCAGAGTTGGAAGCCGCAGTTCCGCAGAATGAGGTCAGGGGCGATCGGTATGCCGCGGCGAACATGAAGGCGATCGATCGCTAAAGAAATCCGTTAGCGGCTAGGTCCAATCTCACTGCGGCCAGTTTCGATTTAGGGACTGCGCCACCCGAAATCAGAGTTTCTCCGCATCCACTAACAAGCCCCGTCCTGATGCGAAATCCTGCAGAAATCAATTTACTTACCTCTCCACAGCCATCGCCACGGCATTCCCCCCGCCCAGACACAAAGCAGCAATGCCACGGTGCACATCCCGCCGGATCATCTCATAGATAAGCGTGACCAGCACTCTTGCGCCACTGGCTCCGATGGGATGTCCAATAGCGACCGCGCCGCCGTTCACATTAACTTTGCCAGGGTCGAGTTTAAGTTCTCGCATCACACCCAGCGCCTGCACCGAGAAGGCTTCGTTTAATTCGTAGAGATCGACATCCTCGTTCTTCCAACCGGTTTTCTCCCAGATGGTGCGGACCGCACCCACCGGCGCCATCATCACCCATTTGGGATCGACTCCGCTCGTAGCCTGGGCCACAATGCGGACCATCGCTTCAGTGCCGAGTTCTCTGGCGCGCTTTGCGCTGGTCACTACCAGAGCCGCAGCGCCGTCGTTCACTCCCGGAGCGTTCCCCGCCGTGACGGTCCCATCTTTCTTGAACGCTGGTTTCAAGGAACGCAACACTTCGATGGTCGTATCCTCGCGCGGCGATTCGTCTTTGTCGAAAATTACCGGGGCTGCGCCTTTCTTTTTCGCCGGAAGTTCCACTGGGACAACCTGCGATTTGAATCGGCATTCTTTAATCGCCGAAAGTGCCTTGCGGTGCGAAGCGAGCGCGAACTGATCTTGCTCCTCCCGCGTGATGCCATATTTTTCCGCCACGTTTTCGCCGGTGATCCCCATGTGATAGTCGTTGAAGATGTCCCACAGGCCATCATTCACCATGGAGTCGACCACTTGCGCATTGCCGAGGCGATATCCTTTGCGCGCTTGCGGCAAAAGATAAGGAGCATTGGTCATCGATTCCATTCCGCCCGCAACCACAATCGAACTGTTTCCCGTCTGAATTGCTTGCGCTGCAAGCGCCACTGCTTTCAATCCTGAGCCGCAAACTTTGTTTATAGTCATGGCACCCACTTCAGGGGCCAATCCACCGAAGATCGCCGCTTGCCGTGCAGGATTTTGGCCGAGGCCCGCGGACACGACGTTGCCCATGATGCATTCATCGACCAGCTTGGGATCGAGCTTTGCGCGCTTCACCGCCTCGCGCACTGCAATCGCACCCAGTTCGGTTGCCTTCAAGTCGGACAAGCTTCCCTGAAATTTTCCCACTGCCGTGCGGCAGCCGGAAATGATAACAACCTCGTCTAATGCGGCCATTCCTATGCTCCTGCGGAAATTTATGACTCTTTGATTATAGTGCGACTCACGTCGGAAAAAATAAATCCGGCTGCAAACAGCGAGAAATCGATCCCGACGTTCTGACTTGATATCGAACCGAAAAACGACGAGCGAGAGGACACGTTCTCGAAGATTATTTGCGAGCACTGATCATTTTTTCCCTTCATCCCGAAAGTTTTCTTCTCAAACTCTCTCTAGTGACCTTGGTGCATCGGTCGGATGCTCTCGCATGCATCATTTTTTTCTTGACTTCAGTTTTCATTGACTCTATACATTCATCTAGTTGCAACATTCGATCGTTGCATCACTCCATGAAAAATGGAAAAGGGAGAATAGACAAAATGGCAACCAAGAAGAAGGCAAAAAAGGCCGCAAAGAAAAAGCACTAACTGAAGGCCTTCAGTTAAAAGCTTAGGGGACGCCAAAAGCGTCCCCTAAGTTTTTGGTGCAAACAACTATTGTTACTGGATATTCACGGCAGGCGCAAAAAACTTCTTCTCCGTCTTCGGACAAAGATTCCGGTACGAACAGAAGCTGCAATAAAACCCCGGCTTGGCTTCAAATCGCCCTTCAGCAATCTTCCCGGCAACTTCTTCCACCTTCAATCGGGCTTCCAGCAACTGCTGGTCGCTCCGCACCGTGCTGACCAGACTGTTTTCCGTCAGGTTGTAGAAGACCAGACGGGCCACCTCGTATCCCCACTTCTCGCGCGCCGCCAGCGCATAGATCGAGAGTTGCAGGCTCTCGTCGGCATCCTCCTGAATTTGCGGTTTCCCCGTTTTATAGTCGGTAATCGCGACCCTACCGCCCTCCAGACCATCGATGCGATCGATCCTCCCAGCCAAAGTAGTGCCGCCAACAATGATTTCGAACGCTTCCTCCAAATGCAGCAATTTTGGAACCGGGGCGCGTGCACATGCCGCCAGAAATCCTTTTATCTGTTCGATTCCGCGCTTCTCATAGAGTTCATGCTGATATTTGTCCTGGATTCCCTCCGCCGCGAGATCTTCCCGCAGCATTTGCACCAACTCATCTTCGCTCTTGGGACGCTCCGCACGAACCGACTCATAGTAATTCCGCAATACGCGGTGCATGGAAGCACCAAACACCAAAGCTGCGGGCGCATCCAGAGGGATTTTCCACTCCCGCTCCAGCTTGAATTGCAGCGGACAAGTTTCATACCGCTGTACCGCACTGGCGCTGAGACGCTTGCTCAAGTCCGTGGCCGGTTTCCGCAATACCCATTCGCCGATGCGAGAGACGGCAGCGGCAGGGGCCGCCGCGCCAAACATGTCAGTCTGGAAACCATGTGCAGGGCGCTGCCGGAGATACTTGCCCAATCCGGGATGCTTCAGCAATTCACGAAGCAGGCCGGCGGGACTCTTGTCCGTCTTGCCCGTGCCTTCCTTGGCATAAATAGTGAGCGAATCACGTGCCCGAGTCATGGCCACATAAAACAAACGCCGCTCTTCCTGGTCATGCAGGACTTTGTCTTCCCCGGGAATGACTGTGTCGGCATCGCGCAGGTCACGGGGAAATTCCACCAGCGTCTCCCGGAAGGATGACGGAAACTGGCCCGAATTTGCCCGCAGGAGAAACACATGATTGAATTCCAACCCCTTGGCGGTGTGTGCGGTCATCAATCGCACCGCGTCGCCGCCATCCGCCGGCAGATAAATTCCGCCGCGCGCCTCACGGAAATATTCCAGATATTCCAGGAATTCAGCCATTTCCTTGGTTTCAGTGATTGGCTTGTTTTCCCAATCATTTACAAACTTCATCACCGCCTGCAATGGCGGCGAATCGCGTTGTAATCCAAATCGCCGGATCATGATTGCAAGCGCCTGGTGAGTCTTCGCGCCCGCGGCCGCGATCTCTGCACGAGTATCCCGCACCAGATCCAACACCGCGGATCCACCGGGAATTTCGGCAAGGACCGACGCCATCCCGGATTTTCTTGCGTCTTTCGGGACTGCCTTCATGCCGGCGCGCAATTGTTCCGCATCAATCGTGAAACACGGCAAAGCAGCTACTCGGAACAGGCTCGCGCCGTCTCCCTCGGAGACAATCGCGCCCAGGCAGGCGAACAGGTCGCGCGCTTCGGAGGTATCAATGACGTCCATGTTCTCGATGGAAAATGGGATCCCCTGCTCGGCGAGTTCGGCAGCGATGTCATCGCGGTGAGAATGGATGCGATAAAGCACGGCAAAGTCTTTCCATTCGCTGCGCGTCGAGCGTTTAAGCGCACGCATTGCCGGAACGAGATCTGAACACTCGACGGCCTTGAGCGCCGCCACGACGTCTACCGGCACAATGGGCTGCTGCTTTCCTTCGTGGGCAGCAACTTCGTCGCGCGCAGACACCAGCGGCGAACGTTGATATCGAGTGGTCACCGTTTTGGTCGCGGAAAGACTCTCGGGATTTTTGGAAATCAACGCGAAGGCGGATTGCAGCACTGCGGTGGTGGACCGCCGGTTCTTCTCCAGAGCAACCAGCTTCGAATCCGCAAAATGATGTTGGAACAGCGCGAATGCCGCGCTCGATGCCCCACGAAAACGGTAAATCGCCTGATCGGGATCGCCCACCGCGAATATATTGCGATCTTCTCCCGCCAGCATTCGCAGAATTTTGATCTGGGCGACGTTGGCGTCCTGGAATTCATCGACCAGGATGAACCGAGTGCGCTTTCGTTCCTCGGCCAGCAGCGTCACATCTCCACGCAGCAAATCATGGGCGTTGGTGATCATGTGACCGAAGGTTCCTAAATTCTTTTCTTTCAATATCGCTTCGGCTACGGTGAAAACGCCGGAAATCTCCCGGCATCGTCCCAGCACCTCTTCGTCCGACAAGTCATTCACATCTTTGCTTTTGGTCACGCGCGGCACCGCCAGCTCGCCGCGCTCAACTTTCGTAAGGTAGGCGGCATACTGTTCCGGGCCCACCAGTTCGTCCTGGCAGCGTCGCATGAACTCCAGCAGGTCGGTCAGGAATTGGCTAACATTTGCGGCGCGAACAAAATAATTCAAATTCAGTTCAGGAATTCGCTTGCGAAGAATGATCCAGAGATCTTTATCGTCGACGACGCCAAAGCCCTTGCCATTACGATTCAGCAGGCCGTAACAATAGTCGTGAAAAGTCGTCGCTTGCAATCCAGTGAGATCGGTGTCGCTGAGTTCACTGGTGACCCGCTGGCGCATCTCTTCCGCGGAATTCTTGGTATAGGTGACCGCAAGGATTTCGTCCGGGCGAGCATGTCCCTCTCGAACCAAGCGTGCGATGCGCTGCGTCAGGACACTGGTCTTGCCGGTACCTGCGCCCGCCACTACCAGCATCGGGCCATGGACATGCTCGATGGCCTCCCGCTGGCGTTCATCGGGTTCGAATGCGCGGCGTCCCGAATTTGTTTTAGCAGATGCCATTTAGCAGGAGCATAGCAGAGCGGTCTGAGGATATTCCGATGAGCAAAATCGATCAACCACCAAGGCCACTAAGTATCTCGAAGGACTTCCTTGGTGAACCTTGGTGTCCTTTGTGGTTGATTGCCCTAAGCCGACGCCATCACCACCGCCAGAGCCGCGATCGCGGCAGTCTCCGATCGCAGGATTGTTGCGCCCAAAGATGCCGGAGTCCACTCGGTCTGTCGAAAGAGATCGACCTCATTGTCCGCCCAACCGCCCTCCGGCCCGATTGCCAGCACCACTCCCTCGTCGGGCGAACGCGAAGCCATCGCGTCTTTCAACATGAGGTTTTCTTCTGATTCAATCAAAACAATGCGGGTCTTGCCCGGCAGCCCCACCGCATCCTTCAATTTTATGGGAGCAGCAATCTCCGGAGGCGTACTTCGCCGGGATTGTTCTGAGGCCTGCCTGGCAATCCGCACCCAGCGCTCCACACGCTTCTCCGCTGCCGCGGCGAGATGGGCTTCCGTGCGACGGGCAATCAAGGGAATAATGCGGGCCACACCAAGCTCTGTACACTTTTCGATCGCCCACTCCATCCGATCGAACTTGAAAATCGAAAGAGCCATCGTCACGTCAGGAATCGCGACAGTCGGAACTTTTTCTCCCAGTTCGAACTCAACTCGATTCTCGTCGACGCTGACTACGCGGCCCCGACGAACTTCCGATCCGGCACTTACATCGAATTCGTGCCCAACCCGCACACGCAGTACGCGGACGAGATGCTCGGCATGCGCCCCAATAAGAGCAGCCTGATTTTCAGAGAATTCGTCGGCGATCCAGCGGCGGCGGGTCATGGGGACTTCAGATTGTTGATTTCAGATTGAAGATCGCAAACACATGATCCGAACGATGCGCTTTTGACCATCTATCTGAAATGTTGCCACAGGGAAGGCTGAAACAGGGTTTTCCTTACGGCTTTTCTTCGCGCCCTTCGTGGTTAAATCGTTTTGACGTAAAGCTTTCAACCGCAAAGATCCAAAGAAGAGCAAGGACCGAAGGTATTTCAAATTGTAGATTGAAAACAACAGACGCTAGCCAAGCGCTCTTGACCTTCAATCTGAAATCTCAAATTCCCAATCTGAAATGTACTTCTACCCAAAGATGTCCTTCACCTTTCCGAGCAGCGTCTTCCGCAGCGGCTTGTTTTCCACCCGGTTCATACCTTCCAGTTCCTCGAGCAATTCCCGCTGCCGTTTGCTGAGTTTTCCCGGGGTCTGCAAGCGGACTTCGACAAACAAGTCGCCTTTGCCATGCCCATTCAACACCGGCACACCCTTGCCTCGGATGCGCAGCGTAGTCCCGGACTGCGTTCCTTCAGGCACTTTCACAACCTGCTCACCTTCCAGCGTCGGCACCTGGATCTCGGTGCCCAATGCCGCTTGAGTAAAGGAAATCGGAATCACGCAATGCAAATCGTTACCTTCGCGCGCCAGAAAAGGATGCTCTTTGACGTGCAGAACAACATAAAGATCGCCAGCCGGACCACCGTGCAGCCCACCTTCACCCAGTCCGGTGAAACGAATTCGTGTTCCGTCTTCCACTCCGGCGGGAACCTTGGCATCGACAACTTTCAGCCGTAAAATCCGTCCGTCACCTTTGCATTTGGGACACGGATCAGTAATCATGCTGCCCGCGCCCTGGCACGTAGGACAAGTCCGGGCAATGCTGAAAAATCCCTGCTGATAACGCACCTGTCCGTGGCCATTGCAGGTGCGGCAGGAAACCGGTGCTTTCCCTTTGGCCCCGCCGCTGCCGCGGCATTCTTCACACGTTTCATGGCGCCGCACGTTGACTTTGGTGTCCGAGCCGAAAACGGCTTCCTCGAATTCCAGAGTGATGTCTTCGCGCAAATCGGCACCGCGTTGCACTCGGCTCTGCCGACGTCCGCCACCGCCGCCCAGAATATCGGCGAAGCCGAAGAAGTCGCCAAAGATTTCGCTGAAATCCTGGACGCTGGCATCGAATCCTCCACCGCTCCCACTCCCGCCCAACCCGGCGTGTCCATAGCGGTCATAGGCAGCACGCTTGTCACCATCCGCCAAAATGGCATAGGCTTCGCTGCACTCCTTGAATTTCTCTTCCGCGTCAGGATTATTTGGATTACGGTCCGGATGAAACTGCAAGGCCAGCTTGCGATAAGCGCTTTTGATTTCCTGATCATTGGCGCTCCGCTCGATTCCCAACACTTCGTAGTAGTCGCGTTTTGCTTTACTGGGCAGAATGGCCTTCCTTCGAGAAGTTCAATCTAAGATCACAAATCCAAAATCTGCAATTGGGTTTATTTTGGGTTCCGCGCGACTCGCACCATCGCCGGACGGACCAGCCGGTCCTTTAGCTTGTAACCGCGCTGCAATTCGTCCAGTACTTCGTGGTCGGCGGCCTCGGTAGTGTCCACCATCTCGATGGCCTCGTGCAGATGAGGATCGAACTGCGATCCCTTCGCGTCAATCGGTTGTAGTCCCAGCTTCAACAATGCGTCCTGCAATTGCTTATAGATAAGCTCAACCCCACTGCGAAACTCGGATTTCTTTCCGCCCTCAGCCCGCAGTGCCAGCTCGAAACTGTCCAACACTGGAAGAAACGTCTTGACTGTATCGGCAACCGCATACTCGCGAAATTCCTGCTGTTCGCGCGAGGCGCGCTTGCGCGCATTCTCAAACTCAGCCTGCAATCGGGCTACACGGTCGAGCAGGGAATCGCGTTCCGCTTTGAGGCTCAGCAATACTGCATCGCGCGGTTCGTCGTCGTTTTCCTCTGCCGCGGGCAATTCGTGCTCTAAATCCAGTCCGTCGGCCTTCACTTCTGATTTTCCGTTCGTCTTTGCCATAAAATACTGATTACCCTATTGCCTATTCCGATTCATTCAGGATCTGATCGAACAACCTCGCAATATACGAAACCGCCGTCATGGTGTGTTTGTAGTCGATTCGCGTCGGCCCGATCACCGCCAGCGATCCCATGACTTCCCCACCCACACGGGCCGGCGCACCGATCAACACGAGATTGCGCATCGAAGGCTGGGCTTCATTGAGCCCAATCACCACCCGCACCGCTTCCTGCTTGGCATCAAGATACGCGCCCAGTAATTCGACCAACTTCTCTTTCTCTTCCAGCGTCTTTAATAGCTCCTGCAACCGTTCACGGTCCTGTTCGCCGCTCACCAGGTTTGCAGCGCCTTCGACAAAAATCATCTGCGAGCCTTCATCGGCAACCAACGCCCCCTGCCGATAAAGCTGCTCCACCGAGGCCATCAGCCGATCGTACTCGCTGCGTTCTTTTTCCAGACGGCGGGCCAGCTCCAGCCGCATTGCATCCATGGTCCAACCGCGGTAGTTGTCATTGATAAATCGGGCCGCCGCATCCAAATCGGTTTGCGAGAGATCAAGCCTCAGCACCCGATCGCGAACGACACCAGACTTCGTCACCACCACAGCTAAAACTTTGTGGTCGCCCAATCGCGAAAAGTAAACATGTTCCAACGCATTCTTGGGACCACTCATCGCTACCGCTACTCCAACATTGTGCGAGATCAGCGACAGCACCCGCGAAGTCCGCTCCATGAATTCCTGCACATCAGAAATTCCATGAAGCGAACCCTGAATCATGGTCTCGTCCTCATGCGAAAGCCGGGTCTTCCCGGACAACTGCTCAACGTAATAACGATAAGCATCTGAGCTCGGCACTCTGCCAGCCGAGGTGTGCGGCTGCTCCAAAAATCCGGCGTCCGCAAGGTCAGCCATCACATTCCGGATGGTCGCCGGACTCAACCCTTCCCGATTCGAACGCGCCAAAGTCCGCGAGCCAACCGGCTCTCCGGTGACGATAAACGTCTCCACCAAAGCCGTAAGGATCTCGCGTTCGCGCTCTCCAATCGGTGGCGTGGAAGGCATATCCATACTGAATATCCTGCTTAGAAGCTATCGGCAATCGCTTACATCCAGCTAAGTGCCTATTCTGCAAAAACTTAGCCAGCGATCTGCCCAATTTCCCTACTAGATTCTAGGAACAACACCCCGCCCTGTCAAGATTGGCACTCGCAGCCGCCGAATGCTAAAACGAGTTAACAATACAACACTCAATGTTAAGAGGTGGATAGGGAAGATAAAACAAAATTGTCATCCTGACTGAGTGCTCTTTGCGAACGAAGGACCTCTGCATTTGGGTTCGGCACGAACCCTGAGGTTTGTGCCATGTAAGCAAAATGCATAGGTCCTTCGCCGCGCTCAGAATGACAGTGGTTACTGGATCTGAATTACGCTCTCGCCGGCCGTTGCTTTGATCTCAGCGATCCGAGTCACGACCTTGCGGGCAAACTCATACAGCGACTTGGCGTGGGGAGAGTCTTCGCCTTCGAGGACGGTTGGATGGCCGCTGTCCCCGGCTTTGCGAATGTCGGGATCGAGCTGAATGTTCCCTAGAAAAGCGACATCAAATTTCTGTGCCGTCTTCTCCGCCCCGCCGCGGGAAAAAATGTCAATCTCATGACTGCAATGAGGACAAACAAAGTAGCTCATATTTTCCACCATGCCGACGAGATCGACTTTCATCTGGCGAAACATTTCGATGGCCTTGCGCGCGTCCTGCAATGAAACGTCAGACGGGGTCGATACCACAATCGCACCCGTGAGCGGCACAGTTTGAATCAACGACAGTGCTACATCGCCCGTCCCTGGCGGCAAATCGACCACAAGATAATCAAGTTGTCCCCACTCCACCGATCCCAAAAACTGTTTGATGATCGAATGCAGCATTGGTCCGCGCCAGATAATCGGCTTGTCCCCGGGATTCAGCAGACCAACAGAAATTACTTTCAGACCATGAACTTCAAGCGGCTGAATCCGGCTCTCGCCCGCCATTTTCGGCTGCGCATTCGTACCCAGCATCAACGGCACGTTGGGCCCATAGATATCGGCATCGAGCAACCCAACTTTGTGTCCCATCTTGGCGAGCGCCAGCGCCAGGTTGACTGCCAGTGTGGTCTTACCCACTCCACCCTTGCCCGAACCGACGGCGATAATCGTGTCCACGCCAGGCAAAGGCTGTGGCACGGCTTGTTGTTGGCTGGGATGGTGGGAGTGAGAACTCACAGGAGGACCTTTCAGAACCAGAAGTAGGAAGAAACTGATACCGATTATACAGCGTGGGTACGATGGGAATTGGGGTGCTTTCGGCCTTCTTTCGCTTACTTTGTGAAAAAGGGCGGGCTTTTCATCGCGAAAACGCAACACCTCACTGCCACTCCAACCCCATATTGTCATCGGTGATAATCAATCGGCCATGGAGCCGTCGTCGCAGTTGATCGTCAAATTCCACCGACAAATCGTCGGTGCCACTGGGATCAACTTTCATATTCACCAGTTCATCACGCCGGCTCATCTGCTGAGGATCATGCTCGTCGATAACCAGCTTTCCGTCGATTTCATACCTCAATAGCACGGAATTCCATCGATCTCGATCAAACAATATGGGAGAATCGCTGACCGCCAGGCATTTCGAAAATCGTAGCGCATAGGGAAAGACCGCCATTCCCGTAGCCATCACATCTTCGGATCCCGTGGAGTTATAAAAAAATACGCCCCCATGATTGAGGTGGCGCCGCACGATCTGCAGAAATTCCACCGACAGCAGATTGCTAATATGCTCGCGCCAATGAAAAGTAGTGTTCATCATAACGACGTCAAACTTTTCTTCGGGATGCCTCAATAGCCATCGTCGACCGTCATCAATCTCAATTCGCACTTTGGGATTTTGCAGAACACTGCTGACCTCGGGATGCTGTGGAATCAATTTCAGATATCCAGGATTGATTTCGACGATCTGCAAGGTTTCAATCTGCGGATGGTTCGTGACCACCTGCGCCCACGAACCAGAACCCAATCCGATCATGAGCACACGGTGCGGAGCAGGATGAAACAGGCTGATCGCGTACGGCCGGGAAATTCCGTTGATATCTCTTACCAAATCCACGTTGAAGCGGCCGTCATAAGCGCCGCCTCCGAACACGGTACCGTCCGGAGTTATTCCGATCACACCACTGCGAGTTTCCACGACCTTCGCAAAATAAGATTTCGGGTACTCACTCTTGAACAGCAATCGGTCGTAAATACTGCTATCGACCGGACGACTCACGATGGCAATCACTAGAGCCAGTCCCACCATTAGGGCGGCACTCAATCTAACTTTGCCTGGGCGAGCGCTCAATACCAGAATCGAAAGCGAAATGCCAAAGATCAGAAGCAGCAAGGAAATTGCGAACAACGAGCAGCGGTCCATCAGGATGAATCCGACCAGTAGAATGCCTGCGGTGGATCCGACTATGTTTGCCGCATAGATGTAACTTACGGCGGCGCCACTCCGGTTTTTCACCCCGGTCGCATGTGCGATCAGGGGAAAACTGGCCCCGAAAAAGAAAGCTCCCAGGCAGATGAAGAGAAATATCAGAGCATAGGCGAACCCTGAAATGCCATTGGGACCGTGGGGCGAAACGAACCTAAGAACGAACGCGGACGCTGGCGCTATGCCGAATCCTACCAATGAGGATCCGAAGATGATCCACGCCAATGCTCGATTCGCAGCGCCGGGACTTCGCCACGGGCCATTACACTTTCGGCCAATCCATCTTGAGCCCAGTGCCAGGCCCAACAAATAGCTGCCAAGCAGAGACGCGAATACCCGCGCCATTCCCCCTGTCGCAAATGCCAGCAAACGGTACCAGATGATCTCGTAGGCGAGAGCGACAAAACCGCAAAAAACGGCTGTAAGAATGGCCACCCGGAAGGAAAGAAAACCGCCGTCGGCTGGGGCGGGCTCATCTTCATGCAACCGTGAATGGGAAAGATTCTCTTTGCTGAGAACAGAATAGGCAATTGCACCCACTGCCACCGACAAATTGATGGAGGCAGCGAATCGTACCGATCCCGATTGTCCGAGACGGCGCATCAAAAAATCTGCGGCAACAAAACACGCCAGCCCCGAGCCCAATGTGTTGGCGAAGTAAAGCCTCCCGACGGTGGCTCCCAGATTGCCCGACCGGCGCATCACGTATTCAACCAGCAGTGGCAGTGTCGCGCCCATCAACACGGTGGGTATGACGATGAGTAGGAAGCTGACAATTCCTGTCTTCACTAACGAGCTTCCAATGGAGAACTCAGCAATTCGATGAAAAAGTCTGAGTGAAATAAATCCAAAGCTGGCCACGAGAAATTCGGCGCCGGCAAATAACCAAATCAGCGAGAATCTGGTGCTTCGCGAGAACACTCCGCCCGCCAGGCTTCCGATCCCAAGCCCAAACATGAAAGCACCAACCACGATGGTTACGGATTCGATATTGAGGCCGAACACAGCAAACAAAGCCCGCTGCCATACGATTTGATAGAGAAGAGCTGGGAATCCGGAACAGAAGAAAAGAAATTGTACCCATGGCATCTTCGGCTCTTTATGCTGCACCTGTTCACGATGCACCTGGGCTTGGCCTCCATGCCTAGATATACCACGCAGATTCGCCACGTCGTGTTGACTAACTCTGCCTTGCTTAATGCTCCCGGGCGGGTTGCGAGGAAGCAAATCCCATGCGGAGAAACTTCTCTTCCAGCGAGCGTCGTGATGCATAAGCAATCACAATTGAAATGACAGTTCCCGCCAGGAAGCGCAAAAACATGGCGGTTGTGGGCCGGCCTGACGAAATCAACCGCGGATACCAATGCGAGAACAATATTTCGGCCAGTCGGTATCCCAGCAGATGCACCAAATACAATCCATAACTAATAAAGCCGAAAAATTTTAGCATTGGACGGTCGACTAGAAAACTCCGACGGCTTGTCCCGATCAGCAACGCGCACGATAGAAGCCCCGCCGACGCAAGATTACAAGCGCTCGCCGAGAAAGCGGGTTCGAATCGGGGAAATTCCGAGACCAGTACCAGCGCGGACGCTCCAATCAAAAATACGGGCAGGGCGGTCCATGATAGTTGCTGGCGACGAAACCACGACTGGCGTACATAAATGGCTAGCAGGGCGCCGAGTGCAAGTCCGTCCAGGTTCGACCAGGTGTAAAGTGATACGAAATTATGCGGGTGACGGGCCAGGGCAAACCCCATTTCGCGAAACAAAGGAGTGATGAGAAAAATTGCCGCAAGCATCAGCACCAATCGGCGAGGAGACACCGTCCGAACCAGCGCCGGCCACAACAAGTAAAAATGTTCTTCCACTGCCAGCGACCACAGCGGCCCGTACAGTAGCGGAACCCCGATGAGCGGCGCAGTGTTGGCCAGAAACACCGCGCTCAGCAACAGAAACTGCCAGTTAATCCATCTGCCTATCAGTAGCACCACGAGCAGCGCATAAAGCGCCGGTAGAATGCGCAGTGCCCGCCGGATGTAAAAGCGCCGATAATAATCGTGCCGATGGCGGCTGTCCAGCAAGATCCCCGTAATTAAGAATCCGGATAAGACGAAGAATAGATTCACGCCAACCCATCCATACTGGGAAGTCGCAAAGAGGATCTTGCCAAGGGGAGACAGTTTGGCATTTTGGACTGGCGCCATCCCGTGGAAGAAAAGGACCGCTAGAATGGCCAGACCGCGCAACGAATCCAGTTCTGGCAGATGACCCCGAATGATTGGAAACGGTGGGCCAGGATTGGCTGGAGGCGTCCCGCTATTTAGTCGGTCCTGCATGGAGGGAAGGAGCCCGCTCAAAAACCGTCCCGATTCTATCCGAGGAAGACCAATCCCAGTTTCTTTCTGCTTCTACGTTGAAGATTGTCCCCCGCTTATATCAACCGTGAGGAAGTAAACATCCCATAAACAGCCTGTAATCATATTCTTAGACGACTTGGTCATGGAATCATGGTGACGGATTTCCAAACTGAAACAGATCAGTGTACCCATACGCTCCTCTTTACATTCCGTTACACAAAAAAGCTTGACCTTGCCCTTATTTGCGAGTACGGTAGCTAGTTCCGAAGGCATTTAAGCCATTTCCGTCTGACGGAACCTCCGCTGATATCTGGGCGTAAATCCAGAAAACTGAGAAACTTTTAACTGCGGCGGAGCATCTATACAAGTAACCAGGGCTTTCCCGTACAACCCATCTGTATTGAGTTACTTACGTACTCTGGTTAGGCATGGAGCTCGCCGGTTGTGAGACCAGCGAGTCCAGACTAGGAGAAAGACAATCATGCGATCCGACCGTGTTTTCGACGCTCTTCATACTTTACGGAATCGTTATATGCTCTGCCAGCTGGCTTCCAAAGCTACCCGTAAGTTCCATAAACCGAACACCAGAATCCAGGAAACCATGAACGAAGTCCTGGACAAAATTGCAGGCTCGGAGCGGCAATCGGTCCTGTCTGAACCGGAGAATTTTGCCGAGGCACAACGGCGGGCTGCGTAGTTCAGCCCCGCCTTTTTGCCCCGCGAGAGCAAGTCTTCCTCGAGTGCCCCTCCTTATTGAAAAATCCCTTCGCAGGTGAACTGAATCAATGACCATCGCAGAACTGAAAGAAAAGAACATTACTGAGCTGACCAAGATCGCCCGATCCTTGGATTTGCCAGGAGCCAGTGGACTCCGCAAGCAAGACCTGATTTTTAAGATCCTTCAAGCGCAGAGCGAAAAAGAGGGCCACATATTTGCCGAAGGCGTGCTCGAGATTTTGCCCGACGGCTACGGTTTTCTCCGCTCCCCGGATTACAACTATTTGCCCGGCCCGGACGATATTTATGTCTCGCCCTCGCAGATCCGGAAATTCGATCTTAAAACCGGTGACACAATCAGTGGCCAGGTCCGCCCGCCGCATGAAGGCGAGAAATACTTCGCGCTGGTCAAGATTGAAGCCGTCAACTTCGAATCGCCCGACGAAGCGCGCAACAAGATCCTCTTTGATAACCTGACGCCGCTGTATCCGCAAGAGCGGTTGAAACTGGAAACCGTCCGCGAAAATGTCAGCGCCCGAGTGATGGATTTGCTCACGCCCATCGGCAAAGGGCAGCGCGGTCTGATCGTATCGCCGCCTCGCGCTGGTAAGACCATGCTGTTGCAGAACGTCGCCAATTCCATTACGACCAATCATCCGGAAGTGGTGTTGATTGTTCTGCTGATCGATGAGCGTCCCGAAGAAGTTACCGACATGCAGCGGTCGGTGAAGGGCGAAGTGATCTCTTCTACATTCGATGAACCTGCTGCCCGTCACGTGCAAGTCGCGGAAATGGTAATCGAGAAGGCAAAGCGTCTCGTCGAACACAAACGCGATGTCGTAATTCTGCTGGATTCGATCACGCGTCTGGCCCGCGCCTACAATACGATCGTTCCGCCCAGCGGCAAGGTTCTCTCAGGCGGCGTCGATTCAAATGCGCTGCAGCGCCCGAAACGTTTCTTCGGTGCGGCCCGCAATATCGAAGAAGGTGGTTCGCTCACCATCATTGCCACCGCACTGATCGATACCGGTTCGCGCATGGATGACGTTATCTTTGAAGAATTCAAAGGTACCGGCAACATGGAAATCATCCTCGACCGCAAGCTGGTCGACAAGCGTACCTTCCCGGCCATCGATATTCAACGCTCCGGTACACGTAAAGAAGAGTTGCTGATTCCGAAAGAAGATCTGACTCGGATTTGGGTCTTGCGCCGGGTACTCAATCCGCTGTCTCCGGTGGAAGCTATGGAACTCCTCATCGACAAGCTCAACAAAGCCAAGTCGAATGGAGAGTTTTTGGCCAATATGAGTTCGCTATAGCGGTAAAACTGGGCCGTTAAATTAACTGGGGCACGGGCGTTTTCGCGCTCGTGCCTTTTGTGTTGGGGGGCCTTCCATGCGGCTAATTTTCAGTTTATCGAGGTAAATTGTGCGATACAAATCCCTTGCTTCGGTGGTCTTATCTTTTGCTTTCCTGTCGACGACGTCTGTTGGTCAGAGTTCAACCGATCCCCAGGATTTTCCCACGAAGCATCCTCCCGTTAATGGGCAAGTGTCCCCGCCTGAGGATGGGAACGTTGCCCAACAACGGAAGGAAATGGCGAAGAAAGCGAATTTGGAGCGTCAGGCCGAGCTCAAGCGCGATACCGATAAACTATTTCAGTTGTCGACCGAACTGAAGCAGTATGTCGACAAAACCAACGAAAATGTTCTGTCACTGGATGTGCTGAAGAAGGCGGACGAGATTGAGAAATTGGCGCACAGCGTAAAAGTGAAGATGAAAGGGAACAACTAGTCGATTCCATCCGCTGCCGCGAAGCGGTTTTCCCCCGAACTGCCGGATTGTTAATTTCCGGTAAAAACCGGGAAGGATTGGATTCCCGCGGCTCCACCCCATATATAATTGCAACCCAGTGTCAACAAGGGGACGATGCCGTTATGCCGCTACCGCAAACTGAGGCCCCTGGCCGATTGCAAGCCGAGCTAATGTCGCGCGGGCTTCGCATGACGCGCCAGCGCCGAACCATTCTGAGCGTGGTAGAAACCGCCAAGCAGCATCTTGATGCCAGTCAGTTGTTGCGCAGGGCGCAGCGGATTGATCCCAAGATTGACCGCGTCACCGTGTACCGGACGCTGGGGTTGCTCAAGCGTCACGGGCTTATCGACGAGCTCGACCTCATGCACATGCAGGGTGAGAAGCACTTTTATGAGAGGCGTCCGCAGAGAGACCATATCCATATGGCGTGCCTGCGTTGTGGGAAGATCACGGAATTTGAAAGCGACCTTTTCGACCGGCTGAAGGGGCAAATCCAGCGGGATTGCCAGTTCCACATCGTTGTGACTCGTCTCGAAGTTGGTGGCTATTGCTCCACGTGTAGAGTGGCAACGCCCGCCTAAACGCCCGTCGTTGCAATTGGTTGCAACAACCCTGAAACAGAAAATGCGCCGACCGCTTGACCGGATACCGGGTCGCATCTAGCATGGAACCACTCTTACTTGCAACCGAGTTGCAACTATTAGATGCAACTCGGTTGCAACTGCAAAAAGGAATATGAAAAAACTCACCCTGGGCTTGTTCCTTTTTTTCCTGGCAGTCGCCGGTTGTCATGCGCAGGAGCCACCCTATTTTGTGACTTATTCGCACGATCTCGAAGAACCGGGAAACCTTGAAATCGCGGTGAAAGACGCGCAAGGGTCCCCCAAATTCGCCAATCCGTTTGTCAGTGAGACGCTCGAATTGGAATACGGGGCCACTGCCTGGTGGACCACCGAGGTCTATTTGGCTGGGCAGCACACTTCCAACGACAGCACTCTGTTTACAGGCTGGCGCTGGGAGAACCGCTTTCGGCCGTTACTGCGCGAACACTTTATCAACCCTGTCCTCTACGTCGAATATGAGCACGTCAGTCATGCCGATAAGGGCGTGCTCGAAGTTACCGGCCATGACAGCATCTCCGATTTCCAATTGACCAACAATCAGGCGCGCTCGGAAATCGAGAAATCTCTGGAATTGAAACTCATTCTTTCCAGTAACACGCACGGCTGGAATATTTCAGAAAACTTCATCGCCGAAAAAGACTTGAACGAAGCTGAACCATGGGAATTTGGATACGCCCTTGGAGTCAGCCGCCCGCTTGCGCTGGCTGCGAGTGGGAAGGCCTGTACGTTTTGCCGGGAAAACTTCGCTCTCGGCGCCGAATTATATGGGGGGCTGGGCACGCTCGATGGTTTCGGATTAAAGGCTACATCTCATTATTTTGGTCCCACCATCGGCTTCAACATTCCGCATGGCCCGACAGTGAGCTTTTCTCCTAACTTCGGATTGAACGATAACAGCGTGGGCGCCATCTATCGCATTAAGGTTTCGTACGAGTTGCAGCAAGTCTTTTCTGGACTGCATCGAGCAAAGGTGGTGCAGCAATGAAGACCCTGAAGCTCAAGGCGATTGCTCTTGGCTTACTCCTCTCTGCCGCGGCGTCTTTCGCGGTCGTCGACCACTCCTGGGCAGACCATGTGCCCGACGCCGACCGCAAGCGAGTGAATCCCTACGCGGGACAGGCTGAAGCCATCGCCGCCGGATCCAAAATGTTTTCCGATCATTGTGCCAAATGCCACGGACCGGACGCCCTGGGCAACCGCAAAAAGCCAAGCTTGCGTACGAATGAAGTGCAAAGTGCGTCCGACGGCGAGATTTTCTGGCTGCTCAAGAACGGATTTTTGAAGCGCGGCATGCCGACTTGGAGTTCCATCCCTGAACCGTCGCGCTGGCAGCTCGTCACCTACATCAAGAGTTTGGGAGTGAGTTCCGAGAACCACTCCTCCAACCTGCCGCAGGGAAACTCGCAGGAGAAACAGAAATAATGAAACGAACCATGAGATCGAGCTTCATCGGGCTGGCGTTCTGCTACGGCGCAGTCGTACTGCTGACCAGTTGTGGCGCAGGACAAGCACCACAGTTCGAAACTGACGCCGACGTTACGCCCGCGGAAGATTCCATCGGCGAACGCTTGTTCCTCGATACCCGTTTTGCGGAATATTTTGCCACCCACATGACCGGTGTGAATCAACCGCTGGGGGTGGGCGATCCTGCGGTGGACCAGGTCTATAGCACGACGGGCACGTTGCCGGGGCCCTTCGCGGGACAATCCATCAATTGCCGTTCTTGTCATTTTGTGACTGAATTTCAGGGCGTGGCGGGAGCGGGTAATCGCACCTATGCGGATTTCACTACGCGCAGTCCCCTCCCCCAGCCGATCGGTGGATTTACTCTGACGCCGCGCAATGCGATGCAAATGGTGGGCTCGCTACAACCGCATGCCGGACCGACTTTTCTGCACTTCGACGGCGAGTTTGCCACCCCCGAAGACCTGGTTGAAGCCACGATGACCGGCCGTAATTTCGGGTGGGACCCAACTCAATTCCAGCAAGCGCTGGCGCACATTGCGTTGATCATTCGTCAGGACGATGGCTCCGACCAACTGGCGAAAGACCGCACCAACAACCTTTCCTACAGCAAGTTATTTCTCGGGACCGATCCGTCGATCACCGCAGACCTATTGATTCCCGCCGCCGACCGCATCGATGTGAGCAAAGCCACTAACCAGCAAGTTTTGGATCTCGTGGCCAAATGCATCAGCACCTACATGGGCGATCTGTTGTTTTCGCAAGACGAATTCGGCCGCTTCATCGGCTCGCCTTATGACGTTTTTCTCCGCATCAATCATTTGCCGGTGCAGCCAAAAGCAGGCCAAAGTGTCGCGCAGTACAACCAGGAACTCGCGACTGCGGTCTCGGCACTCACGAATCCAGTATTCGTCGATGGTACTTACGGCTCGTTCCAGTATCATGCGCAGCCTTTTGCCTTTGGGCCCACCGAACTCGCCGGCCTGAAAATATTTTTTAAAGTGGCGAGCAATGCTGCGGATGGTTCGCGGCACGCCGGAAATTGCATCGCCTGTCATCAAGCGCCAACGTTCACGGACGCCAATTTCCACAACACCGGAGCATCGCAAGAGGAGTACGACGCGGTTCGCGGAGCCGGCACATTCGCGAACCTGCTCGTTCCTTCACTGTCCGATCGCAGCCAGAACTACGACGCTTATCTTCCGCAGACGACGAATCATCCGAACGCCACGGAGCGTTTCCGCCGGGCGGCGGATGCCAGCAATCCTGAATATGCCGATCTCGGCCTCTGGAACATCTATCTCAATCCTGACAGACCGAATCCGCAAGCAAATTTGAAGAGTGTGGTGTGCGCCGCGGGCAAAGATTGCTCTGTCGATCAAGGCCTGGCCAATACTCTTGCCCAATTCAAAACGCCGACGCTGCGTGATCTCGAAGACTCCGCGCCTTACTTTCACAACGGAAGCAAGCTGAAATTCGACGACGTGGTGAACTTTTACATCAACAGCTCCCAGCTGGCACGGCAGGGAAACCTGCGCAATGCGCCTCCGGAATTCAAGAATATGTCGTTGAGCCCCGCCGATCTCGATGCGCTTGTGGCATTCCTCAAGTCTCTGACCGAGGACTACGACGACGCGTAAGACAGTAAAACTAATCTCTTCAGTTGAGGGTGTATGCAGAACGCAGTGAAGCAATCGTTCCGGTGGTTAGGGTCGGTTTTTCTTCTTTCTGGGCTCATGCACGCCAGCGTGGGTGGAAGCATTTCAGGGACGGTCAAGGATTCCAGTGGTGCGGTGGTTTCGCGGGCGGGGGTGAGTGCGCTCAACACCGATACCGGTGTACGCCAAACCACGATCACGGACACTATCGGCGCTTACAACTTTCCCGTGCTTCCGATTGGGCGTTACGAGATTTCAGTCACACATCCCGGGTTCAAGCGCTACCTTCGCGCAGCGATAAAGATCGATGCGAACGACGTTCTCCTGATCGATGCGTCCCTGCAAGTCGGCGAACAAACCGACGCGGTCACGGTAAACGAGAGTGCGGTCCACGTCGAAACCTCGAGCACGCAGTTGGGTGAGCTGATAAGTGGCGCGCAAATGACGAGCGTCCCGCTGAATGGACGCAGCTATACCGACCTGCTGTCGCTTCAGCCGGGCGTCGCGCCAGTTACTTCGATCAATGTCAATACTGTGCAGGACGTGGGCGCCGGTGCGTTGTCCCCCTCAGGCGAATTAAATCCGGGGACGATTTCCATTCATGGCCAACGGGAATTTGCCAACGCTTTCATCGTGAATGGAAGCGACGCGGAAGAAGACGTCAATATGGGTACGGCCATCGTTCCTAACCTCGATGCAATCGCCGAGTTTCGCATTCTTACCGCCAATTTCGATGCGGAATATGGCGAGTTCAGCGGCGGGCAGATCAATGTGGTCACCAAATCCGGCACGAACGCGTTGCACGGCGATGCCTTCGAGTTCCTGCGCAATACGGACCTCGACGCTCGCAATTATTTTTCGCCGACCCGGGGCACTTTTATTCAGAATCAATTTGGCGGCACCATTGGTGGCCCCATCAAGCGCGACAAGATTTTCTTTTTCGGCGATTATCAAGGCACGAGAAAGAGACAAGGTGTGGACACGGGTTTAATTTCGGTCCCTTCCGCGCTGGATCGCAGCGGAAATTTCTCGGATGCCACTAGTTCCTTTGTCACTGTGGATGCGAATGGCAATCCAACTCCCACTACGGTCACCGGATCCAATTGGGCCACTCTACTTTCCCAAAAGTTCGGATATCCCGTCACTGCGGGCGAGCCGTACTATGTGCCGGGATGCGTCAGTTCGTCAGTCTGTGTGCTTCCGAACGCTTCGATACCTTCCACTGCCTGGTCAATGCCGGGACAACAATTGCTGAAATACATTCCTGCCCCCAACACTTCGGACGAAAGTTTCGCCACATCGTCGTTTGATCAAATTCTTAATGATCAAAAGGGTGCCGCCCGCGTGGATGCTTACACCCGTTGGGGCATGCTCTCGGCTTACTATTTTCTGGACGATTTTTCACAGGACAATCCCTACCCGGTGGCGCAGGGTGGCGCCAGCGTACCCGGTTTCAACGCCAAGAATATCGGTCGCGCGCAACTTCTGAGCCTGGGAGACATTAAGACACTGGGTTCGAAGGCGGTGAACGAATTCCATTTCAGTTTCATGCGTGATTTCACCGAGCTGGGCAAACCTGAGGGGGGCGTCGGTGTCAGTCTTGCGTCGCAAGGTTTTGTTGTCGCCCCCGGCGGTCCGCCGAGCATCGTGGCACTGTCGCCCAAAACCGAGGGAGTCGAGAACATTGTCTTCAATACTTTCTCCATCGGGACCGCGACCAATCAATTGCATCAGGTGAATAACACCTATCAATGGCTGGATAATTTTTCCAGAGTGTACGGAAGCCACACCTTCAAAGTGGGCGGAGAGTTCCATATCGACCAGATCAACACCGATCCAATTGCTCAGTTCAATGGAAACTTCCTGTTCTCGGGAAGCGAGACTGGCAATGACTTCGCGGATTTCCTTCTAGGCATTCCCAGCGAGTACAACCAGAGTCAGTTGAATGCTTTTTACGGACGCAATAAATATTCCGGCGTCTACGGTCAGGATACCTGGCGCGTGCGATCGAACCTAACTCTCAATTACGGACTGCGTTGGGACCGCATGGAACCGTGGTACGAAAAGTACAACCAGATTTCAACCACCGAGCCCGGCAAGCAGTCGGTAGTTTTTCCGGGTGCTCCGTTGGGCATTCTGTATCCAACCGATCCCGGTGTCCGGCGAACGCTCGCGCCGCCGGGCGATGAATTTTCGCCACGCTTCGGATTGGCATATTCACCGGAGGGTGGTAGTCCCGATACTTTCCTCGGGAAAATTATCGGAGGTCCCGGCAAAACTAGCGTGCGCGCGGGGTTCGGAATGTATTACACATCTATCGAAGCGCTGACGCTGGGAGTTTTGGCCGCCAATGCGCCGTACGGCACCACCTACAGCAGTCCGGCGCCGCCGTTGTTCAGTAATCCATTCGTTACGGCTTCGAATGGCCAGGACCTCGGGCAATATTTTCCCGTGAACTTTGCGCCCTTGAATTCCACGTCCAGCCATCCCGATCCCAATGTGGATTGGTCGCAATATGTGCCGATCAGCGGCATTCCGAATTATCCCGTGAGCAACAGAATTCCGTACACCGAAGAGTACATGTTTTCTTTGGAGCGGCAGTTGGGAAATAACACTTTGCTGACCGCGAGCTATGTCGGAAATCAATCTCATCGCCTGCTTGTGCTGGTGGAATCGAATCCAGGAGATCCAGGTCTTTGTTTGAGCTTGAGTCAAACCAGCCAGGTCGCCGCAGGATCGGCCACTTGCGGGCCTTTTGGCGAAAGCAATGTTTTCGTTTCAGCTTCCAATCAAACCGTCAACGGAACGCGCGGCCCGTTGGGCCCAAATTTTGGCAGCAATACCAATCAAGCCACTATCGGCAACTCCAACTACAACGCGTTGGAAGTTAGTTTGCGCCATACCAGCGGCCCCTTGCAGGTGCTCGCGAGCTATACCTACAGCAAATCGATCGATCAATCTTCCAACGTCGGAGAAGAAGTGAATCCGGTCAATCCGGGATTAAGCCGGGCGCTTGCGGCGTTCGATCTAAAGCACAACTTCGTCGTGAGCTACGACTATCGGCTTCCCATCGAACGGTTGTTCCACGCTGAAAATCGCTGGATCAAGGATTGGACGCTTTCCGGCATCACTCGCTTCAGCACCGGCTTCCCGGTGACGCTATTGAACTATGGCGACAATTCTTTATTGGGCGCGGAGCCGAATGGCATCAACAACTACGGCGTCGACGAGCCCCAGTTCACGCCTGGATCGCTCAACCTGAATCAGAATCCGCGCGACCAGGGGCACCAGTATTTCAATGCTTCGCTTTTCAGCCTTCAGCCGCTAGGCACGCCGGGTAATGCGGGCAGGAGATTCTTTTATGGCCCCGGGATCGACAACTACGATATGACTTTATCAAAAAACCTCAAGCTGACAGAATCGAAATCGTTGGATTTCCGTATAGAAGCTTTCAACGTGTTTAACCACGCTCAGTTCTTCGGTCCAATTTCCGTGGATGGCAACATTAGTAGCTCAACTTTTGGACAAGTAGTGAGCGCCGCCGCTCCCCGAATCCTGCAGGCGGCAATCAAGTTCAATTTCTAGAGCGCAGATAGATAGCGGG
This sequence comes from uncultured Acidobacteriaceae bacterium, assembly GCA_963794195.1. Lineage (GTDB taxonomy): Bacteria > Acidobacteriota > Terriglobia > Terriglobales > Acidobacteriaceae > DATBAX01. The sequence continues at coordinate 603,603 of CAWCCU010000005.1, forward strand.
GAATAAAAAACGCCATCCGATGAACTGGATGGCGTTTTTATTTTATTTATTTAGTTAGCATGATGGGTTTCCGAACCGATTCGCATTCCGTAGAACGACCGGTAGACGAATACGAATGACACGATGAAGAATGCCACCGCCAGCCAGTGAACCAGAGTGCTTCCGGCTTGCATCGTCAGCTTAACCGCCAACTCCACGGCCAGCAGGCCGAAGAGCGTGGTGAATTTGATGACTGGATTCAGGGCCACGGAAGAAGTGTCCTTAAAGGGATCGCCAACCGTGTCGCCGACGACCAGCGCGTCATGAAGCGGCGTGCCTTTTTGCTTCAGCGTCACTTCCACGATTTTCTTGGCATTGTCCCAGGCGCCGCCGGCGTTCGCCATAAAGATCGCCTGGTAGAGCCCAAAGATCGCGATGGAAATCAGATAGCCGATGAAGTAGAAAGGCTCTACAAACGCGAACGACAAAGTCGCGAAGAAGACGGCCAGGAATATGTTGAACATGCCCTTCTGCGCGTACTTGGTGCAGATAGCCACAACTTTCTTGCTGTCTTCTACCGATGCCTTTTCGACGTTTTCCAGCTTGATGTTGGCTTTGATGAACTCCACCGCACGATAAGCGCCGGTAGTCACCGCCTGCGTCGACGCGCCGGTGAACCAATAAATCATCGCTCCGCCCGTGATTAGGCCGAGCATGAACGGCGCATGCAGCAGCGAAAGCTTGTCTACGTTGTTCGTAAGGCCATTGGTGAGTCCCATGATGATGGAGAAAATCATCGTGGTGGCGCCCACGACCGCCGTCCCGATGAGGACCGGCTTAGCTGTAGCTTTGAAGGTGTTACCCGCACCATCGTTTTCTTCGAGCAGGTCTTTTGCGCGCTCAAAGTTTACGTTGATGTTGTAATTTTTCTTGAGTTCGGCCTCGATATTCGGAACATGCTCGATCAGCGAAAGTTCGTAAACCGATTGAGCGTTGTCGGTGACCGGACCGTAAGAATCGACCGCGATTGTGACCGGGCCCATGCCGAGGAAGCCGAAAGCCACCAGTCCGAAAGCGAAGACTGGCGCGGCAATCATCAGCGAGTCAAGGCCCATGGTGCTGACGTAGTAGCCAATCGACATCAGAGCTACCATGGCCAGCCCAAGGTAGTAAGCGGAAAAGTTTCCCGCCACAAACCCGGACAGAATTCCCAGCGACGCGCCGCCTTCTTTCGCCGAACTGACCACTTCATTCACATGGCGCGATTCCGTCGAAGTGAAAACTTTCACCAGCTCAGGAATGATCGCTCCAGCCAAAGTTCCGCAAGAGATGATCGTGGCCAGCTTCCACCAGAGCGTGGTGTCGTCATTCGGTCCGAGCACGGGAACGATTAAGTGTGAGATGAAGAAAGTCATGCCGATGGAAACCAACGAGGTGATCCAGACCAGCGAAGTCAGCGGAGCTTCGAAATTCATCTTGTCTTTACCCGCGAACCGCGCTTTGGCGATAGCACTGTTCACAAAGTAAGCCACCGCGCTCGCCACCAGCATCATGATGCGCATCACGAAGATCCACACCAGCAATTGCACCTGGACCGTCTCACTCTTCACGCCCAGCAGAATAAAAGTGATGAGCGCCACGCCGGTCACGCCGTAAGTTTCGAATCCATCGGCGGACGGCCCGACAGAATCGCCGGCGTTGTCACCGGTGCAGTCCGCAATCACGCCCAGGATTGCGCGCGTCGTCTTCTTTAATCTTGAAGACAATCTTCATCAAGTCGGCGCCGATGTCGGCAATCTTGGTGAAGATGCCGCCGGCAATTCGCAGCGCAGCCGCACCAAGCGATTCACCAATCGCAAATCCGATGAAGCAGGGTCCCGCGTAGTCTCCCGGAATGAACAGCAAAATCAGCAGCATGATCAGCAATTCCACGCTGATCAGCATCATGCCAATACTCATGCCGGCTTCCAGCGGGATCTGATAAATCGGATAAGGTTTGCCGCCCAGGCTGGCAAACGCCGTCCGCGAATTGGCGAAGGTGTTTACGCGAATTCCGAACCAGGCCACGCCATAACTACCGATGATCCCAACGACGCTAAAGAACAGAATGATCGGAAGCGTCGTGCTGATCGGCTTGTTCGGTACCGGAGACAGAACGCCGAAATAAAGTACGATGACGACTGCGATAAATACCCAAAGCACCATCAGGAACTTGCCCTGGGTAATCAGATAGGTTTTGCAGGTTTCGTAAATCAGCTCGGAGATTTCGAGCATCGAGCGATGTACCGGTAGATTTTTCAAACGCATGTAAATTGCCAGACCGAAGCCGAGTCCCAAGACACAAAAAATCAAACCCAGCATCAGCAATTTATGCCCGTCGATCCCCAGGAATGACACCTGAGAGAGATCGGGAAGTTTCAAGGCAGCCTCGCCGCCAGGTTCGTTCGGCTGGGCCCACGCCGCGGATGTACCGAGGGTCAGAGTGACGGCCAAAGTCATGAGAAGCGTTCGAGCAGAACGGCATCGTTGGAACGCAGCACGAGCGAGAGCTGGCCAGATGCGCATAGGAATCCTCCGGGAATAAGAATATGTCTAGGATGACAACGTGTTTAGGTACGACTTCCGGCGCCGCCCCCAGCCGCTCTTGGATGATCAAAAGCGTCCGTGGTTGCATTGCCGGAGTTCCGAACACGCTTCCACTGCACGGCATGAACAGAGTGTTGAGCTTGGCCGCGTCGGATGTTTAGTGCCGAGAATCACTCTGGAGGTAGACAGAAATCTCCCCGAAGCCTCGTACACAAAACTGGTCTTTATAACACGTAGGAATGGCGAGGTCAAACCGGGCAGCCCAGAATCGAGTGGTTTGTGGGTTTCCCATCCTTGCAGCGTTTTTGGAGCAGGATGGGGGTCTTATCGCAGGCTTGGGCATAAAAAAGCCCCGCCCTCCCGCAAAAAGCGCGGAAAGGACGGGGCACCCACAAACCTAGCTAACCCCGGCAAACTGCGTACACAGTCCCAAATTCACATCCCAGATGCAGGGCTCATCAGCCAGGCTCTCCAGCCCGATCTGGCCTTCTTTCCGGCTGCCAAGCCTGCCGACCCACGCCACGCGGAATTGGGCTTTTTCCTCGCCCAACTGCACCTCCAGGATGGTGCCGGCCTTGATCTGCCGGCGGACGCCGTGGACCAGGGCCCCAGTGTGGCTAATGTCTTTGACGGTGCCCAGCGCCATGAAAGGCAGCGAATAGGCGTCCATGCCCCAGATACGCACCGGCAAACGTGCGGAAACGCGTGGACTGCGACGACGATCCATAAACCTCTCTCTTTGGGTACGCTGTCTGGGGGAAAATGCTGGGGGGGACTGGGTGATATTACGAACATTCTGGGAGAACGGAAACTTACGCTGGTGATCCGGGAAGGGTACCCAAGTTACCTATGATATGTTGTTGATAGTAAAGGCTTAATTTGGCCGGGAGCAGGAACCGGGGCCGCGCGGGTCACCGCAAGATCCGCATCCGCCACCAGCCGACGCAGAGGCGCTGGAGGGGCCTTTGCCAGCCACTGCAAACACCGAATGCTGGGGTGAGAGCTGTTTGCTCTTGCATTTCGGACACTCCGCCTTCTTCCCGCCGTAAATGATTGCTTCGAACTCGTGATCGCATTCTTTGCAGACATATTCAAAAATTGGCATGAGATAACTCCTCGGGCTCGGCGGAGTGTCATCTCCATTTAAAATCAATTGTGGCGACTTCGCAAACGAATAAGCGTCCAGCTGGATTTCGGCCCCGCCGCGGCCTGCGCGGTGGACATGTCCAAACCATAGCCAGCTTTTTTATTCGGCGGCGGACACTGCTTCCGGCTCCCGAGGAACGTTTCATCGAAGTTGAGCCCGGCATTAAGGTTCTCTGCCGTTGCCATTGGCAGGCAGATCGCGCCAAGGCTCTGACGGTTCTGATTGTGCATGGCCTGGAAGGCTCGAGCGAGTCGGGATACATGCTGGGGATCGCGGAAAAGGGTTTAATTGCAGGCATGAATGTGGTGCGCATGAACCAGCGCAACTGCGGTGGTACTGAAGGCTTGTCTCCCACGCTCTATCATTCAGGACGATCCGGGGATGTCGGGGCGGTGGTCGAAAGTCTCATCGGCACTGACCAGATTTCGCGCCTCGCTCTGGTCGGATTTTCCATGGGAGGAAATCTGGTGCTGAAGCTCGCAGGCGAATGGGGCAGGGAAGGTCCGCCGGAGTTTCGCACTGTCGTGGCAGTGTGTCCGGCTCTCGATCTCGCCGCTTCCGCCGACGCGCTGCATATTGGGCGCAATCGTCTTTACGAGCAATATTTCCTGGTGCAACTGCGCCGCCGCCTGCGCGAGAAAGCTCGCCTCTTTCCCGGGGACTTCGATGTGTCCCGACTGCACGGAGTAAAAACTCTGCGGGAATTCGACGACAAGATCACAGCCCACTATTGCGGCTTTGAAGGCGCATCTGACTACTATGCACGCTCTGCTGCTTCCAACGTCGTAGATCGTATTGCAGTGCCGGCGTTCATTCTGCACGCTGCCAATGATCCCTTTATTCGCATTCTTCCTGAGACCCGGGCCAAGATTTCCGCCAATCCCAATATCAAGTTTCTCGAAACCGAAGACGGCGGCCATTGCTCTTTCATCGCTGAAGGCGATGGAGATGGAGACGACGGACACTGGGCCGAGCAACAGGTGGTGGAATTCTTGCGGCGATTCTAACGCCAGCTAATAGGAGATGCATGACCCGCGTAGGCGCGGACGCCCTCGTCTGCGCGCGAGCTTTAGCTCGCCTTGAAGGTGGCGGACTCACGTCCGCCGAGGGATGAGGGCACGCGCCCCAAGTGAACAAATGAAGGGTCTGCCGGTGTCTGAGGGATTCTGCCGGAAGCTATCGCCGCACCCCACTCCTGTACAATTCTCGCGGATGAAGTCCGTAGGGAAAATTGCCTGGCTGGCAATCGTGTTGGTGGCGACGGCAGCGTGGCTACAGGCCGAGCCGGTTGCACAACTCCACCCTACCAACTACGTCAATGACTTCGCCAAAGTCCTCGATGCCAGCACCAGCGCGCAACTCGACGACATCTGTCAGCAAATTGATAGCAAAGCTCACGCTCAAATTGCGGTGGTCACGATCAATTCGCTCGATGACGCTGACATTGTCAGTTACGCCGTCGATCTGTACCAGAAATGGGGAATCGGCGCAAAGGGCAAAGACCGAGGCGTTCTCATTCTTGTGGCCGTGCAAGACCACAAATATTGGACGACTGTCGGTTATGGACTAGAGCCGATTCTGCCGGACGGAAAAGTCGGCAGCTTCGGCCGTGAAGCCGTACCGCTGCTCAAGCAGAACAACTATGCCGGCGCCGTTTCGCTGATGGTCATGCGCGTCGCCGATGTGATCGCGCAGGACGCCGGCATTCAACTTACAGGCGCGCGTCCTGAAGAACCTGTTGCCACGCGGGAAGCCCCGGAGAGCGGACCGTCCGCGCTCAAGGTCATAGTTTTTATCCTGATTGGCATTATCGTTCTGGTGACGCCTCCGCTACGCCGGCTATTGTTCTGGTTTCTGATCTTCGGTGGCGGCCGTGGTGGAGGTTACGGTGGCGGAGGTGGCGGCGGCTTCGGCGGCGGCGGTGGTGGGTTTGGCGGCTTCGGTGGCGGCAGCACCGGCGGCGGCGGCGCAGGAGGAAGTTGGTAGTCAAAGCGAGCGAGGTTATGGAATGGTTCCTGAAAAACAGATCGACGAATTCGTAAGCCGGATGCAGCAAAGCGCGGGAGCGAATTTGCAGAGCGTGATCCTCTATGGCTCCGCCGCGAATGGAGAATTCCATCGCGATTTCTCCAATGTGAATTTGCTGTGCGTCCTACGCGAAAGTTCCTTCGCCACGCTGGCGGCAATCGCTCCCGTTGTGAAGTGGTGGGCCGCACAAAAGCATCACACGCCGCTGGTGCTGACCCGGGAGGAGCTGGAACGTTCCACCGATGTGTTTTCCATCGAGCTACTGGACATGCAGCAACGCCACCGCGTGCTCTTCGGCGAGGATTTCTTGAGTGGCCTGCAAATTCCCATGCATCTGCACCGGGCGCAAGTAGAATATGAATTGCGGGAAAAACTGATCCTGCTGCGTGAGCATTTATTGCTGGTGGGCGATAATCCGCGGCAAATGTGGGATTTAATGCTGCGTTCTTTGCCGTCATTCATTACGCTATTCCGGCATACGCTGATTGCGATGGGAGATGCGACGCCGAGGTCGAAGCGCGAGGCCATCGACGCACTTTCAAAGCGGATCCAATTTGATTCGTCCGCGTTGCTGCAGTTGCTCGATATTCGTGAACGCAAGATCGAACCGAAGCAGTTTGATGTAAAGGATGTTTTCGGACGCTATCTGAACGGGGTGCAACACGTAACTGCCACCGTAGATAGAATGCTGGATCTAGCGGGTCCGCAGGGTGGGTGACAGATCGAATAACTATCAGGGACACGAAGTCACACCAAGGAAAGCCAAATAACCCCGGACATTCGTTTCGTGGGCTTTCATCGGTGTACCTTCGTTTCCTTGGTGGTTCAAGAATTTTGCTTTTCTCGATTGAAATTTAGGAGAACAAAAAATGATTAAGGCGCTGGTCGTGGTTGGTATTCTGGTACTAATCGTCCTGATGGTGTTCGGGCAATATGTCGGGGTCAAGAATTCGCTGGTGGCCAAAGACGAAGCCGTAAAATCGGCTTGGTCCCAGGTTGATATCGTGCTGCAACGCCGAGCCGACCTGATCCCAAACCTGGTGGAGACGGTGAAGGGATACGCGCAACAGGAAGTTACCGTGTTCGGAGACATCGCCAAAGCGCGATCGGCGTTGCTCTCAGCCGGCACACCGTCCGACAAAATTGCCGCCAACGGACAACTGGATGGCGCGATTGGCCGTTTGCTGTTGGTAGTCGAAAATTATCCCCAGTTGAAGTCGAACGAAAACTTCCTGAAATTGCAGGATGAGTTGGCCGGGACCGAAAATCGCATCGCGGTCGAGCGTAAGCGCTACAATGACGCACTGAAAGACTACAACACGTATGTTCGGCAATTCCCCAATAGCATTTATGCAGGCTGGTCGGGTTTCAAACCCAACGAGGCTTACTTCGAAGCCTCGGAAGCGTCGCGTGCAACTCCCAAAGTGAACTTCGCTCCTGCGACTCCGGCGCCCCAGGCCGCGCCGCAACCTGCGCCCGCCAAATAGCGTGGAAGCGGATTGGGCTGTGGAGTTGGGGGCCGGCGATGAGACTCTCGAAATACCGTGGGCTGCTGCCGATGGCAGCCTGCGGTATTACGATCTGAAGCCGCACCCGGAGCTCTTGACCAGCATCGACGAAGCCGGGCGTGTGCATGAACTGGGTGAATTTCTGGCGGCGATCAATTCACCGTCTAGCATTTTGGAAACTGCCAAGTGTGACGCCTGGGCGACAACTGAAATTGATTTTGAAGAAGAAATTTTTGGCTCCGCCTTCAAATTCGGTTCCTACATTGATCTGTTGTTCACCGAAGATCGGGCCCGTTTTTCCTTCCCCGAGCATGAACGGCTGGCCAAGCAGCTCACGGAATGGTTGCGGTTGGCCCCTGAAATTCCCGCAGCCGCGGAATTTCTGGTTCGCCGCTGTTACTACCATCACGACGAGAAAATCGCTAAGGGATTTTATATTACGTTTTATCTGTTTGGATACGGCGACGATGAGGCGCAGGCTCGCGAACGCTGGGCGATTGCCTTGAAGCAGGTGGAGAATGCGATGAATGGCTTATCATTGCGTTGAGACTCGCTAGGCAATCGATACTGGACTCTGAACGAGCGTTGCATTTTCCCGTCGTGACTTTTTGTATCTCGTTCGTAACACCGACAACAGCAGCATGGCGAGAAAAATCGTGAGCAACCCAATCGACGCCGTGCGGACATCGTCTGCGCGTTTCGGCAAAATGGAAACGCGTCCATATACGAAATCGAAATGTACCCAGTACACGAGAAGGGAGGTTTGGCCTAACTGAATCAGCGGACTGAATCCCCATTGCCCCGCGCCCCAACGGCACCAGACGTAGGTCGCCGACATAATTGCTAATAACATTCCCACCCGCATCACGAAAAAATTCGGACTGGTAAGCCAGAAATTATAAATTCCAAAAGGCTGCCACGAGATCAAATCCAGCCGGTGTGCCAGATAAATTAATCCCAGTCCACCCACTCCGGACAACAAGAAAATCCTGGCTTCCTGCCGCCGTGCCCAATCGCTTAAAAGTAAAAACCCGAGCGCAAGACCGGCGAAGGCAAAGCCTATCCAGGGGAAAATTGGGAACAGCCATGACTGCGGCGTGCCAAAGTTATGCACGCCGTCAAAGTAAGATTCAATCGGCCAGGGAAGCCATCGTGGGCGCCAGGTCGTCCATACCAACGGGGTCAGGAAAGAAATTGTCAAAGCAATGCCGACGGAAGCAGCACCCAGTTTCAACCGGACTTGTGTCCCCGGAAAACTCGACAACACGACCCAGCACAGGCCGCCCATAAGCATCATCGAGACCCCGATGGTGTTCAGGATGTCGACACGCAACAAATCGCTCCATGGCGACCATCCCCACGCAATCAGAAATTCCTGGAAGCGAAATAAAAAACCCAGCGCAAGAATTTCTGCGCCGCGACGGATCGTCTTCCTGGCGATCTGCCCGGCAGGCACATCTTTCTTCCGCAGTTTGTCGGTGACGAAAGCCAAAGAAATTCCCGCCAGAAAAAGAAACAGAGGAGCAGGCAAAGTTCCGCCAAGTTGAGACCACATATAAAAAGTGCTCTTGTAGCGCGCCGCGGGGCTCAGCCATGCGTCGTAGCAATGAGTCTGGAACATCAGCACGCAGGCGAGGCCGCGCATCCAATCGATATAGGCAAGGCGCGAGGAGGTGGAAGCCTTCATGGCTTGGCGTAGAAGAAATAGTCGGCCGTATAAGCAGCGCGGCTCTCATTGTTTTCATGCGATGCATCGCATCCCGACACCGGCGCTTTGCCGCCTTGAGTGTGCAAGCGCTGAATACTTGTAATGCTGTTGAATTTGCCCTTGCCGGCGTGGCCCGCGCCGGACAGCAATAACCAGGGGATCGAGTCCGGAGAATCGACTTTCGCCACAACTTTTCCCACCACCTCGCTCCCATCATTCAAAACCCAGGTGGGCCCGGCGTAGTGATGACCGATGACCTTATCCTGTGCGTCCAGCAGTTCCGCTTGCGGCTCCTTTAAAGTCCACGCGAAGTGGTCTCCAGCCTTCTTGCAGGTATAGACCTGGTCGCCTTTGCCGTGCGCCTGCAGGAGCAGTTTTTCTCCCTGCGGCGGCAGCAGTTGAGCGGGAGCGGAAACTTGACTCCAGGCTACCGTCGAAACTAGAAGGAGCGCGCCGGATAGGAGAAGAATTCTCTTGCCAATGATCTGCATGATCGCAACCATTAAAATCTCCAAGCTGATCTAGGTGGGATCTTCCAGATGCCCACCGACATTTCCTACATTTGTATCATTCCAAAGCGGTTTTGGAGCACTGTGGAACCTATGCGATACTGGCCAGTGTTCCATAGGGAACACAGTGAGAAATGTTCCCCGGGGAACACCTGTGGAAACGGTCACCGTAAATGAATAGTTAGGGCAAATTCCCATATTGGGAAGTCGGGCGCGTAGCTCAGGTGGATAGAGCATCTGCCTTCTAAGCAGAGGGTCGCAGGTTCGAGTCCTGCCGCGCCTACCATTCAACTGCTGTGAATCGCGTGCTTCCATCGATGTGGCTGCCAACGGATGCGCACCGTCGGTTGGCGGCGGAAACAATCTTACCCGAACCGCCAAATTAATCAGGCCGTCGCCCGGACTTCCGGGAGTAACCGGTTCGCAGAACCGCGGTGCCCCTTTGTCTGTATTTCCTGCTGTGGAGGATTGCCCTTATTTATGTGAATCCGAAAAAGATTTTTCAGATTTCGAAGGCGGCTTATAGGAAGTTAATGTTTCCCGCCGTACAGAAAGAGTTGGTTATGAATTCGACCGATGCAATCCGTACACAGCTTCTTGTCTCCCTGTTGGAACATTCCAAGGAAAATCCAAACGAGTTTGTGGCTTTGTGTAAGCAAGATCTGGATTCCGGTCTGGTACGCCAGGTAGTTGCGGACCTAAGGATCGAAGGATACCTTGAAGAACAAACCCGCGGCGTGATTCGTCTGACGCAGCTTGGGTTCAACGCATACTGCAACAAGCAACTGGCCTGGCCATCCGCGGCAAGCCACGGTGATCATGGTAATGTTGGTTTTGACTGAGGTGGATGCTTGCGTTTGAAAATTGTGCAGGCCGGCGAAGTGGTCTTGCGGCGGCGGGCCCGTCCGTTGTTGGCGGAGGAAATTCGGAGCAGGGAAATCCATGAACTGATCGAGCACATGCGGGAAACCATGCATGACGCTCCCGGCGTGGGATTGGCCGCTCCTCAGATTGGTCTTCCCATTCAACTGGCGGTGATTGAAGACTGCGAGGAATACCAGGCCAACCTCGATCCCCGATTGCTGGCTGAGCGCGAAAGACGGCCGGTGCCGTTTCATGTGATCATCAACCCCAAAATCGTTTCGTCCGCCGGCGGGCCTGTGGAGTTTTTCGAAGGCTGCCTTAGTGTGGAAGGGTTTTCCGCAGTGGTGCCGCGCTATTCAACCGTTAAGGTCGAATGTTGGGATGAGAATGGCATTGCGCGGATGATTGAGGCTTCCGGCTGGTATGCAAGGATCCTTCAGCATGAGATTGACCATCTGCATGGGACACTTTATATCGACAGGATGAATAGCCGCACACTCACCACAGTTGAGAATCTGGGACGTTTTTGGAAGGACTTGCCGATCGCTGAGCTGCGGGCCAGATTGGAGAGTGGGAAAACGGATTGAGTTTTTTTGGTTCGATGCGAGGGACTGCCCCCCGTCGGACCTTTTCAGCTAGGGCTTCCGCGCCTGTGTCCCCTCGCTGGACGGGAAAAGCAGATTCCTCTGCGCTCGCGCGCTTCGGAATGACAAGGGTGTAGGATGTTTTCAAACCGAAAAGCCGCGTTTAACTGCAGTCTTTGCTTGCCACTCAAGCCCAGAACTTGTCATTCCGATTGGGCTTCAGCCCAGGAGGAAACTTCCGGCCGGAGAGCTTCCTAAGCTTTCCGGGGTTTGTGTTCGCAGGTTGCGGTATTGATACAGGCGTCGGGCAGTACCAGCCTGGCTACCGGGGTTCCTCCGAGAATGTGGGATTCGACGATTTCGTCTACGTCGCCGGTGGTGACGTGGCCGTACCAAACTGCCTCGGGATACACGACTACCGTCGGTCCGTGTTCGCATTGCTCGAGGCAGCCGGACTTGTTGGCCCGGACTCGGGTTCCCGCAACGCCTCTTGCAGACAACGCCTGCTTGAACTTCGTCTGTAACTCGCCTTTCGCTTCAGGATCGCAGCTTCCCCGGGGATGGCCTTGTGGCCGCTGGTTGCCGCATATAAAGATGTGCTTTTCAAACTTAGGCATTCATAAAATGTACAGGATTTGAATGGCGAGTGCAGGCGCGGAAAGCGCCGCTCTTCCACGGTAGTCGATGCATTCGCTTAGCGCGCAAAAGCCTACTTGAGGCCTTCTACCAGGTAAAGGTCGGAAAGAGTGCGAACGTACGAATAGACATACGCTTTGGCATCCGCAGTCATCATGACGCCGCTTACGGTGTCGATGCCGGCCGCATCGGCAGGAACAAGGTCTTTCCACAATTTTCTTTGGCCGGTCGCGACATCGACTTGTGTCACCCTGGCAGGAAGCTCGCCGTAGCGAAGCACAAAGATACTACGGCCATCCGAAGACCAGCCGATTGGCACTTCATTGGTTTCCACGCCCGACACCGGACGCGCCTCGCCACCATCGATTGCATAAACGTACACTTTGCGGTCGGCGCCGTTGCCAGCGACCAGGTCTCCGCGCGGAGAGAGAACAAATCGAGCGCCAATCCCTTCCGGACTGATCGCTTTCGCCTTGCCCTCCGCGACGGATTGCACATAGAGCCGCAGGCCGTGGTCGGGTTCATTTCCACAAAACACGAAACGCTTGCCGTCGGGAAGCCAGCGTACGCCGACGTGATTGATCGAGTCCTTGGTGAGCGGTTTCAATTCTCCGACCCCTGTCGGCATCAAAACCAGTGGCGCCGGCACGGTGTTAGGACGGCCAATGGCCCATTTCCCATCGGGCGACAACGCAGCCCCGGTGCCCTCTCCAAGGCGAATGGCGGGAGAACCCTCGGTGCTTCGGAGGTAGACAGCATATTTCGGACCGCCGCCTTCCCCGGCTTCCGAGAAGAGCAAGGTCTTGCCGTCCGCAGAAATATCGCCGGGAGTCGACCAATCCAGCCAGGACAAATCCTGTTCTTTTGTCTGGCCGGGAGCCAGTCCTATGAGGCCAGCGCGGTCGTTGCCGCGAGTCAACAGAACGTTTCCATCCCGGCCTACATCGAGCAGGGTCAGCTCTCCGGGAACGCGTGCCAAAAGCCGAACTTTGCCTGACACATTGACCGCAAACAGTGAGCGATCCCCACCAGTGCGAGTCGCGGTGAACCAGATCTCATCGCCGGTAGGCGACCACGCCAGTCCTTGAATACTGTCCCATCCGGTGGAGAGAGTGGTTTTCTTTCCTGCCAAGTCGACCATCGCCACCGAACCGCCGTCATCGCGCCGCTGTGGGTGGTCAAGGAACGCGACTAAATCTCCTTTAGGCGAGACTCGAGGATGGCCAATCCATCCATCGGCCTGGTAGAGAACTTTCGTGATGGGAAATTCCAGTTGTCCACGCCCATCGACATCACGGACGATGGCCAGATTGGCTCCATCCGGAGACCAGTCGGCCCACTCGACATTTTCCAGGATTTGCCGCGGCGCTCCTCCAACCAGAGGCACGCGCGCGAGAGTACCGGAATAAATGAACCCCTCCTTGGGACGGCTGGCCAGCGAAAGCGCCATTTCTCCAGTTGGAGAGATTGCCAAAATATCTGCGCCGGCCGGTTGCAATTCCTGCGACTGCGGACTTTCCGGGCGGGTGGTAAACAGCTCCAGAGATTTGCCCTCCCAGGCGGCGCTGTAAATGATGGTCTTGCCGTCGGGAGCAAAGCGCGCGGAACGGACAATGCCGCGACGAAACGCCAGAGGATGATAGGTCGGCTGAGAAGCTTCAACTGGACGATGAAAGAAAAATATGCCAGCGGCGCTTCCAGCAACCAAGGCAATTGCCGCGACCACGGCAGTCGCCAGGAATCCGCTCCGTCGCGGCGCCGTATCCAAATTCGACGGATTCACAGCGGCCATGGTTCCCGGCGTCGATGCGCCTGCGATCGCGGAGTCGCGCACCCGTGATGTATCCAAACTGCGCTTGATACGCTTCAAGTCGCCGCGAAGCTCGGCCGCAGTCTGGTAGCGGAATTCGCGATCTTTCTCTACAGCTTTGAGAATCAACTCTTCGAGTCTGGGAGGAATGGAGGCGTTCAAAGTCGAAGGCAGCGGCGGCGTACGATTCAGAATCGCTTCCGACATCACTCCCGTGCTGCTTCCCGAAAACGCAACGTTACCCGTTGCCATTTCATAGAGCACGGTGCCAAAAGAAAATAAATCGGTGCGTTGATCGAGGTCTTCCGCGCGAACCTGTTCGGGCGACATATAGGCCACGGTTCCGACCGTCGAGCCGGGACTGGTCATCATGCCCCCGCTGGTTGCGGTCAGCATGGCTGCATCGGTGACCCGCTCGGGGGCAAGCTTCGCCAAGCCGAAATCGAGCAGCTTCGCCTGGCCTCGCTTGGTGACAAAAATATTCGCCGGCTTAATATCGCGATGAATGATGCCCTTGGAATGAGCAGCGTCGAGGCCATCAGCAATCTCGATGGCCAAATTTAAAAGCGTTTCAGTGTCGATGGGACGCCCGGCAATGCGATGCTTCAGCGTCTGGCCTTCCAGATACTCCATGACGATGAAGGCTTCGCCACTTTGCTCATCAATCTCGTGGATGGTGCAAATGTTGGGATGATTCAGAGCTGAAGCAGCCCGGGCCTCGCGACGAAAACGTTCCAGGGCCTGCGGGTCTCGGGCCACGTCGTCGGGAAGAAATTTCAGGGCGACAAAACGGCCAAGCGTGGTGTCTTCGGCCTTATAGACGACGCCCATGCCGCCGCCGCCCAACTTTTCAATAATTCTGTAATGGGAGACACTTTTGCCGATCATCGACCAGAGTACTCCGATTGCATTGTGGGATATTAGGCGGGATTACCCTGGCAGTCAAACGGGAGGTTAGTTCTTCAAGGGCGTGGGCAGACAACCTATTCTTTTAGCGGCACGATGGCTTGATCGTTCTGGCAGAATGTTGCGACCCGTTGCAGATCGCCGGTGGGCCCGGTGACGAACATTACCGGTCCATAGCAATAAACGGCGTGGCCGGTTTCCGCAAAATACCACTGCCCGCCTTTGTGGGGCTGATGCGCGGCTTTCGATTCCACCGGCGGTTTCACCGGAGGCGTAACGCGAGCGCCGGGCAGAGACAGTAATAACAACAAGCTTGCTAAGCCGTTCATAACCTACCTGGGTCCAGATCCTGAGGCACAGATCTAGATCGTGACCACCATCCGGCGTGAGTCGGCAGTATCGGAGGCAGCAGTCGGCGGTTTCTGCGGAAGCTGCTTCCGAAGTTTGCCGGTTGGGTGACCGGACTTCGCATTGTCTTGCGGTTGAACCTGGGACGACGGGACTTTCGGTTGTGCCGCGGCGCCATGTTTCTGAAGCGCGTTGATTTTTAGGGAATTCAACTGCGAACTATCACTAAATAAATCTCGGATCAAGCTGCGCTGACTGTCGATCGTCCGCCCCTGTTCCACGACCAGTAGGGCCATCAAGCCGTAGGAGATCAGGAAGAGGACGACAAGGATTGGAAGCATTTGGTGCTTCTTCGGGACTACGAGTACGCTTTCGGCGGTCACGCTTAACAAGTTGCACCCCGATCCAAGCCCATAGCAGCGGGCATATCGGGAAATGCAGTTTGGACGCCAGCGATGGGAACCTTTTTAAATGATTGTAACTATAGGGCTTAGGCCCGATTTTGCAGCGAAGCGCCTGGGCGTCAGGTGGCAACTTGCTGCACATTATTGGTAACTGCAATGATGTTACTGGTGTGACTTGATCTCTGAAGGAGGCTACTGGGGCGGGTTTCAGGGATGTTCGTCTAATCCTATTTGCTTAATACCAGTTTCGCGATGGTCGCCAATTGCATATTGGAGGTGCCTTCGTAAATCTTGCCGATTTTGGCGTCGCGCCAGTATTTCTCGACCGGATAATCTTTGGTAAATCCGTACCCGCCATAAATTTCAATGGCAAGCGAAGTCACCCGTTCTGCAACTTGAGAGCAAAACAGCTTGGTCATAGCTGCTTCCTTCACGAAATTCATGCCGGCGTCTTTCATGCGGGCTGCGTTGTACACCATCAGGCGAGCGGCTTCGATTTCTGTAGCCATTTGCGCGATGTGAAACTGGACGCCCTGAAATTCCGTTAGCGCCTTGCCGAATTGTTTGCGTTCCTGGGCATATTTTGAGGCGTATTCCCAAGCCCCGCGGGCGACGCCGGCCATTTGCGCCCCAATGCCAATGCGGCCTTCGTTTAGAGTTTCAATGGCGATTTTGTAGCCTTTGCCCACTTCACCGAGCACATTTTCTTTGGGAACGCGGCAATCTTCCAGAATCAGTTCGCAGGTGGACGACGCGCGAATGCCAAGCTTGTCTTCTTTCTTGCCAACAGTAAATCCGGGAAAATCTTTTTCAATCAGGAAGGCGGTGATGCCTTTGTATCCAGCGGCTGGATCGACGGTGGCAAACAGCACAAAAAGCCCGGCTTCCTTGGCGTTGGTGATCCACAACTTTCTGCCGTTCAGAACGTAATCGGTAGCCTTCAACGTGGCTCTCGTCTGCAAAGCGAAAGCATCCGAGCCCGATCCTGCTTCGCTCAGCGCATATGCGCCGCAAGTATCGGCCGCCATGCGGGGCAGATAACGTTTCTTCTGCTCTTCCGTTGCCCAGCGCAATAAAGCATTGACCACCAGCGTGTTTTGCACGTCCACGATCACGCCGGCGGAGGCGTCGACTCGCGACATTTCCTCGACCGCGAGAATGGCTTCGAAGAATTTTCCGCCGCCGCCGCCGAATTGTTCCGGAATCTCGATGCCCATGAGGCCGAGCTGGAAGAACTGGTGGATGAGATCTTTGTCGAAGACGCCCTTTTCGTCCATCTCCTTTACCAGTGGGCGAAGTTTTTCGTCGGCGAATTGGCGAATATTGCCGCGGAAGAGGATTTCGTCTTCAGTGAAGGCGGTTAGCGGAGATGGGGACGGAGTGTCGGTCATGGATTACCTTCAGCAGGAGATGCGAACTCTGAAGTTTAGCACCCGGGGTGCGTCATAGCCTGGAGGGCGGCCAAGCTTAGCCCAGGGCGAGAGCCCTGGGTAAGTGTGGGGATCGAACGAGTCCCGTAGGGACGACCCACGAGTTTGAGTTGCGCCCTCGGGCGCGTGGTCTTGATTTGCGGCTACCCAGGACTTCGTCCTGGGCTAAGCTGGGGCGCCCCTCCGGAGCTTGGTTTGGGAGAAGAAGAAAACTAGCTTTGCTTGCCGCCCTGCACCAGCCTTAACCCATCGGTTTGCAAAATGCGTTGGATCTGATTGCGGGCGTGGACGGCCCAGGGGCCGGTCGTATCCAGCTTGACGTAAGAGCGCCAGTGACGCAGAGCCTTGCGGGGTTCTTTGATTTTCTCGTAAGCCAACGCCAGGTTGTAGTGGGCGTCGGCGTAGGTCGGCGCGAGCTGTAGCGCCGCGTGATAGGTTTGGATGGCCTCAGTCACTCGTCCCGTTTCATCGAGCACGTTGCCCAGATCGAAGTAGGCAAGGGCGTAGCGGGGATCGATTTCGATGGCGCGGCGGTAATGCTCTTCCGCTCCGCGGTAATCCTGACGATTGTAGTAAAGCGTTCCCAGGTTAATGTGCGCGGCGGCGTGATCGGGATCCAGATCCAGCACACGTTCGTAAGTGGCAATTGCCTGAATCTGGCTGCCCGGATCTTCTTCGAGAGAAATGCCGCGGGCAAAGAGTTCGCTGACGTCGTCCGGCTCGGGTTCGGGGCGGGGAAGCGAGATAGGCGTGCTGGTCACCAGTTTTTCTCCGGGATAGAAATCGAACATGAACTGGCCTGCAATGGGTTCGACTACGCGGCCTTCGTGACGAAAAGCAATGCGGCGTCCCGTGCTGAAAGAGCTGGTCTCGAGCAGAGGATTCTCCATGCCGGCCACCTGCTTTTGCATGGCTTCAAGCGACTGCCGAATGACTGCGGGGCGCACCTTGCGGGCGCACAAGTCGCGAACTTTTTTGATTTGGAGGAGATCGAAAAAAGAGTAGGTCTCCGCAGCGGCCACAAGTTCAGCCTTTTCCCAGGCTGCCAGTTGACGCGCCGTGAGTCGAAGTATCCGAAGTAAATCTATGCGGCTGTATCGATACACAAGTTTGTACTATCTTACCAAGATTATTGGGGAGTGGGTTTACGGTTGGCAATAGGAAAGTAGTGCCAGAGTCTTTCCCGGCAACCTCGAGACACGCTCCGGGATTCTTGCCGATCCGCCCAAAATGAAAATCCCGGCGCTACGGCGCCGGGACTTCAGAGAAGCGACATGTAGTTAATTCGCCGGCGGAAGGCTCGCTTTGTACATCGCATCCAGCAGATCTTGCGATTTGCCGTCGTAGTCCGCATCCAGCGACCACATGAAGCTGCCACCCAATCCGCGAGTCCAGTCTGCGTAGGATACCCGGGTGAAGGTGGAGAACGAATCATCGTAAGTGATGAAACCCGGCGTTCCGTCCTTCCGTAGCATGTAAGGCACCCACGAAACTGGATCGTAATATGTCTGCCATCCGTCTTTGTTGATTCGCTTTTTCAGAAAGCGGCCGTAAACCTGGGCGTCCACGAGGCTGTCGCAGGATTGATCGGGAGTGTGTCCGATGTTGGGACACTGCCCGAAAAGTCCACTGACCTTGCGATAGACGTAACCGTAGAAAGGTGTTCCCATGTTGAGCTGCGAGGCTGGGACATGCTTCAGAAAAATGTTGGCTGCATCCTCGACGCTGCCACCCGGCTGGCATTCCCAGGGTTCGGGATCGTGCCAATCCCAGTAGATCGGCGAATTCAACTGCGCGTCATCCGTCCACGGTCCGGCGCAGTCATACATCATGACATTGAAGAAGTCGAGGACGGTCTTGAGATGGTCAAGGTCGTAGCCATATCCGCCCCACGGGGCCGCGTCGATGGAAAGAAGATAGGTGGGGCTCGGAAGAGCGACGCGTAGAGCCGTCATCAACTGGACCATGACCTTGCGGTCGGCGGGCGTCTCAGGATATTCCCAGTCGAGATCAACGCCGTCATATCCATTCGCCATTACAAAAGATTGAACATTCGCTACCACGGTATTCAGAAGCGCGCGGTTATTTTCCAGCGCAGGAACGTCTCCACCAATAAGAAGGATAACTTTCACCCCTGCGGCATGAGCGTTCGAGATGAGTGCGGGTTCCACGAATCCGTCGGACACGGAAAGAGCGCCGTCGGCGCCAAAAGGAACCCCGGCATGGATGATGTGCGTAACTTTGTCATAAGGAATCTGGGCTGCGCCATAGGTATAAGGCGGATCCAGATATTTGCTGCCGGAAGTGTAATCCGCGACGATTCGCTTGGTGAGCTGCTGGGCCTGGGCAGCCTGAATGGTAATGGTCGAGGAGAATCCGATCAAGAAGAGAACGGCTAAGAAATTACGGCGGCAATTCATGGCTAAAATCTCCTGGGATATTCTCGCGGGTCTGGCTCTGGGCGGACCTGATCGAATTTCACGAAGCGTGAGAATGGGGAATTGTAGCACGCAGGTTGGGGATGGATTTCTCCGAAAGATGCGGTAGTGAAGCGTTTTAGGGGAGATGCTGCATTTATTTGCAACAGTGAAAGAGCTGGGAAGCCCAGCCACTCACGGAATGGCTTCCAGCAGAGCTTCCGGCGAAGCGTTGTCACCAAATGTCTGGCTAACGTGAATATATAAATCGATATTTCCCGGCCCGAAGACAAAGCTTCCGCCCAGTTGAAACGGATTTTTGCCGAGGCGTCGCTGTTTATGTCCCGCCGCCTGCGCCCTTTTCCGCGCGATTGAGTTGTCCTTCCGAAAAAGATGCAACAGCGAGCCATTCCGTAAACCCGCCGCCCGATAAGCCTGCCGCCGTTCGTCCACCAGCAGTGGAAACGTGATGCCGCTTTCTCGACGAAATATTTGGGCATAGCGCAAATCACCAAGCCCAATCGAGGCCAGGACGGCTCCTTTTTTCCGAAACGCTGGTTCGTGGTCGCGCAACTGCGCGATGTGCTCGCGGCAGAAAATTCAGCCATAGTGCCGAAGGAATGCGACCACTGCCGGTCCATTGGACCAAAGTGAACCGAGCTGGACTGCTCGTCCTTCATCATCAGGCAAAATAATTTCGGCGAGCGCTGCACTGAAAGACTGCGGCATGAAGGGCATTTTCAAACGATGACATGGGGGTGTCAAGCGCTTTGAGATCACCACGTAGAGTTTTAGCTAGGCCACAGCTTTGAGCAGGCTGCTAAGTTTGTCCAGATCTTCGCCGCCGGCATCGCTGACCAGGAAATAGCTCAGACCGTTTTTAGTCCAACTCCGAAAATTAAAAGACAGGGCGGTCCGTGAGTCTGTAACAGACGACGTTACCACCGCTCGCTCCTGAAAAATGAATACTGAGATTTGATGCTGGCGCACGTGGAAAATCAATTCCGCGCCGGGCGATTGATTGAGATAGCTTATTCTGCCTCCCACTAAAACAAACGGCGTCCCCTCCAATTCAGGCAGGTTGAAGGTGAAAGGAATCTTGCCGGCAAACCACGGCTTCACCGTATGCCGGTCGGTCGAGATCACATCCACTGGATTAGCGCTGGCGAGTGTTGCCACGTGGAGATCAGCCAATTCACCCATCAAATGCTGTTCACGCGCTCGCTCGCGGTTCTGAACGATGAATAGAACTCCGATCACGACTAGCGCCGCGACCGCTACCAGCGCAGGAAACCAGCGATAAGTGCGTCGCGCGTGTTTGGCCGCCGACAGACGCGCTTGCACGCGTGCACGAAACGCTGCGTCAGGTACAAAACGCTGACCAGCGGCCTGAATCGCGCGCTTGGTTTGCAGCCGTTCCAGACTCCCGGCGGCGCAATCGGCGCAGCTTCGAAGGTGCTCGCGCAATGCTCGCTCTTCGGTTGCCGGGAGCTCGCCGTCCAGATACGCATCGAGTTTTCCACCCCAAAGTTCGCACGCCATCTTTAACTCCTAACCTTAACTCCTAATTCTTTTGCAAGGTTCGCGCCGTCTCGCGTAACGCCTTGCGAGCCCGAGCCAAACGCGACATCACTGTGCCTATCGGTATTGCAAGAGCCGAAGAAATATCCCGATAAGACATCTCGTCGACCTCGCACAGCAACAATATTTCGCGATGCTGCAGCGGCAACTGCTCCAGTGTCCGCCACAGCAGTTGCTGGTCTAAACGATCCAGCAGAATGCTCTCTGGCGTATCGTCGGCCGTCGGCTGAATGTCTTCGTTACCCTCCCCGTCCAACGGCTCCATGGCCGCAGATTTCAAGCCGGTGCGCGAAGTAAGAAATGTATTTCGCAGAATTCGGTACATCCAGGCGCGAAAGTTGGTGCCCTGTTGAAAAGAGGAAAAGCCTTTCAGCGCCTTTGCGAAAGTCTCCTGGACCAGGTCCTCGGCTTCTTCCCGGTCTTGCGTGAGCCAATGCGCAAAGTTATAAAGCCGATCGAAAAGGGGCAGAGCCAACTCTTCAAATGACATCGATAATTCGCGGCCGGTCGACACGCATACAAGACTAAACGAGCGAATCGGAAATTTATTCCCACTAAACAAAAATAATTATTCCCGGGAATAAAGCCTGCGGAAGCAAGTTCTGTACGGTGAATCCCAATGACGGGATTCCTTTGGAGACAAATGATGACCGAGAAAAATGGGAGCGAAATTGTGTTGGACCACAACCATGACGGTGTCGACCGCCGGGGATTTCTCAAGTGCATGGCGTGGGCTGGCACAGGCGCTCTGTGCGTGATGCAGGGTGGAGTGCTGAAGTCCTATGCTCTTGGCGATCCCTCGAGCATGAAGCACCATGCCAAGGGTGAATTAAGTTTTATGCAAATCAGCGACAGTCACATGGGTTTCAACAAACCGGCCAATCCCGATGTGATTGCCACGTTAAGAGCCGCCGTCGACAAGATCAATGCGCTGCCGGTGACTCCCGAGTTCATGCTGCACACCGGCGACATCAGCCATCTTTCGAAAGCCGAGCAGTTCGATAACGTCGATCAAATCCTCAAATTGGCGAAACCTCAGAATGTGTTTTTTGTTCCGGGCGAGCATGATGTGCTCGACGACGACGGCAAACAATATCGCGAGCGCTATGCCAGGAACGCAAAGGGCGCTGGCTGGTACAGCTTTGACATGAAAGGCGTCCATTTCATTGGCCTGGTCAATGTGATGAACCTGAAAGCCGGCGGTTTGGGAACGCTGGGAGCGGAACAGTTGGAATGGATGCAGGACGATCTCAGCCATCTTTCAAAGAGCACACCGGTCGTCGTCTTTGCGCACATTCCGCTGTGGGCGGTTTATCCGGAATGGGGTTGGGGCACGGATGACAGCGCCCAGGCGTTGGCCTACCTAAAGAAATTCGGCTCAGTCACCGTCCTCAACGGGCACATTCATCAGACCATGCAAAAAGTTGAAGGCAACGTGACTTTTCACACCGCAACTTCGACTGCCTTTCCGCAGCCCAAGCCCGGTCAGGCGCCTTCGCCGGGTCCGATGAAGGTGCCCGCCGAACAGCTGCGCAGCCTGCTGGGAGTGACTGAGGTGAATTATGTGCGAAAGCACCACTCACTCGCCGTGATTGACTCCACGTTGGAATAGTTTTCGTACGCTCAAATCTAAATTCACAAAATTGAAAGGAACAACTGAAATGAAAAAGATTTTTCCCATCAACAGACTCACAGCATGCCTATTGCTTGTTCTGGCTTTTTCCACAACGCAAATAGCCCGCGCTGCGGATGCCAACCCTTCAGGCGCAGAAATCAAGATCGACAATTTCACCTTCGCCCCTCAAACAGTGACGGTGCAAGTCGGAACGAAAATTACCTGGACCAACAGCGACGACATCCCGCACACGGTGGTGAGCAGCGATAACAGTTTTAAGTCCAAAACACTCGACACCGACGAGAAGTTTTCCTTTACCCCAACCAAACCGGGTACCTACTCGTATTTTTGCTCCATACATCCCAAGATGACTGCCACGGTAGTCGTCGAATGAAACCTTTCGATATCAAATCGGCGTTATTGGCGAAACACGCTCAGCATGTTGTTCTGATCCATTTCCCAATCGCTCTGTTTCTTACGGGAGTCGCTTTCGATTTCGCCGCTCATTGGACGAAGCGGGCGACTCTCGCCGCGGCAGCGTACGTGAACCTAATGGCCGCCGCTGTCTCAGCACCCGTGGTCGTGGTTACCGGCATCCTGGCCTGGCAATTGCAACTCGAAGGGCAAAAGCTGAAAGGTGTGCTGTTGCTGCACCTGATATTTGGGAGTCTTTCCTGCGTGCTGATCTGCGTGGTTGCGTTGATTCACTGGCGGGCAAGGCGTGATTCTTGGCGTACGCTCCCGAACTACCGCTGCGGGCTGGAACTGCTGGCCTCTTTAGCGGTCGCTCTAACCGGCCATCTCGGCGGCTTTCTTAGCGGAGTGAATTTCTCCGCCTAAGGATTGCGGTCCAGCATTCGTGCCTAAAAAAAACGCTCCAAGCCAGCCGAGGGCTGAACCTGGAGCGATCTATGAATCGCGTTTAGCAACAAAATTAAGGCAAGTAGTAGCGGAACGACGTTAGCACCATCGGTTCATCCACATGCGGTGAGATTCCATTTGCGCCGTACCAGGTATTACGCACGATATAGGAGAACTGCGGGCCCCATTGAATGGTGCCTTTCGGTCCCTTATAGAAGCGATACCAGAATCCGACCGTACCTTCGATCAGGTTGCGGGTATCGCCGGTGCAGCTTCCCGGCGCCCCAGGAGCGAAGCCCGTGGCAGTCGTCGGCAAGGTTTCAGTTTCGCATCCAGAGTTTGAGAACAGGGGCGATCCGTAGCCGACACCGCCCGTACCGGCAGCGTTCAGGACCGCATTTCGCTCTGCGTACTCGCCGCCTACGTTCGAGTAGACGTCGAATCTCTTGGCATGATACTCAAGCGTTCCAAGCGACTGGTAGCTGCGAATA
Source organism: uncultured Acidobacteriaceae bacterium (assembly GCA_963794195.1). Taxonomy (GTDB): domain Bacteria; phylum Acidobacteriota; class Terriglobia; order Terriglobales; family Acidobacteriaceae; genus DATBAX01. The sequence goes on from CAWCCU010000005.1 coordinate 627,015, forward strand.
AGCGCCAGGTGGCCGTCGGGACGGGCGGTTGCGTCCGAAAGTCCGACAGTTCCGTAGCGCCCTACACCGTTGCCGCCGAGGAAATGGATACCCGCGGTGACGTGATTGTTAAACAGGTTGGCACGAAGGTTTGCACCTAGGCCGCCACCAGTGCTGGAGGCGTTAAAGGCACCCAGCGTAGTTGGCGCCGTGGCTCCATCGCAGGGAGTCGTGGTGGAAGCCGCGGCGCAAGGGAAGATTCGGTCGCGGAATTGGCTGACCAAACCGAACACCTCCGCGTGGATCGTTTTCGTCGGCTGGAACACTGCCTTAACGACGAAATCAGGTGATGGGTTGAACGAGTAAGTGCCGTTGAATGCGTTGTAAAGACCGCCGCTCGTGCCCGCGGCACCGAGAACATAGTTGTCCGTGGTGCCATGAGCAGTCAAGGTCGCTTGAGGATTCTCGACCGAGAAGGCGAGCCAGAATTTGTCACCGAAATCTTTGGCGACGCGGAAGCCAAACTGGCGTGCCCAGCTGAATCCGGCAGTGTACTGCGCATCAATGGTGCCGGGGAGCGCTTCCGAACGGTTATCCACACCATTCTTGGTCTCAGTGACCAGACTCCACATTTGACCGCCGGTAAAGCTCCAGCCACTGTTCAGCACTGCCTGGCCCCAAACTTGGCGTTGGCGGAGCGTGTAGCTGTTGCTTTGGTTGTTGTTCGAAGTGACGCCGGACGAGAGAAAATCCGCTTCCACATACCCTGTCAACTTGGCGCTCTTCAGCTTTCCTTCCGCCAGCAATGAAACGCGGGACTGGCGACCGGAACCAAAGAACTCTGAAAGATCGCTCTGCGAGCTTCCACCAAATGGCACGGAGTTGAACGGCGTATTAACGTCCGAGGCCAGCGCTTTTTGGCGCCATACAGTTTCTGCCGCCATGAAACCACCCGGGGTGAGGGTAATTCCCTTGAAGTGAAGAGCCAGTGGACTCTCCAGCGTGTCGGTGATGTTTTTCTGGGTTTCTTGCAGGCTAAGTGCGGTATTGGTGGAATTCTGCTTGATGTCAGCCACATCGCTCTTCAACGCGGTGACTGCCTCCTGCTGCTGGGTCACCTGGGTGGTCGCGGAATCAGCCTTGCCTTGTGCCTCAGTTGCCACCGCCTGGCTTTGATCCAATCTCTGTTGTAGCTGTTGAACTGCTTGATCGCGAGTTTGTAATTCTTGCCGTAGCTGCTGGATCTGTTGTTGCTGGGCGTCAATCGCCTGCTTCATGTCGTTTTTCAACTCATCGAGTTGTTCGAAACGGACGGGGCGGCGGCCTTGTGGACCATCTTCTTTGTAGGTTTTGCTGGAGCATCAGCAGTGGTATCGCTTTGCGGCGCTGGTGCAGCGAACGCACTCGACACAATCGCGCACGACAACAACAGGGCTAAAACTTGCTTCATCTTTCCTCCACGAAATAAGATTCGTCAGAACGGACATACACTACTTCCGGGATCAGGCCCGAAGTCTCACTTTGACACCCGGTATGTCGTTATATAGTGAACTCGAATGCTAGCTGCCGATTGTTAACAAGAGATGAACGTTCGTTGAATATCCGGTTAATCAGGGTAGGCAAAAAAGGTTACAGATTCTTGACTCGAGAAAAAGCGCGAATGCGAATTTTTCGCCGCTTCTTCGTCCCGCTGAACTGTGCCGGATTTGGGACATCGTCAAGTGATATTTCGACGCATGAGGAGAGTCCTGTATTGCTGAATTGGTACACTTAGGGATAGGGTTTGAAGAGTCATCCGTTATTTTAAGGTTTGCTCGTGGGAGGGTTCGTGATGAAAGTCTTGATGAAGAGAAACCTTTTGTCGCTGTTGGCACCGCTAGTTCTGGTGGGCGCGGTTTTCGCCCAGGACAATTCGTCTCCCGCCAGTCAGGCACCCATGCCGGATCAAACCGCAGCGCCCCAGGACACGAACCAGAATACCGGGCCGAACGATCCGTTGCCTCTGTTTCGGGTGAAGGTATTTGGGCGCACCACGAAAGCGGTCAACTACCGGCATCGCGGCGGGTCGACGACAGTAGACTTTCGCGGCACGGAACTCATTTGCCGCCGTTGGCGGTCATGCCAAGGTCGACGGCAAAGCGGGACGCCTGGCCATCAGTGCAGAACTGACCAAGCTAGCTCC
>CAWCCU010000006.1:0-57250 GCA_963794195.1 uncultured Acidobacteriaceae bacterium
ACTTCGCGATTCGACCACAAAAAGATTTTCTATACCGCGCTGTATCATTCCATGGTGGCACCCACTCTGTTCAGCGACGTGGATGGACAATATCGCGGAATGGATCTTGAGCTGCATCGCCTTCCGTCCGGCGTCAACAACTACACAACTTATTCGCTTTGGGACACCTATCGCGCGCTTCATCCTCTGTATACGTTGATACAGACTGAACGGCTTCCGGACTTGCTGAATACACTGATTCGGATGGCGGAAGAAAGTCCAGCGGGAGTGCCGGTGTGGCCTCTGCAAGCAGTGGAGACGGGCTGCATGACCGGTTATCACTCGGCCCCGGTGTTGGCTGAAGCTTATGTGAAGGGAATCACGGGCGTCGATTATAAGAAGGCGTATTCGTTGTGGAGAAAGCGGGCGTTTGTCGACAACTATCGCGGACTCATTCAGTATCGGGACCTCGGCCTTATTGCTTGCGACCAGGAAGTCGAGTCAGTCAGTAAGACGCTTGAGTATGCCTATGACGATTGGGCGATGGCGCGCCTGGCCCATGCCGCCGGCGCGATGGATGACCATAAACTTCTGGTAAGTCGTTCGCGAAATTACAAGAATGTTTTCGATCCTTCGGTGAAGTTTATGCGCGGACGTCTTTCCGATGGAAGCTGGGCGAGTCCCTTTGACCCCAGAGGCATGGGCCACTTTAAGGAGTGGCGCGATTTTACGGAGAGCAATTCATGGCAGGCCACTTTCTTGAATCAGCACGATATCAAGGAATACATGCAGCTGTTCGGCGGAGATCGAGAGTTCGTGCAGAAATTGGATCTGCTCTTCAATCAGAGTTCCGACCTGCCTCCGGATGCGCCTCCCGATATAGCTGGCATGGTAGGACAGTACGCGCACGGCAATGAGCCGGGCCACCATGTCGCCTATCTTTATTCGTATGCCGGAGTGCCGCATAAGACGCAGGCCCGGGTCCGGTTCCTGCTGGAAACGATGCATCACAATGCGCCGGACGGATTAGCTGGCAATGAAGATTGCGGGCAAATGTCAGCGTGGTACGTGCTGAGTGCGCTTGGTTTCTATGCCGTCGATCCAGTCAGCGGCAATTACGTATTCGGCAGTCCTTTATTTGACCGCGCTACCGTTGATCTTGGCCAAGGCAAGAACCTGATCATCGAAACTGTCGGAAATGGGCAGGATGCACATTATGTCCAGTCGGTGACTTGGAACGGCCGGCCGTATGAGAAAAGCTGGTTTAGTCACGCTGACATCCAACAAGGCGGAACTTTTGTATTTCGGATGGGAGATCGTCCCAACGAAGAGTTTGGTGCAGCGGAAGGCGCGAGGCCGCCATCGTTTGTCTGATTCATCAACCGCATGCCCCTTGCGTGAGTAACTTCCAGAGTTTAACGTTGATAGGGTGATCTTTCCTCGCTGTAGCGGAATTCTTTTGCACGTGACGTCTCTGCCCGGCGGCCATGGTATTGGAGACCTGGGAAAGTCCGCATACGACTTTGTTCAATTCCTGTCTGACTCGGGACAAAAGATCTGGCAAGTCTTGCCGTTGAGTCCTACCGGCTACGGTGATTCTCCTTACCAATGCTTTTCGGCGTTCGCCGGCAATCCCCTCTTCATCGATTTGACCGCGCTTCGTGAACAGGGCCTGTTGTCACGCGAAGATTTGGAAGTTGCCCCGCCATTCGGCAATGGCTCAATTGATTATGTTCCGGTGGGCGACTTCAAGCAGGGGCTGTTACGAAAAGCCGCCGTCAATTTCCTGGCAGATCGTTCACGGATTGAGCGAGCCGCTTACGATCAATTTTGTCAAAACAATGCTGATTGGCTCGACGATTACGCACTGTTCATGGCCTGCAAGGAAGTCTATAAGGGCGCAGCCTGGATGCACTGGGAGAGCGGCATCCGGCGACGCGAAGCCGGAGCGTTGAATGAATGGCGTAATCGATTGCTTCCCGAAACCGATGCCCACAAATTTGCGCAGTTCGAATTTTTTCGGCAGTGGGGAAAACTCAAAGTACATTGCAACCAGCGTGGGATAAGGGTCATGGGCGATGTTCCGATTTATGTTGCTCACGATAGCGCCGATGTGTGGGCGCATCCCGAGTTATTTCGCCTGGACGAAAATTCCAGACCAATTGCCGTTGCAGGTGTTCCCCCGGATTATTTCAGTGCCACCGGTCAACTTTGGGGAAATCCTCTTTATCGCTGGGATGTGATGGCGGCTGCCGGATACAGATGGTGGATCGATCGCTTCCGGGCGTCGCTCAAATTATTTGACCTGATGCGATTGGACCACTTTCGCGGCTTCGAGGCCTATTGGGAAGTTCCCGGAAGTGCATCCACGGCGGCGGCGGGCAGGTGGGTGAAAGGCCCAGGCGCGGAGCTGTTCCGCGCGGTGCAAGCTGAGTTGAAAGAGTTGCCGCTGGTCGCCGAAAATCTGGGCGTCATCACTCCCGAGGTGGAAGGATTGCGTAAACAATTCGGATTTCCGGGAATGAGCATTCTTCAGTTTGCGTTTGGAAATGATCCTCAAGGCCCCTCGTTTCGCCCACACAATTATTCTCACGAACTTGTGGCATACACCGGTGTCCACGATAACGACACCACAGTTGGATGGTGGACGAGTTCCGGGGTGGGCGAAAGCACGAGGTCGGCGGAAGACATTCACAAGGAACGAGAGTTCGCCCGAGCTTATCTTGGGTTCGAATACGAAGCGATCCATTGGGTATTTATTCGGACTGTAATGGCTTCGGTGGCGGCGGTCGCGATTGCGCCTTTGCAGGATGTGCTGGGCCTGGGCAGTGAAGCTCGCATGAATCTGCCTGGGACCATAACTGGTAACTGGAAGTGGCGATTCCAGCCGAATGCTTTAACCGAACAAATTAGCACCCGTTTGCGGACTTTAGCCGTTCTCTACGATCGTTGACCCCAGCCTAAAGTGGTGAGAGCTCGTCGTCGTTCTCTTCCGCCTTCGCGCCACCGAACCGTTTTTCCAGGAAACGCTTCGCCAGGTCCCGGCCACCCAGGCCGAACGCAATGGCGAATCCGAACATCAATGCGCCAAACGCGATTCCGAAGGCAACCAGCATGGTTTCTTCGGCCAGACCCAATTCCTCGAAAACGATGGACAATACGAAAGCAATAATGAGGGTGCGAATGGCGATGCTCAACAGCCGGGGAGAAGGCAGGTTGGCGTTCACTGCGGCGAGCAGTGCGGCGCGAGAAAAGAAGCCGGCAGCCAGCAATCCGAAAAACAAAATAAACACCGCTACGAACAGGCGCGGCAGAAAGAGAAAGAAGGTGGCAATTTGCTCCTGCAAGCCGAAGATGCCAAGGACACTCACCCCCAGCAGAATGAATCCGAGCCAGGCCACCCAGAAGGCGAATCGGCTCACCAATTCCGACGAAGATGGCAGCGCTGCTTTATTGAGCAATTGCGATGCGCCGGCGTTTTCCGAAAGCTTGTCAAATTTGATAAGGCGCAGAATGCTGCGCAAACTCACCTTCACGACGTATGCGATCACCCAGCCGGCAAATGCCAGGATCAGCATCACGATGATACGAGGAAGCAAGTGGGCGAAACCCCTGGCCAGCTCATGCATCGCCTGAGTCAGTTCGCTGATAATCATTTCTCGCATTATTGCCTCACTTTTTACCGTTCCACATCTCGAGCAGATACGGCTTCAATCGTTCGAACTCTAGACATATATCTTCGATATTATTTTCGACCTGCTCCGCATTGGTATTGCGGTTTTCGACCAGGAAGGTAAAGACCCGGCCGCGGAACAACGGGGCCAGCGCCTGGATGATGTGGTCCCGATTAATTACAGACTTGTGATAAGCGATGGCAAACTCATAAATTGTCTTTACCCACAATTCCGCGGGATAACGGAAATCATCCTCTGCAAGAGAAGCCAGCTGGCGAAGTTCCGTTGCCGTGGAAGGCGAAAGAATCGACTGGAAGACCGATTCCAATTCCACCACCCCGGTCGAGAACATTTCCCAAAGCCGCTTGCGATTTACCCGCAGCGTTCCCAGCGAAACTTCCGGCGGGGGCCCGTGGGTAGGGACCGGCTGAGAGCCTTCTATAATGCTCCACACCCGGAAATCTGGCTCTAATGCGGAGAACAGACTGCCAACAGTTTGCCGCAAAGCGGGGACCAGATCGGCAGCGGACCGCTCCACGTGATCTTTTTCGCCCAGAAAAGATTGGCAGATACGGTACTTTCCACTGACCGCGTCGAGAGTAAAGCGAAGCTCAAGACCAGTGCGGTCCGCGCCGTTGTCCCAGTCGTTTTGTCCCAGAAATTGGCTTCCGAGTGCTCCGGAAAATCCGAATTCCGGCGCGTACGGTTCACGAATTCTTGATCCATAAAGCGCGCGAGTCATCGGATAGAGCAAATTTGTTATGAGCAATCCTTCGAATTTATGTCTGCGATAGGTGGGAGTTACCAGATCGAAGCCTTCGCGATAGACAGGCGTGAGTAAACTAGAGAGCCATTCGGGCGCGATGTTCGACGATTCCGCCGACACGACCACGCAGGCTTTCGCTCGCAACAGTTCGGCGGCGGATAGGATTGTCCGCAGCATCCCTCCACTTGATGAACTTCCTGCATACTGTGTGCTTATGGAGTGCATCGTGCGAAGTGCGTAGAGATTTGTGACCCGATGGACATCGTCGATAGAGATTCCAGTCACCAGATCAGGCGTGCCGTCCCGAGATCCGGCATCCACATTGATGATGGCGGCGCGCTCCCGAGGAAACCATTTCAGTATGCCGCTTTGAATTTGTTGGACGATGGCCCCGACTGTTTTGACATTGTTGCGGGTAGGCAGGCCCACGAGAATGTCTACTTCGCCGATGTTAATCAGTTGGCGAAGAAAGTCGTCGGAAAGAAAACTTTCCTCGGACAATTTGATCTCTGAGCGAACTGGGGCCGGTTGCTCTTGCATAGTCAGGTTCTGTGTTGTCGTCAAATCCGTCGGAGCCGAAACCAGTAAAACTGGTATGGGCCCAAGGTGAGCAAATAAGGCAATTCGCCCACCCGGGGAAAAATGTTCTTCCCAAACATTTCTATCAGGATATTTCCTTTATAGCGTTTAAGGTCGAGTTCGACAGCCTGTGCCGCGTTCGAAAGATTATTCACCACCAATACAGTTTCGTTTCCGAATTGCCGCACATACGCCAGGATTCTGTGATTGGCAGGGTAGAGAAACTCAATCGATCCGTTACCAAACACACGCGTCGATCTGCGCACGGCTATGATGCGCCGCATCCAGGAGAGAAGCGAGTGCTCGGTCCTTTTTTGCGACAACACGTTTACTGCCGGATACCCATAGACCGGGTTCAGAATAAGTGGCGCATACAGGCTCTCGGGATCGGCGATGGAAAAGCCGCCATTCCATCCCCCACTCCATTGCATCGGAGTCCGCACTCCATTGCGATCGCCGAGGTTAATGTTGTCGCCCATTCCAATTTCATCCCCGTAATAGATGATCGGAGTGCCCGGCAACGACATCAAGATCCCATTCATCAGCTCGATGCGTCTGCGATCGTTATCCAACAACGGCGCCAGTCGGCGGCGGATTCCGAGATTCAGCCGCATGCCCTTGTTCTGGGCATACGCGTCGTACATATAGTCGCGTTCGGTGTCGCGGACCATCTCCAGAGTCAGCTCGTCATGGTTCCGCAGGAATAAACACCACTGGCACGAGGCAGGGATTTCGGGAGTCTGCTGCAGGATTTCCGTGATCGGTTTGCGGTCTTCCAGCTTCACTCCCATGAACATCCGCGGCATGAGCGGGAAATGAAACGCCATGTGAAATTCGTTCCCGTCGCCGAAATAAGGACGAAGGTCCGCAGGCCACTGGTTGGCTTCGGCAAGCAGCATTCTGCCGGGAAACTGTTCATCGAGTTTCTGACGCAATTCCTTCAGAATCTCGTGAGTTTCCGGCAGGTTTTCGCAATTCGTGCCCTCGCGCTCCACCAGGTAGGGAACCGCATCAAGCCGGAAACCATCGACGCCCATTTCCAGCCAAAACTTCATCACGTTCCACATCTCGGCTCGCACCGCAGGGTTGTCGTAATTGAGATCGGGTTGATGACTGAAGAAGCGGTGCCAATAATAGGATTTCGAAATCGTGTCCCAGGCCCAGTTGGACATCTCGGTGTCGAGAAAAATAATCCGCACTCCCTTGTACTTGGTATCGATATCGCTCCAGACATACCAATCGCGGCGGGGATTGTTCTGAGAACTTCTCGACTCTTGAAACCAGGGATGCTGGTCGGAGGTGTGATTCAATACCATTTCGATGATGACGCGAATTCCCCGCTCGTGGGCAGTTCCCAGGAATTTCTTGAAGTCCTCCAGGTTTCCGTAACTGGAATGTACCGACCAATAATCCGCGATGTCGTAACCATCGTCGCGCAGAGGCGAGGGGAAGAACGGCATCAGCCAGATTGCGTTGACCCCCAGCTCCTGAAGGTAGTCGAGCTTCTGCTCAAGTCCTTGAAAGTCACCGATACCATCCCCGTTGCTGTCGAAAAACGTGCGAACGTGAACCTGGTAGATGATCGCGTCCTTGTACCAGAACACATCCTGCTTGAGTGGCAAACCGCTTCCTCCCGCTGGCATCGATTGGTGGCCGAGGCAAAGTAGGCCAAAATCGAAGTTTATATGAAGTAACGACCGCGTGGTGCGGATTGGTTTCGGGTGGTAATCAGGCCTCGAAGGGTTGAATTCGGTTGCCAAGCCGCGTACGGTAATATTCAAGTCGCCAGACGACCGGCGCGCGGCGCTATCGATGGTCAGTTTCCTCTCAATTGTCGCGTTGGGATTTTTTCTGGGGATGCGTCACGCCACCGATCCTGACCACGTCATTGCGGTGACCACCATCGTGAGCCGGCAGCGCAATCTGTTCAGAGCAGCGCTGACCGGAATTTTCTGGGGTATCGGCCACACGGTCACGATTTTTGTCGTAGGCACGCTCATCATTCTTTTTGACGTGGTGATTCCTGCTCGCATCGGCCTTTCCATGGAGCTTTGCGTCGGAATCATGCTGATTATTCTCGGCGTGATTAATATTGCAAGCTTCCTGCGTTCCTCGCGTTCGATGGTTTCTGCGCTTCCCGAAGAGTCGAAAGTGGTCCATGGACATGCGCACAGCCATGGAAGTTTTGTGCATAGTCATGTACACGGCCATTCCCCGGAGATGGCTTCGCACAGTCACGATCAAACGCCGCTAACCTGGCTTGATCGATGGTTTGGCAAGATTGGTCTTTATCAGCAGCTTCGACCCTTGGTGGTGGGCATAGTGCATGGACTCGCTGGTTCGGCCGCGGTGGCGCTGCTGATTCTCACAACCATTCGCAATCCTCACTGGGCGTTGGCGTATCTGCTGGTCTTCGGGGCGGGCACGGTTGGTGGCATGATGCTGATTACCATGAGCATCGCCTCAGCCTTCAGGTTCGTGGGAAGCCGTCACGAGAAATTCTCCAATCGCCTGGGACTGGCGTCCGGCTTGTTGAGTTTGGCTTTCGGAGTATTTCTTGCCTACCAGATCGGGTTTGCCAATGGACTCTTTACCGGCCACCCCCAATGGACGCCGCGATAAATCGCGCCTCTGTCCGCTAGCGCACCGCTTCTTCGACGATTCCCCGAACGCCTGAAATATTTGGCAACAGCCCGACAGGAATATTATGCCGCTGTTGGAGATATTCTGGGCTGTTGTGAGAAACCCAAACTTTTCCCTGTGCGTCTTCCCAGACCAGAATCTTCAGCGGAAGATCGATGGCAACGCTCGGCGCTGCCAGCATCACCAATGTACCTCCCTTGGGGCTGCCAAAAATAAGCAGCTTGGTGGGAGGCATTTTCTGCCCGACCTTCTCAGCTTCGCCGCTATGGTCAATCAGCGCGAAAAGGGTCAGTCCTTTCGCCTGCAGAATGGCTTTGATTTTTTCCACTGTGTGCTCGACTGAATGACTGCTAGGTGTGTCGACAATCCCGTTGACCGCAGGCGCAGATGGCGTCATGGATATCTCCTCAATTTTTCCGGAATGCGATTGCGTCGTGCTTCGGACTAACATCAGATAGGTTGCCATCGCCAATCCGACGATTGCCAGGAAGAAAGCTAGCGCGATCGCCGGGGTGGATGGGTGGGCATGGGAGGTTTCGCCGCGGTCCAACTCTTGAACCAGGCGGGCGTGGTGCCACCCGGAAAAAAAATTCACGATCACTCCAGCAGCGATGAGCGCGGTGCCGAACCAAAGCGATAGACCGTAAGACTGGGGTGAGAAATCGTGTTGATTGATTTGCAGTTGGTGGAGAAAAAGCCCGAAGCGGGCGACGACAAAACCGAATCCCATCAAGGCCAGGCCGGTGCGGACCCACGCCAGCAAAGTTCGCTCAGCGGCCAGATAATCGCGCAAATCAGCTCGAAGAGTCATTCCAGATTTGTCGGTCATCTCTGCTTCTGGCGCGCCGCCAAGCTATGCACTTCTGCGATATAACCGCCCGGGAATTCTACGATCGCTGTCGACCGATCGTTCATGCGATAGGGACCCGATAAGATTTTTGCCCCAGAAGCCCTGGCTTTTTCCATTGTCGCGTCGAGATTCGGTACCTGGTATCCGGTCAGTTCGTGTCCGAATGGATAAGGCAGATGGCCATCGGTGACTAGTACCTGCAAATTGCCGAACAGCGAAGTAATGTGAATCCGTCGATAGAATTCGCCCACCCGTCCGATCTCGCCGGCATCTGCATGTACCTCGTCCGTTGTTACCTTGCCATGGGCGAAGCTCACAAAGGAGCGCACAAAATTGTCGGCTCGGTCGGGCGAAACGTAGATCCGATTATCTGGAATCATCTCGAGTGGCGCCGATGTGGATGGCGCGAAATGCCAGTAAAGTTGCATCTTCACGCCTCCGGGCCATTGGATGACTGCATCCATTCCAATGGGGTCTTTGAATGGTGCAACGATGACTTCCGCTCCGGCTGCGCGAGCCGCACTGATCGCCTGATCCATATCAGTGACCAGGTATCCTGTTCGCTCCTCTCCGAATGGGAAGGGAATCGGGGTCTTGAAAGCGAAGACTGAGATTGAACCGAGCGGTGTCAGAACGTATTCGAACTCTTCGCTGCTTGGGACGGGCAGAACATTCACCACGCTGCGATTGGAAGGCTTGCCGTCGAACGTGGCGATAAAACTGTTGACGAAGGCATCGATGTCGGCGGGCGCAACATAAACATGAGTGGTGCCGTATTGTGGCCCGACCGCAATGGCCTTAGTGAGGTCCTGCGGCGTCTTGTCGTCCGACGCCCCAGTTGCGGGAAGCAGCAAGAATGCAATGGCCACGACTGCCCAGTCTGCCGCTTTTCGAATTATTCTTCGGTCAAACAACACGATTCGTAGCCGCGTCCCTTTTCTTTCAGGAAGGTTCCCTCTTGCAGTTCGTTAAATGCCTGGCGGAGCTGCTCTTGCGTATTCATGACGATGGGGCCGTACCACGCTACAGGCTCCTCCAACGGCTTCCCTGAGACCAGGAGGAAACGGATTCCATCGTCTCCGGCTTGCACTGTAACTTCGTCGCCACGATCGAAAACGATGAGCGAGCGGTTGTCCGCTTCCACGGGAGGAGCGGTGTCCAGCCACTTCACCGATTCGGTCGGCACGGCGAGCGGGCCGGAGGCGTTGCAGAACTTGCCGCTTCCTGCGAAGACGTAAGCGAAGGCATGACGGGTCGTTTCTACGGGCAGAGTTTTTCTTCTTCCGGGAGACACCGAGACGTCGAGATAAATCGGTTCAGCAGCGATGCCATCCACCGGACCAGTCTTTCCCCAGAAGGTTCCACAAACGACCCGCACGTGGGTGCCATCGTCGTCTTTGATCTCGGGGATTTCCAGCGCTTTCACTTCCTGATAGCGTGGCGCAGTCATCTTGAAAGCGGCAGGAAGATTTGCCCACAATTGGAAGCCGTGCATGCGGCCTGCCTTGTCGCCTTTGGGCATTTCCTGATGGATGATTCCGCTGCCCGCGGTCATCCACTGGACGTCGCCGGCAGCTATCGCGCCTTGATTTCCCATGCTATCTGCGTGGTCCACGGTTCCGGCGAGGACATAGGTGATGGTCTCGATTCCCCGGTGAGGATGCCACGGGAAACCAGCCAAATAATCTTCCGGCACATCGTTGCGAAAATCATCGAGCAGCAGGAATGGGTCGAAGTCCTTGGTGTTTCCAAAGCCGAAAGCGCGGCGCAGATGCACACCCGCGCCTTCCAAGGTTGGCTTGGATTGGATGACCTGTTTTACTGGCCGAATCGACATTTGGATCTCCGTGGAGCAGAGTCATCGGACGCACAAGAGAACGAGTCCGAGGCTGATGGCTATCAAGTCTTCCGGAATGGCGACGAAGATGTCTTTCACTTTAAGGGCTTTGACGACTCGAACACGGGCTGCATGACCGCCTAAAGTGCCAATGACCGCGCCGATCAGGCCTAACAATGCCCCGAATATCAGGGACTGCCCGGATGAAGCATATACGCATGCTCCGCAGAGCGATCCCGTGACAATGCGGGAGATAAATCCTACGGGCGCGGTGCGGCTCGGAGTATTCGGAAGCTTGTCAGCCACATACTCGCCGATCGCCCCCAGGGTGAGAATTGCCGTTGCGACGGTCGATCCCATGAATGCTAACGGCGAGCCCCCGAGATGCAGCCATCCCAGGCGAGCCGCCCAACTGACTACGGCCGGGGCCGTCACGGTGCGCAGCCCGGCGACGATTCCAATGCCGATGGCAATCAAGAAAATGTTGGTGTGCATAATCGTGTCCGGATTGCCGGATCTAGGCGCGGGCTAACTCTGGATGAAACTTCTTTACCGCCCAAATCGTCCACACCACGAAGATGATCATGACCACAATCTGCGAGATAAGAAACGGCGGTTCTTTGCCCTGGGGCGCCAGCGCGTGAAGGGCCGGTTGCTTCAAGAAGGCCTGAAACACCAGGACGAAACAATTGAAATAGAGGGCAATAGCCGCACTAATCACGTAGATTGTCCGCCAGGCCCCAGCCATGTGAAACAGGTAGCGTGCCGGAATCGCAACCGCCAGCACCACCAACGATATGATCCCGACTTTGTGCGAGGGCAAAAGATGCTCAAATGGAAAACCAAAGCCGCTTACGCTGGTTAATACCGTCGTGATCAGAAAAATCGCATTCAATCCGTCCCAACGTTTGCCCCGGATGAATCCGTACATAACGATCAGTCCCGAACCGATTCCAACCAGGCTGATGATGACATGTAGCTGAGTATAAGTTGCGGTTGACATGCCCAAAATCATAGTGTGCTCCCTTTCAGTTGTGAAATATTGTTCTGGAGACAGCTAATAATTTGTGCCGGAAAGCCAAATCATTGTCGGTTCGTGGAATCAATTTTTGTATTCGGATGGCGGTAGCGCAACATGGTAATCGCCGCCCACCCGATTGGCAAGGTGGGGAAGCCTAATAAGGGGAGCCTAACAAATGGAGCAGTTCGAAACGACAGGGGCGGGTGATTTGGGGAGTCAAGAAATGTCAGAAAAGAGCGCGATCTTGGGCAATTCAGCGATTGTAGTTGGTTCGGGTTGTGGTGCTATTGCCCGCCCGGGATCGGCTCGATTTCAGGGTATGGTAACCATCATTGCCGACGTTTGTAAGCTATTGCAGACATTGCGGTTATGCGTTTTTTTGTGTTCACGACAACGCATGGCTGGAACCGAAGTGCTATGTCATAGCCCATCAGAGCCATATACATTCATTTGCCTCAGAGTTAAGGTGTGGTTGAGCAGACTTCGGGGGAGGGCTGTTCGACGAGCGTCCCATGACTCTTTGAGTCTGGGACGTTTTGTTTTGCAGTGAAAATTCTTCATCCGGCCCACAATGGGCTCGGCGAACCGCTCGCACCCTACATACATTCCATTCTCGCGCTAGGGATTACACTTGATTGGCCGCTCCTGCCATCCGCATCTAAAGTGGGAGGATGACTGAATCCAGGTTAGTCTTTCAGCAAACTGGTTCAAGGGCTTAATCTCCCATGCCCCTGCCCGACACTCAACTGGTCCAAAAGACTACAGCTGCCAGCCGATGGTATTGGATCGGTGGGACTGCTTTGCTATTGGTTATTGTCGCGGCCATTGCCTTGAGCATTGTCATCTCGCGTGCCCAGCCGATCGTTCGCGAACGCGTTATTGAGACTTTATCCACCAAATTCAAGGCCAAAGTTGAGCTGGACGATTTCAACGTCTCTCTTCTGCAGGGTTTGCAGGTGTCAGGCAAGGGATTACGAATCTTTGGTGAGATGGATCCAAATAACCACGAGCCGGGAATCCAGCCACTTATCGCGGTGGCGGCTTTTAGCTTCCGCACCGGGATTCTTGATCTTCTTCGCTCTCCGATGCATGTAGATACCGTACATGTAAAAGGATTGCAGTTGAATCTGCCGCCTCGGGAACAGCGCGCCCAAATGGAAAGCATGGGTCCAAAAAATGGGAAGATAAAGATCACGGTCGACAAACTTGTCTGTGACGATACCCAACTCATAATCAATACTTTGAAGCCGGGCAAGCTGCCATTGGAATTCGATATCGCCAGCCTTAAGATGACCAGTATTGGCCCCGACGGGCCCATGCATTTTGATGCCGACCTCACCAATCCCAAGCCGGTAGGAAATGTACTCTCCAACGGAACTTTTGGTCCATGGAATGCCGATAGCCCGCGCGACACCCCGATAAGTGGGAGCTATTCGTTCAACAACGCAAACCTGGGCACGATTAAAGGAATTGGCGGGATTCTCTCCTCTACGGGAAAGTACGAAGGCATCCTCGACAAGATCACCGTCGACGGCGCTACCGACACTCCGGACTTTCGCATTGCAATCAGCGGGCGTCCAGTGCCGCTGCATACGGATTTCCACGCCATCGTGGACGGGACCAGTGGGGACACCTATCTCCAACCCGTAAAAGCGAGAATCCTCAATACCTGGCTGACGGCCAATGGTTCGGTGGTGCGAGTGAAAGATCCCAAAGGTCACCTGGTGGATCTTGATGTCGTGATCGAAAAAGGAAAGATCGATGACTTGCTGAAGCTCGCGGTACGGACAGATCCGCCAATCATGACCGGCACCGTGCAATTGAAAACAAAATTTGTGCTTCCTCCTGGCGAACCTGATGTGTCAAATCGTATGAAACTGAGCGGAAACTTTCAGGTGTCCGATGCGCATTTCAGTAACGACAAAATTCAGGGCAAGATTGACGCCATCAGCATGCGGAGCCAGGGAAAGCCGAAGCTGGCGCAAGATAATATTCCGGATAATATCCCCTCCGAGATGAAGGGTACATTCAGTCTTGCTGAGGGCACGATTACCTTCTCCCAACTACAGTTCCACGTCCCCGGCACGCAAGTGGATCTGACCGGCCTCTATAGTTTGGACGGGAACCAGTTCGATTTTCATGGGAAAGCGCGCCTCGACGCCAAACTCTCGCAGATGGTGACGGGATGGAAATCGATCCTGCTGAAGCCCGCAGACCCATTCTTCAGCAAGCATGGCGCCGGCACTGAAATCCCAGTCAAGATTACCGGTACGAAGTCCGAACCACACTTCGGGGCGGATTTTGGACACAAAGACAAAAACGACGCTGATAAGACGCCCAAGAACAATAGCGCAAAGTAAGTACGCCTCGTAGTCACTGCACCTGTAGCTCCTCTACATACATTCCACAATTCACCTACGGCTTCGACCGGATTTCCAGCTGAGGCGTGCGCCCTTATGTTTAATTCATGCTTAGTTTGCGGCGTTTTTTGCCAACTCAACTTCGCTAAGGAGCAATCGTATGAATGTAGGAAGAGGAATGATAAAGACGCTTCTATTGGCTGGCGCTTTGCTCAGCAGCGGAACTCTGGTTCTTGCACAACAGGCCACTGATCAGGGTAGTTCCGCGCCCGCTGACAACACCAAGGTCAATCAGCGTGATCGAAATGCAAATGAACCAACCGCCGACCAGCAGAAGAACAATCCATCGGATCGAGATATCACTCAGCAGATCCGGAAAGCAATCGTTAAGGACAAATCACTCTCGAGCGACGCGCATAACGTGAAAATCATCACGCAGAATGGCCAAGTAACGTTGAAGGGGCCGGTGCGCTCCGACGATGAGAAACGCGCCATCGAAGCAAAGGCCGGCGAAATCGCTGGCGACAACAAAGTTACCAGCGAGTTGGATATCAAAGCAAAGAACTAAGCAATACATCCCAAGCAGCCAAGGAGAAGTCAAAATGTCAGGCAAAAATACAGCAGTATTCGGAATTTATCCAAACTACGCGAACGTGGAAAACGGAGTCGACGGCCTGAAGGCAGCCGGCTTTAGCAATCGAGACATCTCCGTACTCTTTCCAGAGAGCATGGGCTCGAGGGATTTCGCGCATGAAAAGGGCACCAAAGCGCCCGAAGGAGCCACAACCGGCGCTAGCACGGGTGCGGTAATCGGCGGGGCCATGGGATGGCTGGTGGGCATAGGTGCCTTGGCGATTCCTGGACTAGGGCCGTTTATCGCCGCCGGTCCGATCATGGCGGCGCTCGCGGGAGCCGGTGCAGGTGGCGTAGTCGGTGGCATCACTGGGGCCCTGGTGGGTATGGGTATTCCAGAATACGAAGCCAAGCGATATGAGGGCCGGGTTAAGGATGGTGGGATTCTCCTTTCGGTCCATTCCGACAGTTCCGAATGGACGAAGCGGGCGAAGCAGATCCTCGATGCAACCGGTGCTCAAGACATTTCCTCGACCAGCGAAGCCAGCTCAGACGAGAAAACGTACGATCGCGATCTTCCCCGAGCGGTCTAAATCCATAAATCACAGATTAAGGAATACCGGCAGCGAAAACGCTGCCGGCATTTTTGCATGGAAGAAGGTGCTTCCTGTCCTAGCCGCCCTTGGCGGTCCGAGGCGGAAAGCCTTGTTGTGCCAACTACGCAGACGAGGCGCCGGCGTAGACGCCACGGGAGTTTATAAGATTATGCAGGGAAGTAGGTTTCTGCGCGCAATAGCGCACCGACTGCATCGACTACGCAGCCGATATCCGTCTTGGCGCATGTTCCACGAATACCAACTTTCCGGGCTTCATCGGAAAGTTGCTTGGAGAGATAGAGTGTGACCATCAGAATTGGTATTTCCGGCGCCAGGTTACTGATAATTCGCGCCGCATCCAGCCCGTTCATCTCCGGCATTTGGAAATCGAGAACAATGACATCGGGCCGGATTTCCCCGAAACGGTCGACCGCGTCTTGACCGTTGCGTGCCTCGTCGCATACGCACCAGCCGTCATGCTGCTCGAGCACGCCGCGAAGATAGCGCCGCACCGCCGGATTGTCGTCCACTACTAGAATTCTGATCATGACCACGCCTTATAAACAACGCTACGCTTGCGTGAGAACCCAGGCAATACATTGAAAGCCTGATCTTGGGTATACAGGATCGGTCGGCCAACAAGACAAACGGCCAAGCTTTTCATGGGCTTGGCCGTGTCACGGTTCGTGACAACCTGCATGTCGCTACTTTGCCGCCTGGTCTCGCGCCTGAGTCGAATACTTCCGGACCGTAGCCAGGAATGCATCGCTTCCGGCCGGGGCCGGAACGCCGCCGTTAAGGATTGTCTGGAAAGGAACCATTTTCCCGAACAGAATACGAGTCTCATCTTTATCTTGCGAAACCGCAGCGCCCGATAAGTCGATTCCCGCAAAAATTCCACGCGCGCGAGAATAGGTCAATACTTCTGCTCGCATCTTGACGTCCGTGTCCGCAGCGGTGTCACGGCCAACCGGGCCGGCTGCCGCGGAAGCATCCGCACCAAGTTTGAAATGGCTCGAAAGCAGGTGCTGCATGCCATCGTCGGTTCGCACCACCATTACGATGTCAACCGCTTGACCGCCGAGTTGCAGACCCCAGCTTCCGCCGGTAATCGTAATCGGCGCAGGTGCGCTCCAACCGTGACCGGTGCGGCAAGTGGCTACGCCCTTGCCATGGTTTCCACCAAAGCCGACTGCAATCTTGACCATCGACGGAATAACCGCGATGCACTTTGCATGATTCATGATGTCGTCAGGAATCGCTTTGTCGGGAGTGGACATGATTTCATTTAAAACGTTGGCGGAATTGTCGATGCGCTTGGCGATGTCGGATTGATCATTATCCGCGCCCCAGCTCAAGCTGGCACAGACCAGAGCCATGGTGCCAAGCGCCAGGAGATATTTCGGTGCTGCTGAAGTGAATTTCATTTGAAAACCTCTTCTGTGCCCAAATTGAGCACCAGGATTATTTCTTTCCACTTCAATCTACTGGCGAGGGTATTAGTCTCCCATCCGGTTTAGACCTTAGATCGGACATAAACATCCCTGATGAGAAATAGGACGAGGTTGGCCGGGCGCGACGCCCTGAAAAGTACAGGGAATCTCTGGGCCAACTACAGAGTCAGCAGGATTCCGCACTGCCAGGGGAATGCTTATTCTCGGTTCATGAATTTTCCTCTTCAAAGTTCCCACCTATCGAGCAGGGGCTAGCTTTCGGGCCAGCTCCTGCTCCTCGCCTTTCCCGATCCCAAAATGTTCCGTAGTGCACCTGGCGTCCGTTGCTGGCGGGCCTGCTTAGACGCCAACTTCGTAAATTTTGATCGTGGTACTAGACCTCAACTGTACCGGTCAAGGATTGACTGTATTGCCGCCTCACCGCTCGTCCGTTTTAATGCGTGCTGAAAGGACGACACAATCATGGCCACTTCGACGATCGAGAACGGAAATACGGAATTCACCAATCAATTGAAGGAAAAGGTCAAGCAATCGGTAGCATTGCTATGCGAAACTGAAGATGCAAAATCTGCACCATCAGGCCGGAGCTCGCTCCCCATTCACATCGATGCCGCTTATTTGCAAAAGGGCGCCATCGCCGATGCAGCCCATGCGCTGGCCACGCTTTGGAAGGTACCGACCCGCGCCAAACTCCCTAACCGAGTTATGCAATACAGCAGGTAAAATTCTTGATCAGTCCGAACCTCGTTAGTTCCAATAGCGCCACCGTCGCCTCCAGATTGTTGACACTCATTGCGGTGGTGGTAGTGATTGTTGGTTTGTACTTTGGCCGGCAGGTTCTGATTCCGTTGGCGCTGGCTGTAGTTCTTTCGTTCCTACTCACACCAGTGGTTTGTTTGCTGGAGAAATGCCGCCTAGGCAGAGTACCGTCGGTTTTGGTAGTACTGGTTTTATCGTTCATCCTGGCAGCGAGTGTGGGTTGGATCGTGAGTGGCCAGCTCATGAATATCGTTGACGAGTTCCCCAGCTACAAATCGAACATTCAAGGCAAGATTGAAGGCCTGCATATTCCTCATGGAAGCGGATTGAAAGATGCTTCCAACACCGTCATTGATTTGAGCAACGAATTGTCTTCAGCTTCAGCGTCGGCGGCAGATAAGAAGACGGGAAAAGCCGGGAACGGCCGGCCCATCGCGGTGCAGATGACCCAGGCGCCAACGAATGCTCCGCAATACCTGCGGGCGATCGTGGGGCCGCTTACCGGCGTTTTGGAGACTTCGGCAATGGTCATCGTCTTCACCCTCTTCATGTTGGTGAAACGCGAAGATCTGCGCAATCGTGTAATCCGGCTGGCCGGTCAAAACCAGCTGAACATCGTTACTCAGGCTTTGGATGATGCGTCTCGCGCGCTTAAGCCGCTACCTTCTTTTGCAGTTCGTGATGAATGCCGTGTACGGAGTGATCTTCGGAAGTAGTCTTTACTGGATTGGCGTGCCCCACGCCCTGCTCTGGGGAGTGTTAAGCGGTTTGTTGCGTTTCGTTCCTTATGTCGGTACTCCAATCGCCGCCGCATTCCCAATCGCTTTGGCGATGGCCGTATTTCCCGGCTGGAATCAGGTGGGCATCATCTTTGGTTTGTTTATTGGCCTTGAACTAGTTATCGCAAATTTGATTGAGCCTTGGTTATACGGTGCGCATACCGGCATTTCTTCTCTCGCGATACTCGTAGCGGCGGTGTTCTGGGCAATCCTCTGGGGGCCAGTCGGATTAATCCTGTCGACTCCACTTACCGTTTGTCTGATCTTGATGGGCCGGTACGTTCCGCAATTAAGCTTTTTAGAAGTGCTCCTAGGCGACGAAGCCGTCCTTCCCATCGAAGCGCATTTTTACCAACGGCTCCTGGCGTTGGATCAGGATGAAGCCCGAGACATCGCCGACGCCTATCTCAAGGAACAGACGACAGCGAGTTTCTATGATTCCGTTCTCATCCCCGCGCTTACCCTTGCCGAGCAAGACCGCCATTTGAATTCGCTCGAACCGGGGACCGCTAGTTTTATCAGCCAGAGCACTCGCGATCTGATCGAGGAACTGGGCGAGCGTTCCTTGGATCAGCAGATGGTGTCGGGGCAGGTTGTGGTGGCAAACGATCCAGGTGTCTCCGCATTATCCGGACTGCGCGTGGTTTGTATTCCGGCTGGCGACGAAGCCGACGAACTCGTGGCCATGATGATGGCGCAACTCCTTAAGCAACTCGGATGCGACGTACGGCATTTGCCAGTCGGACCTCGCGCGAACATTCTGGATCAAGTCGTCACTGACGCGCCGCAAGTCGTTCTGGTTTCCGCTCTGCCTCCTTTCGTGGTGGGACAGGCGCGATCGCTGTGCAAACGATTACGACAACGTCTTCCGAACGCGAAAATAATCCTGGGTCTGTGGAGCTTCGGCGGTGGTCCTGCCAAAGCGCAGGACCGGGTCGGCGCCGTCGGCGCGGATGTGGTCGCAACCAGTTTGCAGCAGGTCATTGCGATTCTCGCTGGCATCGACGATTCGAATTCCGTGCCTCAGCCACAGACTTCGCTCGCCGAAGAAATTAATGTGACCGGCGACGAACGCGATCAGGAAATTTATCTCGATCCGCAGGCCACCACATGAAGTGAGATTGCAACTAAAGCTTACGAACGGCGCAAATCTGAATATGCGCTGCGATCAGGGCAATTAAATATCGGGAGTAAATTATGACAAATCAGAATGATCGCAACCTCGACCAACAGCAGCAGAAATCAAACGATACGGCGGATCAGTCCAAAAAGAACCCGACGCAACAAAGCGGACAACACCAGTCCAATCAGCAGGATCCCTCGAAGAAGACTCCTGTCTACGAAAGTGGAACGCCAAAGCAACAGGATTCTCCTAAGAAGGATTCTTCTCAGACTGACGATTCACGTTCGCGCGGGAATGACGGTTCTGACCAGGGCGAGAAGCGCCGCGCATCGTAAGGTTGCTGTAGGTCAAAGAATCCCCGGCGAAAACGCCGGGGATTTTTATTTTGCCAAGTTAACTTTACGGGCTAGTCCTACAGGAACACTTCAGAACCGCTACCCAATTCCGCGTATGTTCCGCGCACCCGTGATTCTCTACGATGGCACGTGATAGCCGTAATCGGCCCTGTCGTTGATGCCGATATCAATGTCCCTCACGGAGGCAACACTCATGAAACGATTTAGATTTATTAGCACTGCAGTCTTGTTTTTATTCCTGGGAGCGACCGCATCGGTCTTTGCCCAGCAAGACGATCGCGATAAACCCGCGGCCGAGCCGGCCGCGCGCGAAGGCCAGGCTGCGCCGCAGGACGAGAAGCGCGAACCAGACGCCAAGCCCGCTCAGGAAAACGACAAACGTACCCAGCAGGATGACAAGCAAGTTCAGGATCAGAACAAAGATGCTAAAGACCAGGAAAAACGGGAGCAGAAAGACGACAAACAAACTCAGGAACAGGACAAGCAACAACAGAAAGACCTGACGCATGCCCAGCAGAATGACAAGAACAATCCCCAGGCCAGGCCCGAACAGAATGCACATCAGGCGGGCGGCAATTCAGGCAGCCGGATCCCTGACGATAAGTTCCGGGCCCATTTTGGCCAGCAGCACCATTTCCGTATGAGCCGTCCGACCGTGGTTAACGGACAGCCTCGCTTCCAGTATGGCGGTTATTGGTTTGTGATCGCCAATCCGTGGCCTGCGGGCTGGGGCTATTCAGACGACTGCTACATCGACTATGTCGATGGTGAATATTTGTTGTACGATCTGGCGCATCCCGGAGCAACCATTGTAGTTAGCGTCGTGCTGTAATTGCAGTTAACTCAACGTTAAGCGGCGCGGCCTCCTCGGAGAGCCGCGCCGTTTCCTTTTTGAGATACCTTTTTTCATCCCAGGTTCTAGTCCTTATGGGATACAGCAACATCTAGGTACCCCTACAGCTCACACCTTATAGAACTCTCCGCCCGCGACCGCTATCTTCCGTACTGTTAATTGCGAACTTTAGTTTGGTGTCGCAAGCAATTTAATCCAGTGAGGATAACTCAAGTGAATACGCAAACGACAATGGTTCCGCTCAGTGCCGACATCATCACGCGCGCCCAGGCGGGCGACTCGGATGCCTTCGCCGACCTATTCAACGCTCACAAGTCCCGTATTTATGCGCTTTGTCTCCGCATGACGAACAATACGGCTGAAGCGGAGGACCTCACTCAGGACGCCTTCATGCAGGTATTCCGGAAACTCTCCACTTTCCGTGGCGATTCTGCGCTGTCCACCTGGCTGCATCGTATTGCGGTCAATACGGTTTTAATGCACTTTCGCAAGAAGGTGCTGCATCAGGTGTCGCTCGATGAGCGAACCGACGGAGAGGGCAAGACCGTCCGTCGCGAATGCGGTGGCAAGGACAGCCGCTTGTCAGGCACTGTGGACCGCATCGCGTTAATCCGGGCGCTCAAAGAGCTTCCCGCGGGTTATCGCACCATCTTTCTGCTTCACGAAGTACAGGGCTATGAGCATCAGGAAATTGCTCAATTGCTGGATTGCTCGGTGGGAAATTCGAAATCGCAGCTTCACAAAGCTAAGCTGCGCATTCGGGAAATTCTGGCACGCACGACTGAAGCAGCCGAAATGGTCCGCGCCCGCAATTCGGACACTCGAAAGGAGCCGCTGCCCCTGATTGACGATTGGGACGTGCCTTCCGATGCGCTCGACGACGAGCTGCCCATATCGCACGGACAATTCACGCCGCCCGCATCGCAGTTGATCGGTGCGGCTGCATAGCGAGGTCCTGATCTTTGGTCTAGGGCCGAGTAAAAGAAATCGGATCGGAGAAAACCATGAAACCATTGCCCCTTGTCGCTTTAGCATTCGCTGTAACTTGCAGTAGCTGGATTGCGATTGCACAAGATGCACCGGCGAACGCCGACACCCAGCCCAGAGGCTTGGGACAAGCCGGCGTCCAACGATTGGTCAAGGAAGTGCGCCACGAATTGGTTCTGCTTCCGTACTACGGTGTTTTCGACAACCTCGCCTACAAGGTCGATTCCAACGGAACCGTTACCCTGATGGGTCAAGTGACTCGTCCTACACTAAAATCGGACGCCGAAGGCGCGGTGAAGCACATTGAAGGAGTGGAACAGGTAGTCAACCAAATCGAGGTTCTCCCACTTTCTCCTAACGACGACACCATTCGCCGGGCCGTCTATAGGACTCTGTACGGAAACAGTGCCTTGAGCCAGTACGGTTTACAAGCCGTCCCGCCGATTCATATTATCGTGAAGAACGGCAATGTCACGCTGGTCGGCGCGGTTGGTAGCGAGATGGACAAGACCGTGGCCGGCACTCAAGCCAACACCGTCCCAGGAGTATTCTCAGTCACCAATAATCTGACGGTCGATACCGGTAAATAAAACTTAGCCTTGCAGTATCAAGGGGCCGTCGATGACGGTCATTTTTCTTTGTCGACGAAATTATTTCAGCGGAGTATTGCCATCAAGAGAATTGGACGGCGGACCCTTTTGCTGGTCGTCGAACACGTCTAGAATTTGATTCACTAGCGATACCAGCTTTTCGGAGTCAGGTTCTTCAGCTGCTGCGGCACATAGCTCACGCCAGTCGGCTCGATTATTCTCAGCCATGCTGATCTCCTTGACGGATTGAGTAAATACCCAAAGCTTAAAAGCAAGTTGGTGGCCATAAAGCTAAGTCCTTTCTCATGAATATGGCCACACCGGCGTATGTGTAGATTTTATGTTCTTGAGGAATTTAAGTCGGCGTATTTAGAGACACTTGAGAAGGGCAAATCGAATGCTAATCCGCGGCCGAGACTTGAGAATTCTTAGGGGCTGCGGGCAGTGGCATGGTCGCGGAAATTAAAGTGCCCGTCGCGGTGGATTTTATATCCAACTGCCCGCCCAGCTCGCGAATTCGTTCTCGCATTCCCGCTAAACCGACCCCGGTATTGGTTCCGTTGGCGCGAAAAACTTTGAGCAACTCCTCCGGAACTCCGCGGCCGTAATCTCTTACATCAAGTATGACCTTGCGAGGAAGGACTCGTAGGGCGATCTCAGCTCTTGGACTGCCAGAATGGCGATGAATGTTGGTCAGGCTTTCCTGGAGTACTCGAAAAAGCCCCAGCTCAATCGGCTTGGGCAGGCGATCGATGTCATCGGGCAAATCGGCTTTGACCTCAATTCCGCTGCGCTGCGCAAATCCTTCGACGTACCATTTCGCCGCAGACGCAAATCCTGCTTCGTCCAAAAGCGGGGGATGCAGCAAATGCGAAATTGTCCGTGTTTCCGCGATCGCCTGGTCGAGCAGATAAATTGCCTCGACAAAAAGTTTGTCCTGCGGCTGGTTGTTGGAGAACATGTCGAGATTCATTTTCACGCCCGCCAGGTACTGTCCCAGGCTATCGTGCAGTTCTCGAGAGAATTTGCGCCGCTCCTCATCCTGCAACTGGAGCAGGCGGACTGTGAGCCGGCGCATGGATTCTTCACTCTCGCGTGCGATCAATTCCGCGTTCCTACGAGCCATGACCTCCGTCGACAGCAGCCGGTAGTGCACCGAGAACATGATCAGTGCCAGAAGAAAAGTGCTAGCCAAAATCAAAACTGCTATGGTGAACAATCGATCGGAACGCTGAACTCGCACCACCAGCAGCCGTTGTTCCTCTTGCCGCATTTGCTCCATGATGGCCGTGGTCTCAGTCGCAAATATCACACTTTCTCGCGAGATATCGGCTTGCCCTTGCAAGTCTCCCGGAGACGTCTGCTGCAACTTGATTGAATTTCTGAAGAGCTCGATACGGTGTCGGGTGGAAGCCTCCAGCCGCGTGCATCGTTCCTGAGCTGCGGGATTATCTTTGGTGAGTTCTCGAACGTCTTGAACGGCTTCGGAAACTTCGGAGCTTGCCGCTTCAAATTGCACCAGAGAACTGGGCTCGCCGTTGGCGATAAAGGCCGAACGAGCGCGGCCCGCCTGGGCGACCGCCGAATCTACCGCTCCCAGCGCCGCCTGAATTTCATGAGTGTGGACGACCCACTGTTCACTTTCGAGCAGGCGCACGATAGTGATGTAAATTGCCAATCCGCTCAGGCAGAGCAGGATCACGGCAGACACGAATGCTAATCGAGCTGTTTTTCGCGGTGACATCATTAGTACGTGTGAGGTGGTTCCTGAATTTCAAGATGCCTAAGTTGAAGGATTCGTTTCCTGACGTTTGCGGTTGTCCCGCTCGGCGACCAGCCGCGACAATTTCACCGAATCTTTTTCAATGGTAGCGTAAAGTCTGAGTTCAGCCCATTGCACCGTGAGCCGCTCGGCCATCGCTTGCCTTCGCAGTCGCGAGGAGGTGAGCCACGCGCGGCAATTTCTGGAGCTCGGACGAGTCGCCCGCCTCATGATGCCAACCCCGTGCGGACGGGGACGTCCGCCGCCATATAAGTTGTGGGCTTGCATTCCGTGTTGGCCAATGTCCTCAGCCCGCGCAGCGCATCAGCGATGGCGTGGTGCTCGTCAGTGGAATTGCTTTCGATCTTTCCGAGTTCCTGTAGCCGGAAATGAATTGCCGCCTCGGCAGCTTCAATTCGCAGCCGCAACTCCTCCGGACGAAGCTCCAACAGCGCCGCTTTGTACAATTCCTGCCAGGCCGGACCCGTCATTTTTCCACCTCTTTTTCTTTCCTAACTGAAATCAGCATACGGCGCCCATTAAAAAAGGGTGGGAATATTTCAGCAAATGTTAAAAGGCAACCGCTGCGGAGTCTAAACGAATTCGCTATATCGCAAACGTCAGACGTATTGGTATACGAATCATTAAAAAATCGCAAAAAAATCCTTGACATATTAAATACCTAATCTTATAGTGCTGCAAAGAGTAGTAAGGAGTATTCAAAACATATGGCTAAAGACAACAGTGGAAAGTCTCCCAAGTCGGCTTTGAATTACGACCGCGTGATCGTCGCGGACATCCGCAGAGGTCGCCGCGGGAAGCATCACGACCTGGTGGAGGGAATCTTCCAGGATCTGGACAGCTTGCCCGAAGGCTCGGCGATCAAGATCCCGCTGGATCAGATTGATGGCATTACTCTGGCGAATTTGCGCTCGGCCGTTCATCGCGCGTCGCTTTCGAGAGGTCTGGGCACGGAGACGCTGTCCGATGAAAATAGCTTCTATATTTGGAAAGCTCCTTCGTGGAAGGCTTCCAAGTAAATAGATTTGTGCATTCGCCAACAGATGTCGCCCGACTCTGTGCGGGAACCGGTTCGGCTGATCAGCCTATTAGCTTAGGAGTAAATACAGCGAAACCCCGATTGTGTCGATAAATCGTGGTGTTTATGGTCGATAGGCAACGCTCATGGTGCTGGCAGCAGATTAGGGCTACCATCGGTTAGTTCCTCATTAATGCCAATCGCATGATGCCATTTAGGTGCGGTCCTGGACGGTTTGGGTTTACTGCAGAAAACATGGTTTACTGCAGAAAATACTACTGAGGCGTGTTGGGGCAGTAAAGGATCAGGGGACTTTGAGAAATTCAATTTCCGGCCCTCCCCCGAGAGCTAGAGAAGAAGTTATGACAATTCGTATCCTTGTGGTTGATGACCACCCGGTGGTGAGGCACGGGCTCAGGACCTTGCTTGGCGGGCGTCCGGAATGGGAAGTAATCGATGAGGCAGAGGATGGCTTGCAAGCCGTTGATAAAGCGGAAACACTGCGTCCGGACGTTGTGGTATTGGACGTGGGCATGCCCAAGATGAACGGCCTGGAAGCCTGCCGCATCATTCGCAAGACGGTGCCCGAATGCGAGATTTTGTTTGTGACCCAACATGATTCTCCGCAGATGATGCGGGAAGCGTTGAGCGCCGGAGCGCGCGGTTACGTGGTGAAATCCAATGCCGCCCGCGATTTGTTGGCGGCTGTCGAAGCCGTCAGTCAACACCGGCCGTTTACAGCATTGAATGGCCATTCGTCGGCTGAATCCAGTTAGGTACCATCGCAGGTAGAGACCACATTTCTAGGGATAAGAGGATATGAAACTCCGAATTCTGATTGCGGATGATCACGAACTGGTACGGCGCGGTTTAGTTGCACTGTTGCAGGCCCATGAAGGTTGGGAGATCTGCGGCGAAGCGTCCGACGGACGGGAAGCGGTCGAAAAGGCCAAGCAGTTGAAGCCGGACGTCGTGATTTTGGATGTCGGCATGCCAAACCTGAATGGATTGGCCGCGACCCGCCAACTTTCCCGCCAGGACCCACATTGCAAGATCATCGTTCTCACCATCACTGACACCGACCAGATCGTGCAGGAAGCGCTGGATGCCGGTGCTCGCGGCTTTGTATTGAAATCCGATGCCGCTCGCGATTTAGTGTCTGCGGTAGAAGCGCTGCAACGCAATCGCATGTTTCTCACTCCTCGCGTGAACGATATGGTGCTGGCCGGATTTTTGGATCGGGGACACCGTGCGTCGCATGGAGAACCGCCTGAGTTGCCAAAGTTGACGCCCCGCGAGGGGGAAGTGATCCAGCTTCTGGCGGAGGGCAAGAGTTCAAAAGAAGTCGCATCGCTATTGAATCTGAGCACCAAGACGGCCGAAACGCATCGCAGCAACATCATGCGAAAGCTGGGATTCCACTCCATCCGCGATTTGGTTGTGTATGCCGTCAAGAACAACATTATTCAGGTACAAGTTCCGGCGAACGTGACCGATGCGCCGGGGCCGTTAGCGTAGACGGTTTGTGAAAATCGCTTTATTGCCTTTC
This sequence comes from uncultured Acidobacteriaceae bacterium, assembly GCA_963794195.1. Taxonomy (GTDB): domain Bacteria; phylum Acidobacteriota; class Terriglobia; order Terriglobales; family Acidobacteriaceae; genus DATBAX01. The sequence continues at coordinate 26,130 of CAWCCU010000006.1, forward strand.
TGACCGGTCAGTGATCTCGATATCCGTATTTTTCCAGCCAAGTCACGCCCTTTTTTAATACAGGATGATTCGCACCTCCGTACACACTTAACCCGATGCCCCGGTCCTGTCGTGCCCTGTAATTTTGCTCTCGTAAAATATTCGGGACAGTAGGTAGGTCCTCAAAACGGGAGCAAGCGATATGTACACGATTCTTCTGGTGATCCTGGTACTTCTGTTGATTGGTGCCTTGCCTGCGTGGCCATACAGTACGGGTTGGGGCTATTACCCGAGCGGCGGCCTGGGGCTGGTGGTGGTGATCCTTCTGGTTTTGGTTTTACTGGGCCGCGTTTAGGGAATACCGAGTGGATTTTTGAAGCTGGGTGTTCTAACTATCTCCTCGCTCAATCCACGCAACCCGGAGTCGTGACAGCAGCACCGGACAAACGAGGGATGTTGGGCAAACAGGAAACAAAATGAATATCCGTTCCGTTCGTACGGTATTGTTTGCGCTGGTCATGCTGTGTATGTCAGCAGCCGCGTTCGCGCAAATTGGAGTGATGATTACGATCCCGCCGCCGGCCTTGCCAGTTTATGACCAGCCGGTCTGCCCCGGAGACGGCTACATTTGGACGCCGGGTTACTGGGCTTATGGCGACGACTTCGACGATTATTACTGGGTCCCGGGCACCTGGGTCGAAGCTCCGGAAGTTGGCTTCCTGTGGACGCCAGGATATTGGGGTTGGGCCGGTGACAGATTTGCTTTCAACGAAGGCTATTGGGGTCCAACGATCGGTTTCTACGGCGGGATCAATTACGGCTTCGGTTATTTTGGCAATGGCTATGAAGGCGGCCGTTGGGACAACGGACACTTTTTCTATAACCGCTCAGTGAACAACGTCAATGTTACCGTGATCCACAATGTCTATAACACCACCGTGAACAACGTCTCGGTAAATCGCGTGAGTTTTAATGGGGGGAACGGTGGAATTACGGTTCGCGCCACGGCTGAACAGGAAGCTGCGTCACGCGAGCGCCACCTTCCTCCGGTTGCCGCGCAAACGCAGCACTTGCAAGCTGCGCGTGCCGATACCCAACAACGTGCCTCAGTAAATCACGGCAAACCTGAGGTTGCGGCCACTGCCAGGCCTGGGGAATTAAGAGGCAACGATGTTGTCAAAGCCAAAGAGGCGGGAGCACCTTACACTCCGCCGGCGAACCGTGGTGGAAATCAGCCACGAAACAATGCCTCGGTGCCGCGCCCGGAAAACAATAACAATGCGGACCGTAAGCCCGTGCATCCCAGCGACCTTCCGGTTGCAAATCGTCCGACTCCAAATACCGGAAACCCGAAACTGGACCAGAAGTATCAGCAGCAGCAGCAGAAGCAAGCCGCCAAGCAGGACCAGGAACGCCAGAAACTCCAGCAGCGGCAGGACAAAGAGCATCAGCAGTTGGCGAAGCAGAATGCCAATGACGCTCGCAAACAGCAGGTGGAGCAGAAACATCAACAACAAACGCAACAACTCCAGCAAAGGCACGAGCAGCAACAACAGAAGTTACAAGCCAGACAGCAGCCGGCTGCTCCTCGGGCCGAGCCGAAGCCTGCCAGGTAATGGTTTAAGGGACCGCGCACTCTGAGCGTTACCGGAACAGAGTGCGCGGTCTTTAACGATTCTTAAATCCTTGGATTTCGATAGGAGCGCCATGCGAACAATAATACTGATCGTCTTGATTTTGCTATTGTTGGGGGCGTTGCCCACCTGGCCGTACAGCGCAGGCTGGGGCTATTACCCAAGCGGCGGATTGGGTTTGGTGCTGCTGATCCTGGTGATCCTTGCTCTGACGGGGCGATTGTAATCAGCTATTTCTGCCGGTCCGCGCCAGATCTCTCGCCCGGCTGAAGTGCGCCGTGACTTCGGGATGACGTGGGTGAATATTTGAAAGACGCCACTGCCAGTGAGTGGAATGATGTTTCATGGAATGATCCGGCATTCCGCCGAATCGTTTTCCTGCCGCCCACAACATTCACGAACCCACTCCTCCACACGCTTTGGTGGTTCCGCTTTTGTCTGGCCCACGTGTCTCGGGCAGTACGTCATCGCCCACAAGTGTTGCCAGGCCCACCAGCGCCTTCTTGATGTTGTCGATTCTTTTGTTGATGGCCTCGCGTGCGATCAGGAGCGTCCTGATTTCCCGTTTAATTTGGATGACCACCGGCCCTACATTCTTCGAGTTGTATGGCCGAGAAGGCATATCAGTATCCGTGAGCTAACAGAATTATTAGGTATTTCTGCGAATATAAAACCGATGTGGGATGAATCGTATTGTTCCCGGCATGAATTCACTCGTCGTCGCGGCGAACGAACCGCCTCGTCTGTGAAGGATTGCGATGTCGCCGGGAGGGTTGCGACTGACAGAAATTCCCTGGTACGAATCAGCCATATTCAGGTGGCAAGTCAACGGATAATGGGGACAAACCGCCATATTTACGGCCTCGCCGAGCCTGAATCGCCGCCGCCGTAGCGACCCGCGAATGTAGGATAAGAACAATGCATCTGGATATGAAAAAAGAGTGCGAACGGTGCGGTCGCACACTGTCAGCCGATGGCGAGGCTTACATTTGTTCGTACGAGTGCACATTCTGTCCGGCATGTGCTTCAGAAATTCACAATCATTGTTCGAAATGCGGTGGGGAGCTGGGCCGCCGGCCACGGCGAAAAATCTCGATTTCTCCTCCGCCGAATGACGGCATCATGCAGCCGTTAAGCATTCGTAGCGGCATGCTCTGGGTGGTGAGCTTCGGAGTATGGGGGTTCCTGACGATCGCGGCCAGCATATGGATTTACCAATATGATCGCTCTGTGGGCACTCCCATGCGTTTCTTCCAGGAATTTCCCCTGGAGCTGAGCGATGTCTTCAGTTATGCCCCGATGACCCCCTTTGTTTTGGTTTTGGCTCTTCGGTTTCCACTCAGAAAAAACAATTGGTTACGCCCCGGACTGGTCCTTCTTGGGGGTGGATTGCTGTTCATGCTGGCACATGTGGCCATGCGCGCCGCAACCTATCCTGTCTGGGACCCCAATTTACACAACTTCCAGACGATTTGGATCGTTCAGGGGCACAGCCTTGGGGTCCGGTGGTATCTGGTTCGGAGACTGCTGCTGGTCGACTGCTTGAACGATGTCGCATGGACTTACGCTCCGATCGTAGTTTTTGCCTACGCGATTTCCTACTATCAGAAGTTCCGCGAGCGCGAGTTGCGCAGCTCACAATTGGAGGTACAACTGGCGAAGGCACATTTACAAAGTTTGAAGAGTCAGCTGCGTCCCCACTTCCTGTTTAACACCATGCACTCCATTTCCGCCCTTATGCTTACGGATGTCCGCGCCGCCGACAAAATGATGACGCGCCTCAGCGATCTCCTGCGGATGAACCTCGAAGATGGCACTCTCCAGATGACGACCCTGAACCGGGAGCTGGAGTTCGTGGGCGGATATCTTGAAATTGAAAAGGTCAGGTTCGAAGACCGTCTCGCGGTTCATCTTGATATCGCGGATGACACGCTCGATGCGCAGGTCCCGCATCTCATCCTGCAGCCACTGGTAGAGAATGCAGTGCGCCATGGGATTGCAAAGCGTTCTTCGCAAGGCGAACTCCACATTCAATCCACCCACAAAAACGGTAGTCTTTCGTTGCGTATAAGCGATAACGGTCCCGGATTCAGCGAATCGAATGATTCCGGATCGAAATCAGGCTTGGGCCTGCGAGCCACGCGAGAGCGACTGCAGGCAATGTACGGCGATGATCAAAGCTTTTCCATGCGGAATCTGCCAGAAGGTGGAGTCGAGGTGTGTATGCAAATTCCCTTTCGGGTCGACCAGCTCGCATCGACTGGCGAAGACGCGGGGCTGACTACATGAGAAATGACATCCTACCGGCTGTGATTCGTACAGTCATTGCCGACGACGAACCGCTGGCACGCAATAAGTTGCGTATCCTCCTGGACTCGGAAACAGGAGTTCAGATCGTGGCCGAATGCCGCAACGGCACGGAGACCATCGCTGCCATACGCACCCATAAACCTGATTTGTTGTTTCTCGATGTCCAAATGCCGGACGCCGATGGTTTTGAGGTGCTAAGCGCGCTGTCGAACGAAGAAATGCCCGTCACCATTTTCACTACTGCCTACGATCAATTCGCGATCAAGGCTTTTGAAGCACACGCCCTAGATTATTTGCTCAAGCCTTTCGATCAGGGAAGGCTTCATCATTCCATCGAAAGGGCGCGAGCGGAATTTCTCAGATCCCACGACAGCCAGCTCGCCCATCGGATACTCGACGCCCTGGCCAAAGGCCGCGGCACCACCGACCGCCGTCTGGTGATCAAGGCCGGAGGACGAGTAGTGTTCATCGACGTGGACGAGATCCACTGGGTAGAGGCCGCCGCAAATTACGTAAAACTGAATATGGGGAAAGAGTCTTATTTGCTTCGTGAGGCGATCGGCCATGTTTCCGAGAGGCTTGACCCTGAGCAGTTCATTCGTATTCACCGCTCCACGATTGTGAATGTGCAAAAAATCAAGGAGCTGCAACCCTGCAATAGCGGCGAATATATCGTGGTGCTTAAGAGTGGCAAGGAATTATCGTGCAGCCGCGGCTATCGTGCGGGATTGCAGCAGTTAATTGGTAAGAGGCCCTGACACCTGAAGAAAAACATCCGCAAGAACATGGCCCGGTCAGAGACCGGGCCATCATTACATGAGCTCACGAGCGGGAATCAAAAAACAAACTTCGCACCCAGGGTCAAGTTGCGGAATCCGCCATTGAATATCTTCGCATTCAGGAAGTTTTGATCGGTCGGATTCACGTATCCAGGATTGTTCAACGCAGTGTTACTTCCCGCAGTATTAAAGACGTTCCCATTACTCAATGCGTAGTTGGGATGGTTCAGGACGTTGTAGGCCTCGCAGCGGAATTGCAGGTATTTCGATTCACTAAAGTAAATGTTCTTGAATGCGGACAGGTTTACCGTCCAAAAGCCGGGTGAGCTGTAGCTGTTTCGTCCGAGGTTGGTGCGGACGTCGCTGGGCGTAATGAGATACTTGTCATTCTTGTTCACGGGCGTGTATCCAATCGCCGGATCGACGCCCAAGAAGTTGCCAGATGTCGAATTCGCGGCGCAACCGCTTGTACCTACAGTGCTGAAGGCTGCATAAAAGGGAGTGCCCAGATATGTAGTTCCAACGGGAGCACCCGAGCCACTTCCGGCCAGCGATTCGCAAACCGGAAAGATGTCCCCCTGGCTCGCCTCGCCGGGAATGAAGCCTGTCCCCGAGGGGTTGAGAAATGCCCGGTCACCCGCAGCATCGCCGTTGCCATTCGCATCGACGCCTCCAGCCTGGATCGTGACCGGTTGCCCCGACTGCGCCAGAAGAGTCGAATTCAGTACATAACCGTTGAGGGCGGCTTTCAGCAGGCGGCTCTCCGCGTGGGTTTTTGGCAGTTCATATTGCATGGACATGGCGACTTTGTGGCGCACATCCAAATCCGAGTCCGCGCGATCGTCTTCCAGGTGCAGCCAATCCAGGTTGCGGCGCGGGTTTAAGGCGCTGCTGTTGAATTCGTTCGTGCCATCGTCAATGGTATGAGAAAAGGTGTAGTTCGCATTGAAATAAAGACCGTGCGCAGTTTTCTGGGTGAAGTTTACCGATCCGGCGTGATAGATGCTGCTTCCTAGCGACGGGTCCCCCGTAACATTCCCCTGAAACCCATAAGGAGCATAAGTATTGCCGTCGAAGTTATAGAAAGCGGCGTCTGTGGGCGTCGTGGCTGTGAAGGTAGAAGGTATCGCGCCGGTGTTGAAATATATCGGCAAAGGCGCTCCACCGGCATCAAAATAGCTCTCAAAATTACGCCGAACCTGTAAGGGCAGCTCCAATCCGCGGGTCCCCAGGTAGCGCACTTCAATAGTGGTATTTCGAGCCAGCTCATGCTGCACGCCAAGGCTCCAGGTCAGGATCTTCGGCATCACCGTGTCATCGATATAGCTGGTTGTAAGATTGCGCGCCTGCGACTGGGTCGTGGGCGGCGTCAGAATTGCGGGAAGGCCGCCATTCGCCAGGAAACCCGTGCCGCCGTTGGTGCACCATACCGGCGGGGCAGGCAGTCCGCAAGCCGTGGTTATGCTCATTTCACTTTGCACCTGGGGCGGAAGCGTGATGGACTCGAAGTTCTGGAACTTTACGTCATACGAAATCCCGAACCCCCCGCGGACCGCCGTCTTGCCGTTGCCGAATGGGTCCCAGGCGAAGCCGAGACGGGGACCAAAGTTATTCCTGTCGGTTTTTGGATTTCCGAACGTGATTACGCCGGGAACATTTGAAATGGCGTTTTCCGACTGTAAGCCGCTGCCGACCGGGTTGGTCCAGTACTCGTAACGGATACCCAGATTCAGAGTTAGTCGGGGAGTGACTTTAAAGTCGTCCTGCACGAAGCCCGCAAACAAGGTTTGCGTGCCAGGAAAAAGTCCGCTGCCGGCATTGCGCAGGGTCTGGCCCGGGTTGTCGGGAGTCAGGTCGTTAATGAAGGTTTGGGTCGAAAGATATTCGTTGTCTCCGTGACTTCGGGACAGGAAGAAGCTGGGATAAATAAAGTGCGTGTACTGACCGCCAAACTTAAATGTATGTCTGCCATGTGCCCAGGAGAAGTTGTCGGAAATCCCATACGTGTTCTGCTTTTGATAGGACTCATCAAGCGGACCCACTGAAGTTGCACCTAAATCCTGGATTGTCACATCGGGCGGGCAGGTGTTGCCGCACGGATTGAAAAAACCGTTGATGAAAAACGAGTAGACGAAACGGGCGTCGTTCACCATATGGCTGTTAATCGTCCAAACATCGTTCAGCGATATCTTTCGATTGTGCAGAGGGTCGGTCTGGTTGAATTCTGTCGGGACAGCGGTGAAGTTGAACATTGCCTGGTTGATGGTGACCCGGGCCCCCAACTGATGGCTGCCAAAGTGATAGTCCGTATTCGCCTGCAAATCTTTCTCTCTCTGGTACAGAGGGGTGAGGATGATCGCCGTGCCGATCGGTATAGAAGTGGAGTTCACCGTAATACTTGAGGTCGCAAACGCGGCCACTGGATAAAAGGACAAAATGTTTGACACCGCCGAATCCGCGGCCATTCCCTGTAAGGTCGCAAGTCCGGCGGGGGTTGGTCCTTCAACCGGAACTGCGCCGCCGTCCCCATGCAGGGTTGTGTATTCGAAATTAGCGAAGAAGAACCATTTGTTCTTGATGATCGGTCCACCGATATTGCCGCCAAATCGATCGTCGTCATAGGTGGGTATGCCAGGAGTAGAGCCTGCCAGAATTGCTTGTTTGGTCAGATAGTCGAGGGAGTCGAAATTTCGATTCTGCCAGTACCCATAGGCGGTTCCGTGATAATTATTGGTCCCGGTCTTGGTCACGAGACTGAATTGGCCGCCAGCCGAGTGTCCATATTCGGCGCTGAACTGATTGGTCTGCAAGGCAAACTCGGCGACTGAGTCCATGATGACCGTAGTATTGGGGCCGGTAACTCCGAGATTGTTGTCATCCACTCCATCGACGGTGAAGTTATTGTCACGAGGCCTGGTCCCACCGACGGACCCGCCGATGCCCTGTGTGCCTCCGGGTTGAGCAATGACATTTGGAGAAAGAAGGGCAAGGTTCAGGGCACTGGCGACGATTCCTCCCTGCGTTGGCAGGTTCGCCACCTGATTCGAATCGTAGTTATTGTTCAGATCAGAGGATGTGGTTTGCACTTCCGCAGTGCCGGCAATCACTTCCACCGTTTCACTGCTCGTACCGATCTCTAATCGTGCGTCTGCTACGTTGTCCTGGTCGGTCAGAACCTTGACATCTTTTTCCACGGACGCCTTGAAGCCTTTCGATTCCACTGTCACCGTGTACGTACCCGGCAGCATGCTCGGTAGATTGTAGGTGCCGGCGGAGGTGGTCATCACACTTTGCGAGACTCCGGTCTGCTGGTTTTTGACCGTCACTTTGGCGTTGCCGACGATCGCTCCCTGAGGATCCAAAACTTGCCCGCGCAGTGTCCCGGTGGTTCGCTGTGCATACGCGAATTGAGTGGACGCGACCCCAATCGTCATCATCAGCAGTGCGATGAACAGACACATCAACAAACGTCTCATGTTATGTAAATCGGATTCGCGCACCTTGAGTTGATTCCGTTTCATGTGATTTCTCCAGGACAAACTTGTGAACTTCGAGCTCGGGCGGATAACTGCAGGCATGCCGCCACCGTTGGTTGGAATTCAGGAGAGAGGGACGAACGGATAGTCGAGATGGGGCGAGAGGCGGGTCAGGCGACACTAGCTCACAGTTAACGGACACTGCCAACAGCGCGGTACAGAGCGATTTAAACGCGCTGTTATGGGGAACTGTAGTTTTGCGTTGACGGTCTATGAGAAATTGGGAGATCGGCTTGTCAGCCGGCTTCGGTTACTTCAGTAATTTAGAAATCCTATTTATCTCCGTCACAATGGATTGCACGCTCTTCGTAGGGGATTTCCTTGATGTGGAAGCCGTCCGCCACAGTGTCGTCTGTAGGCTCGCCATTTTTGTCGGTCAGAGGATTGACCGTAAAGTATGGCTGCGGCGGGCAACGGGCTGCCGCATTATCTGACGTCAGCTTCGAACTCGGTTCCGGAGAAATCGTCGGAGTTCTGGGAGAGTCGGGCTCAGGGAAGAGCACACTTGCGCTGTCCGTTCTTGGCCTACTACCCGCGCAAAGCAGGGTGACCGGCTCAATTCAATTCCAAGACAAAGATTTACTCCAATTCGACGAATCGTCCTGGCGGAACATTCGCGGAGCAAGAATCTCCATGATTTTCCAGGAACCGGGGCTCGCATTGAGTCCGGTGATGCGTGTCGGCGATCAGATTGCCGAAGTGATTCGTGCGCACCGGCCGGGCAGCCGCCAGGTTCGCAAACAGGAGTGTGAGGAGTTGCTCAGGGAAGTCAACCTCTCCGAGGTTGATCGCATTTACAGGTCCTATCCGCATCAACTCAGTGGGGGGCAGCTTCATCGGGTGGCGATCGCGCAAGCGCTGGCCTGCCGCCCGGAAATCGTTATTGCCGACGAAGCCACAAGATCTCTCGACGTCACAGTGCAGGCGGAGGTCATGGATGTCCTGCGTGATATGAACCGCAAGTTCGGAACAGCGCTCATTTTCATTACGCATAATCCAGCATTGCTCGCTGGATTTGCCGATCGCGTGATCGTGATGTACGCCGGACGGATCGTCGAAGACGGTCCTGTGGCGCAGGTCTTCCGGCGGCCGCTTCATCCTTATACAAAAGGATTGTTGGATTTGGCCCCCAGATATCCGGGGCAAGAAAGTCTGACGAGCCGAGGCCGGCTGCCCGCAATTCCTGGCAGCTTGACCGACGCTGATCGTTTGACCCGAGGCTGCGTTTTCGAGCCGCGATGTTCCGCGAGGACTGCGGTTTGCCAATCCGAATTTCCAATTGAAACCACGCCGGAGCAGGGCCGGCGAGTCAGTTGTTTTAACCATGGGAACTGAACAAGCAGCCATGCGCGCGGTCAAAGCTGCGCTGGTGAGGACGCGCGGATTGAGCAAGCGGTATGTGCAGCGATCCCCGTTTTCGCGAAAGAAGTTTGTGATCGACGCTCTCATCGACGTCGACCTCGAGATTGCACCGGGATGTTTGACTGCGCTGGTAGGCGAGTCAGGATCAGGAAAATCCACGTTGGCAAGTTGCCTCGCGATGCTGGAAAAACCGGATCGCGGTGGAATCTGGTTTGAAGGAATCGAAATATCACGCTGCGAAGGTGACGAAGTGGCGGCCGTGCGTCCGAAAATCCAAATGGTATTTCAGGATTCGGCGGGAGCTTTGAACCCGCGTTTCTCGGCTGGAGAAATCATCGCCGAACCTCTGGAAATTCAGGGCCGGGAATCAGGAAAGAATTTGCGAGCCCGCGCCCGCGAATTGATGGACGAGGTTGGACTGTCGCCAGATTGGGTCGACCGCCGTCCGTTGCAATTCAGTGGTGGGCAACGCCAGCGATTGGCCATCGCAAGAGCCATCGCCTTGAAGCCGGCATTCTTGATACTGGATGAGTCACTCTCGGGCTTGGATCTTTCCACTCAGGCCCAGATTCTCAATCTTCTTTTAGATCTTCAGGCGGCGCACTCCCTGACCTATCTCTTGATCTCTCACGATCTGAGTCTGGTCGGACAAGTCGCGGATTTCGTTGCGGTGATGCATCAGGGCAGAATCGTCGAGCAGGGAACTCGGCAAAATATATTCGGTCGTCCGGAGCATGCTCATACAAGGGGCTTACTGAATTCTTGTCGAGTGATCGAATCCGCATTTCGAACTGCACAAGCCGGGGGCCGCTGATGAAGTATCTGGAGCGGCGCGTCATTCACGGCCTACTGCTTTTGATTGGTGTGTCGGTCTTGTGTTTTCTATTCAGCGACCTCGCTCCGGGGAGTTTCTTTGACGAAATGAAACTCAATCCGCAGATTTCCCCCGAGACGGTTGCGGCCTTGCGTGTCCAGTACGGGCTCGATCAATCGCTGCCGGTTCGATACGGTCGTTGGGTAAAGTCCGTTGCTCTGGGAGATTGGGGATATTCCTTCGCCTACAACACTCCGGTCAGAGGCCTATTGATGGTGCGTGCCCGCAACACATTGCTGCTTGCTGCATTTGCAACTTTGTTTGCCTGGCTGATTGCCGTTCCGCTTGGAGTTTGGATCGCGAGCCGCCATGGAAAATGGGAGGACCGGCTCACCATGACGGGCACCTCTTTCTTTCTTGCAGTCCCAGAACTGGTCGTGGCGTTGGGTCTTCTTTACTGGGTGGTCCGCACGCATGCGTTGCCTGCAGGCGGAATGACTTCCGTGGGCTTTGACGATCTCCGAACCTGGGGAAAATTTTGTGATCTGGGGGCACATCTTGTCGTCCCGGTCACCATCCTCGTTCTTGCCAGCCTGCCGATCCTGCTCCGGCACGTACGTGCCAGCATGGTTGAAGTCTTAAAATCCCCATTTATTCAGGCAGCACGCGGACACGGCATCGGACGCATGCGGATCTTATTTCAATACGCACTTCCGGCGGCGGCGAATCCGTTGATCTCATTATTTGGATTGTCGATCGCGGGACTCTTGAGCGGCTCACTGCTGGTCGAAGTCATCATGGGATGGCCCGGCCTGGGGCCGCTCCTGCTTGAAGCATCCGTGTCCAGAGACATCTACGTTGTGGTAGGGGCCGTGATGGCTTCGACCCTGTTCATGATCATGGGAAGTTTCCTGGCGGATTTGATGTTGGTAATCATCGATCCAAGGGTACGGGTGGAGTAATGACACCCAGGAGAAAAATCATTGTCGCGCTTGTATTTCTGGCGTCGCTGCACATCGCGATTTTCCTCGCCGGATTTGTTGCACCGCAAGATCCCGCAGCCCAGAATCGTGATTTTCCATTCGTTCCGCCGACTCGAATTCACTTTATTGATGCGCGCGGACAGCTGCATTTGCGCCCGTTCATTTACCAATGGGTCGCTCGCCCTGATGGTCTCTACGAATATGAAGAGTCTCGCGAGCATGAGTTTCCCGTGCTTCTCTTGGTTCAGGGTCCACAGTACAAAATCGCCGGCTACTTTACTTTGCGCACTCATTTGTTCGGAGTAGACCTACCAGCCCAAATCTTTCTTGCCGGCACGGACAGTTTCGGGCGCGATCAGTTTTCCAGAATCCTTTTCGGCGGACAAATTTCGCTAGCCGCAGGAATTCTCGCCACCGCCATTTCCTTATTCTTCGGACTATTAATAGGCTGCGTCTCAGGCTTCTACGGAAAATGGATTGACGAATCCGCCATGCGCTTCGCGGAACTCTTTCTGGTTTTACCATGGCTTTATTTGTTGTTGGCAGTCCGGTCGTTCTTGCCGCTGCACGTTACCCCGGCTCAAACCTTCCTGCTGCTGGTAGCAGTGATCGGAACCATTGGCTGGGCGCGTCCTGCACGGCTGATCCGAGGCGTCGTGCTCAGCGCCAAGAGACAAAAATATGTGCTTGCCAGCCGCGGCTTTGGCGCATCAGATTCCTACATTCTCCGCCATCACGTCTTGCCCCATACCTACGGAATACTGCTTACGCAAGCAGCCTTGCTTGTGCCTCAATACGTGATCGCGGAAGTCACGTTGTCATTTTTTGGATTGGGATTGAGCGAACCCATGCCAAGTTGGGGAAACCTGCTGGCGGGCCTGCAACAATACAACGTGCTCGTATCGTACTGGTGGATGTTCGCTCCCGCCCTCGCCCTGGTACTTGTCACTATTGGTTACCTCAGCGTAGCCAACGCTTTTCACCAGCAGTTACAATCTGACTCAATCTGAAAGTGGGCCGTGTGAGAACCTTTATGCGCCGTCTGGGTTATCTGTCCACCCTCCTGCTTGCTTGCGGCATTGGTTGTTTCGCGGCCGTCGCACCGCAACCCGCGCAGCGTGGCGAAGATTTACAAGTCACCGATAATCCAGTAGGCCAGTACGGCGGCACTCTCGTCGTCGCTCAACGCAGCGAGCCCAAGACCCTGAATCCGGTCACTGCGGCAGATGCTCCCTCTCGGGAAGTGATCGGACGTCTCACCTCAGACTTGATTCATATCAATCGCGCCTCACAGCAAACTGAACCAGCACTGGCGAAAACGTGGACTCTGTCAAAAGATGGCCGCGTCTTCATCGTCAAACTGCGCCATGGCCTCCGATTTTCCGATGGACAGCCTTTCGATGCCGACGATGTGGTCTTCTCCTTCCAGCTTTATCTCGACGAAAAAATCAATTCGCCGCAGCGCGATCTGTTGGTTGTGGGTGGAAAGCCCATCGAGGTCGAGAAAATAGATCAGTACACCGTCCGCTTCACCCTGGCCCAACCCTACGCGGCTGCCGAACGAATCTTCGACAGTCTGGCCATGATGCCGCGTCATCTTTTGCAGAATTCCTCTCAACAAGGAAAGTTCGCGCAAGCTTGGACTCTGGCAACCCCACCCGCTGAAATTGCGGGCATGGGCCCGTTTCGGGTGAAAGCGTATGTTCCGGGACAGAAAATTGTTCTCGAACGAAATCCGTATTACTGGAAAACAGATCGAAGCAGAAATCGCCTTCCTTATCTCGACGAGTTGGTGTTCCTGTTTGTAGGAAATGAAGATGCCCAGGTCATTCGTTTTCAGGCGGGCGAGACCGACATCATTAGTCGCATGAGCGCGGAAAACTATGCGCTGCTCTCGAAAGATGGTGCGAGTCGTGGAACCGCGCTTTTCGATCTTGGCCCAAGTCTTGAATACAACTTCCTGGTCTTCAATCTCAACGATCTTCAGTCAAAGAATTTGCCCAGCATCGCAGCCAAGCAGGCGTGGTTTCAGGACTTGAGATTCCGCCAGGCCATCTCCGCCGCGGTTGATCGCGACGCTATCGTCAAACTGGTTTACGCGGGCCGCGGCGCGCCCTTGTGGGGAAATGTAAGCCCGTCCAATAAGTTCTGGGTCGATCAAACGCTGCCGCATCCGCCACGTTCGCTGGATAAAGCGAGGGAGCTCTTAAAGTCAGCCGGATTTTCCTGGCGCGGCGACGCGCTGCTCGATCCCAAGGGTAAAGTAGTGGAGTTTTCCATTATCGCCAGTTCGTCGAATACTCAGCGCACCAAAATGGCGACCATCATTCAGGACGACCTGAGCAAGTTGGGAATGAATGTCCATGTCGTCCCGCTGGAATTTCGCGATGTCATTAACCGCGTTTTTCAGACTTACGATTACGAAGTCAGCATCATGGGTTTGGGCGGCGGCGATGCCGACCCCAATCCCGAGATGAATGTCTGGCTGTCTAACGGAGGGACGCATCTCTGGCATCTCGGAGAAGCCAAGCCCGCATCCGACTGGGAAGCGCAAATCGATCAGCTCATGCAGAAGCAGATGGTGACACTCAAATATAAAGATCGGAAACATCTTTACGATCAGGTGCAGGAGATCGTTGCGGCCAATGTTCCCTATGTGTTTCTAGCGACCCCGAACATCGTAGTGGGCGCTAAAAAGAACTTGGGAAATTTTAAGCCGGCAATCCTGGATCCCAACACATTGTGGAATGTTGAACAACTCTATTACTCGGGGAACGCGACTCACGCCGGTGGGAAGCCGTGAATCCCGCACCGGCTGCGTGAACTGGCCTGGTCCGATGAGCGACTGGTTCGCGAATGCTGTGAAGGGAATCAAGATGCCTGGTCTGCATTGATTGAGAAATACAAGAACCTGAATTTTCTCGATTCCCATCAAATTTGGTTTATCGCGGGAAGACGCTGGAGATATTTTTCAGGCGGTATGCGTGGAATTGCTGGCAGGTCTTCCAAAGCTGCGGGAGCCGAAAGCTCTCCCCAAATGGTTGATGCAGACGAGCTATCACCAGTGTTTACGCTGGAAAAAACTTCGGCCCGATGTCTCCGACGATGTGCAGGAGAGCGAACAGCAACCCAGCCCGGAGGAATTGCCCGAGCAGCTTCTCTATCAGGTGCAACGCGAACAAAGCGTTCGAGACGCGATGGCCGCACTTCCGCGCGTTGCAGTCGGATGGTGGCGATGTTGTTCTTTGAAGACCCACCCCGGCCGTATGACGAGGTCGCCAAAGAGCTTCAACTGGCAACTGGTTCCATCGGATTTACCCGCGGTCGATGTTTAAAAAAACTTCGGCAACTGCTGGAAGAGAAGGGATTCAATTGACCCCGCCGCTCCACGAGATACGAAAGAGCAGTTGCTGGAAAAACTTGTGGCTCTCGATGACGAGGCGGCCGCGCGGAATTCCTATCGCTACATCCATTGCTCCTCAGGCCCGAAATCGTGACCGAATTGACAGAACAGGTTCGCGAGCAGGTGCGCGTAGACGTACAACAGGCACTCCGCATGGCGGACGCCGTCCTCACTATCGCCAATCAACTCAACGACAATCAGGGTCTGGCCCGGGCCAAGCGAGCCAAAGCCAATACGCTTTATGCGAAAGGCGAATACGCTGCGGCTGTCGATCTGCATGAACAGGCCGTCGCGCTGTTCGACGCTGCATTGGTGAAAACAACGAAGTCGCCCGCACTCTGAGCGGATCCATCCAGCCTTTACTTCTTCTTGGCGAATACAGCCGCGCCTTTGCGGCCGGAGAGCGCGCCCGAAAGATCTTTGCCGATGAAGGCAATACCTGGCGGCTTGCCCGTCTTGAAATCAACATCGGCAACATTTATTCGCGGCAAGATCGCTTTGTAGAGGCTATTGATTGTTATCAGCGCGCTTATCAGGGCCTGCTTAAGCACGACGACGCGGAAGGTATCGCGGCGGCCTTGAGCAACATGGCCACCTACTACATCAGCTTGAATGATTTCCCTAAAGCGCTCGAGGCCCACAAACAGGCCCGTCAGTTTTGTGAAGAACATGGCATGCCGCTGCTGGTGTCGCAGGCGGATTACAACATCGCGTATCTCTACTACCTACGCGGTGAATACAGCAAAGCGATTCAAATGCTGCGAGCGGCGAGCGGAAACTCCAAAAAAATTGGGGACGCCTATCATCAGGCTTTATGCAATTTAGATCTTGCGGAACTCTATCTGGAATTAAATCTCAGTGCAGAAGCCAGCGAACTCGCGCAACAGGGATATGAGGGATTCACCAAACTACACATGGGCTACGAGAGCGCCAAGTGCCTGGCTTTCTCGGCCATCGCCGCCAGTCAGCAGGGACACGCCTTTGAAGGACTCAAGCTGTTTTCCCAGGCGCGGGAAATGTTTGTCAAGGAAAAGAACCAGGTCTGGCCTTCGTTGATCGACTTGTATCGCGCGCTGGTATTTTTCGAGGAAGGCCGTTTTTTCGAAGCGCGTCGCCACTGCACCGAAGCTTTGGACTCGTTCAAGTCCCTTAATTTGCCCAACAAGTCTGCTCTCGCGCAACTCTTGCTGGCAAGAATTGCGTTGAAGACCGACGATCCGGATCAGGCTTTCCAGCACGCCAGCAGCGCTCTCGAGAAAGTCTCAGCGCTCGAATCGCCGTTTCTCACCTATCAGGCGTATCTGCTGCTGGGCAATATCCAATCCATCAGGCGGGACCGGGAGCAGGCTTACTCTGCTTACAAGTCCGCGCGCGAAGCCCTGGAAACGCTGCGCAGCAGCCTGCGTGGCGAAGAGTTAAAGATCTCCTTCATAAAAAATCGCCTGGAAGTTTACGAAAATCTGGTCGAGATCTGCCTGAGTCGCGAAGGTGATCCCTCTGCTGCGGAAGAGGCATTCACTTATGTGGAGCAGGCGAAATCACGCAGTCTGATGGATTTATTCGCCCGCCCCGCGCCGGCAGCGAGTGAAAATGACACTGGCCAGAGCGAACTGGTGCGTTCGATCAAGGATTTACGCGAGGAACTCAACTGGTACTACAACCGCATCGAGCGCGAGCAGCTTCAACCCGAGCAGCAGTCGGCGGAAAGAATCACGCTCCTGCAACAAGAAGCGCGTGACCGCGAAAAGAAACTGATGCACGTCTTGCAGGATGCCACCGACACCGACGCCACCGAGGCTGGTCTGCAAATGCCCAGCCATGTGCCGATCAGCACTATCCGCGCCGCCATTCCGCCCGATACATTGTTGATCGAATATTTTCGGGTTCGCGATCACATTCTCGTCTGCCTGGTGGGAACCGAAACTCTCGAGATCCTTCCTGTCACCCTGGAAAGCAGAGTCGCCAGCCTATTGCGCCTGCTGCAATTTCAGCTTTCGAAATTCCGCTTGAATCCGCAATATCTTGAAGCCTTTCATGATTCCCTGGTGCAGGCCACGCAGTCGCATCTGAAAGATCTTTATGACGAACTGATCGCGCCGGTAGCGTCTCGACTCACGGCGCGGCATCTGATTTTCGTTCCCCATGGCTCGCTGCACTACGTTCCGTTTCATGCGCTATTTGATGGGTCGCAGCACCTGATCGATCGCCACACCGTTTCCTATTCGCCGAGCGCCAGCATTTTTGCTCTCTGCCAAAGCCGAACTGCAAACACTTCGGGTTCCTCGCTCATTCTCGGCATCCCTGATCCGCAAGCTCCTGCAATTATGGACGAAGTGCAGGCGTTGGCCGGTGTCCTCGATCAAGCAGAATTATTCGTAGGCAAAGACGCGACCGAAAATGTTCTCCGCACCAAGGGGCCCACCAGCCGCAACATTCATATCGCCACCCACGGCCGTTTCCGCCAGGACAACCCAATGTTCTCCGCCATTCGCCTGGGCGGTTCTTCGCTGAGCTTGTTTGATCTTTACCAGTTGAGGCTACCCGTGGAACTGATCACGCTAAGCGGGTGCTCGACCGGACTGAATGTCGTCGCCGCCGGTGATGAACTCATAGGACTTGCCCGCGGTCTCCTGCACGCCGGGGCGCAATCGCTGGTCCTCAGCCTGTGGGATGTTCATGACAAGAGCACAGCCGAGTTCATGACGGCTTTCTACGGATTTCTGCGTCAGGGGAAAAGCAAAGCCGAGGCGCTACAGGCATCCATGCTAAAGCTAAAAGCGACTTATCCCCATTGTTATCAATGGGCTCCATTCATTCTGGTCGGCAAAGCCTGACCTGGTATGTCGTCCAGTTGCAGGCTCTTATCCCTATACATTCGATCTTGTCATCCTGAGCGCAGTAAGTCCGTTCGGAACGACCGGACTCACGGAGTCGAAGGACACTACCGCAGGGCAAACTTGACCGGCTTAGGGGTCCTACGACTGCGAGGACCTCGCTATCGCGGACTCCTCTCCGCCTAAAATGACTGAAGCCGGTAAACGATCTATAGATCATCAGCCTTATATATCAATCACTTGGCTCCCCGCCGAGGTTTATTTCCCGTCCCCTATATTTCCTGACCCTGCACTGTCCCTTTATTCATGAGTATCAAATTTTGGTTCCGTACCCCCAGCGGAGGTAGTGGTGAAGCACTTTAGCGAAGCCCAATGGGCCGATTTTGCGAGAAATGTCATAGCACCGAAGGAAAAAATTGACATGCAACAGCATATTCAGGGCGGGTGCCAGAAGTGCGAGGAGACGCTACAAGTGTGGCAAAGCGTGATCGCGATCGCTGAACAGGAGGCCGCATTCATGCCCCCCAGCGACATTCTCCGTGTGGTGAAGAGTCGGTTTGCGGCTGCGGCACTCAAGGTCAGCCGTGGCTTTCGCATGTTATTCGACTCGGCGTTGCAACCTGTTACTGCCGGCATACGAGGTTCAGTCTCAGCCAGGCAATTTCTGTACGAGACTGACGACTATTACATTGACCTCCGTCTCGAACCCAGGCGGGACGGCGATCGTGCCTGCCTCATAGGACAAGTCCTTACCCGGCAAGGCATGGATCGAACGGCCGCAGGGATCGCGATCCGCATTCAAAACGGGAAGGTTTCGATCGCCGAAACCGTCGCCAACCGTTTCGGCGAGTTCCAACTCGAGTTTGACGGCGCCGCCGGTTTGCATATTTCGATTGGCGGTAATGAAGACAACGAAATCGTTCTCCCCCTTCATGGCGTGCGCGGCAAGTCATTGGAATCAAAGGATTTGGATTAGTTACCTTTCTCCGGGTCAAGTAACAAGAAGGTAACCATCCAAGAATTACGGTTGTAAGTTTCGCAAAGTTCGACTGTTTCGTAGACTCGACCTTACCAACAGGATCGAGTCCAAAAGGGGAGCAAATGAGAACGCAGAATCAATCGACCACCGGCGAATCGAAGCGACAGAGTCCCCCAGCCTTTCGCGCGTATTTGGCACTAATGCTCATGCTGTGTTTCGGGGTCCAGGCCCTGAACGCGCAAAGCTCCAAGGCCAAGATAGCACCGCCGACTCGAGTGATCGTGCGTACCAGTCTTGGGCTGGGTGGCATTCTGAATCTTTGTAAGATTCTGGGCTGCTCGACTGCCGAGAGCCTGGGAGATCCCCAGGGCCAGTTGTTCATGATCCAGACTCCGGCATCGCTCAATGCCGTCACTTCGCTGCTGAACATTTCAATCCTGGGACTGGTCTCGATCGAAACCGACCAGAATGTTCAGACCCAGGAAGCCTCTGCCGGTGCGACCCCAAACTATCTGACCGATGAAGCGCCATATACGTATTACGGCACCAGCGTCTGGCACGGTTATGTGTATCAGCCGGGCAATGTATTGATCCGGACGGACGCAACCCATGCAGCATTCAACGCCGGCGCCGGCGTAATCGTCGCGGACATCGATACCGGCGTGGATCCGACACATCCGGTTTTGAAGAATGTCCTGGTCTCCGGCTACGACTTCACGCGTAACTCCAACGGCGGCTCCGAGATGGCGGACGTTAGCCAGTCTTCAGTCGCAGTTCTGGATAAACAAGGCAATCGACCTTCAAAAGTCAGTCAGTCCGCGGTCGCTGTTTTGGATCAATCTGCGGTCGCGGTTTTGGACGGTCCCGGCTACGAAGCTTTCGGTCACGGCACCATGACCGCTGGCATCATTCACCTGGTCGCACCGCAAGCACAAATCATGCCGTTGAAGGCGTTCCTCGCCGATGGCAGCGGCTATGACTCGGACATCCTGCGCGCCATTTACTACGCGGTTGCCCACGGTGCGAAAGTCATCAACATGAGTTTCAACTACACCACCTACTCGCAAGAATTGGCGACTGCAGTGAACTACGCCAATGCGAATGGAGTGATTTGCGTGGCCGCGGCTGGCAACAGCGGGGAACAGGTTACGGTTTATCCTGCAGCGCTGAAAGGCGTGATCGACGTGGCTTCCACCAGCAACAACGACACTCCTTCAACTTTCTCCAACTACGGTGCACCGCCGGTTTGGCTGGCTGCCCCGGGAGAAGGCGTCATGACCACTTATCCGTTCGGTACTTATGCGGCAGGATGGGGAACATCCTTCAGCACGCCGATGGTGACTGGCACTGCGGCCCTGATGATGTCCCAGTACAAATCCGATCCGCCGGCGAAGGGGTTGTTGGGATCGATTCTGCAATTGCTGACCGCTTCCACCACCGAGCCCCAGGCGGCAAGCGCTCTGGCCCATACCCAACAAATACCGGATCCGCAAATGGGCAAAGGCCGTCTGGATACGTATCAGGCCATGCAAGCCTGGCATACTAATCTGGGATTGCGCTAGACCATCGAGGCTTCTATGGCAACGTCTGTGAGCGAATGGTTGGCGGGTTCTTCGGGCGGCGGCGGAACGCTGCTGCGGGTGAAGGAACTTGAGGAGCAACAGCAGGCGCTCCTCAAGTCTGTCATCTGTGCCTTCAACCAGTTGCTTGATCTGCGCGATCTTGGCACCGGAATTCACAGCACCCGTCTGGCGGAATGGGCAGTGCGGGTCGCCAGAAAACTGGGACTCGCGGAATCAGACTTCTATCAGCTCGAAGCCGCTGCTCTTCTGCATGACATCGGCAAGATCGGCATCCCGGATGCCATTCTTAAAAAAGAAGGCAAGCTGACCGAAGAAGAGAAAGCTTTGATGAACAAGCATCCGGAATATAGCTGGTCGATTCTGCGGCTGTTCCCGGGCCTCGACAAAGCTAGCCTCTACGCGCTTCATCACCACGAAAGTTTCGATGGCCGCGGCTATCCCGGCAATTTGAAGGGTGACGAAATTCCCATCGGATCGCGCATCGTCGCCGTCATCGACGCCTACGACGCGATGATTTCAAATCGCTGCTACCGCAAAGGCCTCTCTCACGAAGAAGCCGTGAACCGGCTCAACCAATCCGCCGGAACGCAATTTGATCCCATGGTAGTGCAGGCTTTCGTGGAAATCGCCGGCCAGGAAGTTGCCGAAGTTTTCGCGGCCACCGGAAGCAGTCCTTCCGCTGTGATCTAGGATTAATACCTGTTCAACTGCTTCCGTTGAAGTGACGCATTCAACCGATGTGCAGCCCGCTTGCAAGAGCTGGAAGATCAACCACCGGAGCCGGCCAGTTAGCGCCATCGTCATGCGACACATAAAGGAATCCCGACCGGTCGATGACGGCGACCATTGAATCCCGGGTCGCGATGCAGTTGGTATCGGCGATGCCGCTGGTCCATTGCGGCATGCCTCCGCCCACTAGCTCTAGTGGGCCGTTGCTTTCAATCGGGCGTCGATAAAGTGCACCCTGCTTGGTAAACGGGTCGGTGGCCGCTGAAACGAAAATGTCGTTTCTCCCAAAAGCAACGGCTGAGCAATGATGGGCGTGAAGTCCGCGCTGTTCGATTGACCATGTGACTCCAGCATCGTGGCTCACGCAAAGTCCATTTGCCGAAGCAGCGACCACCATGTCAGGCCGGGTTGGATGTGTGCATACCTGATGCACGTCACTATCGATTTCAATCGTGGGCTGCCAGGTTAAGCCGGCGTCGGTTGATCGCGGAATGCCGCCTACGTGGACATTCGCCAGAAGCCCGGCACCATCGCAAGTCGCCGCCATGGAACGAATTCCAAGCGGCGGCCCCATCCGCTTGCCGTCGACGATCGCCGATCCGGCGTACCACGTGTCGCGGCCCGCTACTTCGTCAAAACCGGTCAAGCTTTGCATCGTGCCGTCAGCATTGACGCGCAGCATACGGGCGTCGTCGTCGGTCCCGACAAAAACGTCATTGCCGATTGGTGCGCAGCATGAAAGCTCGAGTTCGCTTTTTCCTATCGTGCTCCATTCGCCGCCCGCGGATCGTCGACAGAGCGAATGGCCGCCAACGATTGCGAACACTCCTCCACGCCCGTCGGCCACCAGACTTCGGACCGATTGATTGCCAAGTTCTTGACGAATATCTTTCCCAGTGACGCAAAGGAATCCGCTGTCCCACGTTGCCACAAAAATCGAAGAGATTGACATTAAAGGTAGATCCTACATTGGCGCAAAACAATTTTAACGGTTCAGAGCAATTGTGCAACGATCGGCCCTACCGATTCAATGGAGCCGGCGCCATCTCAATCGCGCATGTAACTGATCGTCAAGGTGACAGCTGACAGTGAGAGCCGCTTTCAGCTAGTACCTTCCTACTATTGCTCTGAAAACTCTCTACTTGTAGATTTCCTTCGCAGTCATCGCCGCAGAAAAATCGGCTGGAGGAGTTGCGAATGAAATTCCGGGCAACGTTTAGTTTGCTCCTGGTATTTTTGTCGGGAGTCTCGCTCGCACAGCAGTCGCAAGTTTCGGCCCAAAGTTCTTCCTCATCTGCCACCACCCAATCGGTGCCCCCAGAGAAGAAAGAGAAGAAAAATTCCGCTCCCCCGCCGAAACACAAGATCGGTCCATTCGAAATTTCCATCAACTGGCGGACTCGTGCCGAAGGCTGGAACTGGTTTCAGGGTCCCACCGGAAACAGCGATTATGGCTTGTGGAATTCCTTGTTGCGAGTGGGAATCGGCCAGACTACGGAACACATCGACTGGTTCGCCGAGTTCGAGCAGCCTTCCATTCTCGGTGTTCCGAACGATGCGGTTGTTGCTGCTCCGCAAGGTCAACTTGGCTTGGGAGGGAATTACTACGCGGCTAATAACAATCAGGCAAATAGCGCCAGCATATTTCTCAAACAGGCATATGTAGACTTCAAACATTTCGGACCCGCCAGATTAAAAGTCGGCCGTTTCGAATACTTCGATGGGACGGAAGTTAAACCTAAAGATCCATTGCTCGCAACCGTCATCCAGACACGAATCGCCAGTCGCTTGATCTCAAATTTCGCCTTCACCGCGGTGCAGCGTACTTTCGATGGCGGCCAGTTCTCCCTCAACAGCGGCCAAAATAATCTGACCTTCTTCGGGGCCAAGCCTACGCAGGGAGTTTTTCAAGTGGATGGCATGAATGAGTTAAACGTAGAGGTTTACTCCGGCTCTTATACTCACTCCTTCAACACATCAGAAAGCGCCGGACAATTGCGCGTGTTCGGCCTGGGCTACGTCGACAACCGCCACGGTGTATTGAAGACCGACAATCGCCCCGCTGCGGTTCGCACCGCGGATTTGGGCAACATCGAAATCGGCACTTATGGCGGCGACTACGTAGAGGTCATCAACACTCCGAACTCCGGCAAGTTTGACATTCTGGTGTGGGGCGTTTGGCAGGGAGGTTCCTGGGGAGATCTCACCCAGCGCTCAGGCGCATTCGTCGGCGAACTGGGATGGCAACCGAAAGTCGAACATCTCCACCCGTGGTTGAGTGCCGGCTATTCCTACGGAAGCGGCGATGGCAATCCTGGTGATACGCGCCACGGTACATTTTTTCAAATTCTGCCGACGCCGCGCCAGTACGCGCGTTTCCCTTTCTATAACATGATGAATAACGAAGACGCCTACCTCACGCTGAACTTAAAACCAGCGTCGAAGCTGACCTTGCGGAGCGAAGCGCATGCCTTACGACTGGCCAACGCCGCCGATCTTTGGTATTCCGGCGGCGGCGCATTTCAACCTAAAACTTTTGGATTCACCGGTCGCCCCAGCAACAAGTTCCGCGGGTTGGGCAATGTCTGGGACATCAGCGCCGACTATCAGATCACGCGCTCGTTTAGTACCACTCTTTATTATGGCCATGCCTGGGGCAAGAATGTGATCGCGGAAATTTACCCGAAAGAGGCAAACGGCCAGCTGATCTTTCTGGAGACGAATTATCATTTCTAGCCGGGGTCAGAGGGTGATTCCCAGGAACGATTCTTGATGGTTGTGCTGCAATTTGTCCAAAAACCTCAAGCCTTGCCATTCCGAGGCCAGGTTTATCGGCTTTTTCTCAACAGCGGCACAGCCGATTCCTCGCGCGATTGTGCCGGGCTTCGGAATGACAAGTCCTTGGAACTTCTATTGCACCAATACCTCGAAACAGGCCATTTCACAAATTTTTCCAGTCGAATTGGCAGACTCATCCCCGAATTCGGTATGATTCTGCTGCTCATCTTGACCTCGGGAGAATAACCCATGAACCCGGCACGCATTGCCCTGGCCTCTGTCGCCGCATTCTTTGCTTACTTCGTGGTGGGTGGCCTTCTTTTTGGACTGTTGCCATCAATGAAGAATGAATTCCTCAAATACCCGAACATCTATCGGACCCAGGAAGGGGTCAAGAGCACCATGCCCGTTGGGATGGCGTTCATGTTCCTGGCCATCGTGGTTCTCGCCGTGCTTTATGCGATGTTGTATCGGGGCGGTTCGGGCGTCATGGAAGGCACAAGATTCGGCGCATTAATCGGAATTTTCGCCGTCGGTTCGTTTGTGGTGCACAACTATGTCAACCTGCAGATTGGGATTCGGCTAACCGTTCAACAAGGGATCGCCTACTTTGCAGAATGGATCATCGTCGGCCTGGTGATCGGCCTCATTTACCGGCCTGCGCGCTGAAATCACTTGTGCTCTAATTCTTGGAGGAGCCATGTCTCGCAGGCAGATGATTTTGCTTTGGGTCAGATTCCGAAATCTCGCCAGGCAAATGCCACGTTTCCGCATCGCCGATCACGGTCACGAACCCCAATCCGTTTTGCTACTCCAAGCCAACGCGTTGTAACAAATCCTTGAACCGCGGATCGCTTCGAAGTGGATCATAGGCGGGATCTACCTTCAATGAGGTGAGTCCGCCCGAACGTTGTGCATAAGCTTTCTCCAGACAGGCAAGGGCTTGGCCCTTGTCTCCCATCCCTGCGAAGGCTAGAGCGAAGGTACCCGGGTCAACGGAAGTGTTCTTCGCGGTTTCCCGCAACTGGTCCATCGCGGAGCGTGCCTCTTTCATCTGTCCGGCGCGTCCGTAAATATAAGAGCGCCACGACCAATACGCTGCGCCCGGAATCGTTGGCCTTATCTTTTCGTTATCTGCCAGCGCCTCGGCGAACATTCCCTTTTCCACGTATGCCCCCAAAATGAGGTGAGCTCGAATAAAGAGAGGATCCATGTCCTGCACAGAGCGCCATTTTTCGATGGCGGCGTCATACCTGCGCGAGAAGTAGAGGATGGCGCCGTTGTCCGCGGTGATAATCAATGAAAGCGGATCCAACTGATGGGCCCGCTCGCTCTGCTCCAGTGCCTCATCGAATCGTCCGCGCCACATCAAATGCTCGGCATACCAATGGTGCGCGGTTGCGTCGTTCGGATTCAATTCGATCGCCCGCCGGAATTCCTTTTCCGCCGTCTGCCAATCCCAGGCGTCATTCTGAACAATCAGGGCCATTGCGGTGTGGGCTTCCGAAGAGTTCGGATCAATTTCGAGTGCGGTCGTCGCCGCCGCGCGCGCCTTGGGCAAGAACTCCGACTCCGGCTGATTGCTGTATTCCGAAAGAATGGCGTATCCCTTCGCAATGCCTGCATAAGCACGGGCAGATGTGGAATCTTTCGCCGCAGCTTGCTGGAAATACTGAATTGCCTGTTGCAGGTCTGCCGGCGTCCTCTTGTTGAAAAAATAAAGCCCCTTCAAATAGAGATCGTACCCTTCGAAGTTTTGCGGCGCCGCGGATTTGCCTTCGGCCCGCGTGTGGCCGTCGAAGGTGAGTTGAATCTCTTCGGCGATTTCCTGGGCAACCTCTCCCTCCAGGGGAAGCAAATCTTTCAACTCGCGATCATACTGACGCGCCCAGACATGGGTCTGATCTTTGACTTGTATGAGTTGAGCGGTGATGCGCACTCGCTCCGATTCGCGCCGGACGCTTCCTTCCAGCACATATTGCACATTCAACTCGCGTCCGATCTGGTCGAGAGGGGTGTGCGCGTCTTTGTAATGCATCACTGAGGTGCGAGCAATGACCCCCATCCGCTGGGGATTGAGATTCCCTAATTGTGTGAGCATTTCCTCGGTCAGGCCGTCACTGATGTACTCTTGGGCTGGATCTCCCGTAAGATTCTGGAACGGCAGGACTGCCAGCATAATTCTCCCACCAGGCTGCTGCGCGAGTCCCTTCTGTGCGTGCCAGCGCCAGATGGCGAACCCCACCGCCAGGACCAACGCAACTGAGGCCAGAGCGATGAAGGCCGATCTCCAACCGCTCATTCCCGATTCTCCAATCGGATGACCATTGCTGGTGTTAGAAGGCACGACAGGGACGTCACTCTCCGTCGCAGCACTCGTTGCTTCTGTAACTGGTATCAGGAACCGGTAGCCTTGCCCCTGCACGGTCAGGATGTAGCGGCGGTCGGCCGTCTCATCCAAGGCCTTTCGCACCATGAAGATCGTTTGCGTCAGGTTCGACTCTTCCACATAGGTGTCCGGCCACACTGCTTCCATCAGTTCATCTTTGGTGACAGTCTTTCCTGCGTTTTGGACCAGCAGGAATAGGGCGTCGAAGGCCTTTCGGGTCAGGGGCACAGTTTCCACGCCGCGCCTCAGAACCCGACCCTGGGCGTCGAGGCTGAATTCGCCGAACCGATACAAGTTATTGGCTAGGCTGGACATAACAGTATTCTTGCAGCCTTTGGGAACTTTTGAACGCCGATTTTAGGACATTTGATGGACATGTGAAGTAGGGTCTGCCGCTCGGGGGGTGGAACGGTGCGGGCTAGAAACTGAGTGGAATCTTATCATGATCGTTCCACGCCTACCGCTGATTCTGGCGGTGAAATCTGGCCACCAACGCGCTATTCAGCCTGCATGATCGCTATCCCGCGAACCAAAAAATCGTCAAGGAGATTCTTAAATGTCGCGCAAAACCACATATGGCAGTGTTCTTCTGGTTCTAGTCTGCTGGGCCGGGCTCGTCGTCCCGGGTTCAGCCCAAGAATTTCAGCAGGTGAAGGGTACCCTGGTCAGTATTTCCGCTGGCCGAAATGAGGCTTTTGGCTTCGATGTAAAGGGCGCAGTCTGGCGATTCCATCCGACCACGAACTCCTTCCTTAAAGTACCGCGTGCAACGCTGGTGAGCGTCGCAGTGGGCGGCGGCACCGCCGCACAGCTTGACGAGGTCTGGGGAATAAATGCCAGCGGAGATGTTTACCAGTTCAACTACAGCAGCAAAGCCTTCGTTCAACAATCGGGTAACCTCACGCAAATCGCGGTCGGTCCGGGCTACCAGGACGATTGCCATCCCTATGAAGTTTGGGGCGTCAACTCCTCCGACGGTGTCTTCAGGTTCAACTACTGCACCAGTGGGTTCGACACAATGAGCGGTCTCCTGACTCAGGTCGCCACCGGCGGTGGCGATGTGTGGGGCCTCAATAGCGCAGGCAAAATCTTTCACTTCAACTTCACGAACCAGTCGTTCACCACAGTTTCTGGCGTCCTAACACAGATTTCCGTGGGAGTGAACGATGTTTGGGGAGTCAACAGCGCCAACAATATCTTTCGTTACAATCCCACCAGTCACACCTTCAACAGCCTGGGCGGAAATACGGTTCAAGTCTCGGTTGGCGGGGATGGCGTGTGGCTCGTCGACACCTCCACGCATATCTTGCGCTATGACTCCAGCACCGCGTCGTTTATCACCATCCCAGGTAATCTCAAAAGCATTTCCTCGGGATCGGGGGCCGGCGTGTTCGGAGTTAACAGTGCAAATGCGGACTTCGACTTCGTCCGGCCGTAGAAGATGGGTGTGAATCACGCTGGCCGTCGCCAGTAGATTTCCCCGCCTCGGAGGTCTTGTCATCCTGAGCGGAGTGGATGTTTCGCGCGAGCGAAGCATCCACGCAGTCGAAGGACCCCTACGATCGGCAATCTGCCTGAGGTAAGGGTCCTTCGATTCTTACTTCGTGTACTTGGTGATTAAAACCTCTTCTATGCCCGAGCCACATGCCGTTGCAGGGTCTCACCCGGCAAACGAACCATGCGAGTCTTCGACGCAGCAGCATCGAAGCTCTGCTCGCCACGATCTTCCCATGTCCGTTTTTCTTTCCCGGATTCAGGTTTCACCGAAGCGTCAAAGTCCGCCTGCTTACGTTCAATCTTGATGCCAAGAGCACGTTCGATCTGGCGCAGTTCGCCGGCCTGATCGCGTCCGTAGAGAGTCGAAGCTACGCCCGAACCGCCGGCGCGTCCCGTTCTTCCTACGCGATGGATGAAATCTTCCGCCACGGCAGGCAGGTCAAAGTTAATGACGTGAGCGATGTCCTGCACATGAATGCCGCGTGACGCGAGGTCGGTTGCGACCAAGATGCGGATACGGCCTTGCTGGAATCCAGCCAGTGCCGCGGTTCGTTGTGACTGCGAGCGGTCTCCGTGAATCACGGATGCCGCGAAACCATCGCGAGTCAGGCGCTTCGCCAACCGCTCGGTGCCGTGCTTGGTGCGTACGAAGATCAGGCAGCGTCCGGTTTCGTTCGCGAGCAAGCCGTTCAAAACCTGCTGTTTGCGATCGCCGGAAACTTCAAACGCCTGCATGCGGACGTTCTCGGCAGGTTTCGATGTCGATCCCAGAGCAACGCGTACTGGGGAAGTCATGTATTTGCTGGTGAGTTGTGCAACGGAATCAGGCAGGGTGGCGGAGAAGCACATGGTCTGACGCTTCACCGGCAAAACTCCAACAATGCGGCGAATCGAGGGAAGAAAACCCATGTCCAACATGCGGTCAGCTTCATCGAGCACCAGAATCGAAGTTCCGCGGAAGTCGACCAGTTTACGGTCGAGGAAATCTTCTAAACGGCCGGGAGTTGCGACCATCAAGCGAGCGCCGCTGCGAATTGCAGCCAGTTGCTGCCGTTCGGGCAATCCGCCGACAACTTGGGCCGCAGGTGCAAGCCTCTTGCCGCGTAGTGCGTCATATTGCGCCGCGACTTGCATTGCCAGTTCGCGGGTAGGGACCAAAACTAAAGCGGTGATCGCAGGAATATGCGATTTGAGCAAATGCTCCAACACCGGGATCAGGAATGCGAGTGTCTTGCCGGTTCCGGTCTGGGCCGTAGCCAAAACGTCTTTGCCTTGAAGGGCATGAGGAATCGCGGCAGCCTGCACCGGGGTCATAGTGGAAAAACGACCTGCCGTAAGTTGCTCCATAATTTGAGCGGAAATCGGCAGTTCTGAAAATTGATTCATTGATGGATAGATCTTTCTGTCTGGCGGTAGCGTGCCTGGCGCACACGTATCCGAGTGGCAAGGCTATGGCTTTTAGGCCAGTCTGTTATCTGAATTAGCGACAAATCAACGGAGGATACAGCAGGGCGGGAAGTCTTGGATCACGTTCTTAACTTCTTAACCTTGTAGGAACCGCACCACACAACCGTGGTATTAACCGCAACGTCAGTATAGCACGCGTTTCTCTTGCCGTTAGAGAAACGAAAGGCTGGGACGGTACCAACTAGGTGCTTCGGGATAGAAAATCCATCTCGTAATTGGGGCGATCCTCGTTAAGAGTCATTAACTTGCACGTCCTCCTGAAGTGGAAAATCCCTCAAGTTACCTCGGAGTTTATTCGTCTCAACGCAACTGCTCCGGTGCTACTGTGTTTACAACGATTGGGGACGTTGCTCATCACCAACTTGGTGGGCCAGTTAAATCGAAACTGGAGATCTTATGAAAACTTCAAAGCGATTCATATCAACGTTTTTAGCAGGACTAGTCATCACCCTGTTGACTAGCATGGCGTTTGCGCAGGACCAAGACAACGACAACCCGAGTGACGATCCTCCGGGCCGCGCCGCCGACATTCGCAACATCATGGGCCAAGTCTCCATCCAGCCGGGCGGAGTCGACGATTGGGTCGATGCTGCGATCAACCGTCCACTAACCACCGGCGACAAGGTCTGGACGGATAAAGCGTCCCGCACCGAACTGAATCTGGGGAACTCCGCCCTGCGTTTGAGCTCCGAGACCAGCCTGACTCTGACCGACGTCACAGATCAGGACGTGCAAGTCGAACTCGACCAGGGCACGCTGAATTTGTCAGTACGCCAGATTTATGACGGCGAAATCTATGAAGTGGACACACCCAATATGGCGTTCACTCTCAGCCGTGCCGGCAACTATCGCTTTGACGTTGATCCCAATGGCGATACCACGCTGGTGACCGTCCGCAATGGCGCGGGCGATGCCACGGGTGATGGCCCCAGCGTTTCCATTCGTTCCGGCCAGCAAGTTAGTTTCACCAACGGCCAGTCCATGCAAAATGAGATGAATGGCGCTCCGGCGCCCGATGGCTTCGATGACTGGTGCCGCATCCGCGACGACCGCGAAATGCATTCGGAATCAGCGCAATACGTTTCTCCTGATGTGGTTGGAGCCGACGATCTCGACGAAAACGGAACCTGGGCCAACGTCCCGAACTATGGGCCCGTGTGGAGACCCACTCGCGTCGACGCCGACTGGGCTCCCTATCACGATGGACACTGGCTCTGGGTTGAGCCATGGGGATGGACCTGGGTCGACGATGCTCCCTGGGGGTTTGCTCCTTCCCACTATGGCCGCTGGGTTTACACCGGCGGATATTGGGGATGGACGCCGGGGCCGCGTGTAGTAAACGTGCGTCCTGTGTATGCTCCGGCATTGGTAGCTTTTGTAGGCGGCTCCAATTGGGGCGTGGGAGTTTCGTTCGGTGGAGGCGCTGGCGTGGGTTGGTTCCCGCTCGGCTTCAACGAGCCTTACATCCCGCCCTATCACACCAGCCGTAATTACTTCACGCAGGTAAACGTGACTAACATTCACGTCACCAATGTGACTGTAATCAACAACTACTACAACAATCGGACGACGGTAAACAACATTAACTACGTCAACCGGACTCAGCCCAGAGCGTTCGTGGCGGTTTCCGCGAGTGCGATGTCGAGCGGACAATCCGTGCGACGAGTTGCCGTGGTCGTGCCGCGTGAACAGATCGAACGTGTTTCGATGGTTCGGAATGCACCCGTAGCTCCGATTCGAAACAGCGTGCTCGGCGTAAATGCCGGCAGACCGGCAGTAGCGCCTCCGGCGCGTGCCATGCAGCGTCAGGTGGTCACTAAGACTGCTCCTCCGCCCCGTCCGATTCCGTTTGCGGCCAAACAGGAGGCACTGGCGAAAAATCCAGGACGTCCGCTGGATCGGCAGAGCACGCAGCAGATTCGTGCGACCTTGCCGCCTCCGCCGGCAAACCGCGGCGGAAACAGCAATCGTGGCGCCAGCAATAACAATGTAATTCCGAACAACAACCCCGGCAGCGCCGCGGCCCGGCTATCCCCAGAATCCGAATGCACCGCGGAATCCTGGG